>CALXZL010000001.1 GCA_944393215.1 uncultured Alphaproteobacteria bacterium
GCTTTAACCTTGGAAGACCGCGTCAATAATGAATTTGATGAAATGGCAGTCTCTGTTGCTTATGGCAAAAATGAAGGAGAAAAACTCAAAGCCGTCCGCGCGTTCAATACCTTCATTGACAGCAATATTCCTGCCGAAGACAAAGATAGAATCAAAGCTCTGGTTGAAGAAAGATTAAAAGACCACGACTTTATCTATGGCAGTGAATTTATCGATTTAACCCCACTCAAAGAATACGCCGACCGTTTGTTTGAAGAACATTCTTCAGACATACCGGAAAAAGAAGAAAAGCAACAACATACACCGGCTTTAACCTTGGAAGACCGCGTCAATAATGAATTTGATGAAATGGCAGTCTCTGTTGCTTATGGCAAAAATGAAGGCGAAAAACTCAAAGCCGTCCGTGCGTTCAATACCTTCATTGACAATAATGTCCCAGCTGAAGATAAAGACAAAATCAAAGCTTTGGTTGAAGAAAGACTAAAAGATAATGACTTTATTTATGGTAGTGAATTTATTGATTTGACTCCGCTTAAACAATATGCCGACCGTTTGTTTGAAGAACATTCTTCAGACATACCGGAAAAAGAAGAAAAGCAACAACATACACCGGCTTTAACCTTGGAAGACCGCGTCAATAATGAATTTGATGAAATGGCAGTCTCTGTTGCTTATGGCAAAAATGAAGGCGAAAAACTCAAAGCCGTCCGTGCGTTCAATACCTTCATTGACAATAATGTCCCAGCTGAAGATAAAGACAAAATCAAAGCTTTGGTTGAAGAAAGACTAAAAGATAATGACTTTATTTATGGCAGTGAATTTATTGATTTGACTCCGCTTAAAGAATATGCCGACCGTTTGTTTGAAGAACGTAAAGTGGCAAAAGAATTTGAAGTTCACTCCTCCGAAGACATCAAAGAAACAACAAAGAAAAAAGAACCTGCAGAAAATTTGGCTGACGTAGTTCAATCCGTTAAAGATAATGCCAACAATACGATAGGAAACATTCTTGACGGCTTGGCAGCCAACGCCGCTAAAAAAGAAGAAAGAGAAATGCCGAGACCTAATCCTGATCAGGAAGCCGAAAAAGCCCTACATCAAGCTCTGTTAGATGGTATTGCCAATGAAGAAATCAAAAACATCAAAGGCTACAGCAATGATGATTTGAAAAAAATCTTGGAATATCACGATAAACTGCTTTATGCTGATGACGGTAACGGTACGGCATTTGAAAGCTTGTATGATAACAGTATTGCCGATCTGAAAAAATTTGCCGAAGGCAACGTTTCAATCGACAATGATAGTTATGAAACCATGATGCAATTTATCAAAATTTTTGGAACCAATTCCAAAGGACAACTCATCCCTGAAGGAAAAGCTGCCTATGATAAATTAATGAGATTAATGGCAGAACAACAAAAACAAAAAATTCTTGCCAATAAGGAAAAATACCAAGCCCATGCAAATCTTGTTAAAAATATCAAAGATAATGCCAACAATACATTAGCCGGAATTTTAGGCGGACTGGCAGCCAACGCGGCTAAAAAAGAAAAGGACACAACAGAACAGAAGGAAGAATTACCTCCCGAATTTGTTCTTGGTGATGAAGAAGCCAATAAAATACCCGAAAATGTAAAACCAGGAAGACAAGAAGAGAAACCCAACAACATACCGACAGAAGACTCTCGTCCGACAGAAGAACCTCTCCCGACGACAGCACCTCGTCCAACCGAAGAACCCCTTCCGACGACAACAACTCGTCCGACAGAAGAGGAGCCTCGTCCGACACCAATCCCCAACTGGATACCCAAACCGGAAGAAAAGAAAAAAGGCTTCTGGAGCAAAGCCAAAGATTGGCTTAAAGATAAATGGAAGTGGATAGCTGCCACAGCCGCAGCTGCCGGCTTATTGTTATTAAAAACATGTACCGGAGGAGAAAAAGCCGTTGCACCGACAACCCCTGATCAGGACAAAAAAAATCCTGATAAAACCGTTGTTTTGCCTAACGACACCATAAAACGTGTTCCGCAGGATACCCTGCAATTAACACCGCAAGATTTGAGCAACGGATTTTATCTGGAACGTTCTGCCGGATTCAAAAGTGAACAAGAAGTCATGAATTTTAAAGATGCCGAAAAAGCCAATAAGGAAGATATCTTAACCCTAAAACGTTTAATTGCGCAGAAAAAATTAGATATGAGCAAATTCAAGCGCCACAGCACCTCCCAAAATAAAGAGGATATAACCTTGGCAGAAATTGTATACAAGATGCGCATCGTTAAAGAGAATTTTCCAAATTCTAAAATGGCACAAAGCATACAAGACATTTTTGGCGGCAAAGTAACCAAACAAAATCAAGCCTGGTTGTATCAAGCCTTCACCCATATTGACGATTATGGTAGATTAATCGACAAAGAAGGAAAAGCCATAGATACAATTTCAATGAAAAAAGAAATTGATAAAACACGCCTTGGTTCCGGCAGCAAAGAATATGGAACAGAAGGTGCTGAAAACAATTTCGTTGAGGTTTTGAAAAATCATAGAAATAATCTCAGCAAATAACCGCTGAACAATAAAAAAATATCACCGATAATCGGTGATATTTTTTTATGCTTTTTATTCTTATTGAGAAACAATAGTCGGCTGCAAGTTGGGCTCCGTAACCGTAGACACATCATCAATCGGATAAGCCTGAACATCAATAATATCATTTCCCGATTGATAAAGTTCATTTTCAATACGTGTACTCGGCTGCGGCAAAGCGAGTTCACCCGGTTGCAAAATACCTTGCTGACTTTCTTGTTGGATAGGCTTAATCTGTGGTGTTTCAGAAGCAGACTGAGCCGGTTGAGAAGAGGCATCTTGAGAAGACAAAGAAGCCTCATTTGAAGAAGCCGACGACGAAGATTGAGCACTTCCCATATCAACCACCGGATTTCCTAAAGGATTCGGAGCATCAGCCGCCTGCTCTACAATATCGGCATTAACCCCACCGCTTGCATTTGCCGCTGCACCAAAAACTTCCGTCGGGGTTGAATTAACTTGCATATCTTCTTGCACGGTAAGCGTGTCAGTAACGTCTTGTGCAACAACTGCTCCGGAAAACAAAACCAAAGCAGAAGTACATAATAAAAATTTTTTCATTTTCCCTCCTGAAACAAATTGTTCTTAAATAAGATAATCCTGATTGAGAAGGATTCAAGCAAAAAAATTTTTATACTAAAAAAGCCCCCTGAAAACAGGAGGCTTTTCCGTTAGCACAAATAAAGCTTATTCTGCAGGCTTTTCTTCTGCATTTTGATGTTCAAGCTGTTGAGCTTGAGCAGCTTCTTCCTTCAAGGCTTGAATTTCCTTGTCGTTTTGAGCAGCCACTTTTCTCAAAGAGCGAAGGACGGTACCGGTACCGGCGGGGATCAAACGACCGACGATAACGTTTTCCTTCAAACCGCTCAACTTATCGACCTTGCCTTCAACGGCAGCTTCGGTCAATACACGGGTAGTCTCTTGGAAGGATGCGGCAGAAATAAACGATTTTGTCTGCAAAGAAGCTTTGGTAATACCAAGCAAAACCGGATCGGCAGTTGCCGGTGTTTCGCCGTTAGCAATAACCTTAGCATTTTCTGCTTCAAACACATCTCTGTCAACTTGTTCGCCAACGAGGAAGGTTGTGTCACCGGGAGCGGTAATTTCAACTTTACGCAACATTTGCGAAACAATAACTTCAATATGTTTATCGTTAATTTTAACACCTTGCAGACGATAAACGTCTTGTACTTCTTTAACGAGGTACTCAGCCAGTTTTTCAACACCCAAAACACGCAAAATATCATGCGGAGCAGGTATACCTTCAACCAGCATATCACCCTTCTTAACGATATCACCGTCTTGAACGACGAGGTGACGACCTTTCGGGATTAAATATTCAATCGGTTCACCCTTCTTCGGAACAACGGTAATACGTTGTTTAGCCTTATAGTCTTTACCAAACTCAACCATACCGTCAATATCGGAAATGATAGCTTGGTCCTTCGGGCGGCGAGCTTCAAAGAGTTCGGCAACACGAGGCAGACCACCGGTAATATCTTTAGTTTTGGAGCTTTCTCTCGGGATACGAGCCAAAACTTCACCGGCTTCAATTTCCTGACCGTCGGCAACAGAAAGAATAGCATCTACGGAAACGTAGTAACGAACTTCTTTACCATTGTCATAAGTAACCGGTTTACCCTTCTTGTCTTTCAAAACAATACTTGGTTTCAAACCGGCGTTGGCAGAATTTGAACGCCAATCAATAACCACCTTAGAAACGATACCGGTTGTTTCATCAACGGATTCTTTAACAGAAATGTTATTGATCAAGTCAACCAATTCAACCTTACCGGCTTTTTCGGAAATAACCGGAACGGTAAACGGATCCCACTCAGCCACCTTTTGACCTTTCTTGACTTTGTCGCCTTCTTTAACCAGCAACTTTGTACCGTAAGGAACATTGTGACGAGATTTTTCACGACCTTGAGCATCTACGATAATGATTTCGCAGTTACGAGACAAGACAATACCGTTACCTTCTTTATCAAAGACGAGGTGTTGATTTTCGAGTTTCATCTCACCGGCGAACGGAACTTCAACAGATGCTTGTTCTGCACCTTTTTGAGCCGCACCACCGATGTGGAAGGTTCTCATGGTCAACTGTGTACCCGGTTCACCGATTGATTGAGCGGCAATAACACCGACAGCTTCACCGATATTAACCGGAGTTCCTCTTGCCAAGTCACGACCGTAACAAGCAGCGCAAACGCCTTCTTTGCATTCGCAAGTAAGAACGGAGCGGATTTTAACTTGTTCGACACCGGCTTTTTCAACGGCTTCGACATCATTTTCATCAACGAGTTTGCCTTGGGGAACAATTAATTCACCTGTTTCGGGATGAACAATATCTTCCTGAACGGTACGTCCCAAAATTCTGTCACCGATAGAAACGATAACGTTACCACCGTCAACAACCGGACGAACGATAATACCGCGTTCGGTACCGCAATCTTGTTCGGTAATAACCACATCTTGAGCCACATCAACCAAACGACGTGTCAGGTAACCGGAGTTAGCAGTCTTCAAAGCCGTATCTGCCAAACCTTTACGAGCACCGTGGGTAGAGTTGAAGTATTCAAGCACGGTCAAACCTTCTTTAAAGTTAGAAATAATCGGTTGTTCAATAATTTCACCGTTCGGCTTAGCCATCAAACCACGCATACCGGCGAGCTGACGCATTTGAGCGGCAGAACCACGAGCACCGGAGTGTGCCATCATATATACGGAGTTGATGTAACCGTGATCGATTTTAGAAATGTTTTTCATCATTTCGTCAGCAATCTTATCGGTGCAGGCAGCCCAAATATCAACCACCTTGTTATATTTTTCACCTTTAGTAATCAAACCGTTTTGATATTGTTGCTCAAATTCCTTCACTTGTTTTTCGGTTTCCTCAATCAATTCCTTCTTAGCTTCAGGAACAATCAAGTCATCTTTACCGAAGGAGATACCGGCTTTACAAGCATTGGTGAAGCCAAGAGTCATAATCTTGTCAACAAACAAGCAGGTTTCTTTTTGCCCACAGTGACGATAAACAATATCAATGATTTCACCGATTTCTTTTTTCTTAACCAAGCGGTTAACCAAAGAGAACGGAACATTTTTGTGTTTTGGCAAAATTTGTGAAACCAAAATACGTCCCGGAGTAGTGTCAACGATACCGGTTTTAATTTCACCGTCATCGGTTACATATTCCATACGACATTTAATTTTGGCGTGCAAATCAACCGTTTTGGCATAGAGAGCCATTTCCACTTCATCTTGGTCGGCAAAAACAGAACCTTCACCGGTTAAGCCGTCAGCTTCATAGGTCAGGTAGTAAATACCCAAAACCATATCTTGAGACGGAACGATAATCGGTTTACCGGAAGCCGGAGACAAGATGTTGTTGGTAGACATCATCAACACGCGAGCTTCGAGTTGAGCTTCAACCGACAACGGAACGTGAACAGCCATTTGGTCACCATCGAAGTCGGCGTTGAAAGCGGTACAAACCAGCGGATGCAAGTGAATAGCTTTACCTTCAACCAAAACCGGTTCAAAAGCTTGAATACCAAGTCTGTGCAAAGTCGGTGCACGGTTAAGGAGAACCGGATGCTCACGAATAACTTCTTCCAAGATATCCCAAACTTCCGGACGTTCTTTTTCAACCATCCTCTTGGCAGCTTTGATAGTTGTCGCATGACCATAGAGTTCGAGTTTTGCATAAACGAAGGGTTTGAAAAGTTCCAAAGCCATTTTCTTCGGCAAGCCGCATTGATGCAGTTTGAGTTCCGGACCAACGGTAATAACCGAACGACCGGAGTAGTCAACACGTTTACCGAGCAAGTTCTGACGGAAACGACCTTGTTTACCTTTGAGCATATCGGACAAAGATTTCAAAGGACGTTTGTTGGTACCGGTAATAGCGCGAGCGCGACGACCGTTATCAAACAAAGCATCGACAGATTCTTGCAACATTCTCTTTTCGTTACGGATAATGATATCCGGAGCATGCAATTCGATTAATCTCTTCAAACGATTGTTGCGGTTAATCACGCGACGATACAAATCGTTCAAATCAGAGGTTGCAAAACGACCGCCGTCCAAAGGAACGAGAGGACGCAACTCTGGCGGAATAACCGGCAGAACGGTCAAAATCATCCATTCCGGCTTGGTGTTTGAATCAATGAAAGCTTCAATAAGTTTCAAACGTTTGACGAGTTTTTTGCGTTTAGCTTCGGAAGCATTATCTTTGAGCTCGGCTCGTATTGCGTCTCTTTCAGCTTCCAAATCAATAGAAGCCAAAATTTCCTTCAAAGCTTCAGCACCGATACCGGCACGGAAGGAATCCTCACCATACTCATCAATAGCTTCTTGATATTGCTCTTCGGTCAAAAGCTCATTAACGGACAAAGGTGTCAACCCCGGTTCAATAACGATATAGCTTTCAAAATAAAGAACGCGCTCCAAAGCCTTCATCGGAATATCCGTCAAAACGGAAATGCGGCTCGGCAAAGATTTCAAGAACCAAATATGGGCAACCGGCGCAGCCAGTTCAATATGTCCCATACGTTCGCGACGAACTTTGGAAAGTGTAACTTCAACGCCGCACTTTTCGCAAACGATACCGCGATATTTCATTCTCTTATACTTACCGCACAAGCATTCATAATCTTTGACCGGACCAAAAATACGAGCACAGAACAAACCGTCTCTTTCGGGTTTGAAAGTACGATAGTTAATGGTTTCCGGTTTTTTTACCTCACCATAGGACCAAGAACGAATTTGTTCAGGAGAGGCGATTGAAATTCTAATCTGATCAAAAGATTCACCTGAGACCTGTTGACCAAAATATTTCATAATATCATTCATTTATATCTAACTCCTTTACCTTAAACTTCTTCGTTCAACATTTCTACGTTCAGGCACAAAGATTTAATTTCTTTAACCAAAACGTTAAAGGATTCGGGAACACCGGCTTCAAAACCGTCATCACCGCGAACGATAGCTTCGTAAACTTTAGTACGACCGTTAACGTCATCGGATTTAACGGTGAGCATTTCTTGCAAGGTGTAAGCAGCACCATAAGCTTGAAGAGCCCAAACCTCCATTTCACCGAAACGTTGACCACCGAACTGAGCTTTACCACCCAGAGGTTGTTGCGTAACCAAAGAGTACGGACCAACCGAACGAGCGTGCATTTTCTCGTCAACAATGTGGTGAAGTTTAAGCATATAGATGATACCAACCGTAACCTTACGGTCAAATTTCTCACCGGTACGACCATCATACAAGTCAATCTGACCGGAAGTCGGCAACCCTGCCAAAGATAACATTGAGTTAATATCGGCATTAGAAGCACCGTCAAATACCGGGGTAGCCATCGGCACACCGTTTTTGAGGTTATGAACCATTTCTTCCAATTCTTGTTCACTCAATGACTTAATGTCTTCTTTATATTGTTTTTCACCGTAAACGGCTTTGAGTTCATCATTAAGTTCTTTGATAGTCTTTTCACCGCGTTTATATTGATCCATCATATCGTTAAGTTGCTTACCAAGCTCTTTGGCAGCCCAACCCAAGTGAGTTTCCAAAATTTGTCCCACGTTCATACGTGAAGGCACACCCAACGGGTTCAACACGATATCAACCGGAGTACCGTCTTCCATGTAAGGCATATCTTGCAACGGCAATACGCGAGAAATGGTACCTTTGTTACCGTGACGTCCGGCAATTTTATCACCGGTTTGAATTTTACGTTTGGTGGCAATGAAGACTTTAACCATCTTCAAAACGCCCGGAAGCAAATCGTCACCACGTTGAACTTTTTCCACTTTATTTTCAAAGTGTTTTTGAATTTTTTCAACACGGGCATCAAAAGCAGCAACCAATTCTTCAATCTTAGACATAACATCACCGTCTTTAATGACGATCTTACGCCATTGAGAAGAAGGAACGCTGTTAAGCACTTCTTCAGTAAGTTTTGCTTTTTTATCAATACCCTTAGGCGCATCAACAACCTGATGACCGAGGAGCATAGATTTCAAACGATGTTCAAAACTAGCTTTAATGATGTTAATTTCATCATCACGGTCTTTTGCCAAAGAAGAAATTTCTTCTTGCTCGATAGACAGAGCACGTTCATCTTTCTCAACGCCGCGGCGAGAGAAGACATGAACATCAACGACAATACCTTCAATACCGGGCTGAACACGCAAAGAAGTATCACGAACATCACTGGCCTTTTCACCAAAGATAGCGCGCAAGAGTTTTTCTTCCGGAGTAACCGGAGATTCACCCTTCGGTGTAACCTTACCAACCAAGATATCACCGGCTTTAACTTCGGCACCGATATAAACGATACCGGCTTCATCCAAGTTACGCAAAGCTTCTTCACCAACGTTCGGAATATCACGGGTAATTTCTTCTTGTCCGAGTTTGGTATCGCGAGCCATAACTTCAAATTCTTCAATATGGAGAGAAGTGAAGACATCATCACGAGAAATACGCTCGGAGAGCAAAATAGCATCCTCGTAGTTCAAACCGTTCCAAGGCATAAAGGCGACGAGCACGTTTTTACCTAAAGCGAGCTCACCCATTTCGGTACAAGGACCGTCAGCCATAATATCACCGGCTTTAACCTTATCACCGACCTTAACCAAAGGCACTTGGTTAATGCAGGTATTTTGGTTTGAACGACGGAATTTTTGCAATTTATAGATATCAACACCGGCATCGGTTACGTTTTCACCTTCGGAAGTAACCACGATACGGGTAGCATCAACCTGAGAAACAACACCGTCACGTTTAGCCACAACGGTAGCGCCGGAATCTTTAGCCACGGTGCCTTCAACACCGGTACCGACCAACGGAGCTTCGGAACGGAGCAGAGGAACGGCTTGACGTTGCATGTTTGCGCCCATCAAAGCACGGTTCGCATCGTCGTTTTCCAAGAACGGAATCAAGGCAGTAGCCACAGATACCAACTGTTTCGGAGAAACGTCGATGAAGTCGATTTCTTCAGGTTTGGCAAATTCAAATTCACCGGCTTTACGGCAAGCAATCAAATCATTAACGAAATGACCGTCTTCTTTAACTTTGGCATTAGCCTCAGCAATTTTGAACTTACCTTCTTCATTAGCGGAAAGATAAACCACATCTTTGGTCACAACGCCGTTAACAACTTTACGATATGGACATTCAATAAAACCGTATTTGTTGATACGAGCGTAAGTAGACAAAGAGTTAATCAAACCGATGTTCGGACCTTCAGGCGTTTCAATCGGGCAGATACGACCATAGTGTGTCGGGTGCACGTCGCGGACTTCAAATCCGGCTCGATCACGGCTTAAACCGCCGGGACCTAAGGCAGACAAACGACGTTTATGCGTAATTTCAGACAACGGGTTGTTCTGATCCATAAATTGAGACAACTGAGAAGAACCGAAGAACTCTCTGATAACAGAAGCAATCGGTTTAGCGTTAACCAAATCTTGCGGTTTAACATTGTTCAAAACTTCGGAAGACATTCTTTCGCGAATAGCTCTTTCCATACGGAGTAAGCCCATACGATATTGGTTTTCCATCAATTCACCGACGGAACGAACACGACGGTTACCCAAGTGGTCAATATCGTCAACTTCGCCCTTACCGTCTCGAAGTTCAACCAAGTGTTTGACAATGCGCAAAATATCATCTTTACGTAAAACGCGGCAAGTATCCGGAGCTTCATCAAAAGAAATATCCAACGCAGCGTTCATTTTAACACGACCGACCGAAGACAAATCATAACGTTCGTTATCAAAGAACAAACCGTTGAAGAGTTGATCGGCAGTATCATATGTAGGCGGTTCACCCGGACGCATAACACGATAGATATCCAAGAGTGCTTCTTCGCGGCAAGTATTTTTATCGGCAGCTAAAGTATTGCGGATATAAGGTCCGACATTAACACCGTCAATAAACAAGGTTTTGAATTCTTTAACTTTAGCAGCGCCTAATTTATCCAAAACTTCTTGAGTAATTTCATCGCCGGCTTCGGCAATAACTTCGCCGGTTTTAGCCTCAACGATATTATTAGCCAAGAATTTACCGATAATTTGTTCATTAGAAACTTTATAAAATTCTAAACCGCCATCAACAAGTTTTTGAGCCATACGGGGAGCCAGTTTTTTACCTTTTTCCAAAACCACCTCGCCGGATTTGGCATCAATAACATCAAAATCAAATTTAACACCTTTTAAGCGTTCGGCATCAAATTTAGCCTTCCAACCTTTTTTGTCAGCGACATAGGTCATGGCATCATAGAAATAGTTCAAAATTTCTTCTTTATCCATACCTTTAATATCGGTACGTTCAATTTCTTTGCCTTCTTTTGCAAGTTTAGCAATTCTTTCTTCAGTTTCTTTAGAATACAAAGAATAGAGAATAGAAGAAATCGGCAATTTACGACGACGGTCGATACGTGCATACATCAAATCTTTGGCATCAAACTCAAAATCGAGCCACGAACCGCGATAAGGAATAACACGTGCGGCAAACAAATATTTACCGGAAGAAACGGTTTTACCTTTATCATGGTCAAAGAACACACCCGGAGATCTGTGCATTTGCGAAACGACGACACGTTCGGTTCCGTTGAAAATAAAAGTACCTTTATCGGTCATCAACGGAATATCGCCCATATAAACATCTTGTTCTTTAATATCATGAATAGATTTTGCACCGGTAGCTTCATCGGTATCCCAAACAACCAAACGCAAGGTTGCTTTAACAGGAGCGGCATAAGTCATATCACGTTTAATACACTCATCAACGTCATATTTCGGCTCTTCGAGTTCATAACTAACAAACTCGAGTTCACCATTACCGGAAAAATCTTTAATTGGGAAAATAGATTTGAAAACTTCTTCCAGACCAAATTCGCAGGGTTCTGCCCCCGGAGCCTGGATAAAGCTGTCATAAGAACCTTTTTGAATTTCGATTAAGCTCGGCATATCAGCAACAGCATCGATTCTGCCGAAACTTCTTCTTACACGTTTTTTGCTCGTATAAGATTTCAACATTGTGCTTTAATCCTTAGGTTATAAATCTGCGACAATACCGGCGGAAAACCGCACCCCGACCGCAGATGGTTATGTAACAAAAATCGATTTTTAAGATTGAATCGCCTCAAACCGTTAGAAAAAAAATCCCCTTGATTGCGATTCGCAAAATAATAAAATTTAAAATTCGTCTATTTATAAACCTTGAGTCTAAAAAAGCAAGTAAATTTATCAAAAAAGAGTCAAGTTTTTTTATTTTTTTCACACAAAAAAATCTCTCTCAAAAGATTCGAAAGACTCATTTTTTGTGTTATGTGAGAATTTATAATTTTGTAATTAAAAAATTTTCAAAGCCATGCTCCTTTTTTGTCAAAAAAAAGTGTATAAAGAAGCAAAATTCTTTATACACCTTCTTACAAACTTATTCCAATTTGATGCTGAAGCACAACCGAGACGCATACCACCTGGCATCGTGACCGTAATTATCTTTAGTATCAGTCTTAATGCCACTGGCTCTAAGCAATATCTCGATAATATTTTTAAAGCAGAGCTTAACGGCATAAATTAAAGCCGTCTTACCTGAATCGTCTTGTGCATTGATATTAATATCTGACTTTTGCAACAGAGCCTTGACCACCACAATATTGCCTTTGATACAAGCCCAAATCAGAGCCGTATTCATTTGCAAATCAGAAAAGTTGTAATCCACCTTCGGAACGCTCAATAAATATAATGCCACGTCGGTACGATTTTTAAAAATTGCCCAGATAAGAGCTGTTTTTCCTCCGTTTCCGGAATAGTTAACATCAAGTTCAGGAATATTTTCCACAAAATACTTAACTAACTCAAGCTCACCTTTTTTAACAGCATCAATAAAATGCTTGTGTAATTGATTCAATAATACTTTTTCCATAACTAAATAATAAAAATGTAAAGGCATATGTACATATTTTAGCGTAAGAGTCAAGTTCTTATTTTAACAAAAGAGCCAATCAGCGCGTATTATTTTTTCGGGAAAGCAAATTTTTAACCGCTGTCAAATCACGCGTCTCATTTTTCACAACAAACTTTCGAGCAACTTTTTTAGAAACTTGACGTTTGGATAAAATCTTTAACAAATTAGATGCATCTTTCTTAGCATTTCCAGGCATTGCCTTCCCTAACTTCCGTGCAAATTCAGGCGTCATTCCGGTATAATGCAAAGCCATTTTTTCAGCTGCTTTTTGCACTTCATCAGATAAAGGCATTTTTTTCTCAGGCAAATATTTAGAAAAATTGTCAACCTCAACACCCAACCTCTTCAAAACCGGATTATCTTTGATTCTGTCAAACATTCGTTTCAAGCGTTTATCAAATTCTTTTTCATTTCCAAAAGCCAAGCTGGCGGCATCATAACTTTCACATTTGGCTTTCATAGAAAAAATCACTTGATTTTCATATGTTTTTTGAAAATTTTTTTGCCAAGAATCATGAAGAGCAGCAAACAAAGCCCGATTATAATCAGCTTTACTCATATTCTCTTTTTTCAGAGCCAAATCTTTATAAAAAGCAAAACAAGAAAACTCCGGTCTATCAAAAATCTTCAATGCCTCAGCCAAAGGAACCCCGCCTTGCACTTGTTTTTGCACCCCAAAATCCAAAACCAAAAACTCCACCAATGTTGCCGAAACTTCGTCATATTGATTAAGCACTCCATATTGTTCTACGGACAAACCCGGCGCATAGAGCCCGTTTTCATCATTAACCATATGCTGTAATTCATGAGCCAGAAGTGATAAATACTCAACAGAATATTTATTATTATAACGCGCCAGCATGGAGCTGATATTCTGAGCTTTTTGATCTTGCTCTTCCAAAGACATATTCATATAATTTTGCTCAACATAATACAAAATATCATCTTTTTTGTTACCGTCGACATAATTCATGGTAACGTTTTTTTTGCCCAAATCATAATAAGCCAGTTGACGTTCAAAAGAAAAATCGTCAAACGAGATAGTATCTGTTTCCACAACCTGTTCTCTGTTTTCAAAACTTTCTTTTTGATCTTCATAATAATTTTCCAAATTTTCTTTGAGGTCGGAATAAACATTGGCATGAACCGGATTTCCGTTAATAGACATATAAATCTGGTCGCCTTTGAGCACCTCTTGTATAACCACTTGCTCGGTTTTATCCTGTTTTGATTCTTCGACTTTAGGTTCACTCTGAGCATAAGCAACCGGAGAAGACAAAGCGGCAACCATAACCGTTGCGCCGCTTTTTTCCTTAAAAAATTTTTTTAATTTGTTCCAAAACATATTCTGTTTCCAATTTTCTTAACCTAAAATTTATCATAACATAAACTTCGTTTAAACTCAATAAAAGAAAACTCTGAATCTTAAGCTCCGCACTACTGTTAAGTCATATAACTTTACCAACGACAATCTACCACAATTTTCTGATAAAAAACTTAAATAACACAAAAAAGCCTGTCAGTTTTGACAGGCTTTTTTAATCTCATTTGAATAAAGAAATTACTTCAATTCAACTTTAGCACCAGCGGCTTCAAGTTTCTTCTTAATTTCTTCAGCTTCAGCTTTAGGAGCACCTTCTTTAACAGTTTTCGGAGCACCGTCTACCAAATCTTTAGCTTCCTTCAAGCCCAATTGAGTAATAGCACGGATTTCTTTAATAACGTTAATTTTGTTAGCACCAGCTTCAGCCAAGATAACATCAAATTCATCTTTTTCTTCAGCAGCAGCGGCACCGGCAGCAGCACCACCGGCAGCAACGGCAACGGCGGCAGCGGCAGAAACGCCCCATTTTTCTTCTAACATTTTAGACAAGTCAGCAGCTTCCATAACAGTCAAAGCTGACAATTCATCAACTAATTTGGCTAAATCGGCCATATTTTTTCTCCAATAAAATAAATTAAATCAAATTAAAAAATCTTTTTACTCATATTCTATTTTTTATTTTTAGAACTGTTAATACGCCGTTAGTTTTGAGTGAAGTGTACAACAAAAGGTACACGAACGAAAAACTAACAAGTAATAACGGCATAAAAATAAAAAATAATTAAGCAGCTTCTTTTTCGCTGTAAGCTTTTGTAACTCTTGCCAACTGAGCAGCAGGAGCTTGCAACAAACCGATGATTTTGGCTCTGAGTTCGTCCATAGAAGGAATAGAAGCCAATTTCTTGATTTCATCGATAGAGATAACGCCGGTACCCATAGCGCCGCCAACGATGAGCAATTTTTCATTAGTTTTAGCAAATTCAACACAAGCTTTGCAGGCAGAGACCGGATCAGAGGCGAAAGCAATAGCTGTCGGACCTTTGAACAAATCGATCAAACCTTCAAATTTTGTGCCTTTAAGAGCCAGACGAGTAATGCGATTTTTTGTAACTTTAAAGCCAGCGCCTGCTTTTCTGATATTGTCACGCAATTCAGAAACTTCGGCTACGGTTAAGCCTTTGTAGTGAGAAACAACTACAACTTCTGAATTATTGAACAATTCATTCAGTTCGCTGAGCAATTGTGCTTTTTCTTCGCGATTCACTTATTGTCTCCAAAAAAACATCTTTTACTTAAAGATGTATTCAACACATTTCCGCAATTGACACTGTTTCAGGAAAAGCAACCGCTCTTCTCTTCAACCTTGCCCACCGCGGGACCTAATCTGTCCAGGAGAAAAAAGATATAAAATTTTTCTTACTCCCGTCTGCGTAGGATATTTAAGATTTCGGTTTTCAAATCAGCTGAGGCTACTTTTTTCAACATCACCCCCACCATTTAATCACCTCGACCACCTACGGTCTTGGACAGTTTCCAAGGAAAACTTCGGTTTAAACATCCACGATTCGGCATCATCCCTTCTCGCTTCCGTTCTACCGCTCGCCCCTTGGAGAGCGGGTGATGATAAGTTCATCACCCAAAACTTTTCAAAAACTTCAAGCACCCAACTTATCGGTGCTCAAGTTTCGAGCATTACAAAGCTGTTGTATCAACTTTAACGCCAACGCCCATGGTGCTGCTCAAAGAAATTTTCTTCAAGTATGTACCTTTAGCGCCAGCCGGTTTAGCTTTGATAATAGCATCGATAAAGGTTTTAGCATTATCATAGATTTGATCTTCGCTGAAGGAAGCTTTAGCAATACCTGCATGAACAATACCGTTCTTTTCAACACGATATTGAACTTCACCAGCTTTAGCTTTTTTAACAGCGTTAGTAACATCCATGGTAACGGTACCGAGTTTCGGGTTCGGCATCAAGCCTTTAGGTCCCAAAACGCGAGCAACTTTACCGGCGAGTCCCATCATATCAGGCGTAGCAATACAGCGATCGAAATCAACTTTACCGGAAAGGATAGAGTCGATTAAGTTCTCAGCACCAACGATATCAGCACCGGCAGCTTTAGCTTCATCAGCTTTTTCGCCTTGAGCCAAAACGGCAACACGAACGGTTTTACCATTGCCGTGCGGCAAAGAGCAAACCCCGCGAACCATTTGGTCAGCGTATTTCGGGTCAACACCGAGGTTAATTGCAACATCGATGGTTTCGTCAAATTTAGCAGTAGCGTTTTCTTTAACGATTTTAACAGCATCTTTCAAGCCATAAGCCTGATCTTTATTAACTGTTTTATAAGCGTTTACGATTCTTTTTCCCATCACACTACTCCACAACCTTAATGCCCATAGAATAAGCCTGACCTTTAACCATGTTCATAGCTGCTTCAACGGTAGAGCAGTTAAGATCCGGCATTTTAGCTTCGGCAATTTCTTTAACTTGAGCCATTGTAATTTGACCGGCAACAACTTTAGTCGGTTCTTTAGAACCACTTTTAACGTTGGCAGCTTTTTTAATATAGTAGCTAACCGGCGGTAATTTTGTAATAAATGTGAAAGATTTATCTTCGTAAGCGGTAATAACAACCGGAACAGGAATACCCGGTTCCATTTTTTGGGTTGCAGCGTTAAATTGCTTACAAAAATCCATGATGTTCAAGCCTTTTTGACCGAGAGCCGGACCAACCGGAGGAGAAGGATTAGCTTTTCCTGCCGGAATTTGAAGCTTGATTAAACCTAAAATTTTCTTCTTAGACTTAGCCATTATATACCTCAATTTTCGGGTTCGTGGTCGGACCATGGCTGGTCTCCCACGAAATTATGTTAAAACGATTCGCTCATAAAAGGACATAAAAATCCCTTTAAGAGTCGCTTTTGTATACCACACTCTTTTCAGATTGCAAGCTTTTTTTACATTTTTTTACACATAAGGGTTTGATTTGACTCGCAAAGAAATTTTTGTCTATTTTTTTCTTGTCTTACTCTTAAATATGTGTTAAAAAGAGATAGGAAATAAAATTAGTATGTATAACCCGTTAATATATATATTATGAAGACAAAATCTTCTGACGGTATGGATAAATGTTATTCAGCCGTTGTAACAAAAGTCAAAGATGACCGAGTGTTTTTTGAAATGGAATATTTCCGCTCCACCAAAAGCGGTATTGAAAATTCTAAAAAAACAGCGGCATTTTTTGTAAAACAAAAAAACTTCAACCCGCACACCTGCTTTAAATGCAGAGAAATTGTAGAGGTAAAAGTCATAAAGGTTTTCAAGCCTTCCGAAAACTTTTATCACCTCAATTATGAAGTAATTCCTTGTTCATTGCCTATTGACGAGTTTATCAAAGCTCATCCTATCGGCACCATGGTTCAAGGGAGCATTGAAGCTATTACCGGTGCAACAATGGTAATATGTTTGGCACCTAATGTTTATGCATTGACCAAACGTTGTAAACATGCCCATACCGGTCAGAAAGTTGATTGCAAAATTGATAAATATCGCAATCAAAAAATTTCATTGAGAGTTTTCTAAAAAAATTACTAACCCAAGCCCCTGATTTATGTCACGGGGCTTTAATTTTGTAGACGAATAAAATTTCTTTTGCTATGCTTTCAAAAATAACCCCTTAGGGAGGCAGAGATGAGCAAAAAAATTTATCGCTGTATCGGTATCATGACCGGCAATTCGCTGGATGCCGTTGATGTCGTTTTAACTGAATTTAATGATGAACATATCAAAGACATTTGCGGTTTTTCATTAAATATTCCCACTTCCTTAAGCAATCGCTTCCGCCAACTCAAATTTATGCTTGCTCAAAATAATTGCAATATCAAAGCTTATGCCGACAAAGAAGAAAACCATTTTCAAGAATTGCATGATGAATATATTCGCTTAGTGGCACAAACTGTCAACCATATGCTTCAAGAAAACAATATTTCAAAAGATAGCATAGATGCCATCGGTTTTCACGGTCAAACCTGCGGACACTGCCCGCCTTCCATTGCCCAAAGCAAAGATCCTCACCAAATTTACACCTTACAAATCGGTTCGGGACAAATGCTTGCTGATCTCACCGGCATTCCGGTCGTCTATGATTTTCGCTCTGATGATATCATGAACTTAGGAGAAGGAGCGCCTTTAGCCCCAATTCACAATCAACATATTGCGCAAGATTTGCTAAAGAAAAAAATTTTTCCGGTCGCTTTTTGTAACGGAGGTAACACCGGAAATTTCTCCATTATTTCCCGAAACAAAATTACCGGCAAAGAGATTATACTTGGGTGGGATGTCGGACCGTTTAATCACTTTATTGATATGTTAATGCGCAACGAAAAACATCTTCCCTGTGATTTGAACGGAGAAACCGGCAAACTCGGCAAAATCAACTATCGTTTGTTGCGAAAGCTGTTTGAAAATGCCGTATTAACAAACATCCGCGAAAATTTTATCACCATGCCTCCCCCAAAATCATCTGATCCGGCATGGTATATTTTTATTCCGGAATTAAGCGATGAAGGAATTCCGTTCGAAGACCGATTACGCACGGTTGAATATTTCAGTGCTTACATCATGGTCTATAATTTAAGTTTTATCCCACCGGAAGTAGAATTCCCGCACTATTTTTTATTCTTCGGCGGCGGATGGAAAAACCCGATTGTGTTAAATGACTTCAAAAATCTGTTAAACGGAGATATGGAAGTTTTACCCGAGCATCAAGAAATTTTTGACAAACTGCTAATTCCCGAAGCCACCGTAAAATGGTCAGATGATTATGGTTATAACGGCAAATATATGGAAGCACGCATTTTTGCCGATATGGCTAAATGCTTTTTAACCAAAGAACCTTTTTCATATCCGGAAACAACCGGCTGCATCAAACCAACCGTCGGCGGCATTATGGCAAAACCCAACGGAAAAGATAAACGACTGTGGTCAAGGGCGGCACCGGGCTGGGCAACAAAAAAATAAAGATACAAAAAAAGCTCCGAAAATTCGGAGCTTTCTTCATAATTAAAATCCTTATTTAACCTTTTCTACTTGAGAAAATTCCAGCTCTACCGGCGTAGAACGACCAAAAATAGAAACCGAAACCTTCAAACGAGATTTTTCGGCATCAACTTCTTCCACCAAGCCGATAAAGGAAGCAAACGGACCGTCATTAACACGAACCTGCTCACCGACTTCATAGCTGACAATTGTTTGCGGACGTTCAATACCTTCCTGCATCTGAGTAATGATTCTCTGAGCTTCGGCTTCGGTAATCGGATAAGGTTTGTTACGACTGCCCAAAAAGTTGGTAACTTTAGGATTATTCTTAATCAAATGCCAAGCATCATCGGTCATAATCATTTTAACCAAGATATAACCGGGAAAGAACTTACGTTCAGAATTAACCTTAGCCCCTTTTCTGATTTCGACCACTTCTTCGGTCGGGACCATAACATCAAAAATTTTATCGTCCATTTTTTTGAGAACGGCTTGTTCTTTAATAGATTCGGCAACTTTTTTCTCCGAACCGGAATGAACATTTACAACATACCAACGAGCGTCCATAAATTAATCTCCAAGACCTAAAACTAACTGTACAGCCCAACCTAAAATTTGGTCAACAAAGAAAAAGAAAGTAGAAGCAATAGCCACTAAAACAATGACCACCAAAGAAGTTTTAAGCACCTCATTTTTAGTAGGCCAAGTAACTTTTTTAACCTCTTGCTTAACTTGTCTAAAAAACTGAATCGGACTGATTTTTGCCATGGACTATATCCACCTTAATAAAAAAATTAAACACTTCAGAGCCAATCATCCACGACAAACCGTTCGGACAACAAAGCTCCGACTAATGTGGCAAACATATTAAATAATTTCAGAGATGTCAACAACTATATTGCCGCTATAAGCAAATAAAATAAGCAAAATATTCCTTCAGAGCTTAAACAACTTTTTAATAAGAGAAAAAAGGCTGATAGTTGTGCGATTATATATCCGATTATAAAGAGCTTTTTTAGGATTGGTCAACCACCCCCAGCCACGCGGTGCTTTCAAACCCAAATTATGCCGAATAATACGTTTGACGGAAGTTCTTGCTCCGATCATCTTGTTTAAAGACGGCTTTCTGACACCAAATTTCATACATATAACTCCTAAAAAATTTTTGACATTTATAAAAATATTTATAATATCAAAGTTGCTAAATTAATAATTAACGCTCATCCCCCACGAAAAAAAACTTTTCGTGGGGTTTTTCTTTATTGTCAATTATATTGAAGTCAATCGGGAAGCTGTCCGTCGTGTGCCTTCCACTGACAATCTAAAATTGCCATATTGGTAAATAAGGCTGTAAAAGAAGAGCCTTCCGGACTACAAGCATATATTCCGAATTTTATCTTATTATCTGCTTTATTTAGATGACAAATTCGCATTTGTTTAAAATGCATTCCATCTACAGAATTTTCTATACAAAAATCATTATTCCGGCGGCTCAAACGATACCACATTGATTTTACATTTGCATCAATTTCGGTTGTTGCCCAATCAGAATAGCCTTCATTTGTAACCACACTGCCCAAATGTTGCATCACCTCATTTTCATATTCTATTGAGGCTTTAAGCCAATTTTCACTATCCAAATAAACCACAACACCACATTGGTCAAAGCGATGCTTACTGTTAAATTCGGTTTTAACAACAAATGAAAAAAATTTTTCCTCCGTTTCCATTTGCAAAACCGGAGCATTATCATTTTGAAAATTGTAATAAGTTCTTTGCCATAAATCTGTATGCGGGGTTGTTACGATCTCAATTTTTTCATCAGAAATAAGATATGCTTTCGGCTCCCTTGTCCAAACCAGTTGATTTGATGTGAATTTCATACCTTTGTCTCCTTATCGCAATTCTTTAAATGCCTACCGCAACATTCTTAATATTGTACTAATTACAAGCCCTTATCGAGCGGTTCTTTTATTTGCAGGAGATATAGGATAATATACGAACTAATACAGATGACACTAACTAATAATTCTCATTTTTGCTCCTGCTTTTTCCATTTATAAAATGCCGCAATCAAAGAAACAAAAACCGCAAAGAACCACAAATCGGCTAAGTTTAAAATTATATTTAGGAATAAGCTTTCATCAAATCTAAAAGCAACAAAAGTAGCGCTAATAAAAACAAACAAAATGATAACGGCATAAGGTATCCAACCGATAGAACACATATAAAAAGAAAACTTAGGATATTTATTTGAAATATAGGGAATAAATTTTGGAATCTTATTAAAACAAAGCATTAATGCAAAAACAATAAACAATACAAACAAAATATCTGGAATAAAATCCAAAGGGAGTAAAGAAGAAAGAACATCTAAAACACTATACAAACCACCCAGCAAAAGGGCTTCCTTTGACCACAATTTCATTGTTCGTTCTCCTTTCGAATCAATACGAATAGAATAATCTTTATTTCTTTATTTTTTCTTACGGTTAATACAACTTTCTTTATAAGCATTAATACCATGAGCAATATAAGCCCCAACCATAGAACTTTGATTTAAACGTTTAACTATAGAACCTACAACAGGTATTTTTGTTACTAATGATTTATCTGCAATGGAAGAACCAGAAGAAATTGGCTTAGAAACAGATGCATCTTTTTTTATTTTTATAAAGTTTTTAACCACCCCTTTTACAGAACAATCACTATTATAACGAGATTTGGCTTTCATTGACAAAGAATTTTGTTTTGTGTAGTCCATATAACAAGCGGGAACTGATGTCTATAACAACACCTTACACGGGCTCTATTAACTTATTGATTTATAATAAAAAAGACGCATTAAAGCGTCTTTATCTTGAGTGGCAGGGGCAGTAAGATTCGAACTCACGACATTCGGTTTTGGAGACCGACGCTCTACCAACTGAGCTATACCCCTATCAAAACTTTCTTACCTATAACGTATTCTAAAATATAAATCAAGTATTTTTTTCTATCCCTTGCAAACAATGGTGTTTTGGCTCTTTGCAAACAAAATATATCTACTTAATTCCAAAGAAAAAACTTTACATTTTCAGATATTAAAATTTTTAATTTTACCTATCTATAATTTTTTCCCTTTTTTATCCCTAAACCTCCTAAAAATACAAAATTCATATATTTTTTTTGTTTTTTAAAGAACCTCATTTGCATCATTAGCCTCATTAGCTTTCGGGCTTTTTCCGCCCCACACCCAATTTTCGCGCCCTTTCCCCAAAATGTCCACACTTATTAGGCTAACTATTTGAAATTGTGGATAGTTTTTCAATGGAGATTATTATCACTCTGTTTCTTTTTTAATTCAAAATTAAATATTTTAATCTCTTCATAGTATGGCAATACATATAATAAAATCATTATTAAAATTAAATAGAGGTGAATGTTATTTAAATTTAAGATCTCCAAAACATCTAATACAAATATAATTGATAAAACTTCTAATAAGATATTAATTTTCTTCTTAAATTCATCTACTGTTTCTACCTTTTTTGTTTTTATTATTTCTGTCTTTGCTGAACGACTACGAACAATTTGATCTTGGTAGTTTAAATCAAAATTATCTTTTTTTGTACTTTCAGTTTCCGGATTTATTATTTTAAAAAAAGGTGAATTATCATTAGGAAAAACTAAATACCCAATAACATCAGCATTTAACTTGCGAGCCTCTTGTAAAAATTTGCTTAATTGTTGCCTTCCCATGTCGACATTTCTTTTATTATTATTAGACTTTAATTCAAATAACTGCATTGGGGAATTTGTTTCTATATCAATTACCACAAGATCTGCTCTATATTTTCCCAATTTATATTCTGCAATCATACTATTCTCAGGATATCCATGCCTAATTAAATATTGCTTCAAATTTTCAATCAAATTTTTTTCAACAAGAAGGCTCATTTTTATTTCCTTTATCTAATTCAATCCAAGAATCCTGAAAAATACTTCATTTTTCTTTCTTGCGTCATTAAACATCTTTTCATACGTAATAATTTCTAATGAAACTATACATCCTTCTAAAGGATGGTATTTAAAAAAGCCATCACCATCTGGAGACTTTTGATAACCAGCAACATCTATTAAATCTGCCTCTATCTTAGGGGTTATATCTGTTACAATATATCCATATAAACGCGTAGAACCATTAATTTTTATTGGTCGTCCTCTAGAATCAATAGCATTTCCTGAAATTATTTCTTTCATATTTCTAATAATCTCTCGATGAGGATTATAATCCTCCGAAAAATTATTCAATCCAGGCTTTTTAAACTCCACTACAGTTATAGAATTTTTGTACTGAAAATCATCCGTATATTTTAATGGTTTATTAAAAATTGTAATATCTGGTCTTCTTGAAGATGAAGCTTGTAATTCTTTATAATTTTTTATAAGTTCGTCAGAATACAAGGCTTCATGAAAGACTAACTTTTCATCCAACAACCAAAGATTATTAGCCTCAAATTCAACAGAATTTGAATTAATTTTCATCGGAATAATAAGCTCATGCAGATAAGCTTCATCTAAAAATTTATTTTCTTCCTTATTAAATGATATTAGCTGTTCAAACACATCCAATAAAGCTTTTCTATGACAAATATAATTTGACAATTCACAAGTATTAATTCCACTCGATTTTGCTATATATTTTTTCATAGCATCATCATAAGTTTGTTTAGTCTTTTCATTTAATTTAGTAGATTTTTTTAGCTTATTTCTTAATGCCAACAATTCTTTTTCTTCTTGAAACTTTAGATTATGAAGAAATAGCTCCATAGTCTGCATATTAGGATTATTAGGAAGTTTATCAAAAGGAAATTTTTTAGATTTTATACGCTCTATAAAAATTCTATATCCAGGCTTGTAATTATTTACATATTCAATTAATTTTTCTTTTTTCTTATCTGTAGACTTCTCTAAATAATCAGATAATTCGTTTTTGACTACATCTAGACATTTTGCACGTATTTGTGAAAAAGATGGATTCGCTGAATCAAAAAAATCACCATTTTCATCATAATCTTCGGGAATGCTAAATTCCATTTGATTCGGTTGAATATTTTCATCAAGGTACAAACTGCTTACTATTAAATTATAGTAATAACTATCCTTATCGTCTTTAATTTTTCCATTTAATGTCTCAATATTTTTTCCAATATTTTCACTAATTATTACTCTGCGATTAGAAGTGTATGCAATTATATTTCTTGTTTCAGTTTCATATAATCTAATACTAATAGTATTAAAGCTAAAATCTCCTATTGTAAAATTCGATACTTTTTTATCTGATGTGTAGTATTTTTGATACAAATCATTAAGATTTAAACTTTCTTTATTATCTGAAATAGTAATTGTTGGACAATTGCTTCCCATAAAAAACAACAAACAATGCTCTATAATTAAATGAGCAATTTTAGATAACTCTTGAGGAAAAACTGCTTTATAGGGATCTTGGATATTGTGTAAAGATATTACTGTTTTATTTTCACCAAAATTTACATCCTGCACAACTTCATCTAATTCATCCTTTGTTCGTAAAAAATCAAAAGATATTTCTTTCTTGCCATTGTTATATATACTATCAACAGACACATGATTAAATACTTTCAACCATGAAAATCTTCCTAACCCTTTGCATCCCTTCGATATTTTATGCGTACTATCAAATTTTTTAAAAGAACCAAAATTTTCTTCATTAAACCCTATACCGTTATCAATAATTTTAATGTTTTGAATTTTGGAGACAAAATCGTTATTAAGAACTTCTTCTCGCTCGATAATAATATGAATGTATGGAGATTTATTATTCTTCATATCTTCAAGAGATTGAAGGGAATTAACAACAGCCTCAAACAAAGCATATATCCCTTTTGTTTTGGGCAAATATGTATTTCTTAACTTACCAGCTATATCACCATTAAAAGCAGACATATCTTCATCCTATAATATTAAGCTACTTTTAGTTTTATCTTAAATTTTAGTCTTTGCAAATACAAAATATCTTTTCTAAGACATTTAGTTTTAACATCAAAAAATCAACTTTCTCTAAACCAACTCTAAAAGAGCTTCAATTTGTTTTTGGATAACTTGTAGGGTTTTATTGTCCTGTTTTTTAAGAATTTGAAGAATCTCTAAAATATTGTTGGCTACTTCGTCTTCTGTTGGATTCTCTTGAGATTCTGAAAAAAGTTCTTCAATAGAAGTATTAAGTGCATTTGAAATTGATACCAGAGTCGAAATTTTAGGATCACTTAAACCACGTTCAATATTAGAAATCGTGTTTATCATTTTACCAGAAGCCTCCGCAAAATCTTCTTGGCTCATTCCTTGTTGTTTTCTTAAATAGGCTATTCGTCTGCCTAAATTTTTTAGCATTTGAGTTGTTTCATCCATTTTACACCTCTAATTATTATTTATTTTCACATTAGAGTGTGTAAAACGCCATGATAGTTAACTGTGTTTTTTGTACCTAAATTTAATTGACTCGCTACACAATACACATTAAAATGTGTGTAAATTTATTTTACTAACATTGAGGTGTGGCTATGGAACAACCTAACATATTTGATTTTGCAACTAGCGAATTATCACAAGATGCTTTTATTTGTTACTTATTAGAATTTGGAAAAGAGAAGTATAAAGACATTTTTCCAAATGAATATGCAATTGCTCATTTATTTTTCGAAAAAAGTGGACTTACTCAAACAGAAGAACTTTCAGAAATAAAACAACAATACCATGGTATAGACGTTTTAGTCATTACATCCAATTCTCTATTAATTATTGAAGATAAAACAAATACTTCAGAACATTCAGATCAGATTATTAGGTATGTAAAAACATTAAAAAAAGATAATTTATCAAAAGGCAGAAAGATTAAAGTCTGTTATTTAAAAACAAGTAATTATGTACGTGGATATACATCTTCAGATATTACACTACTACCTCAAGAAGATTGTATTTCTATCAACAGACAAAAGTTTATGGAAATATTGAATTACAAAAAAACAAACAATTTAATATTCCAAAGTTTTTATCTTCGACTTAAGTCAATGAATGAACTTGCAAAATCTTGTGATACAAAAGACATTTTCAGTTGGAATAAAGAAAAATGGTTTGAATATCTCTTAAATCAATTTGCAGAATATCCAAAATACTATGACATTGCTTGGGTAAACAATCCCAAAGGTGGATTTTATGGTTGTTGGTTTGATTTTCTTAGTATTGGAAAAGTTGATATATATAAACAAATAGAAATTTATTTTTCAGAGAATAAAACATCAAACATAAAACTATGCAGAAAACTATTAAGCTCCAGTAGAGATGAGACCATAAAAAACAAAGAATTAATAACAAAGTTACAAAACCAATTGCTAGACAAAGGATACACTCCTTCTAATAGAACCGGAAAGACAACAACATATGCTTATAAAAGAGCATCTTGTTTAGATGATGTTTTACAGTTTATACAAGAAAATTTGGAATAACAATCAAGAAAGGACGGAATATGATATATAATTTATCTGATGCCTCTGGCAATATTCAAACTTACCCCCACATTATCCAAGGTACAGTAACTATTATCAGAGAACCCATTAAAGGAACTATGCTTTTTCCAACAGGTTCTTCGGGAATGGAATTATTAAAATGTGATGAGAAATTTATTTATATGAGAGATCCTTATAATTCATCTAATGTAAATGTGTTTGACGAAGATGGATATAAGGTTAGAGATATTTCAATTAATGAATTAAACTTTTAATATTGTATAAAGTAGGGCTAACAACAGTAGCCCTACTTTTTCTTTTCTACAAATTCTCTAAATTATAAACTTCAGGATTTACATAATAAGTTTTACGCCTTCTACCCGCGGTTTTCCCTGCTCTTGAAGATCCGCAACTTAACCAACCTAAATCCATAAGTTTATTTGCAGCAATTTGAACTTGTTCTTTCCTTCGCAAGTTTGCAATATTTCCATTATTATATATATCTCGTAGGGTAAAGCTACATAGCTTATTTTCAATAATGTATCTTGCCAAAGAACGAGCCTCAATATTTTGAGATGGACTGTAATACATATTATATACCCGTTCACACATTGGCGTTATGTATGTATCATATAATTCAATTGCTGTTTTAATCGCCTCAAGACTTATCTCTGTTGGTTCGCTATATTCTGAACTTGCCCACCATAACATCTCAAACAGTAAAGCAAAACGCAATACATAACCTTGACCTTTACCAAGGAAATATTTCAAAATACTTTCCTCACTCTGTGATTTATTTAAATGTGCTAGATACCAAGTATTAAAAAGCTGTTGAGCCTCAATACTTAACAACAAGCATTTCTTCTGTTTCTCAGCATTATCTACATATGGATTTAATAGAGAATCAAGTTTTTCGAATGCTGGCAATACTTTTTCCGGTAAAGCAATATCTTGAGGAATAGAAGCCGGTTTAGGCTCCGGATAGACCCATAGAAAGCGCGCAAGGAAGCCGTCCCCGCGGTCAGAAAGAACCGTGTCAATGAGCCTTTGAGGCTGTATAGTCCCGAAAACAGAAACAAGCAAATTTTGAATTTCTTGCCGTTCATCATCAAATTTAACACGATTACAAACAAATTTATTGCCATTAAACGCTTCAAGCCAAAACCCCTTTTCTGAACTACCACTATTATAGCGATTCATTCCACTAATCCAAGCGGATAATTCATCTCGAAAGAGTATTGCCCCTTTAATATTTCTTTCCATATCTGAGGTTAATGCCTCTTGAGTGGTATCTCCATAAACAAAACGATATGTTTGAGGTTTTGGAGGCACAACAGCGGAAGCTGGAAATTTAGGTGCTAAATCAGGAGCTTCTTTTACTTTATCCTCCCACTCTTTTCTTCTTTGTTTTGCAACTTCCTTTTCAGTCTTCCACTTTGCTAATTTATCAGAATAATCTTCCTTTCGAGCTTCCTCAATTTTGTTAAGAATTTTCCGAATTGGTGTTGTTGCTGGTGTTTTACCTGAACTTGGCTCTCCAATTACACCAATCCACAAACAACATTTTTCTTCCCAAGTTCCCCAAGGCGAGATACTTCGAGACAAACCAATAACACCTGCGGCACCAGCAAGCAAAGAAAATGCAACATAATCAATCGGAGCATTCGTATTTTCTGCCGTTTGAACAACCCAATCTTCTAAATTTTTAAATATTTTTGTATTTAATATTGGAGCAGGTAAAAGGATTTTTGTTTTCAAAATATCCATATCCGGCTCAATATCATCCCAATCGTTACAATGTTCTTCAACAAATTTTAAGGCGTTATCATAAGTTTTTAACGATTCTTCTTTTGATAAACCTGAACGAATAGCCGCACCAATAACACGCTCTTTTATATCTGTCATATTTGCTTTTTCATGTTTAGCACGCTTTATAAGGCTGATAGAACGCCTATAAAGCGTATCGTTGCGTTGTCCTTGCGGTGCGTTTGAAATATCTTCCAGAAAGCCTGAAATAGGCAAAGTCTGTTTTTCCTCATTCGTAAGCAAAGAAAGCAACCAACTTGGAGCCTGTGGGAAATCCTGATTTATATCAAAATTTTCCCAAGTATATTGATGTCCATTTTCATGAATGGAAGGAGGTGCAACGACATAACCACCATTAGCTCTTATATCAATATGATCGGCAATTTTGCTAACACTCGACTTAATGTCTATATTTTCCGGCATTTTGAAATATAAATGTTTTCCCTTTCCTGTTATAACAGTTGGTACATCTAATTTTCCATAAAGACGTTCTAAACACTCTAAAGATTGAAGACCTTGTTCGCCATCAACATCCAAAACAAAGATATTATTAAGCTGTCCGGTTGGAATACCGATATTACAATCAAAGAATTTTTTATTCCATTCTTGTAAAATGGCTGTATCAACAGTTGCCGACTTAAAGCCTCCTACGCAAAGAGGTGATTTTCCTTGCTTTTTTACAGGAAATACTTTAATATTTCTGCTTGTATAAAACATAGCAACATCATAGAAATTGCGAGTTTCCAAGATTTTGTTTATGTTTTGAGAAGATATTGCAGTATCTTCTCGTTTTGGGAGTGAAGAGGCTTGCGCCTCTCTCTCCTGTTTTTCAATCAAAATGTTTTTTAGTTTCATTTTGTTTCTCCATTATTTTGTTTATAACTAAATCCTTTGGGATAAATTGAATTAGCTTGCTCTTTTTTCAGCTCCTCTAATTCATTTTGAGCTTTCTCAATTTCTAGCCTTGGCTTATCGCAACAAACATACCGTAAAAATGCAATAGCCTCCTTCGTTTCATATAAGACTTGATTGTTAATAGGATTGTGAAAAGAATTTTTTATTCCCTCATTTCTTGAATCAAGATTTTTCAAAGTATGTGCATTGAGAGGTGTAATCTCACAAAGCTTTACTCGACTAATTAATGGAGCATAGGCTATAATTTTCTGCTCATATTGCTTTAAAAATTTTTCCGGTAATGGTTGAGGTAATCTCTCAATTTTCGCAACCAATTTTGCTATTTTTTGCGCTGTCGTTTTTTGTCTAAAACTCGTCATACTTTTTCTCCTTTATGGCTTGTTAAAGACAATAAAGTCGATTCCGATTTCCAACTTTAACAACGCATTGTTTTTGCTTAAAAAAATCATCAAAGCAATAAACGCATAAAAATAGACAAAATAATATTTTATACAATAATATTTAGCTGTTTAACTTAGAAACTGCTTCGCGTAATGTTTCATTTGCCAAATGCGAGTAACGTTGTGTCATGGCAATATCAGAATGCCCTAACAATTCTTTCACTTCATAAAGGGAAACTCGTTTTTGAACTAAACGACTGGCAAAAGTATGCCGCAAAGAATGAAAAACTACCTTTTGTCGACGGTCGATAATACCATCATTTAAACCTAAAGTTTTAACTACTCTCTCAAAAGTTCTTGAAACATGCTCAATCTTTCCACCGTTTTTACTTTGGAATACAAATTCATTTCCCTCGCCCGGCTTTAATTTTGATATTTCCTCAAACACACGATTTGTCATATAGGCAAAACGATTTTTGCCATTTTTGGTATCACGCAAAAATAACATTTTTTCTTCAAGGCTAACATCTGCCCAAGTTAACTTAAAAATCTCTCCAGCTCTTAATCCGCAATCTGCAGAAATTAATGCCATTAAATAAACGGAGTAGCTATGTTCCTTGAGTTTTTCAAAAAGATTATTTAACTCTTCTTCGGAAAGAAATCTCATACGACGATTATCTTCTCTTTTTAACTCGTCGAATTTTGCTGCCGGATTATCGCCTGCAAAAAGCTCATTTCTTATAGCAAAATTAAAAACTTGCCGAATTAAAGCTATAGCATAAAATTTTGAACGATTAGATAAATGCTTTTTTTCCATAGGCTGTAGTAACCTTATGAGGCTAACGCGGCTAATGAGGTTTAATCTAACACCACCTAAAAACGGCTTAATCCACTTTTTATATAAATGGACTTCCCTATCATAAGTTGATTTTTTATCTTTATTTTGAATATGAGGCTGATAATATTCTTCAAATAATTCTGAAAATGTTATATTTGCTGCCTCATTAGCTATTTTTTCTTGTTCGCGTTGTTCGTTCTTTTCTCTCAAAGAAAAAGCCCTACCAGCCTTTATATCTCTCTTAAGTTCGCCTAAAATTTCATATGCTTGAGCCGCTGTAAATCCTTCTGATTTATAGCCTATACTTTCTTCATATTGTTTACCATTGCGAGTGTAGCGAACAGAAAAATAAACATCTTTTCTGCCATTGCGAATACATTCTTTAGAACGTACACCAGGAAAACTCTTTACCATTTTACAAAATTCCTTCTTATCGGTTTCTTTACCCTAATTATTACCTAAAGAGACGGAAAAAACGAGTACACCTAAGTACGCTAAGGTACGCCAAGCAAAAAAAACTTTTACGCTTGAATGTATTGAAAACTAACTAAAATGTAGGGAAATTAAATACTTTGAAAAATTAATCTGGGGTTTTGGAGACCGACGCTCTACCAACTGAGCTATACCCCTATCAAATCTTGCGTAATATTAGATACACAACTATTCACTATAAATCAAGTCTTTTTTTATTATTCAGCAAAAAAGTTCATAAAAAAAGCGGACTTTAATCCGCCTTTATTAAAACGCCATAACAATTCTCGCAACCAATTTTTCATCTGTTTTTACGCAGAGCCCTTCAACAGCATAAGGAAAACCTATCGAACGTTGCCTCCACTGATTGCTCTCTGTTGACGATACTACCCATCCTTTCAAAATCGGAGCTTTTATAGCCTTCAAAGAATTATTAATAATATCAAGATTTTTTGCAATTTTAATCAACTGATTGATTGCCGGAACAAATACCTTCTTCCCTGTCCTTTTAGTGTAATTTTTACACCATTCAAACAAAGGAAAAGAAATCCCTCTATTCAAAGAAACTTGCTCACATTTATCAGTGTTTTCTTCCCCATTATCACTATCGGAAATATTCGTTAAACATTTTTTTGTTTGCCATACTTCCTTCAATTCATCCCGCAAAAGTATCAAACCACGAGAACCTTTTAGTGCATTTTTATTTGGATTAATCCATGCAACTACACCTAATAAATCTGAATATGCATTTTTATCAGGAGAAAACTTTCCATTAACAAAAGCATACCAACCGACTTTCACATCGGGGAATGCCGTTTGAGAATAATTCTCAATAATTTTTTCTGTCACAGAAGATAATTCCGTAACCGTAATCTTCTTTTCTTTTAACAAATCAAGAAGATAATTTTCTAACTTTTCCACTTCTCCAGTCATAATTTTATAATAATTTTATTTATATTCGATAATATAACATATTTATACAAAAATACAACTAAAAACATCTCAAAGACACGCGCTCGAAACTCTCCACAAGGCACTTATAGAAACTCGATAATTGAGATGAGTAGAAGCGTTTTTTAACATACTTGAGTTTGGATAGCGTGTGTAAATAGAGTAATTTCTAGTGGCGAGAAAAATCCTAGTGTACAAACAGGTACATGAATTTTTCCCTTTTCGAAATTTTTGCTCTAGATGAGCTGTTATATGTGTTCTAAATCCTAAAAGCTCAAGATTTGGAGATTATAGCGTGAAAAACAAAGCGGTCGAAATTCTAGTGTACAAGTAGTACATGAATTTCGACCGTTCTGTAGTTTTTTGCGCTAGAAGCCCAAATACTGAGCTTTTAGACTACTTCAAGATTTTTGATACCACACCTGCACCTACAGTGTGTCCACCTTCACGAATAGCAAAACGCAAACCTTCGTTCATGGCAATCGGGTGAATCAATTTTGCTGTCATGCGAATGTTATCGCCGGGCATTACCATTTCTGTACCTTCAGGCAATTCAATTGCACCGGTCACATCGGTGGTACGGAAATAGAATTGAGGACGATAGTTAGAGAAGAACGGAGTATGACGTCCACCTTCTTCTTTGGTCAAAATGTAGCATTCGCAAGTGAAGTCTGTGTGCGGCGTAATGGTGCCGGGAGCTGCCAATACTTGTCCACGTTCAACTTCTTCTCTCTTGGTTCCGCGGAGCAATACACCGATGTTATCGCCGGCTTCACCTTCATCCAACAATTTGCGGAACATTTCAATACCGGTACAGGTGGTTTTTTGTGTCGGACGGATACCTACGATTTCGATATCATCACCTACGTGCAATACACCTCTTTCTACACGACCAGTAACAACTGTACCACGACCGGAGATTGAGAATACGTCTTCAATCGGCATCAAGAACGGTTGATCTTTCGGACGTTCCGGTTGCGGAATGTAGCTGTCTACGGCTTTCATCAATTCAACAATTGAATCGTGACCGATTTTCGGATCGCCGTTTTCCAATACTGCCAATGCAGAACCTTTGATGATTGGGATTTCGTCACCCGGGAAGTCATATGAGCTCAACAAGTCTCTGATTTCCATTTCAACCAAGTCCAACAATTCAGGATCGTCTACTTGGTCTACTTTGTTCATATATACAACCAATGCCGGAACGCCTACTTGACGAGCAAGCAAGATGTGTTCACGGGTTTGCGGCATCGGACCGTCTGCTGCGGATACGACCAAGATTGCTCCATCCATTTGCGCAGCACCGGTAATCATGTTTTTAACATAGTCAGCGTGGCCCGGGCAGTCTACGTGTGCATAGTGACGATTCGGAGTTTCATATTCTACGTGTGAAGTAGAAATGGTAATTCCGCGAGCTTTCTCTTCAGGTGCTTTATCAATTTGATCATATGCTGTGAAGCTTGCACCGCCTTCTTCTGCCAATACTTTTGTAATGGCGGCGGTCAAAGTGGTTTTACCATGGTCTACGTGACCGATAGTTCCAATGTTGCAGTGAGGCTTTGTGCGCTCAAATTTCTCTTTTGCCATATTAACAGATCCTAATTGTTTATGTTGTTAGAACGATTCGGTAAGAGAGAAATTGGAGCGGGTGAGGGGAATCGAACCCCCGTCATAAGCTTGGAAGGCTTCTGCTCTACCATTGAGCTACACCCGCTTTATTCGCCTCTTATCGAGAGTTAACCTAAAATGGTGGAGGGGGATGGATTCGAACCATCGTAGACGAAAGTCGACGGATTTACAGTCCGTTGCATTTGACCGCTCTGCCACCCCTCCATTTTGATTAAAATTTCAGGTTGGGAGGAAAGTTTCCTCCGAGATAATCACTGATAGGCAAGTATCCTTATTTTAAGCCATTTGTCAACACCTTTTTTCACAAAACAAAAAAAATAATTTTTATCTGTGAATAATATTTGTTACCAACTGTTAACTGATTAAGGCTAATATATGCAAAAACAGATAAGGAAACCGAACATGAAAGCAACGCCCTTAACCGAAAAAAGCAATCCGGACACAAAAGATATAGATTTAATGAGTGGATATGAAATTGCGAAAACAATCAATCAAGAAGACAAGAAGGTAGCCCTGGCGGTTGAAAAAGTATTACCCCAGATCGGAGAAGCCATTGAGTTGATAGCCTCAGCCTTCAGACAAGGGGGAAGATTGGCATATTTTGGTGCCGGCACCAGCGGACGCCTCGGAATTTTAGATGCATCGGAGTGTCCGCCAACCTTCGGCGTGGATAAAAACATGGTTCAGGGTTTTATCGCCGGAGGAGAAAAAGCCATCCGCCAATCGGTAGAAAAAGCCGAAGACAGCTTGGAATTAGGAATGGAGGATTTAGCAAAATTTTCTCCGACACCACAAGACATAATTGTCGGCATCTCCGCCAGCGGAAATGCCAATTATATATTATCGGCAATGAAACAAGCTCAAACACTAGGCTGCAAAACCATTGGCATATCCTCAAATCCGGAAGCAAAAATCAAAACTGTGGCTAACATTTTTATAAACCCGATTGTTGAAGAAGAAGCCGTTACCGGCTCTTCCCGCATGAAATCGGGAACGGCACAAAAAATGATATTAAACATGCTTTCGACCGGAGCCATGATTCGCATCGGGAAAACATACCAAAATTATATGATTGATGTACAAATTCTCAATGACAAATTATATGATCGCGGATGCCGTTTTATATCCGAAATATCAAAAATAAGCTATACGGAAGCGGAAAATTTCCTGAAACAAAGTCATAACGAAGTCAGAACGGCATGCATAATGGCAACCCAAAAAGTTTCTTATGAAAAAGCCCATGAGTTATTAAAACAAAATGACGGGATTCTGCGAAAGATTCTCAAATAAAAATCACCTCATGCAACAATTAAACGAAGATAAGTTTTCTTGTTGCTTTTTTGGTGTAATCCGAGTAGTCTGAGAACAATAAGAAATTAATTGTAAAGAAATCAAAATGAACAAAAAAAATAATTCGGCAAACAAAACATCAGGGGGATCTGTTTTACTTTACGGAAGACACCCGGTTTTAGCGGCTGTCAACAACCCCAAACGCAAAATCGGCAAAATTTTTTGCACCAAAGAAAATGTTGAAGAACTAAAAAAATCTTTACAACAAACGCAAAGAAATATTCCTCTGGAAATTATTGAACGCAAAGAATTAGACCGCATGCTGCCTCGAGATGCCGTTCATCAGGGGTTTGCCTTACAATGCAAAGAGCTTGAAAATTGCAGTTTGGAAGAAATTTGTCATCTGGCGGAAGCAGAAAAAAATTGCCATATTTTGCTGTTAGACCAAGTAACCGATCCGCAAAATATCGGCGCGATAATACGTTCTTGCGTAGCGTTTGACACTTTGGCACTGATACTGCAAGATAAAAATTCTCCGACAGAAAGCGGATCAATGGCAAAGGCATCTGCCGGCATGATAGAACAGCTTCCGATATGCCGTGTCACCAACTTGTCACGAGCCATAGAAAAGCTCAAAGATTCCGGTTTCTGGATAATCGGAATGGACGGATACGCCACAACCTACATTGACAGTGTCAATAAAACCGGGAAAATAGCCATAATCATGGGCTCGGAAGGCAAAGGCATGCGCCGTCTGGTTGAAGAAAATTGCGATACAACGGTAAAACTACCGATTGCACCGAGTGTAGAAAGCTTGAACGTTTCTACCGCTGCCGCCATTGCTTTATATGAAATAAATAAAAAATAGGATAAACAATCATGTCCATTATGACCACCAGAACCAAAATCATCCTTTTAGCAATTGCCGTTATCACGGCTCTGGCAACCGTTTTTGCCGCCATGTACAAACCCAAAAGAAGCAACACGATTGTCCGCCCGATAATCAAACTGACCGCGGTTTTACCTCTTTCGGGAGAAGAAAGTCATTTAGGCTTGGCAGCGCAACAAGCCATACAAAATTCTTTACGACAGGTTGACGGAGACACCGGATACAAATATGAAGTTTCATATATAGATCAATCTTCCGAAACACCTCTGCCGCCGGATACAAAAGCATTGATAAATTTTGAAATTTCACCCGCGCCCAAAGTTATCATAACCTTAAATAATGATGAAAAGAGCACCTTCAAGGTTCAAACACCTGAAGAAGAAACGCTGGCTTTGTTAAAGAGCGGATTAAAAGACAAAAATATCAAAAATATCGGATTATTAATCTTGGCAGAAGGAAATTATCGTCAAACGGCTCAAAATATTCATCAACAACTCTCCGATTCTTACACTATTCGCGGTGCCGTTTTTCAAAAAGACCAAAAAGACTTTGACGCCATGCTGAATATGCTCATCAATAATGATACGGATTATTATCTGATAATCGGTTCTCCGCAAGAAAGCGACAACTTAATGAAGGCACTGCATGATAAGGGAATCAACAACTACCGTATCAGCGCCCTGCACGCACCTGACCTAACCACGCAGCCGCAACTTTATAATGACATGACCTATATCGGCTCTGCGGCAGGAACATATGACGGAGGCTTATCGGCAGCGGCAACTTTGGCAATAATAAACAGTTATGAAAAAAATTTCAAAAAAGACCTGCTCCCCAATCTTAACCTGGTGGCACAAACCATACAAGAAAACAATGCCCCGAACAAAGTCATCAGCATCAAAGCAAATTGGAAAAAAATTTCCGAAGGAAAAATATCTGAATTGAAGGAGTAAACAATGACCTTCACCCTCAAGGTAGAAAACATAAGCAAAACATACGGAGAAATCAAAGCCGTACAAGATATCAGTTTTAAAACACAAATCGGAGAAATTATTGCGATTCTCGGACCGAACGGCGCCGGAAAATCCACTCTGATGAATATGATAAGCGGATTCATTGCGCCGACATCGGGAAAAATCTTTGTTTTGGAACAAGATATCTCAAGCAACGCCATAGAAGGCAAAAAAAACATAGGTTTTTTACCGGAAGGTTCACCCTTGTATCCGGATTTGACCGTCAAAGAATTTTTGAATTACATGGCAGAATTAAGAGGGCTCTTGGGGACAGCGAAAAAAGAACGTCTGGAAGAAATTATCGAAACGGCAAAAATAAAAGAAGTTTACAATCAAAAAATAGAAACATTATCAAAAGGCTATCTTAGGCGTGTCGGCTTTGCCCAAAGCATAATTTCCGATCCTGAAATTTTGCTTCTGGACGAACCGACAGACGGATTGGATCCCAACCAAAAAGAACATATGCGCTCTTTGATAAAACAACTCGGACAAAACAAAACCATTTTAATCTCCACCCACTTGCTGGATGAAGCCGAAAATATTGCCGGCAGAATTATTTTGCTGAATCAAGGAAAAATCATAACCGACGGAACGCTGAAAGATATTTTATTCAAAGCCGACAGCTCTGATTTAGACACCGCATTTAAAAAACTGACCTTGGGAGTAAGTGCATGAAAAATACTTGGATAGTTTGCAAAAACGAGCTGATAAGATATTTCACCTCACCGCTTGCTTATGTCTACTTAATTGCCTTTCTGATTTTAAATGGTTCTTTTGCCCTTTATTTCGGACATTTTTTTGATCGAGGTCAGGCAAATTTAATATCTATGTTTTCTTACCAACCTTGGTTATATTTACTATTTCTGCCGGGAATTTCCATGCGCTTATGGGCAGAAGAATTTCGCACCAAAACAATCATCCAAATCATGACCATGCCGGTCTCTACCAGCAATCTGGTTTTAGGCAAATTTTTTGCATCATGGTTATTTTGCGGTGCGGCATTAATTTTGACATTTCCGTTTTGGATAACGGTAAATATTTTAGGCAATCCGGATAATGCCGTCATCTTAATCAGCTACATCGGCAGCTTTTTAATTGCGGGTTGTATGTTATCAATATCTCAAACCATGTCGGCATTAAGCAAGAATCAGGTAACGGCACTGGTTTTGGCGGTTGTGGCAAACTTAATATTCATGCTTTGCGGATTGGAATATATCTTATCCTTTTTCCGACTTTTTGCTCCGGTCTACATTATTGATATGATTGCCTCTTTTAGCTTCGACACACATTTTTTCAACATCACGCAGGGGTTGTTTGAGTTAAGGGATATAATCTATTTCTTTTCCATAATATTCTTATTCAACTTAACCACACTCATCATCATCAATTTTCGCACATCGGGCTCAGCCGGCATTTTTGCATCAACCAGTCGCGGATATTATATCTTAAGCTTTATCATCATGCTTCTTGGTTTTATCGGCATTAACTTACTGGCAAATAATTATACCCGATCTTGGCAATATGACTTTACGGAAGAAAAAGTTTTTGCCTTAACAAAAACAACCAAACAAATATTAAAAAATCTTCCCGAAGCGGTTACGGCAAAACTTTATTACAGCCCGGAATTAGGACGGCGCAATCCCGAATATCGATTGATGTTTGACAAAGTCAGGATGCTCTTAAAACAATATGCCGAGTTGTCAAACGGAAAATTCAACTACCAAATATACAATCCGCAAGCCTTCAGCAATGCGGAAGACCGTGCCATTACGCGCGGCTTAAAGGCTCTCCCGCTTATTGATAGTAATGAAGCGGCTTACTTTGGATTAACCTTAAGCAACAGCATAGATGAATATGCCGATATACCGTTTTTTGCTTTGGAGAGACAAAACTTTTTAGAGCAAGACATAACCGAAAATCTATATCGTCTGTATCATGACAAAAAGAACATCGGCATTTTAAGCACCCTACCGGTATTTGATACGGTCATTGCCAACGTTGCCTCATCACGCTGGGAAATAATCAATCAGATAGAAAAATTTTATAACCTTAAATCCGTTTCAAAACCGGAAGAAATAAATAATAAATTAGCCGCGCTTATATTGATTCATCCGCGAGATTTAAGCCCTGAAATGATATCTTCCATAAAAAAATATACCGATAACGGCGGCAAGGTATTGGCATTTTTAGACGTTGCCACGGATTCCACACGCATCTTTGCTCCCGTAACGGAAAAATTTGTATCTTCCGATTTAAGCGGACTGGATAAAGTTTGGGGTTTTCGCTTCAACGGAGATATGAGCATTGCCGATTTGGATAATTCCTTAACCGTACAAGTCAATCAAGACAATAACAACCCCAATTACACACAAGATCTTTTACAATTTTATATTCCTGAAGACGGCATAAATCATGAAGTTCCGGAAACCTACAACCTAAAAAGGCTACTTGTCAGCTCGGTGGCTACCGTAAGCCCTCTCACTGATGATAATGTTCTTTTCATACCATTGCTCAAATCAGGAGAAAACTCTGCGGCAGTTTCTGCCGATTGGGCACAAGAAGCGCATGATCCCAATGTTTTATTACGCAATTTCAAAAAAGATAATTATGCCAAAATTATTGCCGCACATATTATCAGTAAATCTCAGGAACATCCTTTTCAAATCATAGCCGTTGCCGATACGGATTTACTCTACGATACATTTTGGTCTCGAACCATAAACACCAATGACGGAAACATTGTTGTCCCTATATTTGACAACGTCAATTTTGTACTTAATGCCTTAGAAGTTTTAATCGGGGAAGAAAACCTGATTGAGCTGAGAGGAAAATCGGCAAAGACAAGAAAATTTGATACTATTGAAAAAATAAGAAAACAGGCGCGCCAAGACTTCACGGTCAAAGAACAAGAAATTATGCAAAAAATGGAAAAAGCCAAAGCCGGATTAAAAGAAATCTGGAGCAAAAAAGAATTTGAAGGAAGAGAAACATTTACGGCAGATGAACTTTCAATCATAGCCAACATCCGCAAAGAATTAGACGGTTTACGCCTTGATTTGCGCAACATCAGACTCAATCTCAATCAAAAAACAGACCAAATAGACCTTTATATAAAATTCATAAATATATATGCCATACCACTGCTCATATTGACAAGCTGGCTTATAATATATTTAAGACGCCGTTACCAACAAAAAACAAATATGGGATATGGTTTTGCCGTAAACAAGGCTTTTATCCTTCTGTTAAGTTTTTCTCTGATTATGTTGATTGCCGGCTTATATTCCGTACATCAAACCAATCAAGGAGAAATTGATGTTTATGAAAACAAACCGCTGTTTCCGAATTTAGCACAAGAAATTAATGATGTGACAACCGTCACCCTGCAAAGTTACGGCAAACAACTGACTTTCCGCAAACAAGATAATGAGTGGGTATTGGAAGGTGAACCCAAACTGATGGTCATGCAAGATCGCATGCGCAGTTTTTTGAGTGCCCTGATTGAAGCTCGATATTATGAAAAGAAATCTGACCGCGCCGAAAACCTGTCTCATTTCGGACTGCAATCAATTCAAATAAAAGATTCTCCGAATATCCGCGTAGAATTAAGCAATCAACAAGGAGAAAAGATTCTCTCCTTTGAAGTCGGAAAATTTGACATTGAAATCGGTCGCGGCACCAGAGCCGCATATATCAAATTTGACAATAAATTCCAAGTCTGGTTGGCGGCAATCGAACTGATCGACTTATCTGCCGAGAAAAAAGACTGGACATTAAGTCGACTGTGGGATTTACGTTTCGGACGTTTGCTAAATTGCAATAACAATACCGATATAAACACATTGGCAAATCTCGCCAAATATTTACTTAACACTCAAATTATAAACAGCACCGACAATCTTGACAATCCGGAACCTTTATTCACACTGAAATTGCAAGTTGAGGGAAATGAAAAAATTGATTTGTCTTTCTGGCAAAAAGAGAATAAATATTATGTTTCATATAAGTTTGTTACCATTCCGAAGGAAACAAATTTAAATCATTTTGCCAGCTATATGCAGGGTAATTACTACGAAATAAAACAAGAAAACATGGAACAAATAAGATATGTCTATGAAGAAAAAATATCTGACAACGGAACAAATTAACCGTTTGAAAAAAACTGCCACGACTGCCAGCTTAACATTAGCAATAAGCCTGTGCTTATTAAAAACGTTCGGTGCTTTTTATACCGGATCATTAGCGGTTTTATCTTCAATGATTGATTCTTTAACCGACATCGGCGCTTCGCTCATCTCCGTGATAGCCGTACGTTTTTCTTCCCAAGAAGAAAGCTACAGTTTTCGCTACGGTTACGGCAAAGCAGAATCCATATCGGCACTGGTTCAAGCTGCCTTCATTGCCGGTTCCGGCATTTTTGTCATGTATGACGGAATCAACCGCTTAATCTATCCCCGCCCGATAGAACAAACTTTTGTAGGTATTCTGATTATGGTTATTGCTCTGATTTCCACTTTAGGGTTAATAGCCTTCCAGCGCTATGTTACCAAATTAACCGCTTCAAAAGCCATTGAGGCAGACAGCGCACATTATATGGTTGATGTGATGACCAATCTTTCGATTATTCTTTCTTTGTGCATTGTTTCATGGTTTGGCATTTCTTGGTTTGATAGCTTAACCGCTATAGGTATCTCCGGATATTTACTCTATAATGCCCATAAAATAGCGGCAGAGTCGGTTTGCACGCTTATGGATGCCGAATTATCGCCCGAAATCCGAAAAGAAATAAAAAAAATTGTTCTGAGCTCTCCTTTTGCCAAAGGTATTCATGATTTAAGAACGCATGATTTGGGCGGCAAATATATGTTTGAATTTCATCTGGAATTAGACGGAGATTTACCGCTTTCGGCAGCACATGACATGACCGAAATGGTAGAAGAAAACCTCTGGGAAGCATACCCCAATGCCGTCATCATCATCCACCAAGATCCGGTCGGCATAAAAGAAGATAGATTAGATACAAAATTGAAAAAAGCTTCTAATAAAAAGAAAAAGTCTTAGGGTTGCCCTAAGACTTTTTAAATAGTCAGAAAATAAAATGACATCTTTTATTCCCGATAATCTGAACATAATCAAAAATCAAATCTTTTCTTTTGTGAAAAAAATCTTCAACCAACAGAATATGTTTTTTATCAAAAGAAAAAGTACAAAGCAACGCCATAACCAATTTATTCAACTCCGGCTCGGAGCTTTTAATGATTTTGTTTAACATCTCATTTTCCTGGTCCCAAACCGAAATATCAGGCATATCACACCGGCATCGCAGAATCTTAACATAAGCATACACGGCATCAAAAATATCCTTACAACCGACATCACTGTTTTCACGTCTGAAATCTAAATATCGCAAAACATTATCTAAAACTTCAATATAAATTCCGCGTAAAACACTAAAAACGTCTAATGAATTTAAAACATTATTATATTTTTTAGTTACGTCGACAAGCCATGAAGGATTATCAAAATTTTTTTGAAGTTTTATATCCGGAAACCAATCTGTAGACATAGATATCAAAGCACCAAGCTCGTCTTCGGAAAGTTCTTCTTTTATGGCATCCATGGTCTGAACAGATAAAATGCCGCCTTGTAACACATTAAGCATCTGAATTCGTAATTGATTTTTTGTAACCATAGCTAAATAATAAAATTAAATTAAACATCATAATTTTTAATCGAGGGTAAAATAAGGAAGACGGCATAATTTGTCAAGCAAAAATAAAGGTCTCGGAGTTTATGGCTCCAAGACCTTTACTATATTCGGACTAAGATATAATTAGTCTTTGGTAGATTCGATTCTCATACCATAGAAAGATTTCAAAACAAAAATCAATCCGATGATAAAGAAGGCGATACCCAAGCCTAAAGAAACACAACGCGGCGCAGCCACAGCCATTTCAACGGCAAGTAAACCGAACAATGTTGTGAACTTAATAATCGGGTTCAAAGCAACCGAAGATGTATCTTTGTAAGGATCACCGACGGTATCACCAACCACGGTAGCGGCATGCAAATCCGTACCTTTTTCATGCAAATCAACCTCAACCACCTTTTTGGCGTTATCCCAAGCACCGCCGGCATTAGCCATAAAGAGAGCTTGGAACAAACCAAAGATGGCAATAGAGATGAGGTAGCTGGCAAAGAGGTTAGCATCAAAGCAAGCGAACGCAATCGTGAAAGAGAAAATCACGATAAAGATATTAAACATACCTTTTTGAGCATATTGCGTGCAGATTTTAACCACTTTCTTGGTATCTTCTTCGGAAGCCGCGGTTTTACCGTCAAGCTTAATGTGCTTTTTAATGAAGTTTACGGCTCGATAAGCACCGGTAGAAACGGCTTGCATGGAAGCACCGGAGAACCAGTAAATAACCGCACCGCCCAAAATCATACCGAAGAGCACATTCGGATCAAGAAGCATCAATTTGAGGTTCAACAATAAGATGATTGAGAAAATCATGGTCGTCGCCCCGATAACGGCAGTACCGATGAGCACCGGCTTTGCCGTAGCTTTAAAGGTATTACCGGCAGAATCATTTTCTTCCAGAAGTTGTTTACCTTGTTCAAAGTCAGGTTTGAAACCATAATCTTTTTCAATTTCTTTTTTAATGCCTTTGATATCTTCGATTTGAGAAAGTTCAAAAACGGATTGAGCATTATCTGTTACCGGACCGTAGCTGTCCACGGCAATGGTAACAGGTCCCATACCGAGCATACCGAAAGCCACCAAACCAAAGGCGAATACGGTCGGATAAACCATATAAGCATCCAAACCGGAAACGGATGTAACATAAGCCACAGCCATTAAGCCAACGATAACCAAACCGTTCCAAAAAGCGGAGAAGTTACCGGCGACAATACCGGAAATAATGTTCAAAGAAGCACCGGCTTCACGGCTGGCATTAACAATCTCTTGAACATGTTTGGATTTTGAAGAAGTGAAAGCTTTGGTAAATTCCGGAATCAAAGCGGCAGCCAAAGTACCGCAAGAAATGATAACGGAAAGTTTCCACCACAAATCTTCACCCATGTTACCAATCATCACATAAGAAACACCGAATGTAACCAAAATGGAGATAATGGAAGTAAACCAAACCAAAGAGGTAAGAGGTGTTTCAAAGTTAAAAGATTTTTTATCGCCGAAAATAGCTTTGCTGACTTTAGAATTCAACCAATAAGAAACCATAGAAGTCAAAATCATGAGTAAGCGCATGGCAAAAATCCACACGATAAGACGAGCTTGAATATCTACGCCGTTTTGCATCAAAGCAAGATCACCGTTAGGCAAATACATCATACCGGCACCCAGTACGATAAAGCTGATAAGAGCCACGCCGGTCACGCCATAGGTTTCAAAACCATCAGCAGTAGGTCCAACGGAGTCGCCGGCATTATCACCGGTACAATCGGCAATCACACCGGGGTTACGGGCATCATCTTCATCAATTTTGAAAATAATTTTCATTAAATCGGCACCGATATCGGCAATTTTGGTAAAGATACCGCCGCAAATACGCAAAGCGGAAGCGCCCAAAGATTCACCGATGGCAAAACCGATAAAGCAAGCACCTGCACTATCACGCGGAACAAAGAGCAAAATAGCAATCATCATAACGAGTTCAACGCAAATAAGCATAACACCGATAGACATACCGGAGCGAAGCGGCAAGCTCATAACGGAATAAGCTTTACCTTTAAGAGAGTCAAAAGCGGTACGAGAGTTGGCATAAGTATTGATTCGCATACCAAACCAAGCCACACAGAAGGAACCCAAAATACCCAAGATTGACCAACCTAAAATAGTAAAGACTTTAGGCAGCGGTGTTTCTTGCAGACCGTAGAAATAATAAAAGATACAAGCCGCAATAAAGATTTCCAAAACCACCAAAAGTTTAGCCTGTTGTTTCATATAGGTTTTGCAGGTAGAATAAATCAAATTAGAAACATCGAGCATAGATTTATGAGCCGGAAGTTTTTTAATTTTAATAAATTCATACAAACCGAATAAAAAGCCCAACAAACAGATTCCCAAGCCATAGAACAAAATCTGAGAACCGGTTAGAGCATAACCGAAAATATTATAGTCAACATCAAGCATCGGGATATTCAAATCAATTTCCGAAGCCTGAGCCTGACCGACAAATGCTGTCAGCAAGAAAGCTAAACCGGCAGCAAAAGTACCTATTTTTTTCAAACTCATCATATAAATTGTCCTTATATAATTAAAACATTTGCCATAACGAAATTTGCGTCAAAGCCTGACTCAGATTCGTTTTCGTTATGAAGGGATAATATAAAAAGATTCTAAAGATTCGATTAATGACAATTTTAAGAAAATTTTAAAACGAAAAATATATCTATTCAAAAAGATAAAAATAGATTATAATAAAATTTGGGTTTGAGGAGGAGAGGAGAAAAGAAATGAAGAAATTATTACTTTTGACAATGATAATATTAATTTCCGCGTGCAGTAGCACACAAGAAAAATATCCGTATGGGATGAGTGAAAAAGAGTGGAATGAACTTTCAATCAAAGATAAAGCCGCCATCAGAAGAGACTTTTACTTTTATGAAAGAGGCAATATGAACTTTGTAAATCCTCAATTGCAAGTGGAAGGACAAAAGCACAACGGCAATGTTTTTATGAAGGAAAAAGACAGTCGCAAGACACCGGAACCACTGATATAAATAAAAAAATTTATTTTAATTACTTAAAAGGCTTTGACTAAATTCAAAGCCTTTTTTATGATAAAAGAAACGATAGAAAAGGAAATTTCGGATGAAAAAAAATTTACTAACACTCATACTAACGATTTTTATTTTAAGCAGTTGTGGCAACAAAGCGGAAATTTCAGATAAAAAGATATATTTTTTCTTTTATGACGGATGCCCCTATTGTCATTATGCCATGGAATATATCAATAAAAAATATCCTGATTTAGACATGGTCAAAGTAGATGTATACCAAGCTCAAGGATACAAACTGTTTGAAGCATGCGGCAATAAGTTTAATTTAGGAGATAAAATAGGCACGCCACTGTTTTGCATGGGAGACAAATATATCATGGGCTGGTCCAAAAACAACGAACGCAAATTTGACCGCTTTGTCAAACCGTTTTTGAAGAAATAAAGAAGAAATAAAATATTACAAGCCAGAACGAACCCGGGTTCTCTCCATCCGGGAAGTCATAACAAAAAAAGCCGTCCTCTACAGACGGCTTTTATGGCGTACCCGAAGGGCTTGAGGAAGAAATAATCTCCGGTGGAGATTATTTCAACGAAAGGCGCAGATTTGTTAGCTTTGAGGCAAGCAACAGCGCCGCCGACAAAGCATTACAAATCAAGTGACCGCAGCGCAGTTAGTGAGCTTGCGAACTTACAAGCCAGAACGAACCCGGGTTCGACCATCCGGGAAGCCATGACAAAAAAAGCCGTCTTAAACAGACGGCTTTTTATGGCGTACCCGGAGGGATTCGAACCCACGACCCTCGGCGTCGGAGGCCGATACTCTATCCAACTGAGCTACGGGTACATTATAAACAATCGATACATGAATACACCCATTTAAAACAGAATACCAGCAAAATTTCACCTTTTTTAGAGTTAAAAGCTCAATTTCACAAAATTTCACTTGACTATTTGTCCAATTATATGTATTAACAAGCAACAAGTTCTGTTTATAAGATAATTTTAAGGAAGATAACAATGTCTAAAAAGTGTGATATTTCTGGCACCGGCGTAATGAGCGGCAACAATGTCAGCCACGCAAATAATAGAACACGCCGTCGTTTTTTGCCTAACTTACAAGTTGTTTCACTTTTGAGTGAAAAACTGAATCGAATTTTTAAATTGAAAGTTTGCTCAAAAACCTTGCGTTCCATTGAACACAACGGTGGTTTGGATGCTTATTTGGAATCCACATCCAACAGCAAATTGAGTGATGAAGCAATCAAAATCAAAAAAACAATCGCAAAAGCAAAATAAGAAAAAGGCTTCAAAACAATATGAAATACCTTCTCTTGAGAGAAGGTATTTTTTTATCCCCGATATCCACAAGCCGATATATCTAATTTAGATTGTCATTAACTTTTTTTTTGTTTATAAACAACAACAATAACAAAAAAAGAGAAAAAAGATGGATACGACAATAGACGCCAGCAAATTACCGCAAAACATTGAAGCGGAGCAAGCTCTGTTAGGAGCAATATTAGCCAATAACAAAGCCTTTGAGAAGGTATCGGAATTTTTAAAACCGCAACATTTTGCCGATTCGACTCATGCCAAAATTTTTGAAGTCATATCAAAATTAATCACGCGCGGGCATATTGCGGATGTTATCACTTTAAAGAACTATTTTGAACAAGAAGGAACGTTAAGTGAAGTCGGCGGGCATCAATATCTGGTCAAATTGGCAGACAGTGCCACACCGTTAACCAATGCCGAATACTATGCCCAGTTTATTTATGACAAATATCTACGCCGCGAGCTGATTGCCACCGGTTTTGACATTGTTAATGATGCCAGCAAAGAAGACATCGATTCGGACGCCATGGAACAAATTGAGTCGGCAGAAAAAAAATTATTTGAACTTGCCAACCAGGGAGAACATCAAGGCGGTTTTGTAGATTTTGGCGAAGCTTTGGGAATTTCATTAAGCAATATAGAACAAGCTTATCAGAAGGAAGGAAAAATCTCGGGTTTGCCGACAGCATTAGATGCTCTGGACAACAAGACCGGCGGGCTGAACAATTCCGACTTAATTATTATTGCTGCCCGCCCGGCAATGGGAAAAACGGCATTAGCAACCAACATTGCTTACAACGTGGCAGATTATATGTATCATAACAAAAACATGGATCCGAGCAAAAAAGGCGTTGCCTTTTTCTCTTTGGAAATGTCTGCCGACCAATTAGCCAGCCGTATCCTTTCCACCGTAACTCAAACCAATGCCCACAAAATGCGCACCGGAGAACTGGATAATGCCGAGTTCACACGCATTGCCGCTGCCGTACGTGAGCTGGAAAATATTCCGCTTTACATTGATGATACACCGGGCTTAAACATCAACTCCATCCGTACGCGCGCCCGTAGATTGAAAAGAAATAAAGGTTTGGGTTTAATTATCATTGACTATATTCAACTGATTATGGGAAGCGGTAGTAAAAAAACCGAAGGTAACCGCGTTCAAGAATTGTCCGAAATCTCGCGTGGCTTAAAAATTTTAGCCAAAGAATTAAATTTGCCGGTAATTGCTCTGTCCCAATTAAACCGTGGCGTTGAGCAAAGAGATGATAAACGTCCGTTAATGTCAGACTTGCGTGAATCCGGTTCAATCGAGCAAGATGCCGATAGTGTCATGTTCATCTACCGTGAAAACTACTATCTGCAAAACGAAGAGCCGCAACAAAAAGCCTCAGAAACACCGGAACACTTGCAAAAGCGCCATGAAGAATGGGAAGCCAGAGTCAGAGCCACACAAAACTTATCCGAAGTTATTATCGGCAAAAACCGTCACGGTTCAACCGGAACGATTCAGCTTTTCTGGAACGGTGAATTTACACAATTCGGCAACTTGGCAAAAGAAGAATATTTACCGGACCAAATCGGGGCGGAATAATGACAAAAGATTTTTGGCAACATAAAAAATTATCCGAGTTTTCGGAAACCGAATGGGAAAGCATATGCTGCCGTTGCGGTCGTTGTTGCCTAATAAAGTTGCAAGATGAAGACAGTGATGAGGTTTATTACACTGACTTAGTTTGCCGCTATTTTAATCATGAAAACTGCACCTGCACGGAGTATCAAAACCGCTGCAAATTGGTACCCGAGTGTTTAAAACTTGATAAAGATAATGTTGATAAAATCAGCTGGATGCCAAAGAACTGCGCCTATCGTTGGTTATCAGAAAAAGGCATTTTACCGCCATGGCATCCGTTAGTTACGGGCAAACCTTTGGAAGAAAAACACAGCATTAAAAATCGTTGCATTTCCGAAACTCTTGTCCCCGAGGAGGAATGGGAAGACCATATTTTAGAGGACGGTGAATTATGAGTTCAACCGACAAAAATTTTGCCGCCGAAGAATATGATCCGCAAAGCCGCTTTGAACATCTTGACCGATTCGAGCCTGAATTTTGGAAAAAGAAAAAGCTGGAAGAAATGAGCAAAGAAGAATGGGAATTACTTTGTGACGGTTGCGGTAAATGTTGCTTGAACAAAATCGAAATTAAAGGCAAAATAAAATTCACCAACACGCGTTGTCGATTTTTAGATTGTCAGAGTTGTTTGTGTCGCATATATGAGCATCGCTTTGAAAAAGTTTCAGATTGTCGCGACATTGACTTGGCAGCCATTAGAGAAAAACCGCGTTGGTTGCCGAAAACCTGCGCATATTGGCTCTTAGACAACGGCTATGATTTGCCCGATTGGCATCCGCTCATCACCGGAAAAGCCGAAAGCGTACATCAAGCAAAAATGTCTTTACGCGGGCGCAAAACCGTATCTGAAACGGGAATAGAAGACTATGAAAATTACATTATTGACTGGCAAGACCTTTGATATTCAAGCCGCATTGAATATGGATATCAAAATCATCAAATCTCCCAAGGCCAAACGTCTGACCTTGCGAATTGATGCCAAAGAGCGTTTGCCGATTTTAACGATTCCCAGCCGTTGCAGCGCCAAAAGAGCCGTTGAATTTGTAGAAATGCATCGAGCATGGCTAGAAGAAAATCTACAAAAAATTCCCGCCATAAAACATTTTGAAAACGGAGAAAAAATCTCACTAATGGGCAAAGAATACATCATCAACCACTGCCCCCAAAAAAGATGCGGTGTCATGATAGAAGAAGACAACATAATTGTTTCGGGCTCAAAAGAATTTTTACACCGCCGCATATGTGATTTCATTAAGAAAAAAGCGCAAGAACAACTATTAAAAAAATCTCAAACCTTAGCAAACAAAATCGGATGTCATGTCAACCATGTCAGCATCAAAGACACCAAATCTCGTTGGGGAAGCTGCTCTTCACTGGAAAACATCAATTATAATTGGCGCATATGTATGGCACCCAAATATGTCATAAACTATTTGGTAGCACATGAAGTCTCACACTTATTACATCAAGATCACTCACGAGAATTTTGGCAATGCGTCAAAAAACTCTGCCCGGACGCCGCCAAAGGGAGATTGTGGCTCAAGAACTACGGCAAAGAATTATACCGTTACGAATAGCTTGGTTGATTTTTACAAAAATAAACTCTATATATAAAGAAGAACAATTTTAATAAACAGGAGAAAAAAACACATGGAAACCAAAGTAAATGCACAAGCCAAAACTTATGTTGATGAAGGTTTGCGTCAGTATATGCTCAAAATTTACAACTATATGACCGGAGGTCTCTGCCTAACCGCATTAGCCGCTTATATTGTTGCCAACACATCATTGATTCGCTTATTTTTCAACATAACACCGCAAGGAGCCACGATGAGCGGCTTAGGCTGGCTGTTTTTGTTTGCCCCTCTGATTATGGTATTTGCCTTTGGCTGGGTTTTGCAGAAGGGAACGTTGCAACAAGTACAAGCCATGTTCTGGGGATTCTCTGCCGTTATGGGTATTTCATTAACCCCGATTTTAATGGCTTATACCGGCGCCAGTGTCACCAGAGTATTTTTAATCACGGCAGCCATGTTTGGCGGGATGAGCTTGTACGGATACACCACTAAAAAAGATTTAAGCGCAATGGGCTCTTTTCTGATTATGGGCGTATGGGGTTTAATTATTGCTTCATTAATCAATATATTTTTCCAAAGTCCGGGCTTAAGCTACGCCGTATCGATTATCGGTGTTTTAATTTTCACCGGTTTAACCGCCTATGACACACAAGCAGTCCGTCGTATATATTACAGTGCCGACAGTGAAGATACCATGTCACGCAAAGCGATAGTCGGTGCCCTGAATTTATATATGGATTTCATTAACATGTTCATCTATCTTTTAAGATTAATGGGAGACCGCCGTTAATAAAAGCAAGATAAGATAAAATAAAAAACAAGGGCTTAAATCAAAAATTTAAGTCCTTTTTTTGTTGACTTTGAACAGATTTAACTTTATAAAACGATTGTCCGATGAAATCAGGACATAAATTCCGAGAGGTTCTGCAAGATAAAAAGAACCTTTAAATAATAAATAACAATCGGCGGAACAATCCGCCTCAACCGGAGAAAAAAAATGAAACGTACATATCAACCGAGTAAATTGGTTAGAGCTCGCCGTCATGGCTTCCGCACACGCATGGAGACCAAAGGTGGACGCAAAGTCTTGGCAGCACGTCGTGCAAGAGGTCGTAAAAGACTTTCAGCCTAGTCTGGAACCATTATGGTAGAAGTTTTTATCTTAAAAAAGAGAAAAGATTTCGTTAGAGTCGCCTCAAAGGGTTTAAAAGCGGTAACTTCCGGCTTAATCCTACAGGCGGCTCTCAGTTTATCCGAACAAGAAAACAGTTGCCACATCGGCTATACCGCCACCAAAAAATTAGGCAAAGCCCATATCCGAAACCGCACCAAAAGAAGATTGCGCGCTGCCGTCCGGGAAGTTTTTCCGCAAGCGGCATTAAGCGGCGTCGATTATGTCTTAATCGGACGTTACAACACCGCTACTTGCGATTTTCAAAAGCTCAAAGCAAATATGCAAAATGCTCTTGAACAAATCAATATTCAATTAAAAACCAAGAAAGCCTCAAAATGACCAAAATCATCAAACAAATTTTGATTTTGCTGGTTCGGTTTTATCAAAAATTTCTCTCTCCGTTATGCCCCGGAGTTTGTCGCTATCAACCCACCTGTTCGCAATATATGATAGAAGCGATAGAAAAACACGGAATTTTTAAGGGATTATGGCTTGGTTTTAAACGGCTGATGCGCTGTCATCCGTGGGGCGGCAGCGGCTACGATCCCGTTCCACCGGTAGATAACAAGAAAAGCCGGCATAACCAAAGATAAACTCTTGCTTTACGCAAACAAATCCACTAAATTATGGGAAATTAAATAGGAATATGTAAGAAAATAAATTTACATACAAAATTGCTCGCCGCGCGTCGGTTAAACTTTCTTTAATTGACGTGCTGCGCCGGAAGTTTTTGACGACGTGTACATTTAAAGGTACACGAGGAGAAAATTTCCAAGCATGACGTTAATTAAAGGAAGTTTAAAAAAAATGAAAGATGATGTAAAAGGCCTATACCTTGCCGTGATTGCGTCCATTATCGTAATTTTCGCGACCAATATGCTATTTCCCAAAAAAGAAATAAAAAATACACCGCCGACACCACAAATAGAAGAAATTGCCAATGCGGAAGGAAATAACCTCGACACAACCGTAATTTATGATGAAACACCGATAAGCAAAGCGGAAGCCTTGTCTCAAGACAAACGTATTCAAATCAAAACATCGGCATTACTCGGCAGCATTCGCGTTAAAGGCGGAAGATTTGATGAACTTTATCTGGATAAATACAAACAAACTTTAGCAACCGACAGTGAGGATGTTGAATTATTTACTCCGGCAAAAACCGATAATGCCTATTATGCCGATTTTGGGTGGATTTCCATGGATAAGAACATCCGCCTTCCCGACAGCAATACAATCTGGAGTGTTAAAGGAAAGGATTTAACACCTGAAACACCGATTGTTCTGGAGTGGAACAACGGACAAGGGATTCGTTTTATCAGAAAAATTTCCGTAGATAAAGATTATATGTTCACCTTGGAACAAGCCGTAGAAAACAATTCCGGCAAACAAATCAGTTTATATCCCTTCGGCTTAATCAAACGTGCGCATGATCCGAAAACGGCAAACCGAGCCATTATCCATGAAGGAATGACCGGCGTTGTGGATTCGGCTTTAGAAGAAATTAAATATACTGATTTGAAGGAAGGAGAAAAAGAAGAATATAAGACCGACGGCGGCTGGGCAGGCTTTTCGGATCACTATTGGTTCTCTGCTTTTATTTTGGATAAAAACAGCGAAAGCAAAGTCAAATTCAGCAACATCGGCAAAAACAGCTATCAGGTAGACTATGTCGGCGCGGAGCAAAAAATTGACAACGGTTCTGTCGGCATTGTTAATTTAAAACTGTTTGCCGGCGCTAAAGAAATCAAATTATTAGATAAATATACCAAACAATATAACATAGAAAAATTTGATTTAGCCGTTGATTTTGGTTGGTACTATTTCTTAACCAAGCCGTTCTTCTACATTTTAGATTTTCTCTATCACATAATCGGCAACATGGGCTGGGCAATTTTACTCTTTGCCGCATTGCTCCGCTTGGTAATGTATCCTATTGCAAGCAAATCTTTCGACAGCATGTCCAAAATGAAAAAATTGCAACCCAAAATCAAAGAACTGCAAGAACGCTACGGCAATGACAAAATGAAATTGCAACAAGAAACCATGTTGCTTTATCGCAAAGAAAAAATCAATCCGGCAGCCGGTTGCTTACCGATGTTGATTCAAATTCCGGTATTTTTCTCTTTGTACAAAGTTTTGAATATCTCAATAGAGATTCGCCATGCTCCGTTCATCGGCTGGATAAAAGACTTATCCGCACCGGATCCGTTGACCATTTCTAAGATTATTCATTTCCCCGTTCCCGGCTTTTTGGATATTGGTGTTTGGCCGATTATCATGGGTATCACCATGTATATTCAGCAAAAGCTCAATCCGGCACCTACAAATAAAGATCAGGCACGCATGTTTATGCTCCTGCCGCTCATCTTCACCTTTATGCTCGGACATTTTGCCGCCGGTTTGGTGATTTATTGGAGCTTTAGTAACATTTTATCCATCATTCAACAAAAAGCCATTATGCGCAAAAACGGAGTAGAATAATGGAGTTTGCCACCCCCGAGTACAATCAGGAAGCTCTGAAAGAAGCAGAAAACTTCTTCAAACAGCCATGCAATTTTGTTCTCGGGGTAGCAAAATTAGAACAGCTGCCATTAACTGACATACCGGAAGTTGCCTTTGCCGGACGTTCTAATGTCGGAAAATCAAGTATAATAAATGCCTTAACGGGACAAAAAGGTCTGGCTAAAACCTCTAACACACCGGGGCGCACCCAACAGTTAAATTATTTTAATTTGGCAAACAAGATTCACATTGTTGATCTCCCGGGCTATGGTTATGCGCAGGCGCCAGAAGGCATGGTCAAGCAATGGCAACAACTCATTTTTTCCTATCTGCAAGGACGAGTAAACTTAAAAAGAGTTTTTGTTTTAATCGATTCGCGCCATGGTATTAAAAAAGTTGATTTAGAAATTATGGAAATGCTGGATAAAGCCGCCGTTACCTACCAAATTGTTCTGACCAAAACCGATAAAATCAGCACCAAAGCCCTAGAAAAAGTTTTGGCAGAAACCCAAAAGACAATCAAAGATCATGCCGCCGCGTATGTCACAGTTTTAGCCACCAGCTCGGAAAAGAAAACCGGCTTAAATGAACTTCGTTATGAAATAAAATCTTTGTCCATGTAACCAAAACTTCACATTTAAATGCTTGCCATATAAAAAATTAAGAAATAATATTTTGCATACAAGAAATATTATTAATCTTTAAATATATGTGATCATGAAAAAATTAGTATCAATTCTTTTGTGCTTAGGCATTTTAGCCGGCGGAGCAAGCGTTGTTTACGGTTTGATTAACGAAATGTCAAGACCGTATGTAATTACATTTATAATTATAAGCTGGGCTCTAACCTTATGGGGAATCAAACAGGCTCCGATAGAAAAGACACCTACCCCGTAATCAAGCAAAAATCCGTACCGAAAAGATAAAAAACTTTTCCGTACGGATTTTTTTCTATTTAAGCAAATTTTTTAAAGAAATCTTTTCGGGCTCGACGTCCCATACTCCAAAGATTACCGATACCGTTAATCGGCTGAACTTTATACAAAGATTTAAAATCAAAATTTCTGGAAAAGAAAATAGAAGTTGTTTTGGTATAATTATTCATTGGGCAAAAACCGTAAAAATCCACTTGCAAAAGATTAGCTTGTTTTAAAATTTCCACCGCATGCACATATTCCAAACTGGTATTAATGCGGTCACTGTCATCCAGAATAATCATACCGCCTTCGGCTAATTTTTGCACTGCGGCTTCGGCACATTTTTCACGGCACTTGCCGTCAATCACAATCACATCATACTTGGTTTCATCTTCAAAAATGGCATTTTCATAAATTTCGCCTTCATCACGCCAGCGAATATCCAAATTTTGCATTTTAAACTCATCACACCAGCGCTTAAAATATTCTTGATTATCTTCAACGGAGACAACTTTTTCGGCACGTTCTGCCCAAAAAGCCGAAGAATAGCCACAGCCGAATTCAAAAACTTTTTTATGCTGATAATCAAATTGCACCAAATATTCAATAGCAGGATAAGTATACCACGGCAACGGATTTCCGTCTTTATCGGCGCAAACTTTTTCATCTATACTTTTTTCTTGAGCATATTCATGAGCCCAAACATCGATAAATTTTTGAAATTTTTCACTATACATTTTTTATCCCATTGAAAATCACATATTTATACATATATCAAAAATGTTACAAACAACAAACCTTTTTTTACAAGGAAAAAAACATGAAAATAATCAGAAAAATTGCTTATATTTTAACCCTAATCGGAGCTTTAAACTGGGGCTTGGTCGGTGTTGCTGGATTTGACCTTGTTGCTGCAATTTTCGGTATTGGTCTGATCGCCAATATTATTTATACTCTGGTTGGTATTTCCGCTCTATGGCTGATTTTTGCGCCTAAGGGAGAGTAATCTTAGTCAAGATTTATAAAATAAAAAGGGCTTATGCCCTTTTTATTTTAAGCAATTTTAGCCAATTTGGCGGCAGCGGAAGCAATTTGCATAATGGTATAAGAAACAATTTCTTCCACCGGCATATTTGTAGTTTTACAATCCTTTTCTGCCTTAAACAACAACTCCAAAACCGAGAGAATACGTTCACGTGTCCAAATGGAAACTTGACGTTTAAAACTTGATTCACGAAAGAAAATAATCTTTGGCACCAGCTTAAAAACAGCTTTATCAAGCGTATCACCTTTTTCCACAAAAGACTTAACGGTCAATATTTTATTAAAATGATAAGACAAAGCACGCAAAACGGAAATGGGTTCATTTCCCTCATTAATCAACTTTTGAAAAGCCTTCAAAGCTCTATCGGTTTGTCCGTTTGCAGCAAAATAACAAACATCATCGCCGCTGGTCCCGGATTGATCACTGATACAAATTTGAATATCGTCCGTTGTCACATTTTTTTTATCACCCATATAAGTAATAAGCTTTTCAATCTCGCCCAAATTTGTTTTTCTGTCGGGAGAAAGGCGGGAGCAAAGCAGTTGAAGGGCTTCATTATTAATGGTCAACCCGTTTTCAATAAATAAAGTACGTGCCGTAGAAAAAATATCCTCATCCCGATCTTCATAACAAGCAATCAAAGCCATATCGTCACGTTCTTCAGCCAAAGACACCAAAGAAGATTTTTTGTTCAAAGATGTTGAGGGAAAGACCAATAAAGTATCGGAAGGTGTTCCGTCAAACATAGTTTTAAGATGCTTAGTTAAATTATTATCGGCATCTTTAACCACAATCACACGTCTACCCCCCATTAGAGACTGACTGGTATATTCGGCAAACAAAGTTCCGATATCAGCCAAAACATCGGCACAATTAAAATAAACAACCGAAAACGGATCATACAAATCTTTGGAAACGGTTTGAACCAATTTTTTAACATATTCGTTAATCAAACCGTCATTAGAACCGTAGATGACAAAAGCTTTAACTGAAAGATCAGGCTTTTTTAAATATTTATCGATTTGTGCCTGTTTATAAATCACTGAACATTTCCTTTAGAAAAACGAGCATGGAAATAAGCCCCGATACGTAAAGCTATATCATTGGCAATAATTTTAGCGGCATCGGTTTGTGTTTTTTTCTTAGCAAAAGTGGTAGAATAAGGATTAGCCAAAATATCATAACTGACATAAGCAATACTGTCTCCGGAGACCAAAACTTCAGAAGATTCGGCACTAAGCAGACGATAATTAACTTTATATCTGACACGTTCACGCGTCGCGGTAATATCATCACGCATGGCTTGTTGAGTAATTTCAATCGGTTCAACATCAACCACCAAGCGATAAGTTGGTCTTGCAGGAACACCGAGCGGCGTAATCATATCCAGCAAATCATTTCTAAGCTCTTGTCCGAAACGATCGGCAATGGTTTGTACCTTAATTTTAGCCATCTCTGTAGAAATGGAAGTATCAAATTCGCCACCGAAATACCACAAACTTTCTTGTTTTTTTTGCACATAAAGAGGCTCAAACCCACAAGCTGTCAGCGAAAACAAAAGCAATAAAGCCGAAAAAATTTTCATAGAATAAAACCCTCAAAATAAAACTTAAAGCAACTTTAGCATAAATACACGTAAAGGCAATGTTTTTTTCTTGCCAAAACACAATTTTTTGTCTATATTTGAAAGGTAAAAAAATTATATTGAATATATTAACTTAAAATAACATATCATTATGAAAACAAAAAAAGACATTCTAGACATGCTACAAGCAAAGGGCTTAACTGCCGTTAGTATGGAACCGCTTCAGCAAGGAACATGGGTATTTAGAACCGAAAATCCACCGCTTCCGGATCAGAACATTGATACGCGTACGGAAATAGGTGACAAACTTGAATTGCTGGCAGTATGGTACAAAAATTGGTTGACGGCTTATACCGAAATTCCGCAAGATTGCCTGTCAAAGTTTAGAGATGTGCTGGACAACGTTTGTCCGGATGAAAAAATCAATTTCAAATTGCCGATTATGGTTCGCACGCAAGAGAATTTGTCCGCCAAACAAATTCTGGTCAGAGTAAGATTCGACAGACCGGCACAAAAAAGGATTCTTAATAAAATCTGCTGGTTATTGCAAATGAAGCATAATATTTATTGCAGCAACATCTCTAAAAATGAATTCATCATTGATTATGATGTTCCGGTGAACAAAGCAAAAATCAGAAAGCTTTGGGAGCAGGAAAAAAAGAAACGACAATATGCACGCATATGCGGCAGACTTTCCAAAAAATATGAAATCCCGTTTTGCAATGTCATTACTCTGGGCACAGATGAGACTTTGCTTGAAAAACATAAGGTAAGCATGAGACGCGCCGCCGGTTTAATTGCAGCACAAGAAAAAAGCGAAAAGACTTTGCTCTATTTTCAAATTTTCAGAGGAAACAAAGAAAACAAAGAAAAAGCCATTAAAAGTCTTGGAATAGAAATCGGAGATGCCGATATCATGAAAATAGATTTTTTTGAGCTTGAATCTGCGTTCGACTAAGCTTTCATACACAAAAAAACACGCTGAATATAAAAATTCAGCGTGTTTTTTTAATTTTGCTTTAAGCAACAATATTGCAGATTTTGTTCGGCACAACAATAATCTTCTTAATTTCTTTGCCTTCGAGTTGACGTTTCACATTTTCAACCGACAAAGCTGCTGCCTCAACATCAGTACGCGATGCATCTTTCGGCATGGTGATTGTGCCGCGAACCTTACCGCAAATTTGCACGGCAATGGTCACTTCATTATCTTGCGCGAGTTTTGCATCACCTTTGGGCCAAGATTCGGCAACGATTAGAGTTGTCTTACCCATACGCGCCCACATTTCTTCCGATAAGTGCGGTGTAAACGGAGAAAGCAGTTTGAGCAAAGTCAAATACATTTCCTCAGGAATTTTCTCCATCGAGCTCATATAATTGACATATTCCATCAAAGAAGAAACGGCAGTATTGAATTTCATTTGGTCAATACGTTCGGTAACTTCCAAAATGCACTTATGCATAGCGCGCAAATCTTTTTCATTTGGCTGAATGTTAGCCACTTTCTTGAACAAACCATAAACTTTGTTCACAAAACGATAAACACCCGTCAAGCTTTCTTCCGACCACATAGCCACTTGGTCAAAAGGTCCGATGAACATTTCATACAAACGGAAGGTATCGGCACCATAAGCATCGACAATATCATCCGGATTAATGACGTTGCCGCGGGATTTAGACATTTTCTCGCCGTTTTCAGCCAAAATCATACCATGAGAGGTACGTTTGTTATAAGGTTCATTGGTTGGAACCAAACCGCAATCATAGAGGAACTTGTGCCAGAAACGAGAATAAAGTAAGTGCAAAGTGGTGTGTTCCATACCACCGTTGTACCAATCCACGTTCATCCAATAGTCAAGAGCCTCTTTAGATGCAAATTCTTTTGTATTATGCGGATCGCAATAACGCAAAAAATACCAAGAAGAGCCTGCCCAATTCGGCATGGTATCGGTTTCTCTGCGGGCAGGTCCGCCACATTTCGGACATTTTGTATTGAGCCAAGCACCGGCTTTAGAAAGCGGAGATTCACCTTCATCATTAGGATGAAAATCCGGAACTTCGGGCAGAGTGAGCGGCAGTTCGGATTCGGGAATTGGCTGCCAGCCACATTTTTCACAATACACCATCGGAATAGGTTCACCCCAATAGCGTTGACGAGAGAATACCCAGTCACGTAGTTTGAAGTTAACTTTTGCCTGTCCGAAACCGTTTTTAACCGCATAATCGGTCGCAGCCTTCATAGCATCGGTTTTATTCATACCGTCTAAGAAACCGGAGTTAATATGTGGACCGTCTTCTTCAAAAGCCTTTTCGGAAATATCGCCACCGTCCAAGACTTGAATAATCGGCAAATTAAAAGCTTTGGCAAAGTCATAGTCACGTTGGTCATGCGCCGGAACCGCCATAATGGCGCCGGTACCATAGCCGGTTAAGACATAATCGGAAATAAAGACCGGGATCAAATCACCGGTATAAGGATTTTTAGCCTTAATACCTTTGAGTTCCACACCGGTTTTGCTGTCGGTCATTGTGCGTTGTAAGTCAGACTTTTTCGCAGTTTCATCAACATAAGCTTGAACTTCGGCGGCATTTTCAAACTTATCCATAAGTTCGGCAACAAATTGATGTTCGGGAGCCATAACCATATAGGTCACACCAAAAGCCGTATCCGGACGCGTGGTGAATACGGTTAATTTACGATCTAAAGATTCGCCGTTGTTATCGGTTAAGCCAAAATCAAGCTCGGCACCTTCGGAACGACCGATCCAGTTAATTTGTTGTGATTTAACACGGTCAATAAAGTCCACATCCTTCAAATCATTAATCAATCTGTCGGCATATTTGGTAATGGCAATCATCCATTGTTCTTTGTTTTTACGAACAACTTGTGCGCCGCAGCGTTCGCAACAACCGTTAACCACTTCTTCGTTAGCCAAACCCACCTTACAGCTCGGACACCAGTTAATGGCAATTTTATCTTTATATGCCAAACCTTTTTCAAAGAATTTGATGAACATCCATTGTGTCCATTTATAATATTCGGGATCACAAGTGGAAATGCATCTATCCCAATCAAAACTAAAGCCCAAAGACTTCAACTGACGGGTAAAGTTTTCAATATTGGCTTTGGTTGAAACAGCAGGATGCACCCCGGTTTTAATGGCATAGTTTTCAGCAGGCAAACCGAAAGCATCAAACCCCATCGGATACAAAACATTAAAGCCCTGCATACGTTTTTTACGAGAAATCACATCCAATGCGGTATAAGAACGCGGGTGTCCGACGTGCAACCCGGCACCGGACGGATAAGGAAATTCCACCAGCGCATAAAATTTTTCTTTATTTTTATCAATTTCCACTTTATAGGCTTTTTCTTTTTCCCAAATGGATTGCCATTTTTTTTCAATCGCTTTGAAATTATAACGGTCTTCCAGTTTCCATTCTTTAGACCAGTCATCAAAGCTTTTACCGTTAAATCTGTCACAATTTTCACACATATTTATTTTACCTTGTCTTAAATTTATTGATTAAAACTTTTCTGATATAAAACTCGGGCTCTTTTCAAAATAGAGAGTTCAATAATTTGTTCTGTCTGCACGGACATTTCGCTGACCTGCCACTTTCCGTTAACTTTTTTACGAGACTGTCCTTTGACCTGAACCCCGTCCGTACGCAATTCTTTAGAAAGGATACGAACTTCGAGTTTGAATTGCTCCTTAGCATTAGAAGATTCCCGATACCAATCGGTAATAATGATACCTTTGGCAAAATTTTTTTCACTAATGGGCATAAAGCCCAATTTATCAAGCGAGGCTTGCCACAAGAACAAGTTTACATTTGCTTCTTGAACTTTTGCTTCCAATTCATCCTCTGCCCACGGATTCCATTTTTGAACATAGGAACAACCGTTAAGCAACAACATTGAAATTATCACCAAAGGAAAAAACTTTTTCATCACCAAAAACCTCATTTTTTTACAAAATTAATTAAACGTATAATAATTTTGTTGAAAACACAATAGACTTAATGCAAAACTTCCACTAGAATAACACAAAAAATTGATTAAAATATTTGGAAGCAAAAATGGTTGATATACGCCGTGCAGCGGTAGAAATGTTAAAAGACGTACTGGAAAACAAAAACTTTTTCAGTGATGTAAAAATAAGGCAAAATCAGTACAACGCTCAAGATTCTGCCTTTATTAACATGTTGATATTAACAACATTTCGTCATCTGGTTTTCATCAAAAAAACATTAAAAAAATTTGTAAAAAAGAAATTTCCGGCAACGGCAGTTAACGGACAATATGCCCTTTTCTTAGGAGTATGCGAAGTTTTATATTTAGACACCCCTGATTATGCCGTCATCAATTCTTATGTTGAAATCACCAAACAAATGGCAGATAAGTATGTTGCCGGATTCGTAAATGCCGTATTAAGAAACATATGCAAGCAAAAAGAAGAATTAAAAAAAGAAGACAGCGGAGAATTTTTTCCTCCTGAATTTTTTCACATTCTAAATCAAGATTATGGCAAAAAAACGATTCAGAAAATTCAAAAATCCGCCATGCAAGAACCCAAGCTTGATATTTCGGTCAAAAAAGATGCCAAACATTGGGCAGAAATTTTACAAGGGCAACTTTTACCCTCAGGGACGATTCGTTTAAACAACAATGGCAAAATTTCCGACTTAGCAGGCTATCAAAACGGAGAGTGGTGGGTACAAGATTTTGCGGCAGCTTTAGCCGTTAAAGCTCTTCCTGACATCAAAAATAAAAAAGTTTTGGATATGTGTGCCGCCCCGGGCGGAAAAACGGCACAACTTCTTAATAAAGAAGCAACAGTAACGGCACTGGACATTTCCGAAACACGTTTAGCAAAATTAAAAGAAAATATGGATCGTTTGCATTTCAAAGCCCAGATTATCTGTGCCGATGCTTTGGAATACATCAAAAATTTTCATGAAGAAGGTTATGACGCCGTTTTGCTGGATGCCCCCTGCTCTGCCACCGGCACGATTCGCCGTCATCCGGAACTGGTACATATTAAACGGCTGAAAGATGTAGATAAACAGGTTGAACTCCAACAACAAATTTTATCTCAAACCCCAAAACTAATAAAAAAAGGCGGCATATTTATTTACTGCACTTGCTCCATTGCCCACGCCGAAGGAGAAAAACAGATAAGAGCTTTTTTAGAAAAGAACACAAATTTTAAAATCATTCCGATTACCTCGGAAGAACTTTGCGACAACGCCGAACTTTCAGAAATCATAACCCCGGAAGGCTTCATCCGCACCTTACCTTATCATCTGCAAAATTACGGTGGTACCGATTCGTTTTTTGTTGCTCGACTACAAAAGGAGTCCTAAATGTTTTTTAAAAAAGCCTCACATAATCATTCTTCCGAATTAGATGATCCGCAACCGGAACAAGGCATTATCTATGTTCTCGGAGATGATGAATTGGCATTCTTTTTAACGGCAAAAATCCAAGAGAGCGGTCAAAAAAGCATCCTTTTGACACCATCAGCGCCTTCCTTCGGCAGTAAAGAAATCAAAATCACCTTAAAGGAAGAATATAATCTGCAAAAAAAAGATTTAAGCCTCAAAGCCGGCGCACACATAATCCTTCCGCCACAAATGATAATCATCAGCTGCCGAAGCAACAGTCTGCGCGCACATATGACACTTTTACCCAGTCTTCGTTATCCCGAACTTCCCATAATAAGCTTCAACCGCCATACAGACATGGAATCAATACACTCTTTACTCGGCATCAATTTTTATCAAGCTTATTTTAAGGGATATTTAACCCAAAACGGCTCAAACCTTACGGCATGCGGGCAACTTCCGGAAATTATAATATCCTCCGCCACTAAAGAAGACGAAAAACTAACCTTGCTAGCGGATAAATTAAAACAAACCGGATTAAAACTCAAAGTTGAAGAAAAAGATATTGCCAATTTCTGGCATAACAATGCCTCCCGAATAATCGGTTATTTATTTTCATCTCCCAAACAACATATTATAGAGTTCATGAATATAAAAGAAAACAAAGAAGCTTTGATAAATGCAATTCATGAGATTTGCCGTTTGGCAAAATATGAAAAAGTCAAATTATCGGAAGAAGAAATCATGAGAGAATTGATAGACACCCCTCGTAATTTTTATTATAAAAACAGCAACCTTTCCAAAATAGAAAATGCATCGCAACTTGAAAAGTTATACAGCATGCTGAGTGAAAAAGCCCGCGCTTATAAATGTAAAATTCCGCAGCTCAACGGCATGATAAAAGAAAATTACAAATATCTGCTGAAAAAATAAGAGCAAAACTTGAAGAAACGACAAAAACATTTTATAAAAAACAAAGATAAGAAGGTATAATAAGGTGTCAACATGGGGTATGAGATAATTAAAGCAATCATAATCTTGATTACGGGTTTGGCATTAAGTTTTGTCAGCTTTTATATTTATGCCGAAAAAGCCAAGACCATAATATCATCCTCATTAAAAAAAGAGCTGGCTTTTGCGCCGCTATACGTCAGCAGCATCATATTACTGACATTGACTTATTTCATAATTCCGACAGATAATGATTTTATTCACACTTTTTCCCCTCTGGAATTGTTTGTTCCGCTCATTTTAACCGGCATATGTTATGCCGTAAGTCTTTTCCCGCAAACCGCAAAATTTTTAGATGTGGCAATAATATTGTCCGCGAGTATTGCAAGCATATTTTTACCTACAGATTTTTTGATGTTTAACGGATATCTGCCGCTGTGGGCAGATCGTTTGGCAATCATAATGCTATGGTCAATTTTTTCCTGCTTTTATTATGTATTAAACGGCATAGACGGCATTTTACCGATTTTCAATTCATCATACTTTGCCATGCTGATATTATTATCCGTCTTTGACGCCGCTCCGTTACTTTATGGTATGATTGGCTTAAGCCTCTTCACGGTTAACACCGGTTTCATGGTTGTGAATTGGTTTCCGGCAAAAATAAGTTTAAGCAACAATTCCTGCAAAATATTTGGTTTTATGATAGGAAGCATAATTGTTTTTTGCAGTACGGAAAATTTAGCACCGTGTTTTGCCGTTATATTGACAATATTTGTCTTAGAGTTATTACAAAGTCTGATAAAGAAATTTTCACTAAGAGAAAGATATGCCGATTTGGAAACAAACACAATATGCTATCAGGCACATATTAAAGGGCTCACTCCGGAACAAGTATGTTTCAGCATCAGCAAAATAGAAATCATCTTTATAATAATGGGGTGTTTTCAAGCCTATTTACCAAACGCATATTCTTTACCGATTGTATCGATTATACTCGCGGCATGGTTTTTAGAGCGCCTTAAAAACTGGAATGAGCCAAAGCAAAATCTCAAAGAAATCAACCAAGAATTTATGGATGATTTACGTCAAAACATTAACGAAATTAAAAATAAAATAAATCGAGAATAAACATGCAACTGTTAACAAAAATCAAGCAACTGTTTTTCTCATCCGGTCAGAAGGAAGAACCGGAATTTATTTTTGATATAAAGGATTTAATAAATTTCAAAGTCGTTGTTGTTGAATTTTCCGATAACGTAGAAAGTCGCAGCGGAGAAATAATTGCTAAAAAGCTAAAAACGCAAGAAGGCTTAGAAGTTTCATATTTTGATGATCCTTTTCCCAAAAGCTTTCTGAATTTAGACAGTCGAACCTTATTTGATATGATAGATCAAGGTCTAAGCATAATAGATAAAACAAAAGCCGATGTCTTAATCTGGGGCTATCGGGAAGGAGACAAAATACGCATTAATTTTCAAAATGCCAAACAATATGAAAAAGAGGACAACGCGTTTATATCTTTAATGGATTGTTTTTATATTCCGGCGGATATCAATACATCGGAAGAAAACTTTCCGACGGCATTAAGCAATCTAATCTACGGAGGCGTTATCAGTGCCATCAATCCGCACAATAAAGAGACACAGATTCAAAAGAAATTTCTTTTAAAGAAAATCATAAACAGCTTATCCAAAGATAATACGGCAAAATCATTATCAATAGAATATATGCCCTATATTATGAATCTGCTAGGCATCATATATTTAAGCTATGCCTATGACCGCGGCGATGGAAAAGACTACAAGATTGTCAAAAATTTATTTGATACGGCATTAAATCATCAAGATTTAATCAAGAACCCAATTCATCTGGGTTGCATATATAATCATCTCGGGCAACTTTACGATGCCTCAAGCGAATATTCCCCCAAACGCCCGATAAATCATTTGCGCAACGCCATCAGTTATTTTCGCCAAGCCCAAAAATATCTAAGCAAATACAATTACCCCTATGATTATGGCTATATATCTTATCGTTTATCACAGCTTTTTTATACTTATTGGAAACAAAAGGAAGATATTCAAGCCTTAAGAGATGCCGTTTTTCAACTTCGAGAAGCCGAAAAAATATATACTTACGCTCTTTTTCCCGAATTTTGGGCAAACATACAAGGAGAATTGGCGCATATGCTTTCTCTACTCGGTAGTTTCAGCAACAGTGAAGAAATTTCGGAATTAGCCATTGCCTGCTATAAAAACCGCCAAAAAGTTATAACTGAAAAAAGAGATCCTTTAGAATGGGCACATATCCAGGCACATATAGGAGAAATTTACTATCGTTTAGGCAAAAACAGCGAAGATAAATCTTTACTTGAAGAAGCCTTAGAATATTTTCACGATTCGTTATACATATATGAAAACATGAACCTTGGAGATGAAGCCAAAAAAATCTCAACCGAAATCGCCAAAGCCAGCCATAGTCTGAATTTCTTGCAAGGATAAAATTATGGATTCTCAGCTGATTATGGAGAGCAAATTGGGAAGAATATTGCTGGAAGCCAAAGAAAATAAGCTGACTGGATGTCATTTTACCAAAGAAAAAGCAACTTCTAAACAAGCAGATTTATTTTTATTCAAAGTAAAAGAAGAGCTTGAAGAATATTTTTCGGGACAAAGAAAAGAATTTGATATTCCGCTGGCACCTCAGGGAACCGATTTTCAAAAAAAAGTATGGAAGGCTTTACAAAACATAAATTACGGAACAACGGCAAGTTATAAAGAAATAGCGCAAAAAATCAATAATCCCAAAGCAGTCCGTGCTGTTGGTATGGCAAACAACCAAAACCCCATAGCCATAATCATTCCTTGCCACAGAGTCATCGGAAGTAACGGTAAATTAGTCGGCTATGCCGGAGGTCTGGAATTAAAACAAAAACTTTTAGAGCTGGAAAAAAATAATCAATAAGAGAAAGACAATGAGACAATTTTATCCAATAATTCTTTTAACAATATCAAACATATTCATGACATTTGCCTGGTACGGACATTTAAAATTCAAATCGACCGCTCTGTGGATAGTCATATTGGCAAGCTGGGGAATTGCTTTTTTTGAATATATATTTCAAGTCCCCGCCAATCGCATAGGGCACGAATTTTTTTAGCGCGGCGCAATTAAAAATCTTGCAGGAAGCCATCACCATCACAATCTTTTGCATATTTTCCATACTGTATTTAAAAGAAGATTTAAAATGGAATTACCTGGTTGGCTTTGCCTTAATTTTATTGGCAGTATTTTTTGTATTTAAGAAATGGGATTAAAAAGATGCTAAAAAACAGAAGTCTGTCCGAAAAATTTTTTAAGACATTAAACGAAGAAAAATATAAAGAAATCAAGAATATTGTTAACAATGATGATGATCTGATAATGTGCCTTCGCGGAAATTATGTCACCATATATTATAAAAGCATGCGCATATTAGAAATATCTCAACAAGGAAAATTTAACATTGATAAACATTATGGCATTTCCGTCCCTTGCGATAATACCGATTGGGTAGAATATTTTAAAAATGCCAAATATGCGATAGATATATACGGCAAAGAAAAAAACATCAGCAAATTTGAAAAGGAAGTCCAACAAGCCATAGTAAAAGAAAATAATATCGGAACCATATGCAATGAAACCGATTATTTTATAATAGACATAGAATACACCCAACCCCATTTTAACGGAAGATTTGATGCCTTAGCCGTACACTGGCCTAAGAACAAACGCAAAAACGGCAACAACCTGCAATTAGCCTTTATTGAAATAAAAGCCGGAAGCAATGCGGTTCGCGGCAATTCCGGTGTTTCAAAACATTACAATTCGGTCATAGAATTTTTAAAAAATTTAAATCAAGGAGATAATAAAGAAAAATTTATTCAAGACTTGGAACAAATGATACAACAGCAACGAGATTTAGGTTTGTGGAATATTCCGCATAATCAAAACAAAATAACGCTTTCTCGAACAATCAAACCGCAATTAATTTTCGTTCTTGCAGATTATAATCCCAAATCAAAATCTCTTGTGGAAGAATTTGAAGAAATTTCCGCAACAAATAATAATGACCTCCCGTTTGAATTAACATTTGCCACGTCATCTTTTGTCGGATACGGATTATATGATGATTGTATGTTAACCATAGATGAAGTCAAAGAAAAACTATCAGGAAATAAAAATGAAGGCATGCATCAGAAGAGGCTCGAATCAAATCGGAGGATCAGCGGTTGAGATTATAGCAGATAATCAACAAAGATTGATTATAGATATAGGCTTACCTCTTGATGCTGAGGAAAATACGGCAGATTTATTACCTCAAATAAAAGGATTAAAAGAGAAATCCTCGGATTTATTGGGAATTTTGATTTCACATGCGCATCAAGATCATTACGCCTTAGGATTACATATAGATAAACATATCCCTGTTTATATGGGAAGAATCTCAGCCAAAATACTGGAAGTTTCCGCTCAACATAATCTTCCGCAAGCATTTTGTTTTAAAAATATAATGACATTTAACAATCAACAAAGTTTCCAAGTCGGAGCTTTCAAAATCACCCCTTATTTAACTGACCACTCTGCATATGATTCTTATTCTTTTTTGATAGAAGCGGACGGCAAACGATTATTCTACAGCGGAGACTTTCGAGCCCACGGCAGAAAATCCAAACTATTTGAAAGTTTAATAAAAAATCCGCCGCAAGATATTGATATTCTTCTGCTGGAAGGTTCATGTTTAGGACGAAAACAATCAGGAAAATATGAAACAGAAACAGCACTTGAAGCAAAATTTTTAAATACCTTAAAGTGTAGCAAAGGTCTTTGCTTGGTTCAAACCTCATCTCAAAATATAGATAGAATTGTCACAATCTATCGCGCCTGCAAAAAAAGCAATAGAAGCTTGGTAATATCCGGTTATACGGGACATATTTTACAATGTTTAGGAAATTCGAAAATACCCAATTTTACCTGGTCAGATGTCAAAAAATTATCCGTAAAGGCAGCCAAAAAACACGAAATCACCATAAAGACAATAGAAAAAGAACCGGAAAAATATACCATATTATTATGCGGATATATTTTCAAAATGCTAAAAGAAAGTCCAATCTTAAATCCTAAAACAACGTTCATCTATTCCATGTGGGAAGGTTATAAAGAAGAGTATCAAGAAAAGTTAAACTTAATGAAAGATAAAGGGATAAAGATGATAGATATTCACACCTCGGGACATGCCGATATTCCGAGTTTGAAAAGATTTGCCTCGGCACTAAATCCTAAACATTTAGTTCCGATACATACTTTCTATCCGCAAGAATTTAAAGAATTATTTGATAATGTTGTCATTTACAAAGACAATCAAATTTTTGCAATTTAAACCCTGGGCACTCAAGGATACCTAGGCTTCAAATCCTACTCTTCTCAACAAAAAAAGCCCGCTTTGCAGGCTTTTCTTATGGCGGAGAGATAGGGATTCGAACCCTAGGTACCCGTTACCGAGCACAATTGATTTCGAGTCAACCGCATTCGACCACTCTGCCATCTCTCCGTTATTTCTGATACTAATAAATTTTATTATCCTTTTTGGCAAGAACTATTTTAAACTTCCGCAATAAATCTGACTATTCGCGACCATCATCTTCCAAACCGCATCGACGCAATCTCTCAATTTGAGCAGCTTTTTTCTTTTCATCAATACCCTCCTCTTCACTATGAACAATATTTTGACTGACTGGCTGCCAATTTTTTTCCTCTCGCAACATTTGCTTTGCTTCCGAAAATGTTTGTTTAAACGGATGCATTTTTTCTCGTTGAGAATCTCGACCTTCTTCAATATGCTCATCAGATATGCCTCTGACCACTTCAGATACATGCAGGGGCATAATCAAAATCCCCACCACATGATTAATCAGTTGCTCTTCAAAATTAAAGCGCCGATTCAAACGAATACGCACTTCTTCTTTGTTATCATATCCAAAAATTTTTGACGGAAGCAATGCAACCAAATCATCACAACGCTCAAAGACTAAAATTCCGCGGACCAAACACAATACAGATTCCCCCGTATCATGACATACAAATTCAATAACATCGTTAAGCTTAATTTTCTGATGCTCGGCATCAAACAACCTAACCTCAACACGTTTTGTTCCGTTAACAATTTTATCAAAAGAAAAACGCATCAGACACATTGTGTGTTTCATATTTATCGCTCCTAAAATCTATAAACTAAGAATAAACCGGAAAAAAACAACTTTCAAACAATTAGTGAGTCGACAATTAAAAAATATAATGTTATATGTAAATACATATAAGAAAGAGAAATATATGAAAAAATTTTGGGCAATATTTGTTTTAGGAAGCATCCTATTCACATCAACACCGGGACGAGCAGACCTTGTACTCGGTGCTGATGTATATAAAGCATTTATTGATACCAGCCAAGAATTTGATAGTTACTCCGAAGACAATTATGATATGATTGCCGCTGTTTTGGGGTTTGACTTTAAAGGAGTAGGCATTGAAGGTTTTTATCAAATGTCTCAAGATATGACAAACAACAATGATCGAGATTCAAAGCTAACCTCCTATGGTGTTGATTTTGTTTTAAGACTTCCGACATCAGACTATTTAGATTTTGTCAGCTCTCTTGGATACATAAAATACAAACTTGAAACAGATTTAAGAGATTTAGAAAGTGACGGTCTAAGAATTGGATTTGGTTTTCAGTTTAATTTCAACAAATATATAGCCTTGCGCACTATGTACCACTATTCAGCCCTAACCAAAGAAATTGATCACCTAAAAAGCATCAATGAAATAAGCGCCGGAATAAGAATCAAATTTTAGTCAAAAAAAGCAAATAATCCTTACAAATCAAGTGACCGCAGCGCGGTTAGTGAGCTAAAGCGAACTTACAAGCCAGACAGGGATTTCAATCCCTTCGCCCGGATACAAAAAAACCTCCGCAACGGGAGGTTAAGAATTGGAGCGGGCTGAAGGAGAAAATAATCTCCGGTGGAGATTATTTTAACGACAGGCGAAGATTTGTTAGCTTTGAGGCAAGCGACAGCGCCGACGATAAAGCCTTACAAATCAAGTGACCGCAGCGCGGTTAGTGAGCTAAAGCGAACTTACAAGCCAGACAGGGATTTCAATCCCTTCACCCGGATACAAAAAAACCTCCGCAACGGGAGGTTAAGAATTGGAGCGGGTGAAGGGATTCGAACCCTCGACATCAACCTTGGCAAAATTTTTAGATTCTCCCTATCCCCTGAAAATCTGCCATACAGAAGACTCATTAGGTATAAGACCTTGCTATTTTATACACAGAGAAGACATCATCACATCAAACACATACTTCTCTCTAAGATGTCAAAATCAATGATTTCAAACATCAAAAATGATGAATAAAAATATTGACATTTCCAATTATACCTTAGTTATTTTGTGTAAACACACACTAAATTAGGTCATAAAATGTGAATAGAACCACTTTTTTCCCTCATAAAATGTGATTGGAAACAAAAATTTCCTTTACAAAATGTGATTGCAAGCATATGTTAATATCAAATATGAAAGGATGACACAATGAAAAGACTTGCTTTTGAACAATTATTAGAATGGAAGAACAAACAAAACAGAAAACCTTTAATTGTCCAAGGAGCAAGACAGGTTGGCAAAACTTGGTTAATGAAAGAATTTGGAAGACAACATTATTCCAAAGTTGCATACATCAGCTTTGATGCCAACAAAACAGCTAATGATATTTTTGAAGCTGATTATAATATTTCAAATATCATACAAGCATTAAATATTTTATCAGGAGTTGATATTACTCCTCAGGATACCTTAATTATATTTGATGAAATCCAAGAGTCAGAAAGAGCTTTGAATTCCTTAAAATTCTTCAAAGAAAATGCTCCTGAATATCACATTATGGCAGCAGGAAGTTTATTAGGTGTGGCTGTTAAACAAAAAAATATGTCTTTTCCTGTTGGGCAAGTGGAATTTCTAAATCTTTATCCTTTAAGTTTTATAGAATTTCTATCTGCTATTGGAGAAGATAAACTTTGTAACATTATATGTGAAAGGAACATACTACTCAGTAAAGCATTTAAAGATACATTCATATCTTTATTAAAATTATATATGTTTATTGGAGGAATGCCTGAAGTTGTATATAGTTATACTCAAAACAAAAATCTTGATATTGTCAGAGAAATACAAAATCAAATACTTTTAGGCTATCAAAATGATTTTTCCAAATACACTGAAAGTTTTAATGTTGCCAGAATCAATGCTGTTTGGCATTCTCTACCCTCCCAATTAGCAAAAGAAAATAAAAAATTTGCTTATAATCAAATAGCCCCAAGTGCAAGAGCAAGGGAATATGAAATGGCAATTGAATGGCTAATTCTTTGTGGTTTGGTATATAAAATAAATAGAATTTCTAAACCTGATGTGCCTTTGTCTGCTTATGCAGATTCTTCAGCATTTAAACTTTATATGATAGATACTGGATTATTAGGAGCTCTATCTTCTTTAGATGCCAAAGCAATTATTGAGGGTAATAAAATTTTTGAAGAGTTCAAGGGGGCTTTAACAGAACAATTTGTATTACAAGAACTTATTTTGCAAAAAAACTTACCCATTGCTTATTGGAGCTCAGAAAGTAGTCAGAATGAAATAGATTTTGTAATTCAATATAATAATCAAATCATTCCTATTGAAGTAAAATCATCTATAAATTTAAAAGCAAAAAGTTTAAGTGCATACAGAGAAAAATATAAACAAGAAATAGCTATTAGGACATCCTTAGCTGACTTTGAAATTAATCAAGGTCTGCATAATATCCCCTTATATTTGGTAGATAATCTTCTAAATTTTATTGAAGAGTAAAACTATATATTTTTAGATAAGGTGGAAAGGTATAAAAACCAACTCCACCTCACCTAATATACGGCTTCTATACATCCATAAAAAATGTATCATACAAAAAATCTAAAGGGAGCCCTCTTTTTTTATTTTCTTGAAAAAAATTTATTAAAACTAGGCTTTTTGATAAATATATGTGAATGAGTTTCAATAAGTATATAATAATCCATTAATATCTCCAACATTGATAGGATGTTGGAGTTTAATTTTTCAGATATGAATACAAAGTAGGTCTGGATATGTGATACTTTCTTGCCAGTTCAGAGAGGGAAACTTTTTGAGATTTTGCCAATTCTTTCAACTCAGCAATCTCTTGGGGGGACAATTTATGTTTTCCACCCTTATATTTGCCTTTCATTTTAGCCAAAGCAATTCCTTCTCTTTGTCTTTCAAGAATTAAACTTCTCTCAAGCTCAGCAACTGCCCCAAGCATTGTCATCATCAATTTTTGATATGGGTCATTTTTACCTGCTTCAAAAGTCAGATTTTCCTTATGGAATTTTATAGTGACTCCTTGGGATGTGATTTCCTCTACCAAATTCAGTAAATCTCTAGTATTCCTAGCTAATCTATCCATAGAATGCACATTGATGATGTCTCCAGCTCTGATAATAGAGAGCAATAATTCCAGTTGAGGCCTATTTCTGTCCTTACCTGACAATTTATCCTCAAACTCCCTATCACATTTTATGTTGAGTAATTGTCTTTCTGTGCTTTGGTCTATTGTTGAAACTCTCTTGTAATTGAAAATCATATTGCCACCTGTAAAGTTAAAATCTTAAACATAACTTTACAATAAATAAAAACTGTAAAATTGTCAAGTATTTTGATTTCAACTTTACAGTTTTAAAATTGTCAAATCAGCCTCTACTCTAAATTTACAGCAAATAAAGCTACAAAAGGTATATTTTGTTGCATTTTTGCATCAATATTCATCAGCAAGCATCACAGTCATCACTCTTCTAGTCTTGATGCTATCATATGGTGCTGGTGAGTGATATTTCAATTCAGTATCATAATAGTCAATTTTCCATATGATTTTGTAATTTTTGAAATTAATAATGCCAAAATCTTTCTCCCCATAGGGGTTGTTGTCATCATTAAAATCATCATAAAAGCTGATAGTTCTCATTATTTGGAATAAGTCATAATTAGAAAACATTGACATTCCTGAAGAATACACAATTTCTCCATTTCTATGGAAAATTCTCAGCATATCATTGAGATTTTGCATTCTTTTTAATTGTTCTTGATTATACATAAAAAAATCTCCCTTACTAGTAAGAGAGATTTTAACCAGAAATTTTAGCTCTGTCAGGTCCATAAATAGATTATTTAAATGTAATCACTGACAATATCCCTAAATCTATTAAAGAAATTAATTATTTTTTCTAATACTGTTGTCCTCTTAATTCCTCTATCATTATTTTTGGTAAATAAAGAAACTGGGGGTAAAATTTTATTAATTGCTGTACCTGTTGTGGGTACAAAACCATCTCTAAAGGCATTTTCAATAAATTTATAGGTTTCCTCTTTATTTAATTTTTCCTCTTCTATAATTTTATCCAATTCAACTAATTTCTGTTGTCCCACATAGGTTTTCCAATCTTTATCAACATCTGAGCTTGGAGTTAGAGATGCTATAAAATTCATAATCAAATCTTTTTTACTTCTCAATTCCATACTAGAATCAACAGATTTCTCAATATTCACAATGATTTCTTTATCTTTTTGCTCACCAGATTGATATTTTTTAATAAGCATCAAAATATAGTCAATATTGATTTCAACTTGTTTTATTAATTCCATTTCAAAAACAATATCATCATTAATATTATCTTTGTCCTTTTTAGTTTTGTTTCTCCATTCTTCATATAATGAAATATACATACTATGGTAATCCTGAACATCTCTATCAGTTAAGATGCCTTTCCCCATAAATTCATCAAATGAAGATAAAATATTTTTAACTCTTAAAATTCCACCATATAGTTTGATAAAGTCTTTTTGGGCTTGCTCACTCACTATCACTTCACCAATAGGGTATTGTTGTTGCAATTCTTCTATTAATTGAGTGTATGGTCTAACAAACTTTCCTTTTTCATCATAATAACCATCACTATAATATTCCTTAAATGTTTTCAGTAAAACAATTCCACCTGCTTCTTTATTTCCAAACAGGGCTATGCTTTTATTGGTGGCATCTTCCAAATTTCTAAAGCAAACAATATTTCCATATGTTTTTACAGAATTAAGGATTCTGTTTGTTCTTGAATATGCCTGCAACAAACCTTGTGATTGGAGATTTTTATCCACCCATAATGTATTCAATGTTGTTGCATCAAACCCTGTCAGGAACATATTAACCACAATAAGCAGGTCAATTTCCCTATTTTTCATCCTTAATGATACATCTTTATAATAATTTTGGAACTTATCACTTGATGTATCATAGGTTGTTCCAAACATTTTATTATAGTCAGCAATAGCTTTTTCCAAAAACTCTCTGCTACTTGCATCTAAACTGTCAGTATTTTCAGGATTTTCATCATCAAAGCAATCAACACTGTTATCATCCCCATTGGGAGCATAGCTATAGATAGTAGCAATTTTTAATTTCTTTTCTGGATGTTCCTTCATTTGTTTTTGGAATTCTGTATAATATAGCTTTGCCATATCAATACTAGCAACACAGAATATAGAATTAAAACCTGTTAATCTAACTTTTGCCTTAATTTCATCCAAGGCTTTTTGATTTTTAGCAGATGCCATTTCTTTAATATTCTGGAGTTTGCTAAATTCATAAGACCTATCATTTCTTTTTGTTTTTTGATTAAAGTGCTCCAAAATATATTCAACCACTCTGGAAATTCTCTCTGGAGCTTGCAGAGCTTTTTCTCTATCTATATTCCAAACTTTGCTGTCAGCAATATTTTCTTGCTCCTTCATTGTACTGATATAATCAATTCTAAAAGGAAGAACATTTTTGTCAGCAATTGCATCCACAATAGTGTAAGTATGTAATTTTTCTCCAAAGGCTTGCTCTGTTGTTTTCAGCTTTGGATTTCCTCCCTGATAAGCATTTTCTGCAAATATGGGAGTTCCTGTAAACCCAAATAAATGATATTTCTTAAATGCTTTGGTAATATAGATATGTTGCTCACCAAATTGGCTTCTGTGGCATTCATCAAAAATCAATACCAAATGTTGCTTATATATAGGATGTTCTTTATTTTTTTTAATAAAACAAGTCAATTTCTGAATAGTTGTAATGATAATCTTACTCTTACTATCTTCCAACTGTTTTTTCAGTATTGCTGTACTTGTATTACTATTGGCAGCACCTTTTTGGAACTTGTCATATTCCTTCATTGTCTGGTAATCAAGGTCTTTTCTATCAACTACAAATAAAACCTTGTCTATCTCTGGTATATTGGTTGCCAGCAAAGCAGTCTTAAATGATGTTAAAGTTTTTCCTGAACCTGTTGTGTGCCAAATATATCCACCACCATCAATCTTACCATAAGTTTTATAATTAGTAGAGATTTTAATTTTGTTCAAAATTCTCTCTGTTGCCACAATTTGATAAGGTCTCATTACCAAAAGCAACTTATCACTTGTGAAAACACAATATTTGGTCAAGATATTTAAGATAGTGTGTTTGGCAAAAAATGTTTTGGCAAAATCCATCAAATCTGGAATTATCTTGTTTCTGGCATCAGCCCACCAAGATGTGTATTCAAAACTATTACTTGTTTTTTTGCCACCTTTACTTAACCCATTTTTGCTTTCTTTGATATGGCTATCTCTTGTGGTATTACTGTAATATTTGGTATAAGTTCCATTGGAGATAACAAAAACCTGAATATATTCAAACAAACCACAGCCAGACCAAAAACTTTCTCTCTGATATCTATTAATTTGGTTGAATGCCTCTTTTATATCCACTCCTCTTCTTTTTAACTCTATATGAACCAAGGGTAAGCCATTTACCAAAATGGACACATCATATCTATTATCTTGTGAGCCTTGGTCTGCAACATATTGATTAATAACTTGGAGGGTATTGTTATGAATATTTTTCTTATCAAGCAAATAAATATTTTGGGTTGAGCCATCTTTTTTCTTTAATAATTTTATGTAATCTTCTTGAATTGTATAAGTCTTATCTGCAATACTATCTGTGGCATTAGCAATATTTTTCTTAAAAAAGGCATCCCATTCTTTATCTTCAAATTTATAATTATTCAGCTTTTCTAATTGTTTTCTTAAATTATTGATGAGGTCTTGTTCTGTATGGATTGGCAAATATTCATAGGCTTGGGCTTCCAATTGTTTAATAAAAGCCTTCTCTAAATCTGCCTCACTTTGATATTTGCTTTCTTTGGTCTTATCACTATCATATTTTGCAACAATAGTGCTTTCCATATTTTCTGCAACCAATCCATACTTTTCCATTATGATACACTCCAATGAAATTTTTCAATAAATCCCTTAAATATTGTTTTAAAAGCTTCTATTTCCTCAATTGTTAATTTACTTGCTTCTATATCAGATAAACTACTATGACTATATAAATTTAATTGTTTTACAAATATTTTCTTATTTTCACTTTCATCTAGCAAAGCACTCCAACCATCAGAATATCCAAGAAAGTTAGCTGTTTTTTCTAAAAGAGCTCTAAATAAGTTAAAATGATATTTTTGTATATCATTTTTTTGAATAGCATTACATATTTCCTTAAAAATCAAATTATGATATGCAAATGGAGAATCTGATGTTTGTTTATCTAAACACAGTTCATTAGCATCTGTTTTGGACAACACAAAGCTCTTTTTTTGCCATAAAGGTGTCCTTTCACTATGCAATACATTAAAAAATAAACTATGATGAGTTGTTATTAAGATTTTTAATTTGTTATTACCAGAACCCATCAGATTAATTAATTCAATTAGTTCCAAAGCAATTGTAATAATTCTTGTATCATCCATAGATGAAACAGGGTCATCAATTACTATATACTGAATATTGTTAAAAAAATCAGTTGACCTATCTTGTGGCTGTTCTTTTAATGTAGATATTGCAGAACTCAAAATAGTATAAAAAATTGACCAAATAAAAAGACTTTCTTCTCCTCTGGATACTTTGATATTGTCTGATGCTTCTTCATCACCTGTATGATTTCCAAATGTAATACTTTCATTAGCTATATCAAAAACAGGTTCAATTTTAGAATTTGTCAGCTTTTTAAAATTATCAATTATTTCCCCATCAAGACCTTCATCATTGATGAGTTTAGCCAACCAAGACTTTTTATTTATCTTGAGTATAAGATTTTCATTATCCCAATGAAAAAAATCTTCCACAAAAGCATTATAACATAAAACATTGGATGGATATTTTTCACTAAATAACTTTGATAGTCTTGTTTTCCCTGATGTATTACAAGCATATAAAAGAGCAACCTTAATTTTATCTGGCTGTTTAGCTGTATCTAATTCTGACTTGATATTACTTAATAGTTCATCAAAATTCATTTTATACAGCCTCTTCAAATGTTAGTAGCTTATTTCTATAATACTCATATTGCTGTCTTCTGGCATTGATTTCTGCAGGAAGACCAATGCTAATATCATTCACCAAAGCATCAAATTTATCTAATATACTTACAATTCTTTTTTGCTCTTCCATTGATGGAATTGGAATAACAAATTTTGAAAATTCCTCTTTTGTAATAGTTTTGATAGTACTACCTCTAGCAAACTCTTTTTCAATACCAAACTTGTTTTGCAATTGATAGGCAAAATATCTTTTATTTATGTTTATTTTATACCCTGTAAATATAGCCAAAGTCCTATCAACATAACTATCATATTGAGTAATAGCAACTCTTCCTATACTTCCTTGTAGTGAAACAATAACTGTTCCTGAGGGAACAAACACACTTTGAGGTTGAGCCTGCTTTGAAATCTTATTTTTGGTATCATTAACAAGTTTCATATTTTCCCCAATATCAACAACTTGCACAAAAGGCATTGCTCCTTCACCACCATACCACTTCTTTTCACCATATGGCTGAGGAAAAGAACCTCTTCTATAGTTGCAAACTTCAGATAGAGGCATAAATTTAATACCCCCCCCAGTTGTATTTTCATCAAAGGTTAGCAACTTGTTCCTATAATATTCATACTGCTGCTTTCTTTTTTCTAGTTCTTTTTCTAGTTCTTTTTCTAGTTCTGTAAAAGCATCCAATATTCTAACTATCTCTTCCTGAACAGGTATTGGAGGAACAGGAATTTTTAATTTCATCAAATCACTACTGTGAATATGAGGAACTCCACTTCCTTTTTTCATTCCATAGATTTTATTTTGTAAATTTCTTAAAAAATAAAATACATACTTTGTTTTTAAATCTTTTTTAGGCTCTACAGAAAATGAATCTGATAAAAATACTGGAATACTCCAATAACTTACATATCCAGCATATGCCCCTGAAGAAGATACAGCTATTGTTTCTCCATATCTATTTGCTTCATTATGATAATAAGCTGGTTTTTGACCTCCAGCTATTACAGGAATATCACCCCAAATTATGTCTTTGGATGTAATACCTTTACCCCTTTTAAATGTACAAACCTCACCCAATTCTTTATACTCAACACCATTAGGACAATATTGCTTAATTAAATCCTCTATTTTACTCATCTTTATTGCCCTCCATAGTCAAAAACTGCTTAAATGCTTGTCTTAAATCTGTATCTAGCTTTAAATTTTTAATATTTTCTTGAATATTTTTCAAATTTTTCTTTATTTCCCTTTGTAAATGATTAGCTCCAATAAAAGCTGCATATTGTTGCTTTGTGTTATCTGCAGAATATGGATTCTGCACAAAATCATTAACTAATAAATATACTTTTTTTACATCTTTTTGAATTCTAGCATTAAACAAAACTTTTGCCTCTTCTGTAAATTTATTAAATTTTTGCAAAAAGATATTAATCTCATTCATATTAACAGTTACATCACCCATTAATGTTGCATCAGGTATTGAGGTCTGTTTCCCTTGATAATTAACAAATTGAAACAAAGTATCATAAAAATCTGTATAAAACTTTATTCTGTATGGATACAATGCATTCCACTGTCTAATTTTATCTTCTTTTTTAATTCTTTCTATTTGTTCCTCTTTATCTTTTTTTCTTAAATAGTTTTGCCATATCAAAATAGCAATAGTACTTAAAATACTAAAAGCTAAAGCTATAATAGCAACCCAATCTGTTCCTGTATCAATGACAAGTGTCTCATTAGCAATTCTAACAATTTCTTCTGCTTTTGCTATATCAGCCATTAAGCCTCTCCCTCCAAATCAGCAACAATGGCATCTATTTGAGCTCTTAATTCATTTTGTTTGGCAACAATCTCAACCAAGAAAGCATTTAACTCTTCAATATTGACCACTTCTCTTGTATCTTCTTGTTCAACATAAGAAGAAACTGAGATGTTATAATCATTTTTGCCAATCTCATCATTTAAAACCAGCTTTGCAAAATGGTCTTTATCTGTTCTTTCTATATAGGCTGTTAAAATCTTTTCAATATTTTCATCTGTTAGTTTGTTTTTATTACCAGAATGTATAAATTCATTGCTGGCATCAATGAACAAAACAGCATTATCCTTTTTGCTCTTTTTTAGAACAATAATACAAGTGGCAATAGATACACCAAAAAACAAATTGGCTGGTAGCTGAATAACACAATCAACAAAGTTATTATCTATGAGATATTGCCTGATTTTCTGCTCTTTTCCAGCCCTATATAAAACTCCTGGGAACTCTACTATGGCTGCTGTACCAGAAGTTGCCAACCAAGATAGCATATGCATTGTAAAAGCAAGGTCTGCCTTACTTTTGGGAGCTAAAACACCTGCTGGAGCAAATCTTTCATCATTTATCAGCAGTGGATTGTCATCACCTTCCCAAGAAATTGAGTAAGGAGGATTAGAAACTATAGCCTCAAATGGCTCATCATCCCAATGTTTGGGGTCAGTTAAAGTATTTCCACAAGCAATATCAAATTTTTCATAATTTATGTTATGCAGGAACATATTAATTCTGCACAAGTTATAGGTAGTAATATTAATCTCTTGTCCATAGAAACCTTGTCTTACCTTATCTGGTCCCAAAATTTTGGCAAACTTCAACAACAATGAACCAGACCCAGCACAAGGGTCATAAACCTTATTAACCTCTGTTTTGAAATTGCCTTTTTTGCTTGTATCAACCAAAGTTAGCTTAGTCAAAAGGGTTGAAACCTCTTGAGGAGTAAAGAACTCACCACCAGATTTTCCTGCATTACTGGCATACATTGTCATCAGATATTCATAGGCATCACCAAATGCATCTATGCTATTATCTGTAAAATTCCCTAATTTTAAATCACCAATAGCATCTAAAATCTTGACCAGCTTGTCATTTCTTTGGGGTACTGTTGCTCCTAGTTTATTGCTATTAACATCCACATCAGCAAACAACCCTTTGAAGTCTTCTTCACTAGGTGTACCTTGGCTAGATGCCTCAATGTTTTTAAAAATAGCAGACAGAGTTTGATTCAAATTATCATCATTTTTGGCTTTTTTTCTAACATTGCAGAACAATTCTGATGGCAAAATAAAGAAGCCTTTATTGATAACTATTTGTTCTTTACCTAGAATTGCCTCATCATCAGACATAGAGGTGTAATCAAAATTTAGTTCCCCTGCTTTATGTTGCTCTTCATTAATAAAGGAGGTTATATTTTCACTGATATATCTGTAAAATAAAATTCCCAAAACATATGATTTGAAATCCCATCCATCAACAGAACCCCTTAAATCATTAGCAATTTGCCAAATAACTCTGTGTAATTCTGCTCTTTCTTGCTCTCTAGCCATATCAATTCCCTACAATTTTAATTATATTTTGGGAAATTCTAACAGCTATATATTGAGATTCACTTAATTTTTACAAAAAAAATCAGTATTTTTTCATACTGATTTTACAATTTATTTTTTCTCCAAATCCCTCAAGACTTCCATTGTGTTTGATATTTTTGTAATTTCAGCAATATCAAACACATCAAATTGATAGGAAGTACAGGTTGCCCCCATATAGGCATTAAAAAATTTGAGTATAGCCATATTATATAATTGGGAGTTGAATGTTGCCACCATCATTGGGGTTATGCCCAAATCATTAGGAATATTTGGGTTTGCCCCTTTTTTTAGTAAATATTCTATCATTTTTCTATTATTTCTTTTTAAAGCCAAGAATAAAGCTGTCTCACCTTTTGCAGATGTTTGATTTATATTACACCCCATTTCAAGTATTCTATCTATAACCACTGTTTTATCAAAATTTGAGATATTAGGATTAACCACTATCATATGCAGAGGAGTATAGTTATCCAGATGCTCATATTTCATTGTTGTTCTATCAATTATTTTCAAAAGTTTGGTAAAATCTGCACCTGTTAAAAATTGCATTAGGAAAGGCTCTTTATCAAATAATTCATCAAACTGATTGAGTGTCTCATATTCTGAAATTTCTTGCAAATCTTCCAACATTTGAGCCAATTCTTTATCCTTTTTTATAAAATTGGGAATTGGTTTAGGGGAATTGAGTATTAAATCAATTTTATTTATTAATTGCTCAAAATTAATATCATTTCTCATCTCAACTCCTTTTGACATAACTTATTTTTAATTAACAGGTGCAATTGAGTTTGAATTTCAGGATAAATTTTTTGCACATTTAATCTATATAATAAAAATGATAAAGCTCTTAGACTTGGTTTTTTATGTAAATACTTCAGAACACTTAGATATGGAGGGCACTTGTTTAAGTAATTAGCACTAAAATTTCTGTAGCTTTTTATAAATTTTTTAGCTTTTAAACTATCAGCAATTTCATATAATAATTTTAACTCATCATTCATTTTAACTCCTTGTTTTATTAATATAATTATTTATCAAGAATCAGATATCAACATATTTTCATAGAAGTTTTCTGATTTGAATATGTAATTAAACCAATTTTTGTCATATAGTTTGTCAAGAAAGACAGTTCCACTATTTATGACTGTTTTCCATAATATGGAAATGACATTTTCTTCATCATAAATGAATTCATCATTTATATTTTGATTGATATGACTAATTGCAAGATGTATATGGATATTACTTAACTGATGTTCAATAACAGCAACATATTGCATCTTCCTGTATCTTGATGCATCTCTACCAAGATTGAACTGACAGTATAACTTCCAAAATTCCTTTAATTTGTTTTCAACTGATGATTTTACAAAATTACCATTATAATTTTTAGGATTGAGATTCAGAGTTAAGGCTAAATTATATTTGTTACTATCTTGAGTAAAAGTCTTAATAAGACCATCTCTCATTCTTTCTAAATTGTAATTTTTATAATAATTATCAGATTTGTTAGTATGACAATTATTTAATTCCAATTTTTTCAAATTTTTTATTTCATTGTGAATTTTTATAGTTTGTTGTTTTAAATTTTGCTGTTGAACTTTTAATTTATCTAATTTTGTTTGTTTTGATGTTTGATTTAAATTGTTAATTATAAGATTTTTTTCAATAAGTGTTTGTTTTAATTCATCTAAATTGTTAATTATCATTGTTTATCCTTAATTGTATAAGATAATAATATTTGAATGCTGCATTATCACTAAAGCAACCTATATATTATTGATTTTATTGAAAAAAAATATAATATCTAAAAGTCTATCATATTTTGTTAAAATTATTTATCAAAATCATACAATAAAACTCCTCTCAAAATCAAAAATAAAATGAAAAAAATTTTTAATTCATAAAAACCTTGACTTTTTATGCCATATATATTACTGTTTTCACAAGTGTTAGTTTATAACACATTTTTTCTCTATTCTTTCTGAATAGTAGTGACTTCTATACACATAAAAAAATCACATCAGGTATAAATGCTAATTTATGCCCCTTGTTGATGTACTATAAGAACAGCTATTACAGAAGGAATTAAAGAATGAAGACAATTAAATTTAATAATTATAGTATTTATGAGAGAGGGAACTCTTGGTATATATATGTTCCCCAAAAAATCACAGGTAAAACTATTAGAACATCCCTGCATACTTCAAACCAAACATATGCTACACAATTAGCTAGAAAATTTTTTCAAGATTTAGAAGGAATAAAAACCAAAGATACCAATAGCTTTATCAACAATGCTATGGACTTTTTATCTGTCAATAACAATCCCCTTCACAGAGAATATATGAACAGATGCTTTATTCCCTTTTTTTCAGATAAAATAGGAAACAAAGCAAAAATTAATGATATCAATAAATTAACTAATTCTGACATTTTAAAATATATTGACTACAGAAGAAAAATTCCTTCCCAAAGGAAAAATAATAACCAAAACATCCCTGTAAAACCAACAACAATCATTAGAGAAAATAACACCCTAAGAACTTTCTTTAACTGGTGCTACAAGAATGAAAGAATCAAAAAAAGTTTAGTAGTCCCAACAATCAAAGCAAAAGAAAATGTTTTTGATGAAAATGGAAATCCTATTTTTGATGACCTTTCTGGGAAGAGAAGCAATTTCACTCCTGATGAAATTAAAAAAATTTTTCAAACTCTTCTAAAAGAAATAAAAAATGAAGTTAATAGACATAATAAAAGAAGAAAAATTCTATTATACTACTATATTCACATTTTGTTTGCCACAGGATTAAGAATGTGTGAATTAAGGAATTTAAATTGGAATCAATTTATTCCTGAATACAAATCAGGAGGCCTCCTAAAAGATGTCTACAATTCAAAACAACACCAAAAAAGAGATGTAGCCCTGTCACCACATATTGTAAAATTGATGACAAAATTAAAAAGACATCAGCAAAATTTTTGCATAAATCATAATTTAGAGTTTGATGAAAACAAAATCAAAATTATCAGTATCTGCAACTGCAATTTAGAGACCAATACTTATTCAATCAGACAAGTAAAAGAATTAGATAATGGGTTTAGAAGACTCCTAAATAGATGTGGATTTGAACATTTAAATAAAAAAGTTCTCTATTCTTTTAGACATTCTTATATTTCAACTCTTATTGAGCAAAAGACTCCTATCATAAATATTGCTCAGCAATGTGGAACAAGTATCAAAATGATAGAAAACTATTATAACCAATCTTCACATCTAACCAATATGGATGCTCTATTTATTCCATATCCTGATTTTGACAAAGCAATATAAAAAACAAAAAAACTATTTTCAAAAGACTCCTCTAATGGAGTCTTTTTTATTTTCCCCAAATACAATTTACACAAACACCAATAAACTTACACAAGATTTGTGCAAAAAACTGTGTAAAACAGATGATAATGTCTTCCAAAAATTATAGAATAAATCATTGATTTTAAGAAACAAATTAAAAGATACAATATTTTTACACAAAAAAAAGAGATGACACCATCATCTCTTTCTCAATCTCATCAAATAACACATTAGTATTTGAATTTACTAAAAAATTGGAGCGGGCAATGGGATTTGAACCCACGACATCAACCTTGGCAAGGTTGCGCTCTACCCCTGAGCTACGCCCGCATCATTAAGAACGAATTATTTAATAGCATATAAAAAAAATATTGCAAGCACTTTTTTTTAATTTTTGAGTTTTTTTTAGCAAAAACACAATCAATCTTGCCAACTGCAAAAAAATCTCTTACCTTACAAAAAAAACATAGGACAGAAAAATGCAGCTTTCCGTATATATAATCACTTTAAATGAAGAAACCCGAATTGCAACCACTCTGGAACAAGCCCAAAAAGTTGCCGATGAAATCATTGTGGTTGACAGCGGTTCAAAAGACAAAACCATCGAAATTGCCGAAAAGCACGGCGCAAAAGTTATTCATCATGACTGGGAAAGCTACTGCAAGCAAAAATCTTTTGCCGAAAAACAATGCACAAACGATTGGGTTTTGATGCTGGATGCTGACGAGGTTTTGTCGGAAGAGCTGGTAAAAGAATTAAAGTCTTGGAAAAAAACAACGCCGAAATTTAATGCCTATAAGCTCAAAATCTGCAATATGTTCCCGAATGATAAAAAGCCGCGTCGATTCACACATACATTTAATGTTGTGCGTTTATACAATCGCCGATTTGCGCATATGCCGGAAGATTTAATGAACAAAGACCGCATAAAGGTTGATGATGGGCAAAAAATCGGACAAATTAAAAACACTATACACCATTTTTGTTTTTTAAGTTTGGAACAAGCTACGGCAAAATATAACATTCACAGTTCCGAACTGGTCAAAACTTTAGCCAAGAATAAGCGCAAAATTTCCAAATTGCGTATTTTTACCGAATTTCCACGCCAATTTTTGCATTACTATTTTGGCAAGAGATATTTTCTGCTTGGCACCGAAGGCTATATTCAAGCTTTGGTCTTAGCCAACTTCCGTTTTTTAAAAATAGCCAAATATTATGAATACACGCAGAAGGAAAAATCTAAGAATTAACAATATCAGAAACCGAAGTTAAGTCTTCATTTGCAATCGGCAAAGACAAATCAACATAATTTGCCGATAATGCTACCGAAATAAAGACAACCAACGCCAAAAGACGCAATCCCCAAATAAGTTTACGACTACCGGACATAACGTAACCGTCAGCCGATTTGCGTTTTAACAAAAGCTCAAACAACGCCCACAAAGAAGTCACAATCAAAGGCAGGAATAAAAACATTGATGCCGTTAAGCTTAAAAAGAGCTGAACCAAACCGCGTTTCCAAAAACCGGCATAAAAATTATGGACACCAAGTGTTCCTAAGAAAAAAGCCAAAAGAATATAAATAATTCCGCTTTTAGGATTCGCGCGCTCTCCCGATTCGCGCAAGCTACGACGAAACAAGATTTTTTTTTGCTCTTCATAATCGGCAGAAGAAATTTTTCCTTCTGCCAAGAGCTTATCTAATGTTTCCAAAGAAACCATATCTGTCATTTTATTTCTTCCAAAAGAAAAGCCGAAAGCATTATATCTGCTTTCGGCTTTTTAATCAAGGGCAATAAATTAGAAGCCCATACCGCCGCCCATACCGGCAGCAGCACCGGCACCGCCGCAACCGCAAGAACATTCTTTTTGCGGAGCTTCGGTAATCATAGCCTCGGTTGTAATCAACAAACCGGCAACGGAAGCCGCATCTTGCAAAGCTGTACGAACAACTTTGGTCGGATCGATAATACCGGCTTTAACCATATCGGTATATTCACCGGTTTGAGCATTATAACCAAAATTGGTATCACTTTGTTCAAGAAGCTTTCCGGCAACAACGGCACCGTCTACGGCAGCATTTTCAGCAATTTGACGGATAGGAGCCTGTGTTGCTTTACGAATAATATCAATACCGACTTTTTGGTCTTGGTTAGCGGGTTTCAAAGCATCCAGCGCCTTAGCTGCATACAAGAGAGCCGTACCGCCGCCGGCAACAACGCCTTCTTTAACGGCAGCTCGAGTTGCATGCAATGCATCATCGATTCTATCTTTACGTTCTTTAACTTCAACTTCGGAAGCACCGCCGACACGCAAAACCGCAACACCGCCGGAAAGTTTAGCCAAACGCTCTTGCAATTTTTCTCTGTCATAATCGGAAGTTGTTTCTTCGATTTGTTTACGGATAGATTCGGCACGAGCTTTAATCAAATCCTTCTCACCGTCACCGTCAATAATAGTTGTGTCATCTTTATTAACTTCAACACGTTTAGCCGTACCGAGCATATCCAAAGTAACATTTTCAATTTTCATACCAAGTTCTTCGGCAATAACTTGTCCGCCGGTCAAAATGGCAATATCTTCAAGCATAGCTTTACGTCTGTCACCAAATCCGGGAGCTTTAACGGCGCAAACCTTTAAGCCGCCACGGATGCGGTTAACAACCAAGGTTGCCAAAGCTTCGCCTTCAATATCTTCGGCAATAATGAGCAAAGCACGACCGGATTGAACAACGGCTTCCAAAACCGGAATCAGCGGTTGGAGGTTAGAAATTTTTTGGTCATAAAGCAATACGAACGGATTCTCAAATTCGCAGCTCATTTTTTCGGCATTGGTTACAAAGTATGGAGAGAGATAACCTCTGTCAAATTGCATACCTTCAACAACATCGAGTTCGGTTTCCAAACCTTTGGCATCTTCAACCGTAATCACACCGTCATTACCGACTTTTTCCATGGCTCTTGCCAAATATTCACCGACCGAACGATCTCCGTTAGCAGAAATTGTACCGACTTGAGCAATTTCTTCAGAAGTTTTAATATCTTTGGAACGACTTTTAACATCAGCAACAACAGCTTCAACTGCCATATCGATACCACGTTTCAAATCCATCGGATTCATGCCGGCGGCAACGGCTTTGCAGCCTTCTTTAATAATGGCTTCAGCCAAAACGGTAGCAGTTGTGGTACCATCACCGGCTTTGTCTGCCGTTTTTTGAGCCACTTCTTTAACAAGTTGAGCGCCCATATTTTCAAATTTATCAGAGAGTTCAACCTCTTTAGCAACAGAAACGCCGTCTTTGGTAATTTTCGGAGCACCGTAAGACTTATCCAAAATAACGTTACGACCTTTAGGACCTAAAGTCACTTTAACGGTTTTAGCCAAAGTTTCTACACCTTTAAGCATTTTATCGCGAGCTTCGGTAGAAAATTTAATTTCCTTTGCAGGCATAATATATTCCTTTCAATAAATATTAATCGGCAACAATAGCCAAAATTTCAGGTTCTTTAATGATAAGACGATCTTCGCCGTTAACTTTAATTTCAGTACCGGCCCATTTACCGAACAAGACCTTATCACCAACCTTAACGGTCATCGGAACAGACTTTCCGTCAGGGGTAACCATACCCGGACCAACAGCCTCCACGATACCTTCGCTTGGTTTTTCCTTAGCGGTATCAGGAATAATAATTCCGCCTGCCGTTTTTGTATTTTCATCGAGTCTTTTGATGAGGACTCTATCTTGTAAAGGTTTAATTGTCATAATTTTTCTCCAAGATTACATAATTTCTGATTCAGAAGGTAGGTATTCAAAATTACAAAGTCAAGAAAGGGAGTAAAAAAAATTAAAAAAGTTTTTGACAAAGAGAATACAGCTTTATATTTTAGAGAACGCAAAATTATAATTATGGATACATTTTAACTTTTTTTAATATGGAAACAAAAATAACAAAAGAAACGCTGCAAAATGATATTTTACGAATTATCGGAGCAGTGCAAATGAGTAAAGAAGCGCGAAGCCATTTTCTCAGAATAATCGGTGTAATGTTCGGAAGAGAGCATCCTGATTACAAACTATTTGAAAATCTAACGTATGACGAGCATATCCAAACCGAAATGCTTAAATCAGGCGAAGGATACAAATACAGACAACAATTTCAGGTGTTCTGCCACATTGTTCTGACCGACTTTATCAAACAAGTCAAAAAAGAAAGCGCATCGGAACAAAGGGAAGGTCCCAAAGACAATATTCCCAAAAAAGACATTTTGCTCGAGCACTATTTCGCGGAGATGGAAAAAGCTTCACAACACCGTACCCGACTTGTTGAAATAAACAAGGAGCAATTTGCCGAACTCAAGAAATTGGAATACAGTCTTCTGCGCCGAATCTTACCGCACAATGACGGAGGAGATCCAATTACGGAAACAGAATTCAGCGCCGGAAACTATCGCCAACTTCTTACGGTTTGGTTTATGTACACGCAATTCATCTTTTATCCCGAAGAGATACAAAAGGTAATTGAGCTGTGCAAAATAGGAAAAATAAAAGTTTAAAGAAAAAGCCTTCTGCCAAGAAAAAACAGAAGGCTTTTTTTATATATGTAGCTTATTTTTTCAAATGATCCATAACTGTTGTAATGGCATTCATCACAAAAGAAATCACGATCAGAAAAGAAAGTAAAATAAAAGAAACAAAATAGAGCCAAGCATCCGGAAAAACAATCATAACGGGACGAGCAATTAAAGAAGCCCATCCGTCAAGAGTAAAAGCTTGCATTAAAACAAACAAAGAGGAACCGAGTGTTGCAAAATTTTTAAAAACATCACCGTATAAGCTAACACCGATAACGGCAAAAGAATAAAAAATAACGGCTTCAACGGCAATAAAGGAAATAAAATTAGGCAAAAGCTTAATAAATGTTCCCACTAAATTATTCAAACTCGGAAAATGGTCTAAAAACTTAAACAGACGGAACACTCTGAAAGTTCTTAAAACAATTAAAGAGCTGGCATAAGGAACGGAGGAAACTGCAACTACGATAAAATCAAAAACATTCCAACCGTTCTTAAAAAAGGCTTTACGGTAGACATAAATTTTCAAGAGCATTTCCATAATAAAAATACCCATAAACAAACGGTCTAACAAAAGCAAAACAAAATTAATATTATCATTGATAAGAGCTCCGGAAGATTTGTAGGTCTCATAAGACATAAAATAATCTGCCAACAAATGACCGTCTGCATAACCGAAGATATCCGAAGCCATCAAACCCAAAATTAAAGCGTCTAATAAAATAACGGAAATAATAAACAAATCAAAATTATGACTTTCCAATAATTTTGTTAATTTCCGCTTATCTTCTACCGGCTTAATCGGAAGTTTTCCGGTAAATAAATCTTTAATTTTTTTAATTTTCATAACATTATGTCCTTAACTTGTTAATTTTCGTTATTTTATCTCAAAAGAAATATAATGCAATAATAATTGCGGATATAGCAACAGCAGGACCATAGGCTCCGGAACGCTGCCGCAAAGCAAGAGATTGCAACGCAAACAAAATTACGGAAAGTAAAATTGTGTAGATAATTTTCTCCAAACCGAACCAAGCCCCAATTGCGGCAAGAAGTTTGATATCTCCGCCGCCGAACATATCCTTGTTTTTCCAAACCAATGCCAAACTTGCCATCACCGGCATAAAATAACCGAGAAGAGCACCGGCGGCACTATCGGCGGCATAAGTCCAGTCGCCGAAAAAAGCCGAATAAACAAAACCAAAAATCAACAGCGGGACCGTCAAAATATCCGGAAGCAAAAACATCCGAATATCAATTTCGGTTAATAAAAGCAAAGCCCAAAAGAAAAATAAATGCCATAAAATATTGCTTTTCCCGAAATGATAAAAAGCAACAAAACTTAAAACCGCAGTAATAATTCCATAGATAAAAGAGCGCCACAGAAACTTGTTTTTCAGTTTACGATACCGAGGATCCTGACTTCTATATGAGGAAACAGTTTTAATATATGGACGAATAATCTCAACAATTGCATAAGCAAAAGTTGCGGGCATAAACTTAGCAAAACGCCGTGCCACATAAGGAATATAACAACCGAAAACAAAACCGAAAAAAGCATAAAACATAAGTACACTCCTTTATAGATACAAAGGAGTGTACTAAAAAAAGCATAACAATTAATTAAGATTAAATTGCTTTCAAAATATATTCCGAAAGTTTTTCCGAATAAAAAGACGGATCGGAAATAGCTTCTCCTTCGGCAATTTTAGCTTGATCCAATAAAATTTTAGCCACCTCTTCCACTTTTTCCAAATCATGGTTTTCACCTACCATTTCCGATAATTTGATAATCAGGGGATGATAAGGATTAAGTTCTAAGATTCGCGTACTGGCAAAAGTGGTTTTTTGTTGATGATTTCGCATCAATCTCTCCAAATGGATAGACATTTGCCCGTTTTCAACCGTCAAGCTTACCGGAGATTTTGTGAGCTTGTCGGTTGTAACTACTTTACCCACTTCCGATTTGAACATCTCGGTCAGCTTGTCAATAAGCTTTTGCATGTCTCCGTCAGCGGCTTTTTGTTCTCGGCGCTCCAAATTCCAATCAATATCGGCACGGTTGATATGCTTAATGGCATAGCCCTTATAGTTTTGCAAAGTTTGCGTCCAAAACTCATCAATCGGATCAGTTAAAAGCAAAACTTCAATATTTTTGGCTTTAAAGGCTTCCAACTGAGGATTATTACGCAAAACTTTCTCATCATCACCGGTAATATAGTAAATATTTTTTTTATCATCGGCGATTCGCGAAATATATTCATCAAGAGACGTATATTTTTCGGCATCATGAGTTGACATAAAGCGTGACAAAGAAGCAATCTCCTCACGATTTGAAAAATCTTCATAGATTCCTTCCTTGAAAGCGATTCCGAAATCCTTCCAAAAAAGCATATAATCATCATAATTTTCGGCTCGTTTTTTGAGTTCTTTTAAGATTCTTGAAACCGTACCATGACGAATTTTTTCCAAAAGCGCACTTTGCTGCAACATTTCTCGCGATATATTCAACGGCAAATCCGAAGAGTCGATAACCCCGACCACAAAACGCAAATAAGACGGCAAAAGCTCTTCAACTTTATCGGAAATAAAGACTTTATTCACATAAAGTTTCAAACCGTTTTTCTTATCGGGTTGAAACAAATCATAAGGTGCTTGTTTCGGAATATAGAGTAAACCGGTATATTCCATATTTCCTTCCGCTTTGAAGTGGAGCGTCATCCACGGTTCATCAAAATTTTTGGAAAGATGATGATAAAATTCTTTATATTGCTCTTGGGTAATTTCGCTTTTATGACGCGCCCACAGAGCCGAACCGGTATTAACGGTTTCCTCGCCCGCTTCAGCCAAACAAAGCACGATAGGATAGTTGATATGGTCGGAATAAGTGCGGATAATATAGCGCAAATAAATGGTATCGGTAAAGTTTTTATCATCTTCCTTCAGATAAAGCTTGATATCGGTACCGTTTACCTCTTTTTGCGCTTCCTCAATTTCAAACCCGCCAATACCGTCCGAAGTCCATTTCCAAGCCTTATCTTCACCGGCTTTACGTGTAAGAATTTCCACTTTAGAAGCCACCATAAAGGCAGAATAAAAACCCACACCGAACTGACCTATTAAATCCACGTTAGAACCGTTATCTTTAGCATTATTAACAAAATCGGCTGTACCGGATTTGGCAATTGTTCCGAGATGATTAATCAAATCATCGCGATTCATACCGATTCCGTTATCGGATATAATTAAAGTATTTTCTTTAGCATCGGGTGTGATTTTGATTTTAAATTCACCGGATTGTTTGGCTATATCCGGATTTGTCAAAACCAAATATTTGAGTTTATCGCAAGCATCACTGGCATTAGAAATAAGTTCACGCAAAAAGATATATTTTTCCGAATAAAGAGAATTAACCACAATATCCAAAAGTTTGCTGACTTCAGCTTGAAAATTCATTTTTTCCGACATTTCATAAACTCCTTAAAGTCGTTTGAATACTGATATATATGGGAAGTCGAAACCAATTTCGCAAGGATGAAAAAATAAAAAGCTTGATTTTAAAAACAATCCGACTAGAGTATGGCATGATGTTAATGTAATTACATGGAGTTTTTTTAAAATGGTATCTGTAGTAAATGATTCTTGCATCAAATGCAAATCTTGCGTAGATGTTTGTCCGGTAGATGCCTTCCACGAAGGTGAATCTCAAGTAGTTGTTAATCCGGATGTTTGCATTGACTGCGGCGTATGCATTTCTGAATGCCCGCAAGGCGCAATCTGCAATGATGCTGATGCTGACCAAAAGTGGATTGATTTCAACGCTGAAAAAGCAGCAGAATGGCCGTCAGCTAACGACTAAGATAAAAAATAAAACAAAAACCCTGCTGCAAACGGCAGGGTTTTTTATTTTGCCTTGCAGAATCAAGAAAACTATATTAATAAAGTAAAGTAAGTTTAACAATTTATTCGGATTTTTCATAATGATAACAAAAGCAGATAACACTTTTTATGATGTCGTCGGCATAGGCAATGCCATTGTGGATGTTTTGGCAAAAGTCGGCGAAGGATTTTTAAGCGAAAGAAAATTGGTCAAAGGCGGTATGACATTGGTAGAAGCCAAAGAAGCCGGAAAAATTTATCAAGATTTAATACCGGAAAGAGAAATTTGCGGCGGATCGGCAGCCAATACCGTTGCATGCTTAGCCTCATTAGGCGGTTCTCCGGCATTTATCGGCAAAGTTCATGATGATGAATTGGGACAACTATTTAAAAGAGATATTGGCGCCGCCGGTGTCGATTTTGATACCCCTTCCTTAAATGAAGGTCCCATGACCGGACGCAGTATCGTGTTGGTTACGCCCGATGCCGAAAGAAGCATGTTTACCTACCTCGGAGCAGCAAAAAAATTATCTGCAACCGACATAGATGAAAACATTATCAAGGCGGCAAAAATCATATATTTAGAGGGCTATTTATGGGACACGTTCAGCGCGCAAAGAGCCATGCTCAAAGCCTGCAAACTGGCGCATAAGCACGGACGTAAAGTAGCTTTCAGCTTATCAGATTGCTCCTGCATAGATCGCCACCGCAGAGAATTCAGAAAAATTGTAGAAAAATACGTTGATATCTTGTTCTGCAACGAAGAAGAAATCAAAGATTTGTTTGAAGAAGAAGATTTTTACAAAACCTTAAAGCTGATAAAACCTTATGTTGAAATTGCAGCGGTAACAAGAAGTGATAAAGGTTCGGTTGTGGTCAACGGCAGAACCCAAACCTTTGTCGAAGCAGAAAAAGTTGCCGATGTGGTAGATACAACCGGAGCCGGAGATTCCTATGCCGCCGGATTTTTATATGGCATTATTAACGGGCGTTCCTTAGGCACCTGTGCCACCATCGGCGGAATAGCCGCCTCGGAAGTCATCTCACATTACGGAGCGCGTCCGGAAGTTTCCTTAAGAGGCTTTGTCAGAAAGAAACTGATAGAATACGGAATCAGAGCTTAATAAAAAAACGGGACTTTTAATCATAAAAGTTCCGTTTTTCATAACGAGACAGAATAATTTTTAAAGAGACTCCACAAAATAAGAAGTAATCTCTCCTCAAAAAAGGGAGTCAACCAAGAAATAGCCACGGCGCAAGCATAACCATCAAAGCTGTGAAACCAGTCAGGATTAATCACCGTAAAGAAAACACTGGCTAAGCCCATAAAAATATAACCGAGTCCTCGTAGAAACGACCATGATTTTATTGAAAATTTTTGCTTTTGCTGCAAAAAGTTCAACAACACCATAATTAATCCGACAAAAAACAAAATTTTAAAAACTTGTACCATAAAGCAAAAATTTAAGATAATACAACAAAATAAAACAATATAATTTCTTGATGAGAATATGTTGTCACAAAGCAATTAACGGAAGATTAAAAAAACAAAAAAAATCGCACTAATATCTTGTATTTTAAATTTAAGTTGGTATTTTAGGGTTGAATTTTATGCAAAAGGCAAAAAACAATAAAAAAGAAAGCCTTTAGAGAGGAAATAAATACATGAATTTAAGAAACATAGCCATAATTGCCCACGTTGACCACGGCAAAACCACAATGGTTGACGGACTTTTAAAGCAAAGCGGTACATTTCGTGACAATCAAAAAGTAGAAACTTGTGTCATGGACAGTAACGATTTGGAACGCGAAAGAGGCATTACCATTTTATCAAAATGCACCTCTGTTAACTGGCATGGCACCCATATCAATATTGTTGACACCCCCGGACACGCAGATTTCGGTGGAGAAGTAGAGCGCATTTTATCCATGGTAGACGGTGTTGTCTTGCTGGTAGATGCCTCGGAAGGTCCGATGCCGCAAACCAAATTTGTAACCGGAAAAGCTTTGAAACTCGGTTTAAAACCGATTGTTGTTATCAACAAAGCTGATAAAGCTGACGCCCGTGTTGATGAAGTTTTAGATGAAGTTTTTGATTTATTTGTTAGCTTAAATGCCAACGATGAACAGCTTGACTTCCCTGTTTTGTATGCATCCGGACGCAACGGCTGGGCTGTTAAAGATATGAACGATGAGAAAAAAGACTTAACCCCCTTGTTTGAACTTATCTGTTCTTATGTTCCGGAACCAAATTGTGAACCTGATAAACCATTTTCTATGTTGGCAACCACATTGGAAGCAGACAAATTTGTTGGTCGTTTGCTTACCGGTAAAGTACAGTCCGGTAGTTTAAAAGTTAATGACACGGTAAAAGTTTTAAACGCTGAAGATAAAGAAGTTGAACGTGTAAGAATAAGCAAAATTTTGGCATACCGTGGCTTAACCAGAGAGTCCTTGGAAGAAGCACATGCCGGTGATATCATCGCTGTTGCCGGTGTTGTCAAAGGCACGGTTGCCGACACCATTTGTGCTTTTGAGGTTGAAAAGCACATACCGGCACAACCGATTGATCCGCCGACATTAGCCATGACCTTTTCCATTAACGATTCTCCTTTAGCCGGTCGTGAAGGAGACAAAGTCACCTCGCGTATGATTTGGGATAGACTGTGCAAAGAAGCCGAAGGCAATATTGCTTTGAAAATTTCACGTACCGATTCGACCGATTCTTTTGAAGTTGCCGGTCGCGGTGAATTGCAATTAGGCGTTTTGATTGAGACCATGCGCCGCGAAGGTTTTGAGTTGTCCATTTCTCGTCCGCGCGTATTGATGCACAAAGATGAAAACGGCAATTTGTTAGAGCCGATAGAAGAAGTTGTTGTTGACGTAGATGAAGAATTTTCTGGTACTGTTGTTGAAAAATTAGGTTCTCGCCGTGCCGAAATGACAGATATGATTCCTTCTCAAATCGGTAATAAGGTTCGTTTGATTTTCAACGCGCCTTCGCGTGGTTTGATCGGTTATCACTCCGAATTTTTAACCGACACCAGAGGTACCGGTGTTATGAACCGCAGTTTCAAAGATTATGAGCCCTACAAAGGCGAAATTGAAGGTCGCCGTTGCGGTGTTCTGATTTCATCCGAAGCCGGAACCGCCGTTGCCTATTCTTTATGGAAATTGCAAGACCGCGGTCCGATGTTTATTGAGCACAACTCTCCGGTTTACGTTGGTATGATAATAGGCGAACACACCAAGCCCAACGATTTGGAAGTCAATCCGACCAAGTCTAAACAATTAACCAACATTCGTGCTGCCGGTAAAGATGAAGCCATTGATTTGATTCCGCCAAGAAAAATGACCTTGGAACAAGGCTTGTCATACATCCAAGCAGATGAATTATTGGAAGTAACTCCCAAGAGCTTGCGCTTAAGAAAGCGCATTTTGGATCCGTTACAACGCAAACGTCAAAAACCGGATGTTGCCGAACAATAAGGAAATCAAAAAAGGTCGGAAAATTCCGACCTTTTTTTTAATCCAAACTTACAAAATTGACATTATCGGCAAAACTCTGTCTATGAGGTTTTCTTGCCCACCAATAATATCTTAGAATAATGGTCAAACCTTTTATTCTGGCAAGTTGGAAACTCCAAAAATTATAGGCGAAACCTCCGGTCAAACAAAAAACCGAAAGATTTTGAGGCTTTTTTGCGATGCTGTTTCCAATTACACCCTCCAAAACACACATTGCAATTCTTTGCATTTTAAAAGCAGCTTTACTCATGTTCGGATAAGGGCAAAAACCCAAAAAATCATGTTCTGAAATATAAGATTTTCTAGCCTTGGCACTTTGATGATGCAAATTCTCATACCAAACCTGCGGATCAACAGCTCTCAAAACACGAGGATTTCCTTCAACGCCGTTTTTGGAATATTGAGCACAATAAAAAGCCCTGCCCAATTTCCCCGATAAATAACTCAAAGCAAAATCTTTCACAAACATATTCCGATGAACATAACGGACAAACCCATTTCCGTGTTGAATAGATAAATCGGAAGCAGAAGAAAAAGAAATAAATTTTGTCTGAGAATAACCCAATGGACAATTGGGAGAATAAGCCAAAACCGTAATACTTTTAAGCAAACGTTTTTTCTGACGACGAGAATATACACCCTTCATAAACAAAAGAGGCAAATGTTCTTCCATTTTCATCCATGTATAAGCGCCATGACAATAAGTTATCACAACTAACTTTTGCATTCGCTTTAAGGCTTCATTAAAGGGAAGCAACTTATTTTTTTCATCAAAAAGTCTTGGAAAAATCAACTGCTCATACAAATTATCGGCATAACTTGGGATGGCATATTCACAAACTTCAACCTGACTGAAATTTTGCATCAAATGAGAATAGGAACCATAATCTTTATAATACAAATAAAGGAGTCTCCGCGCCATATTGGGGTTAAAATATTTTCCCAAATGGCAAACAGCTGAGCAAACTTGCACATCTTTGGGCTCAAAGTGACAAATATTGAAAACAAAATCATCAATTTTTTTCAAAAGACCATTACTCAGACGAAGCACATTTTTTTCATCAGCAGTTCCGGGAAGAAAAACTATTGTTGTTTTGTTAAAATCAAGTTCGCATAATTTAATTCCGTAAGGACACTCTTGAGAATGTTCACATTTTTCAATCAGAAAAGCAAAACTTTGATCTGTTTCTTGTTTTTTTAATTCAAAATAATCTTCTACCTTCATAATAAAATATTTAATAATGTTTATTTAGACAAAAAATATAGCTTATATTTTATAAAAAACAACAAAAAAACCCTCCCGAAAGGAAGGGTTGAAAATTTTTTTAATTTTGAGAAGTTTTACCGAGATATCATCCGATTATCTGCCGCGATTCTGATCCATTGTTTTAATAAGCTTATTCGTTTGAGGTGTTTCATACTCAAAACCATATTTAGCGGCAAAGGCATCGAGCATATTTTTTTCCCCGATGGAAAGAGCAGACATTCTGCCATTAACAAAATCTTTAATCAAATCTATTTTTTCATGTCCAGGCATCAAATCTTTCACCCATTGAGGCAAATCACGCACAGCAGCATCATTCATGCGTTCTTGAACCCATTTAGGAAGTGCATCTGTTGAATCAACAACCTTAATAGCTCCTTCCTTTTCAAAAAATTCTTCATATTTACTCATAAAACTTCTCCTGAAATCATTCCTCTTTTTGTCTATTATCGCAATATTATATTTGTTTGTCAATAATAAACTGTCCAAAAAGGGATAAAAAAACAAATCTTCGTTTTATAAATCAAGAAAAAATCTCGCATTAACGATATTTATACAATAGAATACTTAAAATTCAATAAATAAAGAAGGCAAGGTTGATAAAAATATGTCCTTATTCAAATCCATAGCCACATTTGGCAGCTTTACGTTACTGAGTCGGATAACCGGATTCATAAGAGATATGGTTCTGGCACGTTTTTTAGGTGCCGGCATGATAGCGGACGCTTTTTTTGTGGCATTTAAATTACCGAACTTATTTCGGAGTCTTTTTGCCGAAGGTGCCTTCACATCAGCATTTGTTCCGATGGTATCGCAAAAACTGGCAGGAGAAGGCAAGGAAAGTGCCATAAAATTCGCCTCGCAAGCCATTTCGGTTTTAGCCGTTATATTAACCGTATTTGTCTTAATAATGGAATTAGGGATGCCGTTAATTGTCCGTCTGATGGCGCCCGGATTTTCGGATAATCCCGAAAATTTTGAATTAGCCGTCAGTTTATCACGCATAACCTTCCCCTTTTTATTGTTTATATCCATTGTTTCTTTTCAATCGGGAATATTAAACTCACTCGGAAAATTTGCCGCACCGGCGTCAGCCCCGGTAATATTAAATTTAATGATGACCGGAGCCGTATTCATCTTTGTTCCGTTCGGATTAACACCGGCACACGGCATAGCTTTCAGTGTCACATTTGCCGGATTCATAGAAATTATTTGGCTGGCATATTTTCTGCACTTACAAAAAGTCTACATCAAACCGCAAAGCAATATCCGAACAATCATAAAAGAGCCCGAAATAAAAACCTTATTCAAACGCATTACCCCCGGAATATTAGGAGCCGGAATATATCAAATAAATATGGTTGTAGATACCATAATTGTTTCTTTGGTAGGCGCCGGAGCCATCAGTTGGTTATATTATGCCAATCGGTTACAACAACTGCCTCTCGGCGTTGTGGGCGCGGCAATCAGCGTAGCGGTATTACCTATATTATCCAAACATTTAAAAGAAAACCGCCGGGAAGAAGCTGAAAGGACACAAAACAAAGCTTGTGAATACGGAGCGCTTTTATCGATTCCTTCTGCCGTTGCCTTAATTTTTTTAAGCACGCCGATAGTCAATATTCTTTTTCAGCACGGCAAATTCGGTACTTTAGAAACAGAAATGACTTCTATGGCAGTCATTGCCTATTCTTTTGGTTTGCCGGCATATGTTTTGGTTAAAGCACTAACGCCTAACTTTTTTGCCCGAGGAGACACCAAGACACCGGTCAAATACAGCATTATAGTCTTTTTTGCCAATTTAATTTTTTCAGTCACATTAATGCCATTTTTCGGACATGTCGGTGTTGCCTCCGCCACTTCGATAGCTGCCTATGTTTCCTTATATCAATATCTCCATGGTCTAAAGAAAAGAAACTACTGGCAAATAGATAAAAAACTGACTAAACAAATAGTAAAAATCACCATAAGTTCATTGATAATGGGCGGAATATTATTTGCCGCAGAGCTCGGATTAAATCATATTTACGGAAATTGGTTAATGCAGGAATATTGGTTCAAGATATTGATTCTTGTGGGTTTATGCGCTTTAGGTGTTGCAAGTTTTGCAATAGCCGCTAAACTAACCGGAGCATTGGATATTAATGAAATAATGGCGCTGTTCTTAAAAAAGAAGAAAAAAAATGTCTAAAGAAAAGATACGGCAATTCATAAAAACACAAATAAACCGATTAAAAACAATTAATTGGCAAAAGTTTCCTATTGAAAAAATAAAAAAGATAAGCACCCAAACTTTTCATTTTTTAAGTTCATGGTGGTATGTACTTTTAGCCGGATTTGTCCTGTTCATTTGCTTATATTACCCGATTGGAGCATGGATGACTCATAACATCGACCGCAATATAAGCTATGAAATCAAGTCAAGAAACCAAAAACAATCTTCGACCATTGAAATGGCATCTTTCATCATCAATCGGGAAGTCAACGAAAAATTATGGACGGCAAACGTTCCGTTTTTCTTTCCTTCTTACTTTTTAGACAACATGCCCAGCTTTCAACTCGGAATGATTAATGCCACTGCGGATATAATCAATAGCTTAAGCCGCCGCATAGATTCCCCGATAGTCGATAAAAAAGAGTCTTCTTCCTTAAAAAATGCCGCCACGTTATTAAAATATGACGGCAAAATTTGGATGTTTTCTCCCGAAAATCGTTTTACACCGGTTCCCTCAGCCAACACCCAATATCGAAAAGCTCGCAAAGAGTTGATATCTTTCAACAAATCATTAAACAATGATGAAATAATCTTTTATCGCCGCCCCGAAGATCTTGCTTTTATATTAAAAAAAATCAATATCAATTTGCAAAAATCGGTAAACATGATTGATTCTCAAATCAGAGAAGAAAACACCAGCTGGTTTGATTTTAAGGCAGATAACATATTCTACTACAATCAAGGGAAAGCCTATGCTTATTATCTGTTACTGCAAGCACTCGGGCATGATTATAAAGATACATTAATAGAAAAAAATGTATATATTCTTTGGACCAAAGAACAAAAAGCTCTGGAAGAAGCCGCTAAGATAGATTCTTTATATATAAGAAACGGAGAGCTGAACAGTTTAACCGCGCCCAACCACCTTTTATATTTAGCCTACTACATGGAAAAGGCTCAAAACATCAACAAAGATATAATATCGGCACTGAAGAAAAATAAAGGATAAGAACATAAAATGTTGATAGAGACACAAAAAACTGCAGATAAAGAAGTCATGAATTTTTTTCCGCCGATAAAATTACTCCAAACCGGCAGAGCCGAATTTATAGATTCCAAATCATTGCGTCGCTCCCCGTTAGCAGAAAGGCTTTTTGATCTGGGTGGAATAAAATCAATTTTCATGACCGAAGAATTAATATCGGTAACAAAGGAAGCGGAAGCTGACTGGGAAGATTTAAAGCCGCAAATTTTAGCCGAGATAATGGAACATATAAGTCTGGGAGAAGCCACGCTGGTAAATACGGAAGAGCAAGAAGCCTCAAATGAGAATGAAGAAATAATCGGACAAATAATCGGATTGTTAAATGCACGCATCCGCCCGGCGGTAAAACAAGACGGAGGAGACATCATTTTCAAATCTTTCGAAAACGGGATAGTTTTTGTTGAAATGAAGGGAAATTGTGCCGGCTGTCCTTATGCTCTGGTAACATTAAAAGAAGGGGTAGAGAAAATATTAAAAAACTATATTCCTCAAGTTAAAGAAGTCAGAAACTTTGAAAAAACAAAAGGAGAAAAATCATAAAAAAAACCGCTTTGATAGTTTGTGCTTATGTTGTTCTCCAAAACATAATTGCTTTCGGAGCATCAGCCGGTGCGACAAACAATCAAGGTCTTTATTATGAAGACATAACCGTTCCCGAGCTCCAAAAACTATACATAGATAACAACAGCAATTATTACATTCCCCGAGACAATTGGGAAGTTCCCGCCATATTTTTGAAAAAACTTCCATCAGATTTTTATCAAATTGAAGACGAAGATCTACGCAATAAATTGTTTATCCAAATTTTAGCCCCGCTGGCAATGAAATTAAATGAAGAGATTCTGGAAGAAAGAAAAGAGCTTGAAAAAATAGAAGCAGACTTCAACGCCGGAAAGAAATTAGATAAAAAACAAGAAGCATGGCTGGAAGCAAGCGCCAAAAAATATGATGTATTTACACGTTTAAGTGACAAAAAAAGAACTGACACCCTAATCTTTAAGCTTAAAGAAAAAATAGATATCATTCCGCCTTCAATTTTAATTGCAATATCCGGAATAGAAACCGATTGGGGCAAATCGCGTTTTGTAAAAGAAGGTAATGCGCTCTACAAAGAAATTTTATGGAACAACCAAAGCGGTATGATTCCGCAAGATGAAGAAAAAGACAAAAGCTATAGCATAAAAAGATTTCCGTCATTATATGAAGCCATGAAATCATTTGCCCTGAAAATAAATTCGGGCATCAACTATACCGATATGCGGACTCTCCGGAAAGATTTAAGAAGAAGAAGAAAAATAATTGACGGCAGATCCTTAGCCAGCAGCTTTGTTCTTTATTCACCCCAACAAAACTTTATCGGATTATTGGATTACACGGTAACTTTTTATGAATTAATCAATATAGATGCAGCAAAACTTGTTTATAAATTACCGTTGAGTCAACCGGCAAAAAAAGAAATTGTCATAAAATATTAATGTAAGAATTGACAAAAATGGAATATAATATATTTTAGGAATAAGAGCGGACAACACGACAATGAACAACAAACTGAACAAAGAAGATATTGTAACGCTGTCAAAAAACCCCAACGCGGCAAACAAATCCGTTACCGCACAGAAAATTGGTGCGCTCTACGGATCCTCCCAACTATCCGGTCAAGCATTAAATATAGCCGAAGACATATTCCGAATTTTAATTCAAGACATAGAAATAAAAGTAAGGGAATCCTTATCAGAAAGCTTAAAAAACTGCAAAAATTTACCCAAAGATATTGTTATTGATCTGATAAACGATGTTGATAGCGTATCAATGCCTTTCATCAAATATTATGCCGACTTATCACAAGAAGACATCATAAGCATAATAGATTCGCAAAATTTAAACAAACAAAAAGCCGTAGCAATGCGTGCCGGTTTAACGGAGAACATTTCACATTACATTGCGGAAAGATGTCCGGAAGACGTTGTAGGCGTTTTAATATCAAACGAACAAGCAGATATCAAAGAAAGAACTTATGACCTGATTATAAACAGATTTCCTGAAAGCAAAAACATCAAAAAGAACATGGTCTATCGCTCAGAACTTCCTGTTGCCATAATAGAAAAAATAATTCACTCACTTTCCGACGAATTATTAAGGCATTTGGTTTTAACCCACAACTTACCGAACGATATTGCTTGTGACATTGTTGAACAAGTAAAAGAAAAAACCACCCTAAAAATATCGGAAGAATATAGTTCTGACAAAAAAATAGAAGAGCTGATACATGAACTATATACATCCAACCGCTTAACGGCATCATTAGTTGTAAGAGCTATCTGTATGGGTGATTTAAAATTTTTTGAATATGCTTTGGTATATTTATCCAACACCCCGATACAAGAAGTTCGAAAAATTTTATTCAATAATTCAATGGACTTCATGATACGCAACCTATTACGCAAAGCCTATATTCCGAAATCAATGTTTCCGGCAGTTTTCAGCGCCTTAAAAGTCATCAAAGATATCCGTTTTGATTATAAAAAGAATGACAGCAAATCTTTTGCCCATAAGGTTATAGAAAGAATTTTATCTTACGGCTCGGCAGGAGAAGACTTAAGCGAAGAAGATGTTAACTATTTAATATCCAAAATCTGCTGAAGATAATTAAGAGAAATCCCAAAGTTTTATACAAATTTTAATAAATTAAGATTTAATATATAAAAACAGTTAACGTTTTTTTGGGAAAAAAAATTGCAATACGACGCATCATCCGTTTTAGAAGAATTTTTAAGTATATCCGACAATATAGTAAAAGAAGCGGATTATTTAACGTCAATAAGCAAAATAATAAAACTAACGGGACACACTTGTGGAGCGGAAGTCGGCTTTTTTTATACTCTGTCTGACGACAAATTTCTAAATTTGGAATATAGTTATAATGAGAAACTGAACATTAATAAATTCGGTTCTGATAATAACTTATATCAAAGCAGCATATTTATACCGGAAAGTAGAAACAAAACCTTAAAATCGGCAGCTGAAGCCTGTGTTCTGAACAATGAAATCATTAATCTCAACGAGATATATAGTTCCAACAAATTAGACAACACCTTTTTTGCCAATTATGATTCTTTAAACAACTACATCTCCATATCATTGTTAACAATACCCTTAGTCAACCGCAAAGGATACATAATCGGCGTAATACAATACGTCAACCCCAAAGATTCCAAAGGCAAAAACATTGCTTTTACAAAAGAAATGCAACAAGAAATTTGCGCCTTAAGCAATTTGGCAACCTTGATATTGGAAAACAGGAAATTAAGTGAAGATTACGGACAACTATTAGAGTCATTTATAGAAGTTTTAGCCCGCGCCATAGATGCCAAATCTCCGTACACGGGAGCTCATTGCCAAAGAGTTCCGGTAATAGCCCGCATGCTTGCCACGGCAGCCGTTCAGGAAGAAAACGGTCCGTTAAAAGATTTTGAAATGAGCAATGACGATTGGTATGCCTTAAACATAGCATCCTGGCTTCATGACTGTGGCAAAGTCACCACCCCGGAATATATTGTAGACAAAGCCACAAAGCTCGAGACAATATATAACAGAATACATGAAATAAGAAACAGATTTGAAATTCTGCGTCGAGATGCTCACATAGAATATTTAAAGAAAAGACTTGCCAATGTTGCCCCGCAAGAAACCTTGCAAGCCGAATTTGTCAACAAAATAAAAGAATTAGATGCCGAATTTGATTTAGTAGCCAAATGCAACATCGGTGATACACCGCTGACCAATGAAGATATAGAGGCATTAGAAAAACTAAGTAAGAAGCAATTTGTCAGATATTTCAGTCGTGCTAAAGGTATATCATGGGCGGAAAGAGATCATATGGAAGATCTGGAAGCAGCATCACACCCGCAATTTGAAAACTTACTTCAAAACAGAAAAGATCACATTTTAGGACAATACAATCGTGGAGAATTATACAATCTTAAAGTCAGAAACGGCACTATCAATAAGGAAGAGAGAGAAAAAATAAATGAACATATTATTGTAACCATAGATATGTTAAAGGCTCTTCCTTTTCCCAAAGAACTTTCCAATGTTGTAGAATATGCAGGTGCTCATCATGAAAGGGTAGACGGCAAAGGTTATCCGAACGGATTAACCGGAGACCAAATGTCCATACCAGCAAAAATCATGGCAATAGCAGACATTTTTGAAGCATTAACTGCCAATGACCGTCCCTATAAAGAGCCTAAAAAAATATCTCAGGTTTTGGCAATAATGAAACATATGAAAGACAGCGGACATATAGATCCTGACTTATATGAAGTATTTATCCGTTCGGGAGTATATAAGGAATATGCCGAACAATACATTGCCAAAGAACAGATAGATGAAATAAATCCGGAGGATTATTTATAAATGCTAAGTATTTATCCGATTTTATGCCGTGCCGGAATAATGGATAATTATGCATATTTAATTGTGGATGAAGCCAGCCGAACAAGTGCAGTTATAGATCCGTCGGAGGCTGCTCCGATAATAGCAAAATGCAATGAATTAAACATAAAACCTCAATATATTTTAAACACGCATCATCACTTTGACCATACGGACGGCAATTTAGCCCTAAAAGAAATTTATAATTGCCAAATAGTCGCAAATATCAAAGATTCGCATCGCATCCCTGGGTTTGATATCGGCGTAGAAGAGGGAAAAACATTTGCTTTGGGAGCAAGCACCGCCGAAATAATAGATGTTTCGGCGCATACACAAGGACATATTTTATGGTATTTTCCGCAAGATAAAGTTATGTTTACCGGTGATACTCTATTCAATTTATGTGTCGGCGGATTATTTGAAGGAACGGTCGAAGAAATGTACCAAGCCCTACAAAAAATCAAATCTCTGCCTGATGATGTAGAATTTTATCCCGGACATGAATATACCATGCATTTTGCCGGAGAAGCATTAAGTTTGCTTCCTCACTCGGAAGAATTGGTTAAATATATTCAACGTGCGCAAGAAAGACTTTCTCAAGGGCTTCCCGTTGCCCCGATAACACTCGGCATCGAAAAAAAATGCAATCCTTTTTTGGCAGCAAAAAATTTAACAGAATTGCAACAAATATTATAAACAAAAAAAATAGACAAAACACAAAAAAGGTGTTATATTAAAGAAAGATAAATAATATAATCCGGAGAAATACAATGGCTGATATGGATACAGAATGCTTAACAGAATTTCTTAAAGAAAAAAAGATGTCTTTGGATGAATTCAAAAAATTGGACCATCAAAGTGAAGAATATAAAAATTTAACCAAAGAATATGAGCCCTTCTTTGAAAAATGGAAGGAACAACAAAAAGAAAAACCGGCTCCGGAACCAGCTCTGAATCAATCCAAAGAAAAAGAACCTGTAAAAAATTTAGTAATCAACGAAGGTATTGTTCCCAACCAAGAAGAGAGAAGCAATGATCCGGAAAACGAGTGGAAGGAACGCTATGCCAAAGAGTGGAGAATCTGGGGCGACCACAACAAACTGGACTACAAAGATGCTTCCCTGCCTTCTAAAGGAGACGCTTTAAGTTTTCGTTTTTATGAGGGAAAAAGTGAAAATTATGCAGCCGAAATAACCTATACGTCGCCTTATAACGTCACCTTGCGCGGCAGTAACGGAGAAACACCCGATAACAAATTTTTTGAAAAAGCCGTAAGCATGGCAGTAAAGAACGGTACTGCAATAGAATTCGGAGAAATTACCTCAGCAGAATTCAAAGCCAAATTGTTGGCAGCCTGCTATAAACAAGGCAATGCCGAAATTGTTAATGGTCCCAGCGCCGAAGAAATGGCAGCATGGCCGGAACATTTAAAGATAATGGTAGATCAAGCCAAAAAAGCCGGAGAAAACAAACCGGTAGAGCATACTCAAGCGCCCCAAAAAGAAGCAGAACCTCAACCGAAACCCAATCCGAAGGTAGAAGAAATTCAAAATAAGATTGCGCGCCTAAAAGAAATAAAACAAAAATTCAACAATCAAAACTACACGCAGATAGATTGGGAAAAAACCGACGTAATCAAAGACGCGGCTAAAATCAAAGAAGATTTAACCAAAGCGGGATTTTCGGCAGAAGAAGCTGACAAATACATACAACGTAAGCAAGCAAATGCCGGAGATCAAAAAGCTCAACAAGAAATAAACAAACGTCGTGCCGCAACCATGACAGATGAATATAAATATGAAAGAGAAGTAGAGCTCGATGCCGATAATAATCCGAAAAAAGATGAAAAAGGCAACCCAATATACAAGAAAGACAAAGACGGCAAGTTTATATATAAGACCAACGACAAAGGACAAAAGATAGAAACTGCTGCATACCAAGCTTTCTTAAAAAGAGCCCAAAACGGCTTAAGCAAATAAGAAAAAAACCCGCTAAAAAAGGCGGGTTTTTTATTATTTTGTAACAACGGGAAAACCATTTATTTGCCGCAAACACTCCCCAACAACCATCACGGCAGAAACCGCCACATTAATTGAGCGAGCATTTTCATTCATGGGAATAAGCAAACGAGCGTCAACCGTCTCATGCACTTCTTGAGGCACACCGGCACTTTCTCTCCCCATAAGGATAATATCATTAGGCTTGAACTCAAAATTATAATAAGGTTCGGTTGCATGTGTTGTGAGTAAGACCAAGCGCCCATATTCCGCCGGATGATCTTGGCGATATTGCAAAAAATCATACCAAGAATTATGACGGCGATATTTAACCAAATGCAAATAATCCATGCCGGAACGCTTAAGCGTATGTTCGGAAAAAACAAAACCGCAAGGTTCAATAATATCCAATTCCACATCCAAACAAGCTCCCAAACGGAGCAATGTTCCGGTATTTTGCGGAATATCAGGTTGAAAAAGCGCCAATCTCATAAATACATCTCCTTAAAAATATAGGATTCAAATACAACCAAGACAGGGCAAAATCAAGCAAAAAAAACAGGTCTCATCATCACGATGAAACCTGTCAAAAATGGCAAATTACAATTACAAACTCGGATACTCCTTCCCGAAGAGCACATCCGTTATTTCATCAAGTGTCTGCGCATGGGCAAACTCTTGTGTATATTGAAAATATCCGTATTTGCTACGAATAAGATTTTTTAGATTATCCACCTCGAGTACATAATACATTTCTTCACGTAGATTCTGCGTAGCATCCACCGAATGAGGAAGCAACTCATTGAAGAGAATTTCTTTAGGATGATGAGCCCGTTTGGTTTTCTCAGTCACAAAAGCAGCCAAATTTTGCAAAAAGACTTTTCGGCTGGCATTTTGTTTTCGCATCAGAGAAGACAACTGATGTACATAATCCTCAATGGTATGAAGACCGGGAACAAACTGTGCCTTCAAATGGACGGCATTACATACTCTCGTCCAAAAAGAAACGGCAAAACCATATCCGACAAGCGTATCTTCTTCCACACCAGTTTTGATACCGGAGATATCAGAATAACAATCAATAACGATATCTAACAGCCACTCTTGAGATTCAATAATTCCCATAAACGATAATTTTTATAGATTTAACATAAATAATATTTAACTGCGACTCTGTATAGCACAGAAAATTATTATTGTCAAATTTTTGTCAAAAGAAAATATTTATAGAGAATTTAGCATAAGACACAAGACACTAAATCGCTCTAGTTTCCCATTATATGAGCTTTTATAAAGGCTTGGAGAATGTGGCGAGTAGTAAGAAACCAGAAAAAATTTGAAGGAGTTTACATATTAGTAAATGACTGAAAATTTTATTCGCAGTTTCTGCCCTAATCGCCCATTATACAAGTCTTTATTCTATACGTTGAAAAGGAACTCTAATATATCCCCATCTTGAACGACGTAATCTTTGCCTTCGGAGCGCATTTTGCCGGCTTCTTTGCAGGCTTGCTCACCGCCTAGGGATACAAAATCATCATAAGAGATAGTTTCGGCACGGATGAAACCGCGTTCAAAATCGGTATGGATGATTCCGGCACATTGCGGTGCTTTAGAGCCTTTCAAGAATGTCCAAGCATGGACTTCTTTGGGACCGCAAGTAAAGTAGGTTTGCAAGCCCAAGAGGTCATATCCGGCACGAATAATTTTGGATAATCCGGATTCTTCCAATCCTAATGAGGAAAGGAATTCCTTCTTTTCCTCTTCGGTTTCAAGTTGAGCCACTTCCGATTCGATTTCGGCAGAAATGATTACGGCTTTGGCATTTTCCTCAGCTGCTTTCTCAAACACACGTTTAGAAAAATCATTTCCGGTTGAGGCAGAAGCTTCATCAACATTGCAAACATAAAGAACCGGTTTAGAGGTCAAAAGTTGCAACATTTTATAAGCCTTCCAAGCATCTTTGTTAGAAACATCGGGAGCAGCCACGCGAGCAGGCTTACCTTCGCGCAAAGCTTCAATAATCAGTGTCATCACTTGCACATTGATAATGGCGTCTTTATCGCCGCCTTTGGCTTTTTTATTCACTTGGTCAAAACGTTTTTCCAAAGAGTCCAAATCGGCAATCATCAATTCTGTTTCCACAATCTCGGCATCACGAATTGGGTCAACCGAACCGATAACATGAGTAATATTATCATCTTCAAAGCAGCGCAAAACGTGGATTATGGCATCAGTTTCACGAATGTTTGCCAAGAATTGGTTACCCAAGCCCTCACCTTTGGATGCACCTTGCACCAAGCCTGCAATATCCACAAATTCGAGCTGAGTCGGCACCACCGATTTTGGTTTAACCAGTTCTACCAATTTATCCAAGCGTTTATCGGGCACAGCCACGCGACCGGTATTCGGCTCAATGGTACAGAAGGGAAAATTGGCAGCCTGAGCAGCAATGGTTTGCGTCAAAGCATTAAAGAGTGTCGATTTTCCGACATTTGGCAAACCGACGATACCACAATTAAAACCCATAAAAAAACTCCGTTTAAATTAAATAACTTAAACAGAGTTGTATATGATAAGTGCGCCTTTTTCAAGCAATATTTTACTTATTTCATCATCCCGAGAAGTCCGGAAAACTTTGCCATACCGTCTTTGAGCAAAATCGGTAAAGTTTCGCAGATAATTTGAATATTTTTTTCAATAACTTCGGTATCAGCTTTAGAAAAGCGTGAGAGCACATGGTTGACCACGGCATCGCCATTTCCTTGCGGGTGACCGACACCGATTCGTATGCGGTTATAATTAGGGGTTATGGCGGCGTCAATAGATTTCAACCCGTTGTGACCACCGGCGCCACCGCCGATTTTGGCTTTGATTTTACCAACCGGCAAATCCATATCATCATGGATAACAATCACATTCTGCGGTAAAATCTTATAAAAATTGGCAGCCTTCACAACCGAGTTGCCGGAAAGATTCATATAGGTTTGGGGTTTCAAAAGATAAACTTTTTCGCCGTTGATATTCCCTTCGGCAATCAACCCGTCAAATTTAGATTTAAAAGGAGAAAATTTGTAGACAGAATGCAAAGCATCAGCGGTCATAAAACCCATATTATGACGTGTTTTATCATATTCTGCACCGGGGTTGCCCAAACCAACAATCAAAAACATATTTATATCCTCATCAAAAAAGGAACTATTAAAATAAGGCGGAGTTTGAGCTTAGTAATAAGAAATAAGGGAGAAAGTACCGCAGTGTACATAAAAGTACATGAGGAAACTTTCTCCCGCAATTTCTGTATTAATAAGCCAAAATACGACTTATTTTCTCAAGAAGTCGACGTGCAACGGCATGTCAGACACCGGATGGAACTGAACATCTTGGCAAGAAACTTTTTCTGCCTTACCGTTAACAACAACTTCAATATCAGAGCTGTAAAAATCAGCCATGTTCAAAGCTTTTTCCAACTCAACCGGATGCAAGCTGATCATTTGCGGATCTTTTTTGTTACCATAAATAACGGCAGGAACACGACCTTCTTTACGACATGCGCGAGCTGCCCCCTTACCTGCTTGTTCACGAACCAAAGCATTAAATGTAATTTTAGACATTTTATTACTTCCTTATAAAAAATTTAACAAACCTCGCTCAAACCTCCAGGGGTGTTTGAGCAATTAAGCAGACTAATACACCGATTTTTCAGATATTTCAAGTATTTTTTACCAAGAAAAAGCAACAAAAAAAAATACGAAACAGTATTCTGCTTCGTATTTTTATTACACTCAAAACTTAGCACATATCTACAAGCTTTCGGTATGTACAATGCGAATAAACCCCCAGCAATGCAGAAAGAACAACTCCGATAAGCATTGCCATAGATTCAGGGCAAAAAAAGCCTTTTACGGCAATATTTTCTTCTAATGCCACTCCAAAAACAAGCAGCAACAGAGCAGCGATAAAACGAAAGCCATACAAATCTCTTATATTAGAAAATACCATATTTCTCCGTTCCTGTCAATAAATTAGACAAAAAAAAGACTCGCTTCTTTTGAAGAAAACGAGCCTTAATTTTCAATCTTCAACATACTCTTGCAACTTATAAAGCCGATTCTGCTGATCATAGTCAATAACTATCGCCTTTATTCTTTCCGAAGAGGGCTTTTCATCAAGATAGCCTAAGTGATCTCCACAATGAAAAAATTTACAAACCCAATGTCCGTTTTCATGTTTTTTCACTCTGGCAACCACAACATAATTTTTGCAGAGCTGTTGCATTTTTTTCCTTTTGGCTATTCTGACTTCATTATAAATATACCAAATATAGAAGAAAATAACAGCCAAAAGCGTCATAGTAATAAAAAGTGCATCCATAATGATATTAGTAAATAAGATTTCACATACTGCTAAATAAATAACTTTTTTATCTTCCGGTCAAGCACAAACAAAAAAAAGCACCCACAGGAGTGCTTTTTTCGTTAAAATAGACTACGGAATTATTTTTCCAAATCTTCACCAGTTTCTTGGTTAACTCTCTTAGCCGAAAGTTTAACTTTACCGCGATTATCGGTACCGAGGCATTTAACCCACAAGGTATCACCTTCTTTATAGAAGTCAGAAACAGAAGCAATACGTTCGTTCTTAACTTCCGAGATGTGAACCAAGCCCTCGGTTGTACCAAGGAAGCGAACGAAAGCACCAAAATCCATAATCTTGGTAATTACACCTTTATAGATTTTGCCTTCTTCCGGTTCAGCCACAATACCCATAACCCATTCAAGAGCGGCATCACCGTCTTCTTTTTTAAGAGAAGCGATTTTAACGATACCGTCATCGGTAATTTCAATCTTGGTATTGGTTTTTTCGGTAATTTCACGAATAACTTTACCACCAGTTCCAATAACTTCACGAATTTTATCGACCGGAATTTTGATTGATACAATGCGCGGTGCTTTGTCAGAAACATGCGGACGCGGTTCAGCAATAGCTTTTGCCATTTCACCCATAATATGGATACGACCTTCATGAGCTTGAGCCAAAGCCTTTTCCATAATTTCTTTGGTAATGGAGGTGATTTTAATATCCATTTGCAAAGCGGTCACACCGTCTTTTGTACCGGCAACCTTAAAGTCCATATCGCCGAGGTGGTCTTCATCACCCAAGATATCGGTCAAAATAGCAACACGACCGTCATCTTCTTTAATCAAGCCCATAGCAATACCGGCAACCGGCTTTTTCAACGGAACACCGGCAGCTTCCAAAGACATGGTTGTACCGCAAACGGTAGCCATGGAAGAAGAACCGTTAGATTCCATAATATCGGAAACAACGCGAACGGTATAGGGAAAGGTATCGCTGTTTTTCGGCATCATCGGGTGAATAGCGCGCCAAGCGAGTTTTCCGTGACCGATTTCACGACGTCCCGGGCTACCCAAACGGCCGCACTCACCAACCGAGAACGGCGGGAAGTTATAGTTGAGCATAAAATCTTCTTTATATTCATCCAATAAGCCGTCAACAATTTGAGCATCATCGCCTGTACCCAAAGTGGTCACAACCAAAGCCTGAGTTTCGCCACGGGTGAACAAAGCAGAACCGTGAGCCATCGGCAAAACATCTACTTGGCAAGCAATCGGTCGAACGGTTTTGGTATCGCGACCGTCAATACGACGACCGGTATTCAAAACACCTTCACGCATAACACGATGCATCAATTTTTCAATCACATCGTTAACATATTTAACTTCCATCTCATTTTCGGGATCGATGGTAGCTTTAACTTCTTCAGCCAAAGCGCCCAAGTTTTCACCGCGTTTGAGTTTATCGGTCTCTTTGAAAGCTTCTTCATATTTGCTGCGGAATTGTTTGGCAACTTTCTCATAGAGTTCATCAAACTCTTTCGGGAAGGTTGGCATTTCCCAGCGAGGTTTACCGGCTTCTTTAGTCAAATCTTCAATCATTTGAATAACCGGTTGGAAGTTTTCAAAACCAAACATAACCGCACCGAGCATAACTTCTTCGGAAAGTTCTTGCGCTTCGGATTCAACCATCAAAACGCCTTCTTTGGTACCGGCAACGGAAAGTTCCAACAAAGATTCTTTTTGTTGTTCAATCGTCGGGTTCAAAATGTATTGTCCGTCTTTGTAACCGATTTTAGCGGCACCGATAGGACCTAAGAACGGAATGCCGGACAAGCTCAAAGCAGCAGAAGCGGCAATCATAGAAATGATATCGGAGTCGGTTTGTTTGTCATGAGACAAAACGGTACAAACAACCTGAACTTCATTTTTGAAGGCATCCGGAAAGAGCGGACGTATCGGACGGTCAATCAAACGAGAGATAAGGACTTCACGCTCGGAAGGTTTACCTTCACGTTTCATAAAACCACCGGGGATTTTACCGGCAGCATAATATTTTTCCTGGTAGTTTACTGTCAACGGAAAGAAATCTTGGTCAGCGGCAACTTCTTTAGCAGCGCAAACCGTGGCAACAACAACTGTTTCGCCATAAGAAGCGACAACAGCGCCTTCAGCCTGGCGGGCAATTTTACCGGTTTCGAGCACCAGTTTTCTGCCGCCCCAATCCATTTCTCGACGAGAAACTTTAAAATCAATCATACAATATCCTTTCATAATATATATTTCTTTTCGGACTTACCTCTTAGATAAAGACCTATTCCAAGATTTTTACCTAAGAGTTAAGTCCACACATCTCACCTCAGAGAAACTGAGGATTTTATAAAAACGAGTGCGAAGTAAAAGCCCCGCACTCGTTATAAACTTATTTTAGCGCACCTAAAAAAGCAATAGAAAAAACATCAACATTGTCGTCTCGCATTTTTTGCTCTAGGTGCCGCATAAAATTATTTTCTCAAGTCTAACTTTTTGATGATTTCCTGATAACGGCTTTCGCTCTTGCCTTTGAGGTAGTCCAAAAGGTGACGACGGCGAGAAACCATTTTCATCAAACCCAAACGAGAGTGTTTATCTTTCGGGTGGGTGTTGAAGTGTTCGATAAGGCTGTTAATACGAGCGGTCCAAATAGCAATTTGAACTTCCGGAGAACCGGTATCGTTCGGATTAATAGCATAAGTTTTAATCAAATCTTGTTTGTTTTCATTAGAAATCGACATCAATATTTTCCTTTTATTTAAGATACGGAAATTTCCGCATCGGAGTTAAAATTAAAAACGCGTTGAGGAGAAATTCGTTTTTCCTCGATTCGCACTATGGCAACCAACTCACCGTCAAAAGAAGCGACAGCCACACCCTCTTTCAAGTTTTGGTCTTGATAAGAGCGGGGAGAAATCGCCTGTCCTTGACGGAGTTTAGCTGCATCTGCCTCGGTTAGAGCTAGCTCCGCGATGTCGCGCAGAGCAGTTATTACCGGAAGCAAAACCTTTTTTGCACTTTCACTATGCACCATTTTTTTCAAATTTTCCAGTAAAATCGTATCATCAAGAGAAAATTTACCGCATTTGGTGCGTCTGAGCTCCAATAAATAGCCTTTGGTATGGAGAGCATGAGCCAAATCCATGCCCAAAGTGCGAACATATGTGCCTTTTGAGCAACGGACTTTGAACTTGGCTTGATGATTCGGAAGTTCCTCGAGCAAGGTTAAGTCATAAATTTTTACGATTCGCTCAGGGATTTCCACGGCTTCGCCCTTACGCACCAAATCATAGGCGCGTTGTCCGTTGATTTTGATGGCGGAATAGGCAGGTGGCACTTGCTTGATTTCGCCGATAAACTGAGGGATAACGGCTAAAATTTCTTCTTTGGTCGGATAAACATCCGTGGTGGCAATAACTTCGCTTTCGGTATCACCACTTGAGGTTTCCGCGCCCCATTGAATGATAAATTCATATTCTTTTTCGCCGTCAGTTACAAAAGGCACCAGCTTGGTCGCCTCACCGAAAGCAATCGGTAACACCCCTGTGGCAAACGGATCGAGCGTGCCGGTATGCCCGTTTTTTTTGGCATTAAAAAAGCGTCTGGTAAAGTTGACGACATCGGTCGAGCCCATACCGCGATCTTTATCAATCACCAACCAACCGTCAATATTTTCACCTTTTTTGCGTCTGGACATTTTTCCCTCATTGTTTTTTGTTTAGGATAAGAAAAAAGCTTAATTCGTCAACACAAAAAAACTGTGACTTATTTTATCCGCGCTTGACGAAAGAATCTCAGAATCTTAACATAGAATCAATAATCTATAATTTTTAATATTATGAAAACAATTACTATTTTAACGGAGTTTTTTCTCCTATTATTGATGTTTTTTGCGTATGGATGCTCTGTTTTATACGGTCCTCAAAAAATTGGCACAAAAGATGCGGAACCAATTTTGCTTTCTTCGCAACAAGCACTGGAATATCTGGCAAAAGAAAACATTTTTTTACAGCAGGTATTTTTGGTTTTTGATTTGCATAATCGTCCGACAGTTCGCTGGTCAGGAACAGATACCGTATCAAACAAAGTATACAGCATTGACGCCTTTGCCAAAAACATCATCCAAAAACCATTTGAAACGGCAAGCCGCATATTAGGCAAGCTGTATTTAGGCGGAGAACCGTACAAAGTAGAGGAACAACAAAACAACTTTGTGCTTATACCTCTACGCTAAACAAAAAAAGCGATAAGGTTTTTCTTATCGCTTTTTTTATTAAACATTTTTATTAGTTTCCGAATAAAATCTTTTTTCTCAAAAAAAAGCACCCGATACAGGGCGCTTCAATACTATTTCAAATCTTGCTGAACGCGAGGATCATGAAGTAATTTTTCAATTTTATCCACTTCGGCAAAAGTTTCATCTATTTTAAAGATAATTTCGGGAACAAAACGCAAACTTGTATTTCGTCCGACACTTTTGCGAAAATGATTCGCCGCCAGATTCAATCCGTCCAATACTTCCTTCAAAAAATTTCCGTTCAATGTCATAATGTAAACGGTAGAATATTTCAAATCAGGAGATACGGTAACATCCGTGATAGTTACGATTGTATCAATCCCTTGCAAATTTCTAACTTCTCCGCGCTCAATCTCAGAAGTAATGATTTTTCTGATTTCCTGACTGACTCGCAGTTGTCTTTGTGATGGTTCTTTATTAGGCATAATCTTCTCTCTTATCAATTAATTTGCCAAAATGTTGTTCAATCACCCATTATACGACTTTTACTAAAAAATCGGAGAATGCGGGAAATAATAAGATTTAAGGAAAATTGTGAAGAAGTGTACATAGAAGTACATGACTGAACAATTTATCCGCAAAATCTGTATTAGTTCCCCATTATACGATTTTTTATAACTTGGCGGCGATTTCTTCGATTTCATAACATTCAATGAAGTCGCCTTTTTGAATGTCATTATAGTTTTCAAAACTGATACCGCACTCGTAGCCTTCACGAACTTCTTTAACATCTTCTTTAAAGCGTTTGAGCTGTCCGATAGCCCCGTCATGGATAACCACATTATCACGCAATAAGCGGATTTTGGCACCACGTTTTACCAAACCTTCGGTAATCATACAACCGGCAACTTTACCGACACCGGTAATATTATAAACCTCACGGATTTCGGCATAACCCAAAAGCTTCTCGCGCAATTCGGGTGAAAGCATACCTTCCAAACCTTTCTTAACATCATCTGCCACATCATAAATAATGGAATAATATTTAATTTCCACACCGTCACGACGAGCGGCATCACGTGCTTGCGGAATGGCACGAACGTTAAAGCCTATAATCAAAGCATGAGATGCTTTTGCCAAAGAAATATCCGATTCGGAAATCGGACCGACGGCAGAGTGCAAAATCTGAACTGAAACTTCATCAGTTGAAAGTTTGTTCAACGTTCCTTCCAAAGCCTCAATAGAACCTTGAACGTCCGCTTTGATAATAATCGGCAAATGTTTAGATTCGCCGGATTTAATTTTATCAAGCATCAATTCCATAGCCGATTTCGCAGATTTCACAATCTTAGCATCGCGCTCTTTGCAAATACGATAGTTGGTAACTTGTTTAGCCTGAGCTTCATCAGCAACAACAATAAAGTCATCACCGGCGGCAGGCGTTCCCTGCAAACCCAAAACCTCTACAGGGGTTGCCGGTTCGGCTTCAAAGACTTTTTTGCCGTTTTCATTAAACATGGCACGAACATGCCCCCACTCTTTACCGGCAATGATAATATCACCAACCTTGAGTGTTCCTTTTTGTACCAAAACGGTAGCCACGGATCCGCGACCTTTTTCCATTTTTGCTTCAATGACGGCACCTTCGGCAGCACGGTTGGGATTAGCTTTCAAATCCAAAATTTCGGCTTGCAACAAGATAGCTTCCACCAATTTATCAATATTGATGCGTTTTTTGGCAGAAACTTCGGCACATAAGCAATCGCCACCCATTTCTTCAACAGCAATACCGTGTTGTAATAAAGCGGTTTTAACCTTCATCGGATCAGCACCCGGCAAATCGATTTTATTAATAGCAACAACAATTGGCACTTCGGCAGCTTGCGCGTGACGAATAGCCTCAATCGTTTGCGGCATGATACCGTCATTGGCAGCAACTACCAAAACCACAATATCGGTAACTTTAGCGCCGCGAGCGCGCATTTCGGAAAATGCTTCATGTCCCGGTGTATCAATAAATGTAATTTTATCACCGGTTTTAACGGTAATTTGATAAGCACCGATATGTTGCGTAATTCCACCGGCTTCTTTGGCAGCAACGTTAGTTTCGCGCAAAGCATCGAGCAGTGATGTTTTGCCATGGTCAACGTGTCCCATAACGGTCACAACCGGAGGTCTGGGCAACAAATCTTCAGGCTTATCTTCTCCACCACCCAAACCAAGCTCGACATCGCTGTCAGCCACACGTTTGACTTTATGACCAAATTCTTCCACCACAATTTGCGCTGTATCGGCATCTATAGGTTGGTTAATAGTTGCCATTACGCCGAGTGCCATCAATTTTTTGATAACATCGGCGCCTTTTTCAGCCATACGGTTTGCCAATTCCTGCACGGTAATAACTTCAGGAACAACAACTTCACGAATAATTTTTTCTTGTGGTTGTTGTGGAGCCTGTTGCTGGGGTTTAGGTTGTTTTTTCTTGTAACGACGACGAGGAGCACCGAAACCATAATCATCGTCATCATCATCGGCACCCATATAACTGTTTACATTAAATTTTCCACCGCGTTTTTGAGGCTCAAAACTACGTTTGGTAACCTTACGTCTGTCTTCCTCAAAATTATCATTACGGGAAGAAGAAATCTTCTTATGACGCGGCATATCATCCTCATCATCGTCATCATCATAATCACGATTTTTCTTATTTTTATAAGATTTTTCTTCAAAAACTTTAGCATCTTGCTCTGAGAGTTCCTCAGATTTGAGCTGCGAATTTTTAATATTTGACGTTGTTTGCTTTGGCTCCACGATTTCGGGATCTTTTTTCGCATCAGCAACCATAAGAGCCTCAGCGGCTTCTTTTTCTTCTTTTGCTTTTTGTTCCTCGAGTTGTTTTTGTCGAAGGATAGCTTTTTCTTCCTCCTCTTGTTTGCGTTTGGCTTCATGTTCTTTAGCCTCAGCAATCAAACGCAACTTAGCGGCAGTTGCTTCATCAATTTTGACTTTAGGTTCATTGTTTGCAACATTATTTGGGTTTAATATTCTTTTCTTACGAACCTCAACCTGCACCACTTTTTTACCTTCTGAGGAAGCTTTAGCTTTATCACCGAGCTTCAGCGTCAGGGTAGATTTACCTGATAATGTTAATTTACCTTTTGCATTATCTTCTGTCATTATAATTCCTTCACTATTTCAACGATCTAAGAATTCAAGAAATTTTCCAATTTAGAAATTTCATTTTGCACTGTTTTAGCCATTTGCGTTTGCAAAAAAGCAATATGTACGGTATTTACTTTATCTAATTCCTTGTCTAACTCCTCAACTGTAAACGTATGGAAAACATCCAAATTCTTAGCCAGATTCATAATTTTATTATGACCGTCCTCACCGGCATCTTGAGCTTCCAAAATAAAAGCCGCCTTATTTTTTTTAATTGTCTCGCACACCTTTTCAAAACCGGTGACGAGAGAGCCTGCTTTTCTTGCCAAAGAAATGGCATCAAGAGCGCGTTTATGCAAAATCTTTTCAACCATTTCAATCAGCGAAAAATCAGTTTTAACATTTTTTTTCAAGACCTTTGAAAACAAGTTTTTCTCCACGGCAACCGAAAGGATTTTTTTAGAATTTTTAATCCAAATTCCTTTTCCGGGTAATTTTTTCTTAAAATCAGGCACAATCAGATTATCGGGAGTAAGAGTAAAGCGGAGCAGTGCCTCCTTCGGAAGCACTTCCCCGCAAACAATACATCTTCTTGTTTCCTCAGTCTTCATCAATTATTTATCACCTTCAGCAGCATCTTCTTCATCAAACCAATGTTGACGAGCCGCCATAATGATTTTGTTAGCTTCATTAATTGAAATGGTATTTTCACCCAAAATTTCAATCAATTCATCGGCAGCCAAATCAGCCAAATCATCAATGGTTTTAACGCCTTTGTCAGCCATGGTCAAAATCATATCGCGATCCAAGCCTTCAATATTTTGAATTTGTTCATCAATACCCAAAGACTTGCTTTTTTCTTCAAATTCTTGATTACGTTTTTCAACAAAAGCTTTGGCACGAGCTTGCAATTCTTTAGCCACATCTTCATCAAAGCCTTCGATTTCTGCCAACTCATCCAAAGGAACGAGAGCCACTTCATCAATGGTCGAGAAGCCTTCGGCAATGAGAAGATGAGCAATCATTTCATCAACATCAAGAGCTTCCATAAAGCGTTGAGAACGAACCTTATTTTCATTAGAGCGACGTTCTTGTTCTTGTTCCTCGGTCAAAACATCAATATCGGAACCGATGAGCTGGGAAGCGAGTTTAACATTTTGTCCGCGACGACCGATAGCAATAGAAAATTGCTCTTGCGGAACAACCACTTCAATACGATTATTTTCTTCATCGAGAACCACTTTGGTCACTTCGGCGGGAGCAAGAGCGGCAACAATATATTGAGCCTTATCGTCAGAATAAGGAACGATATCAATTTTTTCGCCCTGCAACTCGGTAACAACGGCTTGAACGCGAATACCGCGCAAACCGACGCACGCGCCAACGGCATCAACAGTCACATCATCGGTCTTAACGGCGATTTTAGCTTTAGAACCGGGATCACGGGAAACGGCAACAATTTTAACGATTCCGTCATAAATTTCCGGAACTTCGGAAGTAAAGAGTTTTGCCAAGAACTCGGGGCAAGTACGAGACAAGAAAATTTGCGGTCCTTTGTTTTCCTTACGCACATCCAAAACATAAGCACGAACCCGATCCCCGTTTTTGAACTTTTCTCTCGGGATAATTTCATCACGACGCAAAACAGCTTCAGCCTTACCGATATCTAAAATAACATTACCGAACTCAATACGTTTAACGGTACCGTTAACAATAGTACCGACTTTTTCTTTATATTCTTCAAACTGTTTATTGCGTTCAGCATCACGAACTTTTTGAACAATAACTTGTTTAGCGGTCTGAGCGGCAATACGACCAAAATCAATCGGAGGCAAGTTATCAATGATAAATTCACCGACTTTAATATTTTTATCATAGGCTTTTGCTTGAGCCAAAGTCATTTGTGTAACTTCGTTTTCAATTTGATCTTCAGATTCGACCACTTCGCGATAACGAGCCAAGGTTATAGCACCGCTTTTACGGTCAATATGAGCTCTGATATCATGTTCAAAGCCATATTTGGAACGACCGGCTTTTTGGATAGCAATTTCCATTGCTTCCAACACATCGTCACGATCAATATTTTTTTCACGAGCCACGGTATCTGCAACCAAAATAATTTCAGGTCTCGGCATACTTTCAATATTTTGCATTTTTAATCCTTTGCTAAAAATATTTTACAAAAAAGTTATTCTTCATCAAGCTCAACGGCATCATCATTTTCATGAGCAGCCATATATTCAGCCAAAAGTTCATCAGTCAACACAATTTTTGCTTTGGAAACGGCATCAAACGGAATGCTGTATTCTGTTCCGTCCATATCCAAAACAATATTATTATCGGCATCAACAGATTTTGTTTTACCCTTAAAACGCTTACGCCCCGATATTTCATCAGAGGTTTCGATTTTGGTTTCATAACCTAAAAACCTTTTGAAGTGTTCGGGTTTGGTGAGAGGTCTATCCAATCCCGGAGAACTGATTTCCAAAGAATATTGTTCTTCAATAGGATCTTTTTCATCCATAACCTCAGAAATTTTGCGACTAACGGCTGCACAATCATCAACATTAATTTCTTTTCCGTCTTTACGATCAATCATAATCTGCAAAGTCGGATTCTTTTGTCCGATAGTCAAGATTCGCACCATTTCAAAGCCCAAAGATTCAACAATAGGCTCAATCAAATCGTGTAAAGGGTGTTTAATCTGCATCACATTTTCCTTAACAAAGAAGCGGGGTTTTTGACCCCGCCTCATCTAATATTATCAATTATTGTCTAGAGCTATAACATAAAAGTTTTTAAAAATCCAGCATTTTTTTCAGTTATACGAATAACGATTCAGTATATTAGAAAATTCTAATTGTGTTTATTAAACAAATTTTGCACGGCAAGCCAATGTGTATAATTAATTTTCACTTTTTGAGAAAGAATATCATCCACCCCAACCCAAGCGGCTTTACCGTTTTCCGGAGTTTTCCAAATGTTTTGATTAGTATCAAATCCGTAAGAAGAAGCATCATAAACAATAAACATTTGCTCATAAACACAATAAACGCCGTTAGGTTTGGCATCATCGGCAAAATAATTAATTGTCTGAGAAAATTCCTTTGTCCCATAATCTAACATAAAATCAATTCCGGTCTCTTCATACAATTTTCGATACAAACAATCGCGAAAATCTTCTCTTCTGTCAACGGAACCACCGGGAAATTCAGGCAAATCAACCTGAGGCGGATAAGTTACCAAAACTTTATCATCTTTGAGCAAAATGGCAAAATAGCCTTTTTGATGCATTGAAATAATATCTTCGGCATATTTTTTTTTGCCGTATCGATCATAAAAAACATTATCCATTGGCAGAAACTTCTTTTATCAATTCATTAACAAAATCTTCCAAGCCGGTTTGACGAACACGCTTCATCCTTTCTCCGGAAATAATTTTTTGCACTTTGGCTATGGTCTCTTCCACATCCACATTGACAATAACATAGTCAAATTCCTTCCAGTGGCTCATCTTGTCTAAAACCATACCCATCCGCTTATCAATCAAATCTTTACTATCCGTCGCTCTATGTTCCAAGCGAGCACGCAAATCTTTAATTGACGGCGGCAAAAGATAAATCGTGACCACATCATCGGGAGCTTTCTGACGCATTTGTCTGGCACCAACCCAATCCATATCAAAAAGAACATCTTCTCCCACATTTAAGAAGCTGTCCACTTCCGAACGCAAAGTACCGTACCTGCTGCCATATTGAGAATCAACACACTCATAAAAAGCATCTTCCTTCAAGTATTGATTATATTTTTCGTCAGAAATAAAATAATAATCCACACCTTCGACTTCGCCTTCTCTTTTAGCGCGCGTAGTTACTGAAACGGAAAATTTAATATTTGAATCTCTTTTCAAAATTTCTTTAACAATCGTTCCCTTTCCAACACCGGAAGGACCTTCGATAATAAACATGGCTCCGCGACGCACTTGTCTCAATCTATCAATAATGGCACTCATATCAACACTCTCTACTCAATATTTTGGACTTGTTCTCTAAATTGTTCTATTAAAGTTTTTAAATCCATTCCATAATTTGTCAATTCAATATCGCAAGATTTTGAACAAGTTGTGTTTGCTTCCCGATTCAATTCCTGACACAAAAAGTCTAACCTTCTTCCGACCGGTTCGTTCGACGCAAGCAAATTTTGCGCTGTTTTAATATGTGCCTTCAATCTGTCAATTTCTTCCTGGACATCGGCTTTTGCCACATAAAGCACGGCTTCTTGCGCCAATCTTTCTTCAGAAATTTGAATATTATTATCCAAAAGCTGTTCTAACTGAGCCAACAATCTTGCCTTGAGCATCTCCGGCATGGCATGGGCAAATTTTTCGGCTTTAGAAACAATCTCGGCAATATTCTGCAAAATATCAGACAGTGCCGATCTTATTTTTTCCCCTTCGGCTTGACGATCATTTTTAAGTTTTTGACAAGCCTGTTCAAAACTATCCAATAAAGATTTAACTAAAAGTGCCGTTTCTTCTTCAGACAAAACAACATCTTCGGTTTCACAAACACCCTTAACCAGCAACAAATCGGAAACAGCAGGTTTTTGAAAAACATCAGCATGATTTTGATATAAATCCATTGCTTTTTGAACCAGCGCCGCCAAAAAATCTTCATTTATTTTCAACTGCTGATTTGCCGTATCGGAAGACAAATCCAAATAAAGGGCAAAACTACCGCGGGAAAAATATTGCATAAGAATATTTTTGCAAGACAGCGCCAAAGCATTATCCAACCAGGAAGGCACCTTCATTTTAATATCCAGAGCCTTATTATTCACGCTCTTCACTTCCCAAAACCAGTTAAAGCTGATTTTTTCAAAACGGAACTCACCGTTCTGACGAGAAAAACCGGTCATACTTGAAATTGTCAAAGCCGTCTCCTTAAACTTTTTGTTAGTATTTATGATATTATAATAACCAAACATTAACAGTAATTTAAGGAAAAAAATAAAATGTTAAACCGCAATTTAAATATATTAATTACCGGAGCATCTTCGGGAATTGGCGAAGCTTTGGCGATTCACTATGCCAAAACACAAGCCAAAAATTTATTTATCTGCGGAAGAAATCCCGACAGGCTGAAAGTTGTAGAAAACAAATGCCGCAATTTCGGAGCCGTTGTTTACGGACAAATCATTGATGTGACAGATAAAGAAAAAATGTCCGAGTGGATCAAAGAATGCAACCAAATTGCCGAACTCAATTTGGTCATTGCCAATGCCGGCATCGGCGTTATCAATGAAACACAACAAGCCGTATATGACACGTTTGATACCAACATCTATGGCGTATTAAATACGGTTTTACCGACAATAGAAATTTATAAAAGCAATATTTCTGCTGCCAAAAAAGGAACCAGTTCGTTAGACCGGTTTATATCAAACATGAAAAACAAAAAACAAGCCTTTTACGTCCCTTTCTGGAGCAAACTTCATTTAGGCAAAAAAGGTAACGAATTTTTCCATTTGCACAACCACAGCATAGCCATAGTCAGTTCGATTGCCGGTTATCACGGATTGGCAACCTGTCCGGCATATAGCGCGACCAAAGCTTGCGTAAAAGCATGGGGAGAAGCTTTAAGAATTAAATTACGCAAAGAAGGAATCAATGTCAGTGTGATTTGTCCCGGATTCGTGCGTTCACGCATAACCGACCAAAACACCTGCCCAATGCCTTTTTTCATGGAAGGAGATGAGGCTGCCCGAATCATAGCTGCCGGACTCAACAAACGCAAAGGAATAATAGCCTTTCCGTGGCAGTTGCGATTTTGTAGCTGGTTGGTCTCAATTTTACCGAACCGCTTAAGTGATAAAATCTATTCGCGTTTACCGGATAAAGCCTGATTTCAGGCTTTATTTTTTTTCTGTAAAAGCCACAAAATAACAACACCCGGAATTGCCATAAGTGTTGTAATAATAAAAAACATACTCCAGCCGGTCACTTTAACCAATGCCCCGGATGTTGAAGCCAACAAATCTCTTGCCAAAGACATAAATGAAGATAATAAAGCATATTGCGTTGCCGTATAAGCCGTATTGCATAAAGAAGAAATATAAGCCACAAAAGCCGTTGTACTCATCCCTCCGGCTAAATTATCCAAAGAAACGGTTCCCATAAGCAAATATAAATCATTTCCGGCATGAGTTTGCCAAACATACATCAAAGTTGTTAACCCTTGCAAAATGCTCCCGAGATATAAACTTTTAATAATCCCGAACCTATTAACAATCACGCCGCCCAAAATTCCGCCGATAATCGTTGCCGCCATCCCGTAAAATTTGGTAACAAAAGCAATTTGTGTCTTGGTAAAACCCATAGCATCATAAAAAGGCATGGTCATCGGCACCATATAAGCATCACAAAGTTTGTACAACATCACAAAAAATAAGACGGCAACCCAAGAAGGACGAGTAACAAAATCGGCAATCGGGCTTTTGATTGCGGTTTTATAAAAATTTTCAAGTCTTTGCCAAAAATTACCACTGAATTCAAGCTTTTGTTCTTTACTTTTTTGGGGTTCACGTGAACACAAAATCGTAATCATACCAAGAACCGCACCCAAAGACATACAAACATAGACCTGATTCCAGGTTAAAACACTTGCCAAAATCAACGCCACGGCACCCGAAAAAACCGAACCGATACGATAACCTAAAATAAACATGGCAGTACCGGCGGCTTGATCACGATTATCAAAACTTTCAACACGATACGCATCCAACACAATATCCTGAGTTGCCGAGGCAAAAACGGTAAGCAAAGCAAAAAACATCATCAAATAGACCGATTGAGCAGGATCAACCGATGCCATACATAAAAGTGTCAACAACAACAAAATTTGTGAAAAAACAGCCCATCCGCGTCGACGTCCGAGCCTAGAAAAAAAAGGAAGATTAAATCTGTCAACCAAGGGAGACCAAAGCCATTTAAAACTATAAGGTGTTTTAACTAAGGAAAATATCCCGATCATTTCCAAACTAACGGCAGAGTCCGTAAGCCACAAGGCTAAAGTTCCGCTGACAAGCAAAAAAGGAAATCCGCTGGAAAAACCCAAGCCGATCATGGTCAGCATGCGCCAATCCCAATAAACCGTCAAAGCATTTTTCCATTTTTGAATCATTTTAACTCCTTAAATAAAGGAAATATCATAAAGAGGTTAAATAAATCATAATGGCCGATTAAAAAAAATCGACCATTATGCTTCATGAACGGTGTATTTAAATTAATTTGCGCCGTGCGCAGATTGATTTTTGGCTTGAAACATTGCCGCAAAATCAATCGGATTCAACATAAAGGGAGGTAATCCGGCTTCAGTCAAAGACGTTGTAATAATTTGACGGGCAAAGGGAAACAACATTCTCGGAATTTCAATCAAAAGAACCGGATTAACATGTTCTTGCGGCACATTAATTTGTACAACGGCAGCATAAGTCAATTCAATAATAAAAAATTTCTTATCGCCGACATCCCCATTTATGGAAAAAGACAATTCAACATTAAAGTAATTTTCTTCCAAATGCCGAGAATTAACCTCCACATTAACTTTAACATCGGGATTCTGCTTAATTTCTTTAAAAATTTCGGGAGCATAGGGAATTTCCAACGAAAAATCTTTAATATATTGATTATGAATCAAAATTGCCGGCAAAGACTGATTTTGAGCCTCTTTTGATTGTTTATCTTTTTGCATTACTTTCTCCTCAAAGATATAAAAACAATAAATTGAATTAAAAATACACTCAAAAAAAGCAGAGGTCAATTACTTAGACATTTTTTAATAAAGATAATTTATATTGCGAAGAAGGGAAAAAAAACTTATATTAAAGATATCAAAATATTTAATAAGGAAAAAACACAAAATGGGACAATATATAGACATAATCATACTTTTATTGGTTGTTGTTGTCATACTGCAAAAATTAAGATCTGCTTTAGGAACAAGACCTGAAGGAGAAAGAACAAAATTATCTGATGAAAGTGCTGCCAAAATATTTGATATCATCATGCAGGAAGCTGAGAAAAATAAGCTCAAAGAAGAGAAGGAAGAACCCAAAGAAGTCAATTTGAGTGAAACTCAAAAAACGCTGGCAAAGATTCCCAATTTTGAAGAAACCAACTTTTTATCCGGAGCCAAAAAAGCTTTTGAAATAATTTTAAGCGCTTTCAGCAAAGCTGATTTGGAGACTTTGGAAATGTTGGTCAACAAAAACATATACAATAAGTTTAAAGACATCATAGAAAAAAGAAAAGAAGAAGGAATTACAGCAGAACTTGATTTTATCGGTTTTGATAAAGCCGAAATCGTTGACGCCAAAATAAGCAAAAACAATATAGCCAAAATAACGGTTGAATTTACATCTCAACAGGTCAACCTGCTTAAAGACAAAAACGAAAAAATCATCGAAGGCGATGATCAATACATCCAAACCATAAACGATAAATGGACCTTTGAAAAAGCCATAACCTCAACCAACCCGAATTGGATACTTGTTTCAACAAAGAAATAACAAAGCATGAAATATTTTTTCTTAATATTAAGTTTTTGCCTCATATTAACTTCTTGCGGGGAAGAGCAGGAAAAAACAACCGTGGGAGAAGAAATAGAACTGGAGAGAAGTTCTTTTTCCGATTTATCTGATTGGAAACAAGATAATATCAGCACGGCAATCAACGCCTTAAAAAAGTCATGTCAGAAAATAAAAGACAATACAAATGAATATATAGACATGCTTTCGGCAATAAAAATTCCTACAGCAGACTATTTAAAGATATGCAGCAATCTTACCAATGTTCGACCGATCAAATATAAAGAATTTATAGAAAATAATTTCACCCCATATCTGGTAAAATATAACGGTGAAAGCGAAGGAAAATTTACTTCTTATTATGAAGCGGAATTACACGCGGCATATCATAAAACAGAGCGCTACAAATATCCGATATATGGTCGCCCGTTCGATTTGATAGAGCTAAACTTACAAGATTTTGATAAAACTTTACCCAACAAACGTTTGGTAGGAAGAATAAAAGGAAATAAATTCATCCCATATTATTCTCGAGCCGAAATACACGACAAACCGTTAAATGCTCCCGTCATATTATGGGGAGATAATGAAGTTGATATTTATGTCATGCAAATACAAGGATCAGCCGTTGCACAAATGGAAGACGGCTCCAAGATAAGAATTGGCTACGCCGATAACAACGGCAGACAATTCAAAGGTATCGGTAGTATTTTGCTGGAAGAAAAATTAATAAAACCCGGACAAGCTTCCATGGGAAAAATAAAAAAATGGCTCAAAGAAAATCCCGAAAAAGCCGTTGCTCCAATGAATAAAAATGAAAGATATGTCTTTCACCGTTTGATAAATTCGGAAGGACCGATAGGCGCTCAAGGCGTTTCCTTAACCGCTGGAAGAAGTTTGGCGGTTGACCGAAAATATATTCCGTTAGGAGCCTTATTATGGCTGGAAACAAACGGACCAGACAAAGAAGAAATACACAAACTGGTCATTGCCCAAGATATCGGAGGAGCCATTAAAGGCGGTGTAAGAGGAGACTATTTCTGGGGCAGTGGCGGCGATGACGTTTTAGAAAAGGCCGGTAAAATGCACGCCAAAGGAAAATATTATATATTACTGCCCAAAGACGCAAAGGTAAATTAACATGGTAAACAAAGCAGACAAAATGGCATTTAGAGCCTTGAAAACAGCCGTTGCAAAAGACAAATTGCGGTTATATATGGATTACGGAAGAGTCAACCGACCTGGTTCTCCGATATATAACCCATGGGAAAGTCTTTTACCGATATTAATTCCGGTTTTAATCGGTCTGATTTTAATCATCTTGGTTGGGGTGATATTCGGTTTATTATTTATTGTTGCCATGATAATGATATACACAACATATTTTAAGAAAAAACAATATCATAAGGTTATAGAAAGAACCAAAAGCTATTTAACCTCCTCTTATGAAAATTGCGAAGATTTGTGGAAATTCGGAGGAATAGTATTGGTTAATGCCGAAGACAAAAAACTTGGCTGTGTTGCCCCCGAAGGAGATTGGAAGGAATTTGTCATCTTACATTTTGCAGACTATATGCTCGAAGAAAAAGAGACCAAAACGGAGCCCAAGCAAGAAAATGAGCAACAAACAACAGCCGCTGAGTAAAGAAGATATAAGCTCATGGGAAGAAACCATCAAAGATGTTGAAAAGATTCCGACCAAAGAAGCAATAGAGCGTCCGCCTATCCAAGCACAACCGATAAGAAACAGCATAGACACGCGAAATGTCTATCAAGGCAATAAGCTTCAAGATCTGCAAATAGGAGAAATTTCGGATCTTGACAAGAAGACCGGAAATCGTTTTAAGCGCGGAGAATTCAAAATAGAAGACAGACTTGATTTACACGGATATACGGAAGATGAAGCCTGGGAAGCCGTTAATAACTTTGTAAAAAACGCCTACATAAAAAATTTCCGTTGCATTTTAATAGTAACCGGGAAAGGTCGAGAACACCCTGAAAATACAGATTTTTTGGCAAGACGCGGAATATTAAGAGAAAAAGTGCCGACATGGCTCAACTCAAGAGAATTAAGACCATTAATCTTAAGCATCAGCCATGCTCAAATAAAAGACGGCGGAGAAGGCGCCTTATACGTGCTACTCCGCAGAAAAAGACCTTAAAACAATAAGCAAACAAATCATCAGAAGGCTAAACTCAAACCGGCATTAACGGCAGCATTCGTATAATCACTTCCAAAGGTGTAAGCCGCATTGGCATAACCATTCAACTGGTCAAGGAAATTAATACTTGCGCCGATTTCCAATCTACCGAGAGTAGAATTTTCTAATCCCTCAATTTGATTCAAGGAAGTAATTGTAACATCTCCGCTACCGATATTTTGGATTACACTGGGTTTAAAGTAGAACTTAGCATACCCGTAATCATGTAAATAAGTTCTTTCAAATTTAAGTCCGGCTTCCACTTCAATATTACGAACATCACCATAACTAGCTGTTTTACCATAATCATCAGACATATCATCATAATAGATTTGTGTATAAGCCACGCGCAATATTGGTTCAATGGTAAGATTTGTTGTCGGATTGAAAATAAGACCTGCTTCCAAACTGGCTCCAAACTCAATACCGGTTGTATCGGTGGAAACACCGTCATCAGTTGAAACATCAACATTTTGATAACCCAAGAAAATTTGGCTCATTGTCCAAACCATTCCTTCATCATATCGATGATAAAGACCTAAAATATAGCTGGAAATATCAGTTTCAGAAGCAACTTTTGAAAAATAATCAACACCCTCTCCATCAAACTCGTAAACACCACTTCGATAAGAAGCAAAGAATCCCAAACGATTATAATAATCGGACAAAACATCAAAACCTGCTTCAAAACCATTAATATTTGCTTCATAACTGACAGGAGCCGTAACATCAGCATAACTATATACCGGAGTTACCCACAAATTGGAAAGAAACGGCGTTTGATACTGACAATCTGACAAGCCATAACAATTTTGGGTAAAAAACTTAGCTGAAGCAATTTGAGAGGTAATATTTCTGGTCATATTTCGGGTTTGTTCTATACCGATGCTCGGCAAACCCATATAAGCAATAGCTTCGGCAACAACACTGGGCTGTCTGGATGTTGGCTGAGACGGAACAGACGGAAAATCAGGCGGCAAAACGGCATCAGCATCTAAATTAACATCATCTTCCAAATTACCGGTATCGGAAGTACCATATCCGCTGGCACTTCCGTCAGGAATTATATCATCGGTGGCCGTATACCATCCGCCGTTTTGATATAAACTATTCCAGTTATATGCACTGTTATTAACGCGAAAGATCTCAAAATAAGCACCGGTGGAAAGATCATCATTTGGAGCTTCAACAAACTGAAGCATTTCTCTTGGTTTAACATCTGCACCGACAATATTTAAGGTAACATTTGTTGTTCCGGCAACATCACCGTCAACCCGCAATAAATCCGACGTATTATCCACAGGATTAACGTCTATTGTCATTGAAGCATTGGTATAAGCCGTATAGTTACCATAAACCGTTGTAATATCATCGGCATCATCCCCGGCATGACTAAAATTAATACTTCCGTCATTGCTAAGCGAACCCTGAATAATATAGTTTGTCGGAGAGTTTCCAGACAAATCGAGTGTAGAACCGTTTTCAACAATTATTTTCTTATTCGGACCGCTTAAAGCTATATCACCATCTAATTTAACGGTAGCCGTATCTTGAACCGTAAGCATATCCCAGCCGGAGACGGCTTGTGCATTTTCCCCGACAACATAATTTCCGTTAGTTAAATGCAAATTTTTCTGCCCGGTAGTATCAACAAGAGAAGTTTCGGTCAAAGCATCGTTAAACCCACCAATAAGGGTTAAAGAACCGGCATCTGTAACACTATCTTTAAATATTTGACTATAATCATAAGTTCCACCCATATTTGCACCGGCATGGATAACAATATTTCCGGTTAAATAAGCGCCGAGATCGATATCCAGTTCCGCACCATCATTGGCTTGCAAATTATTTAGACGAGCCTGATCTTCAGCCTGAAGCTGTCCTCCAGAATTAACCGTTGTATTTTCGGCATAACCGCCACCGGCAACATGTAGCAAGCTACCATTATTCACTTCGGTCAAATAAACTTCCGCCTGATCAGCAACATTAATCGTTCCGCCAAAAGCAAGAATTGCATTTTCACCCCTAGCACCTGCGTTAATATTTAACACACCGTCATTATGAATAACACTATTAGAAAGGGTACCCACCCCCTCATTAACATCAACAACCGTTCCGGAAACATCCACCGAACTCATACCGATAATTTCATTATTCAACTCCACCTTACCGGTACTATCCCCGCTGATAATAAGATTACCGCCGTAAGAAGAAAGGTAAACACTTTGAATTAATTGAAATGTTCCATCTTCTTGTTTAACAAATTGATAAATATTATTTTGTTTATCAATAACATTAACATTATCCCCATCATAAGAGATCTCGCAACCTTGTTGCTCAAATTGACTCACTCTCTGATTAACATCATCCTGAGACAAAGCATTTTCTTGCACTTGTTGATATAAAAAGGAATCGTTATCTTTATAAATATAAATATCTTTTCCCGAACCATCGTCAATAACATAGCCCCCAGCCCCATCATCTTTGATAGTAAAGCCCTGTTGTTTAGCCGAAAGCAAGAGATAATCCACATAATTAACGGCTTGAATTTTATCATCAAAACGGATCAAACCGTTATTCCGACTATCAAGAGTTAAATCAACGGCACTTTGATAAGAGAGCAAAGTGATAGCCGAAGAATCCGATCCTGCCGCCCATTTAACAGTATTTCCCGAAAAGATTGATTCTCCGTTATCTGCCTTAATGGTTAAATCAGCAAAGCTAAAGATAGCGCCACCCATTGTCATTTGCCCGTCAGCGCTATTCTGTGTTGCACTGGTTTGAACATAGTTATCAAGAAAACTACTGTTTACAAGAGATAAACTTCCGGTATTATAAATAGCACCACCCATAGCATAAGAAGTATCGGACAGAGCAAAATTTCCCGAGAAATTACCGCTAAGCTCACTGATAGTACCGGTATTATAAATAGCACCGCCCACACCCATTGATGAACTATGCACATAGTTATCTGAAAAATCTACATATATTCCGCCGATTTTTCCAATATTATAAATAGCACCGCCAGAATTTTCCGTATGACCGAAACCGCTGATTTTTATATTTTGAACAGTTAAATCTGTAATCGCAGAAGAGTCAAAATTAATAAACTGTCCGTTAGTTGTTCCTTCTTGACCGGTAAGAGTAAACTCGCCACCGTCGATGACCATCCCGCTTCCTCCGACGGATTCAATCGGAGTATCTGGCGTAGCCGTATCATCTTGTGTCAAAACAACGGCTTTTCCGGCATTATCAAACTTTTCTGTTTCATTTTTCAAGTCAGACCAAGAAGAAACATCAACCGTATCCATATCGGAAATGTCAACCTCCCCGGCAGCAGCAGGGAAACTGCATACTACGAAGATAGAGGCAACAAAGCCGACTGAAAATTTATTAAATTCTTTTAACATAAACGAATCGCCTACATAAACACACATATAAAAGTTATCTTTTCTTTCTTAATAAAAAGTGAATCGATTCAAAGGATTAGAGAATCGAACAACAAAATTAAGAGGCAAAACGGATATAAAAAAATGTACAAGAGTCTGATTTGATTCATTTTTATTAAGAAAACATCTCTCAAAAAAAATTTTTACAAAAAAAACACCGCCCTAAAGACGGTGTTTTAAAAAAACTTAATTGGAAATTACTCGGCAGAAGCGCTGTAAGCTTTTGCTTGCTTAGCAGCATCATCATCGGTACGAGCTACGTTAACCAAAATGGTTTGGCTAACTTCCGGGTGCAAATTGAGTTTAACTTCATAAACACCCAAATCTTTAATAGCATTTTCCAAATAAACTTGCTTACGTTCAACGGCAAAGCCTTTTTCTTTAACGGCAGCTGCAATATCACGAATAGTGACGGAACCGTATAACTGACCGGTCTCGGCAGCCTGACGAATCAAAACGGCACTGAAACCTTTCAAAGATTCAGCCAATTTTGTAGCTTCGTCAAACAAAGCCTTATTATGAGCTTCTAACTCAGCTTTTTGCTTTTCATAATAAGCAACATTAGCTTCGGTAGCGCGCAAAGCTTTACGTTGAGGCAAGAGGTAATTACGAGCATAACCATTTTTAACGGTTACCTTATCACCCATTTTCCCCAATTTTTCAACATGTTCCAAAAGAATTACTTCCATCTTACTTCTCCTCATTAATCAGCAACAAACGGAAGCAAAGCGATGTAACGAGCACGTTTAATAGCTTTTGCCAATTCTCTTTGTTTTTTAGCAGAAACAGAAGTGATACGACTTGGAATAATTTTTCCCTTCTCGGAAATATAACGAGAAAGCAATTTAACATCCTTATAGTCGATTTGCAAAGCATCTTCACCGGAGAACGGGCATGCTTTTTTTCTTCTAAAGAATACTTGTTTAGCCATGTTTCTAACTCCTATTCTTCACTCGTCTCAGAATTGTTAGCGTTTTCTTTGCTCAATTCATCAACTTTAATGGTCATGTAACGAATAATATCTTCGTTGAATCTCATTTGTCTTTCATATTCAGCAACAGCGGCAGCCGGAGCAGCAATATTCAAAACAACGTAATAACCTTTGCGGTTTTTCTTAACACGGTAAGCAAGATTTTTTAAGCCCCAGTTATCAACTCTAACAACTTCACCGCCATTATTGGCAATAACATTGCTCAAATCAGAAACGATATTGTTAACTTGAGATTGACCGAGGTCTTGACGTGCGATGAGCACGCTCTCATAAAATGACATTATTATTATCTCCTTATGGATTCTCAACAAAAGGTCAATACATCATATTGACCGGTTAAATGTATAGCCGACAACTTCCTGCCGGCAAGGGACGAGAAGGAATATATATCAAAACATTAAAAAAGCAAGTATTTTTTCATAATTTAATTAAATTTATATATTCTTAACAAATTAAGGTTTATAATAAGCAAACAATAAGATTGGCGGCAAGAAGAAGATGAGAATAATCAAAGCGTTACCAATAATAATAGTTTTATTTATCTCGGCATGCGGGATGCGCCCGCTTGATATGATGTCTCAACATTATAAAAAAAGCACAACATACGGTAATGACTTGCCCTATATTGTTTTGCAACAACCTCAGAGCCGTGTCATAGCCACCTGCTATCGATCGGCAAACGTTTCTGCCGAAACCTGCGCCAAACTATTTGAATCCAAAGGCTATGTTCGCCTGAGGGATATTCCATACAAAACCGCCGATTATGACTTTTTAAGAACAGACACTTATCCGTCACGACGCTGGCGCGGCAATGAAGATACCCCGCGGTGGTAGCCATGTTATCACGAATTAACACCATAGCTTTTAACGGACTGGAAGTTTTAAATGTAGACCTGCAGATTCAAATTTCTGCAGGTCTTCCGGCATTTACGATTGTGGGTTTGCCGGACAAAGCCGTCGCCGAAAGCAAAGAAAGAGTGAGAGCCGCCTTAAACTCATTAGGCTTAAGTTTACCAGCCAAAAGAATAACCGTCAATCTTTCCCCGGCAGATTTATTAAAGGAAGGCTCCCATTTTGACTTACCGATAGCTTTAGGCTTGCTGGTAAACATGGGCATTATCCCTACTGAAGAAGTAAGTCGCTATATTGTACTGGGAGAACTCGGGTTGGACAGCTCAATTATTTCCGTCAACGGTGTTTTACCGGTAGCCCTCAAAGCCAATCAACAAAACTTAGGCTTGATTTGTCCTGCAGCACAAGGTAGCGAAGCCGCTTGGTCGGGTATCAAAGACATTGTTGCCGCACAAAACTTATTAGAATTAATCAATCATTTTAAAGGACAACAGCTTATTCCGTACCCCAAAGCAGAAAAAGCGGAAGCCAAACTCTCCATGTTAGACTTAAAAGATGTCAAAGGACAAGAAAGTGCCAAAAAAGCACTGGAAGTGGCGGCAGCAGGAGGGCACAACATGCTGATGATAGGACCTCCGGGCTCGGGAAAATCCATGCTGGCGCAAAGACTAATCACCATTTTGCCGCCTTTAAGCGCCGAAGAAGCTTTGGAAACCAGTATGATTCACTCCATAGCCGGAGAATTGCAAGACGGCAAAATCTCTTTTGAGCGACCGTTTCGAGATCCACATCACTCTGCCTCCACACCGGCGTTGGTCGGAGGAGGAAGAAAAGCCCGCCCCGGAGAAATTTCACTGGCACATAACGGCGTCTTATTTTTAGATGAATTGCCGGAATTTAACCGTCCGACATTAGAAGCTTTAAGACAACCACTGGAAAATGGTTCAATCAGCATTTCACGCGTTAATGCCCACACGATTTATCCGGCAAAATTTCAATTGATTGCCGCCATGAATCCCTGTCGTTGCGGTCATTTGGGGAATCCGACATTAGCCTGTTCCCGAGCACCGCTTTGTGCCGAAGAATATCAAAACAAAATCTCCGGACCATTGCTGGACAGAATAGATATCAGCATTGAAGTCCCGGCAGTAAATCCGTGGGATTTAGCCAATGCCAAAGAAGGAGAAAGTTCCGCCGAGGTTTTAAAGCGGGTTATCAAAGCCAGAGAAATTCAAAAACAACGCTTTATCAAGTTTGGTGCAAAAGAAAAACATACCAATTCGGAACTAAAAGGAGAATTATTAGAAAAAATCTGCCAAACGGAAGATGATGCAAAACAGCTCCTGATAACCTTTTCAGAAAAAAATCAGCTATCCGCCAGAGCTTATCACCGCACTTTACGGTTAGCAAGAACAATTGCAGACTTGCAAAATTGTGAAAAAATACTTAAACTGCATATAGCCGAGGCTTTATCCTACCGCAGGATAAGACCTTTGAAACGAAATTGATTGGAGTATAAAAAATGAAACTATCTCGGTTAGCAAAAATAGCTTTAATCCCGACAGCCCTAATTTCTTGTTCGGACTTGACCAGCCCGGAACTCATCCCATGTATGTGTGACGGCACGGAAAAGACGCTCGGACTGTTTGAGTGTATGTGTGAACCGGGAAGAAGCAAACCTGTCAAAAAGGTCAAGAGAAAGGCATATATCCAAAATGAGCCGCAAATAGATCCGACGCAAGATCAACTCAATGCCTATGCCTATCTGCATCAATCTCGCAATCAATATGCTCCGGTTAAATTAGAATATGTAGATTTCCGCATCCCCAAAGCACAACAATACGCTCAATACACCAACAAACTCGGCGATTATCGTTTCAGAATTTTCGGCTGCCGCAGATTTGATAAAGAAGTATACTTAAATCAGGGACGCGCCATGCAAAAAGATATGAAGTTCTTCGATATCTTTTATGAAACCATGAACGACTATTATCCTGTTGTGGTTGAAAAAAACAACCCCTATTATATGTATTCGGACAAAGCGCAAGCCGAATACATTTTAACCGCCGAAATCAATGACTATTTCATGAACGTCTGCGACGAATTTGACTGGGATAATGTTAAAAAGAAAGACATACGCACCGGCACCTCGGAAATGACCGTAACCTGGCGTTTAATGGACTTAACCAAGAGCCAAGTATATTGCAAAGGCACCACCACCGGTTACGGAGAAATGAAAGACGGTGAATATAAAGGTGAAATTTTGTTGGTAGAAAGAGCTTTTGCAGACGCTTTGAGTAAATTACCGCAAATTGAGTGCTATAATACCGAACTTTCCAAGAGAGTAAAACCGGAAGTTTTGCAGGCTCAATTAGAACAAATAAAAGCACAGGAAAAGAGCAAAATCACCTTCAAAAACCAATATGCCGAAGAATTACACGGAATTAATGCTTTACAGAGCTGTGCTTCCAATGACTTAAAACCGCAAGATTTACTCCCTGCAGAAGCATCAAATCTGCAAACAAAAGCAAGTTTTGCAACCGAAAACGGAGATGTTTTTGCCACTGGTCAAAATGTTGAAGGCTTTGTCAATAATGACGGTGATTTTGTTGTTTTAAGTTCAGATATAAAAGAGAAGGCAAGCATCACGCCGGACAACAAAGTATTAAACGGCTATATTGATGAAAATGAACAAATCACCATATCATCGGACTTTTACGAAGGAGAAAGAAAACCGCTTGAAATTGCCGGTATAATTGAAACGGACGGAAGTTTTGTTTCCAAAGCCGTTATTGAAGAAAGAAGCGGCGGATATTCTAAATTCTCCGACGGAAAATTGGAAAGATTGCAAGAGTTAAAATTAAACAACAACTGCAGCGAAGTCACCTTGGGACAAGACGGTTGCACCACCATTTCCGTCACCAAGAACAACATCAAATATAATGATGATTACTGGATTGATATTCCGGTTGATGAAAATGCCGGATTTGCAGAAAGACAAAACCGAGCCGCTGCCGAAAATATGTACTCGGAAGGCAAGAGCAACTTCTGCATCCAAAGTGTCAAACCCTATGAAAACTTGTCTCCGCAAAACATGTATCGTTTAAGAGCATCGGTTGTCAGCGTAGAAAATCCGAGCGGCAGAAAAGGTGCAGGCTTGATTATCTCTGATCAGCTGATTTTGACCTCGGCAGATTTGGTTGATAAGAACAAGAATAAGTTCAATATCAAAACCATCAACGGCATGGATTATACCGGTTCGGCTTTCAGAGTAAACCCGAACAAAAACGTTGCGTTGATTTTGTTGGATGAAAAGACCAAATTCAACCCATTGCCGTTACGTTTGGCATTACCGGAAGTTGGCAAAGAAATGTTCATGACCTTAGGGCTACTTGACTTTGACCAAGGCGAAAACTATTTAGAAACAGAGGGAGAAGTCATCGGCTATCGTTATTCTGAAGACAAAGGTGCCGAAATCATTGTCAACACCTATGTTCAGAACCAAACTTTGGGTAGCTCCTTGATTGACAAAAACGGCAACATTACCGGACTGTCACACTCGGGCATCAGAGCAGATGAAGGCGGCGACTTGTTTATCCCGATTGAAACGGCATTAAAGAGCGTCGGTTTAAACATCTGCGGCGTGAAGTTCATAAACAAACTTCCGGCAGCCGTATCGGTAGCAAAACCAATTTCAACTGCCATTGACAATTCCAAAGGCAGCAAGGCGCCTGAAGCCATGAGTGTAAAGGAAAGAAAATAGTTTTATGACAACAATATTATGTATCAGAAAAGGCTCGGAAGTGGTTATGGCTGGCGACGGTCAAGCCACTTTGGGCGAAGCTGTTGTGTTCAAGTCAAAATCGGTTAAAGTTAGACGCATCGGCAACGGTAACATCATTGCCGGATTTGCCGGAGCCGCCGCAGACGGTATTACCTTGATAGAAAGATTGGAAGCCAAGTTGGAAAAACACGCCAACCAGTTAAAACGCGCCGCAGTGGAATTGGCAAAAGATTGGCGTATGGATAAATATTTGCGTCAATTGCAAGCCTATATGATTGTGGCAGACAAAGATGTATCTTTAGTTTTGAACGGCACTGGCGAGGTTATGGAACCCGACGACGGAATAATCGGCATTGGCTCCGGCGGAAATTATGCCATGGCGGCAGCCAAAGCTCTGTATGATGTCGAAGGCTTAAGCTTGGAAGAAATAGCACAAAAAGCCATGAAAATTGCCGGTGACATAGATATTTATACCAATCACAATGTAATCATAGAGAAAGTTTAAGAAAAAATGGCTACGTATAGTCCTCGTGAAATTGTATCCGAGTTGGATAGATTTATTATTGGTCAAACTGACGCCAAAAAGGCGGTTGCCGTAGCTTTGCGTAACCGCTGGAGAAGAATGCAGGTAGAACCGAGATTAAGAGATGAGATTGTTCCCAAAAATATCTTGATGGTCGGACCGACAGGTGTCGGTAAGACAGAAATTTCCAGACGTTTGGCAAAATTAGCCAAAGCCCCGTTTGTCAAAGTTGAAGCCACCAAATTTACCGAAATCGGCTATGTCGGCAGAGATGTGGAGAGTATCATCCGTGATTTGGTCGAAATTTCTTTAAACAATACCCGTAAAGAAATGCGCAAGTCGGTTACTGCCAAAGCCGAATTGGCGGCAGAAGACAGAGTATTGGAAGCTCTGGTTGGTTTAAGTGCCAGTGACGAAACCAAACAAAAGTTCAGAAAGCTCTTGCGTGAAAATCAGTTAAACGACAGAGAAATTGAAATCAGCGTGCAAGACAATTCTAATGCCTCTATGCCTACAATTGATATTCCCGGAATGCCCGGAGCGCAAATGGGGATGATTAGCTTGGGCGATTTGTTAGGCGGAACCGGAATAAAATACAAAACCAAAAAGATGAAAGTCGGCGAAGCTTATGATGTTTTGATTGCCGAAGAATGCGATAAGCTCTTAGATAACGACCAAATCACCAAAGCGGCGATTGAAGCCGTGGAAAATGACGGTATCGTCTTTATTGATGAGATTGATAAGATCACCGGAAAATCAGAAAATACTCGTGGTGATGTCTCAAGAGAAGGTGTGCAAAGAGATTTGCTGCCTTTGATTGAAGGTACAACCGTTTCCACAAAGTATGGCATGGTTAAAACCGACCACATTTTGTTCATCTGCTCGGGTGCATTTCATTTAGCAAAACCTTCGGATCTGCTGCCGGAATTGCAAGGTCGATTGCCAATCCGTGTGGAATTAAAAGCCTTAACGCATGAAGACTTTGTCCGCATTTTAACCGAGCCGGAAGCAAACTTGATTGAGCAATATACTGCCCTGCTTAAAACCGAAAACTTTGATATTGAGTTTGAGAAGGAAGCAATTGATAAAATAGCCGATATTGCAGTTGAGATTAATGAGAATGTGGAGAACATCGGTGCTCGTCGTTTGCATACGGTTATGGAAATTTTGCTGGAAGACATCAGTTTTAATGCCTCAGATAGAAGCGGTCAAAAAGAAGTGATTACCGCTGAGTTTGTGGAGCAAAAATTGATGAAGTTCACGCAAGCCACCGACTTATCCAAATTCATTTTATAATCAAAAGATATGAATGCCGAAACTTTACAAAATCCAAGTCATCAGGATAATTCCGTAAAGTTCGGCATTTATATTCATTGGCCCTTTTGCCTGAGCAAATGCCCCTATTGTGACTTTTTCAGCCAAATAAAAAAAGACGTTGAGCAAGAAACAATCATCAAAGAATATTTGGAAGATTTAGATTTTTACGCTGAAAAAACCGGTGATAGAGTTGTTGAAAGCATCTTTTTCGGCGGCGGCACACCTTCTTTGATTAAGCCGAATTTAATTGAAAAGATTATTAATCACATTCAGCAAAAATGGAAGTGCAAGAAAGATATTGAAATTTCTTTGGAAGCCAACCCCAATAGTGATAGAAAAAACTTGTTTAAAGATTTAAGGCAAGCCGGAATCAATCGCCTGTCTTTGGGCGTGCAGGCTTTAAATGATAAAGATTTAAAGTTTTTAGGCAGAACCCATAATTTAGAACAAGCATACGCAGCCATAGATGAAGTTTTGCAAAACTTTGACAATCACTCTTTTGATTTGATTTACGCCCGACCAAAGCAAACTTTAAGTGCTTGGCAAGAAGAGATTAAACAAGCCGTTCACTTTGGTTTCAAACATTTATCCATGTATCAACTGACCATTGAAGAAGGCACGGTTTTTTACAAAAAGCAAGTGGAAGCCGCCGAGGAAGATATTGCCCGAGAAATGTATTTATTCACCAATCAATATCTGCAAGAAAATGGCTACCTGCAATATGAAGTTTCCAACTACGCTCAAAGCGGTTTTCCAAGCCGTCACAACTTGTTGTACTGGCAAGGCGATGATTATCTAGGCATTGGCAAATCAGCGCACGGACGCCTAAAAATCGGCAATAGATTCTATGCTTTGACTCACCGCCGTCAAGAAGAGGAAATTTCAGCGAGTGAACGCGCCGAAGAATTGATTATTATGGGCTTGCGCTTAAATGAAGGAATAAGCAAAGAAAAGTTTTATAATGTCTGCGGGATTAAATTGGCAGACTTTATCAATCAAAAAAATTTATCCGAACTTAAAGCCGAAAAACTGATAGAAGAAACTAAAACCCATATGCTCGCTACCAATGAAGGCAGATTAGTCTTAAACAAACTCATAGAAGACTTGTGTTTATAAAAAAAGCACCACTTTTTTAATAGCGGTGCTTTAACTTTTTTACTTAAAATTACATATGAGATTTCAACCAACTGGTAAGCGCATCTTTAGAATTAAAACCAACCTTCATATCAACTTGCTGACCGTCTTTAAACAAGAACATGGTCGGAATACTACGGATTCCAAATTCAGCAGCCGTATTCGGAGATTCATCAACATTCATTTTGCAAATTTCAACTTTGCCGACCATATCTTTGGAAACTTCTTCCAAAACCGGAATGAGTTGACGGCACGGACCGCACCATTCTGCCCAAAAGTCAACCAAAACCAAACCTTTAGAGTTCAAAACCTCATCTTTGAATTGACTATCGTTAATAGCTTTCATTTTGTTTCCTTTCAAAAGTAATATTTAATGCTCTTAATATAACCCAATTTTTTTTTATATTCAACCAACTTTCATCAAATTGGCTGTATCTGTCCATAAGATATATGTTTCAATTCTTTGCGTCGGATAAATTTTGGCAATCAGTTCCTTATAAGCCGAAAGTTGTTTGATATAAGCCGGCGGAATATCGGCAACGGTTTGGGCTGCCGGTCGATTCGTCTTAAAATCAATAATCATCACACGGTCTTTTTCCACCACCAAACGGTCAATTTGTCCGGAGATGATTCTGTCCTTCACCTGCCCCATCACCGGCACTTCGGCTTTAGAATTTTCTCCAAACACGGCAGCAAAATCAGGATTTTGAAGAAGAACAGAAACTTCTTCAATCACACGATTATGTTCACGCAAAGACAAATCAGGCGCATTCTTTTGCAAAAATTCATCAATCACCAAAGCCGTATCGGCATTTTTGATTTCGGGCAAAAATTGCAAAAGTTTATGAATAATCGTACCGCGGCGATATTTGCTTTGTCCGTTTTCTCCAAGCGGGGAAGCAAAGATCTCGTCTTCCCCTTCCTCATCCAATTTGGAAGGAGTTAAAGGTTTGGCGAGCAAACTTTCGGTTTGAGGCAAAGTATGAACCCAATCAAAATCCGGCACTTGAACAATAGTCTTTTCTTTTTTATCGTCATTTTCTTTTTGAAATTGTTGCGGCACTTCATAAGAAAGGACATCATCACCTTGAGTTTGAGCTATTTGAGAAAAACTTTGCTGACACAGATTATACCAAGACTCATCACTAATTTTCTTACTTTTTTTATAGCCGCAAATATACAATCTGTCTTCGGCTCGAGTTAAAGCCACATATAAAAGTCGACGATATTCCTCCAAAGAACGCTCTTGTTCTTCTTGTTTAAGACGCAAACAATTTTTCTCATAATTTCGCGAAGAAAAAGGATAATACATCACCTCATCGTCAAACCAAAGAGCTGCCTCGCTTTTAATATTTTTCACTCGTACCGTATCGGGCAAAATCACAATCGGCGCCTGCAAACCCTTCGAACCGTGCACGGTCATAATCCGCACTGCATCCATATGATTTTGCTCTTGTTCGCGCTTAATTTCAACTTTATCTTGAGCCATCCAGCTTACAAAATTCTGAAGGCTTGGAATATGCTCTTGCTCAAAATTAAGGGTTAAGTTTACAAATTCGTCAATACCGTCTATCGCTTCTTCTCCAAGGCGAGCAACAAACTTTTTGCGCCCCTGCATTTTGTTCAAAATATAAGCATAAAGCTCAAACGGTCGCACATAATCTGCCATATTCAGCAAGGTTTGTAATTCGGCATATGTTTCTTTATAAGCCGGATTATCGCCGAGTTTGCTCCAAAGAGAAGCATGACCGCGATTATAGCAAAGTTTGAACAAATCATCATCATCCAGCCCGAAAAGCGGTGATTTCAAAATCGTTGCCAAAGTCAAATCATCCGCAGGGAGTAATAAAAATTTTGCGACAGCCACCAAATCTTGAACGGCAATTTGTTCCGAAAGTTTGATTTTATCCGCACCGGCAATATTAACATTATTATTTTTGCACTCACGGATCAACTCTTCAACAAAACAATCACGTTGTCGAACCAAAACCATAAAATCACCAAAACGCACGGGACGATTTTGTGAAACCAACATTTCTTTATTGCTGACCATTTCTTTAATTTTAAGTGCAATCATATTTGCCAAACGAGAGCTGGTAGAAGTGGCGATTTTGCGTTCTATGGGCGGCAAATAGATATCAGGATTTTCATCTTCTTCTGCTTCCAACAGAGACCAAATTTCCACTTTTCCGCCGTCGCCAATTCTGGAAGGTGTATGCGTCATATCCTGCGTATCGGGGACGACGCCTTTTTTAGCCTGAGGCAAAGAAAAAACCTGATTAACCGTATCTAAAATTGCGGCAGTGGACCGAAAAGAAATATCCAGATGCACTTCTTCAAAACTATTCAATGGAGCCAATTTCTGAGCAAAATAACGACGCATATTTTCAAATTCTTTTGGATCTGCTCCTTGAAAAGAATAAATAGACTGTTTGCGGTCGCCCACAGCAAAAACCGTTCGAGTTTGGTTTGAAGAGCTTGCACCGTTAAAGAAATCTTCAGTCACGGCACGAATAATTGCCCATTGGTCGGGAGAAGTATCTTGCGCTTCATCAATCAGCACATTATCAATACCGCCGTCCAACTTAAACAAAACCCAATCAGCCACGCTCTTATTTTCCAAAAGTTCACGAGTTAAAACAATCAAATCCTCATAATCCATTTTAGAGTAAAGCCGCTTATATGACTTATAACCATTAATTAAATCTTCCGCCAAATATAAAACGGCTTTGGTGGTTTGCAACAAATTAGCTGCCGTCAAGCGATTATTAAGTTCAATCACGCTTTCTGCCAAAAGTGACATTTTTTCACTTGCTTCTGGATAAACTTGAAGCGTATCTTTTGATGCAAGTCTGGCACGCTTTTCTCCTTTGGTAAGAAACACATTTTGAAAAGCATCATAATTATCGGCATTGAGCCCGTTTTCCAAAACAAAAGCAAAAATTGCCGCCGCTTTATTATCCGTATCTTTACCGGAAAACAGAGCATTCATCAAAGTTTTAAGTTCAGCTTTGTCAAGTTTTTCTGCATAGTCGGCAATCAAACTATCCTTGGTATCGGTCGGAGAAATACCCAATTTGTGCGCCGTTTGAACAAAGAGTTCCTCCACACTATTATATTGCGCAAACAATCGAGCAATTTTACTGCGTTTTGCTGCGATGTTATTCATAATTCTCGGAAAGATATATTCACTCACGTTTTGGGTAATAAAAGCCAAACTTTGAGAGGCTTTGCTATTAGGGTTGAGTTCAATCTGCCGCAACAAATGCGCTTTGACTTCTTCCAAAGCTTCCGCCGCGGCACGTTCATCCATTACTTCAAAATAAGGTGAGATTTTGGCTTCCAACGGAAAGCGTTTTAAAATCTCTTGGCAAAAACTGTGAATGGTCTGAATTTTCATCCCACCGGGGGTATCAAGCAGCACCGCAAACAGCTTACGCGCGGTAGCAAGAAGCTTTTCTCCGTTTTTCAAGCTTAACACATCTTGTCCCAAAAGCTCGGAGATTTCCTCTTGCAATTTTTCTTCTTTAGCCACAGCCCAACGACTCAAGCGTCCGGCAATACGCGTGCTCATTTCCACTGCCGCCGCTTTGGTATAAGTCAAACACAAAATTTTGGCAGGCGGCACACCTTTAAGCAACAAGCGCAACACCCTGTCGGAAAGCACTTTGGTTTTGCCTGTTCCGGCGGAGGCTTCCACCCAAACTGATTTATCGGGGTTTGAGGCTTTGCGTTGCTTTTGTGTTGCCAACAAAGAGCGATTTTCTCTTTCCTTCTTAATATCCGTCATCAAAATCACTCCTCTGTATCAATCTCAACAACTGACCACTCCTTCACTCGCGCCAAATGCTCATAATCGGAATATTCCGGCACATTTTTCGGATTCGGTCGGCTATGATACGGCGTATCTTCAAAATCAAACATATGAATAAGTTTGGCAATCTGCTCCAAATTGTGATCAAGCGTAGCATCCATATCACCGTTAATTACCGTATCTTTACGTCCGAGCTGCCAATAGATGAGTTCGGCAACCTTCTTTTTATCAATACCGGCAAAACCTCCGGCACGTGCAATCAAGCCTTCAATCGGCAACTGAGGCGCTTTACCGGTTTCCACCTCTTTTTTAGAACGAGCACTTCCGGTTTTATAGTCAATAATGTTAATTTTGCCGTCTTTGGTTTCATCCACACGATCGGCTTTAGCCGTTAAAACAAAATCTCCGGCAGGGGCATTAAGTGTCAATCTTCCTCTGACCTCATTATGAACCCTCTGAATATTTTGCCGATATTCCGGTTCTTTATTAATTAACCAAGTTATGATTTTTACAAAATTAGGCCACCAAAAAGCACGGGTTTCCTGTGCAATTTCATTTTCGGCAAAATATTTTTCACCCAGTGCCACATATTCTTCTTCCGCGTTATCGGGAAAAGCACTTGGATGCAGATTATTAAATTCCTCCAAAATGGCATGAATAATATTACCGTAATCTGCCCTTGATAAATCTTGTTCAATTTCTTCCAAAGGCTTAAGTTTCAAAATATATTTGGCAAAAATGGCATAAGGATCACGCATCCACATTTCCACGTTGCTGGCAGACATCTCGCGCGGACGGGCATAAACCGGTGGTTTAGGAGCCGGCGGCAAAATTTTGATATATTCTTTGGGCTTATCTAAATCTTTGGCAATCAAACGATAAATCACATCTTCCAAAGCATCTGCTTCATAGCCGAGGGCTTTTAAGACGGTTTCCAAACGCAACCACCAACGAGAGCAGACCTGCGGCGTACCCTGAACTTTTCCGGCGCGGGTTAAATAAAGCTCTTCGCCCCCCATAAACTCGGCAAAATCTTTTGCCATAATACCAATGGCTTTTTCCGGCAACGGAAAACCGAATTCTTTTTTCATCGGGCGCGACATCCATGGATCAGAAGTAGCGTTTTTGGGCCAGATACCCTCGTTGACTTCACCCAAAATCGTCACGTCATATTTCACCAAACGCGCCTCAATCGGACCTAAAATCTTCAATCTCGGGTGTGTACCAAACTTCGGACGCACGGTTACACTGCTCATCAAGGCTTCAATCAGACTCAAATATTCTTGTGCTTCCACCTCGCCCAAAACTTCGGCTTTTTCCAATAAGTCAGCAAAGAAATGTGCCGCTGCCTCACCGGCATCACCCTTCCACAAATTAAGCGCCCCGGCTTTTGTATCTGTGGCAGCCAGAGCTTCCGCCACTTGCAAATGAGCTTGAATAAGTGCTTTCAAATCGACTTTTTCTGCAAGATAAAGATTATAAAGCGGAGCAAAAACTTCCTTCATTTTTTGCTCAAAGGCTTGCAAGATTTCATCTTCTTTTTGCGCGCGCCAAACTTTTTCTTCGAGCATACGGCTCATGCGACGCACTTCGCCGTTCTTTTGCCCGTTATTGGTAAGCGGATGTTTGAGCAAACTCAAAAAATCTATCCGGTTAAAATCACCTTCACAAACTTTTGCCACCAAACGCAAAAAATTTCCGACCGGGGTTAAAAATAAAGGCTTACCGGCGGAATCATCAACTTTAATTTCCCAGCGCTCGAGCTCACTTGCCACACGGCGCGCCAAATTTCTATCTGAGGTGATGAGTGCCGCGGTTTTTTCCGGCTCTTCTAAAGTTTCACGCATAATCAGCGCAATCGCCAAAGCCTCTTCTCGAATATCGGCACAATCAATCAAACTAATACCGGCTGTTGCCTCAATACCAAGTTTTTTCTTTTGAATATCACGCCATTTATCGGTGGTTTTTGCCGGACGCATAATCTCGGAAATCAGCGCTTCACGCGGTTTGTTTTGCGGCTCTGTCAAATCGTCAATTTGCGCGCGTTCAATTTGCAAATAATCAAGCAAGAGCTTAAATTCAAATTGCGGATGTGTTTCATCAATCTCTTGCCAATCTTCTTCATCCAAATCTCTGTCCAAGCCAGAGAGAATAACCTCACCTTGAGGCAAGTTCAAAACCGTTTGCACCAACTCCTTCATGGCTGGGTATGTGGCGGTGGTTCCGGCAATGATAATGCGTTTGTCCGGCTTGGTCTCCGCCCATTGACGACTTTGCGCGCGAATAAGCAGATTGCGACGCTCGCTTGGATCAATTAAATTTCTTTCTTTGAGAATATCCGGCCAAAAACGGGTAATGATTTCCAAAAACTTCAAAGTTTCTTGCCAATGCGCGGCATATTCTTCCGGCACCAAATTTTGCAAATTGGCAAAACTCAAGTCTTCATTGTTAACCGTATCTATAAGATTGGCGAGCTCTTGCGCCAAAAAGCAAGCTTGATTGAGGGGAATTTTCTCCAAACCAAAATCAGAGGGCTTTGCCATAATGATTTTGGTAAACAAGAGCAAACGCTCATTGCGCTCAATCGCAGGCGGCAAGTTCAAAATCTCGACATCACTATCCAAGCCGGAAAGAAAAAGCTCATCGTCCTCCACATCACCAATCGGTATCATTTTCGGCAATAAGGTCGGCGCCATACCTTGTGCACGCACAAAAGCATCCGCCATTGACTTAACCGCACGACGGTTAGGAAGAAGGAGTAAAACCTCGGCTAATTCTAACGGATTATTTTGATATTCCGCCAAAAGTTTGCCTGCCAAAGTGTCAACAAAAGAGCAGGTTGCAGGAATGTTATACAATCGGCAGACAGACATTTTTTACAAACTTTCCAAATAAGCCACAAATTTTTTGCAGGCATTGCCGCGGTGAGAAATTTTATTTTTTTCTTCTTTGGGTAAATCGCCAAAGGTTTGGTCATAACCATTGGGTTTAAAAATCGGATCATAACCAAAACCACCCTTTCCTTCTTTGCTTGTCGTAATCACCCCGTTGACACGACCTTCAAAAACTTTTGTTTCTTCGTTCGGTACGGCAAAAGCCATCACGCAGGCAAAATAAGCCGAGCGGTCATTTGAGCCGCTGTCTTTAATTTCTTTAAGGAGTTTATCCATCCCCTTGTCAAAATCGCGGTTCGGCGCATAGCGTGCGGAATAAACTCCCGGTCGACCGTTTAAGGCATTCACACACAAGCCGGAGTCATCTGCCAAACAAGGAAGACCGCTGATTTTGCAAAGTTCATCAGCTTTAAGACGTGCATTTTCTTCAAAAGTTGTGCCGGTTTCCTCAACATCGGGCAAGTTTAATTCGGCAGCTGAAACGACCTGAATGTTAAAAGGTTTCAGCATTTGACCGATTTCTTGCACTTTGCCTTGATTATGGCTGGCTAAAACAATTTTATCAAATTTCATATCTTATTTTCCCAAAGCTTGTTTTTGTTTTTCAATGAGCTCGGTAACACCTTTGCGCGCCAAAGCAAAAAGCTGATTGAACTGATTTTCATCAAAAGGTTTGCCTTCCGCCGTGCCCTGAATTTCTACAATTTTGTTATCGTCAGTTAAAACAAAATTCATATCCACTTCGGCGGTTGAATCTTCTTCATAGTCCACATCCAAAACGCATTCACCGTTACAAATGCCGCAAGAAATGGCGGCAACCATACCCTTGAGCGGATTAACCAAAAGTTTTTTCTCGTCCTGGAGTTTTTGCAAAGCCAAAGCCAGAGCCACATAACCGCCGGTAATCGAAGCCGTACGCGTGCCGCCGTCGGCTTGCAAAACATCGCAGTCAATACAAATGGAAATATCCTTCATGGCTTCCAAATCAACAACCGCACGCAAAGCTCTGCCGACAAGGCGTTGAATTTCTTGTGAGCGACCGGAGGGTTTTTTGGTTTCTCTCGGGATTCGGGTTTGTGCCGAACGCGGCAACATGGCATATTCTGCGGTAATCCAACCTTTGTTTTGTCCTTTGAGCCAAGCAGGGAGTTTATCTTCCACACTGGCGGTGCAAACCACATGGGTATTGCCGCATTTAATCAGGCAAGAACCCTCGGCATAAGGATTAAAATGAGGAATAATTTCCACTTCGCGAATTTGATTATTTTCACGCTGAGAATGACGCATTTTTTCTTCCTTCACTCAATTATCAAAACTTTTTTGAAGATAGACCAGATTCGCCTTTTCATCAAGCACAAAAGTCATTTAAAACAGCAAAATCTGAATTACCGTAAAATACAAATTTTTTATAAAATTGTATTATACGAGGAAGATAATAAGATTTAAGGAAAATTGCGAGGGAGTGTACTTTTGGGGTACATGACCGAACAATTTATCCGTAAAATCTGTATTAGATTCCCATACCAAACAAAAAATTTGGAGACGGCCGCTAAAGAAAGCACCAAAATGTGCTTTCTTTAAGGAGACGCAATGAGACTTGGCTTTGGCAGAATGCGATAGCTTTCAGGGCAAAGCCTTAGTCGGAATTGTCGAGTAGTAGGCGCCAAGGGAAAAAGTACCGCAGCGTACATAGAGGTACGTGAGGACGCTTTTTACCCGATGGCAACGCACTAATCGTCCATTATACGAATTTTTTATAAAATTGTATTATACGAGGAAGATAACAAGATTTAAGGAAAATTGCGAGGGAGTGTACAAAGAAGTACATGACCGAACAATTTATCCGTAAAATCTGTATTAGATTCCCGTAGAATACGATTTTACAGTTGACCGGTTTTCAGCAGATTAAAATACTTGTAGACGGAACCTCCTTCAATATCCCAACTAAAATCTTTGCGCATGGCAGCAGCTTGCATTTGTTTGATTTTTTCGGGTTTATAAAAGAAGGTATTAATGGCATGATTTAGGGTTTCGGTATAGGCATTTTTATTGTTTTTAACGCGCCGTGCCGTAATATTATTACCATAAACATGTTGTTTTTTGGCAAAGAAGACTTCGGTTCTGAAACCATCCACCCCGTCTTCAATGGTATCAACCAAGCCCCCGGTTGATGTTGCCACCGGGAGAGCGCCTTTTGCCATGGCCTCCATTTGGGTGAGACCGCAAGGTTCAAAACGAGACGGCATAAGATAAAAATCGGCAGCAAGCTGAATGGCATAAGCAAATTCATCTTTATATCCTCTGAAAACAAAAATGCGCTTAGCGGCAATCGGGCTGACTTTTGCCACATCATCTTTGAGTTTTGCAAGATATTGTTTGAAATAGTCTTTATCACCGGCACCACCGAGAACGAAAATCGGATATTCGCGATATGTATGATTTTCAAGTACGTTTAAAATAGCTTTTGCAGCAATATCATAACCCTTTTGTTCCACCAAACGACTGGTCATACAAAAGACGGGAGTTTTTTCCACATCTTGCACAGACTTTTCAATATCATTAAATTTATAGGTATCAATCAAAGGAATAACTTGATTTTTATAATTTTCATCTTTTGCAATATGAGAAATAAGTTTAATAAATTCAACTTTATTATGGAGTTTGACATCCAAATGATTTTCATCAAAATACTTAAAATCGGTATTTTTAAAATAAGCATTAATAGCCTCAATTTTATCTTTGAGAGGCGCAATCAGCTTTTTATCATAACCATTGACAATACCATAAAAATTGCGGTGATCTTTTCTGATTTTCAAGACATCACGAAAGTCCAGTCCGAGTTCCAACTCTTTGGACACTTCTTCCATATAGTTTTTAGAAACGGTCACAATTCTGTCCGCCGCAAAAACATTGCAAGCTGCCTGATTATAACAATCAGAAACAATCAAACTATTAATGGCTCTGGGGTTGCTGTTTTTAACGGTTTTGGCATTTTTAAAGACAAGGGTTGCCAAATCTTCATATAAAGAATTGAGTATTTTGGAAGTATTATCATAATCCCAACCCTGATAACCAAAATGGTGCGCAATATGAACAATGGGAATATTTTTAAGTTGGCGAGCAATTTTTTCATCCAGAATTCCGGCTTCAATCTGAGCCAGTGTAAAATATTTAGTCAAACCGGATAACGCCCCCACGTGCCAATCATTAGCAATCAAAACATTGGGCAAACTAATTTCGCGACAATTTTTGCAAGCGATTGTTTCAAGAAGCTCATAAACAGACTTAGAGAAGAAGGCAAATCTTTCAACCTCATTAACATTAAATTCATTTAAGACATAGCATCCGTCTTGAGCCGAAACATTTTTTGGGCTTGGATTAATAGAGAAGAAGCGCTCGTTTTCCAAAAAGATATAATCGGTATTACCCCATTTTGCACAATAAACATTAACGGCAAAACGGGTTAAGACGGCTCTGTTTCCAAAAAAAGGAACGTGGATTGTCTTTATTTTTTTAACTTTAACACTTTTACCTTCGGCACCGAGATAAACATCTCCGTTGAGTTCGGCTTTTTTCTTACCGGTATTACCAAGATACATCGGTGTAACGACGGTACAAGCGTGCCCGTCTTTTCCGAAAGTTTTATTAAAAGCCTCGGGCAATTCGGAAGCGACCATTCCCAATCCTCCCCATTTCATAAAAGTACCGGTTTCAGCCGAAACCATCCAAGCATTAAGCTTATCAATTTCGGGCCAAGAAAAACGTCCCAAACATTGACTGCGAGAGATATTTTGGATTTCTTTGAGATGAGGATTATTACAAACAGGATAGATAACGGAAAATTTTTTCTTTTTATTAAAATCTTTATCCAAAAATTTATACTGCACATCGGAACCTGAGATGGCAACATTATTATTCATATCCTTACCTTTCAGTCTGTAATAATTAAATTGACGATTTTATCAGATAATTTTTGCAAGACTATTGACTTGTCTGACAATTATCACTAGATATCTAAATATAAAATCGATAAGATTATTTGTAAAGAGGAATCGCATGAATAAATACAAAAATAATGAGGATAAAACCGAACAAAACACTTCTGAAGAAGAAAAAGAATTAGAAGAATTTTCGCAAAATTCCGAAGAAGAATTCCATGAAGAAGACCTTTCTGCCGAAATGGCGGAGGCACAAGATTTTTCACAAGTAGAAAAAGACAATATTGAAAGTCTGCGCCTTGAAAACGCACATTTGAAAGATGAATATTTAAGAGCTTTGGCAGAAAGTGAAAATACCAAGAAAAGATGCGCTCAAGAGATTGAAAAAAATAACAAATTTGCGATTTCCTCTTTTGCCAAAAATTTATTAAGCGTAGCCGATAACTTGCATCGCGCTATAGAAGCTGCCGCACAAAATGCCGAAAACTGCCAAGATTTGCTCAAAGGCGTTGAGATGACCGAAGCCGAGTTAATGAAGGTATTTGACAAGCACGGCATCACCAAAATGGATGTTCTGGGCAAACATTTTGATCCCAACTTTCATCAAGTGATTCAAGAGGTTGAAGATAAGACTAAACCCAACGGCACCGTGATTGCCGAACTCCAAACCGGCTACATGATTAATGACCGTATCTTGCGTGAAGCCATGGTTGTGGTTTCTAAAGGCGGCGAATAGTTTTAGAAATTGGATTTAAACAAAAAAGAGAGAAAGGCGTTTGCCAATCTCTCTTTTTTTTATTTTTACCCCAAAATTACATGCCTAATTTGGCAAGCATTTCAGGGGAGAACAACCCTCCCATAGAAGTAGAGGCATGCACAGGTTCTGGAACTGCATACTTCTCGGCAAGCTCGTCTTGTCCGAGTTCCTCCAGAACTTCAATAGCTTCGTCTGAAAGATACATTCCTTGAGGATTTTCTTTAGTGTATTCTTCCAGAAGCTCCCAATCCTCAAATTCCACCAGCAACACTTCATTTTCCGGACTAAGTGAACAGCCGAGAACCGAGCGGCGCACCAAGTCCATGTTGGGCTCATCTTCGGAAAGAACCGACGTCACAAACTCTTTACACGGACGCCTCATGGAAAGGTATAAATCCCTACTTTCTTCGCGCCCCGGCTCCAAAAGGAGCAACTGATGTGCCGGCAAAAGCCAATATTTTTTAAAATATGCTTTCTGTTCCTCTATTGAGGAATTAAGAACCTGTAACTCTACCTTTTTTCCCGGGTGTTGAATTTTTTTCTGTGCCATAAAATTAAAATTTTTTAGAATTAAAGAAAAGACCAGACAATCCTTCTTCTTAAAAAATTCTATTAAGTTGAATCAGATAAAAACCTGATTGTCTGCCAAAATAATAGAACATAAATAATCTCGAATTGAAAAACTTATACCACATTTTTCAGGCTTGGTCAACACATTTTAGACAAAAATTTCTTAAAAAAATATACATACCCAAACTGCCGATTTTTTTATCAATCGGCAGCTCTTTTTGTTGATAATTTGGTAGGTAAAAACTTAAAGCACTTCTCTGCGTCCGACATGGTCGGCAGCTGAAATCACACCTTCTTCTTCCATACGTTCAATCAAGGAAGCAGACCGATTATAACCGATACGCAATTTACGTTGCAAATAAGAAATCGAGGCTTTTTTATCATTACGGACAATTTCCACGGCTTGAGCATACAAATCTTCGTCACCGCCGTCACCGCCGCCCATACCGGTTTTATCAAACACTGCCACACCGGTTGAGCCTTTTTCATTGAGCTCTCCTTCGGTCACGCCTTCAACATATTCCGGCTCTTTTTGCGATTTTAAGAATTCAACCACTTTTTCAACTTCGCTGTCTTTAACAAAGCTTCCGTGAACACGCAAAGGTCTCTGCCCGGCAGGCATATAGAGCATATCACCCATACCCAAAAGCTGCTCGGCTCCTTGCTCACCCAAAATGGTGCGACTATCTATTTTTGAGGTCACTTGAAAGCTGATACGGGTTGGAAAGTTTGCCTTAATTGTACCGGTAATAACATCCACGGAAGGACGTTGGGTAGACATAATCAGGTGCAACCCGGCGGCACGCGCCATTTGTGCCAAACGTTGAATGGCTGCTTCAACTTCCTTACCAGCCACCAGCATCAAATCTGCCATTTCATCCACCACAATCACAATGTAGGGCAACGGCGTTAAGTCTAAATCTTGCTCTTCATAAATCGGCTGTCCGGTTTCTTTATCAAAACCGGTTTGCACGGTACGTGTAACTTTTTCACCGCTGGCTTGAAGCTCTTTGAGTTTTTGATTATAACCGACAATATTACGTACATTGAGTTTTGCCATGGCACGATATCTGTCTTCCATTTCTCGAACCGCCCATTTCAAGCCAATCACGGCTTTGGCAGGATCGGTAATCACCGGTGTAAGCAAATGCGGAATACCGTTATACATGGAAAACTCAAGCATTTTAGGATCAATCATAATGAGCTTGCACTCGTCGGGACGCATTCTGTAGAGAAGCGACAAAATCATAGAGTTCACACCCACCGATTTTCCGGAACCGGTAGTACCGGCAACCAGCAAGTGCGGCATTTTGGACAAGTCGGCATAAACATTACGCCCACCGATATCTTTACCCAAAACCACATTAAGAATATTTTTGGATTCTTCAAAAGCCTTGTCTTCCAGAAGCTCACGCAACCATACGGTTTCGCGTTTGGCATTCGGCATTTCAATACCGATGGTATTAGAACCCGGAACCACGGCAATACGCACGGAAACAACCGACATAGAACGAGCAATATCATCTGCCAAACCAATCACACGCGCGGTTTTGGTCCCGGGAGCAGGTTCTAATTCATACAAAGTGACCACCGGACCGGGACGAACTTTAACGATTTTTCCGTTAACCCCAAATTCTTGCAAAACATTTTCCAAATCTCGGGCAATGGCTTCAAGCTCTTTTTCATTGACTTGTCCGGCATTTTTGTCTTTGACCATGGAAAGCAAATTAACACTTGGTTTTTTATAACCGTCATCAACTTCTTTAGCTTTGGCAATCGACATTTTGGTTGCCATTTTTTCTGCGGCGGAAGAACTGTTGGAAACTTTTGGTTCTTTACGTTCTTTAATCTTTTTGGGTTTGACCACACGTTGTTCATCATCTTCTTTTTTCAACCGACGCCCGAAACTGAAAATTCCACGACAGCATTGCAACAAGAATTGCCCCGATTTTGCACAAATTTCACAAGCTTTTTTAAGCCCTGCCAACCAGTTTTTATAAGTAATCCCGACGGCAAAATCAAAAGCCAAAAAGGCTAAAACAAACAAAATTAACGCAAAAATATATTTTCCGTACGCATAAACATAGATTGAGTTAAAAAGAGAGAGTAAATGTCGAGCAAAGAACACACCGACATTTCCGCCGATTTTACCCAAGCCCCAAGTCTGCGGAACCAAACTAAGCAAAACCGAAAAGCAAAAAACACCAAAACCAAACGCAAATATACGACTATAAGGATTAATAACTTCGCGCAAGCGCAACAGATGATACCCCCAAACCAAAGGAGCAATCAAAAACAACGGCAAAGCATAACCAAACCAAGATAACACAAAATCGGAACAAAGAGCTCCCAAACTGCCTAAAAGATTATGGACTTCGGAAGAAGCCGTATTATAAGAAGAGTCATGAGGATTAAAAAAGAAAATACTGACAATCATAAAAATAACGGAAAGCATCATAGCCAAACCTAAGATTCTTATTCCTGCTTTTGTCACAAAACTTTTTTCTTTTTTCTTCTTTTTAGCCATAAATAACAACACACGTAAAAATATCAACCACTATTCAAAAGTACTATAATCAGGATGATGCATCCCTTGCATATATTTAGGATCAGTCTGCTTAATCATGATTGCCTTTTTAATTTTTGCCGCCATGGCTGCTTCATCATCGGACGTATAGGGTTCGAAATGATTGTTCCATACGGTTCCGGGCCAATCCGGATCACCTTTTTTACGGCAAATAATGTGGATGTAAAGCTGTGGACAAAGATTATCAACCGTCGCAACATTTGTCTGATCATGAGGAAAATTTTCAACCAAAACCTCTTCACATAAATCAATTTCGCGCATAAGCTGCAATCTGTCTTCCATACAAAGTCCGAGCATATTCTTAACGTTAGCAACTTTAGGAACTAAAATTAACCAAGGATAAAGAGCATTATTCTCCAGCAAAACCTTACAAAGCTTTAAATCAATGACATGAGCTTTTTTTGCCAAATCGGGAACAAGTTCAAACATTTTAACCTCTCATATTCAACTTGTTTTATCAATAATGGAAACTTTATAGCGCTAATAGATTAAAATGTAATTAATAAGGAATAACGATTCAGGTTTATAAAAGGCTTTAAATGCTTGACTTTTTTATTCTATCAGATAAAGCTTTTTGTGATATATCAATAATAAGGAAAACTATGAATGACTAAAGCTTTCGTATTTCCCGGACAAGGATCACAATTTGTCGGCATGGGAAAAGAACTGGCTGAAAATTTCAAATCGGCCAAAGAAGTTTTCGAAGAAGTCAATGAAGCATTAAATCAAGACTTATTCAAAATAATGGTAGAAGGTCCGGAAGCGGACTTAACCATGACCAGCAACGCCCAACCCGCCTTAATGGCAAACTCTATGGCAGTTGTCCGTGTTTTGGAAAAAGAATTCGGGATCAATCTTAAAGACAAAGCATCATTTGTTGCCGGACACTCTTTAGGAGAATATTCAGCAGCTTGCGCTGCCGGTGTATTTTCATTAACCGACACGGCAAAATTACTTCGTACTCGTGGTGATGCCATGCAAAAAGCCGTTCCGTTAGGAGTTGGCGGTATGGCAGCTGTTATCGGTTTAAGCTCAGAAAAAGTTCATGAATTGGCAGAAGCATGTGCCGATGCAAGCAATGTCTGCGTTTGCGCCAATGACAACTCGGATGGACAAATTGTCATATCCGGACACATGGGAGCCATTGATAAAGCCGTAGGCATCGCCGGACCTGAATTCGGAGCCAAACGTTGCTTAAAACTCCCCGTAAGTGCCCCCTTCCACAGCCCGTTAATGAAACCGGCAGCCGAAGTTATGGCAAAAGCCTTGCATGAAGTGGAAGCACACGATGCTAGTATTCCGTTGATTTCCAACGTGTTAGCCTCGGCAATTTCAAAAAAAGAAGAAATCATCCAACACTTAATTGAACAAGTAACCGGATCTGTCCGCTGGAGAGAAAGTGTTGCTTATATGAAGAATAACGGCGTTACCGATGTTATAGAACTCGGCGCCGGCAAAGTTTTGTCCGGTCTGGTAAAAAGATGCGACAAAGAAATTAATGCAATTTCGGTTGGCTCCGCCGCTGAGATTGAAGAATTGGCTAAAAGTTTAATTTAAAAGGAAAATAAACATGTTTGAATTACACGATAAAGTAGCTTTGATTACCGGTGCTGCCGGTGGCTTGGGAGACAAAATTGCCCGTACTTTGCACAAACAAGGCGCCACATTGGCTTTGACCGATATGCGTGAAGAACCTATGCTCAAGCTTAAAGAAGAATTGGGAGATCGCGTTGAAGTTTTCACGGCAAATTTGACCAATGCCGAAGATGTTAAAAACTTGGTTTCTAACGTTGAAGCAAAATTAGGTCGCATTGACATTTTGGTAAACAATGCCGGCTTAACCAGAGACAATTTATTCATGCGCATGAGCGATGAAGATTGGCAATTAGTCTTGGACGTTAACCTTTCTGCCGGTTTCAAATTGGCAAAAGCAGCCGTTCGCGGTATGATGAAACGTCGTTTTGGCCGCATCATTGGTATTGCATCTGTTGTTGGTGTAACCGGAAACGCCGGTCAAGCCAACTACTCTGCATCCAAAGCCGGTATGATTGCCATGAACAAATGCTTGGCTCAAGAAGTCGGTTCTCGCGGCATTACCGTAAACTCTATTGCGCCGGGCTTTATCCGCACACCGATGACCGATGTTTTGCCGGATGACGTCAAAGCTGCTTTGCTTGCCAAAATTCCGGAAGGCAAACTCGGTGAAGCTCAAGATATTGCTAACGTTGTTGCCTTCTTGGCATCTGATGAAGCTCAATACATCACCGGTCAAACCATCAACATCAACGGTGGTATGGCAATGATCTAAGGTTCAAGACCTCATACAAAAAAGCACTTGCTCCTTTTCGAACAAGTGCTTTTTTTAAGAAAAATTAAAAATCAATTCTTTATCAGAACCAATCCCTGCGGATAAAACCTTTTCTTCACCATCTTTAAGCACCGCTGCCTGAAAATGAGTATCATCAAGCTTTGTGCCTGATTTGCAGATAAAGATCTTATCCTGACAGACGAGCAATTTTTTTGCAGAATAAAAGTCCGGCAAATCAATTAAGACCAAAAAACCGTTAGCTTTATCACCAAAAACAGAATGCAAAAACTCACCTTCCAAATAAATATGCCGCCAAGAAAACCCTTTTTTCTCAAACACCCAAACGTGTTCATCTTCATCTGCAATCAAAAGAAAATCTTTTGACGTCGCAATCAATTCGGAAGACAAAGACAACCTTGCAAAGATTTTAAAACAATCCTCTCTCACATCAAAAGCACGCCAATACTTTTTTCCATTTAAACAAATTGTTTGAATTGGATTTATTTCTTGAATTTCCATAAATAAAAAATTTAATAATTAAACATAATTGAACAATCACTCTTGTTAAAATATACAAAAAGAAAAAAGGTGTCAAAAATTATTTAGAAAAAAACAATCTTCTAACAAAACAAAACCTTCATCTTCTTGTGTTTTTGCATATTCGAGCTTAAGGATTCCGCCGCAATGGATATAAAATTTTTCGGCTTTATCATTACCGTTAAGAGCAAATAAATAAAAAGTCTCACCCACTTCTTGAGCAAATTTTTTAAGAAGAGCTGAACCATAACCCCGATTCTGTTCAGATTCTGCAATATATAAAGCATATAGTTCAAAATTAAGAGGAATTCTCTCATCTCTTCCTACGCCGCCCCAAGCAAAACCAACCACGATTCCTTGCTCATTTTCTGCGACCAAAACAATATTTTTTTTATCAAGAAGACGATTCTGCCAGCGGTCTACCTTTTCTTGAGAAAATAATTTTTTTTGCAAAATACGCTGCGGGATTAAATTAACATAAGTTGTTTGCCAAGATTCACAATGAATCCGAGCAATAGAAACAGCATCAAAAAGCTCTGCATAACGTATTTTCATGATTGATTCCTCAAAAAAATATTGATTCATTTATAAATAAAGGTATGTTACTAACCATATATGCATAAAATGGTATAAAAAAGATAAAAAAACCGCGGCATGAAAAAACTGGACCGTTACATAATCAGACAAATACTTGTGGGCTTTTTGCTGGTAACTTTTTCCTTAATGTCCATCATTTGGCTGACACAATCTTTGCGCTTTGTTGATTTAATTACCAACAACGGCATAGCTATTAGTGTCTTTGCAGAATTAACATCTTTACTGATGCCGAGAATATTTACGGTATTAGCGCCCGTTTCGGTTTTTGCGGCAGTATTATTTGTATACAACCGCATGCTTTCGGACCGAGAGTTGGTTGTCATGAAATCAGCAGGCATCAGTCCGTTACAATGTGCGGTTCCGGCAATTATCTTTGGTTTATTCATGTCTTTTTTCAACATCTTTGTATACAACTGGGGAATTCCTTGGTCAGAAAGACAATTCAGCGAATTGCAGTGGAAGGTAAAAAATGATGTTTCGCATTTAATGTTGAGAGAAGGAGAATTTACACGTTTACAAAACGGGTTAACCGTATTCATAACAACCCATGAAAAAGACGGCTCGGTTACAGGCATTATGGTCAATGATGAAAGAACGCCGGGATCAAGAGTAACAATTTCAGCAGAAAAGGGAAGAATAATTTATACGGAAAAAGGTCCGAAAATAATTATGGTCAACGGAGCCCGACAAGAAATAAACAAAAAAAACAATCAATTTACGTCTGTATCCTTCGCCCGATATTCAGTTGATTTTGGTATACAAGAAAAATCCCGAAAAAAAGAAGCCGGCGTCCGAGAAAGAGACTTGCAAGAATTGTTAAATGCGCACAACAATCCCAATTTGGAAGAAAAGGAAGCCAACCGCTTTTTTGTTGAAGGAAATCGCCGCTTATTAAACCCGTTTTTCAATCTACTTTTTGCCGTCTTGGCTTGTACGGGACTCCTTTGCGGGAATTTCAATCGTCGTGGTCAAACCAAAATAATATCAATATCCGTAACGCTGATGATTGTTATTTTGGCACTGGATTTATCATTAACCAACATAGCAGTAAACAATTTAGCATTATTATCTTTAATTTATGCCAATTTATTAATTCCTTTAGTAGCATGTTTTTATCTATTGCTTTTTTATAATCCGACGATGTTCAATCGTAAAAAAAATGTTCCTAATGAGGTAAAAAAATATGCATAAACTTCATTTAGGAAAAAATATTTTAATCTTAAGCTTTTTGTTATATGGCATCAGAGCAGAAGCGCAAGAAATTGTCTATAATACAACGGATGCCGGTGTTGTTTTAAAAGATTCGGAAGTAAAACAACTCCCCCAAGCTAAAATAGATCCGTTAAACATAACGGAAGCTGCGGACATAATTTCTCCCCGAGTAGAAGAGGAAGAGCAAGACATATATTTCAGTGCCGACGAAATACAAAATGACCAAAGACTAGAAACAATCACGGCAACGGGAGACGTAAACATCGTCCGCGACAATTTAACGGTAAAAGCAGATAAAATAATATATAATCAAAAAGATGATATTGTTACGGCAGTCGGCAATGTTGTTTTGCTTAATGAAGACGGGACGGTTGTTTTTTCAGACTATGTTGTTCTTTCGGATAAAATGCAAGCCGGAGAAATGGATAACATCAAAATCATAATGAAAGACAGAAGTCAAATTGCCGCCACTAAAATAACAAAATTTGTTAATGATGACAAAGAAATGGAAAATGCCGTTTATTCTCCGTGTGATGTCTGCACGGGAAAAAATCCGTTATGGCAGTTAAAGGCGAGAAAGATCATCCATGATGCGGAAAACAAAGATGTATATTACAATCATGCCTTTTTAGAGGTTAAAGGAGTTCCGGTATTTTATACGCCGTTTTTGTCACATCCGGATCCGAGTGTAAAAAGGCGTTCTGGATTTCTAATTCCGAACATTGTCAGCAGTTCTTACCTTGGAGCGGCAGTTCAACCCAAATACTTCTGGAATATATCCGATCATGAAGACCTGTTTTTTGATCCGATTTTTTCTACCGATAAAGGTTTAATATTAAGTGGAAAATACAATAAATATGTCTATCGCGGAGAATTAAGCGCGGAAGGCAGCTTCATGAAGGACGATGACAAAGACAAAACCAGAGGAAATATTTTTGCCACGGGAAGATATGAGGTAAATGATTATTGGGTAGCCGATTTGGATGTAAACTATGCCTCCGACCGAACATACCTGAAAGATATGTCTCTTGATAAACAAGACGATGCGTGGTTAACCTCAAGCCTCAAAATGCAAGGATTTGACAACCGAAATTATGCTGCCATAGAAAGCTACTATTATCAACTTTTAAGTTATGATATGAAGGAATATGATGAACCGGTTGTTTTGCCATTAATGGAATATGAAAACATCAGTGATGTCGGACCATACGGAGCATATACCAAGACCAATTTAAACTTTGCTTCAATTTATAGAGAGGAAGAAACAAATACCCAAAGATTTTCCATGATAAATTCCTGGGTATTACCCTACACCTCACCATATGGAGAAAAATATCGTATGGTTGCCTCGGTAAAATCGGACTTATACTATGTTGATAATTATCTCAATCCGGCAGGAGAAGAGTTTACGGGAGGAGTAGCGAGAGTGTTCCCGCAATTAGGCTTAGAGTGGAAATTACCCTTTATCCGTGCCAGTGAAACATCACGTCAAATTCTAGAACCGACGATAGTCGCCGTATTAGCCCCAAATGACAGTAACAAAACAGATAAAATTCCCAATGAAGACAGCCAAGATTTTGAACTAGATGACTCAAATGTTCTAGACATTGATCGATACGCCGGATACGACAGAAATGATACCGGTAGCCGTATCAGCTACGGTTTCAACTGGAGCTCTTATGGAGACATCACCGGCAGAACCTCTGCCTTTTTAGCACAAAGCTACTATTTTGAAAAAAATGAATCAATCAACGACACCGTATCTTATGACCTCGGAGAAAAAAGCGGACATTTAAGTGATTACGTCGGAAGAATATACGCCAGTCCGACCGACTATTTTGATTTAAATTATCGTTTCAGAATAGACAAAGATGACTACGATTTAACATACAGCGAATTATCAACAACAATCGGTCCTAAAATTTTAAATGCCTACATATCATATATCTATTTACAAGATAACAAATCATCATCTTTAATAGAGAATAGCGAAAGAAAAGAGCTATACACGGCATTAAGGAGTAAATTAACCAAAGATTGGAGCATCAGCATATACAATCGCCAAGATTTAACCGATGGCGGAGATTCTTTGGAATACGGCGGAGATTTAATCTACGAAGATGAGTGTACGGCGCTTATCATATATATGAGAAAAGATAATTCGAGTGATCCTGATTATGAAGGAGATTATGAAGTCGGAGTAAACTTCCTATTAAAAACCCTTGGCGGAACGAGCAAATAAAAGAGGAGGAATAAATGAAAAAATTTTTCGGAATATTAGCCTTAAGCTTAACGATAATAAACACACAAGCGGAAGCAAAAAATTCGGTAAAAATAGCGGCATTGGTAAATGGAGAAATAATCTCCAATCAAGATGTGCAAAACCGAATTAATTCCTTCTTAATGACCACGCAAATTCCCCTCAACCCGCAAACCAAAGGTATGATTATACAAAAAGTAATACACTCTGCCGTAGATGAAAAAATAAAATTACAAGCCGCCGAGAAAGACGGAATAAAAATAACGGAACAAGATATAGATGCCGCCATTACCAATTTTGAAAAAAGCAATAAGATTCCGAGCGGAGAATTAAAAAACATATTAAAAAATGCCAAAGTAACGGAAAAAAGCTTTCGAGAACAAATGAAAGCCGATTTGGCATGGGTTCGTTTTTTAAGAAATAAATTACGTTTAGAAGGAAATATCACTCAAAGTGAAATAGAAAAAGCCTTAAAAGAAGCAAAAGAAGATTTAAACACACCGAAATATCAAATTTCAGAAATTTTCATAAAAAAAGAAAACGCCAAAGATATTCAAGATTTAGTCAAAAACTTAAGACAAGATCCGAGATTTGAGCTTTATGCCATGAAATTTTCTGATAGTCCGAGCGCAGCCAAAGGCGGAAATTTAGGCTGGGTTAATCAAGGCAAACTCCCCGAAAAGCTGGAAGAAACGGTTTTAGGGCTAAAAAACGGAGAAATAAGTGATGCCGTACTGCTTAACGACGGTTATTACATAATAAAATTGAACCAAACTTTTAATCCTAAAAAAGATAAACCCAGTATGCCGACAGAAGAAGAAATAAAAAACTATTTAACCAATCAAAGAATGGAAACTTTGGCTCAAAAATACCTACAAGACTTAAGACAGCAAGCCGTCATAGAAATAAGAAATTAATATGATTGATTTATCAGAAAAAATAAATGAGCTTCCCGGTTTAAGAGAAACGGTAGGACGTCACGGCTTAATGGCAAAAAAAGCCTTAGGACAGAATTTTTTGCTGGATAGGAACATAACGGACAAAATCATCAACACTTCTCTGACAAAACAAAAAAAGCCGGATTTCAGCGGAGAATATGTTATTGAAGTCGGTCCCGGACCGGGAGGACTGACACGTTCGGTATTATGCCGCAACCCCCAAAAATTGACGGTTGTGGAAATGGACGAACGCTGCATTGAGATTATGCAGGAAATCAGAGAAAAAGTAGGCGAAGATAAACTTGAAATCATCAATGGAGACGCCTTGAAACAAGACTTTTCAAAGTTTGAAGGAACACCGAAAAATATAGTCAGCAATTTACCTTATAACATTTCCGTACCTCTGCTGGTCAGTTGGTTAAAACAAATTGAAAATTTTGATAGTCTGACATTGATGTTCCAAAAGGAGGTTGCGGACAGAATTTGTGCCCCTACAAAATGCAAAGATTATGGTCGAATTTCGATTCTGTCACAACTTTTGTGCAAAATTGAGCGCTTGTTTGATATCAATCCCAACTGTTTTGTGCCTGCCCCCAAAATTTGGTCTACAGTGGTTTTATTCCGTCCCAAACCTGCCAACATTGAATCAAAACTTTTAGAAAAAGTAGAAAAGCTGACCACGCAAGCCTTTAGCCAGCGCCGCAAGATGATTCGCCAAAGTTTGAAATCAGTTAAAGGGTTGGAAGAAAAATGCGCTTCACTGGGGTTAGATTTAACGCTTCGTGCCGAAGAAATAACACCGGAACAATATCTGGAGCTGGCAAAGCTACTTTAATCGACTCAACGGATGCAGTTTTTTTACCGTATCAATCAGTTTTTCCGAAGTAATATGGGTATATATCTCGGTTGTGGAAATATCTTCATGTCCGAGCATTTTTTGCACACTACGCAAATCAGCATCATGATTAAGCAATCGTGTTGCAAAAGTGTGTCGCAGAACGTGCGGAGAAATTTTTTCAGGCGAAATACCGGCTTCCGCGGCAAGCTCTTTCAAAGCCACAAAAAAGGCCTCTCTGGTCATATGTCCGGAAGATGAAGTAAGAGAAGGAAACAGCCAAATAGATTTTCTACCGCCGCGGATAAAATTATCACGATAAGTTGTATAATCTAACACCGCTTCAATCGCCTCGTCAGAAATAGGAATAAGTCGCTCTTTGCTTCCTTTACCTCTGACTAAAATTTCTTTTTTATCAAAATTGATACAATTTTCCGGTAAACCGACCAGCTCGGAAACACGCAAACCACAAGCCGACATTAAAATCAACATAACGGCTAGGCGACGCGCATGGATTCCCTCTTTGGCAAAAGCCGTATCAATCAGTTGTTTGAGCTCGGTTTCCGTTAAAAACTTAGGCAACGGCTTTTCTTGCTTGGGAGCCATGAGATAAGCCGTCGGATTCTCTTTAATTTCCTTTTCGGAAAAAAGAAATTTAAAAAATTCTTTTAATGCCGAGATTTTGCGGGCAATACTTTTTGGAGCATAATTCATACGGCTAAGCTTTTGCACGTATTGAAAGACATCATTATCTGTTACGTTTGCCATATCGGCAATAGGAACCAAAGACAAAAACTGTTGCAAATCACGTTGATAATTTTCAATCGTATTCTGGGAAGCGCCACGCTCCGCCACCATCATGGCTAAAAAGCCTTCCAGTAAAGCTCCCGCCGACATGGCTATTTATTCAAAAAAGTGTTTTGCAAAGGTTGTTCCACATGCTCAACTTTAACCGGAACTTCTGCCGAGACCACAAAAAGAACAGCCAAAACAACAATTAATCCCAAAATATAAAATATAGCCTTTGATTTTTTCTGACGCATGATGTATAAACCTTATTAAATTAAAACTGTTATACAACAGATAACACAAAATCTATGAAAGAAAAATGAAAAAATAACAATGATAAAAAAAATAGATAAAATAATTTTGCTCGTTGGATTAATGGGCAGCGGCAAAACCAGTGTTGGTAAAAGATTAGCCAAAAAATTAAATTTACCTTTTATCGACGGTGATACGGAAGTGGAAAAAGCCGCCGGTTTATCTTTAATGGATTTATTAAAATGCTTTGGTGAAACCGAATTCAGAGCCGGAGAGATGCGCGTGATGAAAAGACTTTTACAGGGAGCACCTTGCGTCTTGGCATCAGGAGGAGGTTCTTTTGTAGCCGAACAAACCAGAGAATTGGCTAAAAAAAATGCCTTAACCATTTGGCTCAAAGCCGATATAGAGGTATTATATCATCGCACGGCAGGAAGAAAGCATCGCCCGTTTTTAATAGGCAGCGACGACCAGTTAAAAAGCAAACTGGAAAAATATATCAGTGATGAATATCCCTATTATTCGGAAGCAAACATTGTGGTGGAAACCAAGGAAGAACAAGTTGACATCACCGTCAACCGCGTGATTGAGGCTATCAATAAATATCTGGCAGAAAACAAGGAATAAACAACTATTTGCCGCTAAATTGCTCTAGTTCACCGTTATACGGATTTTTTAGAAAAGTTTGGAGAACGAGGAATATAATAAGAAACCAGAAAAAATTTGAGGGAGTGTACAAAGAGGTACATGACCGAAAATTTTATTCGCAGTTTCTGTATTAGATTACCGTTATACAAGCTTTTCTCTAGCGGGCGGAAACTAAAGACATCGACGATATCGTATCACCCATACCCACAAGCGTAACCGGCTTTTCAATCAAAATGGTCGGCAGCGCAATCACATCAAATCCATCAAAGGTCGAAATACCTGTTTCAAGTAAAGATTCATCTCCGATATAAGCCGCCAAATCTTTAAGCTCATTAAGCCCCACATCAGAAACTTCACGACCTTGCGCCCAAAGCAGGTTTTCTTTTTGGTTCACACTGCCCGTACCGGCTTTTCCGGCAGCAATCGTGGCGGCAGTCATCATACCGCGCAAGTTCGCTTCGGAAGAAATAACGGCATTTTTATCTTGCAAAGTGATGTAAAGACCAAACATATGCAACTGGATTCTGGGTGCTTTAAGGGCTTTCTTAATCGCCACCAGCGCTTTGAACATATTTTGACTATGCGTATCTTTCTCGCAGGCTTCAGCCAATTTTTCTTGTCCGATAATTTCTAAAATATCAATAGCCTCACGCTCGTTAATGCCGATTGAATCAACCTTCGGCGCAATTTTTTCAATAATGGCTTTGCGTACAGCCAGATCTTGCGTGGAAGCAATTTCCAAATGTACGATTGTGCCATTTTCCTTCCAAATTTTGAGCATTGGCAAAACGCTATGCGTGAGCACCACACCGTCATTATTTTCAGTCAAGGCATGAAAACCGGATAAAATCATATAATTGAGTTTATTTTTCTCGGCTGCCTTCACAAAGTTTTCATCCATAACCAAATGGAGGTTCAGAGGATCATAAGTAGCAATAAAGCGGTTGGCTTTGGGGCAAACAAAAGTCTCACCGTCAAGCTCGACTTTATCGCCTTTATCAAACTCAATAATCCAATGAATAAGCGGAATATCGGTTTTGCGATCAATTTGATAAGCAGGCTTTTCATTTCCCTTTTCATCAAAAGAAAGCAGGTTATCAAGAGCCAAAAATTGTTGAGCTTGCAATTCCGGCAAAGAGTTAGCATGAGCATAAACTTTTTTCACACCGGCGACAGCCAAAATGTTAGCCACAATACCGCCTTGTCCGCCCATTTGCAAACGGTCATAGCCTAAATTTTTGACCATCCAATCATAAACAAGCTTATCTTCCGTCAACCACTCTTCGGCAATACCTTTAGAAAAGCATTTAAAAATACCTTTAATAACATCTTGCGGAGAAGAAAGTTTAGTTTCTTTAATGTCTTGAAGTTGTTTTAATGACAAATTTTGTGCCTTAGCCAGCTCGGCTATTTTTTTACCACTGATTTTTAACACGGCATCCACATTGGTATTAAAAGCGGTAGCCGCAGTTTCAACTTTTTGAACGGCGTTCAACGTTTGCGGAACAACTTTATATTTTTCAAGCCAAGAAGTTTTAGCTTTAGCAAAATCCGTCATATCAAAAACCTCCGTTAGTCATCATCTTCTTCTTTTTCAAGAGCCGGAATTTGCTCAGCCACATCTTGCGGAACTTCGGCAAATTTAGCACCTTCATTTTTTTCAATATAGAGATGCCATTTTTTAGTACCGAAGGAACCACATGTATCGCAAACGGCTTCCCATTTATCAGAAACGGCACCACAATCTTCACAAACCCAACCGGAATCTTCATCACAAGATTTCATGCGTTGTTTCCACTCTGCGGCAGTTTTTTTATCTTTATTGGCTTTTTCTTCGTATGTTGCCAAGAGAGAGCAAATTTTCTTAGTACAAGGATTGTTAATGATAAACATATCAATTTCGGTTTTAGCTTTGTTCCACAAACCGGCTTTAACAGCCAATTCGGCAATCAATCGATTATTCAAAGACGGACGCAAACTATTCATATTAGCCCAAGCTTCAATACGTTTAATTTGATCTAAAATATCATCTTTAGGCCAGAGGTTCATATATTCATAAGCCAACTCATCAACCGGATTTCTCTTCCAAGCTTGAGTTAAAACATTAGCAGCTTTTCTGATCTGGTTATCATGTTCTTTATAATAACGAGCCAAAGAGATAGCAGCAGCGACTAAGGTTTCATCAGCTTCAAAAGATTGAGAGGCAAATTTAAAGAAGTTAACATCATCATTTTTGGCTTTGAATTCAAAAGCTCTTTCCAAAAGCACAATAGATTTAAATCTGTCATAGTTAACTTTATTAATAATTTTCTTTTTCAAGCCAGCATCAAGCACCTGCATTGCGCCTTCCCAATCCTTAGCTTTAGCACGAAGTTCAAAGGCGCTTTCAATAACCCAATACAAATCTTGACGCAGTTCATAAGCACGGTTAACCGTAGCCAAAGCTTCTTTAAATTCTTTTTTCTGCATCTGAGCTTCAACGGCGGCTTTCAAACCGATAAGTTGAACATTTTCATTTTTCATCATCTTACCGGAGAGTTTTTCCATCTTATCAAAGTCTTTTTCGCCTTTATAAATTTTCATTTTCAAGACATCAATAATAGGATCATCGCCGATAATTTTTTTAAGCTTGGTCAAATTAGAGCGAGCTTCCTTCATATCACCGGCAGTAATAGCAGTCATGGCTTGAAGAACAAGAAGCATGGAATTATCAAAATCATGGCGGTTAATAATCATTTTCTCACTGATTTTTCCAGCCAAAACATCAATTGCAGCATTTTCATCGGTATTATCTCTAAAGACGGAGGTTCTGTAAACTTCTTTGAGTTGGGCTTTTTGCACGGTTCTGATTATTCTTGTCAACAAATCGATAACGGCAAAAATAACAAGCAAAAAGAGCATTGCCTCGGGAATAGAGAATTCAAAATAAACCTTACGCCAACTAACGGCAACAAGGCTGGCTCTGTCCATCATCCAAATTGTAAAAGTGAAAATGAGTCCGAGAAAAATAAAAATTGAAGTTTTTCTAGTCATGCTGCGTCTCCTTTTTTATAAAATTTACCTTCAAAGCCGCTAAATAATAAGTTGTAATCTGGGCAAGAGCCTCATCAAAAGCAATTTTAGCCTGAGCTTTTTCCAACCAAGCTGTCAACAAAGGTTCTTTTTGCAGATTCGCATTGGAAAGATGCTGTAACATTAATACGGATTTTTTAATATTTCCTGAATTTAGCAAAATTTTAATTTGCTCCAATTCAGCAAGATTTGGATTTTGAGGAGAGTTGTCACCATTTTTTTGAACTTTAATAAATTCACTGATTTTATTATTGAGACGATCTTTCCATGTTTTTTCAGATTCCTGACGAGTTTGGTTAACCAAAGTCTGATAAACCTCATCAAAAGACTTCATCAAATAAGCATCATTATAAATACCGTTAACGGCAGCATTAACAACAACCTCCACGGCAGGTTTAACCTTCACGTTATCGGCAGCCAGCTGATTCAAAATTTCGGCTTCATAAACAAAGCTACCGCCTCTTTCGGCACTATCTTTAACCAACATGGCAGCAGTAAGAACAACAGCCCCCTGATCGGTGATTCGGCTTAACACATCTAATTGTTGTTCAGCAGCATCCAAACGAGTAAGCAAACCCAGGACGATTGCCACATCTGCCTTTGAATCAATCACATTTTGATTAAATTTTTCAAGCGTATCAAAACGTTGTTCCAAAGCGGCAGTATCTTGTTTTTGTGCCTGTAAACTCTGCATTAAGGCAATTTGGGTTCTCAAATCACTGACCTCTTGACGAAGCAAAGCCACTTGATCGATTTGCACCGTTTCAGATTCGGTATCAGATTTTTCAAAAAAGCTCTTAAATTTAACCGATAAATCATCCGTTAAATTTGGATTTTTCCAAAGAGCATACCCACCTCCCAAAACAAGAGCAATCAACAAAACTCTGAAGGTAAACTTTCCGAAAGTATGCATTTTCACGGGCGTTTTTTCAGATGATTCTTTTTTATCTTTTGTATCAGCCATAATTCCAAATTCCTTATTTGCTATTTTTATTTTAATAGTGTATATAAATAAAAAAAACTTTCAATAAAATAACGGAAAAAAAACAATGTTGGTATTAGGAATAGAAAGCAGCTGTGATGAAACGGCGGCAGCAATAGTCAACGATAAGAAGGAAATATTGGGAGAATGCTTGTGGACACAAATCGAAGACCACAAGATTTACGGAGGTGTTGTTCCGGAAATAGCCGCCAGAGCCCATTTGGAACATATTGATGAAATAATTGAGCACACATTAAAAAAAGCCCAATTAAAAGCCGAAGACATAGATGCAATAGCTGCCTCTTCGGGACCGGGATTAATCGGAGGGGTTGTCATCGGCGTTATGGCTGCCAAAGCAATGGCATTAGCCTTAAACAAACCGTTCATAGCCGTAAACCACCTGGAAGGACATGCTCTGGCACCTCGGCTTACGGGAGATGTACAATATCCATATTTATTGCTGCTTGTTTCCGGCGGACACTGCCAAATTTTGATTGTACATGATGTCGGAAAATTTGAAAGACTGGGAACCACCATAGATGATGCGGCGGGAGAAGCTTTTGATAAGGTATCCAAAATGCTCAATTTAGGTTATCCTGGAGGACCGATCATAGAAAAAATGGCAGAATTGGGAGATGAAACTCGTTTTGTATTACCGCGTCCTTTAGCCAATTCGGGTGATTGCAATTTGTCATTTTCGGGTTTAAAAACAGCCGTTCGCAAAATAATTGAATCATATACACCGGACTGTAACATAGAGCATGCCGAAATAAATAAAAAAGACACGGCGGATATCTGTGCCGGCTTTCAACTTGCAGTATCCGATTGTCTAATTCACAAATTGGAAAAAGCAATAAAGATATTCAAAGAAAAATGCCCAACCGGAAAAGACATTGTTGTCTCGGGAGGGGTTGCCGCCAATAATTATCTACGCAAAAAAATGGCAGCTTTGGCAGAGAAGGAAGGATTAATATTCTCTGCGCCCCCCATACGGTTTTGCACGGATAACGGTGTAATGATTGCCTGGGCTGGATTGGAAAGATTTCAAAAAGGCTACACCAACGAGCTCGATTTCAAACCTCGTCCCCGTTGGCCCTTAGATGAAAATGCCCCCAAAACGGCAGGCGCCGGAGGCGTTAAAGCATGAGAAACAAAAAAGAAATTTTGGAAATCATGAAAATCTTCCAAAAAGAAGATCCCAATCCGCGTTGCGAATTAGATTATAAAAATACTTTTACTCTATTGGTTGCCGTTGTTCTTTCGGCGCAAAGCACGGATAAAGGCGTCAACAAAGCCACCAAAGCTCTGTTTGAAGTTGCAGACACCCCGCAAAAAATGGCAGATTTGGGTTTAGAAAAAATCAAAGAATATATCAAGACAATAGGTTTATATAATAACAAAGCCAAAAACATCTTAGCTTTAAGTCAAGAACTGGTTGAAAAATATCATGGTGAAGTACCCGAAGACCGAGAAGCCCTGGAAAATCTTCCCGGAGTAGGCAGAAAGACTGCCAATGTCGTCTTAAATGTTTGGTTCAATCAACCAACTTTAGCCGTTGACACCCATGTGATGAGAATATCGCAAAGGTTAGGTTTCAGTGAAGGCAAAACCCCCTTAGCCATTGAGCAAGATTTAATGAAAGTTCTGCCGCTTGAATATATAAAAAACGCCAATCACTGGCTGGTTTTGTTTGGCAGATACATTTGCAAAGCCCAAAAACCCGATTGTGAAAAATGTCCGATAGCATCATATTGTCATAGCAAAGACAAAAGAATATAAAAAAGGCTGATTTTTCAGCCTTTTTTATTAACCGTCTTCCAAATGCAACAACACCGACACGCTGATAAGCGTAGCAATAAGCGTTGGTGTACAAACCGCCAAAAAAGGAGGAATAGTTCCATTTAAGCCGAAAGCATAAATAAGCTGAGACATAAAATAGACCACAAAACCGGTAGTAATACCGCCGACGATTAAAAACATCACCCCGCCGCGACGATTATTGGCACGCAAAGCAAAAAGAGAAGCAACCAAAACCATGGCACAAAGCAAAAAGGGAGAAACCAGCAAAGAATAATAGCGCATCAAATGCTTTTGCGCTGAGAAACCGGCATTTTCATAAAAACGGATAGTATCGGGTAAATTCCAAAAAGAAATGGCATCGGGCTCAACAAAATTTTCTTTAATTCGATCAACGGTCAGAGCAGATTTATATTTCATACTACTCAAATTAGAGACAGGTTTACCAGCTTCATAGACAAGAACATCCTTCAAATCAAAATAACCGTCATCCAAAATGGCAGCAAACGCCTCAATAGTTCGTTTAGGTTGAGATTGTCGATTCATTTCCAAGATAGTAACATTTCTCAGCAATAAAGAATCTTTTTCTTCTTGTCTGGCAGATTTTGCCTGCATCACTTGGAAGGTATTTTCATCAACGGCTTCACGCGTCCACAAACCTTTGTCGGAAAACAAAACGGCATTGGGATTTCTGGTATCAAAACGATAATCGAGTGTTTCATAAATTTCATAAAGGCGGGCAGCGATCGGATTAATAAGAGTAATATTAATCACGCCCAAAGCAAAAACGGCACAAAGAACGGGTGTTAAAAAACCCCAAATAGAAACACCGGCAGCACGAATAATAACAAATTCATTACTTTTGCTCACGCGCCAAAAAGTTACCATAGCGGCAATCATCATAACAAAAGGGAAGACCATATCAATGGTTTTAGGCATTTTGGTCAGAGCAATTTCCAGCAAAAACCAAAAAGAAACATCTTCACGCCCGGAAGCTTTACGCAAGAGTTCGACCATTTCAAACATTAAAATCACACCGATCACCATAAAAAGGACGGAGAGAAAATTAACAACAATTTGTTTGGCCAAATATCGACCTAAAATAGATTTAGGATTCATAGAAAAAATCTTTTAACAGTTAATATTAACGACAAAATATATCATCATACCTAAAATATCAAACTAAAAATTAATATTAAAGCATAGAGAGATATCGTTCCACGCTGTCAGGCAAAATAAAGACAATATTTTTACCCTTCATATCGGAACGTTGCCCGAGTTTAACGGCGGCAGCAGTGGCAGCACCGGCAGAAAGCCCGGCAGAAATTCCTTCCAACATCCCCAATTGTTTAGAAAAGAATTCGGCATCTTCATCTGAAACATCAATCACTTCATTAACTAAAGATTTATCATAAAATTCGGGAACAAAACCGGCACCGATTCCCGGGATTTTATGCGGAGCCGGATTTCCGCCGTTCAAAACCGGACTTGACGCCGGCTCCACGGCAACGACATACAAATCAGGATTATAAGTACGCAAAGTAGAAGCAATACCGGTCAAAGTCCCGGCAGTACCGACGGAAGCAACAAAAGCATCAACCTCCCCGGCAGTATCTTCAATAATTTCAATACTTGTGGTAAAGCGGTGAGCATCCGGATTAGCCTGATTTGAAAATTGACGCAAAAGGATAACATTTTTGTTTTTTTCAGCCAACATATCGGCTTTGGCAATAGCCCCCTGCATACCGTCTTCGGCAGGTGTTAAAATAACTTCGGCACCAAAATGGCGCATAAGCAAAATACGTTCTTTGGTCATATTTTCGGGCATGGTAATCACGAGTTTATAACCTTTGGCGGCACAAATTCCAGCCAAACCAATACCCGTATTACCGCTGGTAGCCTCAACAAAAACGGTATCATTGGTTATTTTATGAGATTTTTCGGCTTGTTCAATCATATTAAGAGCCACACGATCTTTGACGGAAAAGAGAGGATTTAAGAATTCACATTTAGCCAAAAGATGAGCTTTCACATGAAAATTTTTTGCCAAACGAGAAAGTTCAAGCAAAGGCGTTTTTCCGACCAATTCGGTAATAGAATTATAAATTTTTTTCATAAAAAACCTCAAAATGCTTCTAACATGTTTATAACAGATAATTAAGACTTTTAATAGGAATAACATTTAGCTAGTATAAAAACAAGTTTTAAAAACAAAAAATAAAGAAATGAACAAAGCACTAAAAATAATTTTAAGCATAACAATATTTTGTGCCCTGATTCCCACGGCAAAATCTGCCAGTTTGGATGAAATTTACCGTGATGTAATCAGAGATGACAACAGTGGATATTTACCCATTTTTGTAAGAAACAGAAACAGACCGGAATTATTATTTGAAGACAACCTTCCCAAAGAAGAAAAAACAATCAAAAAGAAGGAACAGCCGACGGTAAAACTGTTAGATGAGAGAAAAATAAAACAAGATGCAATAAAAGCCGAAGAAGAAAGATGGAAAAACACCATAAAAGCCATACAGACAAATCAAATTACGGCAAAAGAACTAAAAACCTTAGATGAATATGTCGAAAAAGATGATTCCAAAGCCATAGAGATAAAAGCATGGATGCTGGCAAAAGGTCATGGCATAAAGCAAAATCTGGTTGAATCCTTTCTATTATATAGAAAAGCAGAAAAACTCGGCGTCAAAGATGCCAAAAAAAATGCAGCACAAGTTTACAGAGCCATGAACCGGGATCAAAGAGAAAGCCTGGTAAAATAAAATTAGATCACCCGTAGAGCAAGGGAAAATATCACAATTTCTAAGCCCCGCCAAGAAGCAAGAGAGCAACACTATATCAGGGCAAAGACAGAAAGGTAATTAAACCAATGCTGTTAGCCGGCTCCGGGCTTGCGTTTTGTTAAATTTTTCTGAAATATAAACATAATTTTTATTCAGATAACCAGATAGCACCTTTAATTTTATTTTGTAAAAATTCGTTATGTTGATTAATTTCTTCTTCAGTTAAAGGAAAATGCCGAGCCTCTCTGATTTTTCCGTTTGCGGAACCAAATTGAACTTGAGACGTATGTTGAGATTCTTTTTTCTTTTCATCAAACATCATTGACGGTTCTTGCCCGCCAATCAGTTGTAAATAAACTTCGGCTAAAAGTTCGGCATCTAGCAAAGCGCCGTGTTTGGTACGATTAGAATTGTCAATATTAAAGCGTTTACATAAAGCATCCAAATTAACACGCATTCCCGGAAACATATTGCGTGCAATTTCCAAAGTATCAATAACTCGGTCCCATGAAAATTCGGGTTTATTCAGCGCCTTTTGCTCAAAGTTACAAAAAGTGATATCAAATTTGGCATTATGCGCCACCAAAATGCCGTCATCACCGACAAAATCGAGCCACTCATCCACAATTTGGTCAAAGGTAGGAAAATCCTTCAAAAATTCATAAGAAAGCCCATGCACTTTAAAAGCATCTTCGGGGACTTCACGTTGAGGGTTGATATATTTATGAAAAGTTTTTCCGGTCGGAACATGATTAATAAGTTCAACCGCGCCGATTTCCACTAACCTATCACCTTTATCGGCATCAAAACCCGTTGTTTCCGTATCAAAAACAATCTCTCTGACCATTATATAATCCTATCCGTTCAAACCATTAATAATTTCCAAAGCCGAAACTTTAAGCAAATTCATGGGAACATCTGTTTCCACCACCCAATCGGCTTTTTCAACTTTTTCTTTTTGGCTCATTTGCTTATTTATAATTTTTTCAACATGCTCCAAAGAAACATTATCTCTGGACATCACTCGTTTTTTTTGAGTTTTTTCATCAACATTAACCGTAATAATAAAGTCGCAATATTTATCCCAACCAAGCTCAAACAAAAGCGCCGCATCCAAAAACAACAAATCATCATTTTGCGCATTTTTGCGAATAACGGCTTTAAGTTGTCTTTTCAAAAAGGGATGAATCAAACTTTCAAGCTTTTGCAACTTCTTTTTATCATCAAAAACGATCAAACGCAATTTTCTTTTATCAAAAGAACCATTCGTTTGTGCTTCGGGAAAATTTTGCAAAACCACCTTAATAAAATCAGGCTTAAAATAAAGTCTGCGTACCCAAGCATCGGCATCAAAAACCGGATACCCCAATTTTTTAAATATATTTGCCAAGGTTGTTTTTCCGCAGCCGATAGAACCGGTAATAGCCGCCAAAATCATAAGCATTGCCTTAAGTAATTGATAAATATAAGCAAACCAGAGTTATTAACAGAATATTAACTTTTTGTGTATAACTAGACTTACTCAAATCACTTATACAATTTAATACTCATAAAACAAAATCCAAACTCAAAGTTATATACAGGTATGAAAAGAAATCCTCATTTGTGGATATCTGAAAAATGCAAAATTAAAGTTTTGAATCTATAAATGGTGTTTATGTTTTTGAAAAAGAATCTAAAAAAGGAAAAATTATTAATATTTCGTTAACGATTCGTTTAAGAAGACACACATGTGGACAAGTCTGTTTATGAAAAATTATCCACAAAATGCACAGGGATATACTAAAAACAACTAAAATTTTAAAATATATTGTTAGCCCTGCGGGGCTGTTAATAAAACTAGTCAAAAGACCAAACATCAAATTTCATTGACAAAAATAAAATATAATAATATATAAAGCTTACCTACCTTAAATTTTTTAATAAAAAATTAAAATCACAAATATATCCCCAAAAAATCAAGGAAATCATGAATTTACAAGAACTTAAACAAAAAACTCCTAAGGAACTCTTAACAGAGGCGGAGGATCTGGGCATTGAAGATGCCTCATCAATGCGTAAACAAGATTTAATGTTTGCGATATTAAAAAAAGTAGCCAGTGAAGATAATATAATCTATGGTGAAGGAACCATAGAAGTTTTGCAAGACGGATTTGGATTTTTAAGATCAAGTCAATCCAACTACCTTGCCGGACCGGATGACATTTACGTTTCTCCGGCACAAGTCAAGAAGTTTGGTTTGCGAACCGGAGATACGGTTGAAGGAGAAATCAGAGCACCCAAAGACAATGAACGCTATTTTGCTCTGACCAAAGTAAACCGAATAAATTTTGCCGATCCCGAACTTTCCAAACTTAGAATAAATTTTGATAACCTTACCCCCCTTTATCCTACAGAAAAATTAGATTTTGACATTATTTGCGGAGACAAAGACTATACCACCCGTGTAATAGATTTGATTGCCCCGCAAGGAAAAGGTCAACGTGGTTTGATTGTGGCTCCGCCGCGCACCGGAAAAACCGTGATGCTGCAAAATATTGCTCATGCCATTGCCACCAACCACCCTGAAGCATATTTAATGGTTTTGCTGATAGACGAACGTCCGGAAGAAGTGACCGATATGACACGTTCCGTTAAAGGCGAAGTTATCTCTTCCACCTTTGATGAACCGGCATCTCGCCACGTTCAAGTTGCCGAAATGGTGATTGAAAAAGCCAAAAGATTGGTTGAGACCAAAAAAGATGTTGTTATTTTGTTGGACTCAATCACCCGTTTGGGAAGAGCATACAATACGGTTATTCCGTCATCAGGTAAAGTTTTGACCGGTGGTGTGGATGCCAACGCATTACAAAGACCGAAACGCTTGCTCGGTGCTGCTCGTAATGTTGAAGAAGGTGGTTCCTTAACCATTATTGCCACCGCATTGATTGATACCGGTTCTCGCATGGATGAAGTAATTTTTGAAGAATTTAAGGGAACAGGTAACTCCGAAATCATTTTGGATAGAAAATTAACCGATAAACGCTTGTTCCCGACTATTGATATTACACGTTCGGGTACACGTAAAGAAGAATTGTTGGTTGATAAAGCTACCTTGTCCAAGATGTGGGTATTGCGCCGCGTTTTGATGCAAATGGGTATGACCGACGGTATGGAATTCTTGCTTGATAAGCTCAAACAAAGTAAAGACAATCAAGATTTCTTTAACAATATGAATTCTTAAAAATTAAAAAAGCTCCTGAAAAGGAGCTTTTCTTTTACTTAAAAATGAAATCATAAATTTCGTTCATTTTTTTGAAAATATGTTTTATACCCAAAGCCTGAACTTGAGATATATATTCATCATTATTATTCATTTTTGAACCGACAAAAGCAATAGTTTCCATTTTGGCAGCCAAACCGGCTGTAAGACCGGCAAGAGAGTCTTCAATAACCAAACAATTTTCAGGCTTTTCATCCATTTTTTCGGCGGCAAATAAAAACAAATCCGGCGCCGGTTTACCTTGAGCAACCATTTCTGAAAGAAAAATCTTATCGGAAGGAAAGATATCATCAATATGAACAGCCTTAATTTTTGCTTCGGTTTTTTCTTTGGTGCCGCCGGTTGCAATACATTGTTTAATTTCAGTATGTGCAAAAATTTTTTCAATACCGGGAATAAGAGAAATACCTTTGCTCAAAACTTGCCAATCGAGTTGAGTTGCTTCATCTTCAAATTTTTTATCAACGTCAAAACCCATTTTTTGCAAAGTTTGCAAACGTGTCATCCAATGCATTCCACCCAGGTGATGATTAGTCGTTTTCAAATCCCAATTAATATTAAAATATTTTTTGAGGAGCTTGCGGCGATTTTCCATCCATAAATATTCGGTATCGGCAATTACGCCGTCAAAATCCCAAATTATCAAATTTTTAGAAAATTTTGTAGTTTTACAATTTTTCATAGAAAAAAGTGAGTCCGTTAAAAGCTCGTAGAAACATTTTTCAAAGATTCTATGATAGATTTATTAAAAAAACATAAACCCCTCTCCAAAGTCAAAAAAACGGCTTTTTTATAGAGTCGTTTTTTAAAACTTGCTTTCAAGATTCAATCTCGCTATAAAAACAGCATAAGGAGAGAAAAAATGACAAACCAAACTATTTATGCCTTATCGACGGTTTATGGAAAATCTGGAGTAGCCGTAATCCGCATTTCCGGAGCGGAAGCTTTAAAGGCTATTGAACAGATGACTGACATTGATGTAAAAAAAATCAAACCGCGTTATGCTTATTTTGTAAAACTACACAATTTGGAGAAGACCGAAAACTTGGATGAAAGTTTGGTTTTATATTTTAAGGCGCCCAATTCGTTTACCGGCGAAGACATAGTTGAGTTTCAAACCCATGGATCCAAAGCCGTGATTAGTTCGGTGATGAATTGTTTAAGCCGAATAGAAGGTTTTCGCATGGCTGAACCGGGAGAATATTCCAAACGCGCTTTTTACAACGGCAAAATGGATTTGACCGAAGCTGAAGGTTTGGCAGATTTGATAGATTCCGAAACATCGGAGCAACAAAAATATGCCATGCGTCAAATGGAAGGAGGATTAAAGAATCTATATGAAAACTGGCGCGCAGAGCTGGTTAAGATGTTGGCACATTTAGAAGCCTTTATAGATTTTCCCGATGAGGATATCCCCTCTTCCGTAATTGATAATATGAATAACACTGTATTTAAACTTGAAAACGAGATAAAAAGCCACTTGAACAGTGATTCAATCGGCGAAAGATTGCGAGAAGGTTTCAGGGTTGTGATTGTTGGTGCGCCCAATGCCGGAAAGTCGAGTTTATTAAATGCCATTGTCAAAAGAGATGCCGTAATTGTATCGGATATTGCCGGTACCACGCGTGATGCCATAGATGTTCATTTGGATTTAAATGGATATCCGGTCATGTTTACCGATACGGCAGGTTTAAGAGAAACAGAAGAAGAAATTGAGAAAAAAGGCATAGATATTGCTTATGGCAAAATTCACGATGCCGATTTGGTAATATGTTTGTTTGATGCTTCTGTAGACACTGTTCAAGTCTTTAATAAAATAAAAGATTCATTTAAAAACAAAGCCTTATTTGTTGCTAATAAAAGTGACAAATTAACATCTGAACAATGTTCAAATTTAGAAAAATCAGGTTGTTTGGTCATATCAGCCAAGCAAAAACAAGGGGTTGATAAAGTTTTGCAAGCCATATCCAAGAATATTCAAGAACGCTTTACTTCCAATTCCAACCTTTTAATTACCAGAAGCCGCTATAGAGAAGCATTAAAAGATGTTTTGGAAAATCTGCAAAATTTTGGCTTTAATAAAGAAATTGAGTTGACAGCGGAAGATGTTCGTCTTGCCGCCCGTGCTTTGGGAAAAATTACCGGCAGAATTGAAGTGGATGAGATTTTAGATAAAATCTTTGGCGATTTTTGCATCGGTAAATAGAGATTGAAAAAAATTTGAAAAGAGCGTTATAAACGCTCTTTTTTTATACCATGAGTTGATTTCTAAAATTTTTTGATTATAATGCCGGCAAGATTTAATAAAAATTTTAAGGCCTTATAAATAATGAATAAAATTTATGATGTAATAGTGGTCGGCGGAGGACACGCCGGCTGTGAAGCTTGTGCGGCGGCAGCCCGAACCGGAGCCAAAACGGCTTTGATTACACACCATATAGATACAATAGGTGCTATGTCATGCAATCCTGCCATTGGAGGATTGGGTAAAGGACATTTGGTCAGAGAGATTGATGCTCTGGATGGTTTAATGGGACGTGTGATAGATAAAGGCGGCATTCAGTTTCGTATGCTCAATGCTTCTAAAGGTCCGGCAGTGAGAGGTCCTCGCGCCCAAGCCGACAGAGAATTATATAAAAAATATATGCTTGAGGCTTTGCGCGAGCAAGATAATTTGGATATTATCGAAGCTGCCGTTGAAGGTTTAATCATCAACGATAATCAAGTTGAAGGTGTTATTTTAGGTAATGGTGAAGAAATCCGAGCCAAAGCCACGGTTTTAACTTCCGGCACATTTTTGAACGGAGTGATGTTTGTTGGGCATCAAGCCACGGTTGGCGGACGTATTGGGGAAGAAAGCTGCACCGGTATAACACCGTATTTAAAGCAATTAGGCTTAAAAGTCGGTCGTTTGAAAACCGGCACCCCTGCCCGTTTGAACGGCAAAACCATCCATTGGGAAAAATTGGCAACGCAAGACGGTGACAATCCGCCTATTCCTTTTTCATATTTGACCGATAAAATTACCAATCCGCAGATTCAGTGTTATATCACCCATACCAATGAAAAAACCCATAAGATTATTCGTGATAACTTTGATAAATGTGCTTTATTTTCGGGGTTGATTACCGGAATAGGACCAAGATATTGTCCGAGTATTGAAGACAAGTTAGTGAAGTTTGCGGATAGAACCAGCCACCAAATTTTCTTGGAGCCGGAAGGTTTGAACACGGATGTGGTCTATCCGAACGGTATTTCCACTTCTCTGCCGGCAGATGTGCAAGATGCGTTTATTCATACAATGGAAGGTTTGGAAGATGTTGAAATTTTGCGTTTTGCTTATGCCATTGAGTATGACTATGTTGATCCGCAAGAATTAGACAATCGATTAGCCGTCAAAAAAGTTCCGGGGCTATTTTTAGCCGGACAAATTAACGGCACGACCGGATATGAAGAAGCCGGAGCGCAAGGATTGATTGCTGGTGTTAATGCTGCCTTATATGCCGAAGGCAAGGACAGAGAATTTGTAATAGACAGAAGTGAAGCCTATATTGGTGTAATGATTGATGATTTAATCACCAAAGGTGTAGATGAGCCGTATCGCATGTTTACCTCTCGATCTGAATATCGTTTATTTTTGCGAGCAGATAATGCCGATCGTCGCTTAACCGAAAAAGGACATGATATAGGTTGTGTTGGTGAATATAGATACAGTGTATTTAAAGCTAAAAAAGAGCAAATAGAGCATTATTTCAAACTCTGCCAAACTTTACAAACCACCTATAAAGAAATTGATTCTTTGGGTTTAAATGTCAAAAAAGACGGCACTAAGAGAACACCTTTTAATCTGATGAGTTATGACAACGTTTCACGTGAAACAATCAACAAACTCTTTCCTGAGATTGCCGATATGCCGGATGTAGTATATGAAGCAATAGAAATAGAAGCACGCTACTCTGGATATATCAAACGTCAAATGGCAGATATTGAAGTTTTCAAAAAAGATGAGAACTTGAAGTTGAAGGAAGATATAGATTATAGCAAAATTGGTGGATTATCGCGTGAAATGGTGGCAAAATTAAGTAAGGTTAAACCTTCAACCATTGGCGAAGCTTCTCGTATTCCGGGAGTTACACCGGCAGCCATTACAGCCATTTTGGGCTATGTCAAAAAATAAATAACAGTGTATTTAAAGTAATTTTCATGATTGAAACACTCATAAAATATAATGAAATATTTGTTCAAAATAATTCACATGGAAATACGGCAAATAAAAATATATTTGATTTTAGCAATTTTGGTTCAAATTTGATTTTGACCGCGCCGCATGCAACAAGAAGTTTTGTCGGCAAAAAAGAAAAACTGGCTGACGCATGTACCGGAGCTTTAGTAAAATATATCGGAGAGCAGAATAGAATATCAAATATTATCCGAACCAAATTTGTTCCGCATAAGGCATTGATATCAGATTTTATTGCCGAAAATAAATTGCAAAATCATTATTTTTTGGATATTCATGGCTTTGTTGCTGAACCAAAATATGATGTCTGCTTAGGAACCGGATATTTTTCTGAAGAAGGTTATCCTTATTTAGATAAAATAATGGCAGCAGCGAAAAAATATAATCTGAAAATAAAAATAAATCATCATCTTTATAAGGGTTGCATAGGTTTAACCGGTCGATATCAGAAAACCTGGAATGAACCGAGGGTAATTCAAATTGAATTGCAAAAAAAAATAAGAGATTTTTATAACAACCCCGAAACGGTCAAACAAATAACCATACCGTTTTTTTATGATATAATTCAATCTTACAAATAAAACCGAAATAGTATATTTACTAAAATTTAAATAGCAGAGATTATAATCAAACAAATCAAAAACAGGAGTCTGCTATGAGTGAAAATTTCTTTATTCCCGACAGCTTAAAAATATCCGGAGGAAATCCGGTATCCGGAGATATCAAAATCAGCGGTGCCAAAAACTCCATATTAGGACTAATGGCAGCAGCATTATTGACGGATGACGTTGTAACCTTGCGTAATGTTCCATATATAACAGATGTCTTGGAAATGGGGCATATTCTGCAAGACATAGGTGTAAAAGTTCAATTTAATCCGCAAAAAAGAATATTAAAATTGCAGGCAAACAAAATCATTAAAAATGAAATTTCGCATCAGGCTTCGCATTTTAGAGCCAGTTATTATCTTTGGGGATCCTTATTGGCAAGATTTTCACGCACCAAAGAATTTGACAGTCTGAAGGTGTGTCTTCCCGGCGGTTGTTCTTTTGGTGGAAAAAGACCGACAGATTTTCATGAAGAGTTAATTAAAACGGTTTTTGGAGCCGAAATAAGTATAGAGACAAGAGAAAACGAAAAATATTCTTATCTTAATTTCAAAATTCCGGCACAAGAAAATGCCGATTTATGCCCGGTATATACCACATTTAAGGCATCGCACGGCGCAACATTTCACTGGTTATTATCTGTTGCCGGATCAGATAACTGCAAAATGATGTATAATGCATCATTAGAACCTGAGGTTTCCAATTTAATTGCCATGTTGCAAAAAATGGGGCTAGGATTAATCGGAAATGAAAGAACCGGAATAATTTATGACGGGAAAAACCGCAAATTATTGAAAGGTGTCGATTTTGAAGTAATACCGGACAGATTGGAAGCCGCAACCTATGCTTTATTAACTCTTTCCACAAAAGGAGCTGTGGAGCTTAACGGAATAAATTTTGATCATTGTTCCCCATGGCTGGGACAATTAGAAAGGATGTTTTCTCACAGTATTTATTATTCAACAGATAAGAAAAAACTTTGTTTGGATTTTAGAAAAGTAAAACCATATGACGGTTTTATCATGCAAGTGACACCCTTCCCCGGTTTTGAAACAGATTTACAACAGATTTGGACACCGGTATTAGCCCAAGCCAAGACCGAATCTATAATATCAGATTTAATTTGGCCCGGACGTTCGGCACATTTAGATCAAATGGCAAAATTTGGTTTAGTCAGCAAACATTATCAATTTGATGTAAACAGTGGTCAGCAAGGAAGTATAAAGAATTTATATATCAACATAGAACCGTCAAATTTTCATGCCGCAAATGTGGAAGGAACAGATTTGCGCGGAACTATGGCAACAATAATGCTGGCAGCATCAATCAAAGGAGAAAGTACGATAAATAATCCCGGCTTTGCATTAAGAGGATATCCTAATTTGCTTAAAAATTTAGAAGAATTAGGAATAGATATATCTTCATCAAAAACAGGTCGAGAAATAGAAGCCCTACCGGAGCTATAAATGCAAAAATTTACCTTACATTGTCATACTCATGCATTAGGATGCTTTGATGGTCGGAACACGGCAGATGAAATGATAAGCCGTGCTGAAGAACTGGGTTTTGAAGGAATAGGAATATCAAACCATTTTTGTTGGCATCCCAATGCTCCGCAGTGCAGTCCGATGTTTATAAATGATGAAAACAAAGCATTGGACATGCATTTAAGAATAATAGATGAAGTGAAAACAGCCGCATTGAATCATAAGATAAAAGTCTATGTTGGTGCAGAAGTAGATTTTTTTCCGTCAGCAGTATGGAGAAAAGGTTTTGAAAAGATGCTCCAAAAGCTAAATTATGATTATTTAATTGGTTCGAATCACTTTATTCGTTCTGAGGATGAATCTCAGATATATAATTTATATCACTTAGATTTGTTACCACCGAATCTCAAACCGGAAGAATTTAAAGAATTGGTACAGCAGCATTGGAACAATGTTGTTTATACAATAGAGAGTGGATATTTTGATTTTTTGGCTCATCCGGACTATTGTGTTATAAAAATACCGGATGTACCTGAATTTGAAGAAAACCGCTGGAAGGTTATCGAAGCATTAGATAAGTACAAAATGCCGTTTGAAGTCAATACGAGTGGATATAACCGAATTGATATGCAACATCCGTGTGATTGGATGTTAGAAGAACTATGCAAAAGAAGAGTTCCGACATTATTGAGTGATGACGCTCACTCGGTAGAGATGTTAGGTCAGCATTTTGAACGAGCAGAAAACTTACTTCAAAAATTTGATTGCAAAAAACGATTGAGTTTAAAATTTCTTGAGAAATAGATTCAAAAAATATTGTTTAAGTCTTTGATTTAAGATTCTTTTATAAAAATAAAAAAATAAGTGTTTATAAGTGTGCTTTTTATATTTTAAATCGCGCAAAAAAAATCTATAAATATTTTATGCAAAATTTTATAGAAAAATATAATGTTTCACGTGAAACATTTGATCTTTTAAAAGCCTACGAAGCCAGCTTGGTAGAGTGGCAAAAAAAGTTCAATTTGGTAAGCAATTCTTCTTTGGAAGATTGCTGGAATCGACATTTTGTTGACTCGGCACAGCTGTTTAAATTTATTCCCGAAGGGGCAAAGACTCTGCTTGATTTTGGCTCTGGTGCTGGTTTTCCTGCAATGGTGCTGGCAATAATGGCAAAAGAAAAAACACCGTATTTAAAAGTTGCTTTAGTTGAAAGTATTAATAAAAAAACACTGTATTTAAATGAGGTGAAAAAAATATGCGGATTAGATGTTGAAATTTTCAATCAAAGAATCGAAAATTTGCCGCAGCAAAAAGTTGACGTGATAACATCACGTGCCATGGCGTCATTAAAAGAACTTTTTAAATATGCAACACCATTTTGTCATAAAGAAACAATTTGCATTTTTCCCAAGGGAAAAAAATACGCCGAAGAAATAGAAGAAGCAAAAAAAATTTGGAATTTTGAATATAAAATTTTTGATAGTGAAACCAGTAACGAGGGAAAAATTTTGGTCATAAATCACTTGTTGAAGAAAAAAGGAGGAAAATAAATGCCAAGAGTTATAGCTATTGCCAACCGCAAAGGGGGCGTAGGAAAAACCACAACAACCGTAAATGTTGCAACCGCAATGGCTGCCGCCGGAAAAAAAGTTTTGGTTATAGATTTGGATCCGCAAGGCAATGCTTCAACATCAATGGGCGTAAACAAACGCGGCAGAATGGCTTCCTCCTATGAAGTCTTAATCGGAGAAGCAAAATTATCCGAAGCAATTGTCTGGACCGAAATTCCAAACTTTTCAATAATCCCCTCTTCTCCAGATTTGGCTGGTGCTGAAATTGAATTGGTAGATGTTGAAAAAAGAGAATTTCGCCTAAAAAATGCCATTAAAGAAGAAGCAATTAACTATGATTATATTTTAATCGATTGTCCGCCTTCTTTGAGCTTAATCACAATCAATGCGTTGGTTGCTGCCAATGCGGTTATTGTTCCTCTGCAATGTGAATTTTTGGCTTTGGAAGGAATTACCGATTTGATTCGCAACATCAATCAAATTAAAAAAGTTTTTAATCCTGATTTGGAGTTGCAAGGTGTTGTACTGACTATGTATGACAAACGCAATAATTTGTCACAACAAGTTGAAGACGATGTCAGACATTTCTTTGGAAAAAAAGTTTATCAAACCGTTATTCCGAGAAATGTTAAAATATCGGAAGCGCCCTCCCACGGCAAACCCGTATTGATATATGATTTTAAATGTCCGGGAGCGCAGGCATACATCAATTTAACCGGAGAAGTTTTAAGAAGAGAAAAGGAATTAATGGCATGTTAGAAGATAATAAGAAAAAAAATTTAGGTCGCGGTCTGGGAGCATTATTAGGCGGAGATGATATTGATTTAGATGTCTTAATGGAAATGCCTACTGAAAAAAATAATTCTGAAATTTCAAAAAATGTAGATAGTGTAAAAATTGAAGATTTACATGCCGGAAAATATCAGCCAAGAACGGAATTTGATAAAGAAGCTTTAGATGCTTTGGTCGAATCTGTTAAAGAAAAAGGCGTATTGCAGCCTTTGTTGGTAAGAAAACAAGGTAATCAATATGAGATAATTGCCGGAGAAAGAAGATGGCGTGCTGCCAAAATTGCCGGATTAAAAGAAGTACCGGTCATTGTCAAAGACTTTTCCGATCAAGAAGCTTTGGAAGTTGCTTTGGTTGAAAACTTGTTGCGCGAAAATTTAAGCGCCATAGAGGAAGCTGAAGGTCTGCAAAGATTAATAACCGAATTTTCTCATACCCAAGAAGCTTTATCACAAATTGTCGGCAAATCCAGAAGTCATATTGCCAATACTTTAAGATTGTTAAATTTGCCTCAAGAAATACAAAACATGGTAAAAGAAGGCAAACTTTCGGCAGGACATGCCAGAGCTTTGGTCGGCTTGGATAATGCGGTAGAACTTGCCAAACAAATAATAGCCAAAGATTTAAATGTCAGACAAGTTGAAGATTTGGTTGCAAAACAAAAAGAACCTAAAAAAGAAAAAACAGCAACCAAAAAAGACCAAGATTTAACGGATATAGAAAATGATCTGAATAAAGAGCTTGGTTTAAGAATAAAAATAACACCAAGCAAACAAGGTGGCGGAAAAGTTGTTTTGCAATATGCTTCACCGGCAGAGTTGGATATGATACTTGATATTTTGGATAAAAGTAAAAAAAATATGAAAAATCAAGGTCAGAACACTGTATTTAAATCAGAGGCGGAGCCGCAAAATAATGAAAAATTTGTCATCAAGGTAGTAGACTAAAATGGCGCTGATAAAATATTTTTTCATAGCACTTATAATTATTGGAACGTTCATAGCCGGTTCTTTGGGTTTAATCGAAGGAAATTGGTTAAACCAAGCCGGCTATGCCGTAATATTTATAATAGGTTTTTTGATATTGAATCTTATTGCGAAGATAGCATGGAGAATATTATTTTTAGTTTTAGGTGTGTTTTTCATCATATATCTACTGAGCTATTTTGAAATCATAGAATTCAGCCACAACGGAATAAATGAAGCCAAACAGGAAATATTGGAAGAAGTAAACATTAAAAAAGGTCTTATGGAAAAATAAGACCTTTTTTAATAAAAAACGGTAACCATATATTTACTAAAATCAAATATTAATATAATATTCAAAATCATCAATAATAAGCATAAGGTAAAAAAATGGGTTTTCTGAAAAAAATATTAACGGCAATGGGAGCCTTTCTGCTGATTTTTTGGGGCGGAGCCGGAACGCAGAGCAAAAGTTTAATCATGCAAGGCGGCGGATTTATTCTTTTTCTGATAGGTTTAATAGTCTTATACATTTTTGTAAAAATGGCATGGCGCGCCATGGGTTGTCTCCCATCATTTTTAATTTTTTCAGGAATTATAACTTTTATAATTTATGCTATCGGCGGATTTAATAACGGCATAAACGGAGTTATTCCGACATTAAAGTCATTTTTAGGGCAAAGCAGCAATCAAGCCTCTCCGGCAATGATGATGTATGAAGAAGAAACGGAAATAATTTCGGATTCGGAAGATATAATAGACGATTCGGAATTACAAGATGTTCCTCAATTAAGACAGCCGACACCACCGGTACAAACTCAAAAGACATTTAAGCAGGTTTTAAAAAACTTTGGAAGAAAACAAGAACCCCAACGCCAAATGTCCCCGCAAGATTATCCTTCCATAATAGGGAGAGTTCGTGTTGTAAACGGAGATACGTTGATGATGGACGGACATTATATTCGTCTGTTTGCAATAGATGCGCCGGAAGCGGATCAAACCTGCGCCAACAAAATGGGAAGAGCATATCATTGCGGAAGAGTGGCAGCAACCTGGCTAAGAGATTGGTTGAGGGATAATGAAGTTGAATGTCATATCATGCAACAAGATAAAAGAGGAAACATGGTTGGTGTCTGCTCTTTAGGACAATATGACATTGGTGCGGCTTTGGTTAATGCCGGTTGGGCAATAGCATATACCAAATATTCGGATGTATACGTTCCGTATCAAGAGCAGGCGATGAACCGCAGAGACGGTCTATGGCAAGGAAAATTTTATAGTCCGGAAGATTGGCGCAAAATGAAATCGAGAAAGCCGAATATCAAAATCACCAAACCGAAAAAAGAACGAAAAAGCATGCTTGGATTTTAAGAAAATGGATTTGGTATATTCATATCTTTCGGCAACGGAAGCCGATACGGTATCTTTGGCTAAAAGGGTAGCAAAGCTGGCACAAAAAGGAGACATCTTTGCTCTTGACGGTACGTTAGGGATGGGAAAAAGCGTTTTCAGCCGTGCCTTTATACAAAGTTTGGTCGGAGAGACAGATGTTCCCAGTCCGACATTTACATTATTACAAATCTATGAAGCTCCATCGTTTGATATATATCACTTTGACCTATATCGATTAAAAGAAGCGGAAGAAATTTTTGAATTAGGTATGGAAGAAGCCATGTATCAAGGGGTTTGTTTAATAGAGTGGCCGGAAAAAATGGAAGGCTATTTACCGCGTCGCGCCATAACAATAAAAATAAGCCCGCAGGAGCAAGGTCGTTTATTTGAAATATATACAAACGAACCCGAAGGAAAAAAACGTTTTGGTTTATTAAATGGACAAATCTGATGGCAAACATACATGCATCATGCGTATCATATTTTGATAAAGGAATTTTAATAAGAGGCAAATCCGGATTAGGAAAGTCAGACTTAGCCTTGCGATTAATAATGGATAAAGGCTGCATGCTTATCGGAGATGATCGGATAGATATTTTTGCCAAAAGAGGAAAATTAAAAGCCTATGGCATAAAGACCATAGCCAATATGTTAGAGGTAAGAGGAATAGGTTTGGCACATTTTCCGTCAAAAAAATCAGCCATAATCAATTTGGTTGTAGATTTGGTAAAAGATTCTTCGGAAATAGAAAGATTACCCGAGGCAGAAGAAATAGATTTGGAAGGAATAAAAGTTCCGCGAATAAAAATCTGTGCCTTTGAAATATCGGCGGTAGATAAAATAATATTGGCATTATCACTGCAATAAGATTCTAAAATTTGATAAGTCAGATAAGTTTGTTGATTTATCAAAGATGAAGTCATAATATAAGATAAAAAGTTAATCTTTGGAAAGAATATATCATGATACAAAAATTTTTACGTAAATTGGGAAAACCTTTGGTAAAATTTTTCTCAAGTTTGGGAGAATTATCCATATTTGTGATTCGTTCGGTAGGAAATTGTTTTGTTCCGCCGTTTTATGTCCGCAATTTAATGCGTCAAATCATGGATATAGGTTTTTATTCTTTGCCGGTTGTAGGTTTAACCACCATTTTTGCCGGTATGGTTATTGCGATTCAGAGTTATTCCGGATTTTCTCGTTTTGGAGCAGAAAGTGCGGTTGCTTCGGTTGTTTTAATTTCCGTAACCCGAGAATTAGCCCCGGTATTGTCAGCATTAATGGTTGCCGGCAGAATAGGTGCGGCAATGGCAGCAGAAATCGGAACAATGAGAGTAACGGAACAAATAGATGCCTTAACCACCTTATCGACAAATCCGTATAAATATTTAATAGCTCCGAGAATTGTTGCGGGAGTTATTGTCTTGCCGATATTGGTATTAATCGGAGATGTAATCGGAATTTTCGGAGGCTATGTTGTTGGGGTATATCAGCTTGGTTTCAATCCGGCAAATTATATAAAATCGACCATAGACAATTTAGAAGCCTTAGATATAACAACCGGTGTCGTAAAAGCGGCGGTATTTGGATTTATCATAGCCATTATGGGCTGCTATAACGGATTTAAATCTAAAGGAGGGGCTCAAGGTGTAGGTGAAGCCACCACCAATGCGGTTGTATCTTCGTCTATTTTGATTTTGATATTTAACTATATCATCACCGGAATATTCTTTTCCAAATAAGCAGGAGTGGAGAAAAGCACATGAGTGATACAAAAATAAAAATAACCAATCTTCACAAAGCATTCGGTCGCAAAGTAGTTTTAGACGGAATAGATTTGGAAATCAAAAAAGGAGAGTCTTTAGTCGTAATCGGTGGTTCCGGCACCGGAAAATCCGTTCTGATAAAATGCATTCAAGGGATATTAACACCGGAACAAGGTTCAATATTGGTAGATGATGAAGAAGTTGTCGGTGTTTCCGAGAAGGAAAAAGAAAAATTGCACTCCAAAATGGGGATGCTGTTTCAGGGCGGCGCATTATTTGATAGTTTGAGTGTTTGGGAAAATGTTGCCTTTGGCTTACTTGAGAATCAAAAAATGGATAAAAAAAATGCCAAGATGGAAGCCATAAGAGTGTTAAGACAGGTTGGTTTAGCACCGGATGTCGCCGATTTATCCCCGTCGGAATTATCGGGAGGAATGCAGAAGCGTGTTGGTTTGGCACGAGCCATAGCAACAAGACCGGAAATCATCTTTTTTGATGAACCGACCACCGGATTAGATCCGATTATGTCAGATGTGATAAACGGTCTGATAATAGAGTCCGTAAAAGGTTTGGGCGCCACGGCTTTGACAATTACGCATGATATGGCATCGGCACGTAAAATAGCTGATAGAATAGCCATGTTGTACAAAGGCAAAATCATCTGGCAAGGAACGGTTAAAGAGCTGGATAAAACCAACAATGAATATGTTCGCCAATTTATCAACGGCAGCTCAGAAGGTCCGATAAAAGTGGAGGTTTAGGCTTTGGCAAAAAAGGGAACAGATTTTGTCTGCCAAAATTGCGGTGCCGTATATCCCAAATGGCAAGGAAAATGTGATGCCTGCGGAGAGTGGAACAGTATTGTGGAAGAACAAATCGGCGGAGAAGGTTTTTCAAATCTGACACCCAAACGGAAGGGAAAAATCATCGATTTTGTTCCTTTGGTCGGTGCACAAGAAAATCTGGAAAGACTAACAACGGGAATAAAAGAATTAGACCGCGTATGCGGCGGCGGTTTAGTTGCCGGATCTGTTATTTTGGTAGGAGGAGATCCGGGAATAGGAAAATCCACATTACTGTTGCAAGCCTGCGCCAAAGTAGCGGAATTACCGACACATCCGGAAGTATTTTACATTTCCGGAGAAGAGGCAATCGACCAAGTGAGAATAAGAGCCAAAAGACTAGGGCTGGAAAAAGCACCGGTCAATTTAGCCTCGGCAACGGATATCAGAGATATTGTTGCCACATTGGAAAAATCCAATGCCAATGTTGTGATAATAGATTCCATCCAAACCATGTATTTGGAAGATGTTGAGTCCACTCCCGGCAGTGTAACGCAGGTGAGGGCATGTTCCTATGAGTTGATAAAATTAGCCAAGAGAAAAGGCTTTACGTTGTTTGTCGTCGGACACGTCACCAAACAAGGATCGATAGCCGGACCGAGAGTATTGGAGCATATGGTTGATACGGTGCTGTATTTTGAAGGGGAGAGAGGACATCATTTCCGCATTTTGCGTGCGGTAAAAAACCGTTTTGGAGCCACGGATGAGATTGGTGTTTTTGAAATGCAGGATCAAGGTTTGGTTGAGGTTGAAAATCCTTCGGCATTATTTTTGGCAGAAAGACAGGGAAATATTTCCGGTTCATGTGTTTTTGCAGGGATAGAAGGTTCGAGACCGGTTTTGGTTGAGATTCAAGCATTGGTCAGTCCGACAGGTTATGCCAGCCCCAAAAGAGCGGTTGTCGGGTGGGATTCCAATCGGTTAGCCATGGTTTTAGCGGTTTTGGAAGCCAGATGCGGCATGAATTTAAGTTCGCAAGATGTTTATTTGAACATAGCCGGAGGGTTAAGAATAACCGAACCTGCGGCAGATTTAGCGGTAGCCATGGCGGTAATTTCTTCCATGACTAACAAACCCTTACCGCATGATATGGTCATTTTTGGAGAAATAGGGTTGTCAGGGGAGATAAGAGCAGTAACACAGCCGTCATTAAGGCTAAAAGAAGCTCAAAAGCTTGGATTTGCGAGCTGCATTATTCCACCGACACATAACAAAGAAAAAAAATCGGGTTTACACACGGAAATGAACGTTTATGAAATAGGAAATGTTCAAAGACTGATAAATTGGTTTAACTAAAGGAAAAAAGGCATGAACAGTCTGGATATAGCCATATTAATTATAGTTGCAATTTCAGCATTAATAGCTCTGGGCAGAGGTTTGATAAAAGAAGTATTATCAATCATTGGCTGGGTATTAGCCATTATAGCCGTAATTTATTTAATGCCGCTATTAACACCGTTTGCCGAAAAATATATAGAAAACGGCTCGGCAGCGGCAGTAGCAACGGCATCCGGAATTGTGATATTGTTTTTTATAATATGGATTATTCTGACCTCCAAAATAATCGGCTCGATAAGAAAAAGCAAATTAAGCGGTTTAGATCGAATTTTAGGGTTATTTTTTGGTATATTCAGAGCTTTTTTATTGGTTGTTTTAGTTTATATTTTAATCAACTGGATGGTTCCAAAGGAAAATCAAGCCAAAGTGATGCAAGAGTCAAAATATTTTAATATCGCGGGTTCTTTTGCCAAACCGATAGAAGATTTGATACCGGAATCAACTTTGGCAAAAATAAGAGAAAAAACCAAAGCGGTTAGCGGCAACGAAGAAGAGGAAGAGAAAGTTGAAGCAAAGGAAAAGAGAAAAACCGACATAGATGTTTTGTTTGAGATGTTGGCTCAGCCCAAAGTTGCCAAGAAAAAAGAGCCGATAAAAGTGATAAATAATGACAAAGCCAATCAGAAGAAGGCAACGGAAAAGAAACAAGAAGAGGACAAAGCCAAGAGCTATAATGATAGTGAAAGAGGCAATTTAGACCGGCTGATAGAAAACACGGTAGAATAAGAAAAAGCTCCCAAACGGGAGCTTTTTTGTTTATTGTGCATCCAAGGCAAGGTCAATTTTCATATCAAAAGCACGAGCAATTTGGTTAAGGTTGCCAAAATTGATTTCGGCGAGCCCAAGCTCAAGTTTTTCAATATAAGCAGAGGGCACGCCGGTTTGGTTTGCAAGCTCTAAAATAGTCATTTTATGCAAACGTCGGAGTGTAGTAATTTGCTCGGCAAGGGCGAGTTTGGTTTGTTTGAGATTAATTCGGGCTTGTTTTTTGTTTAACATTATTCAACTCCTTTACAGATAACAGACGATTGTTTGTTAAATTAAACCGCCGAGAGAAGAATCTCAAGGCGGTGGAGCTGAAAAACTGTACAACATCAGTCGCCCTTATTCGACCTAAAAAGGCTTATATCGGGCACTCCACCATGAGTGGATATAATTGTTGTAAGATGTTTTTCAGACACCACAGGCTATCTCTAACCTGCGAGAGCTATTGTAGAGAGAATGAGAAAAAAAGCAAATATTTTTTGTGAACGAGGTACAAAACACTACCTAAACGTCATGCTGAACTCGTTTCAGCATCTCATAAAAAGAGACACTGAAACAAGTTCATGGTGACATTTTTATCTAAACAAGGCACAAACTTTCCGCCAAGAGCAGAAAGAGCATCGCGGTCCACAGGGTACCGCAAGAGAGGCCGTCAAACCGATGCGATTAAACGCGCTGCGTTTATTAGAGGAGTTTGCGGGAGTTGAGGGCAAGCTGAATGGTGCCTTCGTCCATATAATCAAGCTCGGCGCCCATTGGGATTCCCTGCGCTAAGGTCGTTATTTTAACATTAGAGTCCTTAAGACGAGAAACCAAGTAGTGAGAAGTGATTTGTCCGTCAACCGTTGCCGGCAAGGCTAAAATAACCTCTGTAATGCCCTCAGAGCGGATTCTTTCAATCAATGGCTCAATATTCAAGTCTTCAGGAGCAACACCGTCCAGGGCTGATAAAATTCCGCCTAAGACATGGTATTTACCTTTAAAGAAGGAAACGCGTTCCATTGCCCATAAATCCGCCACATCTTGCACCACGCAAAGAAGATGCGGTTCACGAAGAGCGGAAGAGCAAATCGAGCAGGGAGAGGTGGTGTCATAATTACCGCAGATTTCGCAGGTCTTGATATTGTTCGCCACTTGCGTCATAGCCTCAATCAAGGGCAAAAGCAAGGATTCGCGCTTTTTTATGAGCTGCAAAACAATGCGACGAGCCGAGCGTGTTCCGAGAGAAGGGAGCTTTGCCACCAATTTTATGAGTTTTTCAATATCCTGACCTGCCATATCAGCACCTTAGAAGGGGAGTTTCAATCCCGGAATATTCAATCCGCCGGTAACCGAAGAAATGGTCTTGTTTAAGTTTTCATCAACTTTGTTTTTGGCATCATTATAAGCCGCCAAGATTAAATCTTCCAAAATGTCAACTTCATCGGCATTGATGAGAGATTTATCAAGAGAAATTTTTTTCATTTCAAACTTACCGTTAAGCGTAACATTAACCATACCGCCGCCGCTGGTGCCGTTCACTTCTTCTTGAGCAGCTTTTTCTTGAGCTTCTTCCATTTTCTTTTGCATCATTTGCGCTTGTTTCATAATACCTTGAATATTCATCATAATCAGAGTTCCTCATCAAAAAAAGTTTCGGATTCGTCAGAAATTTGTACTCCTTCTTCCTCATCCAGTTGTTTAATACGTGTTAAAAGATCAATTTTAGAACCTTTGAACTCGGCTAAAATGGCTTTAACTAGAGGATATTCGGAAATGCTACGTTTATTTTCCTCATCCTTTGCATGCTCTTTAGCAGCAAGAGTTTGTCCCATTTGACCGCGGAGTGTTTCAATTTTCCAATTTTTTCCGGTAGCGTTTTCCAGTTCTTTATGAAAGTTTAGAAGAAAATCATTAGAGATTTTTTCAGATATTGTCATTTTGATAAAGCCGTCAGCAAATTCCTGAAAAGCAATATCATTTTTAATGGTATAAGTCAGCAAAACCTTTTTATTTTGTTCAAAATAAGCCACCATTTCTTCGGGAGATTTGAAGGAAACCAAGTTTTGTTGACTATGTTGAAGGTTTTCATTTTCGGCTAAAGCGGCAGCATGAGAAACAATATGAGCCAAAGTAGCAGATTCAGTTTTTTTTTCAGCCGCAAAGGTTAAGTTAGAGTTTTTTTTTACGTCGTTCAAAATTTCAAAAGGTGTAGGAAGCGAGGCAGAATATGCTACACGGATAAGAATCATTTCCAAAGCATCAATTTGCACCGGAGCAATCGCCAATTCAGAAACACCTTTGAGAAGCATTTGCCAAATTTTGGAGAGGATAGCAATAGATACGGAGCCGGAAAGTTTACGACACAATTCTTTTTCCGATTCAGCCAAATTACTGTCACTCATAAATGACGGAACAATTTTAGCCTTAGCCACCATATGGGTAATATTAATTAAATCTTGCAATAAAGTGGTAGGGTTTGCACCGTTTTTATATTGTTCTTTAATATTGAGAAGAACATCTTCAACCTTTCCTGAGAGCAAGGATTCAAACAACTCAAAAGTCTGATTTCGGTCTGCCAAACCAATCATATTTTTAACCGTTTCGGTTTTAACAATACCCGAGCTCAAAGAAATGGCTTGATCAAGCAAAGATAAGCCGTCACGACAAGAACCGTCGGCAGCTTTGGCAATAATCTGCAAAGCCTCATCCTCGGCTTGTAAACCTTCTTTGCCGATAATATTTTTGAAATGATTAAACAAAGTATCCACGGTCAAACGTTGCAGATCAAAGCGCTGGCAACGAGAGAGGACGGTAACCGGAACTTTTCTGATTTCGGTTGTTGCAAAAATAAATTTAACATGAGAAGGGGGCTCTTCCAAAGTTTTGAGCAAAGCATTGAAGGCACTTTTGGAGAGCATATGAACTTCGTCGATAATATAAACTTTATAACGCGCATTGGTAGGTTTATAGCGCACACCGTCCAAAATTTCGCGAATATCATCCACACCGGTACGGGAAGCGGCATCAAGTTCCAAAACATCAATATGTCTGCCTTCGGCAATGGCTTTGCAGTTTTCGCAAATTCCGCAAGGATGAACGGTCGGACCGTTATGCGCATCTTTGCCGATGCAGTTAAGAGCTTTAGCGATAATACGAGCGGTTGTTGTTTTACCCACACCGCGGATTCCGGTGAGAATATAAGCATGATGAAGCCGATTGTTTTTAATGGCATTAGTCAATGTTTGCACCAAAGCATCTTGCCCGAGCAAATCTTCAAAAGTCTGCGGGCGATACTTTCTGGCAAGCACCACATATTGATTATCAGTTTTATCTTCAGCCATATTATTTATCGTTTCATCCCAAAAAGCGGTGGAGGACATATAGCCTTGATTAAAGTCGTTACGGCTGCTTCCTTCCGAACCTGACCGGGTTGGCGACCAATCAACCCAACGTCCTCCTTTGGGTAATATTGCCGAAAACTAAAGAGATTTCAAGCAATATTTATCTTTTATGACAATTAATTTTAATTTCCGACCATAATATTCATTTTTTGCAAACTACGGCGGATACTGTCGCGTTCTTCCTCTTCGGCATTATATAAATCAGATTGTCCGTTAAGATTCAAACGGTGACCGTAAATAAGAGTTTGAGCCAAAGTCGTATCTTTTCCGAAAATAAGAGGAACACGATAAGTTTCGGTAAGTATTATATCATCTGACGAAAATTCGGTATTAATATTTTCAAAACGTTTGGGAGCTTCGTCGATAATCACATCCTCGGTTTTTTTAACTTCGATAATATCCATACTATGTTGATTGCGTCCGTTTTCAAATAAGCGAAACATTCCGTTAATCCCGACATATCCGTCCGGATTGGTGATAACGGAGGTATAATTATTTCCGCCTTGTTTGGCAATGGCATTGGAAAGAGCCACGGCATCATAACCCAAAGCATAAAGAGCTTGTGGTCGTTCGCCGAAAACATAAGCATATTTGTTTACGAAATAATTGCTGTGACTGCGAGAAATTGCCGGATACCAACTTCCAATAATGGTAGATTCGCTGTTCAAATTAGAGTTTTCCCATAAAGAAGTTCCCAAAAATTTAACATCAGGCGCAAAAACGTCATAATAACCAAACATGGCAACGGCGGATTTAAGTTTGGCACCTTTTTCGGGAATAAGAACCATATCAAAATCAATTTCCCCTAAAGTATCATGAGAAGAAACACGTTTAAGTGCTTTGGCAGATTCGGCATCTCCGGCATCAGCTTTAGCTTTGAGAGAAGCTTTGAGCTTTTCCATTCTGGCATGACGCGTATTATAATCGGTCATTTCTTTTAAGATACTTGAAAAATCGGAAGTATTCGGCGGATAAAAAGCGATTCGAGTAATAATGATGCTGTTTTTTTGAGCGGCTTTGACGGCAGCTTTGGCAACGGCAATACCGGTTGCATTGTCGGGAACCAATAAAGCCAAACGAGAACGCCCTTGTTTAACGGCATAAGAAATAATCCGATTAACTTGTTCGTCAACCAACAAGCCTAAAGTATAGACACTAGGCTGGAGAACATCTTCGGTGGTAGAAAAAGCAATAACGGGAATATTTCTGCGTGTTGTTTCATCGGAAATGGCTCGAACGGAAGAGCTTTTCAACGGACCGATAATCATTTTCACATTTTGATTAATGGCATTTTGCACGGCAATTCGCGCGCCCTCATCAGAACTTTTAGTGTCATAATATTGCAAGATAAGATTAGGATTTTTAACATCTTCCAAAGCAATCATGGTTGCATTTTTCAAACCGTTTCCGTAACGAGCGGCATCACCGGTGAGCGGAAGCAACACCCCCACTCTAAAGCTTGAATTTTCGGAAAGATTAATTTCGGAAAAATCGGTAGAAGAGGCGTCAGCTCCGCCCAAATGATTAACATTTGAAGTCGAGCAACCTAAAAGAGTTAAACTTAAAAATAAGGCAGAAATATGTTTTAACACTTGCTTTTTATCCTAAAATATATTGTTCTGTAAATATAACATCATATTGAAGAAATTAGTTTAAAAAAAGACTAATGTAAAGAGAAGAGATTATGAAGAGCGGTTTATATATAGTAGCCACACCGATAGGAAATTTAGGAGACATATCTTCCCGAGCCGTTGACGTCTTAAAAGAGGCAGAGGTCATTGCTTGCGAAGATACAAGAGTAACCAAAAAACTTTTTTCTTTATTAGGTATAAGTCTGCACAAAAGTTTTATAACTTTGCACGACCATAACGAAGATGAACAAGCTCAAAAAATCATAGATTGTGTTTTAGCAGGACAAATTGTGGCTCAAGTCAGCGATGCCGGTTCTCCGCTGATATCGGATCCGGGATATAAGTTGATAAAACAATGCCGACAAGCCGGAATTTATATAACCACCTTGCCGGGGTGTTGCGCCTTAATTTCGGCATTGCAGCTTTCAGGATTACCAACCAATCGGTTTATGTTTGTCGGATTTATTCCCAACAAAGACAAAGCCCGGATTGATTTATTTAATAAATATAAAAATTTGGATTCAACCCTTATTTTTTATGAGACAGCGCCGCGGTTGCTCAAAACTTTGGTAGCGGCTCAAGAAGTTTTCGGCAATCGAGAAATGTCGGTGGTGCGTGAAATCAGTAAGGTTTATGAAGATTGTCAAACGGCACCGGTTGAAGATTTGATAGATTTTTATACCCAAAATCCGCCCAAAGGAGAAATGGTTTTTATGGTTGCACCGGCAACGGAAGATCAACAGGAAGAAATAAATTTAGATTCTCTGTTAAAAGAAAAGTTGGAGAAAACAAGCCTAAAAACAGTCGTCAAAGAAATTGTAGAAACCTACGGATTAAATAAAAATGAAGTTTATGAACAAGCCTTGAGGATAAAAAATGCCAAATAATTATCATAACGGCAAGTTAGCCGAATATATAGCTCTTTTATATTTAATATTTCACGGATATTTCCCGATTGCCAAAAACTATATTACCGGCAAAGGCACCCATGCCGGTGAGGTAGATTTAATTGTCCGTAAAGGAAAAACGCTTGTTTTTGTAGAAGTTAAAGAACGTCGCAGTTTTGAAAAAGCAGCTTACGCCATATCGGAACAGCAAAAGCAACGCATAGTCAGAGGAGCAGAAGTTTTTTTGGCAAAACATAAGAAATATGATACATATGACATCCGATTTGATGCCATATTGGTAGAATATCCGTTTAAGGTCAGACACTTACGCAATGCATGGGTAGCATCTAAGCTATTTTAAGCTGTTGCAAACGCTCCAAAAGATCTTGTTTAGAGAGAGTAAAACCGCTTTCTATCCAAATTTCTTCAAGATTACGCAAAATATGTCCGATATGTTGTTGTTCACGGATTCCGACATTGATGATATCTTGCCCGCGTAAAGGAAATTTTGGCGTCTCAAAATTCAAAATAAAATTTAAAATATGTTGAAAATCCGGCAAAATCTGTTTTTGCAAAGCTTGCGCGATCATCAATTTATTGCGAGCAAAATCTTTGCCGTAAGTGTAGATAATCCGTTTGAGGCAACGTTCGACTTCAAAATCTCTAAGCGGCACGGAAATGCGAGCCAAATCAATAAAATCTTGTTTTTGTTTTTTGCTAAATTTCATACGCACGGCAAGATTATTGGCAAAGGCTTCATCAGGATTAAACAAAATAAACAAGCGAGCCAAGGCATTTTTAGGCAGTTTTTCTTGATTGATTTGCTTATCCAAAAATTCCAAACACTCAATATTTTCATCTTTAGGTACCGGCAATATATAGCTCACAATTTCATTATCTGCCATAATTTTAATGGTTTCGGCAGCACGAGGAGTAACTAAAATTTTAAACAACTCATCGCGGATTCTTTCCATAGAAAGTTCTTGCAACCCTTCAGAATTTTCTTTGCATGCAGCAAGAGCTTTCTTATCAATGGGAGTTTTGGCAAAAATAGAATAGAAACGGAAAAAACGAAGGATTCGGAGATAATCTTCTTTAATACGTTGAGACGGATTCCCTATAAAACGAACAATACCTTTTTCCAAATCATCAATACCGTTATAATAATCAAAGACATTACCTTTTTCATCAGCATAAACGGCATTAATCGTCAAGTCGCGTCGACCGGCATCAGTTTCCCAATCGGTTGTAAATTCAACTTCAGCATGACGCCCGTCAGTGGATATGTCTTTGCGTAAAGAAGTCACTTCCAAGACCTTATCATCAATCATCACCCCGACGGTGCCATATTTGATTCCGAGAGGAATAGTTTTCAAACCGTTATCTTCACAAGCTTCAACCAATTCATCCGGGCTCAAGTCGGTAGCCAAGTCCAAATCAAAACCTTCCAAACCCGCCAAAGTATCACGCACGGCACCTCCGACAAAACGCAAAGCCCCGCCGTGATTTTCCACAACCTTAAAAAGTTTAAGGATTTTTTTATTTTTAACCAATTTGTTAATATCTATGTAATTATCGCGTAACATGAAAATCAATCCGTAAATTTTTTCTAGAAATTAACATTTTTTAGATATATTTCAAATACTATTATAAAAAAATGAAATAATTTTTAATAAGAGAGAATGTAAGCATGAAAAAAATATTACCGGTTCTTTTGATGAGCACATTTTTTGTTGTTAACGCCCAAGCGGCACAAACAATAAAACCGCAACAAATCGGCGAATATGATGATTGGGTTGCCTATTATTATCAAGATGCATCGGGATTAACCTGTTACATGGCATCCACACCCAAGAGAGATGAGGGCAAATATACCAAACGCGGTAATATTTATACGGTAATCACCCACCGACCGGCAGACAAAAGCTATGATGTTGTAAACATTACGGCAGGCTATACTTACAAACCGGAATCTAAGGTAGAAATCAAAATCGGGAATAAAACCTTTGATAAACTTTTTGTTAATGGAGATAAAGCCTGGGCAACGAGTGATAAAACCGATAAAGAAATCGTCGAGGCAATGAAAAGAGGCTCACGCATGATTGTTCACGGTACCTCCAGCAAAGGCACTGCCACCAAAGACACCTATTCATTAGCGGGTTTTTCTCAAGCATATAAAGCTATTAGTGCCAAATGCAAAAAGAGATAATTATGAACGAAAAAATAGAGTTAATCGGCTTAAGCAAAGAAGAATTGGCAAAAGAGATTGCCGAAATCGGCGAAAAACCGTTCCGAGCCAAACAAGTTTGGCAATGGTTATACCACCATGGCGTGACCGATTTTGAAAAAATGAGCAACTTGAGCAAAGATTTACGCACCAAGCTGGCTGAAAAATTTACCATAACACGCCCCAAAATTGTGGCAGAGCAAATTTCATCTGACAAAACCCACAAGTGGCTGTTAGAGTTTGCTGACGGACAAAGAATAGAAACGGTATATATTCCGGAAGAAGATAGAGGAACGGTTTGCATTTCCACCCAAGTCGGATGCGCGGTAGGTTGCACTTTTTGCCATACCGGTTCACAAAAAATCACCCGCAATCTGACGGCAGGAGAGATTGTCTCGCAGTTTTTGGTGGCAAGAGATGCCTATAATGAATGGCCAACGCCAACAGATGAGGTCAGATACCTATCCAATATTGTGGTTATGGGTATGGGCGAGCCGCTGCATAACAAAGAAAATACCTTTAAGGCGCTGAAAATATTATCAGACGGAGACGGGGTTGCCATATCACGCCGCAAAATCACATTATCAACATCAGGGATAGTGCCGCATATTGCCGAAGTAGCAAGTGAACTCGGGTGTCGTTTGGCAATCAGTCTGCATGCCTCCAATAATGAGCTGCGTACGCGAATAATGCCGATTAATAAGAAATATCCGATAGAAGATATTTTAACCGCTTGCCAAGAGTTTCAAAGACGCGCCGGTAGTTGCAAATATATCACTTTTGAATATTTGCTTTTAAATGGCTTGAATGATTCTTTGGAAAATGCACATGAACTGGTTGATTTGATGAAAAAATATAAGATTGATGCCAAGTTTAATCTGATTCCGTTCAATCCGTGGCCTGGGTGCGATTATCAACCCTCCTCCAAAAATCGAGCCATGGCTTTTTCCAAGGAACTGGGTAAGTTTGGTTATGCCGCACCGATTCGCGTAGCCAGAGGACAAGATATTTTAGCCGCCTGCGGACAGCTGAAATCTAAAAAAGAACAACAAAAATAAAAGCAAAAATCCCTTCAATTTCAGGTGAAGGGATTTTATCTGGTTCTGGCGCCTCGTTCCATTTCCAAAAGGCGGTTATTTTGCCGTTGTCGTTGTTTTTCATAATCACGAATACGTTGTTGACGTTTACGCTCTTCATCGGGTGTTTCGCGCTGGTTTGAGTTAATTTCGCGCAAAGCGGTAATACGTTTGATAACTTCTTGCGCACTTAAACCTTCTGCCAAGGTTCTGATTTGTCCGATAATATTTTTAGGAGTAAGGCTCTGTTGAATAAGATTTAGATTTAAAAATTGTTCATTGGCAATCACACGGTTAATTTCCACATCCAAATTTTCATCATAAAAATCTTCATCTTCATAAGGATTATGATTAGGCATATTTTTAACCGAGCCATGAATTATTTTGACAATATATTTTTTAAATTGCTTAGCGACTAATTTCATAAAGTTTGGCTTAGTTACGGTCGGATTTTTTGAAGCACGCATAAGAGAAAACAGCAAAAGATTTTTCAAATATCTTTTCTGTGTTTTTTTCATAGGAATATTGGTTTGAATTCCGTTTCTGACCATAGCCAGAATCTCACGTCGTTCTTCATCAAATTTGTTTATATCATCCATAAGAAAACTCTCCAAGCCGCTATACTATATCATAAAAAGAGGAGATCATCAATCGTGAAATAAAAAAAATCTTGCAAAAATAAAGAAAAAGGCTAAAATCAGAACAATTTTTAATTATTAACACTATTACTTCACTAAAATCATTATTTTATGGAAAAGATTTTATCCAAAGAATTGCTGTTACAAAATCTAAACAGCACAGATTCATTTGTGTCCAAAGACAGCTTAACATCAATTTTTGATGAGTTGTTGAAAGGGGATAAAGGTCTTGTAAAAATACAAGATATTATATTTTCCCAAGGAAGCAACTACACAGCCGGAGAATTTTTCAAACAACTGAGTACGTATTTTCTGCAAAAAGAGCAGGAAAACATGCAGGAATGGGACAATTTCTTCAATATTCTGGAACAACGTCTGGATTATCTCCATGTTTTTCGGTTATTGGTACTGGATATCTATTTGAAGAAAGATCTTTCTAAGCCGATAAGAAGAAGATGCTATTTTTGGCTAAATGATCGTTGTCAAATAGGAGAACACGAAACCTTCATTTTGAAGCTGTTGTCGCATCCAGAGAACAATGCATTGATGCTTTTAGCCAACAGATACTGTCAACAAGATTATCGTCCGTCAACGGAAGTCTTGAAAACAATCTGTTCCCTGCCCTTGAGACTGTCTCGCAAATTGGAAGCCTATTCCTTTTTTATGAAACAGCCTGATCCTGTTTTTAGCAGCATCATTATCAAAAATATTATCAATGATGTGAATAAAAGTGATTTCAAGGCAACGGCAGCAGAAAAAAAACAAATCTGGTCAATGGTTGTAGACCTTTTATATCGGGTAAATTTAAACGAGATTCGTTTAGAAATAAACTTAGATTTGTTTAAGGATTTGTTCTCTAAGAACAAAATAGGCAGCAAAATATATATAAATATATTAGATGCTTTTGCTGAACAGGTCACATGGGAAAAAGACATCCAAGACATCTTACTTGGATACACGCAGATAGTTGTTTTGCAACAGCAAAAAGAATATTTGCCGCGAGTAAAAAATGTTCTGTTTGCTTTGCTGGAAAGCAAGAAGCCTTGGGCTAATGATGTCATCAGGTCGCTTTTAGACATCGTAACGCTCTGGAAAGACGAAATGTGGTTTAAGACGGGATATTTAGCGGAAATCACCGCCGTTATCCAAAAGCACTTCTGGTCCGTGGAGGAAACAGACATATCAGTCTTGAGTCGCAGCATCAGTGTTGATAAAAGAATGTTTTTGATGCTTCTGGGTAAGAGCAAAAAAGACGAAATTCCGATGTTGCTGGAAATGGTCTCCTATAAATATCCGGAAATCTGGTCTGAATTTTGGGATAAATTGATGTGGTATCAAGATCTAAACTTGGAGGAATTATTGGGGATTGTTGTTGAATTGTATAAAAACAATCCGCAAGAGCAAATACTGCAATCAATTCAATCAATTCTGAACAACCTTCCGGAAAAGGAAAAATTTGTTTCGGAAGCAGAACAAAAACTTGCCATGATGCAAGATAATCCGCGTCTCAAAGAGTTAGCAGAAAATTATCTGAAAGCGGCAAGAGAAAACATGGTCAACTATATGATCGGATAATATCTCATGATAAAAAAGCAAAGTTTGATTAAAAACTTTGCTTTTTTTATTTGATAAAAGACTTAAAGTAAGAACAAACAATCTCATAAACAGGACGTTTAAATTCAATCACTTTTGACGGAGCTTCTTCGATATCAATCCACTGAAAATTTTTAAATTCAATTTCATCGGGATTGGTATAAAAATTTATTTCATTATCGGTTCCGGTAAACAAGAACAAAAACCAATATTGCTCTTGTCCGATGTGTTTACGTCCGATTTTTTGAAATTGCGCAATAACTTCATCAGAAAACTTATATTTTAACGGTGTCGGATATGCACAAATCAATTTAACATGCGTAATTCCGGTTTCTTCACGGAGTTCTCTATAAGCAGCATCAAGAGCTGTTTCATGCGGTTCAATACCTCCTTGAGGAAATTGCCAAGCCAAATTGTCATCTTGAGCCGAGGCTCTTTGGCAGGAAAGAACTTTCCCTTGAGAGTTGCAGACGATCACGGCAGCATTTTTCCGATATAAATCAGCCATTATTCAACCACCAAATTAGAGACCGGAACTAAAGCAAAAGGTCGTTCGATAGAAGTAATATTTTGTTCCTTCATTTGTTCATAAGAGAGCTGAGGAGAAAACGTTTCAACCCAATTTTTTATGGCGGTAATAACAATAGGTTTGGGAATGGCCACAATCAAAACTTGCCCTTTATTCTGAGCAATCTCTTCGGCAGAGGATAACATTTCTTGTATATATTCGGGAGTATATAGAGAGCTGATAATAATATCAGTTTTTTTTCTTGGCAAATTTTCTTGTTTAATATGGTCAATATCGGTTCCTTCGGTAGCATCAATCATGAGCAAGCCGCGTTGTTTAAATTCTGCCATATAATTGCTTAATTGGGATTTAGCCGTTTCATCAATCAATCCGTCAGCCACAACCATGCCTCCGACCGGAGCATCAACAGCCAAAGCCGTATGAAGCCGACGCAAATTTTCTTCTGCAGAAACGGTCACACCCATAGAAAGAGGACCATTATCTGATTTAAGAACATTTTTTGATGCCAGCAAAAGATCCATATAGGTTTCATGACCGGATTTTCTGGCTTTTGAAATAAATTCCTTAAGCTTAAGGGTATAAGGAGAAAAAGAGAAGGAAATTTCGGACGGTAAAGCCATATTCATAGATTCGAAGGTACTTTGATCAATCCCGGTATTTTTAAAAATAACGGCAACTTTATAAAAATTAGGAGCCACATTAACTTGATGCCCATATTCCATCCAGGGTTTTCTTCCTTGAGGTGAAATTTTAGGCAAATAAAAATCACCTTTTTTCTCAACAAAATCAGAAGGTCTGTCAATAATAGCCAGGGAATAATGATTTTTGCTTTCTTTAAGTTTTGCCACCAAAGGAGCGGCTTTAACAAAATCCTCAAGCGTTTCCAATTTTTTGTGTTCGGTTAACTCAGGAAGTTCTTCCTTAGGTTCGGGTTTAAGAGCATTTTTTTCAGGAAGAATCAGAATATATTTTGGAGCTTTATTTTTCTTTTCAAACATAATTCTTTCAATTTTATTCCGAAATTCAGGTTCGCTTCTTTTTTGGGCAAAGAAATATCCGGCCAAAGTAATAACAATCATTGCAAACAGTAAAACAATGATAAAATTAAATTTTTTTTGTTGTCCGGACATAAAGCTCCTCCTGCTTACTTTTGAGTATTAAAACCGGATTGATAAATATTCAAAGCTTTCACTAAGTCAACGGCACGAGAAAGTTGATAATCTTTTTTCAAAGAATCATCTTTTTGAGCGACTTTATTTTTGGGCAAAGATTGCGCATCATTTTTAAGAGCATTTCCGAATTCAGCTTCACTAAAGGAAAAGCCACTGTCAATTTCTTCAATTTTAGCCGGTTTAACTTCAACATCGGGCACGATACCGGTTGCCTGGATAGAACGACCGGAAGGTGTATAATAACGTGCCGTTGTAAGCCGCATGGCGCCATGATTTCCGAGCGGAATAATTGTCTGTACGGAACCTTTACCGAAGGTCTTTTCTCCCAAGATAATGGCTCTTTTATGATCTTGAAGAGCTCCAGCAAGAATTTCTGACGCAGAAGCAGAACCGTCATTAACCAAAATCACAATGGGAAGATTAGCGGCAATATCACCTTTAGTTGCCGTATATTTAACGGTATCATCAGGGTTTTTGGAACGAGTAGAAACAATCTCTCCTTGATCTAAAAAGAGGTCTGAGACATTAACAGCTTGATCGAGCAATCCTCCGGGATTATTTCTGACATCCAAGACAATGCCGACAGGCTGTTTTTTAAGCTGTTTTTTTATGTTGTTGAAACTTTTTTCAACCATTTTATCCGTATCTTCGGAAAAGGAGGTGATACGGATATAAGCGACATCATCTGCTTTAATTTCCGATTTAACCGATTGAATTTTGATTTCTTCGCGTTTGAGTGTAACATCAAAAGGTTTAGTGTTAAGGCGGCGGACGGTTAATTTAACTTTGGTTCCGATTTTGCCTCTCATTTTATCGACGGCATCATTAAGGCTCATCCCGACAACCTGTTCTCCGTCAATATGTGTAATATAATCCCCGGGCTTAAGACCGGCGTTTGCCGCAGGTGTATCATCAATTGGAGAAACGACCTTGACCACACCGTTTTCCATGGTAACTTCGATTCCCAAACCGCCGAATTTACCTTTGGTTTGTTCGTTCATATACTTAAAGCTTTGTTCATCCAGATAACTGGAGTGAGGATCAAGAGAAACAAGCATACCGTTTAGTGCGGATTCGATAAGCTTTTTATCGGTAACATCTTCCACATAAGAAGTTTTAGTTCTTTCCAACACTTCTCCGAAAAGATTTAACATTTCATAAGTATCAGCCGGATTCTCTTTTTCTTGTTTATTGACAGCCGCAAAAGCCGGAGTAAATAAAACAGAAGCCAAAAGCAGAGAAGCAGTAAAAAAAGAACATTTATTTTTCATATCAAAATCCAGTTCATCTTCAGTTAGAGTACCAATTCATAGGATCAATCGGCTGATTATTCTGCCGAAGTTCCACATAAAGTTTTGCATCACGCGTATCAGGCATTTGACCAATAGGCTCTCCAGCCAAAAGCATCTGACCGAGTTCGCAATCAATATCTTCCAACCCGGCAAGCAAAGTTAAATATCCGCTACCGTGTTCAATGATAATCATATTTCCATACCCGCGAAATGGACCTGCAAACATAACGGCTCCGTCAAAAGGAGAGATTACCTGAGCCATATTGCGGGTTTTGATAATAATACCTTTATTAATGACGCCTTTATTTTTTTCTTCACCGAAATTTGCAATAACGGATCCTCTGGCAGGCAAAGGAAGCTTACCTTTTGCCTTAACAAAAGCTTTTCCTACATCTTTTATAATATCGGAAGAATATTTAATCAAGTCAGCTCTTTGAGTTTGCTCAAGTTTTTTCTGTTCAGCCAATTTTTTTGCTTCTTCGGCGCGAAGTTTAGCCAAACGTTTGCGTTCTTCAGCTTCTTTTTGTTCTTTGAGGCGTCTTTCCTTTTCCAGTTTATTCAAGAGGTCGCGCAGATCATTGGCTTGAGAAGCCAGTTTTTCTACCTTTTTTTTGGCTTGAGCAGTTTGAATTTCGATTTTATTTCTGATTTTAGATTTTTTTTGAACCAAAACCTTCATATTTTCATGTTCCTTCTCCAACAAATGTTTTTGAGAAGTAATTTTGGCAACCTGTTTTTCGATTTGATTTTTTTTAAGTGTAATATCAGCCAATCTTTTACGAATATTGGCAGCGCTGTCTTCCAGATAAGGCACGGATTCTCTGAGCAAAATAGCACTTCGAATGGTTTCAACCGGTGTTAAGGGCTGCACAAAAAGAGCTTCGGTTGGTTTCAGTGCCAAATTTTGCAAAGCGGAAAGCGTTTTAATCAGGTGTTGGTCTTGAGATAAAAAGCCCTCTTCGGCATTTTTGAGTTCTTGTTTTAAGAACTTGAGCTGCTTTTCCATGGAAGATATTTTATCTTCGTTGTTTTGAATTTTTTTTGCGGTTAAAATCATTTCCGAGCTGACTTCGGAAAGTTCTTTATTGATTTTAGAAGCCTGTTCTTGAAGTTTTTTGTGTTCTTTATTCTGAATTTCGACTTGTTTTTCCATACGTTCCAAGTCTTTTTTTGAAATATCGGCGGCCATAAGATCCTCACTCATGTTTGGCAGAACAAACATAAGAGAAAAGACAAAATATACAGCCGCCTTAATCTTCAAAACACAATCCTTGATAACTTATTTTTCAATAAGAGAATTACCGTTCATTTCGAGAGGTTTTTCAATATTGAGAAGTTCAAGCAAAGTCGGAGCAATATCAGCAAGTTTACCGTCATGCAAGCCTTTAATCGGGGTTTGGCAGTTCACCAAAACACCTTGAACCTTGCCGACGGTATGAGCCGTATAAGGCGCACCGGTTTTTTCATCAACCATTTTTTCAACGTTGCCATGGTCTGCGGTAACAAAAAGTACTCCACCGACTTTTTTGATGGCATCAACCACTTTGCCTAAGCATTCATCAACGGCGGCAACGGCTTTGAGAGCAGCTTCCATAATACCGGTATGCCCGACCATATCGCCATTGGCAAAGTTACAAATAATGGCATCAAAGCGTTGATTTTCAATCGCGTCAACCAATTTCTCAGTCACTTCGTAAACACTCATCTCCGGTTTAAGGTCATAAGTGGCAACTTTGGGAGACGGAACAAGGATTCTTTCTTCACCTTTAAACTCACGCTCTTCACCGCCGTTAAAGAAGAAGGTAACGTGGGCATATTTTTCGGTTTCGGCAATACGGAGTTGAGTAAGCCCATGGTTGGCAACCACTTCGCCGAAAATATTGGTGAGCGCTTCCGGACCGAACATGGTTTTCATAAAGCGCTGGTGGTCAACGGAATATTCGGTCAAACCGACGTTGATAGAAGTTTGAATTGTTTTCTTGCGGGCAAAACCGGAAAAGTCCTTGTCTGCCAAAGCATAAAGAATTTCGCGCGCGCGGTCGGCACGGAAGTTCATCATCAAAACGGCATCACCGTCTTGCATCCCTTGATAATCGCCGACAACGCAAGGAACAACAAATTCGTCATTAACACCTGCGGCATAAGAGGCTTTGATAGCTTCATCGGAAGAAGTATATTTTTTACCTTCTGCCAAAACCATATTGTTATAAGCAAGTTCGATTCGATCCCAGCGCTTATCTCTGTCCATAGCATAGAAACGCCCTTCAATAGTGGCAAGTTTAACATGAGACATGTTGGCAATAGATTTTTCAAATTCGGCAACAAAATCAACGGCAGATTGCGGTGGTGTATCACGACCGTCTAAGAAGGCGTGTACATAAGTTGTAATACCATTGTCGTTCAAAACTTTGCAGGCGGCAACAATGTGATCTTGAGAGGAGTGAACACCGCCGGGGCTCATCAAGCCCATGACATGGCATGCTTTACCGTTGGTATTGAGCGTATTAATAAGCTCATTTAAGGCAGGATTCTTGGCAAAAGAACCATCTTTAATAGCTTGGTCGATTCGAGGCAGGTCTTGCATCACGACGCGACCGGCGCCCAAATTCATATGTCCGACTTCGGAGTTTCCCATTTGACCTTCGGGCAAACCGACGGCAAGACCGGAAGTTTCCACAAAACAATGCGGACAAGTTTTCAAGAGATTATGCCAATTTGGCGTAATACCTTGTTCAATAGCGTTATCTTTGGTAATTTTTTCACGATATCCCCATCCATCGAGGACAAGTAACATAACAGGTTTTTGAGTCATAACATTTCCTTATTAAAAAACAAATAAATCTTTAGCTCATTATATATAAATATTTTGAACAAAAAAGCACTATTTTTTTATACTTTATAAAAGATTTTTATTGTTGAGGAGAAGATTGAGAAATTTCTGCGGAATAAAGATTTTCAGCTTGCTTTTCTTCTTGGATCATACCAACAAGGAGAGTTACGGCTAAAAAGATAAAGACAATGATAAATAACCAAAGAATTTTTTTCATGATCATATCCTAATTCAAATTTTGAGTAGTTATCATAATTTTCTGCCAAATTTCGGCAGGAAGATTGGAGCCGGAAACATTTTTCATCGGCGAGTTATCATCATTTCCGAGCCAAACCGCGGCAATCAGGTTATCGGTAAAGCCCACAAACCAAGCATCACGGTTATCTTGGCTGGTTCCGGTTTTTCCGGCGGCAAATCCGTTGATTCGTGCGCGTTTTCCGGTGCCTGTGGAAATGACTTCTTGCATCATTTTGGTCAGTTGTTCGACATCCCGTTTATCAAGAATTTGATTTTCGTCATCAATATTGCGTTGATAGAGCTGATACCCGTCTTTGGTATAAATTTCTTTAATGGCATAGGGAATAACCGCATAGCCGCCGTTAGCTATGGTTGTATAAGCCGTCGCCATATCCATAACTTTCACTTCTGAAGTGCCGAGAGCAATGGCGGGAGAATTTTCAATTTCGGTGGAAATTCCCATACGATGTGCATTTTTGATAATATCGCTACGGTTGAGCATTTCCGAAAGGTGGATGGTGGCAAGGTTATAGGAGTGAGCTAAAGCTTGGGTAAGTGTTACTTCACCGTGATATTTATGGTCGGCATTTTCGGGCTTCCATTTACCGATAGAAAGCGGAGAGTCCATAATTTTATCATCCGGAGCAAAACCTTCTTGCAAAGCGGTGAGATAAACAAAAGTTTTGAAGGAAGAACCGGGCTGGCGCAGGGCTTGTGTAGCGCGGTTGAATTGGCTTTTGGCATAATCTACACCGCCGACCATGGCTTTGATGCCGCCGGTTTTATCCATAATCACAATCGCGCCTTGGTGTACGTTGCGGGAAGAGGCATATTTTTTGATGATGCTTTCCAAAATGTCTGATGCGGCTTGTTGCAAATCTTGATCAAGCGTGGTTAAAACATAAATATCGTTGGTGCGCTCACCGATATAAGAGTTAACATCATTATAAACCCAATCGGCAAAATGCATGGCATCTTTAACATTATATTTCTTTTCCGGTCCAAGGCGCATTTTGAGGGCGTTATCCGCCTGCATTTGCGTAATTTTGTCATTATCAACCATGTTGTTGAGAACCACTTTGGCGCGCTCAATTGCGCGTTCTTCCGAGGCAATCGGGTTATAGCGTGACGGGGCTTTAAGCATACCGGCAATAACGGCGGCTTCCTTGAGGTTAAGGTCGCGCGAAGATTTTTGAAAATATTTCTGGCTCGCTGCCTCAATACCGTAAGTACCAGCACCGAGATAAACACGGTTCAGATAAAGGGAAAGAATTTGGTCTTTGCTGAATTTGGATTCGAGCCAGAAGGCGAGGAGCAATTCTTGGGTTTTGCGCTTGATGTTTTTGTTTGGTGTTAGGAACAAGTTTTTAGCCACTTGTTGCGTAATGGTACTTCCTCCTTGCGCATAACGCCCAAGGAACATATTGGTCAGCATGGCACGGGTAAAGGAAATGATGTCAAAGCCGAAGTGAGAATAAAAACGTCTGTCTTCGGTAGAAATAATGGCATCAATCACGTAAGGGGGAAGCTCGTCCACGGTAATCACTTCCGAATAAACACTGCCAAAAGTCGTCACTTCATTACCGTTTTCGGCGGCAATGGTGGTGGAGGGTTGACGGGTGCGATTAACCGCTTCATCAATATCGGGAAGAGTGAGAATGCAATAGCCGATATAAGCTAAAAAAGTTATCACCAAGGCAGCAAAAATTTTTAGCTTGATATGCCGATTCTTAAGCTTTTGTTTTGACTCTCTTTTTTTTCTTTTTGTTGTCTTTTTCTTAGCTTTTGCCACGATTCGCCCCTTTTTTATCCTTGCGCCGATTCTTAAAATATTTTAAAACAATGTTCATAGATAACATAAAGTTTTAACATCAAAAGATTAAGGAAGATTTTATGACTGACATTTCTCTTAAAATAAATGAAGATTTGTTGCAAAAACTGGCAAAAATCGCCGAGAAAAGCGGTCAAAATATAAATGAAGTTGCTATGTCAGCACTTTCAGCATATGTTGAAGATTATGAAGATGTATATAGAACCGATTTATGCTCGGTAGACAATTTGGAACGCTCATTCTTTTTATCCATTGGTGAATAAGTTTTAAATCCTACTGGCACAAGCAGGAGGAAAAATGACAAAAACGGTTTGTTTGGTAGACGGCTCGGGCTATATTTTCAGAGCTTTTTACGGTATTCCCAATTTAACCTCGCCGGACGGTATTCCGGTCAATGCCGTTTACGGTTTTACCAATATGTTTTTGCGTTTAACGCAGAATATCCCTTGCGATTATTCTTTGGTTTTGTTTGATGCCAAAAGGCAAAATTTCCGCAACGATTTTTTTCCCGAATACAAAGGGACAAGGAAAGAGATTCCCGAAGATCTGATTCCCCAATTTCCGATAATAAGAGAAGCCGTCAAGGCTTTGAACTTGAATCAACTTGAGATGGAAGGTTATGAGGCGGATGATTTGATAGCCACTTATGCCGACCAAGCTTTGAATAAAGGTTATGAAGTAGTGGTTGTTTCCGCTGATAAAGATTTAATGCAGCTGATTCGTCCCGGCGTTCGCTTTTATGATCCGATGAAAGATAAGTTCTTTACTCCCGAAGATGTGAAGGAAAAATTCGGTGTTTATCCCGATAAAGTAGTCGATGTTCAGGCTTTAGCCGGAGATAGCATTGATAATGTCCCTGGCGTTCCCGGAATTGGTTTGAAAACCGCGGCGCAATTGGTGAACGAGTTTGGCTCTTTGCAAGAAGTGTTAGACCGCGCCGGAGAAATCAAGCAAAACAAAAGACGTGAAACCTTGCTTGAAAATAGAGAAAATGCTCTCATTTCTTTGCACCTTGTAACCTTGAAAAAAGATGTTCCGGTCGAAAAAGAGATAGAGGCTTATGCTTGTCACAAACCGGTGTTTGAAGAGATAGAAAAATTTGTCGATTTATATGGATTCGTGAGCTTAAAACCAAGACTCCAGCGCTGGGCAGAGGTCAGGTGTAATAGCTTGCCGGATGAAGAAAATCAAGACCTGAACACCGTATTTAAAGAGGTGGAAAAGCACTATGAGTTGGTGCAAGATGAGCAAAGCTTAAAGCGCTGGGCGGATATGATAAAAAACAAGGGCGCCTTTGCTTTTGATACCGAAACCACCGGCATTGATCCCACTTTTGATAAAATCGTCGGCTTTTCCATGGCGGTGGAAGAGGGTGTGGCTTGCTATGTGCCTTTGACGCATAAACCCCAAAATCGCGATTTGTTTGCATTGGAAAGCGATGAAATCAAACAGCTTGATTTTGCCACCGTTGCCAAACATTTAGCCCCGATTATGACCGATAAGAGCATTTTGAAAATCGGGCAGAATATCAAGTTTGATATGCACTTTTTTGCTCAAGTGATTGGCGAAGATAAAGAAATTTTTCCGATTGAAGATACGGCAGTGCTGTCTTATGACTTGGATAGCTCCGAGCACGGACACGGCATGGATGAACTGGCAGAAAAGTTTTTGTCTTATAAAACCATTCATTATGAAGATGTTTGCGGCACCGGCAAAGATAAAATCACCTTTGACTATGTGCCTTTGGACAAGGCTTTGGACTATGCCGCCGAAGATGCCGACATCACCTTGCGCTTGTATAATGTTTTGAAACCAAGATTGATAAAAGAGAAAAAAATTGCCGTTTATGAGAACTATGACCGCCCGTTGATTGCCCTTTTGCAAAAAATGGAAAAACAAGGCGTGATGGTTGATAAACAAAAGCTTATGAGTTTAAGCCAAGAGTTTGATAAAAAATTGAAGGAATATGAGCAAGAAATTTATCAACTTGCCGGAGAAGAATTTAATATCGGCTCACCCAAGCAAATCGGCGAAATTTTGTTTGGTAAACTCGGTGCTAAGGGCAAGAAAACCGCAACCGGAGCTTGGCAAACCGGAGCCGATGTTTTGGAAAATCTGGCTGCCGAGGGCAATTTGCTTGCCGCCAAAATTTTAGATTGGCGCGGCTTTAGCAAACTCAAATCCACTTATACCGACGCTTTACTCAATTTGCTCGATAAAGACAGCCGCTTGCATACCACTTTTAGCCAAACCGTAGTCAATACCGGTCGTTTGGCATCTTCAAATCCCAATTTGCAAAATATTCCGATTAGGAGTGACGAAGGCAAAAAAATCCGAGAGTGCTTTATTGCTAAAGAAGGCTGTAAGATAATTGCTTCCGACTATTCGCAGGTTGAGTTGCGCTTGCTCGCATCGGTTGCCGATGTTAAGGGCTTGAAACACGCTTTTGAACAAGGCATAGATATTCACGCCGCCACCGCCGCAAAAGTTTTCGGCGTGCCGTATGATGAGGTGGATTCCAATATGCGCCGCCATGCCAAGGCGATTAATTTCGGCATTGTTTACGGCATTTCACAATATGGTTTGGCCAAACAAATTGATGTTAGCAATGAAGAGGCTAAGAAATATATTGATGCTTATTTTGCCCAAATGCCGGAGATTAAAAAATATATGGAACAAACCACCATGTTTGCCCATCAATACGGCTATGTGATGACGCCGTTTGGGCGCAAATGCTCGATTATGGGCATTAATGATAAAAACAAACGCATTGTTGCCAATGCCGAAAGAGCCGCCATCAATGCGCCGATTCAAGGCGGTGCGGCAGATATCATTAAACGCGCGATGATTGCCGTGCAAAGAGAGCTGGAAGAGGGCGGATATAAGACCAAAATGCTCTTGCAAGTGCATGATGAGTTGGTTTTTGAGGCTCCGTTAGACGAGGTGGAAAAAGCCGCTGCGATGATAAAAAAGACCATGGAAGGCGTGGTGGATTTAGCCGTGCCTTTTGTAGCCGAAGTCGGTATCGGTGATGATTGGACTCAAGCGCACTAGAAACAAAAAACTAGCGACCGCCTCTGCCCAAGCCTTGACGTGGTATGGGGCGAGGAGATGTTTTTGTTTGTGATGATTTACTTTTAGTAGCATCTTTCTTGTTTTTCATAGCCTGCAACACGCCTTTAAGCTTTTCATCTTGAATACTTTGCAAAAATTCATCATTAAGCTCTGGTGCGCCAACCATCTCCATAGCAGGTTTTTCTTCTAAGCATGCAAGCATCAAACGAGCTTTGAAATCAGGAGATTTAATATCGCCAAACTCAATAACCGAGCCTTGTTTTTGAGCTAGAGCCACAATATCGCGAAAACGCTGCATATTAGGCATTTTAGTCTTTCCGTCTTTGTCTTTGGCCGAAAGAGTAATGTTATTGGCACTTTTTGCCACAATTGTATCAACATTGCCGTTTTTGTGCTTAATTTCGGCTTTATATTCAGGAGCTTTAATATCTTCAACATATTCAGCTTTTTGCTTTTCTGCCGAAGGTTGAAAAATCTCCCGCAATGCTTTTTTGAAATCTTTATCGACAACGGCATTAGGCTCATTTTCAGATGTTTTTTGATTATCTTGACCTTGATTAACATATAGAGTTTGCAGAGGTTTGAATGCTTGTTTGTAGTTTTCCAATATTTTTTTATAAGCCTCAAATTGTCCCAAACTAAGCGGATTATTAGGATTGCTTCCGGATTTTATTTCAAGTTTCAATGTTTCTGCCAGTGCAGGATGATAAGTTTTAATTTCATCAAAAAGCTTTTTGATTTCTTCTAAAGAAGGCTCTTGCGCCGTAATTATACCGTCAGCTATCAAAGTTCCGTCCAAGTCGTTCATTCTTTCAGGCTTTTCGCGACGAATATAAGGCGCCATGATTGTTTTGAGCTCATCAATTGTTGCTTTGTCGGGAGTTTGTGTGCAATAAATGACGACGGGGTCGTTTCTTCTGTGCCATCCATGAGGTGTGGCGGTTTTATAATAAGCATTATGTTTTTTTACAAAAGCATCCAAGTCGTCAAAAAGTTTTTTATCGGGCAAAGCATTAACGGCAAATCTTTGTGCTAAATTGGAGGCTTTAAGTGAAGGCGGAAGTCTATATATCCAACCACCGGAAAGAAAATCACCTTGAGTTTTCATATCTGTGGTATCAAGCATTCTTTTAGCCAATTCATCACCTTTCGGAGTTTGTCCGGCTGCGGAATAATAAGCAATGTTACCGTCTTTATCTTTGGTCGGAGGTGTCTTTCCGTCCCATATATCAGACGAATATTTTACATATTTTTTCTCTTCATAAATCTTTGTTCTAAGGGCTTTGAGATGGTATTGGTTGTTCCAGTCTGAATTGCAATAATTTTTAAAATTGAATGTTTCAGGATGCAAAAATCTCTCAGGCATTTGCCCGCTTTGGTTTGTTTGCGAGCGCATATCGGCAATCAAATACATTTTATCAAAAAACTTATCTTTATCATCACGAAATATATTATTGTCCGCTAAATATTTATCATAAGCCTCAAGGAGTTTTATCTCTTCGGGAGAAAGATTTGCAAAATAGGGAATATTATCTTGCTTTTGAGAATCAACGGCTTGCAATTGATTATCATTTGCTTTTGTAAAATGCAATTCATTTTGCATAAAATCACGCATAGAGGTCATGCAATCGGCGCAGAATGGTTCTTTAAGTTTTTTGCGGCGGTTAAAACTTTCATCTGTATAAGCATATTCATACATCAGGCAGTTTTTATCGGTGCAATGTGAGCCAAGGTTTTCCACTGTGTTTTGACGCTCTTTGTGTGTTGCATTGAAAGTATGCCCAAGCTCGTGAATGATGATGTCTTTGAAATAGGCTTTCAAATCTTCACCCTTATAGCCAAGATTAGCGCAAGTTCCGGCAGAAATATTAATGCTCAGTTCACTGGAAATTCCACGGATATTGCCATGAGCCTTTTGTTTGGTAATGTTAACCAAAATCGGTGAGGAGGCACTGTACATATTTCCGGCGCTGTCAGCCTGTAATTGGCTGAGTTTTTGAATATCAATCATGCCGTTACGGGTAGCCAAAGCAATTTGTTTTTCTAATGAGGCTTTATATGAGCCATCGGGAAGCTTTTCAAACATTTGCCAAAAGCTGGTCTCATCAAAATCTTCCGTGCTTTGTTGATTTCTTTTTCTTTTCTCATAAATTTGTTTGTTATGTACAGCTAGCTTTTGCAAAATACTCAAATCATCATAAGAGATATTTTTTTCATCCGTGGCAAAATTGTCTTTATATTCGGGAAACAGGTTGATAAAGTCTTGTACGGCTTCTTTAGCCCAATCAATATATTTTTGCTCCAATCCGTCTTCAAAATTAAAATAGAAAGTTTTCATTGCATTTTCCTGCCAATTTTCAACAATAAAAGCATCATAGCACAAAAGAGATTCGCTGTCTAGAATAAATTTTGTCTAAAACAAGCACAAAAACATAAAAAATAAGCTTTTTTGCGTTGATATCTTTGCTTTTTTGTTTGTTGGTTTTAATATTTCAGTATATATTCAAATACAGTTGATTTTTATATGAAAAATAAAGGAAGTAGAACGAATATGAGTAGTGAAATGACCGCAGAAGAAATAAGAAAAGAAGAAAGCGAATATAATGCTGATTCCATTAAGGTTTTGAAAGGTTTGGATGCTGTCCGCAAACGTCCCGGAATGTATATTGGTGACACAGATGACGGTTCTGGCTTGCACCACATGATTTATGAGGTTTTGGACAATGCCATTGATGAGGCTCTAGCCGGCTATTGCGACAAGACTGAAGTTATTTTAAATCCGGACGGTTCTGCCACCATCCGCGATAACGGACGTGGTATTCCTGTCGGTATGCACAAAGAAGAAGGCATATCCGCAGCCGAAGTTATTATGACTGAGTTGCACTCCGGTGGTAAGTTTGATAACAACTCATATAAGGTTTCCGGCGGTTTGCACGGCGTGGGTGTTTCTGTGGTTAACGCTCTGTCGGTTTGGCTCAAATTGCGTATTTGGCGTGAAGGACACGAGCATATTGCCGAATTTTCTCACGGTAATGTCACAAGACACTTGGAAGTTATTGGTGATGCCGGAGATAAACACGGAACAGAGGTTACCTTCCTGCCTTCTCCTGAAACCTTTACCATGACTGAGTTCAGCTTTGAAACCTTGGAAAGAGCAATCAGAGAAAAAGCCTTTTTGAACTCCGGTGTTTATTTGAAATTGATTGATAATCGCGGCGCTGAACCCCGAGAAGTCGACTTCCACTATGAAGGCGGTTTGAAAGCATTTGTGGCTCATATTAACAAAGCCAAAGCGCCTCTGCATGAAGAAATCATTTCCGTCAGTGGTGAAAAAGATGACATTCAAGTAGATTGCGCCATGCAATGGACCAATGCTTATAACGAGAGCATGCTTTGCTTCACCAACAACATTCCGCAAAAAGACGGCGGAACGCACTTAGCCGGATTCAGAGGAGCTTTGACCAGAACCTTGAACAACTATGTTATGGAAAACGGTTTGCTGAAAAAAGACAAGATTCAACTGACCGGTGATGATATGCGCGAAGGTTTAAGCTGCGTCTTGTCCGTAAAAGTTCCGGATCCGAAGTTTTCTTCCCAAACCAAAGACAAATTAGTTTCATCTGAGGTTCGTCCGGTGGTAGAAAGCGTGATTGGCGATAAATTGAAGGAATGGTTGGATGAGCACCCCAACGAGGCGCGCATCATTGTAGGCAAAATTGTAGAGGCCGCCACTGCCCGCGAAGCTGCCCGCAAAGCCAGAGAATTAACCCGCCGCAAAGGTGCGTTTGATGTTGCCTCTCTTCCCGGAAAACTGGCAGATTGCCAAGAAAAAGATCCGGCGTTGTCCGAAGTTTTCATCGTTGAGGGAGATTCCGCAGGTGGTTCTGCTAAACAAGGAAGACATCGTAAAAACCAAGCGATTATGCCCTTGCGTGGCAAAATTTTGAACGTGGAACGTGCCCGTTTTGACAAAATGCTCAATTCTGCCGAAATTGGCACCATTATCACCGCTTTGGGTACGGGTATCGGACGTGATGACTTCAATCCGGATAAGTGCCGTTATCATAAAATCATCATTATGGCGGATGCCGATGTCGACGGAAGCCACATCAGAACTTTGTTGCTGACTTTCTTCTATCGTCAAATGCCTGAGTTGATTGAACGTGGTTATGTCTATATTGCGCAACCGCCGTTGTATAAAGTTAAGAAAGGTAACTCGGTTTTGTATATTAAAAACGAGCGCGAAATGGAAGATTATTTGATCAGAGGTGGCTGTGATGATGCCGTGTTGGTTCGTACCAGCGGTGAGCAAATCACCGGTTCTGACTTGATAGATTTGGCAGAACGCAACCGCAAAGCCAGCAGTTTGTTGTCAACTTTGAGCAAAAACTTGCCGGAGAAGATTGTTGAACAAATGGCGATTTTTGGTTTGTTTGATGAAAAAGTTTATACCGATATTCCGCTTTTGAAAGCAGAACTTGAAAAGCTTGCCAAACGTTTGGATAGTTTGGAAGCTGAATATGACCGCGGCTGGAATGCCGAAGTTTTGGGCAACGGTTCAATCTCCTTCCACCGCACTTTAAGGGGTGTTAAAGAAGAATATATTGTAGACAACACTTTGTTAGAAAGTGTTGAAGCCAAAACCTTAAACGAGATGAAGGATTTGTTAAGAGAAAACTTTGCCGAAACCGGTAAATTCATCTCCAAAAACGGCATAGAAAGAAACATCACCGGTCCGGTAACCTTTGTGGATGCGATTGTTACGGCAGCCAAGAAAGGCATTACCATCCAGCGCTATAAAGGGTTGGGAGAAATGAACCCGGAACAACTTTGGGAAACTACTTTGGATCCGGAAGCCCGTTCTTTGTTGCAAGTTAAAATTGATCATATGGATGAGGCGGATGAAGTCTTCTCAACCCTAATGGGAGATGTGGTTGAACCAAGAAAAGAGTTCATCCAAGACAATGCCTTAAATGTTGTCAATTTGGATATTTAATCTGATAAGAAGCAAACAAAACCCCCGCAAGTTTAGGAAAACTTCGGGGGTTTTTCATGTGTTTAAAGCCCGGCATAGAAATAAATATTGCCATAACTTCTAAGAAAATGCAAAATGTTTGTTTTGCCGTCATCTCCATGTTGAAAATCAAAATATTCTCCTTCTTGAGAGGATGGATTATAATGATTAAACAAGAGATAAGAATCACCGAAGAAGGGAGTTTTATATCCAAAAACACGCAACATCTCGAGTGTTTCTGAGAGAAGCACACGATTCCTGCACAATATATCCATAGATAAGTTGTTCAAAGGAAAAGCTTTGGGATGAAGTTTTTTGGCAAAAGATAAAACATCTTCAACGGTCAAATTTTCAATATTGGCATCAAAGTCATCTTTGCACAAAGATCTGAAATAGAAAATAGTTCTATCCATAACAACTCCAACAGGTTCACCCAAGTTAGGGGCTAACTGATTGGTAATTCTCTCAATTCCGTTTTGGAGAAAAATCACGTCAAAGGGCGCCAAGCCCGAGATTCTTTCCAAATATTCACGCACCACCGCAACGGTAGGTTTGCAAGCATCAAAAATGCGAAAAATTTCTTCTTTTTCCATAATAAATTAATTAAAAATAAAACAAAAAATTATCAAAGTGAAAAAATAATCTGTCATTTGAAGTTTTTTGTCAAGAAAAAAGACGGATTTTGGTTGACGAAGGAAAGAGCTTCGTTCTAAACTGAACAAAAAATTTTTAAGGTAAAAATAATGTCAAAAAAGTTTAAGTTTGTTTTTCTTGTTCCGCTGTTGTGTAGTTCTGCGGCATTTGCCGGAGAATGGGAAACTGGCATGGAAGGAAGCGCCACCGGGTTATATGGCTATACCGAGCCGTCAAGCCGCTATGATGAACAAAACAGCCACAATCACGGTGTGGGCGATGCCAAATTGAGTGCCTATGCCAAATATTTGTTTGGGGCTGATTGGGAGGCAGGGATATATGCTGATTTAATGCTTGGCGTGGATCATGAGCTGGAAGACTATAACCAAGGCAAATGGGGTGAAGAAGTTTATGGTATTGTCGATAGCTCTTATGGTCGTTTGATGATAGGTCAAACTTGGAACGTGGCAGCGCAATTTCACACTGGCGCACCCGATGCCGGACCTTTAGGCATAGAAAACAGCGACATTGTTGACTTTATCTTCAATCCCAACTGGCAAAGAAAAGGCAGCAACGCGCGCTTTGCCACCTTAAACACCACTTATATCAATACCGATGGCGTCGCTCCGAAAATAAGCTATATCACGCCGGAATATTACGGAACAATGTTAGGTTTGACCTATGTTCCGGAAACCTATAACCGCCGCGGTTTGGTGAGCAAATCGGCAGATTATGAAGATAAAGGCGGCTATATTGTCAGTTTGTATAACTATTTAGACTTTGACATTTTCAATTTAACCACCACTTTGGGCTATGCCGATTTTGTTGATAATGATCAAGAATATTCGGCAAGTATGAGCTTGTCGCACGGCAACTGGACCTTAGGCGGCGGTTGGCGCATGACCGAAGCTGATGATAGAAACCCCATTTCCGCCACGGCAGGTATGCCCGAGTTTTTTGACGGATACCGCGAAGGCTATGCTTGGAACGTGGGTTTGGGCTATGAAATCGGACCATATAAGACTTCGTTGTCATATTTTGAATCTCATGCCAAAGAAAGTGATAATGAAGATAAAATTTGGATGTTCTCCAACCGCTATCAAGTCAATAAAAACTTGGATGTATATTTGAGTGCCGCCAAGGTAGATTTCCGCGGACAAAACCGCGAGACGAGCCAAAACAATAAGGGCTATGCGTTTGTCAGCGGTTTGAGTATGAATTTTTAGGAGAAGTAAATGCCCAACATTTTGCTGTTGTCAAATAATGAAGATTTTGCTTTAGATTTAAGTGAGCAAATCACTTTATATGCGCATGATTTTACCATTTTGCCGCAAGATGATGAAAACAGCCTGATAGATATGATAATTTTGGATGAAAGAGCGCAAGACTTAAAAACTTTGCGCGCCCATCATCCCAATACGCCGATTATTTTGTTGCAAAAAGACGGTGATGATTCGGTTGAAAGCTCGGTTTTGAATCAAGTTATTTTCAAGCCGTTATCTTTGGAAGGTTTGTTGAATCAAATCCAAGCCGGTATCAATTTGGTAGATAATTCCGAAGCCGGATATTTGAACTTTAATCGTTATGAATTACGTCCGTTACAAAAAGAAATTTATAATGAAAGAAACAGTGAAACCATAAAGCTGACGGAAAAAGAAGTGGCAATTATCAAGTTTTTGTACAAAAACAAAGATAAAAATGTTTCTAAAAATGATTTATTGCAAGAAGTATGGGGATATAGTCCCGATGCCAGCACCCACACGATTGAAACCCACATTTACCGCCTGCGCCAAAAAGTGGAACATGAAGATACTTCCGCACAACTGATTGTCACCGAAGACGGCGGATATAAGCTGGTTTTGTAAAAAAGGCGGAGTTTTCTCCGCCTTAATTTTATTTTTCAGGATATAAATTCAAATTAACTTCTTCATCCAAATAATACATATCACCGGTCAAAGGGTCGATAATCAGGTAGCCGATTAACCCGCCGATGAGGATATTTCCGGCATAATACCAACCGCTCACATGCCAATCAATGACGGTTGTTTGAGTTTTATAGCCGTCTTTGGAGGCAATTACGGTATATTTTTGTGGGTTGAAATAACCGCTGGCCGCAGTTTTGAGATTGATTGTGGTCGGAGTTTGTCCTTCAAAAACGGTTTTCCCGTATCGGTCTATGATTTTTATATCCACTTTTTCCAAATTAGCTTTGATTGGAATGGTTTGCGAGTTCTCACGCATAACCGTGGCGCAAGAAGCAAGAGTTGCGACAATGATGCCGCAGAAAAATAAATAAAACAGTTTTTTCATCAAAACATCCTTTGTTGAATAGATAAAACAAAACCCACCGAAAAAAGGTGGGCGGATGTTCAGAAACCGTTGAATGTTACGGCTCGGCCTATTCGGCATAGCCTTATTTAGCCGACATCCGTCCATGACGAAGTCGGCATAAATATTTGAAGTCGCTATGCTAAACGACTACATTCACAAGGGTTTCTGAAGCCCTAACGCTCATCTCTGAGCGTTAATAAAAGATTATAAGTTCTGATTGGTTTTGTAAAGATGTATTTTAGTTTTTCTTAACTTCAACCACCACCGGCACATGGTCGGACGGACGCTCACCGGCGCGCCAATCTTTCAAAATTTTGTAGCTGACCACGCGGTCTTTGAGGTTGGGCGAAACCCAAATATGGTCCAATCGACGCCCTTTGTCATTGGTCTGCCAGTTTGGGTTACGATAGCTCCACCAGGTAAAAATCTTTTCCGGCTCGGGGTGAAATTCACGCGCAATGTCCACAAAATCAAGCGAGGCTTTAAGTCGGTTCAAGCGCTCCACTTCAATCGGCGTGTGCGAGATGATTTTCAAAAGCTGTTTGTGATTCCATACATCATTTTCATAAGGTGCAACATTAAAATCACCGCAAAGCAGCATTTTTTTGTTCATGAGCTCACTTTTGTGTTGTTCGTAATATTCTGATATATCATCCATAAATGTCAGCTTGTGCGCAAAGGAAAGATTCTCTATCGGATCGGGAATATCGCCGCCCGCCGGAATATAAATATCGTTGATTTCAATATCATCAAACACGGTTGCCTTGATATGGCGCGCATCTTTTTTGCCCACCCAATCACAACGTGCCACGTTTTGCAAAGGAGCTTTGCTCAAAATTGCCACCCCGTTATAACCTGCCATGCCGTAAAGCGCAATTTCGGTGTATCCTAAAGCACGAACGGCATCAAAGGGAAAATCTTCTTCTTTGGCTTTCACTTCTTGCAGGCAGATAATGTCCGGATTTTCGGCTTCAATCAACTTTTTCAAAGCATCCATACGAATTCTTATGGAGTTGGCGTTCCATGTGGCGAGTTTGAATGTCGTCATTTTTTATCTTTTCTTATAGTTCAAAGGATTCTTTTTGTCTTTGCGGAATTGGAAGAGCTTGCTGTCCAAATCAACGTCTTTTTGCGCTCCGTAGAGCGAAACCGTAACTTCCACCGATTGCGGATCTGTCACCTTCCATTGTTTGAGTTCAAACGGTTCTTTGCTGAAAATGAGCGTAATCGGGTTAATATCCTTCTTTTGCGGATATTCCACCACAATCATAATTGTGCCGCGGTCTTCATAAAAATCGATAACTTTGAGGTTGCGCCCGTCAATTTTAATGTCATTGGCTAAAATCAGCGTTGCCGGAATATCGTCATAATCAATATGGGTGACTTGGTCGAGCTCTTTGTCATTATAAACAATAAACTCGCCGTTGCCGATGATGTCCACATCAACCGGAGCGCCATATTCCATGCGGATTTTGTTGGGTTTGGCAATATAAATTTTGCCCTCGGCAGTTGAGCCGTTGCTTGCGGTTTGCACAAATTCGGCTTCCAAAGTTTTCAGATTATTGAGATAAGATTCGATTTGGGCAATTTGTTCGGCGCTGGGTTGAGCTGCCTGAACATTGAAAGCAGATAAACTCAAGAACAAAAGCAAAGTCAAAATTTTTTTCATATTGTCAAACCTTTTTAATTTTAAGCGTTGCGCGCTTTGAAAATGCCGTTTTCAAAACCTTGAATTTCTTTGTTGGTTTCAGCCATTTCCAAACGTTTTTCGGTGAGGGCGGCATATTCTTTTTCTCTCTCGATTCCAATATAATTTCGATTAAGTTTTTTTGCAACCACCGATGTTGTGCCCGAGCCGACAAACGGATCAAGGATAACATCACCAACGTTGCTGGAAGCCAAGATAAGTTTGGCAATCAGCTTTTCCGGCTTTTGGGTGGGGTGATTAGTGTTTTCCGGCATCGACCAAAACGGTATGGAAATATCGGTCCAAATATTGGAAGGGTGGGTGAGACGTGTTTTTTGTGTGCCGTCATCAATCCAGTCTTTGGGTTTGCCGTTTTTGTCGCGATAAGGCGCAATGACCGGACGTTGAACTTTTACGGCATTTAAGTTGAAGGTATAATCCTTGCTTTTGGTAAAAAACCAAATATCTTCGAGGCAGTTTTTCCAGTTATTTTGTGCGCCTCTGCCTTTTTCTCTCTCCCAAGAAATTCGATTTTGCAAAAGAAAATATTTTCCGGCAATTTCAGGAATGGCAATGGAGGTTTTCCAATCCGAGCAAATATAAATTGAGCCGTTTTCTTTAAGTAAACGCGCGGTTTTTTTGAGCCATTTATCGAGCCAATTTTTATATTCTTCCAAGCCCATTTCTTTGAAGGTTGAGCCGGAAAAATTTTTGGTCAGATTGTAAGGCGGATCAACAATAATCAAATCAACCGAAGCTTCGGGCAAAAGATCAAGTGCTTTGAAGGTATCTTGGCAAAGTGTTTTATTGAGGACAAAATCCAAAGCAACTTGCGCCGAAATTTTAATGGCTTTTTTGCCGTATTCATTAATCTCGGTTTTAGAGAGTTCAATGGTTTTATTGCGAGGCGCTTTATCTTTTTTCATGGAAAAACGGACTATTCTTCGCCAAATTTATTGTTAACCAAATCGGTAATGGCTTGTAAGGCTTCTTGAGCCTGCGCTCCGGAGCAATTCACTTTGATGGTCGTGCCTTTGGAAGCGGCAAGCATCATCAAGCCCATAATTGAGCAACCGCTGACGGTCTGACCGATTCTTTCAACTTCCACATCACAGTCAAAAGGCGCGATTGTTTTAACAAAAGCCGCGGCAGCACGTGCATGCAAGCCTTTTTTATTTTGAATTTCTAATTCGGCGGTAAGAACATCATCAGACATGGCTACATCCCCAATAATTGTGACGCGATATTAATATATTTTTTGCCGGCTTCTTGAGCGCCTTCAACCGTTTCCTTCATAGTTTTGTCCTTGCGGAGGGAGGCAATTTTAATCAGCATCGGCAAGTTCATCCCAGCCAAAATTTCCACATTGGCTCTGTCCATAATCGAAATTGCCAAGTTAGAAGGAGTTCCGCCGAACATATCGGTCAACAAAACAACCCCGCTCCCGGTATCAACTTTGCTTACTTTTTCCATAATTTCGGAGCGACGCATTTCCATATCATCTTCGGGACCGATACAAACAGCTTCCACGTTTTCTTGTTTTCCAACCACATGTTGCATGGCGGAAATAAATTCCAAAGCCAAGTTTCCATGCGTAACCAAAACCAAACCAATCATCTTACAATCCTTTGAATTTTATTTTTTAGAACCGTTAGTCCAGCATTTAATAGCGCCGAATTTTGCTAAAATTTCATCTTTAGTTTTAGCTTTAACAAATTCATCGGCGCGAGTTTGTTTTCCTTCCAAAACAATCTCTTCCACATTTTCAACCGGAACGGCATAAGTACGTTCAACCATTTTACCCTGCAATTCCACAATAAGAAGAAATTCTGCTTCTGCCAAAGGTCCTTTAGTTTCATCATCAATATCATCAAGCTTTACGGCTAAATGTTCATCTCTTTTGAGGAGTGCGGTTTTTTTGCCGTCAAACTGCAACACGGGGTTGACAGGAGCACCTTCGCGCGCATCAATAAATATAGCAAGTTCGCCATATTTATTTTCAATGATTTCATAAAAATCTTGTTTTTCAATCAGGGTATAATATTGTGTTTCCATGAATTTTGACCTTATAATTGATACAATTTGCAAAGATGATACAACAATAAGACAATAGTGTCAATTTTGAGTTAACGGAAAGGCAAAAGATTAAAAATCTTTTTGCCTGATTTTATTTCCGCTGACTTCAAAAAAGAGGGCATCATTTTTTAAGGCATAAAAAAGTTCGGGATTCGTAGATGTAATCCAAGCTTGCACCTTCAAATCGCAAATTTTTTCAAGTAAAGCCGACCGTTTTATATCATCCAAATGAGCCACAACCTCATCCAATAACATAACCGGAGCAAAACCTTGATGCAAAATTTGTGACTTGGTTTGAGCTAAGATAATACTGATAAGAAGCGATTTTTGCTCACCGGTTGAGCAAAGCTCAGCAGGCATATGTTTTTTGCGATAATAAACCTTAAAATCGGTACGGTTTATGCCGTCAACCGTATCATTATACAAAAGGTTTCGACGTTGTTCTTTAAGTTTATTTTTATAAAAGTCTTCCACATCAACGGCAGGCATTTTATCAAGCAATTTTTCAATTAAGCCGTCAAGCTCCAAACGCACGCTCGGAAAAACATCATCGGGCTCATGCTCAATAAAAGTATTAAGCTTGGCAATTTGTTCGCGTCGTGCGGCGGCAATTGCCACGCCGAGAGATGCCATATTTTCCTCCAGAGGAACAAGCCAATGATTATCTTGAGAGCCGTTTTTCAAAAGTTGAGCCCACTCTTTGTAAAGGTGCTCAAAATTAGCCGTGCGTTTAGCGTGTTCCATGTCAAAAGCATAAACAAGGCGGTCAAGAAAACTGCGCCTTGGTTGAGAACCGCCACGAAAGAGTCTGTCCATTTGCGGCGCGTACCAAACGGCGGTAAAATATTTTCCGAGTTCGGCTTGTGAAGAAATTTTATTACCGTCGATTTTAACAATGCGCCTTTCATAAGAACGGATATCATCCTCATTTTCTTTAGAGTTTTTTTCAACGGCAGTCCCGATTTCAAAGGATTCATCTCCTTTAAAAACATTTGCGGAGACAGCCCAAGAAGTGTTGCTGATTTCGGTTGGAGCGTATTCATCCGTTACCAAAGCCGGACGGATTCGTTTGATATCAGCCAAACGCGCTCCGCGCAAACCACGTCCGGGAGTGAGAAAAGAAACGGCTTCCAAAACATTAGTCTTACCGGTACCGTTTTCTCCGGTAATAATAATCGGGCAAAGATCGGTATTCAGACGCAAAAAAGGATAATTTCTAAAATCAGTTAAAGTCAGGCGAGAAACACCTGACTTTATACTGTTATGAAGCTGTAAATTAAGAGCTAAATTATCCATTTTTCCTCATGCAACTAAACGCGCATCGGCATCAATACGTAAATAGCGCTGGAGTCTGTGGTATCATGAATAACGGAAGGAGAAGAAGCATCGGCAAAAGAAATGCGAACGGCTTCACCTTTAACTTCGTTCAAAATATCTAACAGATAACGGAAATTATATCCGATTTCTACCGATTCTCCATCATATTTCGCTTCCAATTCTTCTTGCGCCGAACCCAAATCAGGGCTGGAAGTGGTAATAGTCACTTTAGAAGGAGCGGTAATCATTTTAATGGCGCGTGTTCTTTCGGCAACAACGGAAACACGGTCAACGGCAGAAGATAAATCTTTAACCGAAAGTTCCAGATTTTTATCATTATCGGTCGGAATAACACGTTCATAATCCGGATATGTTCCGTCAATGAGTTTGGAGGTTAATGTAATATCTTCGAAGGAAAAACGAACCTTGTTTTCAGACATGGAAACCATAATATGATCAGCATTATTATCATCGAGAAGTTTTCTGATTTCGGTGATTGTTTTTCTCGGGACAATAACCCCGGCTAAATCTTCAGCGCCCTGTGGCAGAGGAGATTCGACGCAAGCCAAGCGGTGACCGTCGGTAGCAACAACACGCAGCACTTTGGCAGCACCCTCATTTTTGGCATGCATGTAAACACCATTTAAGTAATAACGTGTTTCTTCGGTAGAAACGGCAAATTTAGTGCGATCAATTACATCTTTGAGTTCTTCTTTGTCCATAACAAAATTAATGGGCAATTTATCTCCGGAGATAACCGGAAAATCTTCCACGCCGATAGTAGAAAGAGAAAATTTGGAACGAGCGGAAGCAATGGTAAGCTGTCCTTTTTCATCCGGAAAAGTAATTTCCACTTCCGAGCCGTCGGCAAGCTTTCTGACAATATCATAGAGCATATGAGCCGGAGCGGTTGTTGCACCGGTTTCGATTGTTTTTGCGTCAACGATTTCGGTAATTTCGGTATCCATATCGGTCGCCTTAAAGCTGATACCGTCTTCTTTTGCCTCGATTCGCACATTGGATAAAACCGGGATGGTATTTCTTTTTTCAACAATACTCTGGACATGGCTCAGAGTTTTCAAAAGATTAGCACGTTCAATAGTAAACTTCATTTTAACTCACCTGTTTTTAGATCTAAAAAAATATTATGAGAATAGTATCATAAAAGCGAGAAATCAGAAGAGAAAACAACGATTCGTCAACAACTTTTTCATGCCGAAAAAAAACACCCTTTGCCAAGCAAAAGGTGTTTGATTTATTTTTGGAGAGAGAAAAAACTTTAAGCTTCTAAGATTCTTCTTAAAGCCTCAACGTCTTCGGCCAAACTCTTGTCTTCCAAGACCAATTCCTCAACTTTACGGACAGCATGCATAACCGTAGTATGATCGCGATCAAACTTACGTCCGATTTCAGGAAGCGAACGAGAAGTGAGCTGTTTAGCCAAATACATGGCAATTTGACGCGGACGGGCAACAGTACGAGCTCTGCGGGAAGATTGCATTTCTTTAACTGAAATGTTGAAATGTTCGGCAACTTTTTTCTGAATCTCGTCAATGGTTGTACGTCTGTCATAAGAGCGAAGCATATCCTTCAAAACATCTTGTGTCATGTCTAGGGTGATTTCTTTTCCGCTCAAGAGTTGCGAGTGAGCAATCACGCGGCGCAAAGCACCTTCCAATTCTCTGATATTTGAAGTAATTTTCTGAGCCAAAAACTCGCAAACTTTTTCTGGAACTTCCACACCGAGCTGTTTAGCCTTGTTCTGCAAAATACCCATGCGCAAATCAAAATCAGTCGGGTGAATATCGGCAACCAAACCGCATCCCAAACGAGATTTCAATCTGGTCTCGATTCCTTCCAAATCAGCAGGAGATTTATCGGCAGAAATAATGATTTGTCTACCCTCTTCGATTAAGGAGTTAAAAGTATAGAAAAATTCTTCTTGTGTGGTGTCTTTACCGCCCATAAATTGAACATCATCAACCATCAAAACATCAACGGAGCGAAATTGTTCTTTGAACGCGGTAGTATCTTTATAGCGCAAAGCACGAACAAATTTATACATGAACTTTTCGGCAGACAAATAGACAATGTTTCTTGAGGGATCTTGCTGTTTGATGTGCCAAGCAATAGCGTGCATTAAGTGTGTTTTACCCAAACCAACGCCGGAATATAAGAACAACGGATTGAAGGAAACGTTTCTGGATTCGGCAACTTTGCGAGCGGCGGCATAAGCAAATTCATTAGTTTTACCGACAACAAAATTATCGAAAGTATATTGCGGATTCAGAGGAACGGAAAGCGGATCGGCATTGGCAAAAACTTCATTAGCATTAGAAGTCAACGCAGATGCTCCTGACTGATAGATATTTGTCGGTGTAGGAGTTGAGGTAATCTTTTTTAACAAAGAACGACAAGTCGGGCTATATAATCCTTTGGCTTCATCATTAACGGCCTGCACAACAAAATTTACACTTTTAATTTCGGGATTTTTCTTTTCCCAAATTTTATGAATTCTTTCACTATAATGGGTAATAACCCAGTTTCTCATAAAGCGGGTAGGAACGCAAATATTCATAACCCCGTCATTAAAAGAACCCAAAGTCAAAGGTTTCAACCAACTGTCAAAAGCAGTATCGCCGACTTCGGTTTTTAATTGGCTGCAAATCTGTCCCCATTGATCTTGAACAGAACTGTTATTTATTATTGCTTCTTCAGCCATTTTATCTCCCCATTTTTTTAGTTAATAACCCAAATTTTTCTAAAATAGTTTATTTTGATATACAAACTCTGAATAATGCTTCCCGACATTATAAATATTCCAAGACATATTCCCTTATATCTAAAATATAAAATTCAAAGATTTTATATCAACATCGAAAGACTATCTTAATAATTACTTTTGTCACAATAGGCAAAACGAGCAAGAGCTTATCTTCTTTTGTTTTGTGCCTTCATTGTTCCCGAAAGCAATTTGGATATTAAAGGTAAAAAAAATAATTACAACAGAACATTTACAGAACATTGCAATTATATTTCTTGACATGGATTTTTTACAGAGTCGCACAGATTCTCTCGCTTTTATAGCAAAAAACACAAATCGAAATATCTCCTAAACAGAGGTTTTATCGATTTGTGTTTTTATAAACTAAACTAAAAAAATAAAACTTAAAGAGCTTTAATTTTTTTAGAAAGACGAGAAACGGTACGAGCAACTTTATTGAGGTGGAAAACACCTTTGCGAACAGATACCATTAATTCAGATTCTGCAACTTTAAGAGCTTCCAAAGCCTTATCTTTTTCTTTAGCATTAATCAAAGCATCTACCTTTTTAACAAAAGTACGAACTCTGCTACGACGAGCTCCGTTGATAACGGCTCTTTTATTGTTGCGGTTAATTCTTGTTTTTGCCGATTTATGATTGGCCATAATATTAAATCCTGTATAAAAAAGTTATTACAATGTATTTTTGATATGCTTTATAAACTTTAAACGGTTGTTAAGTCAATAGGTATTTTGCAAAAAAAGGCTAAAAAGACATTATTTTTTGCGTTTTTCCATAAAGGATTGCAAAGATTCTTTAAAACCGTTAGAGCCGAGACAAATTTTGCAATTTTTATTTTCATAAGCGATTCCCGCTTCCAGATTCGAATTAAAGGCTTGTTTAATGGCATCTTTAGCCAATTTAACGGCATTTTGAGGCAAAGAAGAGATTCGCATGGCGGTTTTAACGGCTTCTTCAAACAAATCGGGCAAAGCAATAATACGACTGGCAATACCGCAAGCAACGGCTTCTTCGGCATTAAGTGCCCGTCCGGTCAAAACCATTTCCATGGTTTTAGATTTTCCGATAGTTTTTGCCAAACGCTGAGTCGAACCAAACCCGGGGATAACACCAAGGCTGATTTCCGGCTGTCCGAAACGAGCATTATCCGCCACAAGGATAATATCGCAGGAGAGAGCAAGTTCACAACCGATTCCCAAGGCATATCCGGCAACGGCAGCAATAATGGGTTTAGGGCAATTATCAATCTGCTTAAAGTAAGTATAAGTTTTATCCAAAGCTTCAATACCGAAAGTTTCAACCTTATCCTGCAATTCGGCAATATCGATTCCGGCGGCAAAAGCCTTATCACTTCCTTTAAGGACAATGGCTAAAATGGAGTCGTCATTACAAAACAAGTCAAGTTGTTGTGAAAGTTCCAGAAGCATTTGCTCGCAAACGGCATTAAGTGCACGCGGACGATTAAGCGTAATAATGCCGACGGGACCGCGAACTTCGGTTAAAATAGTTTGATATTCCATAATTTTTCCTACAATTTACTTTTAACGGTGATACGAACGATAAGAGGTTTAGTCGATTCTTTGGCAATATCCAAAGTCTCGCCGTCACGATCAAAAGACAAAATATTATCTCTTTTTCCTTGATAAATCCACCCGAGCTGAGGCAAGGTCTCAACATAAAATTTTTCCACTTTGGCAAAACCGATTTTAGCACTGGTAAAATAGGCTTCGACTAAACGACTTTCCTCATTTCCGAAGGATATATTATCTTTTTGCATTTGTTCCAGACCACTGAGTAAAGGAACATCTTCCAGACCTTCAATGAATGCGGCAGAAGCGCTGAAAGAAAAAAGCAAGGCAGTTACCAAAATACTGAAAAATTTTTTCATTTTTTCCTCATTTTACTTTTGCAACGAGGAGCAAAAGAATGTAGAACGTCCGCCGAGCACAATCTTTTGGATTCCTCCGGTTTTTTTCAAATCACAACAACAATCGGGGCAAGCAGAACCGGTTTTGTTGTACACACAATGCATATTTTGAAAATATCCTAAACTTCCGTCCGGTTTATGATAATCCCGCAGGGTTGAGCCTCCGGCAGAAATAGCTTTTTGCAAAACTTCACGAACTTTTCGAAGCAAACGAGTACACTCTTGCAAAGACAAACTGTTTGCGGGACGTATCGGAAGGATTCTTGCTTCATATAAGGATTCGGAAGCATAAATATTTCCGATTCCCACAATAACAGACTGATCCAATAAAGCAACTTTTATAGGCACTTTTTTCGCTTGTAATTTTTGATACAGATATTTTCCGTTAATTTTTGAGTCAAAAGGTTCGGGGCCAAGATTATGCAAAAACGCTGGCAAAACATTTTCTTTTTCATCAAAATAGGTCAACAAACCGAAACGTCTGGCATCATGATAGGTGATAAATCCGTTTGTTGTTTCAATGACCACATGGTCGTGTTTAATCCTTTCGGATTCTTGTTGACAGATTTTGATTTGACCGCTCATGCCCAGATGCAAAATCAAACAAATATTATTGTTGAGATGAATCAGAATATATTTGGCGCGCCGTTCATATTTACAAATCCGAGCTCCGATAATTTTCTGCGGTAAATCGTCGGGGATTTTTTCGCGCAAATTCTTGTTATATATAGAAACATTAATTATAGTAGAAAGACCGATAGCTTTTTCCAAAGCGGTTTTTATTGTTTCAACTTCAGGTAATTCAGGCATATATAAACCTCAAACGGATTTTGTTTTGAAAGATATTATAAATGATAAAAGAATTTTTACAATTTATAAAAAAAACTATCCTCGCCGTAAGTTTATCGCAAAACGGTTTATATATGTTAATGTCGGGGTTGAAAACATTTAATCGAGCAAAAATTCCGGCATATGTTTTTCAAAGAAACAAAACCACTTTGCTAAAGCAAAATTTAGATTCTTATTTTGCACAAAATAAAGATTCGACAACAACGGAAATAATAAAGTTCTTATTGACAACGGCACCGCTGTATGACCTTCCTCTATATTATAAACCGGCATCTGAGAGCAAAAAATATCAAAAAGGAGAAGAAATCCGTTTGGATTCGGAAGAGATGGATTTGACCTTTGTTGATGCTCTGTTAAAAGAAATGATAGAGAAAGATTTTGCCAAAAATTATCAAATATATAAAACATGGCAAAAAACAATGGATTCGCGTCAAGACATGCGGTTATACGGAGCCCTGTTGGAAGAAGTCAACCAATCTTCAAAAATATATGAAATAGATTGGATTCGCTCGGATAAAAAACATTTGAGAATAAAGTTCAAGCAAAAGGCAAAGGAAGATTCCGTTTTACCCAAATCTCAGCAGAAAAAGTTAGCGGAAAAATTCGGAGAATTAATGTTTATAAGAGGCATATTACTTGAGGGCTGGGATAATATTCTGTTCTCAACGGAAGATGATATCGGTTTTTTACATATTTCGGGCATCAGTCGCTTAAGTCTTTCCGATCTGAATTTTGCCATAGAATACATCCAACAAGCCACAAAAGCCGAGACCTATTTTCAAAGTAAAATAATCTATGCATTGGAACGGCTTCGTTGTTACTGTCCGTCAATAGATATAAGAGAAATTTTTAATTTATACTTATATCCCCGCAAAGAAGGTAAAGGCAAAGGAGAGCAAACTCTTTTTAATTCATTGGCAAAGCATGGTATGGTTTATCTGAAAAAAAAGACAATTGCCCTGCCGCAAGCCCGAAGTTTGACATATTTGCTGGATTCGCAAAGGCACAAAAAAGATAACAGATATAAAAAATCTGCGTCATTATATGTGGCATTGCTCTTGCTGATATATATACTTTATCGTTATTTTTAGGCTTGTAAGAAAGCAGTGGTTGCGCTAAAATTAAAAAGTTTAGATAAGAAGAAAGCCATGAAAAAACCGATAAGAAGTAAGAAATATTTTGCGCCGCAAAATGAAGGAAAAGAGCACAAATGTGATCATCCCGGCTGTGAAGCCAAGGGAGAATATCGCGCGCCGAAAGACAGACGATTAAAGGAATATTATTGGTTTTGTTTGAAACATGTCCAGGAATATAATCAAAAGTGGAATTACTATGACGGAGCGGATTCGGAGGAAGAAGAAAAAAATCGTCGTTCCCGCATGCGTTTTAGATGGTTTGGAACCAAAGTAAAATACAGTTTCGGAGATGAATTTGCCGATGAATATAATGCTTTTAGAGAATATGCCAACGATTTTTCGGCAATGAATGATGTTTATTTCAGTGATGAAGACCGGCGCAATTTGAAAATTATGGAATTGCAAAATGAAGAAGAAATCACCATAGAAATTGTAAAAAAACAATATAAAAAGTTGGTCAAAAAATATCACCCCGATGTCAACCGAGAAGATAAACAAGCCGAAGAAAAATTTAAACTTCTAGGAGCGGCATATAAAGCCATATTATCCAAATTAAGCAAATAGCAAATTAGGAACGCTCTCGGTCTTGAGCCAGTTTTGCATTAACATATTTTTCTTTAAGCATCTGATTTTGAGCGGCTTTGGCTTTTTTCTGGTCTCGTTTAATCTCTTTTCGACCGGTTTTTTCAAAAATGGTTTGAGCAACTTTTTTATCATTATTTTTTTCTTTGCCGAGCTCAACAACTTCTTTGGCATCCATTTCTTTGAAAACTTTTTCGTTTTCTTTGCCGCCGATTTCTTTTATCTTATTAACTCCCTGCATCAAGTCGACCAACTCTTTGTTGCTGAGTTTGGTCCAGGCTTTATCGGTTTGTTTTAATTCTTTTTTGAACTCTTTTTGCAAAGTTTGAGTTGTTTTTTGCGTAGAAATGGTATTTTCGTTCAAACTCTGTCGCAAAGTATCTTTTTTTAAGCCTTTAAATCCGGCATCTTTAACCATTTTGTTTGCCAAGTTAACGGAATTTATTTTTTCGGTTTCAAGCTGCAAACGAATGGTATTATTTGTTTCTTGCTGTTTTAAGATCTGTTTTTCATCCTCATGCAAAGCATTATATAAAGAGCTATTATTTTGTTCCATTAATAAGGGATCGGCAACGATTTGAACATTATCTTCATCATCTTCTTCGGTATCGGCAAGGGAACGAATTTTCTTTTGAATTTTTTTTAAGCCTAAAGGCAAGTCATTAGGTTTAGGTGTTTTGGTTTTAAAGACATTATCTTTTTTGCTGTCATATTCGACCGCCTGCTTAATATTTGTCTTTCGGGTAATTTTTTCTTGCTCTCCGATACTTCCTTTTTTCCACTCGATATTCGGATTGCTATTTTTATCGGTCATAATTTCCCCCATCAAACACGAGCAAATTCTTTATATAATTTAGCCGAAACGTTAAGATTTGTCAATCATACACAAATAGAGACAAAGCCGGAAATTACAACTTTTTATAAGTAATCATAATGGATCCGTCAGAAAGATTCTGCGACATCACTTCCACCTGATCAATATCATCGCGATTCAGAATAAAGGTTTTGGTAGTAAAACTGCTGATATGGTTGATAATATCATTTTTTAAGCTTTTCCAATCTTCGGCTTTCGTAAAAAATTTATGTTGCAGCTCAATTAACTCGGAAAGGGAAGGATCTGTTTTTAGCACATCTTCATTAAGCATCCAGAGTTTAAGGTATGCCGTATTATAAAAATCAAGATGACCGTCGGCGGCAAAAATAACAACGGCATCAAAAATATTTTCCAACATTTCTTTTTGAACGGAAAGAAGAGAATTATAAGCTCTTCTTGTTGCCAGTTTGTCGGAAACATCTTCATAGGCAAAAACCAGTCCGCCCATGGGATGCGGAATTCTCACGCGACGGATGGTCTGTTCGTTAGGAAGGTGCAACATATCTTCTTTTGTTTCGATAATGGTATTAAAATCTTTTTGTTCTCCGGTTTTAAATGCCAGATAATCGGGGACTTCGGGGAGTAAGCGTTTTTCACGCAGAATATCCAAGAAAGCCGAATAATTAGGTTGTTGTTCCAGCCACACATCTTCAAGCTTCCAGAGCAAAGCAAACGCTTTATTATAAAATGCCAATTTCTGATTTTGGTCAAACACGGCGAAAGCCGTACCCAATTTTCCCATAATTTCCAAGTGAGCATTTTGATGGATTTTTAAATTTCTTTTGAAGTCATCAAGTTCGGTAATATCAATCAGAGCGCCGACGGTAAAAATTTTATCAAGGGAGTCTTCCACATGGAAGGGGGATTCAATCACTTCAAAGACGCGCCGTTCGCCGTTTTTAATAATATGCACGGTTTGTTTTTTGGTCTTATTAACGGAATGAGCCAAAAAAGCCAAATTTTTAGAAATACTTTCTCCGTTCACGCTCATAATCTCAAGATGATTAAGTAAAATATCCTCCCGACTTTTATTTTCAAAAAATTCAATATATTTTTTATTAATTTGAAAAATATTAAGCTTATCGTCACGCATCCAAACGGGATAAGGAATATTGTTGATTAAATCTTCCAACTGGATAATTTGTCGAAACCAATTTCTTTTTTCGGCTTCCAACTCGGTAATAATTTGCGATTCGAGGCTGATATCGCGAAACCAAATCATATCACAATAAATATTTCCGTCGATTCCGTTAATCCGCACACCGGAGAGTCGAAGTCTTTTGGAATTATTTTTTAATAAAAAATCATCATCAAAAGAAACACCGTCTTCACGCAACAAATCAATATATTTTTGTAATTTTTTGATATCGTCTTTATAAAAATTTTTTAAAATTTCATCGAAGCCCGATTTTGTTCCGTCGGGAAGATTCATCATCACGGCAAGGCGATGAGAACAATGTTCCACAATATTTTTACGCGGATCGTCAATTTTTTCGTCAGGATAAATAAAGGCAAAATATCCGTCTTTTGACGCATATAAAGTTTCGGCATATCTTTCTCGATCTCGATTAAGAAAATAATTTTTTTGCTTCATTTTCAAAAAATGATACCAATAGAAGAAGGCAAAAAAGAGCAAAATAAAGAAGATCAGAGTTAAGAAATACCACAACTCCGGAGCAGCATAAAACATATCCATTAACAATTCGCGCGACATCGTCTTTATTTATTTCATTAAAATTATTGCTTGATTATGGATTTTATAATATAAAATTGCATTTGAACAATTTATTTTTTTTAATAGTGGAAAACATTAGGACAAGATTAATGTATAATTTGGCATTTGATACCACCGCCGCATCCTGTTCAATAGCGTTGATGCAGGATGATAAGCTTTTAAGCAAATATTCTCAAGCAATGGACTTTGGTCAAGCCGAAGTTTTAATTCCGGAGATTAACCGTTTAATGAAGGAAGAAAATTTGAGTTTTGACGACTTAGATATGATAACGGTTTGTACCGGACCGGGATCTTTCACGGGAGTAAGGTCGGGAATATCGGCAGCAAGAGCTTTCGGAGTAGCCAAACCCAAAATCCAAATATGCGGGATAAATGCCTTTGATGCCTATATGGCATCATTTGCGCAAGCACCGGAAGAAGCCGGCTATTATAATGTTGTTCTGATAGAAACAAAACGAGATGATTTTTATTATCAAATATTTGATGAAAACCTAAAATCACTGACAGCACCCGGAGCCGGACTAAGAGAAGACATTATCAGCCGGTTAAGAGACAAAAAAGTAAGTATGATAGGAGACGGCGTAGAGCGCTTTTTGATGACACCGAGCGGGTTAAGCTTACATGTCATAAAAAGCGAACCGTATTTGCCGATAGAAAATTTAGGCTTAAAAGGTTATATGCAATTTTTAAGAAAGACAATAGATTTTCCCAAACCGCTGTATTTAAGAGCGCCGGACGTTTGTTTGAAAAAATAAAAGTTACAAAGCATATCCGTATTGCAAATCTTGATTCGCCAAAATTGCAGCAATGGTCTGCTGAATATCTTGTTGCTGTTTTTGTTCAATCAGGCTGATAATTTCAAGTTCTTGTCGATCCAGCCTACGATTGATGCCCAAGGAATCATAATAGAGTTTGCTGGCATTATAAAGTTTTGCCGCCTGAAGATTATTTCCTTGTTCATAATAAAATTGAGAAAGCATTTTATTGGCATTTGCCACCTGTTGAGCATGAATTTCTTCATCGGCAATATCCAAAACATGCTGATAAGTTTTCATGGCTTGATTATAAGAACCTGCTTTATTATAAAGGTCTGCGGCGCGATTCCAAGCATTAACGTTTTGCGGATGAAGTTCAATCGCCAACTCAAAAGAACCAGTAGCCAGGCGTGTATCAAAAAGGGCAGATAAAGTTCCGAAGGTACAAGCCATATTAGAAGTTTCTAAAAAGATTTGATCTTTTTTTGCCCCGTTGGTCATGGCAGCGGCAGTCTCAATTTTATGATCCATTAAATTTTCCATCAGAGCCAAAGCATAAGTAGCATCTCCGTTAGCCAAATGCAAAATGGCGGAAGCATCATCGGGCAGATTATTTCCCGTTCTGATTTCATTAAAACGCCCCTGAGCGGCAAGAGCCAAGAAATTTTTAACTTCGGAAATGGTCTGAATAATTTCATCTTCGGAAGCCTGACCTTGATTTCGATACATAACCGTTTGGGCAATTTTTAAGTCATCGACTTTACGCGCAATCATGTCAATGACCAAACCGATAAGCTCGGGAAGAGATTTGAGGCTTTGCTTATAATGCAAAACTTCTCCGTTCATAATATCAATGGAGACATTTTGTTGAGTTTCAGACTTTCCTTTTTGCCAATCTAAATCGATTCCGAAATTTTTATTTTTAGAATTATCATTTTCTTGAGCTTTTTGTTTTTCCTCTTTTTCTTCCTTTTCTTTTTCTTCTTGTTGGCGGCGCTCTTGTTCCTTTCTGAGCAAAATATCTTGGCGCCGTTTTTCTTGACGTTCCAGCTCTCTTTGTTGGTCTACGATTTGTCTTCGGCGCAATTCTTCCAATTCAATTTCTCTTTGCAGAGCTTCGGCTTCATCATCTTCATCATCGGCAAAATTTTCAATCTTTTCTTTTTTGAGGGTTCGATTCTTTTTGCCGGCGGAAGCATTATCAAGCTTAAGAAAAGCAATAATAGACTTGACGTAAATAACAATCACCAAAAACAAAAAAACAATAAAAGCGAGCAGCATTAAAAGATAAGAAACAATACGAACATTACTCATGCCGGAAAGATACTTGTCAACGGTACCGGCAAGCAGATCAATATTTGTAATAGCGGAAGCAAAAAAACTTTCCGCGGAAAAGAGAGTTATAATTTGCTCAAACATATTTTTGTTTTACACCATTTACAAAATGTTTTTTAATGTCTAAGATACAAAAAAAATAAGACATGTACCAACAATAATTGCAATAGATTAAAAATGGGTTACCTTAGTCAAAGAAAAAAACAAGCTCGACAAAATTTATTTATGCTTTTTTCCTTAGGAATATTGGCAATAATATATTTATTGTTGTTTTTCGGAGAAAACGGAAAATTTATACAAAGCATAAGAGCATGGCAGTTTCATATATATCTGTATAATATATTTCTGGTTATGTATACACTTTTGCATCGTCGGGGCTTTTATACGGTTTTGGCGGTATTTCTATTAATATTGAACTATGGTTCTCTGGCGCAAAGTGCAAGGTTGTTTTTCAACAAAGAAACAATGGGTATAAACAAAATAAGCCTCAATTATCATAAAGGGGAGCAAAATTATCTGCCCGTAGATTCGCAAGAAGATTTGGTTCATCACGGAAAATTAGAGTTGAGTCCACATCTGGAAGCGGCATATCATACCATAAATCGGGGAGAACAAACACTAACAATAATCACCGTAGATTTTCAAAAAGAACATAACAAAGAATATGCCACGGCATATCATAATTTAGAAAAATTCATAACCTTACAAAACGGTCCGGTTATTATCGTGGGAGATTTCGGCATACCGAGCTGGAATTTACTTTTCAAAGAATTTTTAAATAATACGGATTTGAGTGTCAAAAACAGAATTTTATTTACGGACGGAAAAACATCGTTCCGATTTTGGTTTGTGCCAAGTCTGAACATTTTAGGCTTTGATAATTTAGGCATAGAAAAAATATCCATGCAAAACGGCAAATTTGATATTAGGTTGAATTATTGAATTTTGTTCAAATGAGATTGAATAATATCGATCAACTCCTCATCCTGATTCGCCAAGGCATAATCGAGAGCGGTTTGGAAGGTTTTAACGGCTTGTTCTTTATTTCCGACGGAAAATTCAATTAATCCGATATTGGCATAATCGGTCGCAATACCGCTTAAACGGTTGTTCACCTGTTCTAAATCGAGAGATTGTTGAAAAAGCCCTTTAGCACGTTTCCGGTCATTTTTTTTAAGGTATATAAGTCCCAAAAGATTAAAAGCATTTGCCGTATGAAAATTGGTATCAAACACATGTTTATTTGCCGTAATTTCTCGTAAAATTTTTTCGGCATCGTCAAGTTTATTCTGTTCAAATAAAGCCAAAGCCATAAGGTGCAAATTTTCATAATAAGCGGAATAATTTGCCAAGCTTTTATATAAATTTTTGGCTTCAAAAGTCAGCTGAACCACTTTGGCATAATTTTTTTCGCTCCAAGCCGCATAAGCCAAAATTTCTTTACTGAAGGCAGTTCCGGCATCATTATGTTTTTGCAGATGAATATCAAGAGCTTTTTTTGCATTTTGCGCGGCTAAAGGAAAATTTTCCTTCATCAAATTAAGCTGGGCAGACTGATTATAAATTTCGGCAGATTTAATAAGCTGTTTATTTTTCATATAAATTGAAATTGCTTTATCATAAAAATCTTGAGCTTCGTCAAAACGTTTTTGGATAGCCATAAGCATCCCGAGATTTCCAAAAATTTTAGCTTCTTCGGAATTCAGATGAAGAGACCGAACAATTTTAAGAGCCGTATCAAACATCATTTGGGCAACATCGGGGATAACGGCGGTTCTGTAAATGATTCCCAACAAAGTATAAGCCTGAGCTTCTTCAAAAAAAGCTCGCAATTTATGAAAAATTGCAGCTGCCTGATTGGCATGAACGGAAGCAGAAAGGAGATCTCCTTCTTTAGCATCAAAAAAAGCTTGCAAATATAAAGATCTGGCAAGAGGAAAATTTTTTCTTCCGTTGATAGGTAAATTATCCAGACATTGTTTCACTTTACTAAGATTATTTTCATTAAAATAAAGCACGGCAAGTTCGGCAATAGCAGCTTTATTTTTGGGTTGATTTTTTACAAAAGTTTCTAATTTTGCAAAATTTTTAGGAGAGTTCATCAGGTTTAAAACGGCGATAAAGAAAAATTTTTTATGCTTGGATAAAATCTTTTCAGCAGCGGAGATTCTCCCGGCAGATAAAGAAATTAAAGCGTTTTTTGCTCGTTTTCTTACTAAGAATTTAATAATTTCTAGCAAATAAAAACTGGATACGTAAGGCTCGCTTTTTTGCTTTTTAATTAAAGCATTAAAAGTCAATTTAAAAAAATGATAATATTTCAGCCGGGCATAAAAATAAGAAATAGCCCCAAAACTGAAGAGAAGCAACAACGGCAAACCGATATATATAAAATATTTCATCAATCTTTACGCAATGTTAGTTTTTGTTTGTTTATACTTATGGATAATAATAAGAGCAAACATATATGTATAGGGATTTTTTTACCATGGCAATAACAAAATTAACCTCAGATCAACTTTATACCCGCTGCGATCCGAAAAGTTTTGACTTTAATACAACGGCAGAATTGGAAGAAAGACTATCCGCGCTGGGACAAGACAGAGCTTTGAGTGCGGTAGAAATTGGTATAAATATAAAATCCAAGGGATACAATTTATTTTGTTTAGGACCTGAAGGAACGGGAAAGACCAGCTTAGTCAAAAGGGTATTAAATCAGGAAGCGCAAAGCCGTCCCACGCCGGATGATTGGGTTTATGTCTATAATTTTGAAGAGCAGCATAAGCCGATAGCCATAAATTTCCCTGCCGGAAAAGCGCCCGAATTTGCCAAAGATGTTGATGATTTGATTGAGGAATTGTCTGCAACGATTCCCACTATATTAGACAGTGATGAATACAAAGCGGCAATAAGCATTGTTAGAGAAAAATATAAACAAAAGAAGGAAGAATATATCAAAATTTTGCAAAAAAAAGCCAAAGGCAAAAGCGTATCGTTGTTACATATGCCGGTCGGATTGGTTGTTGCTCCGGTCAAAAACGGAGAGGTACTGAGTCCGGAAGCGTTTGATGAACTTCCCGAAGAAGAAAAGAAATCTCTGATAGATGATTTAAATGCCATGCAGGCAGAAATAGAGGATTCGGCACAAGACTTACCGCAATGGGAAGAAAAACAAAGAAAAGAAACCGAACAATTAAAAGAAAAATTTATCAAAAACAGCATCAAAAAACCGATAGATGCCTTAAGAACACGCTACAAGAGCAACAAGAGAGCCTGCGAATTTTTGAAGAATATTCAAAAATATATGGTTGAAAATGTTGATGAATTTATGCCCGAAAGTGAAAATAATAACAACGGCGGAGAAGATGCGCTGGCAATGCTGTTTTCAAAAATGAACAAACAAGAAGAAGACAAATTTGCCAAATTCAAAGTTAATGTTATTGTCAAAAGAGAAGCAAATTCAGGAGCGCCGATAGTTTTACTGGATCATCCGACACAAGGAAATTTGGTCGGAAGAGTTGAAAGAGTTCAACAATACGGTGCCTTGTTAACCGACTTTACGTTGATTAAAGCTGGAGCATTGCATCAGGCAAACGGAGGCTTTTTATTAATAGATGCCCGCAAATTATTATTGCAACCCTTTGCGTGGGATTCATTAAAACGAGCCATTGCCTCCAAAAGCATAAAAATAGAAGCACCGAGTGATGAAACCAGTTTCACAACCATATCCTTGGATCCGGAACCGATTCCGTTGGATGTAAAAGTCATTTTGACCGGAGATTCGGAATTATATGAGCTTTTGTCTGAAAGGGATCCTGATTTCTCCGATTTCTTTAAGGTTGAAGCAGATTTCGGTGTGATTATGGATCGAACGCATGAAAATGAAATTGAATATGCCAAATTAATCGGTTCATTGAGTAAAAAGAAACATCTGCGCTCACTCAACCGCCAAGCCGTTGCCAAAGTGATAGAATATTCATCACGCTTGGCGGAAGATTCGCGCAAACTGACGGCACATATTTCTTCCATCGGCGATTTGTTGAGAGAAGCTGATTATTGGGCAAGAAAATCTAAATCTAACCAAATCGGAAAAATACATATAGAACAAGCAATAGACGCGCAAATATACCGTTCTGATCGCATCAAACAACTCATGCTGGAACAAATAGATGAAGGCACGATTTTAATGGATGTTGAAGGAAAGAGAGTCGGACAAATTAATGGTTTGGTCGTATATAATTTCTCACGCAACAGCTTTGGAAAGCCCTCAAGAATTACCACGCAGGTTCGTATCGGTAAAGGAGAGTTTTTAAATATCGAAAGAGAAATTGAGCTTTCCGGACCGATTCATACCAAAGGCGTTTTAATTTTGCAAAGTTTGATTGCTAACCGCTTTGCCAAATATAAACCCATGTCCTTATCCGCCTCGATTGTTTTTGAGCAATCCTACGGAGGAGTGGACGGAGACAGTGCATCATCAACGGAATATTATTGCCTGATATCGGCACTGACGGAAGTTCCGATTAAGCAAAGCATAGCCGTTACCGGTTCAATCAACCAGTTTGGAGAGATACAGCCGATAGGCGGCGTCAATGAAAAGATAGAAGGTTTCTTTGATGTTTGCAAACATAGAGGGTTGACGGGAACGCAAGGTGTGATAATTCCTCGAACCAATGTCAAAGATTTAATGCTAAGAGAAGATATTTTGACGGCGGTAGATGAAGGCAAATTCACCATATATGCCATAGACCATGTTGATGACGGAATAGAGATATTAACCGGAATCAGTGCCGGTAAAGAAGGCAAAGACGGAAAATATCCGAAAGGAAGTATCAATTATAAGGTTCAACAAAAACTGGATGAATATTATAAATATTATGTCAAATATGCCAAAGAAACACATGGCAGCTTGGGTAAATAGTTAAAAAACACAGGCAGCCACAGAAAAAAGGCTGCCTGTTTTTTATGCCGAAAGAAATCAATGTATAAGATTTTATTTGTATGCACGGGAAATATATGTCGCTCACCGACGGCAGACGGCTATATGAAAAAAATAGTCAAAGCGGCAGGTCTGAGTGAAAAAATTTATGTAGATTCGGCAGCCACCTCAAGCTATCATCATGGAGATGCGCCGGATATGCGTTCGGTAGAATGTGCATTACAACATGGACTAGACATCAGAGGTTTGCGTTCACGTCCGGTAAGAGCCGAAGACTATGCGGAATTTGACTTAATCTTAGGGATGGATTCGCAGAATATTTGGAATTTAAATATGAAGCGCCCGCAAGGGGATGAACGTTATAATCGCGCTCAGGTAAAAAAGCTTTTGGAATATGCTCCGGCATATGGTGAAGATATTCCCGATCCCTATTATGGTCATGATGGTTTTGAAAATGTATATCAAATGATATCTTCAGCCTGCGATAATCTTTTAGAAATATTAAAGCATAAACTTAAACACGATCAAAATTGATTCGCGGATCAACCAAAGAATAAGTAATATCACTAATAAGTTTCAAGATTAAGCCGAGAAGGGCAAAAATATAAAGCGTTCCGAAAATGACGGGATAATCTCTCGTCATAATGGATTCGTAGCCCAAAAGCCCCAGTCCGTTAAGAGAAAAAATAACCTCAATCAGAAGAGCACCGCTAAAGAGCATTTTAATCAAAAGGGAAGGAAATCCGGCAATAACAATCAGCATAGCATTACGAAAAACATGTCCGTAAAGGATTCGATTTTGTGACAAACCTTTAGCTTTCGCCGTCAGAACATATTGTTTATTAATCTCATCGATAAAAGAATTTTTAGTCAGCATGGTCAGAGAAGCAAATCCGCCGATAACCATGGCTAAAACCGGGAGAGTAATATGCCAGAAATAGTCAACAATCTTAGCACCGAGAGAGAGTTGTTCCCAATTATCGGAAGTAAGACCGCGCAGCGGAAACCATTGAAGGTAAGTACCTCCGGCAAAAAAGACAATCAGGAAAACGGCAAATAAGAACACCGGGATAGCAGAACCGAGAATAACGGCAAAAGAAGTCCACACATCAAAATTTGTTCCGTCACAAACAGCTTTTTTAATACCTAAAGGGATAGCAATCAGATAAATGATAAGAGTAGACCATAAGCCTAAGGAAACGGAAACAGGCATACGTTCAACAATCAATTCGATAACGGTTTTATCTTGATAAAAACTTTTACCGAAGTCAAAGCAAGCATAATCTTTAATCATTTTCCAAAAGCGTACATGAGCCGGTTTATCAAATCCGAATTGTTTTTTGAGTTCGTTTACCAAATCTTCGGGAACCCCCTGTGCTCCCTGATAAGAAGAATTTGTATTCAGTTGCATTTGCGTTGCACCGGAAATTTGCGCCGTAGCATTAACGTTCATGCCTCGATATTTAGCTAAAGTATGTTCAATCGGTCCGCCCGGAGCAAATTGCACCACGGCAAAATTAATGCACAAAATACCGAAAAGGGTTAAAGGGATAAGCAAGATTCGTTTAATGATATAATTTCTCATAGGCTCAATCTTTTCCGGAAGAAGGATTAATCCACCATGTATGAGGTAAAAAACCGACATGAACATCCGTTTCGGGATATTTAAGGCGTTTGTTATAGGCAACACGATTAAAAGGCGTATACCATTGGGGAATAAGGTAATATTGATGCCGCATCACACGGTCAAAAGCGTGCAAAGCGGCAAGATAATTTTCTTTGTCATGTGCTTGAATAATTTTGTTGAGCAAAGAATCAACCACGGGATTTTTCACCCCGACAAGATTGTAACTACCTTTTATGTCGGCAGATTGAGAACCCCACATTTCTTTTTGTTCATTTCCGGGCATTTGGCTCATCGGAAAAGAAACAATCGCCATATCAAAGTCAAAGTTATCCAGCCGATTTTTGAAAATATTAACTTCTAAATTTCTAAAAGTTGCTTTGATTCCGATTTTTTCCAAATTTTTAAGAAAAGGAAGCATAACACGTGTAAAACTTGAGCCATTGGCATTATTGCTCAAAATTTCAAATTCGAGAGGCTGTTGAGTTTGAAGGTTGGTCATTTTTCCGTCCACGAAATCATATCCGCCGAGTTTGAGCAAACGCACGGCTTCCCGCAGATTCTTTCGATTATCTTCAATGGTTTTAAAGCTCGGGTTTTGAGGTAAAGGACCAAAAACTTCGGAATCAAGCTGGTTTTTAAATGGATTAAGCAGGTCAAGCTCTTTGCCTTGAGGAAGTCCCTGAGCCGCCATTTCGGTATTTGAAAAATAACTGTCGAGACGAGAATATTGATTATAAAATAACTTTTCGTTCGCCCAGTCAAAATTAAAAACTTGAGCAATGGCTTGTCGCACAAATTTGTTTTGAAATTGAGGTTTGCGAATATTAAAAGCAAAACTTTGTAAAATGGCGGTTTGATGATGAGGTAGCTCCGCTTTAATGATTTTGCCGTTTTTGATGAGATCATTATCATATCCGGTTGCCCAAATTTTGGCAATATATTCTTGGCGTAAATCAATGTTTCCGGAAAACAAAGCTTGCAGGGTAACGGTCGTATCTTGATAATAATCAAAACGGATAGTATCAAAATTGAAAAAACCTTTACGAGAAGGCAGATTTTTAGCCCAATAATCAGGATTACGTTTCAGCTCAATAAACTTATTCGGAACAAAATCCGCAATAATATAGGGACCGCTGCCGAGAGGCGGAATAAGAGAGGGTTTGGCAAAATCCTTACCTTCCCAATCTTTTTTAGAAAAAATGGCAAGTTGCGAAAGGATAAGAGGCAGCTCTTTATTTTGAATATTTTTTTTGAAATAAAAACGAACATGATGATTATTGATTTTTTTAACATAATCAACATCGGCATAATAAATTTTATAAAGGGGGGACCCTTTATTAATAAGACTTTCAAAAGAAAAGATAACGTCATCTGCCGTAACGGGAGAACCGTCTGAAAATTGCGCATTGGGATTAAGGATAAATCCGACAAAAGAATTATCTTGCGGCAATTCAAACTTTTGAGCAATCAGCGGATAAACGGTAGAATAATCATCGGGAGGAACAATTCCGAGCGTATCCAAAGAAAGAGAAACAATATCGGAAGGGGCAATTCCCTTAAAAATAAACGGATTAAAACTGTCAAACGTTCCGTAAGCCGGCATAACCACTCGTCCCCCTTTAGGAGCATGGGGATTAACGAAGGCAAAGGATGAAAAATCGGCAGAATACTTAGGCTGTCCGTATAAGGGAAGGCTCTCGGAAACAATGCTATCTGCCTGCACGGAAAACCCATACAGCCAAAAAACAAAAAAACAAACCAGACGGAAGCTATTATTTATGATAATTGTTTTCGTCGGTCCATCCTCCGAACGGATAAGAGAGAGTTTCTTCAGAATTAACCACTTTGGGAAGTTCATCTTCGACAGAATTTTCAAGAGAGGATTTTTTCATTTCTTCCCACTCTTTACGTAAATTATTCAAAGTCTTTTGCGTATTTGTAACGGAAATTTCAATAGAATCTTCCTTTTTGTCTGCCACATTAGCATTAAGAGCAAAAGAAGGAGGTTCATCGGTATTAATTTTGGGCAGAATTATATCTTGCGAATTATTTTCTTCCGAACTTGGTAATTTAATATCAGGAACAGTCTCTTCATTAACATCAATAGAAACATGAACATCATTATTTTCAGGCAAAGGATCTGAAAGTGTCGGTTCACCGAAACTTCTTTCCAAAGCAATGGAGAACGGATCTCGAATAATATCATGATTTGACTGCGAAGCCGATTTTTGGTTTTTATCACGTTTGATAAAGGCTCCGATTTTAGATAATCCCCCCATAATAGGATTCTTTTTTTCTGACAAAGGAACATTTTCCTGTTCCGGCATTTTATTCAAATAAGAGGGATTAACTTTGGGTTCGGGTGCTTTAAAATCCAAATTTGTATCCGATTTGTTAAAAGAGACATCCCGATATTTACGAATTTCATCGGCAAGCGGAGCCAAAATGGTAAAGACTTTACCAAAAACGCCGGTTTCGACCACACTTAAGAAGACGCGTTCGCTATCATGTTTATTAAGAAGGGACAAAATATTTTGGTAACGAGCACAAAATTCCAAAATGGTTCCGGAGAGAACGAGATCATTTTGAGCTTTTTCATAAAGGCGCATTTGAAAATTAGGCTGGTTTTGATTAATTTCAATAATAACCTTTCCCAAAGCCCATTTTCCGCCGTTTTTAACCCGGCTCCATAAAGATTCGATTTGGTCACGGGATGCTAAAGCGGCACGAGAAATAATTTCGGCAATTAACTCGTTCATATCGGAAATAAGAATATCAATGCGGTTAAGAATAAAACCGTCTTTAATTTGTTGTTCGGATTCGAGCATAATCCGAGCGACCAAGTCGGTATATTCTTGATTTTTGCGCATTTGCAAGAAGAGCTGATAGATTGCTTTAGCGGTTTTTTGATTGTTAAGATGCTGATTAATATAGCCGAAGATCATCCATAAGACGAGGACGGGAAGAATAACGAGACCGACATATATAGAAATATCAACAATTCCCAAGGAGCTGAATTTAACCCCGACAGTATTATCCTGAACATAAGCCACGGCATAAATAAGCCACAACAGACTGGAAAAGATGGCTGCAAAGAAGGAAAAAGCCAGCACTTTGTGTCTCCTCATAATTGTTAAAAACAGCAATAATTTTTCAATATAGTAGTATATTTATGTGATATTTCAACGAAAATTTACACAATATTGCAAAATAAGAGTCGAAAGATAAAAAAAAATGTGCTAAGAGCAAAAAGAGGTAAAAACAAAAAAAGAGAAATTAAATGAATAGTAATAATACATTAGTTCTTGATTTTGAAAAGAATATAGTAGAGATAGAAAACAAAATAGAATCATTAAAACATCTTGCGGAAGGTCAAGATGTGGATATTTCTCAAGAGGTAAATCGTTTGCAACAAAAATTAGAAAGACAAGTACGATCCTCCTATTCAAATTTAAGTCCTTGGGAAAAATCGCAAGTGGCAAGACATCCGGAGCGTCCGCATTGTTTGGATTATGTTCACGGGTTAATAGAAGACTTCACCCCGTTATGCGGAGACAGACTTTTTGCGGATGATGAAGCCATGATAGGCGGTATTGGAAGATTTAAGAATATATCGGTAGTTGTTCTGGGACAAGAAAAAGGACACGACCTTGAAACACGCTTGAAGTATAATTTTGGTATGGCAAAGCCGGAAGGATATCGCAAGGCGCAACGATTGATGAGTCTGGCAGATAAATTTAATATGCCGATAATATGCTTTGTAGACACATCGGGAGCTTTTCCCGGAGTGGAGGCAGAAGCAAGAGGGCAAGCGGAAGCAATCGCCTCATCGATTCAAAAAAGTTTACAAGTAAAAGTTCCGGTAGTTTCGGTCGTCATCGGAGAAGGCGGTTCCGGTGGAGCCATAGCCATAGCTACGGCAAACAAAGTTTTGATGCTGGAACATGCAATTTATTCAGTCATTTCACCCGAAGGTTGCGCTTCCATTTTATGGCGTTCATCAGATAAAGTCAAAGAAGCAACCGAAGCATTGAAGCTGACGGCGCAAGACTTGAAAAAATTAGGCATAATTGACGAGATAATCAACGAGCCTTTGGGCGGAGCGCATAGAGATCCGAAGATGATTATAGAAAATGTTGGCAACGCCATTTTAAGAAATTTGAAAGAGTTATTGCCTTTAAGCGGCGAAGAGCTAAAAAAGCAACGCAATGACAAGTTTTTGAAGATGGGGCGCAATCTTGAATAATATGTATTCAGAGATGATAATATTGATTGCCGGTGTAGCCTTGCTGCTCATCGGCAATCTTTGCTATATGATTATAAAGAGCAGATCAAGTAAAACAGATTCGTTGAGTGACATTTTATTGCGAGGTCAAGCCGAATTAGCCGGTAGATTATCACAGATATCGGAACAAAATCGGCAAGAGCAAAACCGGATAGCGGAAGCAATAAATGAGCAAAAACTAGCTGTATTAAAAATAATGGATGAAAAGCTTTTGGCTGTGACCAAGAGTGTGGGAGACGGTTTAAGACAATCAACCGACAAAACAACGGAAACGCTGCATGATTTAAGAGAAAGACTAGCCAAAATAGATGTTGCGCAACAAAAGATATCATCATTATCCGAGCAAGTAGTTTCTTTGCAAGAGGTCTTGAGTAACAAACAAGCCCGAGGAGCTTTTGGAGAAATTCAGTTAAATGATTTGGTTATATCGATTCTCCCGCCGTCGGCATATGAATTTCAGGTAATATTGAGCAACCAGAAGCGAGCCGATTGTGTGTTGAGATTACCCAATCCTCCGGGAACAATCGTGATTGATGCCAAATTTCCGTTAGAAAGTTATCAAGCATTAAGAGCCGCACAAACGGAAAGAGACAAGGCAGATGCCCAAAGATTTTTCCGCGCTTCGGTATTAAAGCATATCAAAGACATTTCGGAAAAATACATAATATCTGGAGAAACGGCGGATTCGGCATTAATGTTTTTGCCGAGCGAAGCAATTTATGCCGAATTACATGCCAATTTCAGAGATGTTGTGGAAGCCTCTTATCGAGCCAAAGTCTGGATTGTTTCTCCGACAACCTTAATGGCAACATTAAATACGGTGAGAGCGATTCTTAAAGATGCCTCAATGAGGGAGCAAGCCGGATTAATACAAAAAGAGGTCGGCATTTTGGTTGAAGATATCAACCGTATGGATGACAGAATAGAAAATTTATCCAAACATTTTGACTTAGCCTCCAAAGATATAACGGAAATAAAAATATCCTCAGGAAAAGTATCAAAAAGGATAAAAAAGATAGAAGATTTTGAGCTGGAAGAAGCAGATCATCATTTGGCGCTGGAGCACAAAATGGTCGAAAATGAATAAAACGTGGGATAGAATCTAATTTTATTTTTATTTTTTTTTGAAATCCGATATTGATTTCTGGAACAAAAAAAGATAGTTTATTGAAAAACATGATTAAACAAACAACAAAAAAAGAGGTAAAAGTGACTAGATCAGAATTAATAGAAAAGATTGCAGCCAAGAACCCGCATCTGATGATAAAAGACGTAGAACGCATAGTTTCCGTTGTTTTTGATAAAATAATAAGTTCATTGGCAGCAGGAGACAGAGTAGAATTCAGAGGTTTCGGAGCATTTTCGGTACGCAAGCGGACTTCCCGATTTGCCAAAAATCCGCGTACCGGAGCTCAGGTTAAGGTAGAAGAAAGAAACATCCCACACTTTAAAACCGGAAAACAACTGTTTGAATTATTAAATAAAAAGCATTAATATCAAACAGAAGAAGGATTAATTGCAACCCAACAACCAAAGGATACTGTCATGGCATTTATCAAGGCTCTTATCAGATTGATAGTCTTTGCAACAGTTTTGTATTTTGCCTTTATCAACAATGATTTGGCAATGTTCAGCTTATGGCCTTTTGATATAGAAGTGACAGTATCATTAAGTGTAGCGATAGTCTTTTTTGTTTTATTTGGATTTATATGGGGCAAGTTCGATTCTTGGTTTGCTTATTCGCCGCTGAGAACAGCTTTGCGCCGCCAGAAGAAAGAAAATAAAAAGCTCAATAAAGAGCAAGAAAAATTAACCAAAGAAGTAGAAGGTTTACAGGGGGATATAAGTGAGCTTAAGGAAAGAGAAGCGTCAATGCCGAAAGCTCCGCTCCGTCAAAGGATAGCCTATTGGTTTAAGCGCAAAAAAGCAGATTAATAAGAAAAAGGTAAAAGAGATGAATTGGCTTACAGACTTTGTCAGACCTAAAGTAAAAAAAATAACGGCAAAAGAGATTGCCGACAATTTATGGACGAAGTGTCCGAATTGCGGGCAAATGCTTTTCAACAAAGAGTTGGAAAAGAACAATTTTGTTTGTCACAAGTGTGATCATCACTTACGCTTATCGGTAAAGAAGCGTTTGGAAATGTTGTTTGACAACGGAGAATACAAAGAAATCATATTACCAAAATTGAAGGAAGATCCCCTTAATTTTAAAGATTCAAAAAAATATACCGACAGATTAAGAACATATCGAAAGAACACCGGAGAAGAAGATGCCATAAAGGTAGCCCAAGGAGAGATTGGTGGCATAACAGCGGTTGTTGCCGCCATGGATTTTTCTTTTATGGGCGGCTCAATGGGTATGGCAGTCGGTGAAGGTATTGTTAAAGCTGCAGAGACTGCCATGAAGAATAATTGTCCGTTGATAACGGTCACGGCATCGGGAGGAGCACGCATGCAGGAAGGAATGCTTTCATTGATGCAAATGGCAAGAACAACGGCGGCTGTAAACATGGTCAAAGAAAAAGGATTACCATATATTGTCATTTTGACGGATCCGACCACCGGCGGAGTTTCAGCATCATTTGCCATGTTGGGAGATATTCATATTGCTGAAAAAGGTTGTATGATTGGTTTTGCCGGAGCAAGAGTGATTGAACAGACCATTCGTGAAAAATTACCGGAAGGTTTCCAGCGTGCCGAATATTTGAAAGAACACGGTATGGTAGATATGGTCGTTCGCCGCGCCGAAATGAAAAACGAGTTGGTTAAGGTAATCAGCATTTTAATGCACCAAAAACCAAAGTTGAATACCTTGTCTATTACAGCAAGATAAAGTTGAAATAAAAAAAGGGAGTGCACAAACACTCCCTTTTTTCTGAACGAGGCACGAAAGATACGCCAAGGACGGAAACAGCAACGCGGCTTCGCGGCATGGGCAACTCGGCAATCAAACTGATGCGATCAACGCGTTGCTTTTGAAGCTGGTTCACTTGTTTAGGGTTTATTAAATAATCTATGACATACTCTTTATATTCAAAAAGATTTTGAGGAAAAAATGCTGAGCTTAAAACACGTTGCCATAAGTTCTTTTAATGAAAATTTAGCTTATATTCACCGTGATTGTGATGCTTATAAGATAGATGACATTCGCTCTCTGACAAAAATAGAAATACACGGAGGCGTAAAGCCGGTGTTTGCCTTTTTGCAGGTAGTTGATGATGATGAGTTGGTCAAACCCAATGAAGTTGGCTTAAATAATGAGGCTTTTGAGTGTATCAATCTACCGGAAGGAGCAAATGTTACCATAACCATATCATCGCCACCGCCAAGCTTGGCATCAATAAAGCGTAAAATTGCCGGTAACATCTTAAGCTCGGGCGAATATAGTGCTATCGTTAATGATATTGATTCAAAAAGATATTCCAATATGGATATTGTTTCATTTTTGGTCGCGAGCGGATCTTTTATGACGGCACCGGAAGTTTTGTCTTTTACCGAAGCTTTGGTGGGAGAAAACACCTTAAGTTGGGATAATGAAAATATTGTTGTTGATCATCACTGCTTAGGTGGAATTCCGGGGAATAAAACCGATATAATCATCACGGCAATAGTTGCCGCCTATGGCTTACCCATGCCCAAAACGGCATCTCGTTCTTTAACCTCATGTGCCGGAGTGGCAGATACAATGTCAGTTTTGGCAAATGTAGATTTAGATGAAGAAGAATTGCGCCGAGTTATTCAAGAAACCAGAGGCGCAATTGTCAATTATGAGAGTTTATCAATTGCCGAAGTCAACAAACTTGTATCTTCGGTAGAAAGAAACATCGGTTTGACACAATTACATCATATAGCAGCATCCATTTTGGCAATAAAATTAGCGGCAGGTGTCACGCATTTGGTCATAGATATTCCGGTTGGTCCCAATTCACGTATCAAGCGCACCGGCGAAGCCATGAGATTACGCAAATTGATAGAATACGTAGGAGACATGCTTTCAATCGAGATAGATGCCGTAATCACCGACGGCAGTGAGCCGATAGGAAACGGCGTCGGCGCGGTATTGGAAGCCAGAGACGTGATGAAGGTTTTGCGTAACAAAGAAGATGCTCCGCAAGATTTGAAGGAAAAATCCTTATTTTTGGCTGGTAGAATTTTGGAATTTGATCCCAAACTGCGCGGAGGGCAGGGTTACCATGTGGCTAAAGAAATTTTAACCTCCGGTCGTGCTTTGGAGACGATGAATAAAATTATTCACGCTCAAGGCAAAGCACCGCAACCGCAACTCGGACATTTAACCCGAGACATTGTTTCTAATATATCCGGCGTGGTTGAGAGCATTGATAATGAACGCATCAACAAAATCGGCGTCATGGCAGGAGCTTCGCAATATCCCGGTGCCGGTTTGGATTTGCTGAAAAAAGTGGGAGACAGAGTAGAACAGGGTGAAACTTTGTTCCGCATTCACTCAGTCAACTCCACCGATTTTGCTTTTGCCAACAGCATGGTCGACGGTTACACCGGCTATGAAATCTCCGGCAGAAGCAAATATTAAAAAACTTTCAAAAAAAATTTACTTGCCCTATTGCATAGGCTCATTTGTCTTCCTATATAGACTAGTAGAAAAATTAAACACCAGTTTAACAAAGGAAATAAAACATGAGCAATAAAGTAATAGGTATTGACTTGGGTACAACCAACTCCTGCTTTGCCGTAATGGAAGGCGGAGAAGCCAAAGTTTTGGAAAACTCCGAAGGCGCAAGAACAACCCCGTCCATGGTTGCTTTTACCGACACGGAACGCTTGGTCGGCTATCCGGCAAAACGTCAAGCCGTAACCAACCCTGAAAATACCTTGTTTGCAATCAAACGTTTAATCGGTCGTCGTTTTGATTCTCCGGAAGTACAAAAGGACAAAAACATTGTTCCGTATAAAATTGTTCCGGGAGACAACGGCGATGCTTGGGTAGAAGTTAAAGGACAAAAATATGCTCCTTCGCAAATTTCTGCCATGATTTTGCAAAAATTAAAAGAATACGCCGAAAGCTATTTGGGTGAAAAAATTGAAAAAGCAGTTATTACCGTTCCGGCATATTTTAACGATTCTCAACGTCAAGCCACCAAAGATGCAGGTAAAATCGCCGGCTTAGACGTTTTACGTATCATCAACGAGCCGACAGCTGCCGCCTTGGCTTACGGTATGGATAAAAAAGCATCAGGCACCATTGCCGTTTATGACCTTGGTGGTGGTACCTTTGATATTTCCATTTTGGAAATCGGTGACGGCGTATTTGAAGTAAAATCCACCAACGGTGATACCTTCTTGGGTGGTGAAGACTTTGACCGCCGCATTTTGGACTATTTGGTAGAAGAGTTCAAAAAAGAGTCCGGTATTGATTTGAAAAATGACCGTTTGGCTTTGCAACGTTTGAAGGAAGCTGCTGAAAAGGCAAAAATCGAGTTGTCTTCAACCACACAAACCGAAATCAACTTGCCGTTCATCACGGCAGATGCTACCGGTCCGAAACACCTTAACATCAAATTAAGTCGTGCCAAATTAGAAGATTTGGTTGCCGATTTAATTGAAAAGACGGTAGAACCTTGCAAAAAAGCTTTGGCTGATGCCGGTTTGAAAGCAAACGAAATCAGCGAAGTTATCTTGGTCGGTGGTATGACGCGTATGCCGAAAGTCCAAGAAAAAGTAAAAGAAATCTTCGGCAAAGAACCGCACAAAGGCGTTAACCCGGATGAAGTTGTTGCCGTTGGTGCCGCAATTCAAGGCGGTGTCTTAATGGGTGATGTTAAAGACGTGTTGCTCTTGGATGTAACACCGTTGTCTTTGGGTATTGAAACTTTGGGCGGTGTATTTACACGTTTGATTGACAGAAACACCACGATTCCGACCAGAAAATCTCAAGTTTTCTCAACGGCTGAAGATGGTCAAACCGCTGTGACGATTCGCGTCTTCCAAGGTGAACGTGAAATGGCTGCCGACAACAAATTGCTTGGTCAATTTGACTTAGTCGGAATTCCGCCTGCACCGCGTGGTATGCCGCAAATTGAAGTAACTTTCGATATTGATGCTAACGGTATTGTTAACGTATCAGCCAAAGATAAAGCCACCAACAAAGAGCAAGCAATCCGTATTCAAGCCAGTGGTGGTTTGTCTGATGCTGATATTGAAAAGATGGTTAAAGATGCCGAAGCCAACGCTGAAGCCGATAAAAAGCGCAAAGAGTTGGTTGAAGCCAAAAACCAAGGTGAAGCATTAGTTTTAAGCACCGAAAAAACCTTGAAGGAACATGGTGATAAAATTTCTGCTGCTGAAAAGAGCAAGATTGAAGAAGAAATCAAAACTTTGAAATCTGCTTTGGAAGGCGAAGATTTGGAAAATATCAAAGCCAAGACCGAAAGCTTGATGCAAGCTTCATTGAAACTCGGTGAAGCAATGTACAAACAAGCTGAAACGGCTCAAAGCACAGCTAATGCAGCCGGTCCGGAAGCAGAAGAAAAGAAAGATGAAAAAGTTGTAGACGCAGACTTTGAAGAAGTTAAATAACAACTTTGCATAAGCAAGAAAAAACCCTGCCGATTGGCAGGGTTTTTTTGATGTTATCTTTCAACAGTATCTTTCACCCGCTCCCTTCGAGAAGAAGAGCGTTTAAGCTTTTCATCCGGTACGCGAGTTTTCTTTTTCTTTTTATCTTTATCTTCGGTACGAGGTTTATCGGTTTTGTCTTTTTTATCTTTAGATTTAGAGCGACCTGTTTTTTCCTCTTGCAAATCTTCCTTGCGGTTTCTGACACGGTCAGAAGCAGCTTTGACAGATAATTTATCTTCTAACTTCAGCCTTAAATCTTCGGGAATATCAGTCAAATCTTCAATTTTTGGCGGATTAACCATTTTGACCTTAGGATCATTAAGGCAAGCCAACATTAATTTGGCTTTAAATACAGGGTTTTTAATATTTCCGAAACGAATTTCCGGACCGTTTTTCTTGGCTTGAGCAACGAGTTCGGTAAAAAATTCATCCGAAGGGACTTTACCATTTTTACCTTTAACCACAATATCTTCTTTTTTACGATAAGTGACATCAGCTTCAAACTCATCTTTTTTAACATTTTCAGTACTATTATAGACTTTAAAAGTCAAAGCGGTAGGGGAGTCGGATTTATATGCTTGAACAACCTTATTATTTTTCTCTCCCCATTTTTTCCAAGAAGATAGGGTTTCTTTTCTCCATCCGGACAAAGAATTAGTGATATCTTCTTCGTTTTCTTGTTCGTCTTTATCAGAATTGTCAAGCTCACTCACGGATAATATATTTTCCGGCAAGCTTTCCTCTTCTCCTTCAGAGACCACCAAACGAGCTCTGTTTTGTTCACCGGTTGGTTCTACCGAGTTTTCCTCAACAGGAGTAGGTGTTTCATGCACGGGAGTATTATTTTCTCCTTCTTCATCATCTTCTTCAAAGCTGATAGTGGTCTGTCCCACCGGGTTGGTTTGCTCAGCAACTTCTTCGGGCTTTTGATTATCGGGTTTTTGTTGCAAGTTCTCTTTAAGAGAATTGAGCTTGTTAAGTGTCTCAACCACAGTATCATTATTCGGCATATTCAAATTTTTGAGATAGTCTTCCAGAAAATAAATCTCTTCGGCATTGGGTTTCCACGCCCCGGTACAAATATCATCGAGGCGATAGATAAAAATTCTGGTTAACAGGGCTTCTCTCTCAATTTTTTGCTCCTTAGGATTTTCCTGATTATATTTAGTTACCCCGTCCAGAAGCTTTGTTATCAACTGAATCGGCATTTTAGGAAAATGATTAAATTCTTTGCGCAAAGGGCTCCAATTATCGGCTTGAATCAAATCGGCAACTTTTCTGCCTGAAGAGGCAAAACGAAAGAAATCAACAATCTTTTGACGCTGATTCCGTCTGATTAAGTCAGTCTCCTCAGAAGAAGGAAGATCCATTTCTTCTTGAATATCGGGAATATTTTTCACAATTTTTTGAAAATTTGCATCGGCATCCATATCAATAAACCGATCAGACCGAATAAACAAACCTTGAGAAGCTTTATTTTTAACAGTATCTATCTCTTTTGAGGAAAGATCAATTAAAGAAAATTTCCACCAACTGTCAACATGATCGGCATCGCGTTGAGTTAAAGCCACGCGGTTTTCCAAAAAAGCTTTCATTTGTCGAGCACAATATTGACCAAATTCATCACTTTGTTGCAAAACGCTCGAAGCATATCCCTTGCCCATTTCTTTATCAAGCTTATGTACGGCTTTATAAATCTCAAAAGGAGATTTTCCGATTAAAGATTGAACAAATTCGTCCGTGTTAAAATCAGTCATGGTTTTGTCCTATCTTGTCTCTTGTTTGTTTGATCGACTATAATTTTTATTCAAAGTTTTCATTTTATCGCGAACATCTTTACCCTTGCTTTTAATGATAGATTGCTCCAAGGGTTTGCCCTCTGCAATATATTTATTTAAATCAACGATTTCTACATTACTTTCAGGTTTTGTATATTTTTCCTTCATCTTCGGATTCAAAGAAATATCTCTTGATGCATCTGCGACAACATTATCTTTTTTAGCAAAATGCAATATATATTTGGTAAAGTGAGATAAAGTAATTTTATTTGCAAAATTATCTTTAGTTAAATTACTTTGCATCAAGCTTTGACGAGCTTCCATAACAATGGCGGCTTTGTCTCGAGAGTCAGTCATTTGTTTGGTGTAATAGTCTTTGCGGATAGGTTTGCCCGAAGCCGACATTTCGGTATCACCGGGGACATTCTCCTCAATAACTTTATCCAAGCGAGCTCTTCTGAGCAACAGATATTGTGTCATATTTTGTTCGGGTGCTTCAGCTTGACGCTCAACTTCTACGCGGTTGCAATAATCCTTCCATACTTTATCTTTTCCGGGCGTCATATCCGGCTCAATTCCATAAACAATTTTATATTCATCAAGCAAGAATTTTTTGCTCGGATCCGGAGTTTTAGCCGGAGGAGTTTTGTCCGGAGTTTTATTCGGCGTTACGGCAGGCGGTACAACCGGCGTCTTATCAGGAGTGACGGCAGGAGGTACGACCGGTATTTTATCTTGACTTCCGACTTTATCAGCTTTAGCACCGGGACGGATTTTGTTTTTAAACTTGTTCCAAGAAGAAACAACCCATCCGAATACACCGCCGGCAGGAGCCGTTACTTCATCTTCAACCGTTTTTATAATAGGCTTTTTATCTATATCATCTTGAATTTGAATTCCATGGGGGTGATCCTTGTAAGAATAAAGCTCGGAACCTAAACTATCTAAAATCTTAGAATGTCCGTTTTCACCGACGTTATATTGAATAACATCAAGTTGTTTAGCCCCTTCGGGAGTGAGTTTACCTTCCAATAATCCGTCAAGCAGGGATTTATAATCGCCAAATTTTTCGCCAACGGTTTTTCCGTCAGGAAGAACAAAGTCACTGTTACGGTGCAATCTTTCAAAAGAAGCAAGCTTACGTAACATAACTTCTTCATTGCCAACGCCTTCCTTCCACCCGAGTTTAGGCATTTGTTCTTTAAGAGCCGAAATGGCTTTATCGTGCTGTTCAGGTGTCCACCAAGCATCGTTAGAATAGTTATCAGGGTTTCGATAAGCCGGAATATCATGCGGACCTTCACCGCGATATTCCCACATACTATTTGTGTTATTGCGTGCGGTTACCTTAGCAATTTGGTCATCACTATATGTTTTAACTTCACCGACTTTAACATCTTTATAGTCATCAATCACTTCATGAGTATTAGGCTTAATATCATGGAGACCGTCTTGACGTCCGTAATAGCCACCGGCAAGAACGGCAGCGGCATTAGCGGCACCAAGAGCAAAAGCAGTTAATCTGTTATGTCCTTTAAGGCGCATATCTCGGTAAGGTTGAGCAAAACGCAAGCCGGTACCAATGCCGAAGGAACCGATAGCACAAGCCGCGGCAGGAATAGATAATTCCGGAGCATTAGCCATTGCAAAAGCAGCGGAAGCACAGGCTAAGGTTGTTGTTGCAATGGAAGCATGAAGCATACGGTCTTTTTTAAATTCCTTCCAACCATATTTTTCCCCGCGAGCTTTAGCGGCTTTTTTACGAGACCAAATTTGCAAAGCAGTTGATGCGGCGCCGACAGTTATGGCAGTACCCAAAGCCAAAGCCGAGCTTCCGATTAAAGAGATACCACCGGTTGCGGCAGCATTGGTAATCAAACGCGAACCGACATAAGCCATGGTTCCGCCCATAGCCACACCCCAAATAGCGCGTTTGAGAGCACCTTTTTTCACATCTTTACTTTTTCTGCCACGATTCGGAGCTTGTTTATCAATAGATTGAATTTGTTCAAACAAAACAGAGTTTGTAAATTCGGCATTATTTTTACCGAGTTTTTTGTTCAAACGATTAGTAAAGACTTCCACCTTATTGACTTGGTCATCAAGAGCGGCTTGATAACCGGCGGTAGAAATGCTGAGCGGCGTTTGAGGATTATTGAGTTTTGCCTCAAATTCAGCCAAATATTGTGCTTTTTTAGTCGTAAATTTTTCAGGATCTTCGACAGCACCGCGAATAATTTCTTCGGAGTTATACATTTCAAAGAGTTTGAAGGGGACATTGTCTTTGAGCTGTTGAACAAAAGATTCCTGTGTAATTTTCTCTTTTGAGCCGAGATTTTCCATCAAAACATCATTACCGGCAAGTTTTAAGACCGTAGCCAACTCTCCTTCCAGATTGACTTCCAGACCTTTACGCCAAACATCACTTTTAATATTTGGATTCTTCGGATCAATAAATTGCGGAATAGGTTGCCCGTTTTTATCATTAAATTTGAATTGAGAAATTTGAGAAAGCAATTCTTCACCGAGGGTATCTTCATCAAATTTGATTTGACTTAAGATTTTGCTTCCGGCTTTAACGCGATCATTAAACTTAATTGCGGTGTCTTTAGGATTTCTGGCGCTGGGAATATTCCATCTTTCATCATAAGTGGCAATAATTTCATCCAAATCTTGTTCAGATTGAGAATATTCATTTTTAAGAGCCTCATTAGTGCTGATTTCTTGATTGATTTCAGAAATTTTAGCTTGCTCGGTCTGCGGATTAAGATTTTGTTTGGTATTTTTTAATGATTTATTTTTTATCTCCAAATCTTGTTGACGAACCTCAAACATATTGCTATATCCGTCATAGGCATCAGCAACATTGGTCACATCCAAAAGATAAAAACCACGCTTATTTTTGAAGTCGCTTTGTAGACTGTCCATTTGGGCAAGAACTTTTTTAAGTTTTTCTTCAAGAGCGGGAATATTGGCAGATTTGTTTTGCCTATTTTTCTCAATATATTGAGTCAGACTATCATAAGCCACAACAGTCAATTCCGGAGTCATCAAATCGATCATATTTTGAGAAAGAAGAGTATCGACAATAACATCGCGATAAGAGGCTTGGTTTTTAACTTTATCTTCGGCGTTGTCAACAAATTCAAAAGCATCTTGAACTGTTTTAAGATTATCACTCTCAATATCTTTGGCATATTTATCATAATCGGCTTGAGAAATAATATTCATGCGCTGTAGGGCCTCTAATCTGACCAAAGCCAATTTATGCTCATTGGAAAGGTTATGGTCACTTCTGATACGAGAATTGGCATTTTCGGCAAAATTAGGGACAAGCTCTTCGGGAAAAGGAGGAATATTACTACCGTTGTTATTGAGTTGAGTTTCTTTTTTGCGCTTTTGAGAAAGTTTATTTGCTCTTCTGAGTTCGGCAAGATTCGAAGCGCGAGCACTTGGGTTACGGTCGGAATTTGAAGCCCGGGCACTTGGGTTACGCCCGGAATTTGAAGCACGAGCGTTAGTGTTGGTATGAGTGGTACGCCGAGCAGTATTACGTTTGGCTTCGGTTTGATGAGTTTTATGCTGACGAACATCATCAATAGAAAATTCGGCGTGATCCTTCATAGTCTTACTTAAAGCCGTAAGAAAAACCGTATCTTCGGGAGAAAGTTGAGCATTTTTATCGCCAAAATACAGCTGTTTTAACTCATCTTCATGTTCATAAGAATTGGAAAGGATATAATCATCCAAATCATCAAAATCGCCATCAGCATTATTTAAATCATTTTCCTTACTGCGAAATTTATAAAGTAAAGCCTCGGCTTCAAAGGGAGGAATTTCGGAAAAACTGCTATAACCATATTCTTTTTCGATAAATTCAAGAAATTTTGTATCAGTTTTAACATTATTAATATTATATTTGGCCATGTTTTTTCTCCGTAACACTCATAACATAAGTGAAGAATAGCATAAATTTTGTCGATTTGCAAATGTTTTGTCTAAAAATTTATTTAAATATATAATACAATTACTTAATTTTTGCTTAGTTTTTTATATAAAGGTCTTGCTTTCAAAAAAGAAAAAAACTAAATAAGAGATAAATTGAAAAAATAATGGTTAAGTGAAAAAAATGACAACGGGAACAGACTATTACGAATTGTTGGAAGTAACCCACAGTGCTACGGCGGATGAAATAAAAAAATCATATCGTCGGTTAGCAATGAAATATCATCCGGATTTACATCCCGGAGATAAAGATGCCGAACTTCATTTTAAGGAAATCAATGAAGCTTATGAAGTATTGAAAGACAGCCAAAAACGCGCTGCATATGACAGATACGGACACCAAGCTTTTACCGGAGGCATGAACGGAACCGGCGGCAATCCGTTTGGCGGGTTTGAGTTTAATTTCGGCGCGGGTGGTTTTTCGGACGTTTTTTCGGATATTTTTTCTGAATTTATGGGCGGAGGCAGAAGACAGTCTAATCCCAATGCCCCGGAAAGAGGTTCTGATTTAAGATATAATTTGGAAATAAGTCTAGAAGAAGCTTTTAACGGTGTGGAAAAGGAAATCAAAATCCCGTCGACCAAGGTTTGTGAAGCCTGCCACGGACATGGTACGGCAGACGGGAAGGAAGCAGATATTTGTCCCGATTGCCACGGCAGTGGTAAAATCAGAAGACAGCAGGGCGGCTTTTTTATTGTAGAAACCACATGTCCGAAATGCGGAGGCAGCGGTCGCATCATTAAAGATAAATGCAAGGCATGCAAAGGCGAGGGTTATATAGCCAAAGAAAAATCTTTGAAGGTTAAAATTCCGGCGGGTATAGAAGATGAAACCCGCATGAGAATAAGCGGAGAAGGAGAAGCCGGATTACGAGGCGGAGAGAACGGCGATTTATATGTTTTTATTAATATAAAAGGACATAAACTCTATAGCCGAGAAGGAGGCAATTTGTATGCATCCGTGCCGATTTCCATGACCACGGCAGCGTTGGGTGGAAAAATAGAGATTCCGGCAATTGACGGTGAAAAGATAGATTTGGATATTTCAGCCGGCACCCAGACAGACCAAATTGTCAAAGTTAAAGGACAAGGAATGCCAATTATGCGTTCGACCAAACGCGGTGATTTGTTTGTAAAGTTGCGTGTAGAAATGCCGGTTAATTTGACCGATAGGCAAAAAGAACTGTTGCAAGAGTTTCAGGAAATAAGTAAAGAAAATTCCTGTCAGCCTGAGGCAAAAGGCTTTTTTGATAAAATAAAAGATATGTTTGTGGCATAAAAATAAAGCGCTGATAAAAAGTCAGCGCTTTAATTTTTTAGAGAGGTACAGAAGTTTCGCCAAGAAAGGGAAAAACAACGCGGTTTTGAGGCACGGACAGAGAGGCAATCAAACTTATGCGGTCAAGCTGGCTCCAGCTTGAAAAAAGAGCTCTTAGTAGAAAACTAAGAACTCGGGAAACTGGCGCGCTCGGCGGGATTCGAACTCACAACCTTCTGATCCGTAGTCAGATGCTCTATCCAATTGAGCTACGAGCGCAAGATTTGACAACAGAAGATTTAATACAGCGATTTATTTTTTTTTGCAAGCAAAATTTTTATAAATTTAAAAGAATTTTAATCTATTTTATCTATCCTTCAGACAAGAAAGAATAATATTCTGCAAACAGCGGTTATTTATGCCTTGTTTTTTTATAAAAAAATCTTTACAAAGAAGAATAAAGGTGTAAAAAAAACTAAGAACAATTTTTATAAAAGGTAATTGGTTAGATGAAAAATATTGCAATAAAACTGTCATTGGCATCCCTGTCCATATTGGCGATGGGCGGCTGTTCATATTCATCAGACGCGCTTTTCCCTTCATTAATGGGAGTAGATTCTACTCAAGAAGTTCCGGTAGTTAATACGGAAGAAGTAAAAAGCGGAGATATTCCGGCATTAGGCACAACCAATTTCCAACCGCTGGAAATTTCACAAGGTGGCAATACCGGAACGTTTGTCGGTCAAAAGGTTATCACGTTTAGAAATGAATTGGCGCAGTTACAAGAGTCGATACGTAAACATAACGAAGAATTGCAAAAGATTCGCGCATCAGTAATCAATAACGCGTTGCAATATCACAAATTAATCGGCACCATAGAAGCCAAGTTGCAAGTAGGGACTACTCCGGGCAACCCGCAAATGTTTGGGATGTTACAAGGGGCACAAAACAATATTCAGGTTATGAACGCCAATACCATTGCTTTGAACCAATTAGCTACTCGAGTAGCATCAGATGCCGCCATGACCAATTATTTGTTGGATTCGATAAGAGCCGCTTATGGTGTATCCGGTGCGGTTGATGAAGATCACAGACAATTACGCATATTGGAAAATGAAACCAATCAAACTTCAATTTTAATAGGCAGTTTGTTACAAGAGGTTAACTCTGATGCCGAACGTCAGTTACAATATATAGAAACGGCTCGCAATTATATTGTTGATTTGAATTCAGCAATCAAAGCCGGAAGCTATGGTGTAAACAATCTTCCGTTACCGGGAGGAAACTATCTAAGCAATCCGACAGCCACGCAATTTAATGTTAAATCAGCTCAAACGTCGGGAGCTCCGTTGTTTGTTGCCAAATTTAACAAATCAAACGTTAAATATCATGACGGGTTAAAGCAAGCAGTCAGTAGCGCTGTTTCCAGAAAACCGGGTGTTATGTTTGAAGTCGTTGCAGTATCTCCGGCAACGGGTAATGCATTAAGCAAGAGTTCGGCGCAAAATAATGCCACCCAAATTTTTCAAGAAATGGTAGAAATGGGGGTAGGAGCCGAAAGAATTAGCTTATCATCAAGAACAAGCCCCGCAGCCAATTCTGCAGAAGTTCAAATTTATGTAAAATAAAGAATAAAAAGAAGGAAAAATGCCCTGCTATGCAAAGCAGGGTATTTTTTTAGGAAGGCAAATGAACATAGAACAAGAATTACAAGCCCGAGCAGATAAAGAAAAAGCCAAACATTTATCCCAATTTTATAAAACCGAGAAAGGCGAATATGCTGAAGGAGACAAATTTTTGGGAATAAATGTTCCGGTAATTAAAAATATAGTTAAGCAATATTATCAAGCTACGACTTTTGCCGAAATCAATAATCTTTTGGATTCGCAATGGCATGAATATCGTTTTGCCGGAGTATGGTGTTTAGTTTGCCAATATGAGCAAGGAAGGAAAGCGGAACGAGAAGAGATAGTCAGATTATATCTGCAAAAAACGGAACGGATTAATAATTGGGATTTAGTAGATTGTTCCGCGCATAAGATAATAGGAGCATGGGCATATGATGAAAAGCAAGAAGATATAATAAAAAAATTAGCCGATTCCCAAAATTTATGGCAAGAGAGAATAGCCATTGTCTCGAGTTGGTATTTTATCAAGAAAAACAGTTATGAGTTAACATTGACTTTGGCACAAAAATTCATAAATCACAAACATGACCTAATTCACAAAGCCATAGGCTGGATGCTGAGAGAAGTTGGAAAAAAAGACAAAGAGGTTTTAGAAAAATTTTTAGAAGAAAACGGAAATAGGCTGCCTCGAACCAGTTTGCGTTATGCCATAGAAAGGTTTTCAAAAGAAGAAAAACAATATTATATGCAAAAAAAATAGGAGCTTAAAGCTCCTATTTTGAGAAAAGATAAGATTAATCAACGGGCCATCCGATAGCTTGCGTAATCACCACTTTTTCCTGATTAAAATGCATTGCTTCATTAACTTTATCCATGTCGACATAACCGCGAACCACATTATTAAGCCCGCGAGATGCACAATAAAGTCCAACATTTTGGTAAGCGGCGGCAGCGTTCATGCGCGCATTTTTCAATTCATTTCCGGTAAAAATTAAAGTTAAGGGAGCCGATTTTGCAAAATCTTGTAAATTAATGTATTGAGAAATATTATCATCAGATACAAATTTTAAAGTATTTTCAGAAGCAATGTACTTCCAAACAGCCTTATCTTTAAGCACATAGACATTAAGGTCTTGCTTGTTTTGAGCTGTCGGAATAGTGCGTTTTCCGTCATGAGAAACACCCCAAGCGGCATAAAGAATATTACTCAAATCTTTGCTATCAATGGCTTTGTTGCTAAATTCGCGGGTTGTTTTGCGTTGAGAAATAGCATCCATAAGAGGCATGCCGCCGGTTGTATCGGGAGAGGGAAGCTTAATATCATCTACGGCAAGAGCAGGCGTTGCGGCGAGCAAAAAAGCCGCCAGAAAAAGTTTTTTCATTTTTTATCTCCTTGTTTTTGTTTTTTATAAAAATATCTTAGTCCGGAGAAATAAAAATAAAAGCAAAAAGAGAAGCGGTGGAAAAAAAGGAAGGTAAAATAAAAAAGCTCCGCAGAGCCAGGGATTAACCTGTCTGCGGAGCCAAATATTAATCTGCCAAGATTTTGATACAGATTTTTACCACCTGTAATTTTTCGCCATCGGGCAGAACATTTTCGGATTCGGTTTCAAAACCACCATACAGAGGTCCATGAAAGACTCCTGCCGGCACAAACTTCCACGAGTTTTGAGGAATAAGTGTTACCAAAGCTGTTTCCGGTCGATGATAGAAACCAATATCTTTCGTTTCATCAAACGGAGTTTGTACATCCATCTGAGCGTGAGCCGACACCAAATACATTCCTTCATTAAAGGTAGGAATATGTATATCGTGGAAGCGGTGGTGTACTTCGGGAAATACTGTTTCCTTCTCCTTCAATACCGTCCAGTCTATATTGATTTTTAAGCCATCCACCACTTCGGTAGAGCCAATTTTGTGGTTGGCAGGATTGGTTAAAAACTCTAAGATTTTCTCCGCATTTTCTTCAGTAAAACGAGAGTCTGAAGAAAAAGAAATAAAATCATTAATAAACTGAAAATAGTTTGAATTAAGAAAGACAGCTAACTTAGCTAGTCTTTCTTTGATGAAAGTTTCCTTCATAAAAAAATAATATTATAAGTTTATAATCTCTTTTGTTTTTTTGCGGACATCAGCATCGGTGCTTGCGCCGATTTTGCTTGCTTTTTCCAATTCGGAAAGCCGGTCCAGCAAATTGTCAGGAACAGATACGATATACCACAGCCCTTTTGCGTTTTGTGCAATCTGAACCCCGAAATAAGCCAAAAAAGCTAAACTTTCCATCCGCTCTTTTTTCTTGAAGGCAGATTCGGGATATTCCTCCAGCACATTAAGTTTGCGCAAATGTTTTTCAGGTTGCATCAATGCGGTCCGTCGATACAGAATAGGATCTTTTTCATAACGACTTCCCAAGGTTGTAGGGAAGGGGATGAAATCGGCAAAACCAAGCTGAGCAATAAGCTCTTTTTTGAAGGTTTTGTACTCTGCCGTCGGTTCAAAATTCATAGCCGAACAAGCAGTGTAATCCTGTGCATCCAAAAGGAACCACCCATCTCCCAAAATGCTTTGCCATTTTTCTTTAGGAAAAACGGAGACATGCAAGGAGAAAATAAAATCTCCGGAAATATCTTTAGTCAAGACGATTCCGTCATTAGCCGGTTCCGAAACTTTGAGTGCATTTTCAAGCAAAAGCTTTGTTGGCACAGCCATGTAGTTCACGGCATCTCGTAAAGAGATAGACGCAACCACATATTTTCCGGCGCTTGTCAACTCAGCAACAAAAGATGAAATAGCATCCTGCGGAATATGTTCCATAACATCGTTACAGAAAACAATGTCCGCGCGCTGTTCGGGCTTTGTAGAAAATTCAGGGATACCCAGATCATACCTTTGAACGGTGATATGCTTATAAGTCATCACTCTGTCCAAAGACGAAATTTCCTTAGCATCAAGCTCGGCAATTTTAGGTGATAAAATCTGGATAATTTTTTCCAGTTTCACACCGTTAGACTGCAACCGAGAAATCAATTTTGTATTTTCGGCAACCAATTCTGCCAGAATATTTGCCGCCTTACTTCTACCGCAACCATAATCGGTAATGATAAAGGGTTGGGAAAGAATAAGTTTCCGCTGAAACGCCAGTTCCAGAAGGTTTGCCAGCATCTCATTGATCAACAAATTGGCTGAAGAACCATAAGAGGTAGCCTGCGCATGCACTGATGAATAGACCTGCTTCAGATCAATGGTATTAGTGTACCAGTTTTCATCATTTTTAAAATAAACTTTTTGAAGGTTTCCTTTTTCCATAATTGTAGAATTAATAAATAATATGTATTTTGCAAAAATACATATCACATCTGGGCAACTTTGTCAACAGTTTGTCTAAAATGTAAATATTAAGTTTTATGCTAAAAATCCAAAGGATTCCCGTTCATATCCAAACGAAGCTGATAAGTATCATAAATAATGGTTTCTTTAGCAATAAGATTTTGCTCATTAAACTCAAAAACATCGCAAGCCTCAAAAGTTGTTTCGCGCCCGTCTTTAACCGCCCAATGATAAGTAAAATGCTTAATCATGGTAGGTTTTCCTTCGGTGCTGATGAGGGTATTGTGCGGAATTTGATAAGATTTTTCAACATCGGAAAGGATGCACATTTTTTCAAAGAAGATTCGAGGTTCAATCCAGCCGAGAAGAGGAGAATAAACCTTAGCTCCGGGTGCAAACAAAGAACACAGACCGTCTAAATCATAATTGGCCAGAGCAGTCATATATTTTTTGATAATTTCTTCATAAATTTCTAATTTTTGCATGCTGTTTCTCCAAAAGTTTTATTTTAAATATGATTGCATCGATTTTGAGAATAATTCAATCTTTTTTGCATAGTTCCGCCAAGAAAGGGGAAAGCATCGCGGTTTTAAGGCACGGACAGAGAGGCAGCCAGGTGGGGCGGTCAAAAGGGATTCATTTAATTTTTGAGAATAAGGCACAGAAAGTTCCGCCAAGAAAGGGGAAAGCATCGCGGTTTTAAGGCACGGACAGAGAGGCAATCAGGTGGGGCGGTCAAAAGGGATTCATTTAATTTTTGAGAATAAGGCACAGAAAGTTCCGCCAAGAAAGGGGAAAGC
>CALXZL010000002.1 GCA_944393215.1 uncultured Alphaproteobacteria bacterium
GAAAGCGCTATCGCTTTTCTCAAAGCTAACAAAACTGCGCCTGTCGTCAAAATAATCTCCACCGGAGATTATTTTTTCCTCCAGCCCCACGCGCCTACCATTAGAAAAGCCGTCTTAAGGAAATTAAGGCGGCTTTTTTTTATAAAATTTGCATTATCTCATATTAATGATTGTAAAAAAATAAAGATCGTATTACATTTTTTATATCTTAAAATAACACGGAAGGAATAAAAATGAAAAAATACATTTTTGGATTTTTAGTTTTAGTAATTGCCGCTGCTTGGTATTTTACCCCATCTTTAGAGACCATAGTGAAAAAAGTTGTCAACAAATATGGTAGTGAGATTACCGGAACAGAAGTCAATTTAGAAGGTTTTAAATTAAGTCTGACAAAAGGTGAGGGCGAAATTAGCGAAATTACGGTAGCCAATCCTAAAAATTATTCGGCACCGAATATTTTCAGCCTCGGCAATATTTTTATTAAAGTTGATTTAAAAAGTTTAACAACAGATACTATTGTTATTGATAAAATTGCCATTAATAAACCGATTATCACCTATGAAATGTTATCTTTAACACAAAACAACATCAGCCAAATTCAAAAGAATATTGAAAATAATACGGCAGCCATGAATAAAGCCGATTCCGAAGAGGTCAAAACAGAAGAATCATCCTCAAAAGACGAATCTTCTTCCAAGAAAGTGGTTATTAAAGAATTAGTCGTAGAAGGCGGAGAAATTCAAGCTGTTGCCAATATTAACGGTAAAGCCAACAGCCTGACTGTTCCGTTGCCTAAAATTGTTATGAAGAATATAGGCGAAGAAAAGAAAGGCGAAAGCATTGCCTCTTCAATCAGTAAGGTTTTGAACAACATCTTAAAAACGGCATCCAAAACAGTTGTTGAAAGCCAACTCGGTGATTTGAAATCCGTTGCCAGCGAAAACTTGGATAAAGTTGTCGGTGGAGTAAAAGACCGAGTAAAAGAATTGGGAATTTTTGGCAAATAAATGCTAAAACAAAAGGAAGCCCCGCTATTTGGCGGGGTTTTTCTTTGCTTGAGAAATCAATTCATCAACATATTTAGGTAGAGTTTCTCCGGCTTTTCCTAAAACATGTTTGTCAAAAAGATAATTATTAGCTGTCATATCAAGTGTAAATTCTATAGTGTCGGCACCATAATATTTTGCGGTTTGTACAAACCCAGCAGCGGGATAAACAACTCCAGAAGTACCGATTGAGATAAACAAATCACATTTTATTAAAAATTTTTCCACCTTATCCATACATAAGAGATTTTCACCAAAAAAGACAATATTGGGTTTCATCATACCGGCAACTTTGCACTGAGGACAAGTCGTTTCAGTATCTACATCACCCCAAGTCTCAATGACATGTCCGCAGTTCAGACATACGGCTTGATTAATTTGCCCGTGAATATGATAAACATTTTTGTTCCCGGCTTTTTCATGAAGCGTATCCACATTTTGTGTCACGATATTAATTTCTGCCGGATATTCTTGTTGCAACTTGGTCAAAGCTAAATGTGCTCGATTAGGTTGGGCTTGTTGCACTTCAACTTTAAGTTCGTTATAGAAATCATGCACAAGAGCAGGGTTACGTTCAAATCCTTCGATTGATGCCACATCTTCCACACGATGATTATTCCAGAGGCCGTTAGAACTTCTGAATGTTGCCAAACCGGATTCGGCAGAAATGCCGGCACCGGTTAAAACTAAAATGTTTCTATAAATTCTGGTCATAAGTCTTCTCCGTAAATTATTAAAGATTATATATGTTAAAAAAACAACTTTTTTGTTTTGTTATGGGCAGAAAATAAGCTAAATTGAGAAAAATAAGGAGGAAATATGGCATTTTGGAGCAGTTGGTTTATTCCCAAACCGTTTAATGAAGGTTATCTGCCCGAATTAGACGGACACAAGGTTTATTTCAGAGAGTTTGGCAACCCTAAAGGCGAGCCGATTGTTTGTTTTCACGGTGGTCCGGGTTTTTGGTCCAGAGCCGAAACGGCAAAGAAATTTAATTTGAAAAAATATCGAATTATCATGTTTGACCAAAGAGGCTGTGGCAAATCCAAACCTGCCGGATACATGGAACATAATACCACGCAAGATAATATTGATGATGTGGTACGTTTATTGGAGTTATTGGAAATAAACAACAAAGTCATATTATTTGGCGGATCATGGGGCTCAACCATGGCATTAATGTTTGCCATAAGTTATCCTAAAGTAGTCAAAGCTCTGATTTTATCTAAAATTTTTTTAGCCAATAAAGATTCTCAAAATTGGGAGCTCAAACAAAGCGGCTTGTTTTATCCGGATATGCTGGAAGGCTTAAAAGGCAACATATCAGACAATTATCTGATTCCCGAATATTACGCCAAACAGATAAATTCCGAAAATTTGGAACAACAAACAAATGCTGCCACCAAATATGGCTGTTGGGAACGAATTTTAGGAAGTTTGGATCCTAAATTCGGCAACTATATTCCCGATGAAAAAGAAATTAATATGCAAAAAATATATATCAATTACGCCGCCCAAAACTTTATGATGGAAGATGACGAAATCATAGATAATGCCGCCAAAATTGATCATATTCCGACCTTGATTGTACATAACCGTTTGGATTTCATCTGCCCGCCGATAAACGCTTATCGTCTGCATAAAGTTTTGCCGATGTCAAAACTGATATTTATCCCCGCCAAAGGGCACTCCAGCAAATTGTTGGATGAAACTTTACGTATGGAAATGAAGGAATTTTTACAAAAGTTGGAGAGGAATAATGACGGAAAGTAAGCTTTTCCTAAAAGAAAATCCCACAATGGCGGATTTTCAACAATATGTCAAAGAAATGAAAGCCGAAAGAGGGTTTAGAGTTGAACCGATTTATGAGTGTTGCTTGCTTGCGGAAGAAGTAGGAGAACTTATTTCGGCAGTCAGAAAAAATACCAAAGGCGGCAGTATCGGCAGCGGTTCGGTTGCCGGAAATGTTAAGCTTGAATTGGCAGATGTATTAATATATCTTTGTTCCATTGCCAACATACACGGCATCAATTTGGAAGAAGCATTCAGAGAAAAAGAAGAAATTAACAAACAAAGAACCTGGAAAAGACTATGAAAAAAATTGCGATTATTGCCGCCATGAGCAGCGAAATTAACTCAATTAAAGCCTTGTTAACAAACATAGAAGAAAAAGACGGATATATCACCGGAAAAATCGGTGATAAAGAAATTACCTTAATTCAAAGCGGTATCGGCAAGGTCTGCGCCGCAGTCAAGACGACCGAACTGATTGATAAATTTAAGCCCGATTGCGTGATAAACTCCGGGGTTGCCGGCGGTATCGGAGATGAGGTTAAACAAATGGATATTGTGGTTGGAACAAGAACTGTTTATAATGATGTTTGGTGTTTGGAGCCTAACGCTTATGGGCAAGTGCAAGATTTTCCGTTGTATTTTGAGGCAGAGAAAAGTTTAGCCGACAAAATAGAAGAGGGTGAACATAACGGTATCACTATTCACAAAGGCTTGATAGCAAGCGGAGATAAGTTTATTGCAGGTATTGAGGAAGCCCAAAATATCCGCCGTTTATTTAATGAGGCTTTGGCAGTAGATATGGAATCTTGCGCCGTTGCACAAGTTTGTTACATGAAAAAAACGCCTTTTATCAGCCTACGCATCATCAGTGATAATCCGTTGAGAAGTAATGACAATCATCGGCAATACGCCGATTTCTGGGGCGAAATGGCAAATAAATCCTTTGCCGTATTAAAAAATTTGTTAAACCGCATTTAGGAGAAGAAATTTGCTTGATAAAAATTTAGTCGCGGAAATTTTAACCGAAGCCTTATCAACCGGAGGCAATTATGCCGAGATTTTTGTAGAAAACAGCTTTGCAGACGGTTTGTTCACCTCGGAAGGTAAAATCAAAAGCTCGACATCCGGTTTGAGTTATGGTGCCGGTATCCGCATTTTCAACGGTACTAATTTTGTTTATGCTTATACCAATTTAATGGACAGAGAAAATCTTTTGAAGACGGCGCAAAAAGCCGCCATGGGTATAAAAGCAAATAAAGAAGACATCACTTTTGATTTAAGAAATTTAGAACTTGAAAAAAAGCACCAAATTCAAAAGCCTTTTGATAATAAAAGCAAAAAAGAAAAAGCCGATTTAATGCTCAAAATCAGTGAATATGCATTAAACGCCAGCTCGCTGATTTGCAAAACCGATGCCCGATATATCGAAAAAACACGCCACACACTGATTGCCAATTCATTAGGTATTTGGGCAGAAGACACCATATCTCGCAGCCGCTTCACCTTAAATTCAATCGCACAAAAAGATAACGTGATTGAAAAAGCTATGGACAATTTTGGCGGATTATATGGTTTAGAGTTATTTGACGGCAGAAATTTGCAAGAGTTTGCCGAAAATGTGTCGGCAGATGCAATATCACAACTTTCTGCCGAGCTTTGCCCATCCGGAAAAATGGATGTGGTGATAGGAAACGGCTTTGGCGGTGTTATTTTCCATGAGGCTTGCGGTCATGGTTTGGAAGCTGAAGCCATAGCCAAAAACGCTTCTGTTTTCTGCGGAAAAATGGGACAACAAGTTGCATCTCCTTGTGTTACTGCCTATGATGATGCCACGATTGACAACGCCTGGGGCTCAATCAATGTGGATGACGAAGGTGTTAAAACTCAAAAAAAACTCTTAATTGAAAACGGTATCTTAAAAAATTATATGGTAGATCGCTTAAACGGTCTTCGTATGGGTATGGAACCAAACGGTTGCAGTCGTCGTCAGGATTATACTTATGCACCGACTTCGCGTATGAGCAACACCTTTATTGCCGACGGCAAGTCAACACAAGATGAGATAATTTCCGGCACCTCAAAAGGGATTTTTGCCGAGAAAATGGGAGGAGGCTCGGTAAATACGGCAACCGGAGAATTTAATTTTTCCGTAGACAGAGCCTTCCTGATCGAAAACGGCAAAATCACCAAGCAAGTTAAAGGCGCCAAATTGATTGGCTCGGGAATTGAGGTTTTGCAAAACATTGATATGGTTGGCAATAACATGACTTTGGCTTGCGGTATGTGCGGAGCCTCTTCAGGCCGCATTCCCACCACGGTCGGACAACCGGCAATCCGTGTCAAAAACATCACCGTCGGAGGACAAAAATAATGCAAGCACAAGAGTTTATTGAAAAATTATATCAAGCGAGCCAAGCACAAGACATCAATCAATTTCAAATTGACTATAGCCAAAGTGAAAATTTATCTTTGAAGGTGATGGACGGCAAAATTGAAAAGCGCAGTTTCAAAAACACACAACATTTGAATTTATCGGTTAAAGAAGGAAAAAATATCGGTTCTTTCGACTGCGGTGAATTGGAAGAAAAAAATATTCCGCTCATCATTAAAGAAGCTAAAGAAAATGCTTCTCTGTTGAATAATGAAGAAGAAAATTTCTTTTTTGGCGAAAAACGAGAATATCCTTTAGTTAAAAGAAACACACCGATAAAAGATTTATATGAAGTTCTTGATAAAGAACAATTTTTGCTTGATTTGGAAAAGGCTGCCTATGCCCAAGACCAAAAGGTTAAAAAGGTCATTTCCTGTTTTCTGAACGAAGGAAAATATCAAAACTCAATCCGCAATTCTTTGGGCTTAAACGTCAGTGAAGAAGCCGCATGGGCTTTTGCCGGAATTTTTCTTTCGGTAGAAGAAAACGGTGTTATCAAAACCGCTTCCGAATATGTTAAATTTGATAAAAAAGAAGATTTTAATCCCAAACATATGGCACAAAAAGCGGTAGAAAAAGCCTTAAAAAAGCTAAACCCCATTTCCGTTCCGAGTGAAAAATATAAAATAGTGTTTGAAAACGAGTGTTTTGCAGATTTTCTGGACGTAATGAAGAACCTGTTTTCAGCCTATGCCGTAGAAGAAAAAAGCTCAAAATTGGGAGATAAATTGGGACAAAAAATTGCCGCCGAAGGCGTTAACTTAGTTGATAATCCACTGTTAGATAACGGCTATCGCACACGTGCCTTTGACGGCGAGGGATATCCGAGCCAAACCAACACAATTATCAAAAACGGCGTATTGCAAACCTTGCTCCACAATCTGCGCACGGCACATAAATTTGGCGTTAAGCCGACCGGAAACGGCATCGGCGGAGATGAAAGAGGCGTAACATATTCCAACTTTTATTTAGATGCCGGCAGTTTGAGCCAAGCAGATATCTTGCAACAAACCGGGGAGGGCATTTATATCACCGATTTAACCGGAACCCATGCTGGCTATTCTTATGTTTCAGGAGATTTTTCCTTCGGAGCTGAAGGATTTTTGATTAAAAACGGCAAAATAGACAAGGCATTAAATCAACTCACCATAACAGGTAATGTATATCAGCTTTGGCAAGATATAGAACTGATTGGAAATGATTTAAAATTCACACCGGACGGTTGCGGTGCGCCGAGCGTTGCCGTAAAACCAATGCAAATTGCTTGTAATTAGGAAAACAATATGCGAGAACTCAAACGCTTATACCGTATCAAAGTTGTCTTTATTGATTGGCATAAAACTTTGTGTTCTCGCGTTTTTTTTCAATTTATCAAACGCCGCAACAAAAAGCTATTTGACAAGCTGGAACATCGCTTGTTTGAGGAAATGCCGCTTGCCAAATTTATTGATTGGATGAAGGGTTTAGTTAACAAAGAAGAAATTATTAAAGAGCTGTGCCAAGATGATTTAAATATCTCAACCGTCAGCAAAATTTTTCAAGCCAGTTGCGAAAAGATGAAATTAGACCGCCCGGAATATAAAAAATGGATAAAAAGAATCAGAGATAAAGGCAAAAAAGTGGTGATTGCCACCGATAACGTGGATGCTTTTGAAGAATATACCGTTCCGGCACTAAAATTAACCAAACATTTTGACGCCATTCTCTGTTCATCAAGCTTAAAATATTTAAAACACGATTCAAAAGGAAAGAAATTGTTGTTTTTTGACGATTTTTTAAGAAATAATAATATTAAATATGAAGAAGCAATTTTACTGGATGATGATGAAGAACTCATACGTTTTTGTAAAAAATTCAAAATGCAGGGAAGAATAATTTCATCTCCAGAAGACATGTTACATAGTTTAATGGAAATAGAGGCCAGTTGTGACCGATGTGAATTTTGATAAAATACAGGTAATCTTTATAGATTGGTATTTAACCTTAACCTCAGTTACATTTTTAAATAAATTGAAAATAGAAAATCATGCCGTATTTAAAAAATTCATTGAAATTATTTTTGAGCAAAATCCCAGTGGTTGGCAATATGACTGGGCAAGAGGAAAATTAGCCAAAGAAGATGTAGCACAAAAAATTTCCCAAGCCGGAATTATGGAATATGACAACGTTTTAAAAACCTTTGCCGATTGTTGTGCACATCAAACCGTTGATTTTCCGGAAGTTTTCAAAATCATAAATACGATCAGAGAAAAAGGCAAAAAAGTTGTTTTAGCAACGGATAATTGGGATGTTTTCTGTGATTATACAATTCCAAACCTTGGTTTAGATAAATATTTTGATGACATTATCTCATCTAACCAAGTAGGATTTTTAAAAAGAGATGAACAACCTAAGTCACTGCCTTTTTTTGATAATTATTTAAAAAACAACCATATAGCATATCAAAATAGCTTATTAATCGATGATAATGCCTTAAACATAGATATTTGTCAAAAGCACCAAATGGCAGGGATCATGGTCAAAGACAGCCGCGATACGGTTAATATATTGCAACAAATGGCTCAAAAGTAAAAAAGGAGCAAAACATGAAACAAGAATTGAAATATTTGATAAATATATTAGGAAAATTGAAGGAAACCAATCGCAGCGGATGGAAAAAAAAGAAAATAAAAAATCCTGAGACCGTTGCTGCTCACAGTTATGGTGTATGTTTGCTGACACTTTTGTTTGCTCCGGCACATTTAGATAAAGAAAAATGCCTGAAAATGGCAATAATTCACGACATACAAGAAGCCTTGGTTGGAGATATTACCCCGTATGATGACATCACTGCGGAAGAAAAATCGCAAATTGAAGCGCAGGCTGTTTACCAAATTGAAAAACAAATCAAAATTCCCGGATTAAAAGACTTATTCATGGAATATGAAGCCAAAGAAACACCGGAAGCGCGTTTTGTAAAAGATATGGATAAATTGGATGCCGTTTTGCAAGCCAAATATTATGATGAAAACCAAAAGACCAAAGATAAAATTTTCAATGAATTTTACAATTACGCTTTTCTGCATACCAGCAAAAACGAAGAAATTGTATCAAAATTATTTGAGATAGTAGCAAAAATCTAGTGAATATTATCAAAGTAGCGTTTAATGGTATCCATAACTTTAACGTAATAAGTATCTTCGTGAGGGACAAAATCTTTAATGGCAACGGCACCTGTATAAGGAATATAATTGTCAAATTCATCCAAAAGCAACCCTGAAACATAAATAGAGTTGACCTTATGGTTGAACAAATTTTTCAAATCATCGACAGAGGCTTCAAGCACGCCGTCCACTTCCATGGGATTAAGGTCTAATTCTGATAAATTTTTATCTGTTTCCAAGAGGTAAGTCGGATTAAACTCATGATTAATATATCCGTCTTTTTCATAAACATGATTTATGGTAAAAAGTTTATTCAAAGCCTCGAAATCAACTTTAATACCCAATTCTTCCTCAATATTTTTAATTCCGTCATGAGGCGTTTCGCCGGCTTTAAGATGCCCTGCGGCAGAAATATCCAAAAGGCTTGGGTGGGTAGACTTATTTTTACTGCGAAGCTGTAAAATAACTCGATGATGTCCGTCGGATGCCTTTTTTACAATCCAGCAATGGAAAGATTTGTGCCAAAGACCTTCGCGGTGAGCCTGAGAACGCAAAGCAACACCCAAGGGGTTCATATTTTCATCATAGATATCAATCATATAATCATCAGGCATGGCTAACCTCCGCAAAATAAATAGATAAGGGTATGATATCGCCTAATTCTTAATAAAAAGATAATTATAAGTTGTTACAATTCAAGTCCTTGGTATTTAAGGTGTAGAATAGGGTGAGGCAAACCGTTTCCGTCCTTTTCATCACGAGAAATAATCTGATATCCGAGGTGCAGATAAAAACCGAGTGCATTTGGATTTTCCTCATTTACATCTATCAAAAAAATATGCAGTTGATTAATCACAAAAGAAATCAGCTTTTTACCCAAACCCTTACCGATAAATTCCGGAACAATAAAAAGCATCTCGGTTTTATGAGAAGAAACAGCCGTAAAACCGGCAAGTTTGTTTTGTATACGCACGCCCCAAACCTGCATTGACGGCAAAGCATATTTCAAAACCAAGGGTTTATAAAAAGCAATTTCTTTTTCGGTCAAGAAATGGTGTGTTGCACGGACGGAATTTTCCCAAACCGAGATAATTTCGTCATAATCGGAAGAAGAGAGCGGTTCAATATGAAGATTATTGAGCAAAGAAGAGCAATCCGTTAACATCTTTTCCGTCCTCTTGACGCAAGACAATATCATATTTATTAACTTGAGCAAAACCGTTTTGCTGTAACAAATTCAGAATATAATTTTCATTATAAAGATAGCGTCCGGCATCGTTTAATTTATAATCCCCGTTTTCAGGAAGAATTTCGACGGAAAAACAAATTTTATACCCCTGTAAAGCCTTTAAAATCGGATTAATGTTTCCGATATAACCGAACACATCAGCCGCAACAACCAAATCGGGCTTAAAATCGGCAATTTTTTTCTGACAAAAAGCCGAAATATCACCTTTTAGCAGCTGAGCATATACACCTTTTTTAGCCGCCAGGTTAAGCATATTTCGAGAAATATCCACGCCTATGATTTTATTTTGAGGATTTTTAAGAGCTTGACCGACCAACCCCGAACCACACCCCAAATCCACAATGGTACCTTTAACATTTCCTGCAAGCTCGTTAAGGCGTCTTGGAAGGCTGTAATTAATTTTCTCAAGCACCAACTCATAATTATCAGCGAAGTGGTCAAAAAGCTTTTCAGCAAAAATTTGATTATTTTCAATTTTTTCTCCGTTAAAAGAAGCGCAGACATGTTGAGCAAAAACATTATGAGGCATATTTTTCAACCAATTCTGAGCCACTTGAGTTGCAATATTTTTGTCTTGTCGATAAAGGAGGACCAATGTTTCGGCAATATTTAAGGAATATTCTTCTTTATCCGGATCTCTGGAAAGAGCATTAAAAAAGAGACCGAGAGCATCTTCATATTGTTGCAAATCTTTAAGAATAACGCCGATATTATTGCTGACCGGAGCAGATTCCGGATTAATAACAACGGCAGCTCTATATTCTTCCAAAGCTTCGGGCAATCTGTTTTGTGTATAGAGCATATTGGCATAATTCAGATGGATATCAAAATTTTGCGGATCCAAATCGAGCAATTTTTTATAATTTTTCTCGGCGGCATCAAAATTTTGTTCATTAGTATCCAAATTTGCCAAATTAAGACGAGCTCCGATATTGTTGGGATTATATTCGACAGCAGATTGAAAATACATTTTGGCATCGGGAATATTATTTTTTTGCAGAGCAAGCAATCCGAGCATAAAAAGCACATCATCGGAAGCCGGATTTATGTTATGAGCCTCAAGAGCAAATTTTTCGGAAGAAGCAAAATCTTGTTTATCAAAAAACATAGTGCATAAATAATAACGAGAAAAAATATCTTGAGGAAATTGTTTGGCAATTTCTTGAAGAAAAGAGATAGTTTTTTCAGGATCGGATTCGATATAAGTCAGAGCCAAATTTGTCTTGGCTTCGGCATAATTTTCATCTAACTGCAGCGCCTTAAGAAAAGCTTGTTGAGCCTGCGGAATACGTTTTAATTTTCGTAAAATGAGACCTTGCTGATTATAAATTTCTTTTTCGTCGGGAGATAAATCACAAGCTTTCTGAAGATTATCAAGAGCCTCAAGGTCGTGTCCCGAGGCTGCCAGAGAAACCGCCAAATTAAAATAGAAGGGTGCATGTTTGGGAGCTTGTTTAATTGCCTTATAAAACAATTCCGTTGCCTGATTATGCACGCCTTTTGCCTGAGCCACCAATCCGAGCAAATTCAAAGCATCCGGATTTTCCGGTGCTGTTTCCAAAATTTGTCTGTAAATATGCTCAGCCTCATCAAAACGTCCTTGCTCATGAGCCTTAAGAGCTTGCTGGAATAATAAATCGTAAGACATAGAAACTCCTGATCAACTTAAAATTGGCATTAGTTTAACAAAAAAGACGGTAAAATCCAGACATTTTTAAAAAAATCGCTTGAAATTATCAAAAATATGGTGTAGTTATCAACATACTTCCGGGAAAGAGGGCAAAACACCCCGTTTGGAGAGATAACCAAAACTACCGGGACAATAATGAAATATAATATAAAACAAGGAAAAAACAGATGAAAAGTATAGTTTCTGCAAAGAAAAAATTAGACCGCCGTTTTGGCGTAAATTTATGGGGAAACACCAAATCTCCTTTAGATAAAAGAGAATATGCTCCCGGTCAACATGGTCAAAGAAGAAAAAAACCGACCGACTATGGTGAGCAATTAATTGCAAAACAAAAGATGAAATTTTACTATGGTAACGTTTCTGAAAAACAATTCCACAAATATTACGTAGAAGCCATCAGAAGATCCGGTGACGCTGCCGAAAACTTTGTCGGTATTTTGGAATCTCGTTTGGATAATTTGGTATGGAAAGCCAAATTTGCATCAACCGTATTTGCCGCTCGCCAATTTGTAAATCATGGTCATATTTTGGTAAACGGAAAAAGAGTAAATATTCCGTCATACATGGTTAAAGCCGGTGATGTTATTGAAGTTCGTGAAAAATCTAAATCATTGGCAATCGTTGCAGCTGCAATGGAAGCCGGCAACAGAGATTTTCCGGGATATTTGGAAGTAGATTCTAAAAAATTCACCGCAAAATATTCTTTTGTACCGAAGTTGGCAGATGTTCCATATGCAACACAAATGGAACCGAACCTGGTTATCGAATACTACTCAAGATAATAAATATTATCAGAAGAGAATTAAAAGCCTTGAGATTGTATATATCTCAAGGCTTTTTCTTTAAAAAAATAAAAAGCTGTGCTTTTATAATAGCAATATATATAAAATTTAGATGTGGAAAAGAGGCTGCCATCATGCATGATGTGATTATTGACGATACTCAAAACTGTTTTGTTGCCACAACACAAATGGAAGAAAGAAAAGAAAAATTAAAAAAGGAAGCAAAGCCCAAACGCAAAGAAAGACTTGCCCCGTATTTAATAGATTGGTTGGAAAAAGCCTTAGTCATAGCCTCATTAATCAGTCTCAATTTTCTGATATACGTCGGAGCCGGCAGCTATGACATGTTTTCAAGCTACACCATCTTAACTCCGGAAGTTTGGTATATATTAAGCGGGATTATCATATTCTCAATATTAATAATATATTGTGTTTCATTTTTTAAGCTTTTGCAAAACTTGTTGGTGGCGGCAGTGGCATACTATTTTGTCATCGCCATGCTGAACCAGTTTGCCGTATTTGACAAGAGCACCATGCTGGCAGGTCTGACGGCAACATACATTTCCCAAGATTTAGGAATTTTGTTGAGTTATGTTTCACATATTGTTGTGGCATTGGTAATTGCCGGTGTTGTTTTTTTATTTATGGCATTTGCCTCTAAGTTAAAAATATTTTGGTTTTTAGTTGCACTGATTTGTATCAATATTTTAGTCATTTTCAGCCAACTGATAGATGCAAATGAACACCAAAAATTCAACGTTTTAAAAGAAGAAGTCATCAATGCCAAAGCAAAAAGTGATAAAAAATTCATTTACATAGGCTTACAAGGTCTTGGTTCATATGCTTATCTGGATAAACTGGCGGAAGATTTACCCAAAGATTCTCCGGAGCTTCCGGAAATAAAAAAGACACAAGATATTATGTTGGGCTTTTATGCTCACAATAATTTTATCTTTTACCCGCAATCATATGTTGAACATGAAGATGCGGCACAAAACTATGCAAAGATTCTCAATTCAAGCAGTTCAAAAACAGAAGATGAATACCTACTCAAAAATGTCTATCCGGAAAGTTTCTGGAAATTTAACCGACTAAATGAAAAACATATATATCTGAAAGAAAGCCGGTTGTACGATGCATTTAAAAAATCAAAATTTTCCATAAACGCATATCAATCTTCTGATATAGAATTGTGTAAAATAAATAATGAAATGGCGGTTCACCGTTGTGTGGAAAGAAATGCGTCACCGATAGATTTTGATAATATGAACATTTCTGCATTTCAAAAAACCAAAATAATCATGGCACAATGGCTGGAAAGCATGCAAATTTTTGATGATTTTTCATTTTTTTATAAAATACTCCGCCCGATAAGTGATGCTGACACAATGCCGCTGGTAGGCATGTCTTATAAAGACATAGATATCAAAAATTCGGCAGATGTGTTGGATTTGGTTGTGGCTGATTTAAACAAAACCAACGGAAATACGGCATATTTCATCAACATGGATTTACCGCATGAAAGTTATATTTTTGATGAATTTTGCCAAGTAAAACCAACTGATGCCTGGAGCAACAAAAAAGATTTGGAGTGGAGTCAAGGAGTAAGTACGGACAAGAAAAGAAAAGCCTATATGCAACAAGTTCGCTGTTTGTACGGCAAATTGCAAAAATTTGTTGATAACGTCAATGCCAAGACCAAACAAAGAGACACCGTCATTTTCATACAAGGATTAAGCGGATTAAACGGGTTAAGTGCTCCTAAACAAGAACAATTATTCTTAGATGAGTTTATGAATAAAAATTTCGTAGATTCAGCAGTCAAAGATCCTCTAAAGAAAGATTTTCAAATAAAAATCGAAAGTTGCTCCGCAAGTGATATTCTCAACCAATATCTATATCGTCGCAAACAATGTCAGGAATTTAACTTAAACATAGAAGAAAATTTAAAGAAAAAGATATTAGAACAATTACATACATATACCATTTCAACAGAAGCAACGGAAAAGGCAAAAAAAGACTTTGCAGACTGGTATAAAATTTGGCAAGAGAAGCAAGGAAAAACAACTCCAAAAGTAAGTTTACCTAAAATAGAAAAGAAAGCAGAAGCCAAAGTCAAAAAGTCAGAAAAAAAGGAAGAGATTCCCAATAAAAATATTAAAAAAGCTCCCGAAGTGGCAAAAGATATTCCGGAAGAGAAGGAAGAAGCAGTAAAACCGTTATCTCAAGCCATAAAAGAAGAAACTGTACAAGAGAAAAAAGTAGAGACGGAAGCCGAGAAAAAAGAAGAAAAAACAGAAGTTAAAGAGAAAGACACTCCAAGCCAAGAAAAAGGAAAAGAATAGGTGGAAAAGGGAATATTTACAAAAAATATAAAACAAGAACAGATAGATGCTTTCAAGAGAAACAAAAGAGCATTAACTTCGGCATATATATTTTTGTTTTTGTTTATAATTTCTCTTTTTTCAGAATTAATAGCTAACGACAAACCTTTGCTTCTCAAATATCAAAATGACTTATATTTTCCAATTTTTTCCGATTATACCGATAAAGATTTCGGAGGAGATTTTCCCACCCCGGCAGATTATAAAGATCCCTATATCATAAAGCAAATAGAGCAAAGCGGATGGATGCTAATGCCGATAATTCCGTTTTCCTTCAACACGGTAGATTATAATCTTAATGTACCGACGCCCTCAGCTCCCTCCCAAGAACACTGGCTTGGAACGGATGATGAAGGCAGAGATATAGTTGCTCGCATATTTTACGGCTTTAGATTATCCATCATCTTTTCCTTCTTATTAACGGTTATATCTTCAATAATAGGCATAATAACCGGTGCAATTCAAGGGTATTTCGGCGGAAAAACTGATCTAATTTTTCAAAGATTCATGGAAATTTGGGAAACTCTGCCGCAACTGTTTATCATCATAATAATTGCCAGCATTTTCACGCCCGGTTTTTGGTCTTTGCTCATTATTTTAATAGCATTTTCGTGGCTGAACTTAACCGGCATGGTAAGAGCCGAATTTTTAAGAACAAGAAATATGGAATATGTCAAAGCCGCCAAATCCATGGGGGCAGGAAACATCAGAATAATGTTCAAGCACATTTTGCCCAATGCCGTCATTACCACCATCACTTTTGTTCCGTTTTTGTTGGCAGAAGGTATAACCGCGCTGACGGCGCTTGATTTTTTGGGATTAGGATTACCGGCAGAATATCCGTCTTTAGGAGACCTGGTCAGACAAGGCAAAGATAATTTACAAGCTCCGTGGATAGGAATAAGCATATTCATTGTCTTATCCACATTGTTAAGCTTACTGATATTTATCGGAGAAGGCATCAGAGACGCTTTTGACACAAGAAGGAACAACTAATGTCGATATTAGAAGTCAAACACCTATCCATAAATTTTCGCAAGAAAAACGGAGATATATTTCCTGCCGTCAAAGATATTTCCTTCAATCTTGAACAAGGAGAAATATTAGGAATAGTAGGGGAGTCCGGTTCAGGAAAATCGGTCACGGCATTGTCCGTATTGGGGTTATTACCATATCCCAAAGCATTTCACGGACCAAATTCAATCATTGAATATCAAGGAAAAAATTTATTAACGGCATCAGATGCCGAATTAAGAGAAATCAGAGGCGGAAAAATCGGTTTTATATTTCAAGAGCCGATGTCATCACTCAATCCACTGCATCGAATAGGCAAGCAAATAGCCGAAACCATAGTGATACACCAGCATTTAAGCTTAAAGGAAGCCAACCGAAAAGCCTTAAAATTATTAATCAAAGTCGGAATAAAAAATGCCAAAGAACGGATGAAAGCATTTCCGCACGAGTTATCGGGCGGGCAGCGGCAAAGAGTGATGATTGCCATGGCAATAGCCAATCGTCCGGACATATTGATAGCCGACGAACCGACCACGGCACTAGATGTAACAATTCAGAAGCAAATCATTGATTTATTAATAAAATTACAAAAACAATTAAACATGTCGATAATATTTATAAGTCACGATTTGCAAGTAATCAGAAAAATAGCAGACCGTGTTTGTGTCATGAAAGACGGCAAAATAGTCGAACAAAACCGAGTATCAGAAATATTTGAGCATCCTCAAGAAAGTTATACTAAAACATTAATAAGCTCACATAATATATTGAATAAATTAAACAAAGAATCAGACAAAAATATTCTCAAAATAAATAATTTAAATGTTTGGTTCCCGCTAAAAAAGAACTTTTGGGGAAAATGCTTAGAATATATAAAAGCAGTTAACGGCATTTCCATCAATTTATCCAAAGGACAAACATTGGGAATAGTAGGGGAATCAGGCTCCGGAAAATCAACTTTAGGACAATCCATTGTCGGATTAAACAAATATAGCGGGGATATTTTCATTAATAATCAAAATATTAAAGAGATAACCTCACAAGAACGCGCTTCAGTCCAAATTGTGTTCCAAGATCCGTATAATGCTCTAAATCCCCGAATGAATATAGAAGAAATCGTCAGAGAAGGATTGGATATCCACCATAAGGAATTAACAAAAGAGCAAAAGTACCGACTGGTCACAGAAGTTATGCAGGAAGTTGGCTTAAAAGAAAGTGACTTAAAAAAATATCCGCACGAATTTTCAGGCGGTCAAAGACAAAGAATTGCCATTGCCAGAGCTTTAATATTAAAACCGCAGCTTTTAATCTTAGACGAGCCGACATCAGCTCTGGATGTAACCATACAGGCACAAGTTTTAAAACTTCTGCAAAAAATTCAAAACGAACGCCATTTGACATATATTTTTATTTCTCATGATATGAACGCCATAAAAGCCATGTCAGATAAAATTGCGGTTATGAAAGACGGCAAAATTATAGAGCTAGGAAGTCGAGATGAAATCTTCAATCATCCGCAACAAGAATATACGCAAAAATTAATTGCCGCAGCTGTTTAATAAAATGAGCGCTAAAATAGCCAAGATTGATAATTTAAGCGCACAAAAATATTGAGCTCGTTCTGAGCGTTCATATAAACATCGACAGGACCAAAGAATAAGAAAATAAAATAATGCGTTGTCTATAATTTTTGCCTTTATATCAATCTCTAATTTAACATAATATATATTATGCGACAAATATGTGAGAGATAAAAACAGGCACACCCTATTAAATTTAAGAAAAATCAAAGTGATACGGTTTTGTCAAAAGTTAATATGTTCAAAAGATTATTATCCGATTATTTTTAATTTAAATATAAAAAAGCGCGAATTAGCTTTTTAATACTAACCGCGCTTTAAAAGTCTTAATAATTTTCTTCAATAACAAAGACAACATCTTTGACTTCCGTCGTCTTTGTATTAACAAATTTCACCGGACAATACCGAATTACGCTACTATCCGTTTCTACAATATTCTCCTCTCCTCGTATTGTGATGATATCTTCCGTCTCCACTTCAGCAATTTTGACCTCCAACGGATCAATGGCATAGTTTACCGCTTCCATTGATTTTTGCGGAGTTTTAACTTCTTGATAACAGCTTGACATGAATACCAGAACGCTACAGCAGGCAGCGAAAAAAATATTTTTTTTCATATGCTTAAGAATTAATAATTAATATTTAGAGCACTTTTATATCATAAATTTTGTTATGGCGCAACATTTTTTTGAAAATTTTGACAAAAAAAGTGTATCCATAAAACACACCCCTCAAAAAAACAAATAACTTTATTTTGTAATCAATACTTTAATCAGGTTCAAGAGATAAACCACACTTAAAAAAGCCAAAGATTGATAAATTATAACCCACAAACCTAAACTTCCGCCAAAAACAACCAGCTGTAAAACAATGGAAGCAACAACCGCACAAGCAATATTCACCATCCAATAATAACGATTATTAGCAAATATAAAAGCAGATACGGCAGCCAAAGCCAAAATCCAAGAACTTTGAATATATCTGATGATGCCGGCAATCATATTTTTCAGAACCACAATATTCAAAATATAGGCAAAAGCCACTACTATGGCGATTAGTGCCAGGAAAACCAAATAAGTCGATTTTTTTCGCATTTAAGATACCCTCTTCTGTTATCATTAATTTGCATAATATAATACATAATATAGATAAAAAAACATTTAATTTTGAAGTTTTTTATATATAATGTGGCAATAAAAAAATAAATCAGGAGAAAAAGATGCCATTTAAATGTCCGGAAAGAAATTGTGCCTTATGTCCGCGATTAGTTGAATTTCGTAAAACAAACCAAGAAAAATATCCGACATATTATAACGGAGCAGTTCCTCCCTTCGGAAATTTAGATGCCGAAATATTAATTGTCGGGCTGGCACCGGGCTTAAACGGAGCCAATCAGACCGCCCGCCCCTTTACCAACGATTATGCCGGAGATATTTTATATCCGATATTAAAAGAATTTGGCTTGGCAAAAGGCAATTATCAAAAAAGAAAAGATGACGGATTTGAATTAATCAACGTTCGCATCACCAACTCTGTTCGCTGTGTTCCGCCAAAAAATCAGGTAACCGGAGAAGAAGTAAAAACTTGCGGAAAGTTTCTGATTGATGAAATTAACAATATGAAAAACCTAAAAATTATACTAACACTCGGCGGTGTTGCACACAATGCGGTGTTAGGCGTTTTGGGGTATAAAAAAGCTGCATTTAAATTTGCTCACAATGCCGTTCACCATTTGGCTAAACATAATTTATTAATGATAAATTCGTATCACACCTCAAGATATAATATCAATACCGGCGTTTTAACGGCAGAAATGTTCAAAGACGTTATAAAAAATATTTTAAATTTAATAAAATAAGCTTGCAATTTTAGACAAAATAGTATTTTATGTACAAAGTACATTAAATTATTAAGAGTTATGGAAAACAAAGTATTATTTACAATTCCGATGTTTCGCGGATACAAAAACGGTCAAACCTTGATTTATACAAACTTCAAACAAGCCCTCGACGGACTGCAACGGGAAAACTTGTTTTTCGTTGAATATTTTGCCGATTTGAACTTTTCTCGCAGAAAATGCCGACAGGTCATGAGAAAAGATAAAAAGAGATTTTATCTGGCAGAAATTAAATCATATGAAGAACTACGGTATCGAGCCTTGAATGATAAATGGCTCACAGTTCCGAAAGATTTTTTATATGACGCCAAATACCGTCATGAACAGTTTCTTTTTTCAGCAAAAGCACGTATTATCAGCGAATTTTATGATGGAGATGCCTTTCTGCTCAAAGAGGAATACATTAACACTTTGAAAAAGAAGCGAAAGCTATCTCTCACCATTGAAGAACAACGATTAAATAAAAAAATTCCCGTACAAGCAGATGTGGAGTTTTCGGTCGGAGACGGACTTGAATACCAACCAATGGAAGAAGGAAACGACTTGGACAATGCTTTAAGAAAATTAAAGTACTATTCCGAAGACTTCATTTCCTTGAAAGGCAAACAGATTGTATATAGATTTGATGCCACCGTTTATACCAAGAGATGCTTTTACATCTTTGCCGAAGAAGATAAAATTTCTTTATCGGAAGCCTTAGAAAAATCTCATTGGTCACCGGAAATACAAAAAGCGGCTGCACAAGGCATTGAAAACTTCATTTATAATCAGAAAAAAGATACTGTTATAGCCGTGAAAAATGCCTATTTTGTCCCGCGTAATATTTTAACCCATTCGTGGAACCTATCAGAACAAAAGTTTGAGGCTTAGTCCTCAAACTTTTTTTTTAATTTCCGATACCGGAAAACCCCATAAAAGCCATAGAAAGCAACCCAGCCGTAATTAAAGCGATAGGCGCTCCCTGCACTGCTTTAGGCAAATTAACCAAAGCCAATCTTTCACGCAAACCGGCAAATAAAACAATCGCCAAGGTAAATCCTAAAGCATTTGCCAAAGCAAAACAAACGGCATGAGCCAAATCAAAATCCTTCTGAATAACCAAGAGAGACACCCCCAATACCGTGCAATTTGTAGTAATAAGCGGCAAAAAGATTCCCAAAGCCTGATATAAAAGCGGAGACATCTTCTTTAAGATAATTTCCACCATCTGTACCAACGAAGCAATCACCAAAATAAATGTCACCGTAATCATAAAGTTCAAATTATATGGCAACAAAACGGCATGATAAATAATATAAGTTACAATAGTTGAGAGTACCATAACAAAAGTAACGGCTCCGCCCATCCCCGCAGCAGTAGAGATTTTTTTGGAGACGCCTAAAAAAGGACAAATTCCCAAAAACTGAGACAGCACGATATTATTAACAAAAATAGCGGTAATAAAAATCATCAAATAACTCATTTATCCGTACCTCTCAACTGATTAAACACTACAATCAAACCAGCCAAAGCCAGGAAAGCTCCGGGCGGCATAATAAACATGAGCATTGTCTCTGCCCCTTCTTGAACAAAACTAAAACCGAAAGCAGAACCAGAACCAAGAATTTCACGTACCAGCCCCAACAATGTCAAAGCAATGGTAAAGCCTAACCCCATCCCTAAAGCATCGAGTGCTGATTGAAAAACATTATTTTTAGAAGCAAAAGCTTCGGCTCTGCCCAAAATCAGGCAATTAACCACAATCAGCGGAATAAATATACCCAAAGCGGCATGCAACGTTGGTAAATAAGCCGACATAAGCAAATCAACAACCGTAACAAATGTTGCGGCAATAACAATAAAACAAGGTATACGCACTTGATTGGGAATAAGATTTTTGACCAAAGAAATCGCACAATTAGAGAGTAAAAGAACAAAGAGAGTGGCAGCACCCATCCCCAAACCGTTCAATGCCGAAGTTGTCACACCTAAAGTCGGACACATACCTAAGAGCATAACAAAGATTGGATTTTCTTTAACAATTCCGCGAGTAAAATTTTCAAAACCAGTTTTATTCATGTTTATTTCCCTTGCTGAGTTTATTCAAGGCTTTATAACCGCGTTTAATGGCATCCACCACGGCACGAGAACTAATGGTCGCAGCGGTAACAGCATCAATTTCGCCGCCGTCTTGTTTAACTTTAAACACCTGCTTTCCCGGATTCATACCGTGAAATTGATCACTGAAGCGACTTTCGGTAATTTTTGTTCCCAGACCGGGAGTTTCCTTCTGATCAATAATTTTATATTTATTAATTGTTCCGTCCACCGTCAGACCGAGCATCATCTCGATTTTGCCGCCGAACCCGTTTTTGCTGTATGTTTTAATCGCCACGGAAGTAATTTTTCCGTTTTCATCTCTTGCCGGAAACAAATCTACCTTTTCTCGACCGTGAGCAAGAGAAATTTGATGACGCTCTTCAAAAGGATTATTTGCAAAATCGCCATAAACCACATCACGAATAGCTTCCAATTCCCGAAGATTTTTAGCTTTTTGTATAGGTTCTTTGGTCAGTTGATAAACACTGCTCAATATCAAAGCAGAAAACACGGCAACAAGAACAAGAGCGCAAGTCATGGTGAAAGCGGTTGATTTCATAGGTTTAGACATTTATTTTCTCCCTGTTCCGTAGACGCGTGGATAATAAAACTTATCAATCAGAGGAACGAAAGCGTTCATAATCAAAATAGCAAAAGAAACACCTTCGGGATAAGCACTGTAAAAACGAATAATAAACGTAAGCAAACCGCAACCGATAGCAAAAATAATTTTTCCTTTAACCGACATGGGAGACGTTGCATAATCCGTAGCCATAAAAATAGCGCCGAGCATTAAACCTCCTGACAAAAGATGAGTAAGCGGTTCATAGCGCACATCATCGGTCAAGAGCCACATAGCGGAAGTCAAAATAAGCATGGTTGCCAAATAATAAAAAGGCACATGCCAAGTAATAACACGGCGCAATAACAGATAAGCTCCGCCGACAAGTAAAGCCAAAGCAGAAACTTCTCCTAACGAGCCGCCGGTATAACCGACAAACATCTGCAAATAATTAGGAATATCATGAACGGCTTCCACTTCGTGAGTTAAAGAAGTAGCTGAAGAAGATGCATCTAAGTGTTTGAGAATACCCAAAGTTGTTGCGGCTGTTTGCACATCGGTATTAAAAAAATCATGCCAGTTTGGTTTCATCCACATGGTCATTTGAACCGGAAAAGAAATAAAAAGGAACACACGACCGACCAAAGCCGGATTAAAAATATTCTTACCTAATCCGCCAAAAGCCATTTTTGCAACCACAATAGCCATAAAAGCCCCGATAAGCACCATCCAAAGCGGCATTGTCGCCGGAAGATTAAATGCCAGCAACATACCGGTAATAATGGCGGAATAATTATTTATGGTAGATTTTTGTTTCAAAAGATAATGCACAAATAAATATTCCCACATAACACAAGCGGCAACAGAAGTTAAAATAACCGTCAAAGCGTTCAACCCGAAGAAAAAAACGGCAACAACCGCAGCCGGCATTAAAGCAATAACCACATCACGCATCAAACGTTTTGTATCCAGCGGAGAAAACATATGAGGAGCAGTAGCAACTTTCAACATAACATTATCCTTTTTGTTTTTTTCTGATTTCAATTTTACCCAGCTTACAATAATCCAGCAAAGGAATACGAGCCGGACAAATATAAGCACAACTTCCGCACTCAATACAATCCATGGTATGAATATCTTTGAGCTCGTCAATCATATTATTTCGTGTATAAACACCAATAAGGAACGGGCGCAATCCGATAGGACAAGCATCAACACATTTACCGCAACGAATACAATCCATCATATCGGGACGATGCGTTTCTTTTTCAGACAGCAATAAAACACCCGACGTCAGTTTTGTAATCGGAGCTTGTAAATTAATAACGGTATGTCCCATCATCGGACCACCAAAAATCACTTCAGCGGTTTTCTGCGTTAAGCCTCCGCATTTATCGATTAAAAAAGACGCCGGTGTCCCTAATCTTACTCTGAAATTTTGCGGCTGAGCACAATCATCCCCGCTCACCGTAACAATTCGTTCAAACAAAGGCTTATTTTTCAATACGGCTTCATAAACAGCAAATACGGTGCCCACATTTTGAACAACGCAACCAACATCAATCGGCAGTTTACCGGAAGGGACTTCTCTGCCAGTAATAGCGGAAATAAGCTGTTTTTCTCCTCCTTGGGGATATTTAGTTTGACACTCACAAACATTAACGCCGACATAACGTCTGGTAATATTGCGTACGACTTCAATCGCCTCGGGTTTATTTTCATCAATAGCGACTATGGCATTTTGAATACCCAAGATTTTATTTAAGATTTTAGCTCCGACAACAATTTCTTCGGCTTTTTCAATCATAAGCCTGTCATCTGCGGTCAACCAGGGTTCACACTCAATTCCATTAACAATGAGAAAGTCAACTTTTTTTCCTTCGGGAATTGTAGTTTTAACCGGTGTCGGAAAACCGGCACCGCCCATACCGACAATACCAGATTCTCTAATTTTCTGAATAATTTCATCCACAGAAAAAGGAATATCTTTAACAATATCGGAAGATGTATCGATAGACGCTTCAAATTCATCGCCTTCGACTTTTATAACAATCATTTTTTCATCATAACCGAACGCATCGGGAATATTGTCAATTTTAACAACTTCACCGGAAACGGAAGAATGAATATCGGCAGAAACGATTCCGTCAGAATCAGCAAGCAAAGTTCCGACCTTAACTTTATCTCCTTGTTTCACCAAAATTTTAGCCGGAGTACCAATATGCTGTTTAATCGGAATATAGACATATTCGGGCAAGCCGGCATCAATAATCGGATTATGTGCAGTAATTTTATGTTTATCCGGATGGATACCGCCGATGGAAAAAGTTTTAATCATGCCCCTTCTCCTTTTTTGCTTCCGTCATAACAATTGCTCCGGTCGGACAATTTTTAACCAATTCGGAACCAAATTCTTCCGCATCAACGGAAACGGGAATATATGAAAGATTATTTTCCACTTTAATTTGAGTACAAATTTTAGCACATTTCATACATCCGATACATGCTACTTTACAATTTTTGCGAGCCACGGCACCTTTTTGTTTATTACTGCAAGCGACATAAACGCGCTGACCGTTTTTACCTTTGGGACGAATTTCAAACAACCCTCTCGGACACATTTTAACACAAGCCCCGCAAGACGTACATTTATTTTCATCAACAACCGGAATACCCGTTTGAGGATGAATTGAAAGAGCCCCGAACTTACAAACACTGACACAATCTCCCAAACGTAAACAACCGTCCGGACACCCTGTTTGTCCGACAGATATCTGATGAGCCAACCGACAAGAAACGGGAGCATCATAAAAAATTTTAGCCGGAGCATTTTCACAAGTTCCGTTACATTTAAGAACAGCGACGGTTTCTTCTTTAACTTCCGCTTTAAAACCCAAGGCATCAGCCACTTTTTTCATGGTTGACGCGCCCCCGACCGGACAATATAAAGTTTTAAAACTTTTTGCATTTGCTTTAGCACAAGCTTCGGCAAAATTATAGCAACCGGCTTTACCGCAAGCGCCGCAATTTGCACCGGGCAAAATCTGTTCAATTTCTTCAACTTTAGGGTTTTCTTCCACATGAAATTTTTGTGAAACAAAATACAGGATTAAAGCAGATAAAAAAGCAATAATACCCAAAGCAATAATATCAGAAACTATTATATCCATAATATAAAAACTCTATTTTCTGCGGATTTAATTTTTATCGACAATCTTAAAATGTAACTTCTTTTTCCAAAAATTCTTTTTCAAAGATAATCCAAAATAATATGGAATCAAGACAATTATACTACATATCCCACTTGATAATTCCGTAAGACCGCCGAGCAGAGCGGCAAATAATACCATAAGAACAAGCATAAGCGGAAAAATATATCCCCAAAAAAGAGCCAAAAAACCTTCGTTGAGAGAAATCGCTACTTTTACATGATCGTAACATTGAAATGTATGACCTTTTTCCACCGGAATATCAATAATTCGAGAAGAAGTTTCATGCATTTGGCACGAGTTTTTCAACACACAGAGCTTGCAGGCAGATTCTGTTTTGATTTCAGCCCGAACGACATTGGGCAAAACTTCAATAATCTGTGCATCATGAACAATTTCCGTCATTTTTGATTCTCCAATAACAACTTAGCGGCAGAAGAATAAACAATTTCGGCATTTTGAACATCACCCCCGACAAACAAAATAACCGGCAACTGCAATTTTTCGGCAAAATCAAGCCCTGTTTTTTCACCCATTGCCATAATAGCCGTTGCATAAGCATCTGCAAGCATACAATTCGGAGCAAACACGCTGACCGACAAAAGATGATGCTTAACGGGAGCCCCTGTTTTCGGATTAATTGTATGAGCAAACTTTTGTCCGTTTATATAATAGAAATTACGATAATTTCCCGAGGTTGCCACAGCCATATTACTAATGGTAACAGCAAATGAATTTCGATAATCAGATTCGCTCGGCGCGGCTATCCCGATATTCCACCCCTGCTCTTTGATATTACGAGAACCTGCGGCATAAATTTCACCGCCGATATCAATCAAAAAGTTTTGATATCCGTGTTCATGCAAAGCTTTGGCAACCAGATCAACGGCATATCCTTTGGCAATGGCAGAAAGATTAAGATTGAGATTGGTACTTTTCTTCATCACGTAAGAATGCGGCAAGAGTACAATTTTATTAAATCCGACCGAAGACAACGTCTTTTTGATTTGCGCATCATCGGGAACTTTATGTTCTTTATTAACGCCAAATCCCCAAAGTTCAATCAGAGGACCAACGGTCGGATCAAAAAAACCGTCGCTTTGTATATAAATTTTTTGAGATGCTTCTAAAATTTGATATAAATCCGCCGAAACCTGTATATTTTTAAAAGAAGCAGACTGATTAAACAAATTAACTTCCGATTTTGGTTCAAAAACCGAAAGATGAGCATTAACCTTATCAAACTGTGTATCGACCATGGATGCAAAATCTTTTATAGGCGCATCTGTACGCACTTTTATCACATAATAAGTACCAAAAACATATCCTCTCAAAACCTGATAATTTTGCTTTTGTTGAGAAACAAATAAAATCCCGATAAATAAGGCAATAAAAAACAAAAAAATACTAAAAAGTTTCATACTTATTTACATCCGCAATATTAATTATTTCAATTAATTTAAATTCATTTTATGATAAGCGCAACTAAAACACAATTTTGAAAGGTAGTATAATGTTAAACAAACTAAAATCAATGATTAAAGCAATTAAAGAGAAAACATCTTCTCCTAAACTGCAAAAAATTATCAAAACCGGTAGTCAAATCAGCCAAAATATTATAGATAAAAGCTGTTCCGGCATTTCTCAGGCAGCCAAACAATTACACAAATTAGGCATAACCGCCAATATGATAAGCATAATAGGCTTTATAATCGGTTTATTGGCAATTAATTTTTTAGCAATGTCAAATTTTGTAGCCGCTTTAATTTGCATATTGTTAAACCGCTTATGTGATGCCTTGGACGGAGCCTTGGCACGTCACACCAAAATAACCGAGTTTGGTATTTTTCTTGATGCCACGTTAGATTATGTCTTCTATGCCGGCTTAATATTTGGATTTGCCTTGGCAAATCCGTATGAAAACGCAGTTGTTGCCACATTTTTACTGTTTGCGTTCACCTCTTCCGCATGTGCCATGTTAGCCTATGCCATCGTTGCCTATAAAAACAACGCACGTCAAAAGTTAGAAATTGCCAAATCTCCGTTTTATCTCGGAGGTTTTGCTCAAGGATTTGAAACTTTTGTCGGAATGATTTTATTATGTATCATCCCGTTTTGTTTCATGCCGATAGCCATTATTTTAGGTGTTTTGTGTTTCATCAAAGCTTGCAGTGTGGTTGTCGCCGCCTATTATAACTTTGTAATTGCGCAAAGAAACACTAAAGAATAAAACAGATGAGAAAGACACTTTATCTATATATAATAAGCATAATTCTGACTTTGTTCGCAAGCGGACAAAGTCAGGCTTTTATGCAACAATATGAAACAGATAAAGTCAAAGTTACTCTGATTACCGGATTTGATGAAATAAATCCGCAACAAAATTTAGATGTTTTGATTCAGTTTTCCATGAAGAATAATTGGCATATCTTTGCCCAAAATCCCGGAGATATCGGAATTCCGACCACAGTAAATTGGCATCTGCCGACATGGTTTAAGCTCGGTCAGGAAGATTGGAGTCGCTATAAACGCTTTGAAACCGAAGGTATTGTACAATACGGTTATGATGATACGGCATATTACAGAACAACCATAATACCATATAATGCTGCTTTGGGCAGGCTTGAATTCAAGGGAGAAGTAACATGGTTGGCATGTAAAGATGAGTGTATTCCCGAAAAATTCAATTTTAGTTTTACGCTCCCGGTCACCAACAAAGATTTGTTGATAAATCAGCAATTTGCCGAAATGTCCATGGCTTCACAAAAAATGTATCAGGAGCCTAAACCTGACATTGAAGAACAAAGCTTTTTAGGAGTAATGCTCATGGCATTTTTAGGAGGTTTAATTTTAAACTTCATGCCTTGCGTTTTTCCGATTCTAACCTTAAAAGCCGTTTCTTTGGCACAAGGAACGTATAATAAAATCAAATGCCGCATTGAAGCATTAATATATTTTGCCGGTGTGGTTAGCTCTTTTATGCTGATAGCAACTTTGCTTTTGTGGTTTCGCCACACCGGAGAAGAAATCGGCTGGGGCTTTCAGCTCCAATCCCCGATTTTTGTTGCAATCATGATTGTGGTTTTCAGCATCATCTTTTTGATGTTGTTAGACGTGGTTAACGTCAACAATCCGTTTGCCAACCGTGTTGGACGCATTTCCTTTGCCAAGAGAAGAATTAATGCTTTTATGACCGGCTTTTTTGCGGTTTTGGTTGCAAGCCCTTGTACAGCACCGTTTATGGGTATTGCCATTGGATATACGCTCTCGCAACCACTTTATATATTTTATCCGGTATTTTTGGCATTGAGTATTGGATATGCCCTTCCCTTTACCTTAGCCGGATTTTATCCTAAAGCCGTACATAAAATTTTGCCCAAACCGGGAAAATGGATGGAGATTTTCAAAAAAATCTTTGCCATTCCGGTCTTTTTAACAGTTGTTTGGTTGGTTTGGGTATTGTTCAATCAGCTTCAAGGAAAAACGGAAGAAATGCCCAAAAACATGGACTGGCAGAAGTTTGATAGTCAAAAAATAGAAACTTTGGTTCAAGACAATCAGAAAGTTTTCATTGATTTTACCGCCAAATGGTGCATCACCTGTCTGGTAAACAAAAAACTGGCATTACAATCGGAAACTTTCGGCAATATAGTCCAAGAGAAAAACATTCATTTGTTTATGGCAGATTGGACCAATCATGATGAAGAAATATCCAAAGCGCTGGAAGCTTATGGCAGAAACAGCATTCCTTTGTATATCTATTATGACGGACAAGGTAATAATTATAAAATTCTGCCCCAGCTGTTGACCGAAGATATCTTGAAAGAAGAGCTTAATTAGAAAAAAAACCTTATTTCAAAAGTTTGAAGTCCTTGCCGTCAAATTTCACAACATAGACTTCACAATTTTTCATCGGCTTGTCTTCGCGCCCGAGCGGCATCAGAAAACAGCGAATAGCGGCACTGTGAGTTGATATTCCGATAGTATCGGCAGCCTCAACCGCGGCAATATTCAATAAAGCTTCTTTAATGCGATCGCCGATTTCCTGTTTGCTTTCACCCCCAGGATAACGAACCTCCATATGCTCATTGGGAGAATACCACCATTTCCACACTTCCGGATACTTAGCAATCACCTCTTTTTGAGGCGTCCCTTCGGCTTCTCCCAAACAAGCTTCTCGCAGACTTTCTACCTTGGTAATGGGCATTTGTTTCATCAAAAGCCAAAGACGCCGTAGACACTGCACGTTTGAGCGGGCTGGTATAAACACACTGGATTTTATATGGTTTCAGAACCTCTTTGAGTTCAAGAGCTTGTTGCCGACCGTTTTCGTTCAAATCGGCATCAACGCCACAGCCTTGAAAAATTTTTTTCGCGTTCAAATCAGTTTCGCCGTGGCGAAACAAAATAAATTTTTTCATACTCAAATATTTTTTAGGATTAATAATTTGTTTTTAATTTTTAGACAAAATTAATTTATATAATAAAGTTGTTTTTGTCAAATATTTATTTTCATCTTTTGCTCTAACGGCTTAAAACCAAGCTTTTGGTAAAATTTATAAGCTCCAGTGTTATCATTAAACACGCCGAGATTAATTTCGGAAATTCCGCGATTTTTTGTTTCTTCAAACAACTTTTTCATCAAAGCTTCAGCAATCCCCTGACGACGAAAATTAGGTATCACTCCAAGCTCACAAACATGGCAGAATCTTTCATTTTCCAAATACGGACGAGAGGTAAATTCGGCACAAAGCCATCCGCAGATCGTATCTCCCTCTTCTGCGACAAAAGCAAAAACATCATCATCGGTTAATGTTTCTTGCAAAGATTTTAATTCATAGGCTTCATCAATCGGCTTAAAATAACCATTCAGCACCTTGCGATGATGCTCGCGCATTTCTCGACAAATTTCCAAAACTTGAGGAATATCTTTTTCTTCAAATTTTCTTATTTTCATAGCAGCTCCAAAATTTCCTTATCTAAATAACTATGGGTTGAGTTTGGGCTGACAATATATTCAAAATCCAAATTTTTAGGCAGATTTTTATAAGATTCTTTTCTTTTTTTATCCAAAAAAGTATCTTTTTCGCCCTGCACCCATTTAATTTTCACTTTATTGTTGGCTTCAATATCTTCCAAAACTTCATCTGGCACATCGGAATTAAGAGTTATCACTTCCTTCACGCCGAGTTTAAGCCCGCAATAAAGAGCCAACAAACCGCCTTGAGAATGTCCGCAAAGGATAAGATCTTTAGGCGAAACTGCTTTTTCTTGCATTAACGTTACAATTTCTGACAAAGCATAAGTCATGGAATAAAGCCACTCAGACAAACGCACTTTACGCTGTCCGTCAATTTCATCTTTTTCAAACCAGAAAAATCCATCAGGTTTAACCGTAGACTTATGCGGAGCATCAAATGCAACAAGCTCTGCATTAAATTTCTGCGCCAAAGCGGATAATAATTCTTTTTGAGATGATTTATTAGCACCCTTGGCATGTAAAAAAATCAGCAAAGTCATCAGAGTTTTTCCAAATCTTCAATATACATCCAGCGTTTGATAGCAGAAAAATCAACTTCTCCATCTTCTTTTTGCCAACGTTTATCTGACAATTTAGAAACGAAGAATTCACCTTTTTTCGTTTCAATCAGGCAGAGCTTATCAGACTTAGGCAAAACATTGGCATACCAGTATGTATTATCTTTGACATATTTTTGAATAACATGTGTTTTTTTAATAAGTTGTGAACGCAAGTTATAATTCCGCCACTCGGCAATCACGGCATATAGTGCCAAAGCAAAAATAATCAGATGCATCTTATTTTTCTCCTGTTTTTTTATAAATTTAGCACGATGAAACCTATTTTCAACAAAAAAAAAGCCCCGTAAGGTTGATACGGGGCTGGAGCGTCGATGATAAGAAACTAGTCTTTATCTTTTTTATCCTTTTTATCTTTTTTTGCCTCTTTTTTCCATTTTTCGGCACGTTTTTCCATTTTTTCCTTCATTTTAGCTTCACGTTTTGCCTTCATTTCATCAAGCTTTTCCTTCTGCTCCGGAGTTAAGATTTTTTCAAAATCTTCCATATTTTGCTTGCGGATTTCATCCATTTTTTCACGGAGTTCGTCAGCCTGCTTCATTAAAGGCTCCATTTTCTTGCGGTTAGCTTCACGCAATTTTTCGGCTTCCGCCTTTTGCTCATCGGTCAAACCGAGTTTTTCGGCAAATTTTTCGGACATTTCTTTTCTGAATTCTTTATCAAATTTTGGAGCTTTATATTTTCTCAATTCATGAGGAGGCATATGCGGTCTCGGAGCATCAATGGCGTGTTCCGGATGATGCGGCGGTGGTGGCGGCATATCGTTTTTTTGAGCCCAAGAATTTGTTGCTCCCATCAAAAGAGCTGCGGCACAACACATAGTTAAGAAAGTTTTTTTCATATTAGTTCTCCTTCAAGAATTTAAGTTTTTCGCTCAAAATTTTGCGGGCGTTAAACAATCTGGATTTAATCGTACCAACCGGCAACCCGAGTTTTTTAGAAATTTCTTCATAAGATTTTTCTTCAAACTCAAACAAAATCACCACTTGGCGCATTTTTCTGGGCAAATCGTCAACGGCTTTAAGAATAATTTTCTGACGTTTTTTGGCATCAATCACTTCTTCTTGTCTGCCGCCGACTTTCACCTTATCCAAAATCTCCTCTCCGCCGACTTGTTTGCTTTCCATAATATGTTGCTTAGATTTGAAATAATCTCTGCAAACATTAGCTGTTAAAGTACTAAGCCAGCCGGAAAATTTTCCCTGTTCTTTATAATTATCCATATTTTTCCAGGTTTTAATATAGACTTCCTGTTCAATATCTTCATTATAAGAACCGGTAATTTTTTTAATAATGGACCTGATAAGTCCGCCATATTCCGCAATTATCTCTTTCATTTAGCCAACCATCAAAAGTCCGTAATCATCTGTGGGCAAACCATATTCCGCGAGGTTAGATGATGTTAAAGTACCATCATCCAACATAAAATAATATCCGTAGATATCAAACTCGCTTTGTTGTTGCGGCCACAAAGAACCAAGCATAAACACACCGACAAACATGGCACAAACCGATTTAATGATATTGTTGCGACGCTTGCGTGCAAAATACAATGGCTTCGCTTCTTTGAGTAATTTTGAAATATCTTCCATTGTTTACCTCCCTTACATATATTTATAACGACGAGAGTTTCAATATGGTTCAAAAAATTTTTTACATTAAACCGTTTCTTGCCACATTAGCTTTATTACAAGGCGGAATATCTTGAAATTTGGTTAATTTGGAAAAGATTTTCAAAACTTTATCAGCGGTATATTTTTTATAGCAAAAATCTGCCCGGTAAAAATCAGCCTTAATATTTTTGACCTCTTGAGCCACGCAATACGGATTTTCGGAAAAGAGCATAATCTGACAATCTTTGGAAAGTGCCTGATAAGATTTGCCGTCGCGTTTGAGGTTCAGCCATTTTTCACCCTGCGGACAATTTTTGCAGTCGTTGGAACGAATACAATCGGCACTGGTAAACAGCGGCGTATCTTGATACACAACCATGGATAAAGGCAGTTGAGATATGTCGGCAAGTGCCTGCATATTAGCCAAATCATCTTCCAAAGCCAAAGTAACACGTGAGGCGTCCATTTCTTTTGCTTGCTCGATTGCTTGCGTGTTAAGCGTATAAATTGAGGCATCAAAAGAGATATCTATACCTTTTTCCGGTAAAACCGACAAGCCCCAATAATGCCCGATTTCCCATTTTTTATAGCCTTGCGCCAAAAGTTCGGCAATCAGCTTGGCATAAAGTTGCGGCTTGCGGCAAACGGCAGGCAAAGCAATACGCACTTTGTTTTTTGGCAAAGTTTTGAGCTCTTCCGCTTTGGAGTTTGGAGAGATAAGCCAAATCATTTCGGCAACTTCATCTAAATCAATCTGCGCGAGGCTGGCAAGGTTATCGGTCTTAATCACCCATTGTGGCGATTGTTGCACTCTGGGAGCAGAAATTTCAGGTATTGAGCCATGCTTATCTTCAATGCTGATTTGTGCATATAAATTACGACGCAATTCATTTAAAAGTGATGCCGGAGCAAACAGATTGCTTGGATTATCAATAGAAATACCGCCAAGCGTGAAATTGGTATCGCCGGTTTTGCCAAAAGCCGTTTCAATTGCCGATTTTACATTGTCGGGATTCTGCGCCGGTGCAAATTCGCCGCTGACTTTGGCGGATATACCGTTAGCCGTAGCTGTAATTTCCGTTGGGCTGACTTTCACCTCAACCTTAACCTCATCACGACGCATAAACTCCTTCGGCTTGGGTTTGGTATAAGGATAAGCCCCCTTTACTTCGCTTGATGATGCCAAATAAATATTTTCCCCCAAAGAAAGTTCCGGTGTTTTTGGCGGCAAAGAAATCTCGACGAGCATATTTTTCTCGGCTTCAAAAACATTTTTGCCGTTAACTTTCAAAAATTGCAAAGAAAAACCGAACGGCTTTTCATCGCCGTTCACATCAATCTGGATTCCGTCATAACGGGCAATTTTATGATTCGTTTTGAAAAAGAGCTTGTTCTTAGCAATTTTTTCAATTTTACCGATGAGCAAACCGCGGTGTCCGACAAAATCGCGGTCAATCACGTTTTTGTTTTTGCCTTTGAAATGAAAATCCGTCCACGGACGAGAGAAAATCTGCTTGATATGTTCTTCACGCACACTATCGGCACCCTTCCCGTCCAAAATCCGCCGATAATAATCGGTAACGGCAGCCACATAAAGCGCGGTCTTTTTACGTCCCTCAATTTTGAGAGAAGTCACCGGCATATCCAATATTTTTTCTTGTAAAGCCATATCCTTCATTGAAAAATAGTGCTTTTTACCGGCTTCGCCGTCAAAAGAAGCACGGCAAGGATACAAACATTTACCGCGATTGGCACTTTTCCCGGTTTCAAAAGAAGAAAACAGGCAAAGTCCGCTGTAAGAATAGCACAAAGCCCCGTGAATAAAGGCTTCGGTTTCCAAATTGGGAATAGAGGCAATTTCTTTGATTTCGGATAAATGCAGTTCACGCGCCAAAACCACACGCGTAAAGCCGATTTTTTGTAAGGCTAAAGCCCCTTCTTTGTTATGCACCGCCATTTGCGTACTGGCGTGCATTTCCAGTTCGGGATATTGCTCGTGAATAATACGTGCCACCCCCAAATCTTGAATAATCACGCCGTCAACGTGATATTTGGAGCATAAATCCAAAGTTTGCAGAAGTTGCGGCAATTCATGCTCCTGCACCAACGTATTGATTGCCGCATAAACCTTACGATTAAGGTGATGCGCAAAAGCCACAAACTCATTGAGTTCCTGTTCACCAAAATTAGCCGCCGTGGCACGAGCTGAAAAGTTTTTTAAGCCGAGATAAACCGCATCTGCACCATAATAAAGCGCGGCATAACCGGCTTCAATATCTCCTGCCGGTGCCAAAAGTTCTTTTTTCATCAAGATTTTTCCTTATAGTTAACTTGTTTTATAAGCTATTGCAGGCGGCTCTGCTTGTCAAGCAAAGAAAAAGCTCCGATTTTTCGGAGCTTTTCTTGAACATTAGAAACGAAAATCGCGTAACCCTTGTTCAATCCTGTGCAGATTATCATTACAAATATCATGAACTTTAGGCATAGGAATATGGTTAAGTTCTTTTTTAATGAGTTCTTCGCCGATTTTGCGCGTTTCCGGGCTGGCATAATCCATCAAATATTCCTTCAGCGTCATCAAGGCATTAGGCAAACAACAATTATGAATTTGCAAATTTTTGCACAAAGACATAAAGCGATCTCCGGTACGCCCTTCACGGTAACAAGCCGTGCAGAAACTGGGGATATAACCCATTTGCATCAACCAACGTACAACTTCGTCCAAAGTGCGGTTATCACTCACTTCAAATTGAGATGAGTTGTCATCTTCGGCTTCCGGCGTATCATAGCCGCCGACACTGGTCTTAGAACCGCCGCTGATTTGTGAAATGCCGTAGTGAATTACTTTTTCACGGCATTCTTTACTTTCGCGGGTGGACATAATCATACCGGTATAAGGTACGGCAATTCGGATACAAGCGACAATTTTGGCAAAAGTATCATCGTCAATGCCATTATCAAACACACTTGGATCAATATCATCGGCACGACGGATTCTCGGTACGGAAATCGTATGCGGACCAACACCATGCACCGCTTCCAAATGTTCGGCATGCATCAAAAGTCCGGCAAACTCATAACGATATCTCTCTAAGCCAAACAACACGCCCAAACCCACATCATCAATGCCACCTTCCATGGCTCTATCCATCGCTTCGGTATGATAAGCATAATTGTGCTTTGGACCTTTGGGATGCAGTTTTTCATAGCTTTCTTTGTGATATGTCTCTTGAAAGAGAATATAAGTTCCGATTCCCGCTTCCTTCAATTTGCGATAATTTTCCACGGTAGTTGCGGCAATATTCACATTCACGCGGCGAATAGCACCATTTTTATGCTTAATAGAATAAATGGTTTTAATAGATTCCAAAATATATTCAATTGGGTTATTGATTGGATCTTCACCGGATTCGATTGCCAAACGCTTATGCCCCATATCTTGGAGAGCAATCACTTCTTTGGCAATTTCTTCTTGTGTGAGCTTTTTTCTTTTGATATGCTTATTAATGGCATGATACGGACAATAAACACAGCCGTTGACACAATAGTTGGAAAGATACAACGGCGCAAACATCACAATGCGATTACCGTAAAAATCTTTTTTGATTTGTTCTGCCAAAGCAAAAATCTCGGCATTTTTTTCAGGGATATCGCAATCAAGCAAAAGCATAGCTTCTCGGTGAGAAAGACCTTTACATTTTTTGGCTTTTTCTAAAATCTGGTTAATCAGTTCAACATTATTTTTATGTGCATCGGCATAAGCCAACGTATCTAAAATTTCATCATGGCTGATAAACTCCTCAGCCTTTAGGGATTTTGGATTATACATACTCACTCACTTTCTTTCGGGGCAGATCAAACTTTCCCGTCAGGTTAAAACAAACGAAAACGGATAATATCACAAATTATGCATTTGCAAAGAGGGTTTTTGAAGAAATTCCATCCAAATTGCCGATTTTTCCGGACAATGCGCTGATAATATCCTGCGGCGCGTCAAGAACAACCGAGATAATTGCAATATTTTTCTGTCTGTACGGGAGTCCCATACGCCCGATAATATATTGCGCAAACTCATGTAAAATATCATTGAGTTTATCAACGGAATTTGGATTTTCAACAACGATTCCGATAATAGCGACTCTATTTTCCATAAAAGTATCCCTTCAGACTTAAAAACGACTAAATATAGGCAAATTTTTCTCCAATTTCACCCTTTGTTGATCAATTAACGTTGCCATATTAAGCTTTCCGCTACGAAGCATACCACGAACCGAACATCCGGCATTAACATCAGGGTTAGCAAAAAGATAAGTCAAAATGGCACGTTTGGGAGCACCGGTTAAAATTTGGTGAATACACCCCAAGAAACCGTTAGCCACCAATTCATAAGCCATTTCTTCAGAAATACCGCTTGATGCAGCATATTTCACCAAAGCATTAATGGCATCGCTGACATTATTGGCATGGATTGTTGACAAAACTAAGTGTCCGGAAGTTGCGGCACGCAAAGCCTCACTGGCAACATCGGGCGAACGAATTTCCCCCAAATAAATATAACGTGGCTTGGAACGTAAGGCAGATTTAATACCCTCTTCCCAAGATCCGTCAGGTGGTGTTGTTTGCTTGCATAGTCCAAGCTCACCATCACGAGTTACATAAACACCGTCAAGTGGCATTTCAATAGGATCTTCAATAGTAAAAGCATAACCGCCTTTTCTTTCCAAATACTCCTTCAGAAGAGCCGACACGGTTGTACTTTTTCCGCTTCCGGTTGCACCTGCCAAAAGGATCAAACCACTGCATCCGGCAATAGAAATCAAATGACTTAAGACGCCGCTTGGAAAACCGAGCTGTTTCAAATCAGGAACTTCAATCGGCATTTTTCGAGCACAATATTGAGGTCCATCGAGAGCGATTGTCCTTTCAACACGATAATTTCTGTTTTTATAATTCAATAAATAACTTCTGTTTCCGTCAAACAAGCTCTCCATTTTAGCAAAGAATTCCGGAAAATCTTTAAATGTCACACATTTCAAACCGCTATCGGTTTTTCCGCTCCAAATATAACATTTTTTATCAGGAGTAACATAAACATCAGAAAACTTAACTTCATTAATCAGCCCCAAACCTTCAAATTGAGAAGCGCTTGCAATCTTGACTTGTTGAGGTTGAACATATGAGTTTTGAACTGTAATATTTTCCTTATTTTCTTCTTTTTGTACATCAGGCGCTATAATTGACGGAGATATATCTGTTTGGGTTTGAGGTTTAGGCTGAGCTTGAGGCTGTTTTTGCAAATCGTTTTTTCCATCCGCCTCAATATTAATTTGTCCGCTTTCGGCAATATTAGGACGCGTAAAAGGCCTCTGTCCGGCAGACATTTTTGGTTTAGCATCACTTATCATAGATTTAGTTTCGGAATTACCGTCAGGAACTCCACTCTTATTACCACCGTCTAAAAAATTCATTTTTTATATTCCCATAAAAAATTTACTACACAACTGAAATTTGGGATAGCATAAAAAAATTAACAAACCTTTTATCAAAAACATCAAAATAAAAATTTTAGCAAACTCTTACGAGCCAGAAGAACTCCTTAAGGGAGTTCGAACCTATTATATGGATACAAAAAAAGCCTCAGGACTAAATCCCAAGGCTCGGAATTGGTGGGCGCTGAGAGGTTCGAACTCCCGACCCTCTCGGTGTAAACGAGATGCTCTTCCAGCTGAGCTAAGCGCCCATCTTGCTTACAGGAGTAGTTTATATACTCATAAAAAAAATAAATCAAGCACTTTTTTTATAGGAAACAAAACTTTTTTTTATAAATAAAGTTTTTTCAAGCAGATAAAATCATTTTTGATTCTGATTAAGTATATTCAACACTGTTTGAACATCCGCATTATATGCTTTTTTCTTAGCAACCGGAGTCTGAACAGAAGAAGTTCTAGTTGTTTTACTTTGTGTCAATTTACTTTTTTTAGCTCTAACTTCAATTGCATAGTTTGAGGTTTGTTGACTTGCAGCTTGAGAAAATTCTTCTACCGAAGCCTGATAAGTTCCTCCGCCTTGTTCAACAGCTTGCCTTACTTTTCTTTCAGCAAGTTTAACAGAAACTGCATTTACGGTACCGCTGATAAGTCCTCCGGTATTATTATCGAGTCTTTCAAAATTTCGCCCTACTCGTCCAACCTCATGTTTAATATTAGCCGTCGGAATCACCAAATTTTGGTTGACGGTATCATTAATTTTATCACCGATCTCCCCAACTTTATACAATATCTTACCTATTTTATCCAAAAAACCGTCAGCATGGGCTTGGGGGGTTCCTAAAGATAACATTGCCGCACCGATTACTAAAGCTTTTTGCAATCTGCCGGAAAGATTTTTATGAAATTTTTTCATGTTTAAACTCCTGTAGATTATTTACCTTGTTATAAATATAGCATATTTTTTCGACAAAATAAACAAAAAAAATAAATATAAATAATAATAAGAGTAAAATTATCAAAATTTCATTAAAAAAAAGCCTCCGTTAAAACGAAGGCTTAAATAACAGAACTTCTGTTCTGAAAAGAAATCAGAAAACTAAGAATTAGTTTACAGAATCTTGCAAAGCTTTACCAGCTTTAAATTTAGCTTGTTTGCGAGCCGGAATTTTGATTTCAGCACCGGTACGAGGATTGCGACCTGTTGTAGCAGAACGTTTGCTAACAGCAAAAGTACCGAAACCAACCAAACGAACTTCGTCACCTGCTTTCAAAGCGCTGGTTACAGAAGCGATAAATGCATCAACGGCTTTAGAACAATCAGTTTTTGTCAAGCCTGTTTCATTAGCGATGCTAGAAATAAGTTCATTTTTATTCACGGTGAGAACTCCCACTAAATATAAGTTATAAACCAATGTCAAAACCACTCGGGCTTTACAAGAAAATTTAAGCGTTCTTTTTAAGGGAAGTCAAACAAAATAAACACTTTGAGCCCAAAAAAGTGGATTTTTTTTTTCAAAAAAGCAAAAAAAGTATACTTATCCCCAGATTTCTGCGCCTTTTGAACATATTTTATTATAGTTTTAACGATTCTAAAAAAACAATTACGAGTCTTTTATAACAAAATTAGAGTTTGCAGCATAAATAAAAACAAGGACTTTAACCCATTATTAATTTTACCATAATAGGGTATCAAATATATCTATAGACAAAATTAACAAAAAAGAGTATTATAAATAAAAACAAATTGGGGTTAACTCAAATGAAAATAGATAAGATTATAAAAGCAGCCGTTTTAAGCGGCGTTATTGCCGGAAATAATATGAAGGCTGATGCACAAATCCATAATGAGAGCTTCTCCGACAAAAAAATAGATAAAACCGAAATCAATGCCAGCCAGCAAAATACCGCAGAAGATTCTAAAACCTATATTGCTACGGCACAAGATTTTCAAAATCAAGCCCAACCCGCCGAATATATCAATTTTATATCCCCGGGAAGAGATTACAACGGCAAATTAGTCTTTAATGACAAAGCCGCCTATTATGTTCCGGAAGCAAATTGTATTGTATACAATTATTATATTGAGTCAGAATCCATGAACAAACAAGAAAAATCACAAATAAAAATACAAAACATGAGAAATTGCTCGGAAAGTACTCAAAATCACGAAAGAAATCACGCCCAATTACGACACATTTTGCAAGCCTGCGAAAACGGAGATATGGTTGTAAAACCCTCCGACAAAACTAAATTAAAAATCTTGGCGGAATTATGCTGCCACAAAATAGAGCAACAACAGTCATCCATAACAAATGCCATAAATGATTTTAAGTCTACACAAACACGACAAGGAAGTTTGGAAAAATATTATAGTAATCACTATGACAGCAACTTTGGCTCAATTCAATATGCGTTGTCCGCTACGGATAAAATTCCCGAAAAACTGGCTCAAACTTTTTTATACCAAAAAGTACGAGGCATGGAAATAGACGGAGAATCATATTTTGCCAGTTATTACAATTCTGACGATAACAAATATCAAATGATCACATTATCAGACAGCCACGATAATCCTGTTTCATCACCCGAAATTATAGAAAAATCGGGATTACAAATATATAAATTAATGGATAATCAAGGCAAAATAATGACAGATCAAAACAACAAACCTATTGAGATCCAACAACTGTATAATTACGGATATCAAGAATTAGTTTGTGCAATTCCCAATTTTGATAAAAAAGCTCAAGGATATGAATTTACAACGGCAGAAAACAATTACCAACAGCTTGTACAATTAATTGCGCAAAACCAAAATCTTTCACAAGAAGAAATAGATGCGGTAAGCAAATATCTTGACGGACTGGACTTAAGTCATCAAGATTTGGACAATGCTAAGATTAAAGAAATCAGAGAAGTATATGCTGACAGCAACATAGATATCAAACAAAGGACCAAACAGGCATATATGGAAATGATGGAGCAAAGTGCCGAAAAATTTAATCAAGAGACACGCCCATTTTTGAAACAAATTGAAAAAAGTGATACAAACTTTTCTATAGAACAAATCAAAAAGATGGAAAAAGATTATATAAAAAAGCAAGAACAAGAACAAAAGCTTGCGCAATCAAATAAAACTGCAAATTTTCAAATGATGCAAGAACAAGCCTCTCGATAATTTTTTTCAGCAAGACAAAAATAAAGAGCACCTTTAAAGGCGCTCTTTATTTTTCAAAGCCACAAAAGTTACTTCTTATTCTTCATTTTCTTAGTCAATGCAATTTTCAAAACTTCGGAAACATCAGAAACCGGAATAATTTTCATGCCTGATTTCACATTATCGGGAATCTCCGACAAGTCTTTTTCATTGTCTTTGGGAATAATCACGGTTTTAATTCCGCCGCGAAGTGCTGCCAGCAATTTTTCCTTCAAACCGCCGATAGGAAGTACCCTTCCCTGCAACGTAATTTCACCGGTCATAGCCACATCTTTTTTCACCGGAATTTTAGTAAAGACCGAAACCATTGTTGTATACATGGCAATCCCGGCGGAAGGACCGTCTTTCGGCGTTGCCCCTTCGGGAACATGAATATGCAAATCAGTTTTTTCAAAAACTTCGGGATCGATTCCCAAATCTTTGGAGTGAGAACGAACAACCGAATATGCCGTTTCAATAGATTCCTTCATAACATCACCGAGTTTTCCTGTTTCGGTAACTTTTCCTTTTCCGGGCATATCCACAGCTTCAATAAAGAGAATATCTCCACCGACTTCAGTCCAAGCCAAACCGGTTGTAACGCCGATATGATCGGAATTTTCTGCCTCTCCGAACCGATATTTAATAACACCGAGATATTTTTCCAAATTTTTAGCAGTTACGGAAACTTTTTTAGTTTTTCCAGAAGAAAGCAAAATTTCTTTAACGGCTTTACGAGCAATATTGGAAATTTCTCTTTCCAAATTACGTACCCCGGCTTCTCTTGTATAATATCTGATGATATTGCGAATTGCATCTTCGGAAATTGCAAGTTCAGAAGTTTTGATGGCATTTTCTTCAAATATTTTAGGAAGAAGATGTCTTTTGGCAATTTCAACTTTTTCATCTTCAGTATAACCGGACAAGCGAATAATTTCCATACGATCAAGAAGCGGTCTGGGCATGTCTAAAGAATTTGCCGTTGTAACAAACATAACATCAGACAAATCGTAATCCACTTCCAAATAATGGTCATTAAAAGCACAATTCTGTTCCGGATCCAAAACCTCCAACAAAGCCGAAGCCGGATCACCGCGATAATCATTACCGAGCTTATCAATTTCATCAAGCAAAAACAGTGGATTTGATGTTGTTGCTTTCTTCATACCTTTAATAATTTTACCGGGCATAGAACCGATATAAGTACGTCTGTGACCTCTGATTTCAGCCTCATCACGCATACCACCCAAAGAAGCTCTGACAAAGCTTCTGCCAGTTGCTCGAGCAATAGACTTACCTAAGGAAGTTTTACCAACCCCCGGAGGACCGACCAAACACAAAATCGGACCTTTAACTTTTTCGGCACGAGCCAAAACAGCCAGATATTCAATAATTCTTTCTTTAACTTTTTCCAAGCCATAATGATCTTTTTCCAAAATATCCATGGCTTTTTTCAAGTCTTTATTAATTTTAGAACGTTTTTTCCAAGGAATTTCCAACAACCAGTCGAGGTAATTTCTAACCACCGTTGCCTCGCTGGACATAGGACTCATATTTTTAAGTTTTTTAACTTCGGCAAGAGCTTTATCTTTAGCCTCTTTAGAAAGTTTAACTTTTTCAATTTTTTTCAAATACTCGCTGATTTCACCGTCTTCATCGCCGTCACCGAGTTCTTTTTGAATAGCCTTCATCTGCTCATTAAGATAATATTCCTTCTGGCTTTTCTCCATTTGTTTTTTGACTCGATTTTTGATACGGCTTTCCACTTCCAATACCGTCAATTCCGAATTCATAAATTCCAAAATTTTTTCAAAACGGTCAGCAAGCGTCTTTCCTTCAAGAAGAGCTTGTTTTTCTTCAATTTTCAAAGAAAGGTGAGCGGCAATGGTATCTGCCATTTTGGCATAATCGGTAAGTTGATTAATGGAAACAAGAACTTCCGGAGGTGTTTTACGAGAAAGTTTGACATATTCCTCAAATTGGGACAAAACAGCACGAACTAAAGCCTCCAACTCCAAATTATTTTCGGAATCTTCTTCAGGCAACACTTCGGCTTCGGCAAGCATAAAATCTTTATTTTTACAAAATTTTGAGATTTTAACGCGTTCCATCCCCTCGATCAAAACTTTAACGGTTCCGTCAGGCAGACGCAACATCTGGACAATCGCTCCCAAGGTACCGATATGATAAACATCATCTGTCTTAGGATCATCCACGGCAGCATCTTTTTGTGTTAATAAAATAACGTTTCCGTCTTCATCAGCCACACTTTGCAAAGCTTTAATTGACTTTTCTCGTCCTACAAAAAGAGGAACAATCATTTTCGGATAAACCACTATATCACGTAAAGGCAATACCGGACATTTAATTTTCTGTTTCACCATAAGAGCATCCTCAAATAAAGTATATCTGTATAATATATAGAAACTGTTGATGCAGACTGCAACAGGTTGAAACATTTTTGGCACAATTATTATGGTAGAGCAACCCTAACCTTTTTTAATCCACAAACAATAAAAAATATGTCTGATAACTTCACAAATAAAATTTGCCAAAATCAAAAAAAACTGTATGATATGCGGTGAATTAGTATAAAGAAAGGTTTTTTTATGGCAAATTCTATCAAAAATACTGAAATCGGAGATGAAATTATGGTCGACGTTTCAGTCACATTGGGCACTGCAAATTTAAGAGTAAATCAATTACTCAAGCTTGGTCGCGGAGCTGTTGTGGAATTAGATCGAGACGTAAATGATTACGTTGATATATATGCCAACGATATTTTAATCGGACACGGAGAAGTTGTCATTACCGAAAATGATAAAATCGGAATATCCATCAAAGATACTCAAACAAAATGAAACAATTAAAACACTTTTTCAAAAAAATAAGCCAAACAAAATTCATATTAAACCTCATCAGTTTAATATTATATACCTATACAAAATTGGTATATAAAACAACAAAATGGCAAATCATCAACCGCAAAAGCATTATAGACATATGGGAAAGCGGACAAGCATTTATTTTAGTCGGATGGCATGGCAGAGCACTGATGTATTCAGCTTTTCGGGACTATCGTTTTCCGCTCAATGCCCTAGTATCACTGCATAAAGACGGACAAATTATTGCCGGCGTACTACAAAGATACGGTCTGGGAACAATCGGGGGTTCCAGCAACAAAAATGCCAAAGCCGCTGCATTGAATATTATGAACACACTTTTAGACAACACCTCCGTCTGCATTATTCCGGACGGACCGAGAGGCCCGCGCATGCACATGGCGGAAAGTCCGATATATTTTGCTCATAAAACCGGGATTCCGATAATCGGCATAACCTGCAGTGTCAAAAAATGCAAAATCATAGAAAAAGCATGGGATAAAATGATGATTCCCTACCCCTTCAATGAAGGTATCTGCCGTTTTAGTGATCCTGTATATATTCCGCAAGAAGCAAAAGCTTCAGATTTAAAAACTTATTGCAAACAAATTGAAGACATGCTCAATCAACACAGCTATGAAGCTGATAAATCCATGGGATTAGAGCCGGTTTCACCCGGAACAGAACGTAAAAAACAACACAAGAAAACAAAGGAAAAATAACATGTTTATAGAAATATACAGCAATCTTGTTCGCACCTTATACCCCTATGTTATTAACCCATACATCAAGAAAAGACTGCAAAAAGGTAAAGAAGATAAAGCCCGCCACAATGAACGTTTAGGCAATCCGGCCAAGGAACGTCCCGAAGGTAAATTAATTTGGTTTCATGGAGCTTCGGTTGGAGAATCATTATCCATGTTACCATTAATCCACAAAATTTTGAAGGAAAATCCCAATTGCCATATTATGGTAACAACCGGAACGGTCACATCGGCAGAATTAATGGGCAAAAGATTACCGGAAGGAGCATTTCATCAATATATTCCGATAGACAATCCCGACTTTTGCAAAAAGTTTATAGAACACTGGCGTCCAGATATGGCTTTGTGGTTTGAATCAGAATTATGGCCCGGCATGTTGGGAGAAATTAAAAAGCACAAAATTCCGCTCATATTAATAAACGGCAGAATATCAGATAAAACCTTCGGAAGATGGAAATTATTCAGTTTTGTCAGCAAAGAACTTTTATCCTGCTTTAATTTGTGCTTGGGACAATCAGACGAAGATGCACGCCGTCTGGAAGTAATCGGAGCCCAAAAAGCCATCAACCTCGGCAATTTGAAATATGCCGGTTTCAACCCGCCGGTAGATGAAAACAAAAAAGCTACGATTCTGGCTCAGTTAAACAATCGTCCGGTATGGGGTGTTATTTCCACCCATAATGATGAAGAAAGCCAAATCGGCAAAATTTTACCAAACTTAAAAGCGCAAATTCCGGGATTATTAACAATCATTGCCCCTCGCCACCCGCAACGTGGTCCGGAAATACAAGAACAGCTAAATGCCCTGGGTTTGAAAACGGCATTACGTACCAAAGGAGAAGAAATCACACCTCAAACAGATGTCTATATTGCCGACACCATCGGTGAAGTCGGAATTTGGTACGATATTGCACCGATAATTTTTATCGGAGGCTCGCTGATCCCGCACGGAGGACAAAACTTTATCGAACCGTGCCGTTTTAAAGATGCCGTATTGGTCGGTCCGTTCATGCACAATTTTACCGATGCCATGAACCGAGCTAAAAAAGCCAATGCCGTAATCCAGGTCAGAAATACGGAGCAACTACAACAACAAGTACTCAATTTGTTTGCCGATAAAGAAGCATTACAAAAGCAACAAGAACAATGTTATGCCTGGGCGACCGGCGAAGCCAAAGTTCTTGACGGAATTTCTGACGTTATCAAGGAATATTTGTAATATGAAAACGCCAAATTATTGGAAAGATAAAAATTTATATTCATACATTTTATCCCCTTTTGGCAGCATTTACCAACTGGCAACGGCAATAAATTTGGCGTTAAAAAAAACAAAAAGTGTTGACAAGAAAGTTATTTGCATCGGAAATTTAACGGCAGGCGGCACGGGTAAAACACCCGTTGCCATATCCATTGCCAAAATATTAAAACAAATGGGAAAAAAGCCGTTCTTTGTCTCCCGCGGTTACGGAGGGATTCTGAAAAACATAATGGTTGACAAGAACAAGCATAGTGCCAAAGAAGTTGGAGATGAACCCCTACTCTTGTCCGCACAAGCTCCGGTTGCAATAAATCCTAACCGTTATGAAGGAGCAAAACTCGCCATTGCCAATGGCGCCGACATAATAATCATGGATGACGGATTCCAAAATCCGACCTTAAAAAAAGATCTCTCATTTTTAGTTTTTGACGGCAATTTCGGTTATGGCAACGGAAAATGTATTCCGGCAGGACCATTAAGAGAATCATTGAAGCATGGGCTTAAACGAGCACAAGCCATTATGATTATAGGTGAAGACAAACATAATCTGACGGAAGAGTTTAAAAATTTGCCGATATTTAAAGGGCAAATAGCTCCAATAATAGATAAAGTCCCGAGCAAGCCGGTCATAGCCTTTGCCGGCATAGGCAGACCTGAAAAATTCTATACATCATTAAGAATTTGCGGTTTTAAAATATATCAAACGGAAGACTATCCCGATCATCACCAATACTCAAGGGATGAACTGCAAAAACTCATAAAAAAAGCAGAGCAAAATAATTGTCTTCTTTATACAACCACTAAAGACTATGTGAAAATTCCACCGGATTTGGCAAAATATTTTCATGTTCTGGAAATTGCAATTCAATGGGAAGATGAAGAAAAATTAAAAGATTTTTTAATTAAAAATATATAAAAAAAAGCGTACGATTAAGTACGCTTTTAAATTATCCGACATGATCATCCATGGCGTCATCATCCCCTCTTTTAGAATTGCACACCGGCTCATCCCCGTAAGTGATATATTTATCCCAACCAAACAGAATAAAAATACCGCTGACGACAAAAGCAAAAATAAACAATTCATAAAAAGCATCGGAGTGGTCTTTTCCGAAATAAAAAAACATCAAAAAAGCCAATGCAATAATTCCCCATGTTCGGAACAATTTTTTTAATTTTGTTTTCATATATATAAAGATTAATAATAAAATTTTAGAAATAGCAATATAAAACAAAATTTACAATAAGCAATAGGATTTTCTAAAAATCGCACAAAAAAAAGCACCCTGACGGGTGCCTTCAAGTGGCGGAGAGTACAGGACTCGAACCTGTGCATCGGTATTCCCGATGACGGATTAGCAATCCGCTGCATTACCACTCTGCCAACTCTCCAAGCGGTACGCAGATATATTTATATTATGTTTACAAGAACGTCAACATAAATTTGCAAAAATAAACACAAAAATTAATCCAATACCATAGAAAGATAGGTCATAAAGATAAAACCGGAAAAAACGGCAAAAGCCGACTTTGTCGTACGTTTAAAACCATATGTTTCGGGCAAAATTTCATTAATTACCACAAAAAGAAGTGTACCACCCGCCATAGCCATACCGAGCGGCACGATTTTATCACTGATATCCATGGTCAGAAGTCCGATGATGGCACCAACAGGTTGAACCATACCGATAAGAAGCGCGGTGGAAGCCGCTTTAATTCGAGAAACATTAGCTCCCACCAAAGAAATGGCAATAGTCAAACCTTCGGGAATATTATGAAGAGCAATACCAATCACCAAGCTCAAAGGATTCACCAAATCTTCGGCACTGAAAGCCACCCCGACAGCCAACCCTTCGGGAAGTTTATGAAGTGTAATGGCAATAATAAAGAGCCAGGCTTTTTTGAGGCTGATATGCGGACCATGAGCCCCCATATTATTATGCTCGTGAGGAAGCACGGCATTAAGTATCCAAACCAAAGCCACACCGACGAACACGGCTGAGCTGTACCAAAAAGCCGAAACATGAATATCGGGATTAAATTGCAAAATTTTATGCATGGAAGGGACAAGGAGCGCAAAGAAGGAAGCTGCCAACATCACACCTGCTGCCAGATTAAGCATGAAGTTGATATTATCTTGGCTGTATTTCTTTTTTAAGAAAATCATAAAACCGCCGACACCGGTAATAAGTCCGGCAATCAGAGAGGCAAGAAGTCCTTCAACAAAAACATTAGTCATTTTTTTATTCCGAAATTCAAGGCTGGCTCAACACCAGCCTTTTAGTTTGTAACGATTATTTCAGTTTTTCGGCAATCATTTTGTTCACAATTGCAGGGTTAGCTTTGCCTTGCGATTTTTTCATCACTTGACCGACAAACCACCCCAAAAGATTATTTTTTCCGGCTTTATAAGCGGCAACATTATCAGGTGCAGAGGCAATCACCTCATCAACAATCGCTTCAATGGCCCCCTTATCGGTAACTTGCTTCAAGCCTTTTTCTTCGACGATTTTTTCAGGATCACCGCCGGTCTCTGTCATAATGACAAAAACATCCTTTGCGGTTTTGCCGTTAATTACGTTAGAAGTAATAAGTTCAACAAGTTTTCCGAGATTTTCGGCACTTACGGGAGAATCTTTAAGTTCGACCTTCTTTTCATTAAGCATGGCAAAAAAATCGCCCATTAACCAGTTGGCAACCTTCTTGGCATCATGACCATGAGCTGCTTTTTCAAAAAAATCAGCCGTTTCTTTGTTTTCGCAGATAACTGCGGCATCATATGCGGTTAAGCCAAGTTCATTAACAAAACGCGCGCGTTTGGCATCAGGAAGTTCGACCATATCAGCTTTAACTTTGGCAATGAAATCATCATCCAAAATCAAAGGCAACAAATCCGGCTCGGGAAAATAACGATAGTCATGAGCAAATTCTTTTTTACGCATAACTTTTGTCAAACCGGTAGAAGGATCAAACTGGCGTGTTTCTTGTTCTATATTTCCGCCGTTTTCATAAACTTCAACATGACGTTTGGCTTCATTTTCAATCGCCTGCATCACAAACTTAACCGAGTTAACGTTCTTCATTTCACAACGAGTGCGAAATCCCTCTTCGCCGACTTTACGAACAGACACGTTAACGTCGCAACGCATGGAACCTTCATCCATATTGCCGTCACAAGTACCAAGATAACGAACAATAGAACGCAATTTACGCAAAAATGCACCTGCTTCTTCCGGAGAACGAAAATCAGGCTTAGTCACAATTTCCATCAAGCCGACACCGGCACGATTAAGGTCAATAAAACTTTTATCCGGAGCCATATCATGAATAGATTTTCCGGCATCTTGTTCAATATGCAAACGCTCTATACCAATGTCTTTGGTTGTACCGTCGCTCAAATCTACGGTAACATGTCCCTCACCCACAATCGGATATTTGAACTGGCTGATTTGATACCCTTGCGGTAAATCGGCATAAAAATAGTTTTTGCGAGCAAATTCAGAATATTTGTTGATTTTGGCATTTAAGCCCAAACCGGTTTTAACGGCTTGATAAACGCAACGTTCATTTAAGGTTGGCAACATTCCGGGCATACCGGCATCAACAAAAGAAACATTTTCGTTGGCATCAGAACCATAATGGGTAGAAGCACCGGAAAACATTTTAGACTTAGAAATAATCTGACAGTGAATTTCCAACCCGCAGATTACTTCCCAAGAAGCGGTTTTTCCTTCAATAATCATCCCTGTCATTATTTAATTCCTTTTCTAAAAGCAGCATCTTGTTCCAACGCGCTGGCGGTTTTGAAAATCGTAGCCTCATCAAAAGCACGTCCAATGAGTTGTAAGCCCAAAGGCAATCCGTCATGAGAAAGTCCCATCGGCAAACTCATGGCAGGAAGCCCGGCTAAGTTGACCGAAACGGTAAACACGTCATTAAGCCACATATTAATCGGATTTTCCTGCATGGATTTATCCCCAATCGGAAATGCGGTAACCGGAGATGTCGGTGTTAAAATAATGTCACATTTTTCAAAAGCATTGAGAAAATCCTGGCGAATAAGACGACGCACCTTTTGTGCTTTGAGATAATATGCATCATAATATCCGGCAGAAAGAACATATGTTCCGATCATAATACGACGTTTGACTTCTGCGCCAAAACCTTCGGTACGACTGTTAATATACATATCATCAAGATGTTCGCCGTTCACACGCAAACCATAGCGCAAGCCGTCATAACGAGCCAAATTTGAGGAGGCTTCTGCCGGTGCAATAATGTAATAAGTCGGCAAAGCATATTTGGTATGCGGTAAAGAGATGTTGACAATCTCGGCACCACGGGCTTTAAGCATTTCAATTCCCTTATCCCAAAGAGCAGAAATTTCGGCATTTAGACCTTCGGGACGATATTCGGAAGGAATACCGATTTTCAAGCCTTTAATATCTTGATTTAAGAAACTCTCAAAATCCGGAACATCTACTTTTGCAGAAGTAGAATCTTTGGCATCATATCCGGACATCACATTGAGCATAATGGCGCAGTCACGCACATCTTTGCACATTGGACCGGCTTGATCTAATGAAGAAGCAAAGGCAATAATACCATAACGAGAACAACGACCATAAGTCGGTTTAATACCGGTAATACCGCAAAAAGCGGAAGGCTGACGGATTGAACCGCCGGTATCGGTACCAGTGGCAGCAGCGCACATATTTGCGGCAACGGCAGCAGCCGAACCACCGGAAGAACCACCGGCAACCAGAGGAACGTCTTTGCTCCACGGGTTAACCGCCGGACCATAATAGCTGGTTTCGTTACTACCGCCCATAGCAAATTCATCCATATTGAGTTTACCTAAAAAACCGGCACCGGCATTTAAGAGTTTGGAAGTCACGGTAGATTCATATTGTGGCTCAAAACCGTCTAAGATATGAGAACAGGCAGTTGTGCGAATATCCTTGGTGCAGTATAAATCTTTAATTCCCAAAGGAATACCTTCCAAGGCACCGTCGGTACCGTTGGCATATTTTTCATCTGATTTTTGAGCTTGAGCTAGAGCCACATCCGGAGTTTCCAAGACATAAGCATTATATTTGCGCTTGTCGTTCATTTCATCAATATAAGCTTTTGTAAGCTCAACAGAGCTAAATTCTTTTTTCTTCAGGGCTTCTCTTGCCTGAGCGATTGTCAGTTCGGTTAATTTTGTCATATTTCTGAGCCTTTAATAAAATTTATTCAACAACTTTCGGAACGGTAAAATAGCCATATTGAGCCTGAGGCGCATTTTTTAAGACGGCAGCGGCTTGATTACCGTCTGAAACCTCATCATGGCGCAAGAGAAGATTAGTGTCATTAACCGACACCAAAGGCTCAACACCATCGGTATTCACTTCAGAAAGCTGGTCAACCCAATTAAGAATTTTATTAAATTCATCTTCGGTATCTTCAATTTTATTATCATCAATTTTCAGACGAGAAAGAAAAGCAATTCGTCTGACGGTTTCTCTATCTATGGGCATATTTTTATCCTCTACTTTAAACTTATACAAAAATAGAACAATTATCTAATTTTGCAATAAAAAACTTGAATTTAGATTTCAATTTGCATCGGGGGCAAAATTGCATTATATTTCAAACGGTTAAATAGTTTAATTTGTTCAAATTCTTCACTAAAACCAGAAAGCGTATCAAACATAGCCAATCCTTTTCCGTCACGAATAAACTGCTGCAATTTTTCATGCAAAGATTTCTCTTTAGGATAGAATTCGATTCTGATTTTTTCATCAGGTTTTATGGAAGAAGCAGCCTGAGCCAACCCCAAAGCCGTTTCGATACCGCCGAGAGCATCAACAAGTTTAAGCGGCAAAGCTTGTTCTCCGAGCCAAACTCGCCCGCGAGCAACTTGATTCATCTGTTGAGGAGACAAATTTCTGGCTTTGGCAACTTTTGAAGTGAAATCTGAATATATGTCATCTAATGATTTGTTAAATATATCTTTTTCAGATTCTGAGAAAGGCGTATTAGCACTCAAAATTCCGGCATTTTTACCAAAAGCAATTTTTTCCCAATTTACGCCAATCTTTTGCCATAAGCCTTGTAAAACCACTTTTCCGCCCAAAACGCCGATAGATCCGGTAATGGTAGAAGGCTCTGCCACGATTTTATCTCCGGCAATCGCCACAAAATATCCGCCGGAAGCAGCATAATCTCCCATGGAAACGACAACCGGTATTTTCTTTTTTTGTTTGAGCTGTTCAATACCATGCCAAATTTCATTAGCGGCATTATACCCTCCCCCGGGAGAATTAACACGTATAACCAATGCCTTAACGTTTTTATCTTTTTCTATTTCTTTAAGTTGAGCCAAAACCGTATCCGAACCGGTAACAAACTCATTTTGAAGAGAATCAGCAGCACTTGTACCTTCGGCAATAACACCGTCAATAACCAACAAAGCAATGGACGGAGTCCCCTTCTTATTATTCAAAATATTACCTTCATAAAGCGCCAAATCAAACAATTCTGCCTTATGATATGTTTGCAACACATCAAGATAATCTTGCTTAAAAGCAATAATATCGACCAATTTAGCTTTTAAAGCTTCGGAAGAAGAAAGCGGTGCCCGATTAATTAAGTTTTTAACCTCAGAAATCGACAATTTCCTGCTCTCCGCAATATCCGCAACCATACGATTAAAAATTCCGTCACCGAGCTTTTGCATTTCAGCTTTGAAAGGAAGCGACATTTTATTTTGAGTAAAAGAATTCATAGCGGTTTTATATTCATAACGGCTGTAAAATTCGGGCTTGATTCCGATTTTATCAAGAACCGCACGGAAAAAAGGAACTTCAATACCAATACCGGTAATACCGACTTCACTGTTCGGAGCAATGGCAATTTCATCAAATACGGAAGCAAGATAATATTCTTTTGTGCCGCGTCCGAAAGCACCGAAACTCGGAGCATAAAGATATGTTTTTTTACCGCTTTTCTTAAAATTCAAAATAGTTTGCCGTAAATCTTGAATTTGAGCCAATCCGAGCGAAGAAACGCTTATTTTTCCGACCAAAGCCTTAACTCTGTCATCGGCAGCAGCAACATTAATGGCTTTCAGCAAATCAAAAAAATTCTGATTTTGGATTCCCGCTAATTCCGCCATAATATCATTTTCCTTGGTTTCGGAAAACGCCTCATCAAAATCCACGGTAAGGAGTGCAGCAGGAGGAACATCAACCACATTTTGCCCTTGAGGTCTGAGCATACCCAAGATAAGAAACAAAATTATCACAAATATCAAACCAAAAATGGCAAAGGCATAAATCAAAGATTTAGACAACAATTTTGCCGCCTCAATTTTTCTTTTATCTTGTTTGCCTTCTTCGGGAAAAGGCATTTCAAACTCACTCATGATAAACCTCATAAAATAAAACCGATATCATATTAATCTTTCAGACTTTTTTACTCAAGTTTTGCTCATAACTTCTGCACAATAATAACAAAAAAGGACGGTAAAGACCGCCCTTTTGACAAATCTAGATTTGCTTACTCGGCAAGAGATGCGGCTGTTTCGGCAACTTTATCCAAATTAATCATACCTTGAATATGATAACCGCAATCAACGTGCAAAACTTCACCGGTAATACCGGATCCGAGAGAAGACAGCAAGCCCAAAGCAGCCATACCGACTTCTTCTTGAGTAACGTTACGACGTAAAGGAGCGTTGAGTTCGTTCCAGTGCAAAATTTTTCTAAAATCACCGATTCCGGAAGCAGCCAAAGTTTTAATCGGACCGGCAGAAATGGCATTAACGCGAACGCCTTGAGCACCCATATCAGCGGCGGCATAACGAACCGAAGCTTCCAAAGCGGCTTTAGCCACACCCATAATATTGTAGTTAGGCAAGATTCTCTCTCCGCCGAGATAAGTCAAAGTCATGATAGCGCCGCCTTCGTTCATAATCGGAGAAGCGCAACGGCAAGCTTCCAAGAAGGAATAGCAAGAAATTTGCATTGTATTGGCAAAATTAGCACGTGTTGTATCAATAGTGCGACCTTTAAGCTCGTTTTTATCGGAAAAAGCAATAGCATGAACAAGAAAATCAATTTTGCCCCATTTTTCACCGAGCTCTTTAAAACAAGCTTCGACACTTTCGGAGTCGGAAACATCACATTTTATCAACAAAGGCTCTTTATCGAGTTGAGCAGCCAAGGGCTGAACTCTTTTTTCCAAAGTTTCGTTTTGATAAGAGATAGCGAGTTGAGCACCATGAGAATTCAAGGCTTGAGCGATACCCCAAGCAATGGATTTATCATTAGCGAGGCCCATAATCAGACCTTTTTTTCCTGCCATTAAGGGAGCTGGTGTAGCCATAATATTTTCCTTTGCAATAAGTAAAAAATTAAATATATTAGAATACATAGTCTAGGACACTATTATAAAATTTATGAGTTTTTGTAAATAACTTTTTTTATCGAGTTGGGTATGTATTGGAAAACTAAATTAACACAGGCAGCAAAAACAGGAAAAAATTTTTTAATATTTTTATTCCGCAGAGCCAAAAATGATACCATATTCAGAGTATCTTCTTCCTTAAGTTACACTTCATTAATAGCCATTGTTCCGTTACTGGTCATCGGCTTGGCAATTTTTTCGGCATTTCCGGGTTTTATCAATATGAAAAGCCAATTTCAAGAATTCATATTAAAAAATTTTGTACCGGATATAGGTCAAGAAATCAGTCAATATTTGGTAAGTTTTTTAAATGCTTCGGCACAAATCACCACTATTGGTGTTGTTGGGTTAGTTGTAACCTCAATTATGTTACTTTCAACCATAGAAAACAGTTTAAATTTTATATTTAAGGTATACAAACCGAGAAATATCAAAACAAAAATCACCTTATATTGGACGGTTATCACATTAGGACCGATTTTGTTAGGAGCGGCATTTTCGCTTCGCGGCTACTTATTCACCTTACAGAGTCTTATGCCGGAAGAGATTAGTAATTCCATGTATTTCAGTCAAATGCTTCCCGGCTTAATCACCATGTTGGTATTAATCATGGTATATGTTTTGGTCCCCAATAAAAAGGTCAAAATATCCAATGCCCTAGTCGGAGCGTTTATAGCGGTTTTACTTTTTTGGGCATTAAGAAAAGGGTTTGGTATTTTAGTCATAGAAAACGCCACCTATAAAACCTTATACGGAGCTTTAGCCGCCCTTCCCGTTTTCTTAATATGGATGTATTTGGCATGGAGTGTGGTTATCTTCGGAGCGGTTGTCACGGCAGCATTAGAAGAATATCAAGCCATGGAGGCAGAAAAAGCCGAAGAAAACAAGAGATTAGCAGAAAACACGCCGCTGGCAAAAATAAAAAAGGTAAAAAACATAAAAAAACTCTTGCAAAAAGAACAAAAGTAGTACATTTTATTTTTCATAGGGATAAATAGAAAAGCAAAATTGTATTTTTTCCGTAGCGGATTATAACAATGTTAAGAAACAACATTTAATGAGGTAAAAAAGAAAATGGATAAGCAAAAAGCACTGGACGCAGCAGTCAGCCAAATAGAAAAAGCTTTCGGCAAAGGCTCCATTATGCGCTTAGGACAAAATGATGCCAGCGTCGATATTGAAGCCATTTCCACCGGTTCTATCGGCATTGATATTGCCTTAGGCATAGGCGGCATGCCCAAAGGAAGAATTGTAGAAATTTATGGTCCGGAAAGCTCCGGTAAAACCACTTTGGCATTGAGCGTCATAGCTCAAGCTCAAAAGAAAGGCGGAACCTGTGCTTTTATAGATGCCGAACACGCTCTTGATCCGTCATATGCCAAAAAAATCGGCGTAGATATTGAAAATTTGCTCATTTCCCAACCCGATGCCGGAGAACAAGCCTTGGAAATTACCGATACATTGGTACGCTCCGGTGCCATTGATGTTTTGGTTGTCGATTCCGTGGCAGCTCTGGTTCCCAAAGCAGAATTAGAAGGAGAAATGGGTGACCAACATATGGGCTTACAAGCTCGTTTGATGAGCCAAGCATTAAGAAAGTTAACCGCTACGGTATCTCGATCCAATACTTTAGTAATTTTCATTAACCAGATTCGTATGAAGTTGGGTGTTATGTTCGGTAGTCCGGAAACAACAACCGGAGGTAACGCCTTGAAATTTTATGCTTCTGTCCGCATTGATATCAGAAGTATCGGAAAAATCAAAGACAAAGAAGATATTATCGGCACGCAAACCAGAGTCAAAATCGTCAAAAACAAAGTGGCTCCTCCGTTTAAGGTTGTTGACTTTGATATCATGTATGGCGAAGGCATTTCCAAAACCGGCGAGCTGATTGATTTGGGTATTAAATCAGGCATTGTTGAGAAAGCAGGCGCTTGGTTCTCTTATAAAGGAGAGAAACTCGGTCAAGGTCGTGAAAACGCTAAATTATTCTTGAAGGAACATGAAGATATTGCTCAAGAAATTGAAAATAAAATCAGAGCAGATGCCGGTCATATTACCACTGAAATGATCGGAGACGACGAACCGATCGAAGAAAGTGCGGAATAGACCACTTCCCAAACCAAGAAATATAATACAAGCACCCTCAATGGGTGCTTGTTTTTTTAAAAAAGAATCCAAGAAATTAAGATAATATTCACTTTAAGAGATTATAGTATATCAAAGAGAAAAAAAATATTTTATCTTAACACATTGAAATTATATTGTTTTTTTATTACAAGGGCTTTTTAAATAAACAAAAATTTGACAAATTTAAAGAAATATAATAAAGATAAGAAAAATTAGTCTAATTTTTTAGAATCTGAGAGGAATCATGAAAAAAACTTTAGCAATGTCATTAATGTTTCTGATGACCGGATGTGCTTGTTTTGACGGTATGTGCGGTGATGACGAAGAATTCGAAGAAACCCCTGTCCCCCAAAACGCATACAAAGGCTATGATAACCAAGGTTGCAATTATGCTACCGGAGAAAATTGCCAAGACAATCGTCCGATTCGCGTAAACTATTACAATGTTCAGCCGCAACGGATTCAACCGCGCCCGATAGTTTATCGCCAAGAACAACCTATCATTTACGTCAAAGAAGTGGAAAAACCAACACCTGTCATTATCAGACAGAAGGAAGCTCCCAAACCGGTCGTTATCGAAAAAACCGTTGCTCCGGCACAAACCGTTCAAACCACCAAAACTTATGCTTCTTGCGGTGATATAAAATCTACAACCAAAGAATACGAATTAAATGATGGTTCACGTTGTGCTCCAGAAGTCAAAGAAGTCAGAGAACCGGTTGAAATTGTATATAAGAAAACAACTTACAAAACAGTTTATGAACCAAGAACTTCGACAACAGTAACTTTTGAAAAAGAGCCCTACAATCAACAGGTTAAAGAAGAAGTTATTAAAACAACAACCACAACGACCAAAGAAGTTGTAACAAACACTCAACCTGTTGCTCAAAATGTTGAAACAGTTGTCACAACAACGACAACAAGCTCAACAAGCGACTTGGATGTTTTACCCCAAGACGAAATTAAATAAAAATATAAGTTAATAAACTCCAATACAAAAAAGCCTCTCATACGAGAGGCTTTTTTACATCAATCAAGTTTCTGAATAAATTTTGCATAACGAACAAGACAATCGTTATGTTGTTTTCCGGCAACATCCCGCATTATTTTATTTTGATACTCATTAAGAAAATATTCCGTCGGTGTGGCGGTCAAGATTTCGGATTTTTCATCATAAGATAAATCTAAGCCGATGAGCGGTGTTTGTACCTCAAAAGCGCGCATTTGTTCATAATAATCTTTGGCGATTTTAAACTTTACAGCTTTCTCAAAATCAGTATTTCCGGCATCTTCATTTGAAACCAGATTATAAGCCGTTTCAAAACGAATATAATTTTGAATCAAAATCGGAGAAAAATCTTCCATCGGTTGTAGTACATCAGCCATAATCAAAACTCCTTAAAACATATAAGAACTGTAGGGAAAAGGACACTGAAAGTCAAGAATTGTCAAAAGGAAATTATAAAGATAACGTACTAAAAGATTTTCTAAGTTTATGAATTGTATCAACAACCATTTTCATATTATCTTCATTTTGACGCAGTTCAGGGATTTTAGCCATTAATTCAGCCAGAACGGCATACTTATTTTCTATTTTGACTAACCCATGTAAAGGAATAATCACAAAATGAATATGCCCATTAGGCTTTTCATAAAACATATTTGCAAATTTTGAACAATCAAAAATTTTAGAAAGTGCTTTTTTACAATGTGTTGTAAGAAGATGTAATTCTGTTATTTCTTCTTCTGTTATATCTGTATAATTGGAAACATGGCGCATTGGAGAAATTACCATCATTCCTGGATAAGCAATTTCAAAATCTTGGCTTAGATCCCAAAATTTGGATTGATAAATTCTGCCATCTTTAAATTTTGAATTATCCATAACTACACAGCCGGCACATAGGGCATCAATATCTTCATTAAAAATTGTTTTAAATAACATTTTGGCTCCAATACGTTTTTTATCTTTTATATTAGACAAACATTAAAATGAATTTAAAAACAAAAAAAGCCTCGGGAATATTTCCAAGGCTTGAATAAATGGCGATCTCGAGAGGATTCGAACCTCTGACCCACAGCTTAGAAGGCTGTTGCTCTATCCAGCTGAGCTACGAGACCATAAAAATCTGCCGGATACATTGGTCGGGGCAACAGGATTTGAACCTACGACATCTTGCTCCCAAAGCAAGCGCTCTACCAGGCTGAGCTATGCCCCGCATAACAAAAGATAATCTACTCAAAAAAAAATATTTTGCAAGCCTTTTTTTATAAAGAAAATCAAAAAATTTATATCAATCCGGCACTATGAAAACTATAACACCCATATTTGCTGACAATCACATGATCATGCAAAACAATATTAACAGAATCCAAAGCATCTCTAATTTTCTTTGTCATATCAATATCGGCGCGAGAAGGAGTTGTATCCCCTGTCGGGTGATTATGAACCATAATCACGGCACTGGCTTTTTTCTCCAAAGCCGATTTAACAACCTCACGCGGATGAATTGCCACATGATTAATTGTCCCCTTCTGTTGAGACGCCTCATCAATCACCTGATTTTTGCCATTGAGATAAATCAAACGAAATTCTTCCACATCCTGATAAGCCATACTCATCCGACAATAATCAATCAAAGCATCCATATCAGCGATAATGGGTAAATCTTTATCTTTAAGCATTTCCCAAGACATACGTTGAGCAGCCTCTTTAACTATTTTTAGAGCAAATAAAGTATTTTCACCAACACCATCCACGGCAAGAAGTTCATCATTTTTAGCATTAATCACTTCAGCAAAACTTCCGAACTTTGCAATCAAGAGCTTAGCCAAAGGTTTAACATCCCTGCGAGGGATTGCAATCGTCAAATAAGCTTCCAGAAGTTCATAATCGGCAAAAGCAGCGCCACCGTTTTTTAAGAATTTATCACGAATTCTTTGTCGATGTCCGTCTGTGGAAATGTTTGACTTAATCATATTGTTTATCTCATCTGATACCTGAAGAACTATTTTTTATATGGCGGTCTGTCCAAACCTTTAGGAGAATAAGTAAAAACTTCGGCACCGTCTTTGGTCACACCGAGAGAATGTTCAAACTGAGCAGATAATGTTTTATCTCGTGTAACTGAAGTCCACCCGTCTTTCAGGATAATGGCATCGGGCTTACCGATATTAATCATTGGCTCAATAGTGAAGAACATCCCCTCTTCCATAACCGGACCGGTACCTTTACGCCCGACATGCAAAACATTGGGTTCATCATGAAAGACTTTACCCAAGCCATGTCCGCAAAACATATCAACCACGCCGTAACCGTATTTATGAGCATATTCTTCAATCACGGCGCCGATATCACCGAAATGCGCTCCGGGTTTAACCACATCAATACCGCGCATCATACACTCATACGTCACATCGCAAAGGCGTTTAGCTTTTATTTTAGGCTCACCGGCATAATACATACGGCTTGTATCTCCATACCAGCCATCCAGAATACAGGTCACATCAATATTTAAAATATCACCATTCATAAGTTTCCGTTCATAATCGGGAATACCGTGACAAATTACATGATTAATGGAAATACAAACCGACTTTGGATAACCTCTGTAACCCAAGCATGCCGGAATAGCGCCGCGACTGGTAAAGAACTCGCGACACAAATCATCCAACTCACCTGTAGAAACGCCGACCTGAACATAATCGGTAATATAATCCAAACACTCTGCCGCTAATTTTCCGGCTTTGCGCATTCCCTCAAAATCTTCTTTATCATAAATGGTAATGCCATCTCTTCTTTTTGTAGACACAATGAACCTCTTATAAAAAAATCATTTCATACAAATATTCAATTTGTTGGTAATATTAATACCTTTTTTATCTAAATTGCAACCATAAGAAACAAACTCTAAACCATTTTTCGCCTCATCATAAATTCGAGCGGCAGAAACAGGATCTATTGTCCAGGAAAAAAGGGTTTCCACACAATCCACACGTGGCACAATCAAAACCACAACGGTTCTGGCACCATTTGCGCGCACTTTTTTCATTTCTTCAAACATTTCCATATCCAAAAGATTAACTTTTGAAGGGAACACGGCTTTTCCGTCTTGTTTATTATAAATCGGACGCAAACTGATATAACATTTTTCTTGTAAATTGGAAAGTTCAAAATCCAAATGCGGCAAATTATCGGCAGCCACCACGCGTCTGACTTTTGTATATGAGACAAAATCGGGCATCACCCGATTACGTAAAGCTTCAACAAAGAGCTTGGGAAAAATACACTGATTAACCATCACCCATCCGTCTCCCTTATTCACGGCTTGGACTTCGTATCGTAGCTTACGTGTATGATCAGAAACGCGACTAACCCACAAATCGGCACCCTTAGAATACAAATTTGGAAAGACATTATCATCAGAACAAAAAGCCTGTGTTTGAGTATCATCATCAAGTCTAATATCCATGATAAGTCTTTTATAGCGTTGAATAACGGTAGCCTTCAAAAAAGTTGTATTAAAATTCAAATTAACCTCCCGAATAAAACCAATAACACTATAACCAAAATTCGTCAATAAAAGCTAAACAGACTTGAAATAAACAGAAAATATGATTAACTGAAAATAGGAATCTAACGCAGGAAAATAAAGATGAATAAATATAAGAGCTTATTTTTTCACATTATCGGAGTTGGGCTCATAGCCACAATCAGCGGATATTTTACCCGATTCGGTGTTGAAGGTTGGTATCAGACGGCAGTTCCGAACAGCATTACCCCGCCAAAAATTTATTTTCGGTATATTTGGACGATTTTGTATTTATTGATGGCGATTTCGGCTTGGAGAATATCGCTACTGCCCAAAAATGAAGAAACAAAAAAATCTCAAACACTATTTTGGACACAATTATTTTTACACATCCCCTGGTGTTACACATTTTTCTATTTAGGATGGCTCGGCATGGGACTGGCAGTCATAATTGTTATGGATTTCATGACATTTCAAACCATAAGAAGTTTCCAAAAAAACGATAAAAAAGCATCATACCTGTTGTATCCGTATTTTGCATGGATATGCTATGCCACAATTTTAAATTTGAGCTACATTATCAATAATGGTCTTGTCGTTCAGATTTCATAAGAAAATATAAAATTTTACTAGACTTTACAAGAAGTTTGCTATAGAAATAGCAGGTTAGTAAAATTTTAAATTTTTGACTTTTGGGAAGTAAAAAATGACAACAACATTAAAAGATATAAGAAGCACATATTTAAATTTCTTTGCCAAGAACGGTCACAAGATCATTCCGTCATCATCACTGGTACCGGATAATGATCCGACCTTAATGTTCACAAACTCCGGCATGGTTCAGTTCAAGAACATCTTTACCGGTAATGAAGTCAGAGATTATAAACGAGCGACCACTTCCCAAAAATCAGTTCGTGCCGGCGGCAAGCATAACGACTTGGACAACGTCGGATACACCGTTCGTCACCACACATTCTTTGAAATGCTCGGCAACTTCTCTTTTGGTGATTATTTTAAAGATGAAGCCATTGCTTGGGCATGGGAATTGGTAACTAAAGAGTTTGGTTTACCCAAAGACAGATTAGCGGTTACCGTTTATCATACCGATGACGAAGCTCATGATATTTGGAAAAAAGTTTCAGGACTGCCCGAAGACAGAATCATCCGCATTGCCACTAAAGATAACTTCTGGCAAATGGGCGATACCGGTCCTTGCGGTCCCTGCTCTGAAATTTTCTACGACCATGGTCCGGAAGTTTGGGGCGGTCTGCCGGGAACGCCTGAAGAAGACGGCGATAGATGGATTGAAATTTGGAATCTGGTATTTGACCAATTTGAAGACTTGCCGGACGGCTCTCGTATTCCTTTGAAACACCCCTCCATTGATACCGGTATGGGTTTGGAACGTATCTCTGCCATTTTGCAAGGTGTTCACTCTAACTATGACATTGATCTGTTCCAAAACTTAATCAAAGCCATTGCCGATATGGCAAACTCTGATCCGAACGGACCTCTGAAAGCATCCCATAATGTGATTGCCGACCACCTACGTTCCACCTGCTTCTTGATTGCCGACGGGGTTATGCCCTCTAATGAAGGACGCGGCTATGTTTTGCGCCGCATTATGAGAAGAGCCATGCGTCACCAATATTTGCTCGGCATGAAGGAACCGATGATGTATAAACTCCTGCCCGCTCTGCAAAAAGAAATGGGCGAAGCTTATCCGGAATTGTATCGCGCTCAAGAGTTGATTACCGAAACTATCAAAGCTGAAGAATTGCGCTTCTTAAAAACCTTAGATAAAGGTATGCGTTTGTTGGAAGATGAAACCAAAGATTTGAAAGCCGGAGATGAATTGTCTGGCTCAACCGCCTTCAAACTTTATGATACCTATGGTTTTCCGCTTGATTTGACACAAGATGCTTTGAGAAACAAAAATATGAAGGTTGATGTCAAAGGTTTTGATGAAGCTATGGCAAAACAAAAAGCCGAAGCACGTAAGAACTGGGCAGGCTCTGGCGATGCCGGAACTGAAAAAGTTTGGTTCGAAATTTTTGATAAAAACGGCGGCACCGAATTTTTGGGTTACAATACCTTAAAATCCGAATGCTTGGTCAATAATTTGGTTGTTGACGGCAAGGAAGTTGAAACCGTTAATAATGGTGAATTTTACCTCGTTGCCAACCAAAGTCCGTTCTACGGCGAAATGGGTGGTCAAGTCGGCGATATCGGTAAAATTTATGGACCGAATTGTGAAATCGAAGTTTTAGATACCAAGAAAAAACTTCATGAACTCACTGTTCACGTTTGCAAAATGATTAAAGGTACAGTTAAAGTCGGTGATGCTTTGACTTTTGAAGTTGATGCCAAAAACCGCGCTGCCATTGCCGGAAACCACACCGTTACCCATATTTTGCACAAGGTTTTAAGAGATATTTTGGGGACGCACGTTACTCAAAAAGGCTCATATGTGGCAGCCGACAGAATGCGTTTTGACATTTCTCACCACAAACAAATTTCTGATGCAGAACTTCGTTTGGCAGAAGAAAGAGTAAATGAAATCATCAGAGAAAATCATGCTGTCATCACCCGCATCATGCGTCAGGAAGATGCCATTAAAGAAGGAGCCATGGCTTTGTTTGGTGAAAAATACGGTGATGAAGTTCGCGTTGTTTCCGTTTGCGATAATGATAACGAGCATTACCTTTCAACCGAACTTTGCGGTGGTACACACGTAAAATCCACCGGAGATATCGGCTATTTCAAGATTGTTGCCGAATCAGCAATCGGTGCCGGTTTGCGCCGTGTAGAATGCTTGACCGGTCGCGGTGCCGAACAATATGCCTTGGAAAATGAACAGCGCCTGCACCATATTGCTTCTATGTTGAAATCTGATATGGCAAATATCGAAGGCAAAATTGCTCAGCTGCAAGAGGAAAAGAAAAAACAAGAAGCCGAAATCTTTAACTTGAAAAAAGCTCTTGTGAGCAACAAAGCCAGTGGCAATAATAACGAGTTTGAAGAAATCAACGGTATCAAATTTGTCGGTAAAGACTTGCAAGACGTTCAAGCCAAAGAATTGAAAGCTTTTGTTGATGAAATCAAAGACAAAATCGGTTCCGGCGTGATTGTTTTGGCTGCCAACAACGAAGGTAAAGCCTCGATTGTGGTTGGTGTTACCAATGATTTGACCGCCAAATATTCTGCTGTTGATTTGGTGCGCTTAGGTTCCGCTCAAGTCGGCGGACAAGGCGGCGGCGGACGTCCCGACATGGCTCAAGCCGGCGGTCCGGACGGCAGTAAAACCGCAGCCGCGATTGATGCTATTAAAAAAGCGATTTAAGTCATTAATAATACTAAAAAAATATCTCCGAAAAATTCGGAGATATTTTTTTTGCAAAACAGGTATGTATAATTTTGCTTTTATGATTGCAAGTTAAAAACAAGCTACGTAGAATAGAAAAAACAAAAACTTACGGTTGCAAAAGAGAAATCAAATGAACTCATTTTTAGTCAGAAGATTGACCATATTTTTAATTTGCTTCATCGGCATAGAACTTCTGGCGGCACTTTATCTGGCGATTGACAATTTTGATAATGTGGATTGGACCTTCAAAACCATCGTCCAAGACATAGGCGTTTTACAACTAACCTCTTTAGTTTCTTTTCTGGTTATGATATTTCCCTATGTTATGTATCTGACACTTCTGCCAAAGAAATATCAGAACAACAAATATGATAAATTTATTACTTATGCCGTTTTTACAATTTTCATGTTTTTAAATATATTAGAAAATGTCTCTTCAATCATTTTCTGGGGAGAATTTGACATATTAAAAAATACGGTGCAGGAAAAATATTTTGAAAAAGCAAGACAAATTCTGCTTGAAATTTATGAAGAATATCCGCTGGCTCAGCTTTTAAGCATCATTTTAATTAGTAGCCTACTGCTCTGTTTGCTTTTAAGAAAATTTCTTTTAACCAAAATAGAAACACCTGCTTTTGGTCGCCGAATTTTTCATTTTATTTTATATATTGCCGTTTGTTTTTTTGCTTTTATGAATATTGACATTGAAAAATTAAATAATCGGACTAATTCTTATAACAGCCGCATATCGGAAGAGAGAACATATAGTCTTTTTAATGGCTTTGTCAAAAAGAATTCTCGTCTGATGCTGTTACGCAACCGCATTAAGAATAGTTACATACAGGAACACAATATTCATGATAATTAACCGCTTCAAAGTTGCTTTACAACGCTTCAATATTGAAAAGGTCATCCGCTTGCGCTCCCGATTTAAAGCCGCATCTCTTGAAAGGATTGAATACGTTAGAAGAAGGATTGATGCCGTTGATAAATCATACAAAAAAGAAATATTCAGAAAAAGCATCCATTTAAGTTCATTATGGATTCCGGCATTGATCTATTTTGTACACCCCGGAATTTCCATTATTATTTTTTCAGTTTTATTTGTAGCCGATGCCATTTTAGAATATGGCAATTATCAACGCTGGAATTGGGCAAGAAAAATTTTCGGGCGTTTGTTTTTCAAGACCTTACGGCAAAAAGAGATCAAACGGATATATTTTCAAAGCAGCGGTTCTTTATATGTATTATTAGCGGGAATAGCCTGCACCCTGCTCTTTTCTAAAGAAATAGCCGCAATATCCATGACCGTAATGTTAATATCCGATACCTTTGCCGCACTGATAGGAAGAGCATACGGAACAAGAAAAATTTATAAAAATAAATCCATGGAAGGAACCATTGCCTTTTTTATGAGTGCCTTACTGATTTGTATGCTGTTTGAACCCATATTTCACTTTACCTATGCCTCGGTTTTAGCCTGCCTGCTGGCGACAATATCTGAAGTTTATGAAGACAAGACTGAAATAGATGACAATTTATCAATACCGTTTTCCATTGGCATAATATTAAGCCTTTTAGGATAAAAAAACTTGATTTATAAAAAACAATGTGTTAGAGAAGAAGGACTTTATTAATTATTATCACTAAATTTATATCAAAATGGAAAGAAAAAACATTATTAATGCAATTGCAAATTATGCAAAAGAGAACGATATTCGTCTTAACGGAAATAGTTACAAAACATACAGCATGCTGAAATATCCGGCACAACATTTTCCGGACGGAACAATGTTCTTAAGTAACAATATCCGAGGAGAAAAAGGAAAGCAATCAGTCATTATTGTAGCCTGCAACGAAAACACGGTTGGTCATTTTCAAGCAGAAAATGTCTTGGAACGCCCGATAGAACAAGATTTCGACAGACCTGCAAGAATGCATAGATACGTTACTCATACTCATGATATGAGTATTTTCTTTTAAATTCTCTTACATACTAAAAAAGCCCCGGTTGAGATAACTAGGGCTTTTTTGCTTTTTAAAAAAACTATCTACCGCTGGAACCAAACCCACCCTCACCGCGATTTGTTTGCAAAGCAGAAAATTCACTCTCTGTTACTTCTTCGAATTGAGCACGATATGGAAAAGGCAATTCGACTTGTGCAATTTTATCTCCCGGATGAACAATATAATCTTCTTTACCGCTGTTCACGAGAATAATCTTCCATTCTCCGCGATAATCAGTATCGATAATGCCGCCGATGGCAAAAATTCCTTGTTTGAGCGCCAAACCGCTGCGAGAGTTGACACGAAACCAGAGCGGAAATTCGGGAGCTGTTTTAATGGCGGTCGGGAATCCGAAACGTTCACCGGCTTTCAAGACATAAGGCTCGGAAAGAGCCGCGCAAATATCAAAGCAAGCCGCTCCATCGGTTGAATAAGTCAAATTTGCAGAATTTTCAACATAGTGAGAAAGCTTCATTATCTTTATTGGTGCATAAATATAATTAATCATACAAATCTCCTTTTTTTCTTGTAATGTAAAAGAAATAATTTTTTTTGCAAGAGGAACAAGAACAATGGTAAAATTAGTTGAGCCCAAAGTTGAGATCATCACCCCGATAGATGGTGATTATATTTTAAAACATTTGGAATTATGCGCACGAAACTGTTATAAAAGTGAAGATAAAATCACCTCAGATTCTGCCAAATCTATGATAAAAAAATTGCTCGAAATGGGGCATGAGGCGATGATTGAGCATTTTTCCATCACGGTCAAATTGACCACGGATGTTGGGGCTTATAAAGATTTAACCCGTCACCGCATGGCAAGCTTTGCCATAGAGAGCACGCGTTTTTGCAACTATTCCAAAGGCAAATACGGCAATGAGCTCACCTTTATGCGTCCGAGCAATATGGAAGAAGGCTCAGAAATTTATAATATCTGGTATAAGACCATGGAAATGATAGAAAAATCATATCTGGAAATGGCAGAAAAAGGAGCTAAAGCCGATCAGTTAAGGATGATGCTGCCGCACTCTACCAAAGCAGATGTGATTATGACCGCCAATATCAGAGAATGGCGTCATATATTCAAACTCCGTTGCGCTCCGGCAGCTCACCCGAGTGTTCAAGAGATTATGATTATGTTGTTAAACGAATTTCGTAAAAAAATTCCGGTTTTATTTGATGATATTCCTTATGGTGAGATTGAAAAACAAGCGGCATAAACAAATAAATAAAACCCCTGAAAAAATTTTCAGGGGTTTTATTCTTGGAGTTTATAACTTTAAAGAAAAAATTAGTGAGTTCTCTCCAAACGGTGCACAATAGGAGCATCCGTTTTTGAAGAAGAAGGATGACTTATCAACGGAGAACTCTTGTCATCCAACCAATATCCCAACCCGGAAACGCAATTATCAAGAACGGATTTTGCCGAAGTAAGAGCTTTATCAAACCTTTTGGCTAAGAATCTCCGCCATACGGACTTTTTCAAAGCAATAAGTTTTTGATGATGATACCAAGCTACTTCGGCATTCATAATTTTTATTTCAGGATAAGGTTTAAAATCTTTACCGTTATGACGAAAAACAAAAGCTAAATCATGAACGTCTTTTTTTGAAACCGAAGGCTTCCGATTATGAAAATCATGCGCAATTTTAAGCATCAACTTGCGAGCATGAATATCTAAACGCAACAAAGCCCGAACAATTCTTTTTTCATCAGGATTAAGTTCGGATGAAACAGGAATAGCCCGCTGCTCGGGAGCATTTAATTGAGCAATAAATTCTTCATTACTAAGATTATACACACCATAGAGTTCAGCCTTCAGTTGGACCAAATCTTGTACGGAAAGAGAGCTGAGTTTTTTCTTATCTTCAGCACACAAAACCGCCTGCTCTACCTGAGGGTTCAGGCAAAATCTATGATATTGTCTCTTCATTATTCTCTCTGAAAAAAATACAAGATTTAATTTCAACACGAAGTCGGAATAATATAAATAATTATGATAAAGTCAAGTTCTAATTTTGCATCAGTGACAAAATTTTTTTCATCACGGCTTGATCAACAAAATCCCCGCGTTTGATGAGCATCCGCCGGGTGACGTTATCAACTTGATTCTCGGCAACTTTTACATACTTTTTATCCAAAATCGGAAGACAGGAAGAAATATTGATTTTATTACCTTTCAGATCGGGCAAAAGCGCGCCGTCGTAAACACAATCAACCACAATATCCGGCAAGAGTTTTGCTCCACCTGTTAGAAAAGCCTCATAGACTTGAGCTCCGCCGGCAATATACAAATCCTCGGAAAACTCTTTGAAATCACGAACATCCTCAACCACAAAATGATTTGCTTTATCAGAAACTTTGTAAGTATAATCGGAAGTCAAAACATAAATTTTGCAATTCGGGATTGTCCGATTCGGCAAGGACTCATAGGTCAAACGTCCCATCACCACATTACAGCCCTCCACCACATGGAGAAAAAATTCGGAATCGGATTTTATCTGCCAAGGAATATTTTTTCCGACGGCAATTAAATTATCTTGTGCATGGCGACACCAAATTGCAACTTTAGTCATACTTGTCTCCTTTTGTTTTATAATAGCAAACAAATATAAAAAAAGGCTGAAGAAAAATTCCCCAGCCTAAAAAAGTATTAGAAAAAAGATTTGATAAACCGCCACAATTTGAAATGTTTCAAAAGCGCCCAATGTTTGTGGTTGCGCATTAAAGCATCCCATTGTTTGGCTTTTTCCGCGCGAGCAACCGGACAAGTTGTTCCTGATTGCAAATAATCATCCCAATCCACCTTATCATAAAGCCCTGCTGCTACCAGCTGATAATACTTTTTCTGCTATTGAGATCTTTCTAAAGCACTTGCTGAAACATATTGGAGCAAGTTTTCATCAAAATTACATTTCTGCAAGAAGAAATCTTCAGCCTCTTGTTGTCCGATATATGCACATAACCACTTATAAAGGGCAGCGGCATCACTATAATTTTTGCATGCCTGTACACAATCTAAAATTTGGTCAGGATAGCAATTAAAACAATGTAACAGCTCAAGCACATCCACCGTCAGGACATAACCTTCTGACAACAACTTGGAAACGCTGAGAGGTCCGAATTTAAGGGCGACTTCCCAAAGTATCTGTTCTTGATTTTTCAGACTCTCAATCATTTTTTTTCTGTTCATAATCGTAAGATTTAAAATTAATAATATTTGAATTGAGACAATACTAAAAATAAACAAAAGATTGGTCAAGCAAGATAAGGCTTGCAAAGTAAAGGAATATCACCTATATTAGGAGATGCTGAAGATTTCAGCTATGGTACTAGAGGCTGTATGAAATAGGTTTTCAAGACCCGGGGGCGGTACCCGGCACCTCCACCAAAAAGAAGATAATTCGGGGGTGAAACAGGCTTGATTGGGAACAGTAAAGATATGTATGTCGTACCCGGTGAGATACCACCGTTATCGGTTCAACTTAAATGAATGCTAACGATAATAACGTAGCTCCTGTTGCAATGGCTGCTTAATTTGTAGTCGCAACAAAATGAAATTCTTTTAACTATGGATAGTTGAAAGTGGGGTATGGGCCACCCAGCAACAGAACGGCCCATAAATATATAAACAAAACAGGTGTCTAAATGGATGAATTTTTAACAGAAATAAATTATGACAAGCTCATAGAAAAATCTTTAAAAAATGTTGTGGTTGAAGCCTTAAAAATAGCTCAAAGACAAGGTCTTCCGGGAGAGAATCACTTTTACATCACCTTTAAAACCAACCATCCGCAAACACAAATTTCGGATTATTTAAAACACCAATATCCCGAAGAAATGACGATTGTCCTACAGCATCAATTTGCCAACTTAAGAGTAGAAAGCACCCTCTTCTCGGTTGATTTAAGTTTTGGCGGCATCCAACAAAATTTGGTCATCCCGTTTGAAGCCATTACCTATTTTGCCGATCCTTTTGCCAAATTTGGTTTAAGTTTTGCCACCGGAGAAGAACCTTCACAAAATTCATCAATATCCGAAGAAGAAACAACAAAAGAAAAGAAAGTCAGTGGCTCGGCAACGGTTGTTTCCATAGATGCCTTCCGTAAAAAGAACAAATGAAAAAAATATCCGTAATTATCGCCAATCGCCATCAAACCAGCATTTCTCTGGAAGAAGAGTTTTGGCAAGAACTTCAAGACATTGCCAAAGAAAAGAAAAGCACAATCAATCAGTTAGTTACAGAAATTGATTCAAAACGTGAGCATGAAAATTTATCAAGTGCCATAAGAGTTTATATTTTAAAACATTTAAAAAAGAAACAGGTCTAGCCAACAACGCTAAACCTGTTTTTTTTCAACTTACTCCAGATAGGATAGTAGCATATCAACAGTTTTAAAAAGCTTCAAATAGTCTTCATAAGCAAGAATACTTATGTATTGACCAATCTCTTCATCACCATAAATATCTTTCAACACCCAATAATCAGAGTAAAACGCTTGTTGCAGATACAAACTGATGCTCCGAAGATAATCTTCAGCTAAAGAAGCAAGATCAAACTCCGGCATTTCTTGAATCCGAGAAAGAAATTGAGGAATTGAAACAATCTCAATTTTATTTTCGGGACAAGGCATTTTCTCATCTAGTGCCGCCAAGAGAGGATAGAGCTTGTAAAGTGTCGATTCTCTTTCTTTATAACGGCATAGAAACTCCGCCCAATAGATGTCCAAGAGACGAGGCAAGATTTTTCTCGGCTCGGATTTCATTGACAATACAACATCTATCTGTTTTCTGAATTCGGTTTCAATAGTTTCGTAAGCATCAAAAAAATCAGATAAACTCTGAGGAAATTGCTCATTGCGAGCAAATTCTTTTCCATCAATAAATTCTCTCCAGATAAAATCCTTCCAACCGTTATCAAAATAAGGCAGAAGATCGGCAGAATATTGAGAGCGATATTTTCTACCGGAACAAATCCGAAGCAACCAGTTGTTTTTTAAGAGTTCTGTATGAAGCAACGGCACATTATCACGCAGAATAATGGTTCCTTTTTTTCCGTCTGAAAGGACCAAGTCGCATGACTGAGCTCGTTTTGAACAATCGTTTACTTCATAAATTTCTCTTTTGGCAATTTTTTGAGCCAGAATAATTGTTTCCATATATATAAATTTTAATAATTAATAAAGTTAGACAAAATATATCAAAAAAAAGGTAAAAAGCAAGATTTAAATAAAAAAAAAAGACTTTTTTTATCAAAAAGTCTTTTTTTTGAAAAGGAGAAAAAGATTATAAATCATCATCCATGTCAAGATCCTCATTTTCGGAAGAAGAATCATCGGTGAGCATCAGCGGCTCTTCATCTTGCATCTCAATTTTTTTACGACGACCGCGACGCTTTTTCTGAGGAGCCTTTTTCTTCACGGCTTCAATAATATAATTTCCGGAGATTTTGAACAAGTCGACCAAATGATTATTATACATATGATCAGCTTCTTCCAGCAAAGCAAAATCTACTTGAACATTGCGTTGTGTATTTAAGCGTTTTGCCAAAGTCGCCACACTTTGAGGAACAACAATTTCATCAGCCCCGCCCTGCACAATCAAACCGGATGTGGGACAAGGAGCCAAAAAAGAAAAGTCTTTTTCATTAGCCGGAGGAGAAACGGCAATAAAATTATTGATATCGGGACGACGCATCAAAAGTTGCAATCCGATCCAAGCTCCGAACGAATATCCGGCGATCCAACATTGACGAGCTTCCGGATTAACCGATTGCAACCAATCAAGAGCCACGGTAGCATCAGAAAGCTCTCCGGGACCATCTTCAAATTCGCCTTGGGAACGTCCGACACTTCTAAAATTAAAACGCAAAACGGAAAAACCCAATTTTTCAAAACAGCTGAATAAAGTATAAACCACCTTATTATTCATTGTTCCGCCGTATTGAGGGTGCGGATGCAAAATCAAAGCAATGGGAGCACCTGGCTTATCGCTTTGATGATAACGGCCTTCCAATCTACCAGCCAAACCGTTAAAAAGTACTTCAGTCATATAAATTCTCTTCTTAACTTAAAATTTAACACTTTATCATATATATACCCATAAAGATATATAAATTATTAATTTTTTGAGGAATTTAGCACAAAATGATTGAAAAATACAAGTTAATTTTAAAAGACATAGATGCGGTAATAGCAAGAGATCCGGCAACGAGCAACCGAACTGTAGCGATTCTGTGCTCTTCCGGACTACATGCGATATTATTTTATCGCATTAATCACTATTTATGGAAGAAAAATTTCAAGCTCACGGCACGAATATTTTCACAATTTGCCCGATTTTTGACTGGAATCGAAATTCATCCCGGAGCCAAAATCGGCGAAGGATTTTTCATCGACCACGGCATGGGGGTTGTGATAGGAGAAACGGCAGAAATCGGCAACAACGTCACCATGTATCATGACGTCACATTGGGAGGCACAACCGTTTTTAATGAAAAAGGCAAAGTGATGACCAAGCGTCACCCGACCATAGGCAATAATGTAATCATCGGCTCCGGAGCACAAATTTTAGGTCCGATTACCATTGGCAACAATGTCAAAGTCGGTTCCAATGCCGTAGTTTTAAAAGACGTTTCCGCCAACATGACTGTTGTTGGTGTTCCCGCGCATCATAGCCAACAAAACAAAGATGAGAAAAAACGCTTTGAAGCATATGGTGTTACGGCAGAAATAAAAGATCCGGTATCGGAAAAAATAGAAAAGTTAAACGAAGAAATTATCAAATTGCAAAAAGAAATAAACGAACTCAAAAAAAATGTCTGAAAATTTATTAAAAATAAATAAGCCGGCATCAAACACCAAAGTTTGCGTTGCCATGTCAGGAGGCGTTGATAGTTCTGCCGCCGCCATTTTGTTGCAACAGCAAGGGTATGAAGTATTCGGACTAACCATGGATTTGTTGCAACCGCCTTATGCGCCGACACAATCATCAATTCAAGATGCCGGAAAAGTTGCCGAACATTTAGGGATTGAGCATCATTTCATTGATTATAAAAATGCGTTTTATGAGCAGGTTATACGCTATTTTACCAATGCTTACAAAACAGGCTTAACCCCTTCTCCGTGCATTATGTGCAATCGGCACATCAAACTTGGATTATTGGCAGACAAAGCTCGAGAATATGGTGCAGATATTCTGGTAACCGGACATTATGCCGACATAAGAGCAACACCAAACGGGGTTGAGTTGCATAAGGGAACTGATCTAAAGAAAGATCAAAGTTATTTTTTATTTGATATTGAAAAACGCAATTTAGAAATGTTGCGTTGCCCTTTGGCAAATTTTACCAAAGAACAAACCCGCGAACTGGTAGAAAAAGCCGGTTTAGAAATATATAAAAAATCCGACAGTCAGGACATTTGTTTTGTCAGTAACGGCAAATATGCTGATTTAATCAAAAATCTCGAACCTGATTTTAAAAATGAATCAGGAGATATTGTTACCACCGACGGCAAAGTCATCGGTACCCATAAAGGATTGATAAATTATACGGTTGGACAAAGACGCGGGCTTGGTATCGGCGGCGATATCGGAATTTTATATGTACTGAAACTGGATGTAAAAAATAATCGCCTGATTGTCGGACATGAAGATGAGTTAAAACAAAAGAAGGTCTTAATCAAAGAAGTTAATTGGCTGGATGAAACTCCGCCGCAAAACGGAGAATATACGGTCAAACTTCGCTCCCGACAAAAAGAAGTCCCGGCAGAAATTATATTTTTAGAAAACAATATGGCAAAAGTCAATTTGTTAAACGATTTTTGTGGAGTTGCTCCCGGACAAGGCTGTTGCATTTATAACGGAAGCAGAGTAATGGGCGGCGGATTTATTTGTAAAGAAGATGATATTTAATCAAATTGTAACTATTCATCTGCTAAAAAATGAGGTATAGTAGAAGTATATGGCAGGAGAAGATTCATGAAAAATTCTATCGGCATATCAGTCTTTATAGGTATTATATTCATGGCAGGCGCCGCCTCTGCGCAACTTCCGACCAACCCATGGGCGCCCAACCCCAACGATGGTTATTTTGGGGATAATGTTGCTAATACCGATATTACCCATGCACCTGTTTATGACAATACGGAAAATGGCGGAGAAATTTTGCCGGTAGATCCTTGGGCAAGAGCCCGAGATAAGAGCGGAATCAAAACCTGGCGCGGTAGCGGTCAACACGGTAAATTAAATTATATTGGCGAAGCCACAACTTATACCGACGCTCAAGGACAAGAAATGATTGCCCCCGAAGTCAACCGCCACAATATGATTACCGCCTTGGAACATTTACGTAAAATGGGCTATAAAATTCCAGACAGCTACGACGCCAAAATCAAAACCATGCCTCAAGATTATGCAAAAAAATTACGCATTGCCTATGATGAAGTCATGCAGGCAGATGTCAAAGATGATCCGCTGAGAGGTATGACCAACGGCATCATAGAAGTTTTCGAACGCGGGACCGGATTAGATTTGGAAAATTTGATGTTTAATTCATTGGATATTTTAGGCACTGACTAAGTACAAAAGGAGAAAATCAATGTTAAAACAGCTGACAATTTTAAGTACGGCAATCTTACTGAGCACAGCAACCTTTTGCATGGCAGCCGAAACTCCTGATGTTGAAGAGGAACAACTCTCAAGCGAAATGAAAAGCAAAGAAACCATGATTGAGACCAAAGGCAAGGTTTTAAGTGATATTAACAAGCAAATATACAATAAGTCTAATGACGCCTTGATGAGAGAATATGTCAGAAACAGCAATGCCATGAAAAAGATTATGGGCAAAGAAACTAAAGAGATTGATACAAAAAATAAAAAAGCCTTAAGTGAATATATGCAAGATGACATTGGTTTGCAAAAAGAAATCATCAAAGTAGATATTCCAGACAGAGATAAAGCTAAAACTCGTCCGAGTACGGCAGATTTATTGAAATAATTCAGAAAGAATAAAAGACAAAATGCTCAATTACCCCGTAATAATATTAGTAGGTCCGCAATTAGCGGAAAATGTTGGTATGTCTGCCAGAGCCATGATGAACTGCGGATTGTATGAACTCAGATTAGTCAATCCGAGAGAAGATCATTTATCGGCAAAAGCTATATCCGCATCATCAAACGCAGAAGAAATTTTATATAATGCCAAAGTATATAAATCGACCAAAGAAGCTATGGCAGATTTAAACTATGTATATGCCGCCACGGCACGACACAGAGATCAGATAAAGCCCCTATATAATGCCGATACGGCGGCACAAGAAATGTCTGTATTTCTCCAAAACGGAAGCAAAATCGGCATACTGTTCGGTTGTGAAAGAACCGGACTGAATAATGCAGATGTTAGTTTATCTAATGCCATCATCAATATTCCGTTAAATCCGAAACACAGTTCTCTTAATTTATCTCAAGCAGTTTTAGTTATCGGATACGAATTTTATAAAACCCAAATTAACAAACCGGAAGTACATCTGGAAACAAACGGTACGGAACTGGCAGAAAAAGAACGAGTAATTAAATTTTTGGAATATTTTGAAAATTTATTGGCAGATTGCGGCAATTATAAATTAGGCGAAAAAAGAGAAAAGATGCTCATCAATCTGCAAAACATTTTCACGCGCAATCAAATGACGGAACAAGAGCTCAATACCTTATACGGTGCACTCAAATACATCAGCCGACAAAATTAAGATAAATTTTAGGATTATTGATTATTCTGAATAAGAATTTTAATTTTATTCGGGAGAAAATAATGCCTGTTGAAAACGTATCCCATGTCACTACAGCCATTTTCGGCTTAAATCCGATGATACTGTCCAGTACCATATTAATCATCAGCTACATCATATTATTCACGGAAAAACTAAATCGAGCTGTTGTTGCATTAATTGGCGCCAGCGTAATGATTTTTGCCGGAATATTAACTCAGGAAACAGCATTAAAAGGCATTGATTTTAACACATTGGCATTGTTGATTGGAATGATGACGATAGTCGGGATTTCGGAAAAATCCGGCATGTTTCAATATGTGGCTATCTGGTCAGCCAAAAAAGTACGAGCCAATCCGAGAGGAATTTTAATCGTTTTAAGTTTGGTCACCGCCGTATTTTCTGCTTTTTTAGATAATGTCACCACGGTTTTGTTAATTGTACCGGTCACATTTCAAATCACCCGAAAATTACAAATTAACCCCTACCCTTATTTAATTGCCGAAATTTTCGCCTCGAACATTGGCGGTACCGCAACTTTAATCGGAGATCCACCGAACATTTTGATTGGTTCGGCAATTAACTTATCATTCACCGACTTTTTATTTGAACTGACACCTATTGTAGCATTTACAATGTTGGTACAGATTCTTATTTTTGACTTTATCTGGGGCAAAAGAATTGTTACCACGGATGAACACAAAAAATTGGTAATGAGCATCAATGAAGTAGATAGCATTACTGATTGGAAATTGCTCAAAAAATCTTTATTTGTACTCACCGCCGTCATAATTGGTTTTATATTAGCCGAACACATACACATTGCCAACGGTACGATTGCCATGTTTGGAGCCGCCGTTTTGCTCTTACTCTATACTTTAGGAGAAGACCATAGTGAGAGAGAAAGAAAAGTTGAAGAAGCTTTAGGATTGGTAGACTGGACCACCATCTTTTTCTTTGCCGGTTTATTTGCCATAGTTTATGGTTTGGAAGAATCCGGTGTGCTGGAACTAATGGGACAAAAGTTTGTTGAAATGACCGAAGGCAGCATTGAAAAAGCCGCCATGTTGGTTATCTGGGTTTCGGCTTTTGTTTCAACCGCCATTGATAATATCCCCTTTGTAGCAACCATGATTCCGATGATTAAATCTATGGAAGAATCAATGGGCGGACGCGAAGCCATGATGCCGGTTTGGTGGGCATTATCATTAGGAGCTTGTTTTGGCGGTAACGGTTCCTTGATTGCAGCCTCTGCCAACGTTATTGTTGCCGGTATGGCTCAACGTGAAGGACACCCGATAAGCTTTTTGAAGTTTTTGATCTGGTCTATTCCGACCATGCTGATATCCACCGGCATTGCCGCGATGTATCTGCATCTTAGACATTTCATGTAAACAAAATTATCACAATAAAAAGAGGTTCAAAAAAATGGACCTCTTTTTTATTATAAAAAATTAAGATTATATTAGCTTTATCGGCATATAAAATAAGAGTGAAAGAAAGATTCTAATAAATAAGGAAAGAAAAAAATGTCTGATGTATCCGCAGTACCTGAATTGGTTTGGGGGTTAGATGCAAAAGTCGTGGCAATAGCCATTGTTGTTATCTCATATGTGATTCTGTTTACGGAAAAAGTAAATAGAGCCATTGTTGCCTTATTAGGCGCAACAATAATGATTTTTGCCGGAATTTTAACCCAACAAACCGCATTAAAAGGAATTGATTTTAACACATTGGCTTTACTTATCGGTATGATGTCTATTGTCAGCATTTCCGAAAAATCGGGAATGTTCCAATACGTTGCCGTATGGTCAGCCAAAAAAGTTCGAGCCAACCCACGAGGTTTGTTAGTTGTTTTGGCTTTAGTCACAGCCTTTTTCTCCGCATTTTTAGACAATGTAACAACGGTTTTGCTTGTTGCACCGGTTACATTTCAAATTACGAGAAAACTCAACATTAATCCCTACCCTTATCTGGTTTTGGAAATTTTTGCTGCCAACATCGGTGGTACGGCAACCTTGATTGGAGATCCTCCAAACATATTAATCGGCTCATCTTTAGGTTTATCGTTTACCGACTTTTTGTTTGAGTTAACTCCGATAGTCATTGTAACTATGTTGGTTTTAGCTTTAGGGTTTGATCTCATCTGGGGCAGAAGATTGGTTACAACGGAAGCCAATAAAGAAACCGTTATGAGCATCAATGAAAAAGATTGCATTACAGACAAAAGCTTATTGCACAAATCTTTATTCGTTCTGTTCTGTGTTATTGCCGGTTTTATAAGTGCAGAACATTTGCATATAGCCAACGGAACAATAGCCATTGCCGGAGCGGCTGTTTTATTGCTGCTTTATACCATTGGAGAAAGCCACGAAGAAAGAGAACAAAAGGTTGAAAATATATTAGGTTCGGTAGACTGGACCACCATCTTTTTCTTCTCCGGTTTATTTGTTATCGTTTATGGTTTGGAAGTAACCGGCGTTTTAGCTATGATGGGAGAAAAATTCGTTGAGATGACCGAGGGCAGCATTGAAAAAGCAACTTTCTTAATTTTATGGTCTTCAGCCATTATCTCAAGTGCCATAGATAATATTCCGTTTGTAGCCACCATGATTCCGATGATTAAATCGATGGAAGAATCGATGGGCGGACGCGAAGCCATGATGCCTGTCTGGTGGGCATTATCATTAGGAGCCTGCTTTGGCGGTAACGGTACCTTGATCGGTGCTTCAGCCAACGTCATTGTTGCCGGTATGGCACAACGCGAAGGACACCCGATTAGTTTTATCGGCTTTTTACTCTGGTCTATTCCGACCATGTTGATAAGCGTGTTTATTGCTTCCATATTCTTGGAAATTCAATATTTCATGTAATCGGTTGCAATCAAAAAAAAAAGAGGTTCATTAGAACCTCTTTTTTTTATTTAACATTTTTTAAGTTTTATGATATATTGATAAGAGTGATAAACGAATTTAAGGAGATAAAGACATGTCATCACTGGGAGCTTTGAGCAATTATGTTCTGTCCATGCAACAAATGCAAATGTCTTTAATCAAGACCAATATGGAAATGCAACAACAGGTTACGGAGTTGTTAGCCGAAGCCACGGAACAAATGGCAGCCAATATGGCATCATCTGACCATATATTAGATATTTTGGTTTAGAAGGCAAACAGCATTAACACAAAAACAATGCTTAAAGCACAAGAAATTACAAACTTCACCAAAGATAAAAGAATATTTAAAGCCATACGAAAATAATCAAGCGTATAGCCGTCATCTTTATATACTTTTTTCAAAAGATAATGATATAAAAAAGCAATGAGCAAAACCAACAAATAGAAGCTGTTTTGCTTAAAAAGCGTTTCCATAACTTCTTTATGAGGGGTAAGAGCGGTAAAGAATCCTAAAATGATACCACTAAGAACAAACGGATCAAAAATAATACCGGTTTTAAATAGAGCCAAAATACCTTTAATCATAATAGATTAAGCCTTAACGGTCAATCTCCGGCTAAAGAATCCCGTATCGTTAGTCAAAATAGATCCGGGCCAAACACAACGGGTTGTAGAAGTTTTATAACTCGGTGTTTGATTTTTTCTCAGCGTATAAGCCACCAAAACATGATTACCGCGAGGCATCTGACGAACAGAAGGCTTTAAATTTCTCTGCCAATCCAAATTGGCATTATCTTTATCATAAGCCATAAGAGAAAACTCCCATAATATTCACATTACAAGTTGGATTATACGCCAAGAAAGTAAACAAAAGCTTAAGCAACGTTATCTTGTTGAAGTTTGGTAAAAGCATTAACCAAAGTAGTGTGAATAGCTTTAACTTTTTCGGCATTTTTACCACTCACCCAAACACGAACGAGCGGCTCGGTTCCGGACGGATGAATAACCACTCTGCCCTCATCACCGAGAATATGTTTTTGTTCCTCGATAAGATTTAAGATTTCGGGGAGTTTGACCACTTCTTTGACTTGCTCGCGAGAGTTAAAACGCAAGCTCACAAACTCAAACGGATCCATGGTAAAAATCGGAAAAATTTCGCTCATTTTTTTGTTTGCTTTTAAGAGATATTGGCAGATAAGCAAAGAAACAATGAGCGCATCACCCGATTTGCAATAATCATAAGCCACCACATGGCCGGACTCCTCGCCGCCGACGGCACCGTTAATTTCCTTCATTTTGGCAACGACATGACGTTCCCCGACCGGCGTGCTGTAATAAGGGAGTTTGAGTTCTTCTTTAACAAAGCGTTCCAAGCCTGTGTTGGAAAGCACGGTCGAAACCACGGCGCGACCGTTCAATTGCATATTTTGCGCAAGGAAGGCGATAATTTGCTCGGAAGCCACTTTTTCGCCTTTATCATTACAAACAATGATTCTGTCTCCGTCACCATCAACGGCAATACCTAAATCAGCTTTAACTTCTTTGACTTTTTGCATCATATTTTGCGGATACATTGAACCACAATCTTTGTTGATATTCAATCCATTAGGAGAACAAGCTAAAGTAATTGTTTCAGCACCGAGCTCTTGATAAACCGCAGGCATAATTTGAGAAAACACCCCATTGGCGCAATCTAAAACAATCTTCAAACCTTTGAGGGAGAAACCTGCCTTCATGGTAGATTTGGCAATTTTAACATATTCATCAATAGCTTTGTGGTCATCTTTAATTTTGCCCAAGGCATCTTCGTCATAAGAAAAGTTGTTGGCTTCAATTTTAGCTTCAAGTTCTGCGGTAACCGTATCGGCAAACTTTTCACCGTCTGCGGCAATCAGTTTGATACCGTTGTCTTTATATGGGTTATGAGAAGCGGTAATCATCACCGACATATCCACATCAAGCATGGGCGTAACGGTGGTAACAGCCGGCGTCGGGAGAACGCCCAAGCGGATGACATCAATTCCTTTAGCGGTAAATCCGGCAGAAAGAGCAGCTTCGAGCATATCTCCGGAAACGCGGGTATCTTTGCCGATTGCCACACGTTTTTTGTTTTTGCAAACGGTTTCGGCACAAGCCAAAGCCAGTTTCATGGCAAAATCTGCCGTCATCGGATAAACATTAGCCACACCGCGCACACCGTCGGTTCCGAATAATTTATTTCCCATAATTTATCTCCCAAAGTTTTAACAATGGATTTAGTATAAAAAAAATGTCGTGAAGGACAAGGACTTTTTTTCGCTTCACGACACACATATTTTTGCAAATTGTTGCAATCAGGCAACCATTTCATCGGGAACAAATTGGAAGCCGCGCAAAAGCTCTTCAATCGACATGGCTTTTTTGCCCTGACGTTGAATTTTGGTGATAAAGAGCATACCCTCACCGCAAGCAATTAAAAGGCCGCTGTCATTGGGGATAATTGTTCCGGCGGCATAACCGGAATCCGCCATAAGCGCTTCTGCCTCATGAACTTTGAAACGCTCGCCTTTATATTCAAAATAGGTGGAAGGAAACGGATTAAAGGCTCTGATTTTGCGTTCCAACACTTCGGCAGATTGAGAAAAATCGAGGTGAGTTTCTTCTTTTTCAAGTTTTGCGGCATAACAAGTTTGAGTTTCATCTTGCTTTTGCGGTTTGATAGAAGAATAGTTGCGCAAAGCTTCCATAATCAAATCCGCCCCGATTTGAGAAAGCGCATCATGCAGCTCACCTCCGGTCATGGTATCGGTAATTTCAACCTCGCCTTTGAGGAGCATATCACCGGTATCAAGCCCCTCGTCCATTTGCATAATCGTCACGCCGGACCTTTCATCACCGGCTTCAATCGCACGCTGAATCGGAGCAGCACCGCGCCAACGCGGCAATAAAGAAGCATGCGTGTTCAGGCAACCGCAAGGGAAAGCCTCCAAAATTTCTTTAGGCAAAATCAGACCATAAGCAGCAACGACCGCAACATCAGCTTGAAGATTTTTAAACTTTTGTTGTTCTTCCGTATTGCGCAAAGTCTTGGGCGTGCGCACTTCAATTCCAAGCTCTTCGGCTTTAAGATGTATGGGGGTTTTGCTTTCTTTTTGCCCGCGTCCGGCTTCTTTGGGTGCGCGCGTATAAACACAAACAACCTCGTGTTCTTTGACCAAGTTTTCCAAAACCGGTACGGCAAAATCCGGCGTTCCCATAAAAACAACTTTCATAATCTTCAATCTCCTAATTCAATTTGCTTTATTTTAGAAATTTTCAGCAAATAAGCAAGAAGATTTGGACTTTTCCTTCACACAAAAATCTGTTATGATAAAACAGAAAAGGAAAAAAAATAAATGGTCAAAGTCTTAAAAACAAATTCGGGCTTTTTTCTGGCATTCAAAGACGATGTAACTTTGAGTGATGATGAGATAAAGCAATATAAGCAAAGCAAATATTTTGACACCAAATTATCTCAACCTTTTGAGTTTTATAAGCAGTTTGGAAAAGCCGATTATGATATAACTAAAATATTGCTAAAAGAATTATCCATAGAAAACCCTACGCAAATATCTCAAATCAATGAATTGGAAGACATCAGCGCTTTAAGAAAACAAGTGCTTGATATGGCAAGAAAAAGCGGCACACAACCGGTTATGGCGGAATATGAAATCAAAACGTCAGACCTTCCGCCGCAATTTCAAAACATGGAGCTTTGTGTTAGGAGAACCCCTGAATTTTATTTTCCCAAATATGATGAACAAACCAAAAACGTTGTTTGTTTTAATGAATTTAATAACAAAACAAAAATAAACTCAACCAGAGCTGCATTTCATAGCAATCAAAAATATATTGAAGTTTATGACAAAGTATTTTTCTATACACCGGAAATGGCAAGCGCAATAAACAAAGTCAAAAATTTCATCGAACAAAATAAAACACGCTTGTCCGTTGAAGAAATATTAAGACGCATTCCGGAAAAAGAACAAACAATCTACGCTTTTTATCTCTCTCAAAAACAAGATTATTTAGATGAAAAACAAAAATATTATTCACTTTGCCATGAGTGCAAACACCTTCTGGTTGCAGAAGATTTGAGCAAAGATAAAACAAAGGCAAATTATGTAGAGCTTTCACCTGAAAATTTTGCCAAATACAAAGAAGATGATGAAAAAGCGGCGCACCTGCAAGAAACTTATACCGGTATCGCTAACTATTTCAAAAGTGGCGGAAAGTTAGATGTTTTTCCAAAAAAATGTGATTGGTTAGTCAAAAAAATCACACCTCTTTCACCGGAAATGCGCGCTCAAGTTTTGTGCGACCACAATTACCTTGTCAACGGCACCATCCATAATTGGAACAAACAATATGCCCCAACCTATTGGAAACAGCCAAGCGGACAAATTCCAACAATGACGCTTGATTTTGCCTATGATGCCTCAACTTCTTCTATGGAATACGGAGATGCGGAATATTTAAGACGCAGACAAAAACTTTACACACTGGATATATACAATCCGCAAACCGGAAAATATGAGACCAAAGACTTGTCCGGATTTATCAAAATTCCAACCATTATCAGAGAAGAAAACAAAACCCAAATAAGCACTTACAATGCCGTCATAAAGAGTCGCATTAAAAAATTGACTGAGCTCGGCATCACACCGACTTTGATTAAGAGTTTGAAAGACGGCAACTATCAAGAACCGTTCAAATCTCGCGTTAATCTTTATGATATAATGCTAAAAAAGGGAATTTCCTTTCAAACCTTAAATGACAATAAGGAAAAAGTAAACGTTTTTATGCAAAAATTTTCAACCGATAAAAGAGAAAATTGCTTACGAATTAATGTGAGCAAAGCCGGTAAAAAAGTTTTTGACTTTATTTATGATCAAGACCGCAAAGAATATAATTGTTTTAATTATAACAACAATCAAAAATACAGCAATTTGCAAGGAACAAAATTTCCAAACTTGCCGGATTTTGTCATCAAAAGAGTACAAAGATATGTCAACGTCGGCATGCAAAATCTGCAACAATACATCAAACAAAAATCCGGTGACGGCAAAGGAAAATAAACAAAAAAAACTCATCTTATTGATGAGCCTTTTCTTTACGCATTTTTTCTAATTTTTTTAAGAGCATTTGCCGTTTGAGACGACTGATTCGGTCAATATAGAGAATCCCGTCCAAATGATCCAACTCGTGCTGCACGGCAATAGCTAAAAATCCTTCCGCCAAAAGCTCTTGCTCTTTGCCGTCATAATCCAGATATTTAACTTTGACCGAGGCAAAGCGTTCTACTTCCGCCCGTTGTTCGGGAACGGATAAGCAGCCCTCTTCTCCGCAAACTTTTTCTTCCGATTTCCAAATGATTTCGGGATTAACCATGTAATAGGGATTTGGTTCTTCATCATCATGGGCAATATCAATCACGACCACGCGCTGAGATACACCGACTTGCGGCGCAGCCAAACCCACACCAGCATCTGCGTACATGGTCTCTAACATATCATCCAAAAACTTGCGCATATCATCATCAACTTTTTCAACCTTCTGCGCCTTTTTCTTCAAAATCGGATGCGGATATTCATATAATTTTAAAACAGCCATTTTTTTCCTTTTATTTTATTAACGGTAACCGAAACAATTTTTTACCTCTTTCCAACTTGACGACACCAAATTGCTCTAGCTTCCCGCTCCCTTCACAAAAATGCAAGAAACGCGGAAGATAGAGTGATTTTAGGAGCAAGAAAAATTTTAGTGTACATAAAGGTACATGAATTTTTCTTGACGACGCCAAATCGCTCTAGCTTCCCGTTTACTGCATTTTTAGCGTATTTCTTTGGCAATATGATCTAACAAAGCATTCACCATTTTGGGTTCATTCTTGGTAAAGAAGGCATAAGCCAAATCAACATATTCTTTAATCAGTACATTAGCATCAACATCTTGGGTATGAGCAAGCTCATAAGCGGCACAAAGGAGCAAAGCACGCAAAGTGCCGTCAAAACGCTCAAAAGACCAACCTTCTTTAAGATAATGAGCCAAAGATTTTTCAATCTCTTCTTTATGGGTATGCACACCTTTGGTCAACTCGGTGAAATAAGCCGTATCCATCGCGCCGACTTCGACCAATTCTTCATGATTGTTACCCTCATCTTCAATCACATAGCGACCGACTTCACCATTGACAAAATCTTTAATCACTTCATCGACGGGCAGTTGTCCGTATTCAATCATATAAGTAGCTTGCACGGCTGCCAAACGAGCACCGGATTTCATTTTAATTTTTTCCGAAATAAACTTAGCCATTATTCATCATCTCCTTCATCTTGATGTTTGGGTTTGGCAAACTGGTCAATAGTTTCAACAAAATCTTCAAAATCCTTCACTTCACGAAAATCTTTATACACCGAAGCAAAGCGAATATAGGCAATGTGATCAAGATTGGAAAGAGCATCCATCACATATTGTCCGATAGTGGTAGAAGGAATTTCGGCTTCACCGGAACTCTCCAAACGCCGTTGAATTGAATTGACAATTTTTTCAACACGTTCTTGAGTTACCGGACGTTTTCTGACCGCGATTTGAATAGAGCGAGCCAATTTATCACGATCAAAAGGTGTTTTTTCACCATTTTTTTTAATAACCGTCAATTCTCTGAGTTGAATACGTTCAAAGGTCGTAAAACGAGAACCGCACTCCGGACACTCGCGTCGACGGCGAATAGCGGTATTATCATCGGCATTACGAGAATCTTTAACCTGTGTATCTTCACAACCGCAAAACGGACATTTCATAACTCTAACTCCTGCCCTGTTTAATCAGAGCTTCGGTAATTTTATACAATTCGGAAGAATATCTTGCTCCTTTTATAAGGACAGTATCATTATTTTGCAAGCACTTATTTAATAAAAATTCATCTAAACCGTCTTTATTTTCAAAATAATGCTGTTCAATGGAGGGTGGAAGCTCTGCAAGCATATCCTTCATTTCCGCACAAACCCCGATAACCACATCCAAATGAGATTGCGCCGCAACCTTGCCGATTTCAATGTGTTGGGCTTTGGAAGTATCACCGAGTTCTGCCATTTTACCCAAGACGGCAATTTTTCGACCTTGCGTTTTCATCTTTGCCAAAGATTGTAATGCAAGTTTCATCGCTTCCGGCTGACCGGAGTAGCTATCATCAATGAGAGTATATGTTCCTTTGGCAAATTTGAGTTTCCATTGTTTGCCGCGTCCATCCAAAGCTCCGAAGTCTTTGATGTAAGTTGCCGCTTTTTCAACATCCAAACCCAATTCTTTTACCACCGATAAGACACACCAAGCATTGTAGAGATAATGCTCACCTTCGGCAGCCGTTTCAAAAGCCACATCGGGGTGATTATCTTTGCCAAACTCAATCACTTTGGCACCATGTTCCGATGCCCGTTTTTCCAATATATCGGCAAAATTGGTATCTTCATTGATAAATGCCGCCCCGCCTTTTTTCAGACCTTGAAAAATTTCGGCTTTAGCTTCGGCAATGCCTTCAAAATTAGGAAAAAATTCAATATGCATCGGATAAACATTGGTCACGATCGCCATATCAGGCTTAACCCAATCGACCATTTTGGCAATTTCACCTTTGGCACTCATGCCCATTTCAATAATGGCATATTTGGCATTTAAATCCATATTACAGAGCGTATGCGGAACACCGACAAAGTTGTTAAAGTTGCCGCTGGTGGCATAAACCGGCGCAAATTTAGATAAGATAAATTTGAGTTCTTCTTTGGTGGTAGTTTTGCCGGCACTTCCCGTCAGGCCGATAACCGTACCTTTGAACTGAGAACGCACATAAGCCCCGATTTTACCATAAGCTTCTAAAGTATCGGAAACCACAATTTGTCGCACGGCGGGAATTTCTTTGAACAATTTACTCACGACTACCGCGGCAGCACCTTTGGCAATCACGTCAGGCACGAAGTCATGACCGTCAAATTTTTCACCTTTAATGGCAATAAACAAATCGCCTTTAACAATGTGGCGACTATCGGTAGAAATATTTTCAATATCCATATCAACAACATTTGATGCCGAACAAACAATCTCGGCAATTTTTTTGGTATTTAGTTTTAACATACTTACTCCCATACAAAATATAATAAAAGATAAGATAATTTCCTTAAAATTTGGCTAAAAACGACTTGACAAAAAAAATAAATATGTTAACTGAAAAATTACTGAAATAACCCTATGTTTAATTTTTAAAACTTATAATTATGAAAAGATTCAGTTTTATGGCATTAATTGCCACAGTTTTGTGTTTGGTCGCTTGCGGTCCGAAGGAAACAATTACGCCGTTAGAAGGCACAAGTGATTACGTAATGTACGGCAAAAGCGATGCTCCCGGCAAGTATGGCATCAAAGACATCCAAGGTCTGACTATTACACCCAATGTGTATAGCAGCCTGACCTATGCCGCAGAACACTTCATCGGACAGCTGGACAAAAAATATCTGTTGCTCACGCCGGAGAATAAACTGGTCTTCCAAAGTACATCCGCCATTTCATACAATGAAAAGGCACAATATTTTGAGAGCCGGACCGGAGATATTCTCAGCATCTATTTTCCGCAAGAATACGGAACAATTTCCGGTGCTTTTGAAAATTATAAATTAGATGCTAACGGCAATTTTATGTATCAGGAAAAGGGAAAATTCGGCGTTTATACCAAAGCAGGAAAATCAATTATTCCGGCACACAATGAAATGTTGTTATTGGACGGTGAACAATACATTGCACTGAATAGCAAGAACGCCAAACAGCCGATGCTGAACGACAAGGGAAAAATTGCCAACTGGAGCCGTGTCAAAATCACAGCTTACGCCAAAGACGGCAAAGCGGTAAAAGCTCCAAGTTTGGCTCAGGTCAAAAAATTGGTAAAATAAACTAAAACTACTCAAAAAAAGTCTGTAACTCACAAAAGTTACAGACTTTTTTTGTGCCGATTACAAATCTTTATAAATCGGATATTGATGACAAAGCGCAATCACTTTTTCACGTATCTGCGGAATAACAATTTCCGAAGTCCCGTTAACAAGAGAATCCATCACATCGGCAATCCAATCAGCCACTTGAATAAATTCTTTTTCTTTAAAACCGCGTGTGGTTGCCGCCGGAGAGCCGAGACGGATTCCCGAAGTTACGGTTGGTTTTTCGGGATCAAACGGAATAGCATTTTTATTGCAGGTCATATGCGCTCTTTCCAAGGCTTGAGCCACAACGTTTCCGGTTAGTTTTTTCGGACGTAAGTCAACCAAAATCAGATGAGTATCAGTTCCGCCCGATACCAAATCGAGCCCTCGTTCCTGCAAACGTTTACCAAGAGCTTTGGCGTTTTTAATCACTTGTGCGGCATAGGCTTTAAATTCGTCGGTTAAGTCTTCTTTAAAGCAAACGGCTTTGGCAGCAATCACATGCATCAAAGGACCGCCCTGTGTTCCGGGGAAGATAGCCGAGTCAATTTTTTTGGCAATTTCGGGATTATTGGTCAAAATCATACCGCCTCGAGGACCACGAAGCGTTTTATGCGTGGTTGTTGTAACCACATCGGCATAGGCAAGAGGATTCGGATGAACACCACCGGCAACCAGACCGGCAAAGTGAGCCATATCGACCATAAGATAAGCCCCTACCCGATTGCAAATTTCGCGAAAACGCGCAAAATCCACTTGGCGTGGATAAGCCGAACCACCGGCAATAATGAGTTTAGGTTTATTTTCGATTGCCAAACGCTCCACTTGGTCATAGTCAATCAAACCGGTGTCTTTTTTCACACCATAAGCAACGGCATTGAGCCATTTTCCTGAGAAGGAAACTTTAGCGCCGTGAGTAAGGTGTCCGCCGGCGTCCAAAGACATCCCCATAATGGTGTCGTTGGGTTGTAGCAAAGCGACATAAACAGCTGTGTTTGCTTGAGAACCCGAGTGCGGCTGAACATTAACAAATTGGGCATTAAAAAGTTTTTTAGCACGATCGATAGCCAAATTTTCCACCACATCAATAAATTCACAACCACCATAATAGCGTTTTGCAGAATAGCCTTCAGCATATTTATTGGTGAGAATAGAACCTTGAGCCTCTAAAACAGCGTTAGAAACAATATTTTCAGAAGCAATAAGTTCGATTTGATCTTGTTGGCGTTTAAGCTCATTTTTAACGGCATTAAAAATATCAGGATCTTCTTGAGCTAAATTTTTTTCAAAATCCATAATAAAAAAACTCCTATAAATCAAGTTTATCGAGACGATTTTGATGACGACCACCTTCATAATGTGTATTAAGGAAGATATCAATTCTTCTGATAACATCTTCGGTTTTCATGGTACGACCACCAAACACAATAACATTGGCATTATTGTGTTTATGAGCCATTTCGGCAGAAAAATCATCATAGAGGAGAGCCGCGCGGATTCCTTTATGACGATTAGCAGCAATAGAGATTCCGATTCCTGTACCGCAAATAAGGATTCCCAAATCGATATGACCATTCAAAATTTCGGCAGTTAATTTATTGGCAATATCGGGATAATCGCAAGATTGGGAAGAGTGAGTTCCCAAATCTTCAAGATTAATGCCTTGTTTTTGATAATAATCAATGAGGTTTTGTTTGAGTTCAAAGCCGCCATGATCAGAAGCAATAGCAATATTCATAAAATTCTCCTCAAAAAAGTTCACATCAATCATAGAGCCAAGAGATAAAAAAAAGCAACAAGAATAAGCATTGTGCAAAATTAAGAGATTGATTTTTAAAGGAATAAAAAAAATAATCACAAAAAAGCAAAAAAAAATAAAAAAACTTATTGACTAAAGGCGAAAAGATTGTATATATAGTTTTCGTTGAGTGGATGAGGAACTCAAGTTGAGGTATCCAAATTGGCCGGTTGGCAGAGTGGCTCATGCAGAGGACTGCAAATCCTTGTACATCGGTTCAATTCCGGTACCGGCCTCCAAAATTCAGTCAATACCGCATTATTCCGGCTTAGCTCAGCGGTAGAGCAATCGGCTGTTAACCGATCGGTCGCCTGTTCGAATCAGGCAGCCGGAGCCATAAAAAAAATCCCTTCCTTGTGAAGGGATTTTTTTTATGCTTTTGGTTGTCTGATAAGAGCGGCGACCGAGGGAGCCTGTTTGATATCAGGCTCGAGGATATAAAACACCGTTGCTCCGGTGTTTTATACCGCAAGAGGCGTAGTTTTGTTATTGAGCTAGCAAAGTGTGAGCTTTGCTCTGCGAAATTTACAAAACAAGTGACCGACGCGCGGTTAATAAGGCACAATGCACCGCCCTGCACAAAGTGAGCATCGCGATTTCAGTGTACAGCAAGAGCGTCGGTCGAACTTTATGGCTCCGGTTGGCTAATATTTTATTTCTGTCTATAGAGATTTACAATGGAAGCAACAACAGCCAAGACAATGCGTTGCCATACCGGTAGAGGAGAAAAAAATTCAACCCCCAGCATGACCAAATTTAATGTGGCTACAAAAGCCAACATCAAAATTCGAACAACGTAATTTTTCTCAATTGAAATTGAGATAGTGAACGTCTTTTCCATTTTCTTTTTTTTGATTATTTAACAATAATATTTAATTGCTATAACTTATAGCACTTTTTGTCCAATGTGTCAACTAGCAAATATCATATTTCTTTCAAAACTATTTTTTATGATTTATAGATTCGTCAAAATTTTCTTGCCAAAATTCATGATTACGTTTAACTTTGCCGATAAAAGGAGAGGATAATGAAAAAATTTAATCGCCAAATTGAAGATTTTACTTGCGAACACTGCGGTCAAAAAGTCCACGGCAACGGCTACACTAACCATTGCCCGAATTGCTTATGGAGCAAACATGTAGACATCAACCCCGGCGACCGTGCGGCAGATTGCGGCGGATTGATGGAACCTATTGCGGTTGAAATGAAAAACGGCATTTATATCCTCACTCAAAAATGCACAAAATGCGGACATATCCGCCGCAACAAAGTTTGCGATGAAGATAATTTTGATGCCGTTATTGCCCTTTCCAAATCTATGATAAACAAACTATAACGCCTTACTCTTCAGATAATCATTTATATAATCACAAACAAATTGTGCCTGCTCTTTATCCGGACAATATTCCAATAAATATCCAAACAAATTATCAAGTAATTTATGTCTGATAATAAAGTCATATGACGGCTGATAATAAATTTCAAAAACGAAACATAAAATTTGAATTAATCTATCGGAAAAAGATTTATCGTCTCCTTTTCTGACCAAATCATGATTTTGAACTGCTTGCATAACCTTATCCGAAATCGGAGCATATTTATCTTCCTCAGACAAATATTCAAAAAACAAATCTTTAAAAATACGCTCATCATATTTAATTAGATAAAGATTGGCAATTTTATCGGCATCTTTGACCAAACCATAGAGCTCGCGCGTTTCTTCTTTTTCTTTTCCTTTCGGCATTTGTTGAAATTCGGCATCATTTTCCAATGCGTCGGCAAGTTCACCATGACGTTTAACGGGAAGAAGCAAACGCAAATCGGTATAGCCTAAATCTTTAAGCATATCATAGCTGAAATGTCCATGATTATAATGCTGTGAAGAATTTTGCGAAAGCATATAAATTTCTTTAAACCGCCCGATATCATGAAACAGACAAACAAGTTTACCTAAACGCCAAAATTCTTCCCCTCGATTTTGAAAACTTTTTTCTTGCTTCAGAATCAAATTTCCGGCACCGACAACTTGCATGGAATGCTTAATTTTTTCCTTGGCAAAACCTTCAAAAAAAGTTTTTCCTCTCACTTTTTGCAAACAATCATCAAATGCGGCATAAAGCTGTTTCTGTTCGGTAGATACATCAATACTATGCAAATTCATACAAAAACAAAAGCCGCAATTTCTTGCGGCTTTCCTCCAATATCAAAGTTAAGCCGATTTCTTATCTTCGGCAGATTTTTTGCCTTCTTTACGATAAACCAACTTTGGCGCTTTTTTATCATTGATAACTTTTTCATCAATGATGATTTCCTCAACATTTTTCTTATCGGGAATATCATACATCAGCTCAAGCAAATTTTCTTCCATAATGGCACGCAAACCACGCGCTCCGGTTTTACGTTCAATCGCTTTTTTGGCAATAGCTTTAAGAGCGGCATCGGTAAAGGTGAGTTTAACGTCTTCCATTTTGAACAAACTGTTATATTGGCGAACAAGCGCATTCTTAGGCTCTGTTAAAACTTTAATTAACGCCTCTTCATCCAAGTCTTCCAAAGTTGCAATAATCGGCAAACGCCCGACAAATTCGGGTATCAAACCATATTTAAGCAAATCTTCGGGTTCTACATCTTGCAAAATTTCACCGACGCGTCTTTCATCGGGACCTCTGACTTCAGCTCCGAACCCGATAGAAGATTCCTTCCCTCTTCTACCGACAATTTTTTCCAAACCGGAAAAAGCGCCACCGCAAATAAAAAGAATATTGGTGGTATCCACGTGTAAAAATTCCTGCTGCGGATGTTTACGACCACCTTGCGGCGGAACATTGGCAACCGTCCCTTCAATAATCTTCAAAAGAGCTTGTTGGACACCCTCACCGGACACATCGCGCGTAATAGACGGACCGTCAGTTTTACGGGTAATTTTATCAATTTCATCAATATAAACAATACCGCGCTGTGCTTTTTCAATATCGTAGTTGGCAGCTTGAACAAGCTTCAAGATAATGTTTTCAACATCTTCACCGACATATCCGGCTTCGGTCAAGGTTGTGGCATCGGCAATGGCAAACGGCACATCCAAAATTTTAGCCAAAGTTTGCGCGAGCAAGGTTTTACCGCAACCGGTAGAACCGATAAGCACAACGTTAGATTTGGCAATATCAACATCACTTGTCTTTGAATCAATATTATTCAAACGTTTATAATGGTTATAAACTGCCACGGACAAAACCTTTTTAGCCTTTTCCTGACCAATGACATATTGATCTAAAAACTCTTTAATTTTAGAGGGTGTCGGCAAGTTTTCGGCATCGATTCCGCCTTCACGTTTAGCCTCTTCAGCCATTTCATCCGCAACGATATTGATACAAACTTCAATACACTCATCACAAATATAAACACCGCGCCCAGCCACCAGTTTTTTCACTTCTGATTGGCTTTTACCGCAGAATGAACAATGCAACTCGCCGTTATCTTTATCTTCACTCATCTTTCTAAATCCTATTTTGCAACAATTTCAGTTCTGTTAGCCACAATCTGGTCAATCAAACCAAATTTGAGTGCTTCTTCGGGTGTCATAAAATTATCTCTTTCCATAGCTTTTTCCACGACGGAAAGTTTTTGACCGGTATGGTGAGAATATAATTTATTCATGCGTTTTTTCAACTCTACCAAATTACGGGCATGAATTTCAATATCCGTTACCTGACCTTTAAAACCGGAACTCGGTTGATGAATCATAATCATGGAGTTTGGCAAAGAAAAACGTTTACCTTTAGTACCGGCAGCAAGCAAAAAAGATCCCATGGAGCAAGCTTGACCGATACAAACCGTATTCACATCACAAGTTATATATTGCATGGTATCATACATAGCCATACCCGAAGTCACCGAACCACCGGGAGAATTGATATACATATAAATATCTTTTTTGGGGTTTTCCGATTCCAAAAACAGAAGCTGAGCACAAACAAGTGAAGCGACTTCATCATTAACTTCGCCGGTCAGAAAGATAATTCTTTCTTTAAGCAACCGAGAAAATATATCAAAAGAACGTTCACCTTTAGAAGTCTGCTCAATGACCATCGGGACAAGACTGCTGTTAAATACTTTTAAGGGATTTTCATCAAACATTTTATCTTCCTTATGCCGTAAATTACAATTTTTGAAAAGAATATACCAATATCATCAATAAAAAGTAAATAAAGGCAATAAAAAAGTTAAGAAATTAGAGAAAACTTTCATAAACAAGACTATTTTTTCGTAATTGCTTATTTAATTCTTCTAAACCATATTTTTCAATTAATGTTTGCTGATTTTCATCAAACAAAGAAACCCCCAACCCAAGCTTGGATGATTTGGAAGAAATATCGGCAGCCTCTATAATGGTTGGCATAATATCCACCCCGCTAAATTTTCTTGGTCTGATATTTTTTTGATCTGCTATTAAAATATTCACAAGAGTTCTCTCTCCGGAAAAAGAAGACATTGCTTGTGCAATCTCTTTATCCATGGATAAATGATCGCCAATAATTAGTAATATTGTATCTTTATCTAAGCCCTCTTTATAAAACCATTGAACAAAATCAGAAATCTGCTTATCCGTACATAAAACAACATCTCTCCAATCTTGGTATTTTTTTTTGCAATTTTTTTCTAAATAATTATATGGATAATGCGTATTTACTGTTTCTGCAACAATAAAAAAATGTTCTTTTTTGTCACGCAATGCAAGTATATGTCTTTTTAAAAAATCATACATAAAACTATCTGGATACCCCCATGCACCACCATATAATCTTCCAGTCATATGTTTCCGAAAATAATTAACATCATAAATATGCTCTTGTTTTACCCCATGCTCTTTCAAAAAAACATCTTTTCCACCAAATGTCGATGAAGCTGAAGTAACAAAATAATTTTTATATTCAAGAGAATTTAAAATATCTGGTAAACAAACCAAATTGGGCAAAAAATTATAATTGCTCCCATATTGATTATAAGAGACATCCACGTCAAGAGGAACACCACACAATGCCGTTACCATACCGGCAATTGTCCAAGCACTCCCATATATTTGATAATACTTACCCATAGAATTTTGGGTCGATGAAAGTATTTGAAAGGAATCAAATAAGACATTATATTTATTTTCCATGGATTCTAAAAAAAACACTACAATATTTTTTGAATCTGAATTTATTGAAAAATTTTCCTCTATCGGTTCTACATAATTTTTTTCATAAAGATCCGAATATTCAAATTGATTTTGAATGTATGCAAAGAAATCATATTTCAAACATCCCCACAAGAATATGGGTACAAACAGGAGCATGCTTCCGCACAAAAAGACATAAGTTCCAAGTTTTTTCAATAACCAATAGAGAACACCTGCTCCCACCAAAAACAAAGCAACGGAAATAGAAAAAACCGTAACATACTCACCTTTCAAAGACATAATGTCTTTGGCATATTGTACATGGAAACAAATTTGTTCAAAAGATAGACCTTCAAAAAAATATTCTAAACTAAAAATAAAAAGTAATAAGAATATTGCAAATAAATATAAAAATATGGCAGCCGCTTGAAAAAATTTTTCTTTACTGGTTTTCACTTTTTTTCTCCACAATAATACAAACATTTTTACCTAAAATAGTTCCTTGCGTCAATTTATCCAAAAAACGACTAACGGGAAAAAGAAACCGATCATAAAATTTCAAGGTTACGGGAGAAATATCACCTTGTTTATTGCCGAAACATTTGAACAAAAGCGTAATAAAAAAGCCCAAAAAATCAGCATAAACAAGTTTTTCAATTTTCCACTTATTCTTATCGGCAAACAACTTTATTAAAGCCGCTTTAGTATAGCGCCGATAATGCCCGACTTTTTTATCCATGGAAGAATAAAGCAAGTTAAAAGCGGGAAGATACAAAAAAATTTTTCCGTTCGGCGTTAACTTTCGATAAAAAGCATCAACAACGGCAACATCATCTTTGATATGCTCCAAAACATTTAAGGAATATATATAATGGATTGTTCCGTCAGAAAATTCATCCAAAGATTTGGCACAATTTTGATGATGATAAAATTTTTGCAAATTATCGGCAGGCTCAATACAAATAACTTGATTGCCGCTGTTTTTTTCTACTTCTCGGGCAATATCCCCCTCTCCAGAACCAAAATCTACAATTTGCAAATTTGGCTGATTGATGAGGGAACAAACACTTTTAACTAAAAATTGATTATAATTTTTAGCTAATTTCAAAACGTCTAAATTATCTTCCCCCTGATATTGCACTTAACGGTCTCCGACGGCAGGATAATTAAGATATGCCATACGCCGCACCTCTTTTCTGCTTTTGCTGACACTGTCCAAAATAAGACCGACCAATAAAGAAATCACGGCAAGTATCATCAACCCCATAGCCAAAAAAGCTCTGGGAAAACGCAACACTTGATGCGTTTGAAAAAAGTCTTCCACTACCGGCAAGCCAAAGCACAAAGACAAAATAAAAAAGAAAATTGTAAACAAACTAAAACAAAACAAAGGGCGTTCATCTTTAATCAGATTCACAATCATTAAAAGGATTCGCATCCCGTCCTTATAAGTCGCCAATTTGCTTTCCGAACCCAACGGTCGAGCAAAATAATCCGTTTCAATTTCTTTAAAAGGGATTCTTGAAGAAAGAGCATGGACAGTTAATTCCGTTTCAATTTCAAAACCGGCAGATTGAGCTGGAAAAGATTTAACAAACCGCTTAGAAAAAACTCTGAAACCAGAAAGCATATCAACCAAATTTTGCTTAAAAAATTTCTGAACCAATTTAGTCAACAAAATATTACCGGTCCGATGTCCCACACGATAAGCCGCCAAATCAACCTCTTTTCTGGCACCGATAACCATATCCAAATTATTTTTCACCAATTCATCAATTAAATCGGGCGTACGTTTAATATCATATGTCTTATCCCCGTCACTCATAACATAAATATCGGCATCAATATCGGCAAACATCCGCCGAACCACATTGCCTTTACCCTGATAATATTCTGATCTGACGATTGCACCGGCTTTTCGCGCTTTTTCTGCAGTTTTATCGGTTGAATTATTATCATAGACATAAATATCGGCATCCGGCAGATATTTTCTAAAATCGGCAACAACTCCGGCAATGGAAATTTCCTCATTATAACAAGGAATAATCACGGCAATTTTTTTATTTGGTATCATCATCTTCATAAATCTTATATTTATCATTAACAAAAACCTGATCTGCAATTTCTTTTGGAGCACACAAAGAGAAAAAAGGCAACAAATTATTTACAAGCAAATGACAGCGCATCCCTTTTGTGTCGGGGATGGTTGGAAAATCAATTTTCCAACTGTTTTTTTGAAACCCTGTCGCCAATAAAAGCAAAACCGGACCTTGATGATTTTTTATAATTTGCTCCCTTTTGTTCTGCCACAAAGAATTTGTAGAAAAATAATCTTTTTCGGTAATATTATTATTTTGAGTAAAAGCATATAACTGTTGAAAGATATTAACACCGCGCACGGACGGATTTTTATCAGCCCAATAAGCAAACAAAGCCGATGTCGGATAATTATATGTTTTTATCAAAGCATGATCGGGTATAACAACATTTTCAACTTTAATATATGCGTCATTTTTATTTTCAAAATTTTGCAAATTGAGATGTCTGCCCCAATTTTCAGAAAAATAAGGAGTACTAAGCAAAATAAACAAAACAATTCCGCAAAAACTAAAATACAGCGCTTGTCCGAAAAAAGAAGACGGTTTCAGAGAAGTTAAGGCTCGGGCAATTATAAAAGCACATAAAATTTCCGGCAAAATAAAATAGCGGACAATAGAAAAGAAATACATCCAAACGGCATAACAAACCAAAAGACAAAGACTTAAGAACACCCATTTATAATCAAAATTAACTTTTTTATGTTTGATTTTAATATAAACGAGTTTAGCAATAAAATACCAAAAAATAAGATAAACAATCAAACTTCTGAAATCGGCAACAAACATTTCGCTTCCTTCTTGCCGATATAAAGATAAAGAAATAATAATCGGCCACAAAAGAACATCAAACCAGCTCTGAGGCGTAAAATTCCGATCAAAGAAATTTCCGATAGGCAAAAAAGGAGATTCAAACACGGCGTTGGCAAAGGGGAAAAACGGATTTTGAAACTCGGTCCACATTTTCCACATCCAAAAACCCGAAAAACACAAAAAGCCGAGCATACCGCCCAAAGCAAACCAAAACAAATTTTGCACCGGATGCTTAAGTTTTTTAGAAAAACAGAGCAAAGTCACGCCACACCCGAAGCAATAAATAACAGCGGTCAACTTCAGTCCCATGGCGGCGCCGAGCAAACATCCCGATAAAAAGAAGGAAGATTTTTTTCCGCTTTGTTTATAGAAAATTTCATTAATTAAAATATAGAAGGCAGATAGCTGCAAAAACGCCAACATCACTTCATTACTGGAAATTCCTATTTGTAAAAATGTGGCACTTCCTGTTAAGGCAATCAAAAAACAAAGCCCAAGAGCAATTTTACCGGACAATGAATTTTTATCAAAAAACAAAAACTCAAGCCGAAAAACAACATACATCAAAGCCCCGAACCACAATCCTTGAAGAAAAGAAATAAGCGCGGGAAAATCATTAAAATATTTAATCAGATAATAAAGAGGCACATCGGGAAGCGGATTAAAAAAACCGTTTAAGCCCGCCATTAACACATCATCATTAACGCGATGATTAACCAAAGCCCAGGCATTATAATAATGATAATTTACAAAATCCCAAATAATTTCATAACGCAAGCCACAGCTTAAGAGACCGCCGCCTAAAAGGAACAACAGACAAATAACTTTTTGATTTGTAGCTAAATTAACAATAAAATTTTTCATTATACCCTCTTCTGCTCAACAGGATATAATTTCTTTCGTAATAAAAAAACTTTAAAAAAATTTATACACAAAATAAAAAAAAAGCCCGACCAAAAGATCGGACTTTTCAAAATGCAGCAAAGACTAAGATGCTTTTTTAGTTGTTTTCTTAGCTTTTTCTTCAGTTTCAGTTTTTTTTGCCTTGGCTGTAGATTTTTTTGCCGGTTTAGCAGCTTCATCAAAGTTGTACAAATCTTCAATAGAAACTGTTTTTTCACTGACTTTAGCTTGAGAAATGATATGATCAACAATCTTTTCCTCAAAAATCGGAGCTTTCAAATTCTCAACGGCTTGTTTATTTTTAACATAGAAATCCAAAACTGCCTTTTCTTGTCCGGGATATTTACGAGCTTCAGCCATAATAGCTTGATTAATATCATCGGGAGTAATGGTAATTTTTGCATTTTGACCGATTTCAGAGAGGAGCAAGCCGAGTTTAACTCTGCGAACGGCAATATCTTTATATTCCTTCAAAAGCTCATCTTCAGATTTTGCTTTTTCGCTTTCATCAAGTTGATTATATTTCTTAGCTTGTTCATATTGGTTGACAATAGCTTTATATTCAGCATCGACCAAAGATTGCGGAACATCAAAAGTATAATTCTTATCCAAAATATCCAAAAGTTGTCTTTTGAGTTTCATTTTGGAAGCGGCTTCATAATCACCTTTAATTCGTTCGGCAATAATGGCTTTGAGTTTATCCAAATTTTCTTCACCCATAGATTTAGCAAATTCGTCATTGATTTGAACTTCTTGAGGCTCACGAAGTTCTTTAATTTCGCAAGCAAAAACGGCAACTTTACCAGCCAAATCTTTAGCGTGATAATTTTCGGGGAAGGTAACATTAACATCAACCTTCTCACCGGCTTTCTTACCGATTAATTGATCTTCAAAACCGGGAATAAAAGAGTTTGAACCCAAAACCAAAGGATAGTTGCTACCTTTACCGCCTTGGAATTCAACCCCGTCAACGGAACCGACAAAGTCAATAACGGCGGTATCACCTTTTTGAGAAGCTCTGTCGTTTTCAACTTTTTTAGTTTCTTTGCGCGCATCAGCCAAATATTTCAAAGCTTTTTCAACTTCTTCGGCAGGAACTTCAGCCATTTGTTTTTCAAGAGCAATATCTTTAATACCGTCAAAGTTGATTTCGGGCATAATTTCAACATTAACGTCAAATTCAACATCTTCACCGTCTTTGAAAGCGGTAATTTTAACATCAGGCATCATAACCGGACGAAGATTGTTTTCTTTGATAACTTGCTGAGCGGTTTTTTGAACCAAATCTTCCAAGACCTCGGCTTTGGCAGAAGCTTCATATTTTTGTTTAATCATGGAAGCAGGAGCTTTACCGGCTCTGAAACCTGGAAGTTTAACGGATTTAGCAATAGATTTGATTTTGGCATCAACGTCTTTGGCAAAATCTGCGGCAGAGACGCTGACTTTAAAAGATTTTTTCAATCCTTCGGATTTTACTTCTTTAATATTCATCAATACTCTCTTCAATTAGGGTTAAACCATCTCACAAAAGAGATGGTGCGAGCGGAGAGACTCGAACTCTCAAACCGAAAGGCACCAGATCCTAAGTCTGGCGTGTCTACCAATTTCACCACGCTCGCAACTACTTATTTTTGCTTGCATAGTAAAGAAAAAAAATTTTAAATCAAGACTAAATTCACAACCTGATAAAAATAATTGTAATATAAGTTAATATTCTATATGATGAGGACAAAAGCGTTTTTTTAATTATAATTTTGGGAGTAAACCGGTGTTTGCAAAAAATATGACCAAAAATTTATTATGCGGAGCCGCATTAATAGGACTTATCAGCGGCTGTACCAACGTTGCCCGCATGGGAGAAGACGGAAAATCTCCGACAATATGGCAATTCAATGACCAAGCGGCAGAAGATGCCAACCTGGCAACGGTAGCATATTCACAAGGAAATTTTGAAGAAGCACAAAGATTAGCCGATCGCTCTTTACAATCCAATCCTAAACTACCGCAAGCCTTGATTGTAAGTGCCATGACCGCTGAACAATTAGGTCACTACAACCGCGCGCGCCAAAATTATGAAGACTTAATTTTATTAAATAGTGATGCCACCACCATTTTAGGCTCATCAAACGGCAAGCCGGAAAAAATGTCAACAATCGCCCAAAAACGCCTCCGAATGATAACTTTGCAGCAAAGTAAAATGGTTATAGAAGATGATAACGGCGCCAAAGTTTTCAATATTGAAGATTCCAAAGCCTTAAGACAAAGCAAATCAGCCATAGCCAAAGCCATTTTTATGGCACAAAAGAAAAAGCCGGTGGTTGAAGAACCCACAACGGAAGAGCAAATTGAGGCAGCAGAAATTTTGTTTGACGACGGAGAACAAAACGTTATTGCACGCTTTTTAACCTTGAAAGAGCTGGCAGAAAATGATTTGGTTACACAAGAAGAGTTTTTAAATGCACGTTCGGCAAATATCGGAGCTTTGCTGCCGTTGACCAATGGAGCTCCGGCCTTTGGTATTGATCGTGCGGTTCCCTCACCTGATTTGATTGTAGAACGCATTAATGTCCTAAAAGAAGCCACCGAAGCCAAAGCCATAACCCCGAGAGAATTTTTGGCGGAACGCAATCTGATTATAGAAACATTACTACCGCCGCATCCGCGTCAACGTGCCAAGAGACAACTTCCCACCAAAGATATAATGACGGCAGCAAAGAACTTACGTAAATTGGAAGTTTTGTATGATTTGAATTTAATCACCACCAATGAAAAAGAAAAAGAAAAAGCCGCGATTGAAAATTATTTAGGCATTAATCGCGCCGCCGCAACGGCAAAAACAACAAAGCCGGAAACAGCAAAACCAACGGAAGAGAAAAAAGCCGAAGATGAAAAATCCAAAGCCGAGCCGTTAGTTCCAATGGTTTCCAGCCCGTTTTAGCTGTAACTTATAATTTAAAGAGGGTTCGGCTGAACCCTCTTTTTTCTTGCCAAAATAAGATATCTGATATAAAAGAAGCCTAATTTCAAAAATTAAAGACAATTAAATAAGGTAGAAAATGAATAATACTGTAAATAAGCGCAAAACCTTTGCCATTATTTCGCACCCGGATGCCGGTAAAACCACTTTGACCGAAAAATTGTTGCTTTTCGGCGGTGCAATTCAACAAGCCGGAGCCGTCAAAGCTCGTGGAGAAAACCGCCATGCTCACTCTGACTGGATGAAGGTGGAGCAAGAAAGAGGAATTTCGGTTGCATCATCGGTGATGAATTTTGAATATAAAGATATTACTTTTAATTTGCTTGATACCCCCGGACACGAAGACTTCTCCGAAGATACCTACCGTGTGTTAACCGCGGTTGACTCCGCCGTCATGGTTTTGGACTCCGCTAAAGGTATTGAAACCCAAACCAAGAAGTTGTTTGAAGTTTGCCGTTTAAGAGATGTGCCGATTTTAACCTTCATCAACAAACTTGACCGCGAAGGTTTGGATCCGTTTGTTTTGCTGGATGATATTGAAAAGACCTTGGCTTTGGAAGTCACACCTGCCAGCTGGCCGATTGGTATGGGTAAAGATTTCTTAGGCTGCTACGATTTATTGAACGACCAACTGATTTTGATGAACAAAACCGGAGATAAGTCGCAAATTAATGCCACGATTGAAACCTGCAAAGGCTTGGATGACAAAAAATTAGATGAATTGTTACCGGCTCACGCGGTTGAAAAATTGCGTGAAGACGTGATGATGATTAAAGAACTCTGCCCTGAGTTTTCTCTTGAATCCTATCTGGCAGGTATTCAAACACCGGTGTTTTTCGGCAGTGCCATCAACAACTTCGGTGTCAGAGAAGTTTTGGAAGGGTTACACAATATTGCCCCGACACCGAGAGAACATCCGGCAGTAGAAAGAGAAGTTAAGCCGGAAGAAAATAAAGTTACGGGTTTTGTTTTCAAGATTCAAGCCAATATGGACCCCAAACACCGTGACCGTATTGCCTTTATGCGTATCTGTTCCGGACACTTCAAACGCGGCATGACCTTAAACCAAGTTCGCACCGGTAAAGGGATTAAAGTTCCAACCCCTGTCATGTTCTTGGCACAAGAAAGAGAATTGGCGGAAGATGCATATGCCGGCGATATTATCGGGATTCCCAACCACGGACAACTTCGCATCGGCGATACCTTAACCGAAGGCGAAAAATTGCACTTCACCGGAATTCCGAGCTTTGCGCCGGAATTGTTGAAATCGGTTCGCGCGCTTGATCCGTTGAAATCCAAACACTTGGGCGCAGCCTTACAACAAATTGCCGAAGAAGGCGGTGCCAGCGTGTTCAAACCGGTTGTCGGCTCGGAATGGATTGTCGGCGTGGTCGGGGCTTTGCAATTTGAAGTTATGGCAGATAGAATTCGTTCAGAATTTAATTTGCCGGTTGCTTTTGAACCCACACAATATTTCACCGCCCGTTGGGTTGATTGCAAAGATAAGCAAAAATTGAAGAAGTTTATTGATGCCAACCAAGGCTCGATGGCAACCGACCATGACGGTGCCGATGTCTTTTTGGCAAGAAACGCATGGCACTTAAACAAAGCTCAGGAAGATTTCCCCGATGTAGAGTTCAAGAAAACCCGCGAACAAATGTTCTAAGATTAAGAGCCTCTCGTTTGAGAGGCTTTTTCATTGATATAACATCAAAAATTTGGTAGAATAGGAAGTGGAGAAAGGATATGGAAGAAGATTACTTAAAATTTTATCACATATCGCGAGATGCCTCTGAACAAACCTCTGAAAAATTTTTAGAAAGAGGCATTGTTCCTAATGCCGGAATGGGATATGGAGGGCAAGCTCAAGGCTTTTATTGTTGGACCAGTGAAGAAAGAGCAAAAAAATATTATTGTTCTCTTGTAGTCGCTGCCGATGCTGAATGGGCTATGGAAAAATTTGGCATAGATATCAGATTAAAAGATGGAAATGCCCTCGAACTCGAAACCAAAATAAAAAAATCCGATATTCAATACCCCAATTGGCAATTAGATAATGAACAGCATGCCAATCCTAAAAGAGGAAGAGATCGCTCTGTTTTCTTTGAATTTTGGGAAAGCCAAAAAGAACATTTTCAAAATAAAGAATGTAATTTTACAATTAGCCCAAATTCTGATGAAGAATATCATGTCAAAGGGCTTAATTGGAACGAAGAAAAAAAATGCCCCATTATTATATATGAGAAAGAAGGAAAACTTGTTTCAGAAGATGTAGATTCAACAAAAGCCGAATATTCTTTCCGCACACAAGCCATAAATGATTATTTATGCATCAACGCCCCCGAATATCAAAATGACTATAACCAATTAATCTTCGGCGTTGCTGAAAACAAACCTGAGATTGAAATAAATGGGCATAAACTTCATACCAAAGACATCCCGATTAAATATTGTTCAACCGAGCCCTTGCAAGATATCAATGTATATAAATTACACGGAGAAATTGCCTATGATCCGGACAATCAAAAACGCTATCTTGAAGAAAGCAATGACGAATATCAATGGGGTGAGTATAGAGTTAAAATACAAGAAGAAAAACTATCTAAATATACAAATTCTAATAGCCAATATTTGGAACAGGTAAAACAAAAACTCGCAAAACATAATAACAATTATTTGAATCAAACAAGTCAACATCAACAAAGCACTTTAGACATAAATGATATTATCAAAAATTCCAATATCTTAAACCGATAAAATCACGTATGGTTTTAATTTTTATTTTATCTTTTTCAAAATAAATGCTGGCGCCTTCGGCTTGAGATGTATCAAATTTTTTGCCGTCAATTTCTAAGCGTTTATCTTTATGAAAACGAACGCGATTTTTATAAAGGCAAGACTTTTTATCACATACTAAATCAAGCCAAGACTTATCTGTCTTTTTACCTCGATAAATTTGATAAAGCTTGCGCCGTTCTTTTTCATCAAGCTTTTTATTAGCAGTTTTCTCGAGCCACATCTGCTTGGTAAAATTGTTGCCGCGCGCAGGCAAAATCACCAAATCTCCCTGCTCGTCTTTCACGGCAAGTAAAGATGCCTCATTATCCACCATAACATCCGGCGTTTTGACCGTAAAAATGCTCAACACACCGACAAGAATAACCACAAAGCCCCATTTGCGCCATGGCATATTCCACAAACAGAGCCACAATCCGCCGAGAATAATCAGCGCGAAACCCCAAGTCGGCATGGATAGGACTTGATAACCCGAGTTTGGCAAAGCAGCCACATAGGCAGTGATATTATTGATAAGCCCTATTCCCCAGCCAACCAGTTTGAGCGGAAGCACATCCAAACCTAACGGCATTAGAATAAGTGCCAAAAGCACAAAAGGCATCACAATCAAGCCGATAATCGGTCCGGCTAAGATATTGGTTAAACTTGTGTAGAGCGCAATTTTATTGAAATGATAAACGGCAAAAGGCGTAGTTGCCAAACTGGCAATAAAATCAGCCACTAAAATACCGATGAGATATGCCCAGATGTAGCGAAAAAATTTGACCGCTTTGCCGCTGTCAGGATTTCCGCGCAAAAAGCGTTGCAAAGCTCCGGCATATTTTTCATAAAAGGCAATCAAAGCCACCACGGCAGCAAAAGACATTTGAAAACTTGCCCCGATAAGTGCTTGCGGAGAAAAGAATAAAATGAACATTGCCGCCCAAGAGATTGTGCGCATCGAAATGGCTTTGCGCCCGATAAATATGCCCAAAACCACAATCAGATTCATAATAAATGCACGCTGTGCCGGAACTTGTGCACCTGAGATAAACAGATAAAATATGCTGATGAGGATTGCCATTATCGCCGCCGGCTTTTTAGAATCATAACGCAAAGCAAGTGGTGGAATAAAAGCCATAAACAAACGAACAAAGAAGAACATCAGTCCGGCAATCATCGTCATATGCAAGCCCGAGATTGAGAGAAAATGCGCCAAACCGGAATCCCGATAATCTTGTATCACTTTGCGGCTGATAACCCCCTGCTCTCCGGCAACAATCGCCGCGGCAATCGAAGCTTCGTCAGAAGGAAGAATGGTGCGAATATGATTAATGATTTTGGCACGCAATTCATCAATATAGAAATTAAATTTTTCAGCAAAACTCGGTTGGGTTGAGCAATCAATTTCATAAACCGAACTCATGGCAAAACCGTTGGCATCAATCTCTTCAAAATAGGCTTTGCGGTCAAACTGATAGCCGCCGATAATCACCGGTTTTCCGGCAGGCATCAAATTTGCCGCCATTTCCACGCATTGTCCGACCTTAAAGTCGCTTTTTTTCATACGTGTACTGACTTTGACCGTGCCAAAGCTCCGATTCTGTTCAAAATTTGATGTATCTTTAAGAATAAAGCGTTGAAAACCGCGATAATTATAGTCAATTTTGGTAATCATACCGCTGATATAAGTCAGTTCGGGCGATTTTATCTCTTTTGCTTTGTTAAGATAAGTAGCTTTGAGCTGAATATTGGCAAAGCCAAGTGCAATAACACCGATAATCATCAGAAAAATGAGAACTCTGATATGACGACGAAATAAAATGGCTAAAAGAATAAGAGCTTCCAAAATTCCCAAAGTCCACCAAATGGAAAGCTCAAAAGGCATTTGAAAATAAAGCGCAATACCTAAACCAAACAGAACCGGCATCCACAAAAACCACCGATTCTGTTCTCCGACAAATTGTTCTTTTATATATAAAAAAATTTTATACATCATGCAGACAATTTAAAATATTTTTATAACATTTGCAAAAATTTAATCTTTACTTGTGTAGAATATAGGCATCAGTTTTATAAAAGGATATATATCATGAAAAAAATATTCATTATTGCCATGGCTTTGTCACTATCTTCATTTACAAACGCACATGCATCTTCAGCTCCACTAAATGAATATAATTGGCAAATGCCGAACACGAGCACACCGGCACGAGGACAAACGGTATCTGCAAGAAACATGATAGATGAATTTGGAAATCCGATTTCAGCAAATCAAGGAGGCTCTCCGTCATTACAGACATTACCAATATGCGAACAAAATTGTCCGGGCTTCAGCAGTGATATTACAGAGTGTTCTGACGGTTATCGTTTAATTTCTTGTCCTGTAACCGGTTGTTTTCAATATAACAAATGTGAACCCATCCCTTGTGCTCCCGGATATGACACTTCTTATAAAGATTGTCCGATATATGTTCAGCCGGATAATTATTTATGCAGCAAATGCAAATAAAAATTCAAAAAAAATCCGTCAGCAAATAAAGCCGACGGATTTTTTTATCAATTCCACACTTTGTTCATCAATTTGGAAGAAGCCTCTTGAATATTGTTCACAACAATAATGTTGGGAACATGATATCGTTTGAGATACTCTTCCAGCCCACAAACGGTAACAACGGCACAAACATCCGCTGTCAGACAATTAACATCATAACAATTTGCAACAAAGCAGAGTTCATTTTGTTTAGCAGATTTAATCGCCGTCACACCTTCAATAAGATAATCTCTGTCACCGCAGAGAACAGTACCATTAATCATTTGAGCAATTTGCCCTAAACTAATTTGTTCCATATATATTAAGATTAAAAATGAAAATCAAATTAAAAGAAAACTGACATTTCACAATGGCAGCTTTCCAAATGCAATGTAAAAAGATTTACTTAAATTAAAGTAACCAAAATAAATTAAAAGTACTAAAAAAAATTCGACACTCACGTGCGGAAATATATTCTAAAATTATAGTCAAAAATATAACAAAGTGAATAATGGATATACCAAAGACAAATAAAAATCAAGTAAAATCACAACCCCTTATTATTTTTGATAATTTCAAAAATAATTTCAGCGGCATTTTGGCTCGGCGTTTGTTCTCCTTGCCCCAAAATTTTACGAACTTTTGCAAACCCCTCCATTTGACGATGATATAAATCTTCTTGCCGTAATAATTCCAAAATATAATTACGAAGATTACCCTTCACACAACGTTCTTGCAAAAGTTCGGGAATAATTTCACGCCCAAGCAAGATATTTGAAAGATTAACAAATTGAATATGCAAAAACTTCTTAGCCAGAAAAGCCGTTAAAGGAGCAACCTTATAGGCAATAATATGCGGAATATCACAAATTGCCAACTCCAAAGCCACCGTTCCGGAAGCGGCAATGGCAGCAGACGAGGCTCTGAAAGCACCGTATCTGTCTTGTTGGATTTCCACCACCAAAACCGGAAGATTATATTTTTGAAGTTCTTGTTTGACCATATTGGCAACGGTTTTAACAGTCGGCAAAACAAAATAAAAATCTTTATCAGCATTATGAAGTTCTTGCGCCGCCTCCATAAAAACCGGTAAAAGACGCGAAACTTCATTTTTACGAGAACCCGGAAGGATTGTGATGATTTTTTTATTTTCGGGAATATTAAATTTTTTTCGAAAAGCGCTTCCGTCAGCCGCAATTGCTTCACTCTCAATCACCGGATGTCCGACAAAACGGGCATCAAGTTTATAAGGAGTAAAATATTTAGGTTCATAAGGGAAGAGAGTCAAAAGGCAATCAATATATTTATACATGGTACGTGCGCGTTTTTTCTTCCAAGCCCAAACTTGCGGTGCCACGTAATGCACTTGCGGGATACCGAGTTTGAGTTTACGCAAGGCTTTATGGATACGAGAAGAAAAGCTCCAAGAATCTATTGTTACGACAACATCGGGCTTAACTTTTTGAATATCAGCAATAGTTTCTTTAATATGTTTCAAAATCTTGGGAATACTGGGAATAACTTCGGTTAGCCCCATCACGGCTAAATCGGAAATATCGTAAAGAGATTTCAGACCTTCGGCTTCCATAGTGTCACCGCCGACACCGTAAAACTCAATATTTTTATCTTTGCGGCGCATGGCACGCATCAAACGAGAACCGAGCAAATCGCCCGATGGTTCTCCGGCAATCAGATATATTTTCATGAGCTATTCCTCACTCGCGTTCAAATAATCGGCAGGATCAATTCCGATTATAAATAAGCCTTCTTTGTTGGCATAATCAATCACATTTTTTTCAGCAACAATCAAAGCATTTCCGGCATGAACAGCCACACCGCGCAGACCGGAGTTTTTGGCATTTTTAAGAGTATTGAGACCGATGGTCGGCAAGTCAATACGCATATCTTGTTGAGGTTTTCTGAGCTTGACCAAAACACCACCCTCACCTTTGCGCTTATATTCACCGCAACGCATAATGAGTTTATCTGTTCCTTCAATTCCTTCAACACCCAAAACCAAGCCTTGTTGCACGACAACCGATTGTCCGACATCAAGTCTGCCGAGTTCCAAACCAACCTCAACCCCGCGTTTAATATCGGCTTGTGCTTTTTTATCGGGTTTATGTTTGGTCAAAACCCCTGTTTTAACCAATAAATCGGGCATAACCTCATGCACACCTTTAACATGCATACCGTCATGTTCAAACTCTTTAACCACGGCGCGCAAGATTCCGTCATCACCCAAAGATTTCATCCCGATTTTGGCAAAAAAAGCCGTCGTACGCAAATCAGGCACCAATTCTTTAAAGCTCGGTCGTTTAATGGTACCGATCATCACCACATCCTGCACGTTTTCTTCCTTCAAACGTTTAAAACCGGATCCGGCTTGTCCCAAGCGTATCCAAGCATGAGGGATTGTGTCATTAACAAGATGTTCATCGGCATTACCATCAATCGCCAAAACAAAAAAGTCGCGATTTTGTTGTTGGCAATACTCAATCAACATCCGAGGAATATCTCCGCCGCCGGCAACGATACCGAGTTTACGTTCAAACATAAAAACATCCTTACAATATTATAATAAAATCAGAATAACCGGCAAAGCATACTTTTTCAAGTAAAACCATGCCGGTCATCACCGTAAAATTTGTGCAGGATTAATCTGCCATCATAATTTTACGTTTTCCTTCCAAACCTTTAACAATGAAATTAATTTGTTCCATAACCATTTCATTGTCTTTAAATTTTTCTTTAGCTTGTTCCAAGCGTTCTTCAAAAGTACCTTCTTTTCCTTTGAACAAGAACATAAAAGCGCGAGAAATGGATTTTACCGTATGTTCATCAAAACCGCTGCGTTTCAAACCGACCACGTTCAAGCCGCGGAGTTTACCTCTGTCTCCGGTCACCATGCCAAACGGTATAACGTCACGATCAACACCGGACAATCCACCGACCATAGCTTTGCGCCCGATATGGCAGAATTGATGCACGGCAGAGTTTCCTCCCATAATAACGCCGTCATCCAAATGGACATGTCCGCCGATAACGGCATTATTCGTCATAATCACACCATTTCCGACCACACAATCATGAGCAATGTGAGAGTTAATCATAAACATACAATCATCTCCGACTGTTGTGGTAAAATGCTCCTTCGGTGTTCCGGCATGCATGGTAACATTTTCTCTGATGATATTACGTTTACCGATAATAAGTTTGGCTTCCTCCTTAAATTCATTACCATGGTCTTGAGGACCAGCTCCCAAAACGGCACTGGGGAAAACGATTGTTCCTTCACCTATTGTTGTATCCCCCATCACGGTAACACGCCCGAGAAGTTGTACGTTCTCACCGATTTTAGCACGAGAACTAATCCAACAAAGAGGACCGATTTTTGCACTTGCAGCAATTTGAGCACCATCTTCAATAACGGCAGTTGGATGAATATTTGTCATAATTTAAACCTTTCAAAACATTAAACATATCAATAAAATATTTTTTTATAAAATAAAAGTAAACACAAAAAAACTTACAAATTATTACTATTCTTATAGACATAAACCTTCAAAGGCATACCATAAGATTTTGCATCAAAAACTTCTGACGGTGTTAAGTCTTTGAGTTCAAAAGCCGAAGAAATAATCATGGTATCGGGTTTAATCTCCTGACTAACCTTAAGAGACAACTCATTTGCAGCTTTTGTATCTAAAAAACACAACAATAAATCATAATCTTGCAATTTAGCTTTTAAGAAATTATCACAAACAACAGCAAGATTAGTCAATTTCCGAGCGCGCCATTTCAGAATTTGACAAACAAAAAAATCCCAATCATAACCAACAAATTGATGCTCGGGAAATTTCTTTGCCAGAGGCAAGAGCAAGCCTCCGGTACCACAACCCAAATCAATAACCTTAAGCGGCTTATCGGCAGTGCTTAAAAATTTTTCCGCTTCATTGAGGGCAATTTTTTTCATATTTCCGAAGGAAGGAAAAGCCGGCGGATACTTACAATTTTTGGAAATAATAACGGCATAAATAAAATAAAGCTCAAATGCAATACAAAGAACCGTTAAAACACAACCGAACAGCAATAAAAAAATATCCATATTTTCCTCTCTTAAAAATATGGATATTTTATATAGATATGTTTTATAAAAGCTTAAAATTCAAACCGAGCATTCAAGCTTAAATCAAGCGGCATTTGCACATTTCCGCCCATAATCGTACCAACGCCGAAATAAAGCTCTTGTCCTTTGTTGGTATTAAGATTAAAACCGGCTCCCAAACGCACAAAGTTTTCCGAACGATCTTCTTCTATTTTATAACCGGCAACCGTCACTTTATGTCCGTTATCTATTTCCGAATAAAAATCGGTACGCACAAACACATCTAAAGGCATATCATAAAAATCATCAATTCGTTTACCTAAAATGACACCGGCACGTGCTAACCAAGTTCCTTGATTAGCTGCATCAATCAAGGTATCATATGAGGTGCGATAAGAAACATTATCAAAATCAAGATAGCTGATTTGTGCTTGAGGCTCAACATAATATCCGTCAGCAATTTCAAAGCGTTTTCCGCCTTCTAAAGATAAGGTATAACCGTCAACATCATAGTCACTGTCAACTTGCGCACCGAAAGGCAAATAGCTGGTGAGTTTTTGTTTATGATGATAATAAGCAGCAGCCAAATCAACATAAAACCCGTTTTGTGCAATCATTGTAGTATAAGCACCAAAGCTATAGGTATCGGCATCTCCGTCACCAGAACGGTCAAAACTTTGGTCAGAATTTGAATATCCACCATAAACACCGACAAGCCAACGATTAAAAATATTCTGAGGCAAAGCAAAATCATAGCCCATTTGCACACCGTTAACATCAACATCCGATTCGCTTGCATCATCAAAATCCAAATCAAGCTCACGGTGGATTCCTCGAACCCAAAGTCCGCCGTTTTTATTGGTATGAATTTCACCCAATCGATTGTTTACATTTTCAAGATGAGCATACATCACCGAGTGAATAGCCGAATATGTATTTTTCGCCAAAACGGCAGTATCGCTGAGCTGCATGGTTTTTACCAAATACCAACCGTTAGCTTGTTTTTGCAAATCATAATGGAAAGCACCGACATCAACTGCCCCGCCAACGAGATAAAAATTTTCGTCAGGTAAACCATTAATCAATTTCATATTTTCTTTAAAAACCGGAGTTGCACTATAGTCCGTCAAAGCCAAACCAACTTGCCCCGAGCCACCGTTGGTCACATTCAAAGTATCATGCTCATCTTGTGCTACGTTGGTATTCATATAAACAACACCGTTTCCGTTGAGTGTCGTTACATTTATATTTTTAAAAGCATCGTTATAAACCGAATAAACATCACCACCGTTCAAATCCAACTCAACAAAACTCGTATTGCCGTGTAAATATAACGAACTGCCGGCATTAACGGTTGTTATACCGGTAACATCCGCATCTCCTTCAAAAACTGTTTCTCCACCGTTTAAGGTCAAATCGTGGATAAAACCGCCGGAAAAAACATCAAACAAGCCGCCGTGCACCGTCGTGTTAAAAGCGAAAGCACTGTCTTCAACAAACATATAACCGTCATTAATCACGGTATCATCTGCTCTGCCACCGCTCAAAATTTCCATGCTGCCGCCGTTTATTTTTGCATTAGTAACAGTCGCGGTGTTCCCGACATAAACTTTGGAAGAAGAATTAACGGCAACACCATTTGCTGAGGCTGCATTAGTCACATTCATTTGCGCACCGTTAAGAATGGTATTATCAGCAGAACTTATGCTTCCCGTCACCGTCAAGGTACCGAGTCTGCCAACCGTTGTGTTATAAGCCTTGCCGCCGTTTTGCACCGTCATTTGACCATAAGTTCCGACGGTCGTATTAGTCACACTTCCCTCAACGGTTAAAGGATCTCCGTTACGAACACTAAGATTCGATTGCGAATCCCCCGTCGGCACATTCATAGCCATTGCCGTGCCGGACATTAAAATACAAGACAAACAAAGCAGCTTTTGCATTCTTTTCTCCTAAAAAATAATATAAATTAATATGATACTATTTTTCAATATTACAAGTTAAAATATAATAAAAATTATTTTTTCTTGCGAAAAGAAAAATATTTATGCAAAAGATACGTCAATATAGTTGAGATAATGAGATAAGCTGCCTGCCCGACCAATGGATAAAGACCAAGCACGCGCACAAATAAATTAAGCGCAAAGGCATTAAAAAAATACATCCCGATATAAACCGTCCATGCCTTAAAATATTCGGCTTTGATATTGCCATGACTTTGAAAAACATAATAACGCATGGTGATAAAAGACACATTGACGGTTATAAAATATTGTATAATCAGCGCCGGATTGTACGGAATTTTGGCAAGTTCAAACAATGCCGCAAAAACACAATAGGCAAAAACGGTATTAAACCCGCCCACCAAAAGAAAACGGATTTTCTGGTTTATTTTAAACCAAATACGTTCGATTTTTTTATAAAGCTCAATTATCATTGAATTTCATCAGCAATTTTTTTATCAAGGAGCGTTTCCAACTCTTTGGTACGCCATGGAGAAAGCACGTTTTCATCAAACACATTTTCCATATGCTCTTTATCCACCTCTGGCATTGCCGGATGAATGCCCACTTCCACAGCTTTATATTTTTCAGGAATTTTCAAACCTTTGAATCGATTCTTTGAAAGTTTACATGTATATAAGATGCTGTAAAAATAAGTATCCGTCGGATAATTATTCCAGAAAACAAGGGAACGCAGAACCAAATATTTAATCAAACCACCGTCATGAAGATAGCTTTTGTCGTCATTATATTTGAGGGTGTTGAAAATATCTTCATTCATTACGCGGATTCTTGGAATTTTATATTCTTCGGCGAGTTTTTTGACCACTTTGAAAATCACCGGAATATGATGAATATGGCGGTGACTGTCAATGTGAGAAAGCTCAATTCCGAGTTTAATGGCTTTCTCAATCTGCGCTCTGGCTTCCAATTCAACTTGACGCGCCAATTCTTTGGGATGAAGTATGGAAAGTAAAAACAAATTTACAAAACCGTTTTTAAATTCTCCGTTGGCATCAGCAAGAAGTGGAATGTTTTGCGGAACGGAGAGTGCATATTGATTAGTCAAATTAAGATGCAAGCCCACATCCAAATTAGGCATATCTTTTTTTAAATCAAGAGCTTCTTTAACGAAGTTCAAGTTAATCATAATGCTGGTAGAATTTAAAATTCCGTCATGATAAGCTTTGGCAATCGCTTGATTAACCCCTGGTGTCATGCCGAAATCATCAGCATTAAATATCTTTTTCAGAGCCATTTCGTACTACCTTTTTCACCTCTTCCTGCGTTTCATAATCAGCCATATAAAGCGGACGCTTTTTCACTTCCATATGGATTTTGCCGATATATTCGCCAATAATACCCAAAACAATCAGCTGGACTGCCCCTAAGAAAATCATGGTAACCATAATTGTAGCATAACCGGGGGTTGGCTTGTGCAAAATAAAATGCTCCCCAATAACATACAAACCGAGCAAACCGGCAATAAATGCGGTGATTACTCCCAAATAAGTTGAAAAACGCAATGGTTTGACTGAAAATTGGATGATTGAATTAACGGCAAGTTGCAAACTTTTGCGGAAATTATATTTAGATTCGCCGGCGTGACGTTGCGGCGCCACAAAGTCCAAAACCTTCACTTTGTCATTAGGCATAATCCAGCTGAGCAAACCACGGAACAATCTGTCTTGCTCATTGAAGTTTTTCAAAAAGTCGATATATTTGCGGTCAATAAGCCGAAAATCGGGTGTTTTTTCGGGAATTTTGGTATCAGAAAGCAAATTCAAAATCTTATAAAAACTTTTGGCGCAGAATTTATAAAATGCCGAGGTGTCGACATTATCCACGCGGCGGGTTAAGACAATATCATAGCCTTCTTGCCATGCTTCCACCATTTGTTTGATGTAAAGAGGCGGATGTTGCAAATCGGCATCCATAAAAATAACAGCCTCGCTTAAAGCATAATCCATACCGGCAGTCATGGCAATTTCGTGTCCGAAATTGCGTTTGAGATGCACAATTTTAACGTGTTTGTCTTTTTTTTGCAAAGCTTGACATTTGGCATGTGTTTTATCAGAGCTACCGTCATCGACATAGATAATTTCATAAGTTTTGACACTTGTATCTTTCAAAACTTTTTTCAGTTCTTTATACAATGCCTCAACATTATCTTCTTCATTATAGGCAGAAACAACAATACTAACCGAATCTTTAGTCATAGTTCACCTCTGTTACAGGATCTAAAAAGCCATAATAAATGGTCTTGGTCTTTAGCTTACCAATTCGATTTTTAAATTCAAGCTTATATTCACTGGGCTCGCTCATATTGGGATAGATACTTTTCAAATTCATATAAGAATTTTTATTAGGAAAGACCACCAGCGCTCCGCTTGAGAGAATATCATTTTTATCAAACCAAGGCGTATTTTCGGGTTTCATACCGGCAACCGGCTTAGGTTGAGCTTCGGCAAAAATTGATAAATTAGCAATATACCAAATCTCCCCGCCCACATATTTCAAAGGCTTGTCGGTATGAAGTTTCCAAGCATAAGACATGTCTTGAGCAAACTTTTGATAAGGGAAATTGATTTTTTCACTCTTATTAAAGATGATAACCGAAAGTGCGGCAACAACAAACAATGTCATAGCCACATAAACGGATTTCACGGTTTTGCGGAAATTAATATCGGAAAGTTTATATGGAAAATATGCAAAAAGAACAATACCAAGCATATACAATGTTGGAAAGCCCCACATACTTTTGAGTTTGCTTCCGCTGACAAGAGCCACGGCGGCAAATAAAAATACCGGCAAGATTCCCATATAGAACAAGAATTGTTTTTTATCTTTGGTCAAATAGTTTGCTTCTTTTTCTCCGCGACGATAACTCAAATAAAAGAGCAATATTGTCATCAGAGCAAACAAAATCTGAGAACCGAGGAATTTTACCGGATAGAAGAAATGTGCCCAAATTTGAGCGCCGAGTGTTTGTGCACCGGTTCCGGTTCTTCTCATTAAATATTCAAAAGAATAAAAGTCATTTTGATAGAGCCACCAAACATGTGGAGCAATGACGATAAGGAAAAGAACAAAAGTGATATAAGGGCCAACCTTTTTAAACTGCGCTCTTCCCTCGGGGGTAAAGAACAAATAGAGTGCCATACACAAAAGCTCGATTCCGCCCACATATTTGTTAAGCATATTTAATCCGGCAAATAAACCCGTTAAAATCCAAGCGCTCATGGTATTTTTGTTCAAAGCTTGCAAGAAATAATAAGCGGTTAAAGGCCACAAAGCCAAAGAAACCACATTAACGTTATATTCTTGCGCGCTGAAACCATAATAGATAACACCTTCCAGAAGCATAACCGATAAAACGGCTTTACCTTCGGATAAAAAGCATTTAGCAAGCTTAAAAATAAAGATGAAACCGATGAGGACTAAAATTTGATTAAGCAGATAAATCCCCGCCTGCCCAAAGATTTGATAAAACCACTCGGCAGGAAATCCAGACAAAGGCGGATGTTTATTAGTTCCGAGGTCACAATATCTGCCCCAAGTAATAGCCTCCACACTATCCATAGGCAGGCTTTGGCGCATTAAGGGGACAACAAACCACAAAACAAAGTGTATTGAAAGGAATATGAGTAAATTTTTGTTACATACGTTTCTCATCGGTTGCATCTTTCATATAAGTAAACACAATAATTTATTTGTAATATTAAGGACAAATGATGTCAAACTCAATTCATGACATTTGCATAATAATTATTTCCACCCTTTAAGCCTCTGATAAATATTAACAGATGTTTTGGCAATAAGGGCTTTGAACGTATTAAGACCGTTTTCTTGCCAAATGTTCATCAAAATATCGGTTGCTTGTTTACGGGTATAAATATCTTTGTGCTGGCACATATAATCGTGAAAACAAGCTGCCTTAATACCTTGACGCAAATCTTTGTTGGAAAAGAGCAACGTAAATGGCGCCGGAACGGAAATACCGTCAAAGACAAAATCTTTCGGTACGGTTATGTTCTCATAAGTAAGTTCTCTTAAAGTAATATAATTAATACCAGACACGGCAAAATCATAAATTTTATGACGAGTATATTTTCTTTTTAATCGTTCCATGAAATATTCTCCAATTCTTCTTCAGAGGTTGCGGTTTCAATTTGAGCTTTGAGAGCGGTTGCTTTTTGGTGACAAGTATTAGACCATTCAGCCAGCGCCACACTCAAACCCATGAGTTCTTGAGCTGTTAGTTCTATTGTTGAGTTATCTTGGCAAGTCCAAGTAATGGTCGGCACATCTTCCGCCATTATTGCCGCTTGCATAGATTGCGCAGCACCTTGAATACGAATACATGAGACAATATCGCTGTCAAAAGTTTTACCCATATATTCAAATCCGCCTTGTTCGGCAGCATCTCGAGCAGCATTAATTTCGGCTCGTTTTTCTGTTTTAAGTTCATCCAGCGGCTTTTGAGGAGCGTACCCCTTCTCCCATAAAGAGCCGTCATAAGCGGTCTCGGTTTGACTTTCATCAATGGTAATTGTCCAACCGAGAGATTTAGCCACCTGAACAAAAGGTGTGCGGTTTCCGATTCTGTGATTTTCTATTTTTTCAACGTATAACATTATTCTTTGCCTCCCTCAGCATAGATAAATTTAAAACTATTTATGGAAGAAACGCTATAGCTCAACTGAACAACATCTCCTTTTTTCACGGCGACGGAAGCCGTTAAGCTCACATTATTTTCATACCCTCGATAACAAACATCAACCATCCCCGTATTCTGGTTAGTTAATTTAAGAAAATGGCTGGCAGAAGTCATATATCCCAACACCCAATATATTCCGGCAGCCGGCGCTGTATAAGTGTTATTATTGGCAGCAGATAAATCAATATATGTGTCCGAAGGCATCGAAAGATCTGCAATCAAATTTTTTGCCGTATGGGTAATATTAGCAAAATCAACATCGGCTCTGTTATTTAATATTTCATTAGTAACAATAATACTTGCTTCTGCTACTGATGAATAAAGAACAACATAAGCTTTCAAAGTCACAAATTTAGATGCCGTGGAAGCATCTGTAATAATTCCCGAATAATCCGGGTTTGGAGTAACACCAATAATATTATAATTTTTTGTGCTAGTTCCTACGTTAGCATAATGAGTTCCTACTCCCGCCCCAAAACCATTTGTGCCGGCATTCATATAAGATGCGTTAGAACCCATAAGAGTATAGTTATAAGTTCCATCAGTCAAACCGATAGATAAACCGTTACCTTTTACCGGAAGAGTAGAATTAAAATCAATAATATATTTATCGAGCAATTTAGGCACTTTAAATGTTTGAGATGAAATATCCAAAGCAAATAATTCACAATAGCCCTGAGCAGAAACCATACTATCAAAATCATCTATTGTTGTACTTTGTAATTTTTCATCTACAAGCATTTGATAAACGTCGGGAAACATTTCTTTAGTATATTCAGCGCCATTGCACCAAACCCCGCCATTAGGAGCATCCGTACGAGCTGTATATTGAATATCACCTATGTTTCCAAATGATGCTTTAGCAGCTGCAATTTGAGCTGTTTCAGCAGCCTCAACGGCAGATTGTGCGCTGGTTTGAGCCTGTATTTCAGCCGCCTGAGCAGAAGCGGCACTATTCTGAGCCTGCAAAGCGCAATTTTGAGCAATATCTTTAGCAGAAGAAGCCTCTACAATCAAATTATCAGGATTAATCAGAGAATTAGTCAAAGCGGAAGCTTCTTGATTCCAAACCAATGCTTTTCCTGCGGAAGGAAGGGGTAAAGAAGTACTAACACCTTCTTGCGCATAAGGAGGATAAATCATAGAGCGCCCAATTTTTTCATCTAACTGTTCCAACGTTGCCACCTGATAATCAAGTTCATGATTAATCACTTTAGCTCGGAAAGCTCCACCTTCTTGAAAATCGGAAGTTCTTTTTATTTCAAGATTCCGAATAATTGTAATTCTCGTTCCGTTAGACGGAGGTTCGGCAAAAACAACCTTACCGCCATAACTATTTTCATTAATTGTCACATTATAACCTGAATCAGTTAGTGTTTCATCCAAATATACATCCAGATCACCGGCTTCAAAGATTTGGAAATTAAAATTAAATTCCTGCACTTCACCGTCAGCAATATAATGTACGACAATTTTTTGTTTTGTATCCAAAACCATAAAACAATCTCCTAAAAAAAAATCTCACTCAAGGGAGTGAGATAATTTAAAACAAAAAAAGAGCCTTCTAAAAAAGAAGGCTCTTTCAAGATACACTTATTCCAAGTGATATAATCTGAATAACCTATAAAAAGACATTTGTCAAGGAATAAATTCCTAATGTGAATAAAATAAGATTAGAAAAAAAATAATGATTGACAAACGAGATAATAGATATTATTAAAGACATGAATTTGATGGCGGGTTAGCTCAGTCGGTAGAGCGGAGGAATCATAATCCTTGTGTCGTGGGTTCGAATCCCTCACCCGCTACCAACTAAAAAAGACAGTGCAAACTGTCTTTTTTCATTTTAAAGTTCCGTAGGGATTTGAACCCACGAGGCGTGGGTTTGAACCGCCGAAGGAAGGCAGACGGAAGTATGCCGGTTTTGCTTTGCAAAGCAAAATCCTTCAAGGTCGGCGTTAAGAAAACTTTTTATAAAAAAGTTTTTAGCCCATCCCTCACCCGCTACCAACCTAAAAAAGACAGTGGAAACTGTCTTTTTTTATTTTATAACATTGACGAAAAAAAAATACATTATATTACCAATAACAATGTCGCCGCCGTCGTGAAAACGGGACTTGGGAGCAGAGGCATAAGCCAAACTCTTATTCTGCCGATAGTAAGGCGCATAAGTAGTATCCTTTGTGTGCACAGCAGACCGTGTCCTGCGACATTATTACAAACTTTCGGCACAAAGCAAAGCGCCTCCGATAATACCGGCATCATTTTCAAATTCAGCCTCCCGTAATACAATCTGAGCCGCAACAATAGCCGCATTAACGTTTTTTTCCATAAGCGGATAATTAATAAAATGCGCCATAGATCCCCCTAATAACACAATATCAGGATCAAAAATACTGGCAAAGATTCGCACTCCTGTTTCCACCATATTTTGCCAACGTTCAAATACGGCAATATCTTTATGATTATTTTCTTCCAAACCTTGAATAATATCATAACTTGTTTTGTTATCATCATTATATGCTTCTTTAGCATCCAGATTAAGGGCTGAACCGGACATATAAACTTCCAAACAATCATAATTACCACATCCGCAGCGACGATGTTTATCTTGACGTACCGGAAAATGAGTTTCGCCGGCAGCTCCTGATTTTCCTTTTAAGAGTTTTCCGTCAACAACGATTCCCACACCGACACCGGTTCCCAAAGTAAGGAGGACCACATTATTCATATTTTTAGCATGACCGACCTTATATTCCGCCCACACGGCAGAATTAGCATCATTTTCCACAAAAACTTTTTTCTTAGATAAAGCTTGAAAGTCAACATCACCGTAACCCTCAGGCAAATTTCCGACCGAACCGGTAATCTTGGTATTTTGACTATCCACCGTACCGGCAGTAGATATGGCAACGGCATCAACTTCATCTTCATGCTGAGAAATAATCTTTTTCAACAGCGCCACAATAGCTTCTGTTGTCGCCGGAGTTGAAAATTTCACTGTTTTTGAGGCGAGTTCACCGTTCTCAAACACCAAAGCGAAAGCAATTTTTGTACCGCCGATATCAAAAGAAAGAATTTTTTTCATTGCATCACCTATTTATCATCAATAATTTCATACTCTGCATCAATAATATTATGTTTGTTACGAGAAGTTGTTTTAGCGATTCTCACATTAACTGAAGCCTCTTGCTGATTGCGGCGAATTAAAGAGACAATAAAAGAAGCCAAACCTGAAACAGCAATAATAAGCAACAATACCGGTATTAAAATAGAAGCTAAATAAAACGCAAAGACTATCGCGAAAGCCCCTAAGGCGGACCAAAACACCAAGACCAACCAATCATTCAAATTTCTCATAAAAAAACACCTCATGCGATAGTTACAAACATATAATAAAGATAGTTATTTTTTTCCGAGCAATCAAGTAAAGAAAATTGAAAATTCATTGACAGAGGCAAAAAACGTGATAGTACCGAAATATAATTTTTATAAAGAGGAAAATAAAAAAATGTTAGAAGAATTTAATTTACGCCAATTTTTAAGCGCCTTTGTTGTTTTGTTTGCAGTCATAGATGCCCCGGGTTCGATTCCTGTTATTTTAAAATTAAAACGCGGCGGCAAACAAATTCATGCCGAAAGAGCTGCAATTTTGTCATTAATCATGTTTTTAGGATTTTTTTACGTCGGAGAAGCTTTTTTAAATTTATTCAAATTAGATATTTCTTCCTTTGCGGTTGCCGGTTCTCTGATTATTTTCATCATGGCATTGGAAATGATTTTAGATATTGACATTTTTCATGAACGTCCGGACATGCCCAAAGACGCCACCTTTATTCCGATAGTTTTTCCATTATTTGCCGGAGCCGGTGCTCTCACGACCTTACTTTCAATTCGAGCTCAGTTTTCAGACATAAATATTATAACGGCAATCGTTGCAAATATTATTGTCATTTACTGTGTGGTCAAAATGGCAAAGAAACTCAACGGTATCTTAGGTAACGGCGTTATCTACATGATGCAAAAATTCTTTGGCATTATCTTACTGGCAATTTCGGTCAAACTATTTACCGCCAACATAACAATTTTATTAGAAAATCTGAAATAAAAAAAAGCCCTCGAAAAATTCCGAGGGCTTGTTTTTATGATTCGAACGTAACACTACCTGCGTAAGCAGGTAGATGTAGACATACCTGCCCAGCCGTTAGGCTTGCGAAGCCTTTGGGCAGGGCGAACGTAGTTCGGAACAGGTAATACCACTTGCGTTAGCTAGTGGAAGTTTATTGTACCGACTTTCTGGTTTTGATTAACGATGCGGCAATTCCGATAAATAAAATCGAAAACGTTACGCAAAGCGAGTGCCAAGGCTGAATATTAACACCGCAATAAGGTAAGAAAATTTTCAACCCGATATAAATCAGAATAATCGACAAAGCCTGTTTCAAATATACAAACTTATGAACGGCAGCTTCCAACAAGAAGTATAATGCACGCAAGCCCAAAATAGCAAAGATATTGCTGGTATAAACAATAAACACATCTTGCGTAATCAAAAAGATTGCAGGAATACTGTCGAGAGCAAAAATCACATCCATGGTTTCAATAATCAAAAGAGCAAAGAACAACGGAGTGATATAGTGTTTTCCGTTTTCTTTAACAAAGAAATGCTCGCCTCTGATTTCATGAGTAACATGGAAAAACTTGGAAAGAACGGCATAAAGTTTAGTATCTTTAAGCTCCTTTTTTTCTTCCTTTTCGGGGAGAACCATTTTGGCACCGGTATAAACAAGAAATGCCGAGAAAATATACAACACCCAGTGGAAGTTTGAGATAAGAGCTTCACCAAGAAAGATGAGTATGGCACGCATAATAAGTGCGCCTAAGATTCCCCAAAAAAGAACACGGTGTTGATACATACGCGGCACACCGAGAGATGAAAAGATGATAGACATAATAAAGATATTATCCAAAGACAAACTTTTCTCGACCAAAAATCCGGTAAAGAAAAGCATACCTTTATCAACACCCTCTTCATACATTACAAAGACACCAAACAACAGCGCCGCCAAAATATAAATAATGCACAAGACAAGCGTATGCATAAAGTTAGGGACTTCGTTTTTTCGGTTAAAGAACAATAAATCCCACAAAAGCAAAACAATAACGGCAATACCGAAAATCACCCACAGCCAAGACTCCGGCAACACCGGATGATTAGTAAAAAAATCTTGTAATTTTTCCATAATATAATCCTAAACTATTTTTGTTGACATGAGGCAAAAATATCATACTTAACATCATAAGCAGAAGTTTTTACCCCCATTAAACCGAGAAAAGAGTGAAATAAATTATCATGAGAAAATTCTTGAGATAATTTAGACTTCAAACAACTGCGGTTAATTTTAAAGGTTTGAGCAAATTCATCATTAAACCACACAAGCATCGGAACCTTAATTTGTTCTTCCGGTGCAATCATATAAGGAGCTGCATGGAGATAGATATTATTTTCCCCGAGAGATTCACCATGATCGGAGACATAGAGCATAAAAGTATTATACTTAGAGCTCAAAGTCTGAAGCTTTTGGATAAGATCAGCCAAATTTTGGCTGGTATAATAAATGGTATTATCATAGACATTGGTAATTTCTTCACGAGAACACTTATCCAAACGCTCGGTTGCACAATTAGGCACAAATTTTTCGGCAGATTTCGGATAGCGTTTATAATAAGTCGGACCATGGCTTCCGAGCTGGTGCAAGACCACAAACATATCCCGATTTTCCAGAGACACACGTTCGGCAAAACCGTCAATAAGAATATCATCAAAGCAAGTATTTTTTTTACAAAGCATTTGAGATTCGACGCGAGAACAAATTCCTTTACATCCGGTAACATTACCGCGCCACCATACTTTATAACCGGCACGTTGTACAACATCGAGCAAATTTTCGCTATATTCGGATTCAGACTTATCAAAATCCTTACGTCCGTCAGCTGAAAACATACAAGGAAGAGAAACAGCAGTAGAAGTTCCGCAAGATGCAACATTTTGAAAACTAAATAAATTTGTTTCAAAAGGCATCAGCGGTTCGTTAGTAGGTTTTTCATAACCATTTAAAGAAAAATTAGCAGCACGAGCCGTTTCACCGACCACAAAGACAAAAAGATTGGGCTTAGCATTATTATTCCAATAAGGAGACAAAGTAGCATCGGCACCAATTTTAATAAGTTCCTTAGGGCGCGATTTCAACATTTTTTTAGAAACGGAAATCACGGCACTGACATAATTAACCGGAACCAAAAGATATTTGATTGGCTTATTATTGCGCAAAAACTGCGCAGTTTCTTTATATCCTGAGGCAATAATGGCAGCAGAAACAAGAACAGCAACCAAAATAACGACCAATTTTTTAACCACCTCGCGCCCAAAGGAGGAATAACGGATCTCTGTTTTATAAATGATCCAAGACGGTAAAACCGCCAAAAATAAAAACATCAGAAGCATGTCCCAATTAAGCAGAGCCAAAGCTTCTTGAACATCTGTTTCCAACACATTTAAGAGCATCACCTTATCAAATGCCACATGATAAACATACATAAAATAAAAAACAGAGGCATTAAGGATAGTGAAAATGATTGCCAAAGGTTTTGTCGTATGTTTCCAAAACAACAAAGCGCAAGCCACATTCATCAACAAAAACAGAACCAAAATAAGCAAAGAAACAAAAGTTGAGCTGGGATAAATATCCCAAAGTTTTTCAAAAAAGATTTTATTATAAACAAACAACGTGAACAAAGAAAACACGGCATTAAAAACAACCGAATTTGTCTGCCAAAAAAACTTTTGAGAAAACAGGGTTGATAATTTAGAAAAAAAGCGCATTTTTCAATCCTTAAGAAATTTATCTTTTCAAAAGATACAAGATGTGTATAATAAGTGTACAAAAACTTTTGATTTATACACTATCTTTACTTTTTGTTTTTAGAATATTGCCAATATAAAACAAAACTTAAGGAACGCTTAAATGGACAGTGGAATATGTCTTCACAATGCAACAGTCTTGACCGGATTTTCGGTCATGGAGAATTGTGCGGTTTATATAAAAAACAATAAGATAGCAGATGTTTTCAGCGAAAAACGTTTTCTTGAAAAGAAATTTTCCCCCAAAGTTCAAATCATCAATGTCAACGGTTCATATATTGCTCCCGGGTTAATTGACACTCACATCCATGGGATTGGAGGATTCGGAACGGATGACGGCATGGCGGATTCGATATTAAAGATGTCGGAAATTTTACCCAAATATGGCGTAACATCATTTATTCCGACACTATATGCCGCCAAAGAAGAAGAGATGCTCAAAAATATCAAAGCCGTGGTAAAAGCCATTGGCAAAGAAAAAGGAGCCCATATATTAGGGATGCATTTGGAGGGACCTTTCATATCCAAAGAGCGTTTGGGGGTTCAACCGGAAGATGCGGTCAGTCCGGTCAGCATAGAATTAATGGAAAAATTTTACAAAGCTGCCAAAGGACATATCATCAACATGACGGTTGCTCCGGAATTAAAAAACATGCGGAGTTTAGCCTTATGGTGCATTTCCAAAGGTATTATCCTACAAGCCGGGCACACCAACGCCACTTATGCCCAAATGGTTGAAGGCATGCAAGCAAGAATAATGCACATCACGCATTTGTTCAATGCCATGAGCCGCATGCATCATCGCGATCCAGGGGCGGTAGGAGCAGTATTTATTCATCCGGAAATGTCGTGTGAATTTATTGCCGACGGAATTCATATTGATGCCAATCTGATAAAACTTCTGTTTCAGTTCAAACCGCTTGATAAGTTGGTAATGGTTACCGATTCGCTCAAACCGACCAAACAACGCGCCAAAGTTTTATATGCCAACAATGAAGAAGTATATTTGAACAAATGTTTTTACAGAAAAAGCGATGATGTGATAGCGGGTTCGGCAATGACCATGATAGACGGTGTAAAAAATTTGGTTGATTGGGGCTTAAACTTAGAACAAGCCATAAGAGTATCATCACCGAGTCCGGCAGAAATATTAAAAATTCAAAACAAAGGGTATGTTGCCCCCGGTTATGATGCCGATTTGATTATTTTTAATGAAGATTTCGGTAAAATCAACGCCATAATAGATGGAAAACTTTATAAGGGAGAAAAGTAATGCGAGTCATCATCAAAAAAAGCTACGACGAATGTGCCAAATGGACAGCCAATTATATTGCAGATAAAATAAAACGCTTTCGCCCAACGGCAGACAAGCCCTTTGTTTTGGGTTTGCCGACAGGTTCAACTCCTTTGGGTGTATATAAAGAACTGATTGAAATATTCAAAAAAGGCAAAGTTTCCTTTGCCAATGTAATCACGTTTAATATGGATGAATATATCGGGCTTGATGCCAAACATCCGCAAAGCTATCACTATTTTATGTGGGAAAATTTCTTTTCACACATTGATATCAAAAAAGCCAATGTTCACATTTTGGATGGTATGACCAAAAACTATGCCAAAGAATGTCAAGATTATGAAGATGCCATCAAAAGCTATGGCAAAATTCATCTATTTTTAGGCGGTGTCGGCTCAGACGGACATATTGCCTTCAATGAACCCGGTTCATCATTAAGCTCACGCACACGTATCAAAACCCTGACACAAGAAACCATTAAAGCCAATTCCCGCTTTTTTGAAAATGACATCAACAAAGTCCCCGGCACGGCATTAACGGTAGGTATCGGAACAATCATGGATGCGGAAGAAGTCTTAATCATGGCAACAGGCTCCAACAAAGCCCGAGCTTTACATCATGCCATTGAGGGCAGCATCAATCACATGTGGCCGGTCAGCATTGTACAAATGCATCAACACGGAATTATTGTCTGTGATGATGACGCCACCAGCGAGCTGAAAGCTGATACGGTCAAATATTTCAAAGAGATTGAAGGCTCCAAAATGAGAAAATAGTTTTGAATATAAGACAAAAAGAAAAAGCTCTCGATTTCGAGAGCTTTTTTTATAAAACGCTTATTTCAACCAATATTCAATGGTAGAAACAACTCTGACTTTCTTCTCAATTTGCGAAGCTTCGGAAACACCGGCTGTTTGCTCGGAGGGCAAAATTGAAAAGACGCCTTGATTGGCATATTTAATCTTACCGACGGTAGAATTTGAGCTTTTGGCAAATTCTTGTGCCGAAGCTTCAGCATTTTTGGTCGCTTCTTCAAGCATTTTGGGTTTAATGTCATTAAGTTTGGTAAACACATAAGAAACCGGTGTGCCGTATTGATTTTCAAAAACAATGCCCTGAGCAATCAAATCTCCGGTTTTACCTAAACTATTTGCCACCAAATCCACCTTTTGCGAACGAACGGTAATGGTTTGATTCAAAATGTAGCGAGATGTTGCCGCCCCTTCATTACGGTAAGGATTAGCCATCAAGTCGTTGGTGTTGATTGATTCAACAATGATTTCTTCATCGCTAAAGCCTTGTTGTTTTAAGAAGGAAACAATGGTCTGTGCTTTTTGCGCAATTTCTTGTTGTGCAATCGACAAATCATTGTTGGTAACCACAAATTTCAAATCCCAAACTGCCAAATCGGCACGTACCGGCATTTCCGACAAACCTTTAACCGTCACAAAGTTTGCGTTCAGTTTGGTTTGATAGTAATAATACCCGGGAAAAAAGCCACCGGCGCACAAACCGGCCCCGATAAGCAAAGCCGAAAAAACGCGAGAAAAACCTTTACCGCCGCATTTGCATTTTTTTCCGCAAGAACATCCGCAAGTGCAAGGTTTGCCTTCATTACATCCGCAAGTGCAGTCCGGACCGCAAGAACAAGTCTTTTTATCTTCCATAATTTTCTCCTTTAATTTTTAGCAATTTGACCGATACAATAATATTCAAACCCGTTTTTAACTGCTTCTTCCTGATTGATAATATTACGCAGATCCACAATACAAGGGCTCAAGACTTCATGTTTTAATTTAGAAAAATCAATATTTCTGAAATCTTCCCACTCGGTTAAAACGGCAATCACTTCGGCATCTTTGCAAGCTTGATAAATGTCGGTAGCATAATCCACATTTTCAATCAGAAGTTTGCGTGCATTATCAAGGGCTTTAGGATCATAAACACAAATATTTCGATTAATTTTAAGCATATCGCGCACAATATCCATGGCAGGAGATTCACGGCAATCATCCGTGCCGCCTTTGAAAGCCAAACCCAAAACGGCAACCCGTCCCTTGGCTCTATCGGAAAGATGAGATAAAATACGTTCTGCCATTTCGGCTTTACGTTCATCATTTTTGGCAATGGTTGTTTCAATCAAATGCAAATGAACACCAAATTTTTTAGCCATTTGCGCCATGGCATTGGTATCTTTGGGAAAACAAGAGCCACCGTATCCGGGACCGGGATTCAAAAATTTCTTGCCGATACGGGAATCCAAACCCATACCTTGTGCCACTTCTTTAATATCGGCACCCGATTTTTCGCAGAAATTTGCCATTTCATTAATATAATGAATTTTCATGGCAAGAAAGGCATTAGAGGCATATTTGATTGTTTCGGAAGAGCGACGTTTCACAAACAAAAATTGTGTTTTGTTTTCAAAGGGTTGATAAAGTTTTTTCATAACTTCGCGGGCTTTATCGCTGTTAGCCCCGACCACAATTCTGTCCGGATTAAAGAAGTCATGAATAGCAAAACCTTCCCGTAAAAACTCGGGCAAAGAAATCACATCAAAATCAGCGGTTGGGTTGACTTTGCGGATAATGGCTTCCACATCGTCACCGGTACCGACCGGAACGGTAGACTTAACCGCCACCACGGTATAACCGTCAAGATATTCCGCCAATTCATAAGCGGCAGCATGAATATATTGCATATCGGCTTCTTTGGTAAAAGGATGCGGCGGCGTACCGACGGCAATCATAACAATATCGGCAGACGCAACAGCTTCCTTCATTTGGGTGGTAAATTTGATACGTCCGGCATGGACGTTTTTTTCAAAAAGTTCGGCAAGACCGTCTTCAAAAATGGTCAATTTTCCGGAAGATAAAGCTGAAACTTTATTTTCATCTTTATCAACGCAAACAACATCATTTCCAAGTTCGGCAAGACCGACACCGGTCGGAAGCCCAACATACCCTGTTCCGATAATAGCAATTTTCATGATATTTCCTTTCTGCAATTTTTTTACACTATAGCAAAGAGGATACGGATTACCACCATTTAAGATAACATTTCCACCAGTTTTTCGGCACATTTGAGCCCGTCAACAGCGGCAGACATAATTCCGCCGGCATAACCGGCACCTTCACCGCAAGGAAACAAGCCTTTAATCGAGCTTTGCAAGGTTTCATCTCGATAAATGCGGATCGGAGAAGAACTACGGCTTTCCACACCGGTCATCACGGCGTCATAAGTGGCAAAGCCGTGCAGTTTTTTATCCATATCCACAATCGCCAAGCGCATGGTTTCAAGGATGTAGGGAGGCAAAACGGAAGCCATGTTTCCGAAAGTTACCCCGGGGGTATAGCTAGGTTTGACCGAGCCTGCTTGTTTGGAATCTTTGTTTTTCAAGAAATCACCGACCAGTTGCGCCGGAGCATGATAGTTGCGTCCTCCGGCAACAAAGGCTTTTTCCTCGAGCTCACGTTGCCAATACATACCTTGCAGTGGATGAGAGCCTCCGAAATCTTGCGGTGTAACCCCGACCAAAAGCGCGGCATTGGCATTTTCTTTATTGCGGGCATGCACGCTCATCCCGTTAGTCACAACCCTATTCTTCTCGGAAGCTGCGGCAATCACTTCGCCACCGGGACACATACAGAAGGTAAAGGCGGAACGACCGTTGGAAGCATGATAAGCCATTTTATAATCAGCGGCGCCAAGCTTAGAAGAAAATTTTCCGTATTGTGAAGCATTTATAAGATTTTGTTCATGTTCTACACGAACTCCGACCGCAAATGGTTTAGGCTCAATCACAAAGCCTAAGCGATAAAGCATTTCAAAAGTATCACGCGCACTGTGCCCAATCGCCAAGATAACGGAATCTGTGGCTTGCCCGTAAATATTGCCTTTACCGTCTCGAATTTTCAGTGCCGTAATTTGCTGATTTTTAATAATAATATCTTCAAGTTTGTTTTCAAAACGATATTCTCCGCCCAAACTCTCAATTTTGTGGCGGATATTTTGCACCACACGCGCCAAAATATCGGTTCCGACATGAGGTTTGGCAAGATAAAGAATCTCCTCGGGAGCACCGGCAGAAACCAGCTCTTGCAACACCTTGGCAGTATATTTATCTTTTTTGATACCGCTCATCAGCTTGCCGTCAGAAAAAGTACCGGCGCCGCCTTCCCCAAATTGGACGTTAGATTCCGGATTAAGCTCACCTCCATGCCAAAAAGCCTGCACATCTTGTTGACGTTCCGGCACCGGACGACCGCGCTCAAAAATAATCGGTTTTAGTCCGGCTTCGGCCAGCGCAATTCCGGCAAGCATTCCGGCAGGTCCGCTCCCGATAATCACCGGTCGGAGGGGTGATTTTGCTTTGGGTAGAGCATATTTTTCCGTCTCTTCTATAGCAAATATATCTTTGTTATTACAAGAAGATAAAAAGCTTTGTTCATCTTTTACTTCAACATCAAAACCATAAACATAATGCACATCAGACTTGCGTCTGGCATCTATGGCTTGTTTGATGATTTTAAAAGACAACCATGTCCCCGAATAACCGATTTCTTTTTTAACATATTCGGGCAAATCGGACAAAGAAACCGACAACGGCACTTTGATATTATTGATTCTGAGCATGGATATATCCTTCTTATGAAAAATTTTATCCGAATATAATCCAATTTTATCGGATATGCCACAAAAAAAAGGCAATAGTTAAAACTATTGCCTTAACCGAGCAGCAGTACAATTAAAAAGATAAGTGCGCTCACGCCCGTCATACCCAGAAAGAACTTCCAACTGGTAAAAGTTTTCCAAGTGAGGTAAATTCCGGCGACCAAACAAAAAATACCGCCGCCCCATTCTAGAATAATTCCCAATATTTTAGGAAAAATCCACATCCATGAATCCTGAGAACACATCAGAATGGCATAAATTGACAATCCAATAAGCGCCGGAACCCACAGATAATTGCATCTTAATGCACCGAGAGCAACTCCGATAAGCTGCAAATAAAAGGCGAGCATAAAGATGCAATAAATCAAACATAAAATGACACTAAATATTGCCATATTTTTTTGATTTAAAGCGCAGTATTGAGGCTGTTCGATAAAAAAATTATCTACCTGTTGCCACACGTGGCAAAATACCGCATGAAAAATAGCCTCCATAATAATTTTTAGTCACAAAGATATTATAGCATAAAAAAAGAGCCCAAACAAGGCTCTTTTCTAGAAGATACAGCGGCACACAAGCCAAATAACAATAACAAAAATAAGAACAATACTCCAGCCCAGACCGAGGATGCTGAATATAACCCCCAGCCCTATGCATAACCAATATCCAAGAAATGCTAATATGGAAATACAGATTAAGCATAGCCAAAGTTTCCAAAAAACGATCAGCAGAATAAGAGAAATAACCACTGCCGCTAAAATTTCAAACCAGCCCATAAGCCAAATTTTTTTAAATAAGTATTGAGGCTGTTCGATAAAAAATTATCTACCTGTTGCCACACGTGGCAAAATACAACAAAACAATCGCCTCCATAATAATCATTAATCAGGAGGCATTATAGAAAAAAGGCAAAAATTGGGCAAGAAGGAAAATAAAACGCACATAACTTAATATTTTCCGTATTAGGATGCCATAAAAAGAAATTTAGATTTGCATATTAAATATAGACTGATAAGCCTTTATTGCCGAATCACGAAAGGCAACAACCGTATCCAAAGCCACTTCGGCATTAGAAACGGCAAGAGCCACATCTTGCACGCTGGCTTTTCCTTGAATCCCGGCAATTGTGACTTGTTCGGCTTGATTCCCCAAATTTTGAGCTTCTTCGATTTTAGATTTAACCATATCGGAAAAAGAAGAACCTGTCGCTTGTACCGGCGTAGTTTCTTTGGCAGGAGTTTGCGCCCCTATTCTGCTGAGAGCGGCTTGATAAGCATTGAGAGCACTAGAAATATTACTAATCACGATTATAACTCCTTATCACTTCAAAATATCCAAAACTTTAGAATTCATATCACGCGCTGTCTGCACCATGGTAAGATTTGCTTCATAGGCACGTTGCGCTTCCTTCATATCCATCATCTCAACCAGCGTATTAACATTAGGCATGGACACATAACCTTGAGCATCGGCAGCCGGATGATTGGGGGCATATTTCTTAATAAACGGCGACTGATCTTGAATAACCTTGTCCACCTTAACCATTTCGGCACCGGTTTTTTTATCAATATAATTTTTAAAGGTAACAACCTGACGACGATACGGATCTTCTCCTTCGCGAATACCGACCGATTCGGCATTAGCCATGTTTTCGGAAATGATGCGCAATCTCTCGCTTTGAGCCTTCATACCGGAAATGGCAATATCGGAAGTAACAGACAAATCACTCATAAAATATCGCTCCGTTAAATATTAATCTTGGTGTTGGCATTCTTAATCATATTCTGATAAGAATTATAAATTGTAATCATACGGTTATACTCACCGCTGGCTTTATTTGCCTGATTAAGCTGATCTTCAATAATCACGCCGTTTCCATCAATTGTGAGAGGAGAAGTCGGTTTGGGCGTATAGACCACAAATTCTCCGTCTTCCGTTTTGGTAACGGCATCATCATGAGTAAGATGCTTGGCATTGGTTGTCACCATTTCAAGTTTTGGAGTTTGCACCTCTGCCAAAGCATTTTTAAAATCGGGTTCAGCCACTTCTTTGGGTAAATATTTCGGCGTTGTTGAATTGGCAATATTCTCTGCGGCAACACGCTCTTTTGCCGCTTGATAGCGCATATTCTTTTTAATCAAATCAACAACATGCAGATTATTTAAATCCATCTTATTCCCCAAACATTACAATTTTGTATCCCACACAAAACTTAATGCAAAAACCGTGCCTTAATTAAAGTTCTTGCCAACTTTTCCCCAAAAGTTTATACTTTTACAAGAACCTCAAGAAAAGGCAACGCTTATGTCTGAAAAAGATATTAAAGAAAGATTAACAAATAGCAATCAAGAAAACAGCTTGTCCACAGATTATGCTGTTGCCTTAGGCTATGAACCGGAAAAAGACAAAGCCCCGAAAGTTTTGGCAAAAGGACAAGGACAAATTGCCAAAAAAATAATTCAAATTGCCATTGATGAAGGTATTGAAATCCGAAAAGATGCCGATTTATTGCAAATTTTAAAAGCCGTAGATATTGATAGTGAAATTCCAATAGAGGCTTTCTCGGCAGTGGCAGAAATCATCTCCTACATATACCAACAAAACGGCAAAGAAATTAAGAGAGATTAAGCCAATTTTTCCATCACACAAATAAAAAACCCGTCCGTACCGGTTGTCAGCGGAGAAAGACGTAAATATTTTTCCGAATGATACGGATATGGTGCCTCAATTTTGCCTTCCCAAAGTTTTTTAATATTCACGGGCTGCATGGTCGGATTATTTTGTAAAAACGCAGCAATTATTTCCTCATTTTCTTCATTTAAAATAGAACAGGTAATATAAATAATGCGCCCGCCCACTTTGGTCTTTTCAAAAGCCGTTTGCAAAATGTCAATTTGAATACGATTAAGTTTGTCGACCATATTCTGATTAAGTCTGAATTTGGCATCGGGAGAACGCCGCCATGTACCGGTTCCCGAACAAGGAGCATCCACAACAAAACGGTCAAAATTATTATCAGAAGTTGCCACAAAATCCATCAGCTCAATATTGCTGATATGCAAGCGTTCCATACGCGGTTTAATTGCCATAAGGCGCTTTTTTTCAATATCATGCGCCATAATATGCCCTTTATTTTGCAAAATATAAGCCATTGCCAAACTTTTACCGCCGGCACCGCAGCAATAATCGATAATTTTGTGTTCGGGCTTAACATCACATAAAATCGCGGCAATTTGCGAAGCTTCGTCCTGAACTTCAATTTCACCTTCTCGATAAGCGATGCAATTTCCGAGCGGAATACGTCGTAAAGAACGAATTCCATAAGGAGAATATGGTGTCGGCAACACTTCAAAACCTTCGGCTTTAAGTTTTTCCAAAACCCCTTCCCGATTTTTGACATTGATACGAAAATCAGCTTCTGCCGGTTCATTTAAAGATTTAAGTAAGCGCACATCTTGCACTTTTTTATAAAGCCATTCGGGGGTTTCGGCTTCAACAAACGGCGGATAAACCTCTTCATTATCCTTCTTGAGCCAATCTTTTTCTTCCGATGTCAGAGCAGAAGGACAATATTGCAAACCGCTGAAAATCTCCTCAACATTTTCGCCTTTTTGTTTGAGATACGTCAGTAAAATTTTGCGATATTCTTTAGAGCGTGCATCAAATTCCAACTTCATCCGATTGCGAATAATCAACCAAACGGTATCGGTTATAAAACGTCTGTCTTTAGAACCTATATATTTTTTAGATTTAAGATACGCCTCAATAATTCCGTCCGCCGGTTTAAGATCTTTGAAAATTTCGCTGATGAGTTCCAAAACCGCTTGATAGCGCGCACCGAGCTGCATTTATCTGTCTTCCCAAAGTTCAAAACGCGGTTTACCGTTGGGAAGCGTATCTTCAAACATCGCCAAAGGACGCGCCCAAATTTGGTTTTTGTTTTTAACATTGCAATAAATAACCAATTCTTCTTTGGTCTCGGTATGCGTCGCCACTTCCAAAACCATATAGAGATTGCCTTTATAATGCTTATAAATCTGTCCGCGATGTACCATAATTATCACTCCTTTGCATCTTTTTTGAAACCGATAGCCACCAAATATTCCTCAGGTGAGCCCTGACGACTGGCATCCGGTTTGGCATGAGCCACTTTTCTGAAACGCTTTTTAATATCATTAAGCAGAGCAGATTCTGCACCGCCTTTAAATACTTTGGCAATAAATATACCGTTTTCTGCCAAAACCTCTTTGGCAAATTCATAAGCAATTTCCACCAATGCAATCGTGCGTAAATGGTCTGTTTGTTGGTGCCCGGTCGTGTTGGCTGCCATATCGCTCATCACGATATCAGCCTCGCCGTTCAATAGTTCTTTGAGTTTATCGGCGGCTTCAGGCTCAGTAAAATCTTGGCAAATAAGGGTTGCACCGTTAATCGGTTCGGCTTCCAAAATATCAATACCGACAACTTTTCCTGTTCCCTTATTACGTTCTACTGCCACTTGTGTCCACCCGCCGGGCGCACAACCTAAATCGACAATGGTTTTGCCTTTACCCAAGAAATGAAATTTTTCATCAAGCTGAATCAGCTTAAATGCAGCACGAGAACGATAGCCCAAACGCTTAGATTCGGCAACATATGGATCATTAAGTTGACGTGCCAACCACCGATTTGAAGATTTATCGCGATATTTTGCCGTTTTAACACGCACGGTCAGTTGATGCCGACCGCGAATTTCTTTGGCTGATTTGGTTAATTTTACCATTGTTTTCCTTATGATGTTCTTTATTATATTCGTCAATGAGTTCAGAAACAATTCCGTCTTTGGCACTTTTTAAAGAAGCCGTAATTTTTTCAGCTCCCAATGTATCATAAATGGATTTAAAAATCACACATGCTGCCGTAAAAATGGTTGAACGTTTCTGCCCGATATAAAGGTTTTCTTCCATCTGAGCACGTTTTAATTTATAAATTTCTTCAATTTGTTTATCAATATCTTGACAAGAGATGACATGCCCGTCAGCTTTATCCCGATCATATTTACCAAATTTTTCAATCATGGAAACATAACGCAAAGGTGTACTGGAAGTAGCAACAAAGCAAACTTTATCTTTAATTGTGTCCAACTTGGCATCCTTCACAAAACCGGCAGCATAACGCACGATTTCATCATGAAGTTTTTGAGCTTTCTGAGGTTCATACTCAATCAAATCAAAAGCCTCGGAAGCATTACGTGCTCCCCAAGGAATAGAAATCGTATGCAAAATTTGAGGATTTTTGGTATTGGTAGCCAAAGTAATTTCTGTTGAACCACCGCCTAAATCATACAAGACCACATATTCGGTTTTGCCACAAACATGTTCCAATGCCCCCTTCAAATTGAGACGAGCCTCTTCATATCCGTCAACGACCTCAATTTTAATCATCGATTCATGATAAACCTTATCAATAAACTCTTGAGCATTTTGCGCCATACGGCAAGACGCCGTGGCAATGGCTCTGTATTTAACAATATGAAATCTATCCATAATTTGTTTGAGCTTATAAAAACACTCTAAACCGCGATCAATAGCCTCGGGCGTAAATTGCATATGTTCATACATCCCCTCACCGAGTTTAACCGAATAAGCCTCACTAAACAAATATTTTTTCTGTTGATTGGCAATTAAAAGTCGGCAAGAGTTTGTTCCCAAATCAATTGCGGCAAAACAATTATTTTTGATCATAATATTTCTTAGCCTTTCTGTTAAAAGGATATCTTCTTTTCTTGCGAGAAGATTTATGATTTTCATTTTGAGCATGCATTAAATCAAGAAGGATTCCCTCACGAATTCCGCGGTCAGCAACCGTAATTTCGGAGATTGGCCAAAAAGAACACAGAGCTTCTATAATGGCACAACCGGCAATAGTCAAATCGGCTTTTTGAGCACCGATACAAGCATGTTTACGACGCCCTTCGTCTCCCATACGTTTAATTTTATTGATAGCACGATCAATATCTTGCCTGCTGATAGAAAGCCCGTCAACGGCAGAACGATTATATCGTGGCAAATTAAGATGAACGGCACCAAGGACGGTAACCGTACCGGAAGTTCCGATAACTTGAATTTCCTGATTTCGGATAGCATCGGCGATTTGATATTTTTCTTCAAATTCAGCCAAAATTTTGTGAGTTCGTTCAATAATGGTATTATATGCCAAATCCGTCATTTCCTGAGCGGGAAAAGCTTCGGAAACGGTAACCACGCCATAAGGCAAGGAAACAAAGCCTTCGATAAAAGTTTTTCCGGTATGTGTAATTCGAGCCAAAGAAATTTCGGTAGAACCGCCGCCGATATCAAAAACCAAAGCGCGCCTGATATTCCGATTCAACAAAGGAATACAGCCGACAACCGCCAGTCGAGATTCTTCTTTGGAAGAAATAATCTCAATATTTAAGCCGGTTTCCTTATGAACAGCATCAATAAATTCTTTGCAGTTCACGGCACGACGGCAAGCTGCGGTAGCCACATAGCGAGCCTTATGGATCGGGGCATATTCAGCTAAGACACCGGCACACACCTTCAAGGCGCCGATAGTCCGTTTAATAGCCGGACGAGACAACTCGTTATCTTTAATAATCCCCTCACCCAAACGTGTAATTCTGGAAAAAGTTTCCACAATTCTAAATGAGCTGGGTGTTGGTGTCGCAATAACCAATCGACACGAGTTAGTCCCCAAATCAATAGCCGCATAATTTTTTGTTTCTGCAAACGGACGGCTATATTTCTTATCGCTGTATGGCTTTATGTTATTTTGTTTTTTTCGCCATTTTTGCATTAATATTCAATTCGTTAGTTAATTATAAAATACAATTACCATAATAATGTCCAATTTTTGCTCCAAGAGCAAGCATTTTTTTATCACTTAGGCAAAAAAAATCGGGGACAAACCCCGATTAAAAATTTATTCGCCATAGATTTCGGTTCGCACAATTGTTCTGAGCTCATCTATTGAAACCAAATCATGATTTTCATTTTCAAAATACCAATATACCCAACCATTGCAAGCTGACAAATTCTGGGCTGCCGCTCCGACCTGATGAATTGAACCCTCAAATTCATCGGTTTTTAAGGTTCCGTCAGAACGAACAATGGCTTTATGCTTTCTTGATGCATCATAAAGAACATCTCCGGGATTAAGCAACCCGCGTTCAACCACACTTCCGAACGGAATACGCGGTTGACGTTTTTTGGAAACCATTTCCAGACACGCGGCATTATCGACCGACTGAACGGCATCAATACGAGCTTGAGCACCTTTAACATAATGAGCATCACGTTCAATACCGATAAAATTACGTCCGAGTTTTTTAGCCACGGCACCGGTTGTTCCGGTTCCGAAAAAGGGATCAAGAATAACATCTCCGACATTGGTAGATGCCATAATCACACGATAAAGCAAACTTTCCGGTTTCTGTGTCGGATGAAGCTTATTTCCGTCATCATCTTTAAGACGTTCTTTACCCGTGCAAAGCGGAATTTGCCAATCGCTGCGCATTTGTGTATCTTCATTTAAAGCCTTCATGGCTTCATAATTAAACGTATATTTTGAATTCGGATTTTTACAAGCCCAAATCAAAGTCTCATGAGCATTGGTAAAACGCGTCCCTTTAAAATTAGGCATGGGATTAGTTTTGTTCCAAATAATATCATTTAAAATCCAAAAGCCTAAATCTTGCAGAATATATCCGACGCGAAAAATATTATGATATGAGCCGATAACCCAAATAGCTCCATCTTCCTTCAAAACACGACGGGCGGCGGTCATCCATTGACGTGTATAAGCATCATAAGCAGCCAAACTTTCAAAACTATCCCACTCTTCATAAACCCCGCTGACATTTGTATTATCAGGACGCGTCAACGCATCTCCGAGCTGTAAATTATACGGAGGATCGGCAAAAATCAAATCTACCGAATTTTCCTCCATCTGATTCATAGCTTTAATACAATCGTCATTGATAATGGTATTAAGAATAGTTTTTTTCTGCTTACTGCTCATATTACTCAACCGTATTAAGTTAAATCACCTATGAGAGTAAGTATTATCTAATTTAGTTATAAATTTATTAACAAGACAAGAGGATTTACGTTATTTTTTGAAAAACAAGAAATAACAAGAAGATAAAAAAAACAAAAAAAAGCACTGTAAATAGTGCTTTTTTAATTAGTTCAAATCATGAGTATATTTGGCGTCAAATATCTGCATGATAACTTCCGGCTCGCTTTCAGCAGGAAGAGAAAGCCTTTGAGATAAATTTTCCACTTCCTTAAGCATTTCCTCAGATAACAAAAGTTCCAAAAGTTGGATATAATTCACTGAGGTAAAACAGCGAATATGCGCAACAAAGAAATCTACGACTTGTCGCAAAAAAGCTTTGTCGGAAGGAACAAAAACAACCAGCATCAACATACTTGAAAACCACAAGCTCAAATCAGCATCAATAGCCGAAGACAATTTCAAATTAATAAACTTGTGAGCCAAACTTGTGCCGTTTTGTTTTAAGCGAATTTCTACACTTTTTTGTTTTTTCAGAAGATTTTTACTATTAATATCCAACCAAAACTTATCTTTATCAAACCGCCGGATATTATCCAACTGAGCATCGAGAACCTCGCCGCGGATTCCGCAATCTAAATAAGGAAACAAAGAAACATAAGAGCTGACCAGAAAATGTATTTTTCCGAGTTCGGCAAAAAAATCACTTTTTTTCATATAAAATAATGTAAAGAATTATATTAATTTGAAACAGAAGTTTAGAAGATTTTGTTTTTTTGTCAAATATTTATTTAAGAAAATTTTGTATGGGCTTGTAAGATTTTCGATGTTCGGGACAAATTCCGCATTTTTTCAATCCGTCAATATGGAGTTTTGTTCCATATCCGGCATTTTTTTCAAACCCGTAAAAAGGATATTCTTCAGCCAAATTCTGCATCAAATTATCTCGATAAACCTTCGCCACGATAGAAGCGGCAGAGATCGACATAGAAAGAGCATCTCCTTTAACAATACACTGAGCGGAACACGGAAAATTTTTAGGAATTTGATTCCCATCAATCAGTGCATGTTTGGGTTTCACATCCAGATTTTGATAAGCTCTTTTCATCGCTAAAAAAGTTGCCTGCAAAATATTCAAATCGTCAATTTCTTGGGAAGTCGCCTCACCGATTCCGATAGAGATATTACCCTTAGCTTGTTCTTCTTTTAACAAAGAATAGAGTTTATCACGTTTTTTGGCGGAAAGTTTTTTAGAATCATTAAGATTAAGCAAAAGTTCTTTATTTTCATTTCGATTCAAAAAGACAACGGCACCGGCAATCACCGGACCTGCCCAGGGACCTCTTCCCGCCTCGTCAATACCAACCACCAAGTCGGCATATTTATCTTCAAAAGCAAAATCAGGCATAATAAAACTCACTGCGTACAAGGAATTGTCGGCGAAATACAACGACCGTTACAATCATATAAAAGCTGATTCGGCGGACAAACACATTTCTGATTGATGCAGACCTTGCCGCCTTTGCAAGAAGGATTGCAACGTGTAGCTTCAGGGCACCCCCAACAAAGCACATTTTTATAAACCACTTTCGTCGGTGATTTGCACATAGAGGGAAAGGAAGCTGTTCGCCCTATTTCCCAGCAAATTTTATCAAGCTGGCGCATTTGCCCTTTAAGAGTACTGCTATTAACCAGAGCAACCGCCTCAAAAGAGAACAAAATGCAAAAAACCGACAAAAGTGTCCGCATGAAAAAATCCTATTTCTGAATTTCACCGATTTCTTCAAAAACCAATTCTTTGCCGTCAGATGTTTTCAGCGTCAAAACTTTTCCATCCAAGACAAAAGAATTAACATTCGGCAATGTTGTTAAATATTGGCTTTCAGCCTCCATCAAATTTTGAGGACCTGCCATCATGGTAGCCCCGGCAGGACCGAACTTAATTGTTTCTCCCTCAATGGTATATTGTCCGAAATAATTATTGATAACGCGTCCAAAATAGCGATTCTCTTTTGCATCAAAGCCCAAAGTAATTTCCGCATTATTTACGGCATCTTTCATTTTATATTCTTTACCCTTCAAAGAAGCATCGTCAGAAGAACAAGCAGATAATAAAATAACGGCAAACATAAAAGACAGAATTTTTCTCATATTTTTCCTCCATAAAAAACACATATAATATATATATAACCGAAAAAAAATCTTTTTACAGCTTTTTATAAAATAAATCAGCAAAAATATTGAAAGGAGATTTTGAAAGATTAGATCTACTTTGTTTATTAAAATAAACCAAAAAACTATGGAGAAAAATATAACAACTCGAGATATACGTTATCTGACGATAGCTTTTATAACCGATGGTGCCGATCTTTCTTCGTCAAGCTCTTTGCTTTTCTTGATTCAACATTTTCTTTTGTGCTGCAGGTGAGCAAATAGGCATTTGTTTATGAATAATTGTTTCTTGAGGTTCTTTTTGACTTTGCAACAAAGAAAATTGCTTCAACCGAGCCGTATTGATTCTATTAGTCAATTTAAATTGTTTTTCAGAAAGAAAATCAATATCATCTTCAAGCATCATTTCGGGTGTTAAAATGATTTGAGGTTCTTCAATTTGGGGGATAAAATCCGGATCATAAACATCAAGGCATCTGGCTAAAAATTTTTCAGATACAGTATCCAACATTTTGATAATACCACATTTTTATTTAAAAAAAATAAATTCTTTATAAGATTATGACTCAAAAAAATCATTTTTTAAATGGATATTCTATAGTAGCCTAATGAGAACACAAACAAATACTCAAGCATTTTAAGGATGTCTCTTTTTTTTTCACAATTGAATCAATCCTCGATTATGAAGAAATTTGCGCAAGAGTTCCACTCTGTTTTTATAATCCATTTTTTTAGCATGATCGTAAAAACCATCCACGACAAAAGGTTCATTATCTTTATCATACAAAACGAAGGCATCATTTTTACAAACAAGATAACAATCTTTATAAATCAATCGCTGTCCATAATCATTCCGATCAAGATGATCCGAATCAACAATTTTCAAATAAGGTAAAAAAGTACTATGAGGAAACATGCGTGATCCTTCCAAAACCAGGTACAAAAACGGATTTTCTTCCTGTTTTTCATTACTTAATTTTCCTTGTCCTCCGGAACGAAATTCCGGATATTTAACATAGTAATAACACCACTTATATTGGTTTTCCATCTCGCACCGGTCCATAAAATCCTGCGCAATTTGACCTAAAGAATCATTAGTAAACGGACCTTTTTTGAGAAGTTCTACTAAAATTCTATGTGTATCTTCAAAACCGGTATTGGCACTTTTGTGAAATAATGAATTCCATGCAGAATCATTTTTGGGCGTTCCGATCTGATATCTACCGTTTGCTTCTTTCTGCCCATAAAAATCAATCGACATCAAAGCACAACTTATTTTATCCAAATCACACTTAAACAAGGAAATAAAATTATCGGCAAGATCCAAATTATCTAAACCAACAATACTAACCTGCCCCTTCAAACGCGGATGATCCTCCAACTTATATAAATTTTCTTGCAACTCGGGCTTTTCAGACAAAAGTTTTATTTTTGCTTTTTCTTCCTCAATCTGATGCGTATTAAAACCGTTTTTCGAATTCGGAAGATTATCCAAATTTCCGAACCGAATAATATAATTAACTTGTTTTAAGATAGCAGGAATACGGCTTCTGTTGCGTCTTTCTGCCAATTCATCATCCGAATTGGAAATCAAATTATGAACAATACGAATTCGGCGAACAAAATCATCATATGTAATTTTATCTTTATGCATCAAATAAAAAACAATAGCATATAAAAGCACCATCCTATTCAACGGAAATTGGCGCACATTTCCATTCGTCGGAGAAAAAGAGAACAAACAATCTTCAAAAATATCAATTTTACCGGAAACAACAATTTTTTGACCATTAGTCTCATAGTTTCCCTTATCAGAAGAAATGTTGGTCATAAAAGAATTTAAAAATTCTTTAGGCGTTTGCTTATTATCCAACTCCCGCCAAACATCAAAACTATTTTCTAAAAAGAGAAGATTTTGTTTTGCAGATGCACAATCTTTAGAAAAATAGGATGAAATAAGGGTAAAATCATCGGCATCTGCTTTTCTCTGACCATATCTTTTGTAACCGATAATATCACAAATAAAACGAAAATAATTCAAAAACAAATCATCAATAAGCCCTTTAAATTTTCCTTGCTCATCAATACAATATTTCCATAAAAGATCAGTCCAGTCTCCATCTATTTTTTTTATAATGTTTTCGGAAATTCTTTGATTATTTTCTTTATTTGTTTTTTGATCAACTTCCTTCAACTGACGTTCAAACTCGGCTTTAAATTGCTCAAAGTTGGTCAAAGGTTTGCCACGAGAGTTCATTTTAATGTAAAGATCATCGGTCAATCCCATTTTCTTCATGGGTAAGAAATAAAAGCTTATGTTTTTTAATTTTTCCCATAAACCGAAAACTTCTGCAAAGCGTTCATGAATAGCTTCCAACATCGTCAACATTGAGCTGATGGTCGGATCACTGTGCCAAGTTTTGTAAAACCAAGGTTGATCAATAACGGCAGATTTAATATCTTGGGAAGAATATGGCAGATGAGAAATTAAGTCAGCACAAAAACATTTGGAAGAATAACGCGTTTCATAAGTAAATTTAGATAAGAAATCTCTTTCCTCGGGCAGCTTGTTTTTTCCGCTTTCAAGAGCATAAGCATTAGCGGCATAACAATACAAAAGGAAAAGCGTTGTCAACCTTTGTTGTCCGTCAAGAGGAGTCAAAATACCTTCGGCATCTATGTCCCCATAAATAAAATCAAGGCAAATCGAAGATTCTGTTACTGTTACTGCCTTATATAAAGATTCTAAAAAATGTTTACGAACATTGGTAACCGTAATATTATCGCGTCCTTGAGCATAATCTCTTTGAATTTGAGGAATAACAATTTTTTGAATTTTGAGCGGTTGATCATCATCCGAAAAATCAGTATTAAAAATGTCGGGAAAGGAAAGTAATAAAGCAGACATCAGTTATTCTCCTGTGTAAGAAAAATCTTTTACTTCAAATAAGGTTTAAGGATTTTGTGCATGGCAACAATATAGGCTTTACGATCTTTTTCACCCCAAAAATGAATTTGAGTATCTTTTGCCGGAGTATAAGATTTCAAAAACACCATTTGCGTACAAAACGGAATATAATTTCCCTCTCGAATTAATTTAATAACAATATTTCGCTTAACATCAAAAGCCGCATTATTAAGGGCGGCATTGTCGGCAACATTTAAAAGTGCCATGTTAGCAAGAGAGTGCATATTTTCCATCTTTCCCGGTCCGTTTAAAATATTAACAACCTTCGTTCTGATTTCCTCAAATTCAACTCCGGATAACTTCGGATTTTCAACAGCTTTTTTCATACGCTCAATCAATTCAACATTTTTAGGCGCGACCGTTTTAATAGAGAGAATATGCTCGCTCACCCAAGAATGCCAAGCCTTAATATCGACCAAGCCTTTAGAATGTTGGGCATGAATATGCTCCAAACTCCAAACCACTTTATTTTTTTTGTTAAATTTAAATTTATCAAACGGAAATCTTTGCGATTGTTCTGCCAATTTGCGAACGGATTCAACATTAAATAACAAAAGCAAGCGTATGATTTTTTTACAATCTTCGATTTTTTCATAGCTCAGCTCGGCATAATCTTGAAGAGTGTTAGGATCATTTTGAGTAATACGAATACTTTTTTTAATGGCATCATTTAGCTTAGATAAAAACTCCTTTTTGGTTTTATCTTTTGCCAATTTAAAAATATCTTGCAAGGATTTCTCTTGAGTATAAATGAGATAACCTATTTTATGATACAGTTCATGATCTTCATACCAATCTTTAAGCATCCAAAAAGCATTCTGAATTTCCAACCACAGCTTTGCCAAAGAGCAGGTGTGGCTATCAAATTTAAAAAATGTAAAATATTTATCTCTTTCGTTAGGTTTCTTTTCGGCAATCAAATCCAAAAGCAATTCAATTTTGGTAGAATAATTGCTGCTGCAAGAATTAGATAAAAAATACCAAAAAGATTCATTATGCAGCTCTTGCTCAATCATATCCCATTGCAGCGCAATTTCTTGTTTGGTCAAATCGGGCAACGAATTTTTCCGTTCACCGGAATAAAGCTCATGCGATTTACTCAAAAACATAGCCTTAACCAGCTCGGCAGAGGTAAGCGGAATTTTTCCGATATTCAAGCGAGCGAACAAAGATATGGGATCCTCATTTTGGTCAACTTCATACCAAATAACCTGAACATAGTTTTCAAAATATGTCTTGAGCGTCTGCGGATCACGATCATATTTTTCATCAGCAAACCAACCTTTAATCGCATCATAGGCTCGCTTCATAAAATAAAAATCGATATTTTCAGTATATTTTGTATCATTACTCTGATCAATCTCTTCAAGAAATTCTTGAGATTTATCTCTGGTTTCATACGCAATGGAAAAAAGCGGATGAGGAGAAAAAGGAAGAACTCTGTTCAAATATTTATAAATCAGGAAAATGGTTGTCAAACGCTGTTGTCCGTCAACCACTTCTAACAACTTGTCTTCTTTTCTTTTAACGACAATCGGCTGCAAACAATAACTATTTTCACCGTTTTGATAAACGTCATTAAGCAAGCGAATAACATCATCTTCCCCCCATCGATATCCGCGCTGATAGGAAGGAATAAAAAATTTCCCCTTAATTTCAGCAACTTTTATTGTATCCAAAACAATATTATGAGTAAACATCTTAACCATCCCAAACCAAGAAATAAGAATTATAATATGGACAAATATCACAAACTTCAAGGGCAAAATTCTAAGCCGTTTGAAGCGTTGCAAGCAAAGGTTCTTTTTTGGCACATAAATCCAAAACCGTTTGCCCGTACCGGTTTTTTAACTTAACATCCGCTCCAAATTTTATCATCTGGCGGATAATTTTGGCGGCGGCATCCAGATCCGGCTTCTGGAACAATATTTTTCCAAAGCCGGAATTGCTTCCGACAGGAAAATCTTTGGCATAAGTCTGACAAAAATACATCAAGGCGGTATTTCCGATATAGTCCTGACGATTTATATCTAGCCCATGTTGAATAAAAAGCCGGAAACAATCATCAATATAATCCTGATTCCAATCACCGGAACAACTAAGCATTTTCGGATTAAGAATAAAAGCCACAAAAAGAGGATAAACATCCGAAGCCGTCATCACACAGCTTTTAACATAATCCGGTTTTGCAGAAAAGCGACAAATCATTTCGACGGCTGTTATGCCGTTATTATCGGGAAGATTTGGATTCGCACCATATTTTAAACACACGGGAATAATGTCATAATTAAACCGATTATAAGCAGCATAATGCAATATATTGTGCCCGTAATTATCCTTTGCCAGAATATCACTGCCGTTGCTCAACAAAGTTTGCAACATTTGTTCAAAAGCATCCGGTGTTGCCGGAGAACGTCCGAGAGCAATCAAAGCCGTTTCCCCGTCTCTGCCTTGTTTCCGGACATCCGCACCATGATCAATCAAAAAACGCACCACGGCAGGATCTTTATTAAAACGGCAAGCAGAAATCAAAGACGTTGAACCGTCGGAACCAATCTCATTAACATCTACCCCTTCCGATAACAATTCAATCAAATCCTTTGTGCCTTTTTTCATAGAGCAACAACGTATAAACGTAACGATTTTTGGTTCCGACATAATTCCGCCTCCTTATTTCATCACTGGTTCATAAAGAGCCGGACCGAGTTCTTTTTGCATTACTTTTATGGCATCAAGAGCATCTCTCATGGTGCGATAAGGTGTTGGTAAAATTGTACCGTTTATTTTCACATACCAGAACATGTTTATATTCCTCCAAAAGTTAAACAAAAAAAGCAGACATACAAAGAACGACAACGACAAGAGAACTGATTTTTTTTGCAACAACGTCATTAAGTTGAATAGCGGAATCGACTCTTTCTAATATCGTTTTTGTGATAATATAATATTCACACATTTTTTATATTGTCAAGGATTATTTTTTTTAAAAATTTTGTAGTAAAAATCGTTATATTCAATAGAAATAAACGTTGACTTATTTCCAAAGTAAATTATATTAAACATATTAACAAAGGAGAAAAGATGAACAAAATTAGAGAAAACTGGTGCAATTTCATCCTCAATGAAGGTATTATTCCGGCAAACTTAACCCGTAAATTAAAAGATTATTCCAATACTCAAAACACCTTTTGTGTTTTGCTGGCAGACCTTCTGAAAAATCAAGAAAACGCCGATCTGAACAAATACTCTCTCCTCCCGGAAAAAGAAATTATCAAAAAATCTTTTAAAACCGATACCGAATTAATGAATTGGCTCAAATCTGTGAAGGAACTGCTGTCTGTCATCCAAACTTATGCCGACAAAGAAGCCCCCTTCACAGAAATTGTTGATGAAGCTTGCCGAAGCTTTATCAAAGTTTGTAACTTGGTTTCAGATGATGTCAAACAACGCTATCTTGACACATCAGATAACAAATATCTTTACTCCCCGAAGGAAGGAACAGATATCAAGCAAGAATTCAAAATCTATCTCAACGCCCAAAATTACAGCCCCAACACCATAAACAGCTATACCAGCGCCATCAATCAAATAAGCACTCTGCCAAACATTGAATATGATTTATGGGAGATAGCCGATTCTGATGAAATGACGCGATTAATTAATCTTTTAAACGCCAATCCCAACAATTTATATGATTCGTTTAAGGAAAAAGATTCTCTGAGCCGAAACATATTTTCCAATTCTCTCAAAAGATATGCCGAATTTTTAAAAGCCAAAAAATTGAATCGTCCTTATAAAACAGAAAAAAAGCCGGAGAAAAAAATCGGAGAATATGTCCAAAACGAATTTTGCTACATTTTACAAAGCAACAAAATCTCTGAATATGAAATTCAACGCCTGATGGATATGAATTACTGCAAACAAATTTTCAAAACCAGAGGACAACAATATCCGATATTGGCAACGGAAGAACGCGCCCGAGACCGATACTATAAACAACCGCTCAAAATCAGAAACAAAATTTACTATATTTCTTCTCAATGGTATGATGACCAACTACCCTACTTAAAGACATGGCTCAAAGATCATGGTATCGTCATATAAGGATAATAATATGGTAGAATATTCACGTGAACAACTTTGGAAATTAATCAAAGACTTTGTCAAAGACTCTTGTTGGAAATATTACGGTTCCGTAACCGATTTAAAACAACATATATTTTACAAATCAACAAGCTTATTTGGCTCATATAACAAATTTAAGGATGATACAACCACGTGGCTATGCTTTACCGGACATGGACAAGAAATTAAAAACGGTATCTATATCAGCATTTATATAAACAGACATCGTAACGGGAACCAATTTATTTTAGATAACATCGAACTGTGTTATGCCTCCTCGGAAAAAATACAATCTGATCTTTGCTGGAATAAAGATAATCTCCCCAAAACCAAATCAACCAATTTTCCGCAATCACATTGTGCGGCAACATACACAAAAAAAGAAATTGAGAGTGATATATGCAAGGAAAAATTTTTAAATAAACTTGACTTCATGATCAAAGAATATAAAGAAATTTTCACACCCAAAGAAGCAGATACAATTTACAAACCCGGAGATATCAAAATTGATAAAATTGCGTCGAATAAATGCATGACTTGGGTAGAAGGCAAACTGGGTAAAGAATTGACGGCACAACAAAAAAAAGTTGTTGGCTTAGATTATGATAAAGAAAAAATAAATGCCGCATTGGTAATTGCCAGTGCCGGATGCGGCAAAAGCACAACTTTACTTGGACACACCTTACACTTAATTGCCAAAGAAAAAATCAAACACTCCGACGATATATTGCTCGTTGTTTTCAATAAAAAAAATCGACAAGAACTACAAGAAAAAGTAAACGGCTACGGCTTTGAACATCTCGGAGCTGCAATACACACCTTTCATAGCCTTGGATTAAGTATAATTCAAACCCAAAATCCGGAGATAAATTCCATAGATCCGGGAGATTCTGAAAATCCATTTAACAAAGTTCTCTCTCAATATACCGACAGCAACACCAAAAAAGGCGGAGATGACTGGATAAAAAACCTCTGGCGTTTCGGTACGGATATTAATGCCCCTAAAAGATCTGAAGACATTTATCAAAATGAGCTTTCCGATGATAAACTGAGAGAAAAAATTTGTCTTTTGGAAAACGCCGGATATCCTATCGGATACAAGAATCAAGAAGAAGACATTACCAAACTCCGATTACAAAATTTTTGCACTTTATACGGGATAGAGCCCACCATACAACTCCACCCCTATCCATGTTTTAAGATTCAGAATAAAATAAAAATATATTGGTCAATAAAACCGATAAATTTAAAAGAAAATGATATTTTCATCAAAGAATTCACACCAAACACAATGACCGAGCTTCGAGAGAAATTAGAGGCAAAAAATATGAGCTTGAACCCCATATCGGAAAATACGCTCAAAAGTGCCATAACAACAAGCATACTCCGTGCCAGAGGTGATATTTTCAAAAGAACGGCACAGTTTTTCATAACTGTTTTCAAAATAAAATATCCGAACGGGGATCAAACAAAATTAGAAGATATCAGAAAAGAACTATTGCAGAAATATACCGATACATTGCAACAAAACCATATTAATGCATTTTTTGATCTGCTAATTCCCATATATACCGATTATCAAAATGAGTTGAGAGATAATTGCCAAATAGATTTTAATGATATGCTTAATTTAGCCATAAAATATATAAAAGAAGGAACCGTCACCAGAAAATATAAATATATTTTGGTCGATGAATTTCAAGATGTTGCAAAAGACAATTTTGAGCTGTTGCAAGCCCTGCAAGAAAAGACCGGAGCCAAACTGATGTGCGTGGGAGATGACTGGCAGTCCATATATGCATGGAGAGGCAGTGATTTAGAATATTTTGAGAATTTTAAGAAATATTTTCCGAACTCAAAAAAACTATTCATTACCGAAACCTTCAGAAACGGAGAACGCCTTGTTAAAACCGCAGCCGAATTTGTCAGACAAGATAAAGAATTAAACGACAAACAACCAAGTTCCAATCAACCGGAAACCTTGTTGATTCCGTTTTATTATAATTCTCGTAACATAAAAAAACAGTGGGAAAAACTAAAAGAAGACATTAACACAAAATATCCGCAGAAGGAAATTGCATTTTTAGGCAGATACCACGCAGATAATAATATATCGGGCACTCAAATACCTTCCGAACATTTTATAACAATGCACAAATCGAAAGGGCTGGAAAAAGATGTGATTGTTATTCTCAATTTAAAAAATACACCTCCCTACGGTTTTCCGAGTTCCGTCAAAGGAGATATTGTTTTAGAGACCTTATATGAAAACAGAGAAGAAAAAGCCCAAGCCGAAGAAAGAAGACTATTTTATGTGGCATTAACCAGAGCAAGAAATGCATGTTATTTATGGATTCCGGAAAATAACACCTCCGAATTTGTACAAGAAATAATGGAAATTTACAAAAAAACAAATTAACACTGTGAGATTTTCTTGCTCCGCAAATTTTACAGGCTGGTTGCCGACAAACAAACAGAAGCCCTCCACAAAAAAAATCCCTTCCGCTTTGGAAAGGGATTTTTTATGGTGGGCCCTGATGGACTCGAACCAACGACCAGACCGTTATGAGCGGCCTGCTCTAACCAACTGAGCTAAGGGCCCGCCAGTTGACAGATACGAAAATAAGATATTCACTTCTTATAGTCAAGTACTTATTTTGAGAAAACGCAAAAAAAATCCCGACAGACCTTCATCTATCGGGATAAAACTTACAGCGGAGTAATCACGCCGTTTTTATAAAGATAGGTTCCTTTTTCATACCCCCTGCTCTGATCATCTATAACAAAAGTCTGACCATCTGCAATTTCGGTATATTTCACTTTAGCCTTTTCATCACGTAAATGCATTTTACACATACTTCCGGTTCGAAGCGCAAAAGCCTTAACATACATAACTGATTCCACACGCCTTCCGGACGGAAATATTCCGCAAAAATCACAAATGAAACAAGGACATCCGACCAAGCCCTTATCTCCGCGTTTCAGCCATACCAACTTTACCGGATAAAACGTTCCGTGCAGTTCTACACCGCCTTGAGTTGGATCACACTCCACCAAATCATTACCGATCATATCCGCATCTAACATAGCTAACATGGCTTTAAGCGCCTTCTGCGCAGTGTCAATCATCAGTTCTCTTTTTTTCATAACCTACACATAAAAATAAACACTTAAGAGCATAATCTCAAGTGTTTATTTTCAAAGTTTTCTGACTAATTATCCAAGAAAGAGCGCAACTTACGAGATCTGCTCGGATGTTTGAGCTTACGCAGAGCTTTTGCTTCAATTTGTCGAATACGTTCACGGGTAACGTTGAACTGCTGTCCCACCTCTTCCAAGGTATGGTCTGTGTTCATACCGATACCGAAACGCATACGCAAAACACGTTCTTCACGCGGTGTGAGAGAAGAAAGAATACGTGTGCAAGTTTCCTTCAAATTGGAGTGAATAGCAGAATCCAAAGGCTGTAATGCGCTTTCATCGGCAATAAAATCACCCAAAGAAGAATCTTCTTCATCACCGACCGGCGCTTCCAAAGAAACCGGTTCTTTAGCAATTTTCATAACCTTGCGCACTTTTTCCAAAGGCATAGACAAACGTTTTGCCAACTCCTCGGGCACAGGCTCGCGTCCCATTTCTGCCAACATCTGACGAGAAGTACGCACCAATTTATTGATTGTTTCAATCATATGTACCGGAATACGGATTGTACGTGCTTGGTCAGCAATAGAACGGGTAATGGCTTGTCTGATCCACCAGGTTGCATAAGTTGAAAATTTATAACCGCGACGATATTCAAACTTGTCAACCGCCTTCATCAAACCGATGTTTCCTTCTTGAATCAAATCCAAGAACTGCAAACCGCGGTTAGTATATTTTTTAGCAATGGAAATAACCAAACGCAAGTTAGCTTCAATCATTTCCTTTTTAGCGCGTTCAGCTTCACGTTCACCTTTTTTAATGGTATCGACCATACGGCGATATTCACTGATAGGCAAACCGCATTCTGTTGCCATTTGTGCAATATTCTCGCGCAATTCCTTAATTTCGGCACCATATTTTTCAACAAAGTTTTTCCAGTGCTTATCAGACTTTTTAGAAATTTTTTCGAGCCAATTCGGATCGAGTTCCGATTTTTGATAAGCGACCAAGAAATCTTCACGTTTAATTTTGCAAGAGAGGGCATAACGCAAGAGTTTACCTTCCAAGCCCATCAAACGACGGTTAATTTCGTTGAGTTGCTCAACAAGTTGTTCGATACGAACGGCATTGAGGTGAATAGAACTCATCAATTCCACAAGTTCTTTTTTAACCTGAATATATTTTTTCTCAACGGAAGAAGAAACATTTTTACCGGCGATAATAGCAGCCACACGCTGGCTTTGAATTTTTTTCAAATCATCATAATAGCTTGAGATTTTATTCAAAATTTCCAAAACCGGCTCCATAAGAGCTTCTTCCATGGAAGAAACGGAAGCAGAAATTCTGCCGGCACCGTTTTCATCATCATCACCGTCTTCAGATACACCATCATGATCACCGTTATCAACGTCATCCGCATCATCTTCGACGTCATCATCGGCATCATCAAGTTCAATATCATCGGTCAAATCATCATCAATATCATCGAGATTATCTTTTTCTTCGATTTCCTCGGCAACTTTTTCAAAATCATCAACGGCAGCGGCAACATCTTCTTCAAAAGCAATAGCATCGGGATCGTCGCCATACATCATTTCCAAATCGACGATATCGCGAAGTTGCATACGACCTTCAACCAAATCATCACGCCAACCGGCAATTGCTTTCAAAGTCATTGGGCTTTCGCATAAACCGTCAATCATCACGGTTTTACCGGCTTCAATACGTTTAGCGATAGCAATTTCGCCTTCACGAGAAAGCAGTTCAACGGTCCCCATTTCTTTAAGATACATACGTACCGGATCATCGCTTCTGCCGAGTTCACGTTCATCAAAATTACCGCCTTCATCTTCATCATCAAAGACTTCATCAGCATCTTCATCCTCACCGTTAAAATCATCGGCATCAGACTCATTAATGATACTGATACCCATATCAGAGATACTGGTCATAATATCTTCAATATTTTCGGATGATTCTTTTTCGGGAGGCAAAGCTCTGTTAAGTTCTTCGACAGTAATAAAACCGCGCACTCTACCTTTATCGATTAAACGTTTAACGGCACTGCCGAGATTATCAATCAAAGGGGTGTCGTTCGCAGCACCTTCATACAGGTCTGTACTATCTATATCTGACATGAATATTCCTTTAAAATCGATTTTATATATAAATTGCTAGCTGTAGAAGTATCTATAGATTTCTATCGGATTTGTCAAGGGTTAGGTATAAAAAAAAGAACAAAAAAAAGACAATTTTTATACTTAAAATAATATATCAATCAAAATCCTGGGCGGCGAGCAGAGTTTCCTTTTCTTTTTTTAACGATTCATAGCGTTTATAAACATCATCTGAAAGCGATTCGGAAGACTGCATGATTTTCAGACAATCTTTTATCTCAACATCAAGCTGAGCAAGCTGCGACTCCAAGATTCGCAAATCAAGATTTTCGCGCATCCGCACATCATTAGGATTTTGAAGTTTAAGCATTTTAAACTCTAAAAGTTCTGCAACCGATTTTTGCAAGCCGCGTTGTTTGAGCTTATCGACCATTGCGGCAAAATCTTCAATTTTCTCTTCTTGATTGATTTCGATAATATTTTCAAGTAATAAATTAAGTTCTTTGTTTTTTATGTTGAAATTAAGGAGTTTTTCTTCATATTCGTCAATCAGGTTAGGATAAAGGACCAAAGCCGAAACCACATATTTTGCTCCCAATTCATCCAAATGAACTTTAGAAGTAGCAAGAGGCGCCTGATGTGCGGAAAACTGATTTTGAGCATAAAAGCGCTGCCGACGAGAATATTCTTTAGTATAAACAAGGGGTTGTTCTTTTATTTTAGATTGTCTCTTTCGCCAACTTGCACCTTTTCCAAGCTCGTTATAAATTTTATCTTGCATCTCCTGCACATAATAATTACGCACCGTTTCATCGGTAATTTTAGCCACCTCTTCCTTGATATTTTTTTCAATCAAAGCTTTTTGTTCCGGTGTCGAGGCATCTTTATTTTCAATATTCCTTCGCCAAATCAAATCCTTAAGCGGAACGACTTCAGATGTAGCTTTATCAAAAGCCTCTCTTCCCAATGTTTTCAAAAACTCATCCGGATCTTTGGCTCCGGTCAAAAAAACATACTGCAAAGAGTTTCCAGCTTTCAAAATCGGCAAAACACGGTCAATCGAACGAATAGCTGCGCGCTGTCCGGCTAAATCTCCGTCAAAACAACAAGTCGGCACATCAACCACGCGCCATGCCTCTTGAATTTGCTCTTCGGTCAACGCCGTTCCCAAAGGAGCCACGGCATAATGAATACCATATTTATCCATACCGATAACATCCATATACCCTTCACAGATGATAAGCTTTTTCTCCTGATATCCGGCATCTTTGGCGTTGTTCAGATTATAAAGGATACGACGTTTGTTAAAAATCGGCGTTTCCGGCGAGTTAAGATACTTGGGTTGTCCGTCCCCCATAATACGCCCGCCGAAAGCAATCACTTTGCCGCGTTTATCCATAATCGGAATCATCACGCGATCGCGGAAAAAGTCATGCGGACGGCGTGCTTTATCTTCGGGAATGGTCAGAAGACCAAGCTCGTTCATTTCCTTATCGTTTACCCCTTTTGAGGAAAGATAGGTTTTCAGCCCGTTATTATTCGGCGCATAACCGAGACGAAATTTTTGGATGATATCATCGCCGAAACCGCGATGCGACAGATAGTCCAGCGCTCTTTGCCCATCAGGCATCCGCAAAGATTTTTCAAAAAACTTGCAAGCAAGCTCCATAATATCATAAAGAGAATTGCGTTTTTCCATCTCTTCCGGTTTGACATAAGAATCCCGCGGTACTTGCAAACCGGCTTTGGCGGCAAGCTTTTCAACAGCTTCCATAAACGACAGATTATTGGCCTCCATTTCAAATTTGATAATATCACCATGCGCACCGCAACCGAAACAATGGTAGAAACCTTTGCTTTCGTTCACGGTAAAAGACGGCGTTTTTTCATTATGAAACGGACAACAAGCCTGATATTCACGACCTTTGCGCACGAGCTTAACCTTAGCGCCGACCACATCCACAATCGACACCTTCTCGCGCAATTCATCGCAAAATTTTTGTAAATCTGCCATTTATGATAAAATTATCCGAGCAAGTTTTTAATCACACCGTTAGCGACACCCATATCCATTTGACCGGCATATTTAGATTTGAGCGCACCCATAACTTTGCCCATATCCTTCATAGATTGAGCACCTGTTTCGGCAATCACGGATTTAATAGCATTTTCCATATCGGCACCGCTCAATTGTTTGGGCAAGAATTTTTCAATAATATTGATTTCGGATTGTTCTTTATCAGCCAAGTCCTGACGATTACCGTCCAAATACATTTTGATAGAGTCTTTACGTTGTTTAATCATTCCTTGCATCATGGAAAGGAGCTCGGCATCGGTGGCTTTTTCCTGACCGCGACCACGCGCATCAACATCTTTTTCCTTCATACCGGCAATAATCAAACGAACGGCAGAAACGGTTGTCATATCTTTATTTTTCATCGATTCTTTGAGCATATTTTGCAAATCATCTCTTAACATATTTTTTCTCCTTAAATAAACATATTGCCTTGAGAATAAACACTTGGACACAAAATTGCAAGGTAAAGTTTAAAAATAATGTCGCCAAGACAAAAGGCTTTCTTCCATATCTTGACCGCTGCGCCATTCTTTGGAATAACGTACTGCAAGAGCATTATTACGATTGATTGTATAAGCCCCCTCAATGTTGAACTTAGTCTTTTCGCCGAATTTATCGGTGGCATAGACTTGCTCTGCCTCGGTAAATAAGCGCCATTGATCAAAATCGGCAAACACACCGATAGCCCCACCTAAGCCGAGATAGGCATTATCAGGCAAAAATCCGCCGTAAGCCGCATAGCTGTTAAGCTGCGCATAGGTCCAAACCTCGTCGGTCAGGGCATAGCTGACACCGGTTCCGACCTTGAGGTTGGTGACATAGCCCTCATCTTGCGTTTCGGGGTTATATTCGCGAACAACGTCCCACCTGATTTCATAAGAAAACGGGCGAAACATGGCATCCATCGGCGAAATGGATTTAATGCCGACAATATCAAATTTTTGCAACACGGTTTTGTTTTGTTCATCATAATGACGCAAGGTTGTATTGAGAAAATTGATTTCTGCCCCGCGCAAAAAGCCGTAATTATCATCGGTTAAAGAATGATACGCCGGACGATAGGATATTTCTTGAAAAGCCTCTCCGTTTCTAAAACCGGTGCCAATTTCGGCGCGCATGGAATCATGAGTAAGATACGGCTCTTTGCCTTTATCAAGCTCGGCAATACTTCCCTGCTCCGCCACTTTATTGCGCGCCATAAGGAGCTTGAAACTTTGCTTGCGATAATCGGCAAGTTCCAAATTTTTCGCCACATATTGATATTGCACAAATTGGTAAGCCGTTTCCAGCACATCGGCTTTTTCCGGCTCGGATAAGCCTGCTAAATCATATTCTTGCTCATGGATAATTTCCAAATATTGCTCTTTTTGTTGAGCGTTCATCATTTTGTAACGATGCCTGATTTTTGCCTGACGAGAAGGACGATAGTTAATATCTTTGACCAAGCCTTGACGTTGTAACACCGCTTTAATGGTATCAAGCGGAATGGTCTGCACCGGGAATTGCTCTGAGAGCTGCATGGACGGGCGCACAGCATCAAGCACCTCCATCAACATATAAGAGCAATTTTGCGTAAAGAAATAATACCTGGTTTGGCTGTGTCCGACTTCCCAAAGGTGAGCCACAAAAAAGTCCAATTCTTGCGGCGTAAAATCAAGATTAAATTCCCAAATATCGCGGTTTTCAATATTGTTATAAGTATTGATGATATCATAATAAGGCTTAACGGTAAAACCGCCGTAATAGCCGCCGGTCAAGCCCCAAATGGCAAAAAGCACGCTGTTTTCTTTTCCTGCGGTAAAAGCGCCGTAATTGGCACCATGGGCAAGGAGTTGCGTTCCTTTACGCGCGGTATCGATTCTAAGCAAAGTATGCCCGAACAAAGATGACGGATTATTCATATAAGCATCGGTAAAAAGAAGCGTCACACCTGAGGGGCGTAAATCATCATAAAATTGTTCCAAATCTTTGCATTGTGGAAAAGGCTTGGAAACAAGCCCGTTTTTTTGCAAAAGTTTATAGCGCGCCGGGAAAAGGCATTTTTTTTCGGTATCTTGCGTATTTTCAAACAGATTGATTGTTGCCTGCAATTCGGTCAATGGATTCTTTTTTCCATCAGGAGCTAAAAAAAACGGATCGGAATCAATGGTGCTGACATATTCCCCGTCTTCTTCCTGATAATGCACCACGGCGAGCCACTCGGGCGAGGTTTCAAATCCGGCATAAGCAGGTGTTGTCGCCCAAAGAAAAAACAAAGAATAAATAAATTTTTTTAGCACTATCTAATTCCTAACAAAAAAGCGGCTCGAAAGATATAAAAAATTCCGAACCGCTTGAGGACAAACAAACTTTTAAGCTTGAGTAACTTCCATCAATTTTAAAGTAACATTGACGGCGTCAACATTTTCATCTTCAAACATATAAGCAAAATTTTGTTTGGAGATTTCACCGAGTTTGGCACTATCCATATTCAAAATACCGGCAAGAGTATCAATGGTTTCACCGCGACCGGCAGCAGCATCGAGAGCATATTGCTCCATATTATTTTCCATAAAAGCCAAAACCATTCTGCCGGTTCCGCCGCTGACGCGACCATTCGGATCGCAACCCGATGTTCCGAAAGTAATACCGAAAGTTTGAGTAAAGAACAAACCGTTGGTGGTCACAGCCAAAACTTGAGGCCCGATACCGCTTTGTCCACGCCAAGCCATAGAACCTAAACCGCAACCGGTACTGTCAATAGCTTGAGCATTGGAAGCCAAAGCCATTGCACCAGCCAAGAAAGATGCTAAAACAACTTTTTTCATAAAAACCTCCATTAATAAATAACAGAAATACGATAACACAGTAGAGTTTCTTGTATATACAAAAATAAAGTTTTTCCCAGAAAAAACAATCTTAACGAAAAAGGCTTGCAATATAAAAAGAAAGATGCTATAAGCAGATAAGAAACAGAAAAGATTAAGCTGTGATGGAAAATCCATCGCAGTTTAATTTTTATTTTATCATAAAAAAAATCAGTAATTAAATAATTGAGGTGAGTAAAATGGAAAAGTTCCCTTTGACCAAACAGGGTTTTATTGAGCTTGAAGAAGAATTAAAACACTTAAAAGCCGTAGACCGCCCGAATATCATTGCCGCCATTGCCGAGGCTCGTTCCCATGGCGACCTGTCAGAGAATGCCGAATATTCTGCCGCCAAAGAAAAACAAAGTTTTATTGAAGGACGGATTCAAGATTTGGAAGCCGTTATCAGCCGTGCCCAAGTTATTGATCCGAAAGAAAGCAAATGTGACGTTGTTCGTTTTGGTGCTACCGTTTTGGTTGCCGATGAAGATACTGATGATGAAAAGAAATATCAAATTGTCGGTGATTATGAAGCCGATATCGAACGCAACAAAATTTCATTATCTTCACCTTTGGCAAAAGCCTTAATAGGTAAAGAAGTCGGAGACATTGCCGAATATACGGCTCCCGGCGGCAAAAAATCTTTTGAAATTTTAGAAATTGATTATATTTAATTTCAACAAAAAAAATCGTCAGAATTTTCTGACGATTTTTTTTATATTCTTGACTTCTTACTCTCACTTGCATACAATCCTGACAAAATTAATTATTAAAATTTAAGCATTATGGATAAAAGCACTATTTTTCAGCAAGTACAAAAAATATTACTTTTCAGAGATTTTCCTCACAACATCAAATTGTCAACTAAATTAAAAGACAATCTACACATGGATAACTTTGATTATGCTGTGCTGAAAACAGAAATTTTTAAGCAATACAATATCATATTTACTTCAGAAGAATATCTGAAATGGAATACCGTAAATGATATTGTAAATGCAATTACAAACAAATTACAACAAGAAAAAACAGGTTAAAATGCAAAAATTTAACCTGTTTTTTTTATAACTCGGACATAACACTTGCCAAAGCAAAATTAAAACACTACTTTAAGCGCAATAGTAAAAATTATGGAGAAAATAAATGACCGAATATAAAACCAAAATGCTGATAATCGGTTCCGGTCCGGCAGGTTATACCGCAGGTATTTATGCTGCACGTTCAGGGTTAAACCCGATTTTGGTATCCGGCAATCAGGAAGGCGGACAATTAACCATCACCTCAGAAATTGAAAATTTCCCCGGATTTCCGGAACCCATCGGCGGTCTGGATTTAATGCAACGAATGAAACAACAAGCTCAAAATGTTGGCGTGATCTTGATAAGCGACTTAATTCGCAAAGTTGATTTCAACACGCGCCCGTTTGTCTGCACTTCTGAAAACGGCAATACTTTTGTGGCTGATAGTGTGATTATAGCAACCGGTGCCTCTGCCCGTTGGTTGGGTTTGGAAAGCGAAAAAAAATTTTTGGGCTTTGGCGTTTCCGGTTGTGCTACCTGTGACGGCTTTTTCTATCGCGGGAAAGATGTTGCAGTTGTCGGCGGCGGCAATACGGCAGCTGATGAAGCTCTCTATTTGGCAAACATTGCCAAATCGGTTACGTTAATCCACCGTCGCGATGAGTTGCGTGCCGATAAGGTAATGCAAGAGCGCATTTTGAAAAATGAGAAAATTAAAGTGGAATGGGACAGCGTGGTTGACGAGGTTTTGGGAGAAATGCCCAAAGGTGTGACCGGCGCCATTTTGAAAAACGTTAAGACGGGTGAGAAGAAAGAGATTAAAGTTGACGGCATTTTCATTGCCATCGGACATCATCCCAACACCGATTTGTTCAAAGGCATTTTAGATATGAATGAAGAAGGATATTTGATAACCAAGCCTGACAGCTGCCAAACCAACATTGAAGGCGTGTTTGCGGCAGGAGACGTTCAAAGTCCGAACTTCCGTCAAGCTGTGGTGGCAGCAGGCTCCGGCTGCATTGCCTCATTGGAAGCAGAAAAGTTTTTAAATAAATAATATATTGCTTTTTAACAAAACTTGCACTAATGTATGCTCCGTTCAAAAATTATTATGGAAATTACATTAGTGCATTTTTATATGCTTATTCCGTAATAATTCTTTTTTTTAAATTTTGAATTATTAATCATAAAAATCATTGTTATGGAAAAGAATTTAACAAAAGCAAAACTCATTTCTTATCTTCAGTCAGAAGACCAAGAAATCAGTCAGGCAGCATTTGGTTATGTCATAAGAGATATAATCCACAACGTACATCCGCTGTTACAAATGCCGGAAGTTATTAAATACAGTCGGCATATATCTTTCGCCAGAAAAGAAGAAATACTTCTTGAAATCAGTTCCAAACTGCAAGGATATCAAGAGATATCACATTTTATCCAACTAAGTTATTGGTATCCCAATCAACTGTTTTTAATAAGCCGTTTTTTGGAAACCACCTTAGATGCAAACCTAGAAGCCAAACTTCTTGAAATTATCGGCGATAAAAAAAATACCTCCAATATTCCGAGTATTTGCTATCAGGCGCTGTTAAAGAAGGCTCTCCTCGGGCATGCGGAATGCAAAAGAATGCTGGAATTGCTTCTTGATTTAAACCCCGATTACCTGATGAAGGATTTGATAGAAATCATTCAAAAAGAAACAAGTCTTGAAGCTCTGGCTCTTTTGGAAAGGCTCGTTCAAAACAACGAAAATGACAACAATTTGATGCCTCTTCTGCAATGTATGGAAAAATACGTCAAAATACATAAAGAAGATATTGTAAATCAAATTTTGTTAAAATTTGTAACGCAATATGCCGGTTCACCTGCCATGAATCGTTATGAAGTGGATACAATCTTACGGCTCATCAACCAAGATTGCGAAAATGAACATGTAAAGTTCTTTACTCAAAAAGAAATCCTAAAAACGTTGATCTTCAACGTCAAAGAAACATATTCTTTGGCAATGGAAGATATAATTCAGGCATTTTCCCAATTTATAACCGAGCAGAAAGCCTACCCGTTTGCACTTGAAATCATAAAAGAAACGGTAAGCCAAAAAAAATATAAAAGAGCCAATATTCTTTGGCTGGCAGAGTTTATGGTGAGTGTGCATGAAGACAATTCACTGTTTGATGAATTTGTGATTTTGCTAAAAGAGTTTATTATCAAAATCGGCAAGAACTTTGACAAAAGTGATATGGAACGTCTGAAAATTGTTCTGCAACTATGTCAAAAGAAGTTGTACCTGTCTGAACTGTTAAAAGAGATTCTGAAACAATGTCAAGAAACATCATTTCAGATAGAAATGTTATTGGTATATGCGGAAAACTATCCGACACACCGACAAAAGATAATAAAAGCCATAAATTGGCAGGTTTGTCCGATTAGTTCGGTAATTCCGTACAAGCTACAACTTTTCTATGAAAAAGATAAGAACAACGGAATATATCTTGATATTTTTAACAAGTTGGTATTGCGCCCGAACATTGACAGCTATTTAATGCAACAATATGGAAAAATGCTGTCTGAGTTTAATCTGTCTGAAGACACGCTCAAAAAATATGCGGGAATTGCCAAACAGATAAAAGAATATCAGGAAAGACAAAATCTTTTAGAGCTGTTAAACAGCTAAAAGATACAAGCAAAAAAACGTTCAGAAAAAAAACTGAACGTTTTTTGTTTAGCATATTTCAACTCCTTTTATCTGTTTATATTACAGTTTGAAAAACCGCCGAGAGGAAAATCTCAAGGCGGTGGAGCTGAAAAACTGCAAGAATACAGACGCACTTATTCGACCTAAAAAGGCTTATATCATGCACTCCACCTTAAGTGGATTTTATTCTTGAGATGTTTTTCAGACACCACAGGCTGTCTCCAACCTGCAAAGAGCATTGTAGAGATAATAAGAAAAAAAGCAAATATTTTTTTGAACAAAGTACATTCGCCCCGCCTTGCACAAAGGAAGCATCGCGGCTTCAGGGTACGGACAGAGCGGCAGTCAATTAGGGCGGTCAAGCTGGCTTCAGCTTGCCGTAGAAACAATTTGAAGTTAGCTTTTTATATGAGAAAGATAATAAGATTTAAGGAAAATTGTGAGTGAGCGTACTTTTGGGTACGTGACCGAACAATTTATCCGCAAAATCTGTATTAAATTTCCATAGAAAAAGCTAACTATTCGTAGCGGAGTGCATTGATTGGGTTTAATAATGACGCTTTGTAGGCGGGATAAAGCCCAAAGGAAAGCCCGACAATACCCGAAAACGAGAACGGCAACAAAACATACATCAAAGTCGGAATTGGCGTTAATGTTGAAAAGATTGACACCAAGTAGACACCGACAAAGCCGAGAACAATACCGATAAGCCCGCCGATAAGCGAGAGCACCATGGCTTCGGTCAAAAATTGTAGGCGAATATCCCAAGCTTTGGCGCCTATCGCCATACGGATACCAATTTCTCGCGTGCGCTCGGTTACGGAAACGAGCATAATATTCATAATACCGATACCGCCGACAAGAAGAGAAATTCCGGCAATCGAGCCTAAAAGAATAGTCATAATTTGCGTAGAATTTTCCATCATCTCCATCATTTGTGTGAGGTTGCGGATGACAAAGTCATTTTCTTTATTAGCACCTAAGTTATGGCGTTGACGTAAAAGCTCGGTAATTTCCTCCTGCGAAGTATATGTGCTTTGGGCATCAACCGCTTGCAGCATAATCATTTTTACTTGGTCGGGAAATTGGATTCCCATGACCTTTTTCTGCGCGGTGGTAATCGGAATAAACACGGCGTCGTCCTGATCCATGCCCATACCGCTCTGCCCTCTTTCATCCAAAACGCCGATAACCTGAAACGGAATTCCCTTAATGCGTATAGTGCGCCCGATAGGATCGACATCACCAAAAAGCTCATTCACGACGGTTTGACCGAGAATGGCAGTTTTATTGGCATTTTTTGTATCGGATTCATTAAAAAAGCGCCCATATGCCAAGTTCCACTCTTTAATCTCAAAATAGCGATTATCGGTACCGGTAATAGTGGTTGACCAGTTGGCGTTTCCATAAACAATCTGCGACGTTTCTTCCAAAACCGGAGCTGCAAGTCTGATTGCGGCAATTTTTTCTTGAATAGCATCTCCGTCAGCTTTTTTCATGGTTGGTTGCGAACCGTGCCCGCCTCTGGCTCCGCTTGAGGTTGCCACGCCGGAACGAACCATAATCAGGTTTGAGCCCATGGTTTTCATCTCATTTTTGATTGAGATTTGCGCCCCATGCCCAATAGCCAACATCACGATTACGGCAGCCACACCGATAATAATGCCCAAACTGGTTAAAATGGAGCGCATTTTGTTGGCCTTTATGGCGCGAAGAGCAATACTGAAAATGGTCTTAAGCTGAATCATGATTATTCTCCGGCAAACAAATCTTTTTGAGCGTGCTTTTTCTTTTTGACTTTTTCATCGGAGTGGATTTCACCGTCCACAATTTTGATGATTCTGTCGGCAAAAAGCGCAATATCTTCTTCGTGCGTCACCAAAATAATGGTGCGTCCCATTTCTTTGTTGAGCTTGGTAAATAAATCCATAATTTCCACACTCATTTTGGTATCAAGGTTACCAGTCGGCTCATCGGCAAAAATAATCGGCGCATCATTGACAATGGCGCGCGCAATTGCCACACGTTGCTGTTGTCCGCCGGAAAGCTGGTTTGGCATATGGTGCATTCTGTCTTTAAGCCCCACGCTTTTAAGAGCCTTCTCGGCGCGTTCGGCTCGTTCTTCATCCGGAACGCCGGCATAAATCATCGGCAATTCCACGTTTTCTATGGCGGTGGTTCGAGAAAGAAGATTAAAACCCTGAAACACGAAACCGATTTTTTTATTGCGAATTTCGGCAAGTTCATCGTTGGTCATTTTTTCGACACTCACACCGTCCAGCGCATATTTACCGGAAGTTGGTTTATCCAAGCAGCCCAAGATATTCATTAGGGTTGATTTTCCCGAACCGGACGGTCCCATAATTGCCACAAACTCTCCCTGATTAATTTCCAAAGAAATACCTTTAAGGATTTTAAGGTTAAATCCGTCCAGAGGATAAGATTTGACAATATTTTTAAGTTCAATCAACGGCATTATCGTGGCATCCTCAATCTCATTTGGCGTTCAAGCTCTTCGGCATTTTTGCGTTCTAATATAATTTCATCCCCTTCAAATAAATCATCGGAAGACACTTCGGTATTGTTATCATCACTCACGCCGGTTTTCACGGTAATACGAACCGGCTGTCCTTTACGCAAAACCCAAATACCTTTATCTTTATAGCGTTTAGCGGAAGTTCCGTTTTCATCGGTCATATAAAAGCGCAAAGCTTTGTTGGAAACCAAGAATACATTTTCTTTATTGGAAGTAATAATTTCCACGTTAGCGGTCATACCGGGCTTGAGTTTCAGATCTCTGTTATCAATTTCAATAATCACTTCATAGGTCACAACATTGGAAGTAGTAATGGCTTGATTGCGTACTTGGGTTACGATACCATGAAAAATCTCATCGGGATAGCTATCGACGCTGAAATCAACCTTTTGTCCGTCTTTCACCTTGGCAATATCGGCTTCCACCACCGAGGCTTCAATTTGCATTTTTGTCAAGTCTTCAGCCACGGTAACAAGCGTCGGAGTTTGGAAACTGGCGGCAACGGTTTGTCCGACCTCCACTTCTTTGGAAACAACGATTCCATCCACCGGCGACACGATTTTGGTATAATTCAAATCGATGAGAGCAGAATTAAGCGCTGCCTCGGCTTGTTTCACTTGGGCTTCTTGCAATGCAAGTTGTGCGACCGAGTTATCATAATCACGCTCTGCCGATTCGAGTTCGGCATCGGCGGAATAGCGCGACTTATTGAGTTTTTGAATACGTGCAAGATGCTTTTTATAATAGGTAATATCATTTTTAACCACATCGACTTGCGCTTTGGCAATATCAAGCGCTGCTTGTTTCTGTGCCACGGTTGCTTCAAACAAAGCCGGATCAATCTGTGCCAAAACCTGATTTTTGGTCACTTTGGAGTTATAATCGACATAGATTTCGGAAATGGTACCGGAAACCTGCGTACCGATATTAATGGTGGAAATCGGGTTAATGATACCGGAAGCCGTCACTTTTTCTATAATATTACCTTTGGCAAGTTTTTGCGTAATATATTCATCACCGCTTTTTTGCGGAGACAAAAACAAGAATCCGACTCCCAAGAAAAAACATCCGACAAGAGCAACTTTTGTATATTTTTGCATAATTTTACAACCTCAACTATAAAAAAAGACATATTTAGTTTTAAAATAAGCACATTTATTTAAAATTTTATAAAACTTCTTGCCATCAAGCATTTTTTTGTCTATATTAAAAAGCTGATAAACTATGTATCTGTATATTATTAACGCAAAGATGAACAAAAAAGTTCAAATTTGCCAGTATTAACATAAAAAAATTTATTATGGAAAAGGGAAACATTGAAGAAATTTCTTCTACTGTAAAGAAGAACATTTTCTTGAGAAAAGTCACATCAATTGTTGAGCACAAACAGGAAATCAGTCCTGATGTGTTAAATCGTTTGAAGAATATTTTCTCAAAAAAGAAATTCCACGGCATTGAGAAATGCAGCTACGAGGTAGTTATTGCTCTGGGAATGAGTGGTAATCCTCAACTGAGATCTTTGGCAGAAGAGTTTAATGAAACATTAAACAATACCTGCAGATAATAATTTTTTTGTTAAACATAACACATATGGAAAAGAGAGAATTTTTTAAAAGTATTGCCGACCTTCCATTGGAAGAAAGAATTGACAGAGTAAAAAATGAATCATCTATTTCCGCCGAAGAAAAAGAAAGCATTATCGCCAGTTTCATCGGCAGAGATAAGAGTCTTTCATTGGGCGAGAAGAAGGAACTCATCCGCAAACATTTTCCCGAGACAGGAAGCAAACTCTGGTTTCAGGTTGTAGAAACCGATCGGAAAAAACCGCGCAACTTGTCCAACAAACTCCGCCTTAAGGAATATCTTTCGCAAAACATTAGCGCCGAAGAGTTACAAAAGACGAGAGGAAAAGGGAAAAAAGACAGCAACATCAAAGTCCTCAACAATCTGACTGCTTTTCTTACCGAAAAGAGAAGATTAGATGAATATGTAGACAAAGATGATTGCAAAGTAATAAATCAATTCTTTAAAACGGAACTCTACCCGGATTATAGAGACCAGTTAAACAGTTTAATCATCACAGCCTTTCGTTTCAGAAAACAGCTGATAAAACAGCAGGCAAGCGATTATGTTGCTGAACTTCTGGAACAAAAAATTGTTGATACGGTGCTGTTGCTGGAGTTAGTTCGTGGCGGATACATTTCGGTTGAAGTATTTTCTCTTTTGATACGTTATGCCGACATAATCTCCGACAATATTCCTTTATCAAAAGAAATTGTCAAGGAAGTCAGCAAACTGGCAGAAGGGAAAGCTTCTAAAGAAGAGCAAATAATGATTGCGAAGGTAATCGGCTTCTACAACGAGCTGATTGTCAACAAGCAATGATGTTCATCTCAATTTTGAAAGAAAGAGTGTCTTCGGGAGAAGATACTCTTTTTTTTTTAATAAAAATTTCTCCATACCATTTTATACAGAACAAAAGAAAATTTAACTTTACATTTATGATATTTTGCCGCTAAATAGCCTAATAATTTCTCAAAACGGAAAAGAAAAAAAATGACTGTTTTCAAAAAGATATTTATAATACTGACCGGTATAACGGTTTTAAGTTCATGCCAAAGCTCTCCGCAACCGAGCGTTATTCCGGCAATCCAGAAACCCGTATTGGCAACTCACAATCTACCGATTATAGGAGAAGTAGAGCCAATATATTTCCCCCCCATGAAAACCCCCGTCTCTGCCCGCATAGATACCGGAGCTGAGCAATCTTCTCTGGATGCCGACAACATTAAATATTTTGAAAGAGACGGAGAAAAATGGATATCTTTTGATCTCATTAATAGAGAAAGCGGAGAAAGATATAATTTTAAAAAAGAGATAGAAAGACACACCAACATTAAAAGGATTCATCTCACGGAAAAAAGACCGGTTGTAAAAATGGATGTCAAATTCGGAGATGAAACATTTACCGCCAATTTTTCTTTAGCAAAAAGAGACAAATTTGAATATCAAGCCTTAATCGGGCGCAACATTTTAACAGGACGTGCAATAGTCGATACTTCAATAGCCAACACCTTGCACTAACAAAACATTAAAGGTCAAAAATAATGCTAAAAAGGTTTTTTACCACACGACGTGTACTGTTTTTTTTACTCTTAATATCCATATGTTTTGCCGGCTACAGTATTTATTATAAAATTAAATATTGGGGTTTTAGCTTTTCACCCAAGCAAGTATCAGATGTCTGGACCATAGAAGCCCATGTCAGCTTCAAGCCGACGGGAGATCCCATAAAAGTAACATTAACCACACCTTCTGAAAATAATAATTTTAAGATTTTAGAACAAGATGTCGTCGCAGAGGGTTATAAAACCAAGAAAATTAGCGGAGAGACCAACAAGCTGATATTAACCTCTCCAGCCAAAGAAAAAAATCAAGATATATATTATCGCGTTATGCTTTTTGACAACAAAGAAGCCAAAGGGAAAACAAAAGCACCGGCACCATCGGCTCCCCAACCTCCGTTTTATGATGAACAAACATTAGCCACGGCGCAAAATATTTTAAAATCTGCTCAAAAAATGCCCGGAGACGAGGTTCAACAAATCATCCACTTATTCAACCAGCCCACGCCGGATGCCAATGTTTTAGCTTTTCGACCGTTAAAGAAAAACACCAAAGATACCATAGAAAGCATCCGCAATTTATTGGCACTAAAAAACATTCCCAGCCGCACCTCCAGAGGGATAAAACTGGTAGAAGACCGCAAATCATTTTCGGCAGACTTAATGCTGGAAGCCTATATCAGCGGAAAATGGAAAACCTATAACATTAAAGACGGCAGCATAGGCGTTCCGTCAGACTTCATCTTATTTCAACGCGGAGGAGATTCTCTGCTGGATGTTGAAGGAGGAGAAGATTCCACCATCAAATTTTCGGTTATCAAGTCGGTAACATCCTCCATCAATTTAGCCGGTAAAAGAGCCGACATTGCCAAGCAAAAAAGTTGGTTTGACTACTCCATTTATAACCTACCGGTAGCCGAGCAAAATGTGCTGAAATGGTTGATGATTTTCCCGTTAGGAATATTAATCACGGTTTTGTTGCGCAACATAGTCGGTATTAAAACTATGGGAACATTTACTCCGATGTTGCTTGCCATGTCTTTGGTCAAAACCGGATTAGTGGCAGGATTAATCAGTTTTGGCTTGATTATGGTCATTGGTTTATCCATGCGCGCCTTACTTTCAAAGCTCAACTTATTATTAGTGCCAAGAATCGCCGCGGTAGTGATTTTTGTGATTTTAATCATGCAAACCTTCACCATATTAGGCTACAGATTCAAATTGGATATGATATCTGCGGCAGCCTTTTTCCCAATTATCATCATGGCATGGATTATTGAAAGAGCCTCAATCACATGGGAAGAAGACGGCGCCGTAAACGCCTGTGAAGAGATAATAAACAGCTTGATAGCTGCACTGATTACATATTTTGTTATCAACAATGAGATAATAAGACACGTGATGTATGCCTTTAATGAACTAAATCTGGTCATTTTATTCATAGTGATGTTGCTTGGTACATACACCGGATATCGTTTGACCGAGTTGAGAAGATTTTCCCCGATTGCCGAAAGGGATTAAGATGTTTTTCAAAAGCTTTTTTTCATCTTTTGCATCTCCGTCAAGTTTAAGGAAAGCCGGTGTTTTGGGCATGAACCGCCGCAATTTTAAATTCATCAGCAAATATAATGACCGAAGATTATATCCGCTGGTAGATGACAAAGTTCAAACCAAAACCTTGGCACAACGGCACGGCATCACCACCCCGCACCTGATTGGCGTGATTGAACACCAATATGAGGTAAAAGACTTACTCAAAATCATTGGCGCAAATAAAGACTTTGTGATTAAACCGGCACATGGTTCGGGCGGCAAAGGCGTGTTGGTCATCAAGTCTTTCAGTGAAGATTGCTTTGTCAAAGCTTCGGGCGAAACCTTGACATTTCATGATGTATATAAACACATTTCCAACATTTTGAGCGGCTTATACAGCTTGGGCGGACAATATGACGTTGCCGTCATTGAGGAGCTGGTACATTTCAGCAATATATTCAAAGATTACAGCTATCAAGGAATTCCCGATGTCAGGATCATTGTCTATAAAGGCTATCCGGCGATGGCTATGATGCGGCTTGCCACCAAAGCCTCCGGCGGCAGAGCTAACCTGCACCAAGGAGCAGTCGGTGTGGGCTTAGACATCAGCAAAGGCACGGCGTTAAAAGCTGTGATGAGCAATCTGCCGATTGAATTTCATCCGGATACGGAAGCCAAATTGAGTGAAATTTCCGTTCCCTACTGGCGGGAACATTTGTTGATTGGAGCCAAAGCCTATGAGATGACCGGGCTGGGCTATTTGGGTGCCGATATTGTGCTTGATGCCGAGAAAGGACCGATGATGCTGGAGTTAAACGCTCGTCCCGGCTTGGCTATACAAATTGCCAACGGCTTGGGTATTGAAGGCGTCTTGAAGCGCATTGGGCATTATTATCCCAAAGATTTATCCCCGGAAGAACGTGTCGATTTTGTTTTAAATTTTGGTAAGAAATAGTAGCAAAGACAGAAATTGATACCTATATATTAGGAAGATAAGATAAAACAAAGGACAAGAAAGATGACAGAAGAACAAAAATTACTCAAAGGCGGAAAAACGCAAAAACTTGAAAAATCCAAAACCAAAAGTTTACCCAAAGAAGAAACCAAAAAATTAGGTGTCAGCAAAACCCGAGCCAAGAAAATTAAACACTCCTATCAAGTCAAAGATGCCGAAAACGCTTTGTTACTCAAACTAAAAGACGGTGATGTAGTGATAGAGATGTTCCCTGATGTGGCACCGAACCATGTTAAAAGAATCAAAGAGTTGGTCAGACAAGGTTTTTATAATGGCTTGAAATTTCACCGTGTGATAGAAGGCTTTATGGCACAAACCGGTTGCCCGTTAGGCAATGGTACCGGCGGCAGCGGTCAAAAGCTCAAAGCCGAGTTCAACAAAATGCCGCATAAGCGCGGTACGGTTTCGATGGCGCGATCGATGTTTCCCGATTCGGCAGACAGTCAATTTTTCATCTGCTTTGATGATTGCGATTGGCTTAACGGGCAATACACCGTTTGGGGTGAAGTCACTTCCGGCATGGAATTTGTAGATATGATAAAAAAAGGCAGCGGACAAAACGGTGCGGTCAGCAATCCGGATGAGATTATTTCGATGAGCGTAATAGCTGATTTATAATAACTTATTGATTTTTCAGCTAAAGCCTCTTTTTAAAGAGGCTTTTTGCATTTTTAGACAAAAAAATGTTGTTTAAGTCCATAAAATGTGGTATAAAGAGTCTATCAAAAAATAATTATGGCAACTATTAAGGAAAAAACTAAAGTGTAGCTCTTGTTTTTAAGGGGACTTCTTTAGTCGGCGTGGTTGCTAATGTCAAATATTAAAAAATTAAAATTATGTGTAAATTGAAAAAAGCCTTATTAAAAGGCGACTTCCGCGCTTTGGAAACTATGCAGTTTTGTCAAAACGATGTTGAATCAATCTTAACTGATGCCGAAGAAGCACTGAGAGATGATGAAAACCTCGTAGAGGAAACTGAAGCTCGCACACAAGCCTTAAAGCTTCGCATCGAGCGGGCGCAAAAAAGAATTAATGAAAATCGTTCAATCATTGAAAACGGCGAAAAGCTTTTGGAAATGATGGAACAAGGGGAATGGCTGTCTGAATTTGATAACGAAGACTAATATTCTCTGAAAAATATAAAATCCTTAGTCCTTGACTAAGGATTTTTTTGTCATTTACAATTATCAAAAATTTTCTACAATGACATAAAGGAGAAATTTTATGCGCATTATCAATATCAACGGTCCGATAAATTCGGGCAAAAGTACCATATCAAAACTTTTGGTCAAAACCTTACCCCAAGCTCTTTTTATTGAGGTTGACGACTTACTCTCCGATGAGGAGCAAGAAATGCTCGGCTTATCTCGTCAAGAAGGTTGGCAAGAAAGAAAAAATCGTCTAAAGCAAAATATCACCCAAGAAAAAAACAAACAACAATATCAAAACATCATTTTTGCCTATCCGATAACAGCCAAAACCTATGCCGAGTGGAAACAATGGGAAGATGAGAACACACGCTTCATCAACATCACCTTAGCACCAAAGTTAGAAGTTTGCCTGCAAAACCGCGGACAAAGAGAGCTGGAAGAAGGCGAAAAAAACAGAATTAAAGAAATGTATCAAGAAGGTTATGCTAATCCTGCTTTTGCCGATTTGATTATTGATAATTCCACTCAAACACCCGAACAAACCCTACAACAAATTTTAGATTTTTTATCCCTTAATTAACACGAACGGATAACCTTCTTTTGCCTCAAACGGCTCAAATTGGGAAAGTAAGGTATCAAAACAATTTTCATCAATATAAAGCGCGTTATCATCGGTTTGCGTGCGGTTGAGAACGCGTTGTTTGGCAAGCGCCATATCACACTCCAAAACATGAAAAACAACATTTGGCGTAAGGCTTTTTGCCCATTGATAATATTCTCGGCGCTTGGCTTTGCTCCAAAAGCCATAATCCAAAATCACATTTTGTCCCTGTTGCACGGCTTGTTTGGTCTGCGCACGAATATAATCATCAACAATTTTATATTTGGCGGCAAAATCATCGGGATTGCGCCCAAAACGCTCCTTCATAATCTCATCATGGGTAAAAAGTTTGGCAGGCAATTCCGACGCCAATTTTTGAGCATAAGTTGTCTTACCAAAACCTAAAAAGCCACAGAGCAAAATAATTTGCGGTATATGCTTTTGAATATTATTCATCACCCCTCCTTTTTTATAAAAGATAAAAGGAAAATTCACTAAAACGCAAGCACAAAAAAAAACAGCAGGTTTTCATCCCTGCTGTTTTTTTGTTTTTTAACGCAATTGGCGTTTGAGTTTTGGGCGACCTTCTTTTTCGGCGCGTTTGTTGATTCTGCGAAGCGTAATATTTTCTTCGTCAAACATCTCACCGATAATGGCAAACATCATCGGCACAAACAAAGTTGCCACGAAAGTAGACATAATCATACCGCCGACCATACCGGTACCAATCGAGTGACGGCAAGCCGCACCGGCACCGGTTGAAACTGCCAAAGGCAAAACACCGAAGGTAAAGGCCAAAGAGGTCATCACAATCGGACGGAAACGAAGTTTCGCCGCTTCAATTGCCGCTTGGGCATAAGTCAAACCTTCATGTACTTTATCAACGGCAAATTCCACAATCAAAATTGCGTTTTTGGCAGACAAACCGACCAAGGTTACCAAACCGATTTGGAAATACAAATCGTTTTGGATTCCGCGCATCCATGTCGCGAGCAAAGCCCCGAACACCCCGAACGGCACGGAAAGAATAACCACAACCGGCAAAGACCATTTTTCATATTGCGCGGACAGAATTAAGAAAATCATAATCACACCAAACGCAAAAGCCAAAGTTGATGCTCCGCCGGCGAGTTTTTCCTGATAAGCCGAACCAATCCAAGACAGGGCATATTCATCACCTAAAACTTGCTCTGCCACTTCCTCCATCGCGCTAATTGCCTGACCGGAAGAATATCCTTCGGCAGGATCACCCATAACTTTGGCAGCAGGAAAGATGTTGAAACGGGTAACAAGTTCCGGTCCGGTCACACGTTTAACATGAATAAGAGTTGAAAGCGGCACCAAATCTCCTTTTGACGATTTCACATAAACATAACGCAAATCATCCGGTGTTCTGCGGAATTTTGACTCTGATTGCAAAGTCACACGGAAGTTTCTGCCCATATAAGTAAAGTCGTTAATATAAAGGCTTCCGAAAGTTGATTGCAACACCGCATAAATGCTGTTAATCGGCACATCCAAAACCATGGCTTTTTCTCTGTCCAAATCAATGGTATATTGCGGCGTACTGACGGAAAAAGTCGTTGTAACGTTGGAAAGTTCCGGACGCTTATTGGCTGCTGTTAAAAACTCTTGAGTTTTAGCCATCAATTCTTGAGATGATTTACCTGATTTGTTTTGAATATAAGCCTCAAAACCACCGGTGGTACTCATCCCCATAATCGGCGGCAGATTAAAAGCAAAAGCAATACCTTGCGGCTGGCTCATCCCGATTCCGGTAAAAGTTTTGGTCAAAGCCTCAGCGGATTGATTTTCTTCCAAACGCTTATTCCAGTTTTGTAATGTAATAAAGCTGACGGCTGAATACGTATTCTGGCTGGAAGAAAGCATATTATAACCGTTAATGGTAAGAGCATTAGTCACATTAGGGTTGCTTCTGACCATATCAGCAATTTTGGAGCTGAACTTTTCGGTCCTGGGTAATGAAGATGCTTCCGGCATATTATAAGCCATAAGGAGGTTACCCATATCTTCATTTGGCACCAAGGCTGACGGAATAATCTTGAACATGGCAAAAATGGCAAACAGGAGACCTACAAAAGCCAGCAGTGTCAATTTGCGCCATTTCAGACAAAATTCCACACCATTAATATACCACTCGGTCACTTTTTCAAAAAAGACGTTAAACCATCTGAAAAATGCCATAGGCTCTTTTTTCTGGTGCTCCTTCTTGATGATAAGCGCGCAAAGAGAGGGCGTTAAAGTCAAAGCCACAAGGGCTGAAATAACAACCGAAACGGCAATGGTCACGGAGAATTGTTTGTACATCACACCGGTCATACCACCCAAGAATGCAATCGGCAAGAACACCGAAGACAAGACCAAAGCCACGGCAACCACAGCACCGGAAACTTCTTCCATAGCCTTAATCGCGGCTTCTTTGGGAGATAGCCCTTCTTCACTCATAATACGTTCAATATTTTCCAAAACGATAATTGCATCATCCACCACAATACCGATTGCCAAAATCAAACCGAATAAAGTCAATAAGTTAATGGAAAATCCTAAGGCATACATTCCGGCAAAAGCACCGATAATCGAAACCGGCACCGCCAAAATCGGAATAAGCGTGGCACGATAGTTTTGCAAGAAGAGATAAACCACGGCAATAACCAAAAGCACGGCTTCAAAAAAGGTATGAATAACCTCATTGATTGATTCGGTCACGAACAAAGTTGTATCATAAGGAATATCATAGGTAATACCTTGAGGAAAGCTCTTGGAAAGTTCTTCCATTTTGGCTTTGACGGCTTCGGCAGTTTCCAAAGCATTGGCATCTGATTGCAAATAAATGGCAAACGCCACCGCCGGTTCACCGTTAAAACGAGAACTAACACTATAATCTTGTGCGCCGAGTTCGATTCTTGCCACATCTTTGAGGCGGAGCATAGCCCCGTCTTCATCGGTCGAAAGGATAATATTGCCAAATTCTTTAGCATCAGCCAAACGACCTTTGGTGTTCACCGAATAGGTATAAGGCTGAATTTCTTCCATTGGCTCTTGCCCGAACTGACCGGCGGCATATTGAGAGTTTTGCTCTTTCACGGCAGAGATTACATCTTGTGGCGTAAGGTTATGGTCTGCCAATTTATCAGGAGAAAGCCAAATACGCATAGAATAATCTTGATTAGAGAAAAGCGTTGCACTACCCACACCTTTAATACGTCTGATTTCATCCAAAACGTTCAAAAGAGCATAGTTGGAAACATAAACCGTATCATATTGATCTGAAGTGGAGCGCATGGCAATAACCTGCAAAATGGAGTTAGATTTTTCTTCCACGGTCACGCCTTGTTTAGTCACTTCGGAAGGAAGTTGCGGCGTTGCCATTTGCACTTTGTTATTCACATCAATTGTTGCTTGGTCAGGATCGGTTCCGATATCAAAAACCACGCCCAAGGTCAAATACCCCGAAGATGTGGCGTTAGAATACATATAAATCATATTTTTAACGCCGTTGATTTCTTGTTCCAAAGGTGCTGCGACGGTATCAGCCAAAACTTCGGCAGTTGCCCCGGGGTATGTTGCCGAAACCTGAATTTCGGTCGGCACGATATTGGGATATTGTTCCACCGGCAGAGCATTCATCGCCACCAAACCGGCAAGAACAATAATCAAAGAAACAACCGTCGCAAAAATTGGTCTTTCAATAAAAAATTTAGAAAACATCGGATTTATCCTTTAATTTTAATCTTCCACTTTGGCATCGGCTTCCAAATTATCATCGGTTGTAATTTCCGGCGTAACAGTCATTCCGGGACGAATTTTCATCAGATTATTAATAACAACCTTATCTCCCTTTTTCAGACCGGTATCAACGATCCAGCCACCGTTTTGTGTAGAAAGACCGGTATTAATGCTGACCATTTCCACAATATTTTGCGGATTAACACGATAGACATAAGCCCCGTTTGCTCCTTGCATAACGGCTTCTTGCGGAACAATTAAAGCATCCAAACGAGTCAAACCTTCCATAACCAAGCGCAAGAATTGTCCCGGACGAATAGTTTTTTCAGGATTCGGAAATACGGCGCGCAATTTAACCGTTCCGGTAGAGGTATCAATCGTCGGATTAATAAAGTTGATTTTTCCGTTATGTTTAAATGTTTGCCCGTCGCCGAGTTTAATTTTGGCATAAATGTTACTATCATTATACGGATTTCTAATTTTACCGCTCTCTACCATATTGGTTAAAGCCATAACCTCATTTTCGGAAGCGGAGAAAATGACATAAATCGGATCAACTTGAGTTAAATGCGTAAGCAAACCGGCATCACCCGATGTTGAAATGAGACTGCCTTCGGATTGCACTTCCAAACTGGTCAAACCGCTAATCGGAGCGGTAACCGTGGTATAATCCAAATTAAGCTGAGCGGCTTCCACTTCAGCCTGAGCCAATTCTTTGCTGGCGGTAAGAGCATCATAATTAGCTTGAGCGTCATCTTTGGCTTTTTCGCTGGCATAACCTTGCTTAAAGAGCTTTAAGGTTCTGTCGAGCTGGGTTTTTGAGTTTTTAACCTCGGCTTCAGCTTGAGCCAAACGCGCTTTAGCTTGATCAAGCGCCACTTTATAGGGTTTGGGATCAATTTGGAACAAAACGCTTCCCTCTTCCACATGAGAGCCTTCCACATAATTGCGTTTGAGCAAAATTCCGCCGACTTGAGCACGAACCTGAGTCTCTTTGGAACCTTGGGCACGAGCGGCAAATTCAAAACTCAATGGCACATTCTCAGGTTCGACTTCTATAACCGAAACTGTAGGTACCTGAGCGGCTTGCTGATTTTGATTACTTTTTTCTTTGCATCCGCCCAAGACCAAGAGCATGGAAGCAACAGCTAAAAACTTCTTATTAAACAACATATTAATCCTCATCATTTCAGAAACAACTGTAAATAAATGTAATCTTTTTTTTCGGAAATATCCACTCTTTTATCAAAGATTTCAAGAGTTTTTATTAACTCGAGGAATGTATATGGATATGAAAAAAGCCCTCTTTTGAGGGCTTTAATTAGCTAAATCAAATCTAAGACGGCTTCCACGAGATTATGCGTTCCTTCCGCCACTTGGTTGATAGAGTTGGCAAGCATATAGCAAGGCGTGGTTACAATCTTGTGCTCTTCATCCACACAAACTTCGGTTGCGGCTTTATTTTCGTGTTCGGCTCCCATTTTTTTCAAACCGGCGGCAACTTTTGTATCATTACCGATAGTGAGTTTGATATGATGTTTGCCAAGCACGCGGGCAATCACGGTCGGTGCAATACACATCGCGCCGATGACGATCCCCTCATCATAACTTTCTTCCAAAGCGCGGCGCACTTCGTGGTTGATTTCGCAATCCGCACCTTTGACGGCAAAATCGCTCAAGTTAAGAGCCGCACCGAAACCACCCGGAAAAATAATTGCATCAAAGTCTTTGGCTTTGAACTCTTGCAGGTCTTTAATTTGTCCGCGGGCAATACGTGCCGATTCGGCTAAAACATTGCGATTATCCTCATCTCCGGCAATAGCGGTGGCATGTCCGGTAAAATGGTCTATGGTGCGGGCTTGCCAAGTGTTTGGCGCAAAGCATTGATATTCGGCACCTTGCTGGTCAATAGCCAGCATGGTCAAAACGGCTTCGTGGATTTCACTTCCGTCAAAAACGCCGCATCCGGCGAGAACAATGGCAATTTGTGGACGCTCAGACATAATATTTTCCTTTCTTTTTTGGTGTAATTAATTTATTAAGAAATATATAATAAGTTAACTCAAAATAACAAGAACAAATTAGATAAATAAGGCAATAAAAAAAATGCAATGGCAAATGAGCAGATTAAAAAACGGTTTAAGAATAATCACTTCCACGCGGGAAAATTTGGAGAGTGTGTCTTTAGGCGTGTGGGTAAAAACCGGTTCGGCTTATGAAAAAGAGGAGATAAACGGCATCTCTCACTTTTTTGAACACACTTGCTTTAAGGGAACAAAGAAGCGTAACGCGCTGCAAATCAATGAAGAGATTGAAGATGTCGGCGGACAGATGAACGCTTATACCTCGCGCGAGTTCACCGCTTATTATGCCAAAATGCTTAAAAATGATGCCGAATTGGCAGCCGATGTTATCTGCGATATTTTATTAAATGCCACTTTTCCGGAAGAAGAATTGGTCAAAGAAAGAGAAGTTGTGGTGCAAGAAATCAAACAGACGATTGATGCGCCCGATGACATTATTTTTGACTATTTTCAAGAAGCCGCTTTTCCGAACCAAGCTTTGGGACGCTCAATTTTAGGTCCGGCGGAAAAAGTCAGAAGTTTTAACGGAGATACATTAAAAAAATACATTTCCGCCAACTATGCCGGTGAGAATATGATTGCCTGCGCCGTCGGCAACATTGAGCATGATTCCTTTGTCAAAATGATTGAAGAGCGGATGAGCACTTTGCAGCCCCAAACCAATTTCACGCCGGAGAAACAAATCTATCAAGGCGGCTTTTTCATAGAAAAAAGAGATATTGAACAAGCCCATGTCTTGCTTGGTTTTGAGGGAGAGAAATACGAGAGCAAGAGCTATTATCCGACCGTAATTTTATCCACGCTTTTGGGTGGCGGTATGTCTTCTCGTTTGTTCCAAGAAATCCGAGAAAAAAGAGGCTTGGTTTATACGGTTTATTCTTTTGCCAATTCACACACCCAAACCGGATTATTCGGTATTTATGCCGGCACCGGAAAAAAAGAGCTGGAAGAATTGATGCCGGTTGTGGCAACCGAAGTGGGCAAAGTTTGCCAAGAAAAAGTGAGCGAAAGAGAGCTTCAACGCGCCAAAGTCCAACTCAAAGCCAGTATGTTGATGGGCTTGGAAAGTTGCTCTTCTTCGGCTGAAGTTTTAGCGCGCCAAATGCTCATTTTCAACCGCATTATTCCGATTGAAGAAATGGTTGAGATGATAGAGCAAGTATCTTTGGATAACATCCAAGACACCGCTTGCAAAATCTTTTCTAAGAAGCCGACCTACACATTGTTGGGTTCTATTGATAAATATATGCCCTATGATGAATTATGCCAAGCAATAAAGGTAAAAGCATGAGTGAGAATTTGACTGTTTATATTGCCGAGCCCAGAGGTTTTTGTGCCGGAGTCAGACGAGCCATTGAGATTGTTGAACAAGCTTTAAGAGATTATGGCGCACCGGTATATGTCCGTCACGAAATTGTCCATAACAAACACGTGATAGAAGACTTGAAAAACAAAGGCATGATTTTTATAGATGAATTAGCTCAAATGCAAGACCAAAGCCGCCCGCTCATTTTCTCTGCCCACGGTGTACCGCAAAGCGTGGCTGATGAAACCGATAAGCTCGGTATTAAGACCATTGATGCCACCTGCCCTCTGGTTGCCAAGGTGCATAATCAGATTAAAAAACTCTATGATGAAGATATGGAAATCATTGTTATCGGCAAAAAAAATCACGTTGAAATCATCGGCACGGTCGGACAAATTCCAAGCAGCAATAAATTGCACATCATCAATTCTAAAGAAGATATTGAGGCTCTGAATATAAACCCTGAAAGCAAAGTCGGCTTTGTCACCCAGACCACACTTTCGGTGGATGATACCAAAGAGATTGTCGCTGCATTGAAGCAAAAATTTCCGAGCATTTCTGCCATGCGCAAAGATGACATTTGCTTTGCCACCACCAACCGCCAAAAAGCCGTCAAAGAAATGGCAAAAGTCGCAGATTTGATAATTGTCATTGGCTCTAAAAATTCTTCCAATTCTAAGCAACTCAAAGAAGTAGCCTTAAAAAACGGCGCTAAAAATGCCGTGCTGATTGATGATGCTTCAGAGCTTGATTGGGCTTTGTTAAAAGAATATCAAACCATAGGTATCACTGCCGGAGCCTCGGCACCGGAATATCTGGTGCAAGATTTACTTGACCAATTAAAGTCGCGTTATGATAATATTAAGATTATGGATGTAAAAGTAGAGTATGAAAAGGTAAATTTCAAACTCTGACCAAGCGGGAGAAAAACGATGTCACGTGCGGAAGACATTTTTCAAAAACTCATTTATTTCGGAGAAGATGCCATTGATGAATTTATCATCAACCAACAAACCGAAGAGCTGTTTTTGGACTTCAAGCAAGCCGTATCTGTCGGCAAAAACTTTGTAACTCTGCATAGAGATGACCGCAAAAATCTCTCCAAAGCCATTTCCGGTTTTGGCAACTCCGAAGGCGGCGTGATAATTTGGGGTGTGGATTGCGCCCGCGATAATGAAATCGGCGATGTTGCAAAGGCCAAGGTTAAAGTCAAAAACGTGCACCGTTTTTTAAGCTGGCTGGAAAATGCCATTTCGGGCTGTACCATTCCCAGCCATAACAAAGTCAGAAATCATATCATCAGCTGTGATAAAAACGGCGATGGCTTTATTGCCACCTATATTCCGAAATCAGAATTAGCTCCTTTAATGTCCACCACCAACGGCGCCATTTACATCCGCTCCGGCTCCAACAACGTGCCTGCACCTTATTCTGTTATTGCCGGTATGTTTGGAAGATATCCGCAACCCAATGTGGAATTGATTCTGGCAGACAAGCAAATCAAAGTTTTGGATAATGCCGATGAAGATTTGATTTATCCGCTGAATATGAAAAATCCGCCCAAGAAATATGTCAAAATCAGCTTTGCCATCCATGCCGAAAATGTCAGTAATGTCATTGCCAGAGAGATTTATTTAACTTGCCGCACGGTCAGCACCGGAAGTGAATATAATAAAATTCGTTTTACCAATTATAATCAAATGGACTCAATCCCCGGCATTGAAAATCAGCTCAATTTGATAACCAAACCGGAATTAAGACTTCCGCCGCGCGGCATTTTCAAGTTCTGCAACGTGGATATTATATTATCACCTTTTGCCGAAGATGATTTGGTCTTAGACGGCGTGATCGGGGCTGATGAATGCGCGCCCAAAGACTTTGACGTGCATATTGCCAAAAACAATCTGCGTTCTTTTGTCGCCAAAGTTTTAAGAAACAGCAAAAATCCCGACAAATTGTTGAACGAATTTTTCTCGGAATTTTTAATTAATATGGAATAGATAAGAGATGACGGCTATTGAAATTTTTACCGACGGAGCTTGTTCCGGCAACCCCGGAGCCGGTGGCTGGGGCGTTATTCTGCGCTATGGCGAAACCGAAAAAGAATTAAGTGGCGGAGATGCGCAAACCACCAACAACCGTATGGAGTTGACCGCGGTAATAGAGGCGCTCAAAGCCTTAAAAAGAGAGTGTGAAATCACCCTTTATACCGATAGTCGTTATGTGATGGACGGTGTCAATGAATGGATGCCTAATTGGAAGAAAAACGGCTGGAAAACCACCAACAAAAAATCCGCCGTCAAAAATTTGGAACTCTGGCAAGAACTGGATAGTTTGTTACCCAAACACAAAATCAAATGGGTTTGGGTTAAGGGACATAACGGACATCCCGAAAACGAGCGTGTAGACAAACTCGCCCGCGACGCCGCCAAAAGCTTTTTAGAAAAAGATTAAAACTCATAAATATAAATCAAAACCAAATTGAAAATGGTCAAGATTGCCATCAAAACAGGCTCTTCACGAACGCTGGCAATTCTCTTTTGCTCATAAGAATAAAAATAGATAAAAAAGCTATAAAGTGTCACCCATAAAGGATAAGACAACAAATTGCAAACAACAAAGAGATTCAAGAGTGATATTGAAGCATAAGCGACAAAAGCAAACAACCCCGTTCCAATGGTTTTTATTGTCCGAATATAATCCTCTGCCTGCATGTTTCAACTCACCTGTTATTGTAAATATGCTTGATTATAATTAAAACAATCGCTCCAATCAAGTTTTCTCTTTGGGTTACAAAACATTTTTGACAAAATTGTCTATTTTATGCTTGCCACCCTCCTCATTTTGTGATATAAACTTAAGCAGAAAAAAATATTACTAATTAAAATCATAAGTATATGGAAAAAGAAATTATTATTAAAAGAATGAAAAATGTATTGAAAGCTATCTGGTACCATGTAAAATCATGGACAACAGCATTTTTTATGATGTTTCTTATGGTCTCCGGAGTAACTGCTCCGTGGCTATTTTTTGGAAAATGGGCCGATATTATTGCAGAGATATGGCATGAAGGAAATTTACTTTACATTCCGGATTTGATAGGACTACTTGGATATGTAGCAGGAATAATTATGTTTTCTTTCGTTGCAGTTGTTGGTGCTATTGCCATAATCTACGCAAGTGGCTATATTATATACAAATTCTACGCTTATTTCTTCAAAAAAGACCGAAATGCCCTTAGGGACATCCTTGATGAGCTTGTATATAAATTCTGAAAATAATACCACCACCTCAAAAAACTCACCTTCCGCATGGAAGATGAGTTTTTCTTTTTTAAGTCTAAAAATCTTCAATCATTTTCCCAAAAATTGATACCAATTTTTAATCGCCAAATGATACAAAAACTCCCAATTTAAAAAGCATATCAACCAAGAAAAAATAAAAATAAGATTTGTTGATACCATAAAATATTTATCTTGAAAAAACCAATTCATAATAAAATAAAATGCAATACTCATATACAGCAACACAAACAAAAAAGAAAAAGGAACAGCCTCACTCAAACTACAAATAACAGCCCCTCCGATAGCAAAACCACTGGCATCAAGAAAAAGAGCATTCAGAATTTTCTTTAATTTTTGCATAGCTTATTCCTTTTTCATAATATTTAATTATTTGTTTTTATCTTTCTTAGAAAAGACCTCATCCCATACTTTATCGACACCTTTTCCAACACCTTCGTCCATTAAACCTCTGACCAGAGGAGTTCCTCCTCGAGCTCCATGCAGAGATTTAACAACTTTATGCCCCAACAGAGCTCCTGTAATGCTTTTCGCTGTTGAATCTGCATAATCCGAACTGCCGCTAGCTGAACCAACACCATATGTTATACCTGAACCAACTGCATCAAGCAAGTTTTTTCTTGCTAACTTTTGAGCTGGTGATGAAGCTCTTGTTTTGCTAAATTTTATCGGAGATGAAATAGCACCAGCCACTTCCATTCCTCCTGTTAATATCGGCGCCTTTTTATATCCCTCTTCCAAAACACTTCTTCTATTATCACGGTATTTTTTATATCCGCGCTCAAATGCTTCAGACATACTTTCTTTTTGCTTATTCCACTTTGGATTTAAACTTCCCAAAGCATAACCGACACCACCGATAGCTCCTTCAGCTTCATCTGCCCATCCAAAGCTTAGTCCCTGCAAACCTCCTGTTGCTCCATATTCTCCTTTTTTCAATATCTTATTAAACATAGATTCCGTTTCACCTTTAGGTTTCATAACGCCATCTATTTTTAAATTTTTATCTTTTTGAAAAGACCTTATTCCATCAAACATTTTTGTATCGACTATGGCATCAATTCCCCATTCAGGTTCTTTATAATAGCCAAAATTCTTTAAATGTTTTTTGACATTGATAACATCATCAGAATCAATGTCTGCTGTTGTTTCAGAAACTTCTTTTTTCAAATTAAATGGTTGCATAAATAAAACTCCTATTAAAATTTTTAAAACAAAAAAAAGCTGATGAAAATTCATCAGCTTTAAAACGAACACACTTATCCCAAGTGATAATTCAATATAATACAAAAAGTCTCAAAAGTCAAGGAATTTTTTCCTAATCCGCAAAACCTTTAATCACTTTTGTCAGCTCGTCTTCTGTCAAAATCTCGGGCAAGACCATACCGTCCGGCACACTGCGGCTAAAGATAATATAAAACGGCAAGCCGGAGCGTCCGAACTGCCGTTAGCTGAACCAACACCATATGTTATACCTGAACCAACTGCATCAAGCAAGTTTTTTCTTGACATATTAGGAATAATATCCTAAATATAATATTATCACTTAGGATAATTGTGTCTTAAGTGATTTTTTTGCCCTGTCTAATAAACAGGGCTTTTTTTTACTATTTAACATATTGGAGGAAAAATGAATTTAATACAATATATTGCACAAGCAGATCCTGAAGAAAAAATCATTTCTAGGGAAAATAATTTCATACAAAATGGAATTAATTGGTATCGCGAATATTCAAAAATAAGTAAATTAAACGATAACAGAATTACAGATGAAAACAAACATCAATATATGAGCTGCTTAGCTGGACGAGGAGGAAAAGCAGAAGCTATTGCAGGTTGGGGAATTGGTCTTGGCAAAGAAGCCATTGATTTAACTAAAAAAACATTAAGCCCAAATGCTCGAAAAAGGTATAATGGTGTGGTAAATATTTTTTAAAGATAGTCAAAAAGATATAAAAAACAACTGGAAAGGTTTACAATATGGACTTGAAAATAAAGGAAAATGTATAAATTTACTTGAACAAAAGCTTCCATAATTGACTATTATGAAAATATGTGAGAATATCTAAAAACAATTATAAGGTATTCTCACATGCTACAAAAAATTAAATCATTTTTTTACTGGAGCTTTTTCTTTGCAATCTTAACATCAGCCCTTGTTTTGGGCTTATTCTTTTTTATGCCTGATGAACATACATACAACACCTATCATGGAGATTTCATATATCAAAGCATCAAAATACTCTGCGGAACCGCATATCTGATAACTCTTTTGATGCAGTTAGGCCAAAAAACTTCAAGCAAACTGAAACAATATGAAAAAGACCAATATCTTTTAATTGGCGCATCATTACTGATAATAGAAATTTTATTTTTATCGGCAACATTACCTGAATTTTAAGGTTTCCTAATCCGCAAAACCTTTAATCACTTTTGTCAGCTCGTCTTCGGTCAAAATCTCAGGCAAGACCATACCGTCCGGCACACTGCGGCTGAAGATGATATAAAACGGCAGACCGGAGCGTCCGAACTGGCGCATAAACTCTAATACTTTGCGGTCATAATCAGTCCAATCCACATCAATATATTTCACCTTGTAGAACTTTGCCAACTCCTCGATTTTGCTGTTGTCAAACACCGTCACGTCATTAAATTTACAGGTCAGGCACCAATCTGCCCCCACCCGCACGATGACGATATTTCCTTCCTTCAAATAAGCATCAATCTGCGCGCGGTCAATTTTCACTTCTTTGGTTAGAGCCACTTCTGCCATATGGATTTTGAAGGATTTGTCGGCTTGATACAAGCACCCAATTGTCACGATAAGCAACAACACACTAATCACACGACGTACCAGCTTTTTGGCACTCTGGCGCACGGCTAAATCTTCATTTTGATTTTCGATTGAATCAAAAATCAAGCGCCGCATATAAAACATCAGGAGGAAGAAGGCAAGCCCTGCCCCCACCCAAAGAACCGTATGCCAATCGGTCTGCGCTTGCAAAATCGAGAGTAACCACACAATGGTTAGAATAAGCATCAAAATCATAAAGGCGCTGAGTTTTTGCATCCACGGACCGGGTTTGGGCATCAATTCTCCGAGATTCGGATAAGTTGCCAAAAGCAGATACGGCATTGCCAAACCCAAACCGACCACTGGCAATAAGATGATGATATCCGTCATCGTGCCGGCAAGCGCAAAACCAAGTGTTGTACCAAGATAAGGCGCCGTACAAGGTGTGGCGACCAAAACAATAAACAGCCCTGCCAAAATATTGATAAAATTATCCTGCCGCGGATCTTTATTTTTAAGCCTTTTCAAAATAAATTCCGGTGTTTTGATGTTAATCAGTCCCAAAATCTGAGCCGTAAAAAACACCATCACAATCGCCATCACCACCAAGAAATATGGGTTTTGGAATTGCATCCCCCAGCCGATTGCCACATCAACGGCTTTCAGCGCACACAACACGGCGGTTAAAATAACAAACGCCAGCATAATACCCAAAGCCGTATAAGCAAAGCTTTTGCGAATGGCTTTTTCTTCCAACGCCCCATATCGGGTTAAGGTTAAAAATTTCAAAGACAACACCGGAAAAACGCACGGCATTAAGTTAAGAATAAATCCGCCGGCAAAAGCCATAATAATCAGCATCAGGGAAAGCGTTGGTTTATTGGCATCAAAAATGGAAGAAGCTTCGGGAACAATCTGAGTCCGTAGCATATCAAAAGAATTAATCCCGACTGTCAAACTAAATTCTTTGCCAATAATGTTTTCTTCCGGATTCCGAACCTTCAAACGTGCAATAATCTCATCATCATTAAGCGTAATTTTCGGACGATAGAAAAGGATATTGTCTTTAGAATCAACAAATATCTTAACCTTTTCGGGATTTTTCTCGGTGTGAATAACAATTCGCAGTGTTTGAGCTCCGTTGGCATCAGTATCGACCACTGCTTTTTCAACATGTAAATTTTCATTATAAGCTTTGGGCAAATTATTATATGTGCGTTCAATAAAACTGCTGAAACCTGATCGCAGATAATCATCTCCGACATCCAAACTCAACATCGGCTCAAATTCCACCGGATGACACTGATTTTGACCACAGATTGTGGCTTTAACATGAGCTTTGAGTTTCATCGGCTTGGTTTTATCTTGCAAAGTAACTGCAACCGGCAAAGCAAAATTACCGACATAACCGAGAATATTATCATCCGTATTATCCACCACGCGTATGGGCATCGGCCACAAAACTTGAGCATCCTTCACATTTTCCGAACCGGCAAAATCAAACGACGGCAACAAAATATTTTTTTCAGGACTCCACAAAAGCATATAACCGTCTTTTAATCTAAAATCCAAAACGGTTTGAATATTTTCGGAATTTATTGAAATTTCATTACTAAGCAGACGAGCATCACCATAAGCACTTTTTTGCCAACCGCCGATTCCCTTTTTGCCGGTAAAAGGATTATCATACACAATTCCGTAGAAGAAAAGCTTACTCCACTCTAACTCCTGTACCAAAGCCGAAAGGCGGAAAAATCCTTCCAAATCCTCACGTTCTTTTTGCATTTTCTTTTTATAATAAAGTTCCAGAGCTTCAAAATCGCGTGGATTATTACCATAACTCAAAACCTTCTTAAAATCTTGAATAATCAAAGGCTGATTTGATCCGGTATCAACATATTCCCAAGTTTTAGGCAAATCATAATCTTCTTCATCCACTTGCAAAGGCGGAGGAGCCGGAACGAGCAATTTTTCTTTAATTTCATTATATTTATTTTTAAGAAAGCGATAAAACTTCACCCTGGCACGAATATCATCTGCCTTTTCTTCCTGCTCAATATCTGTTAAATCAGGATATTTTTCTCGCACCTGAGGTAAAATATCGCCATCAATTTTATCTCCGGGAAAATTTTTTTCAAAAAAATAATAATTACCGAGAATATTACCTAATTGTTGATAAATATTAACCTCTTTATCGGCATTAACCTCTTCTTCCTCGGGCAAAAAGTCATAAACAACAGGAGATACGGTTTCTTGAGCATAAGAAACCGAAGTCATAAAAAAGCCAAAGACATAAAAGAATAATATAAATTTATTCATTAAAATACTGCCACCCGTGAAATTTTAGTTTTATAATATTATATTTTATGATATTATACAAGATAGTGTTTAAGTCAAAGAAGAAAATAGCAGGTGTTGGAATGAATAACAAGACAGATTTTTTAATCGGAAAATGCCTCGTTGCCATGCCCAATATGACCGACGAACGTTTTGCGCAAACGCTGATTTACATATGCTCCCACTCTTCGGAGGGAGCCATGGGTTTTATTGTCAATAAAAAGATAAAAAAATTCTCTTTTGCCGACTTGGCAACCCAGCTTCCGATAACCCCGCTTCAACCGATAGCCCCGTTAGATTTGCATCAAGGCGGACCGTTGGAAAAGATTCGCGGTTTTGTTTTACATAGCACGGATTACATCAAAAAAGACACCATGGTTATAGATGAAAATATCGCCGTATCCTCTTCCATAGACATCATTACGGATATTGCTTTTGGCATTGGCCCCAAAGAAAATCTCATTGCTTTAGGCTATACAAGCTGGGGAGCGGAGCAACTTGAACGTGAAATAAAAAATAATGATTGGTTGATTATGACACCGAATACCGAACTGGTCTTCAAAACCAAAGATGAAGAAAAATGGCAAAAAGCCATAGATGAAATCGGTATAGATATTAACCGCCTATCAACCTATGCCGGACACGCTTAAAAAAAGACAGCCGATATAAAATATCAGCTGTCTTTTTTTATACATTATAAACTTCTCTTAATTGTCGACGATACTTTTGGATCTCCGAAGACATATTGGACTTAATCTGCTCTTTATTTTTCCAAACGGCATAATAAGCCCAGAGAAATTGCCAAATACCATTGAAACAAAAAACATTAATTTTCAACGGATATTTTTTTGCCAAACGTTTTGAAGCCGCAACAACATCAGAAGATACTGTAAAATCCAAAGGCTTTTGTAAAGTTCCGGAATAACGATCAATTCTATCATAAATAGAAGCAATTTCCGCCAACAGCAAAGATCCTTTACACAAACCTTTACAGTTATACACCTGCATCATATTCTGGATAGTATCCTCAGGAACGTAATAATACATTGACGACAAAATATTCATCAAAGTATCTGATTCCACTTGATCCTGATATTGGAAATCCAAAAACTCGAATGTCTGTTTAACACGCAAAGATAAGCGTTTTGTCAGACACAGGATAGAAATTCCGATATTTGATTGCATTTTCTTATACAAATCCAAACAATTCAGTCCGGTATTTGTACCGGCATCCAACACACAAATTTTTTGAGCAGGGACACCAAGAGCCATACATACGCGTTCTAATTTGTCCCCTTCTGACTCTCCGTTAGTATTTGTATACTTAGATAAAGGTCCCACACCGCCTACACACAATATCATTGGCCGATAATGATATGTTTGAAAAATTTGATAATATAAATCCACGGCATAAAAAGCAGAGGTAACATCATCATCAATACAAACCAAATAATTGGCAGCACGGAGTTTTCCTGTTTCATCAAAACAATTTGTTTGAACACTAAGCTGATTGAGAATCAATTCGGCATCAGCATAATCTCTTTTTGTAAAAAATTTTTCCATAACTATAAATCTAATAATAAAAGCTTATGAACAAATATATTGTTATAGACAAAAAAGTCAACACAAAAAAAGCGACTTTTTTACAAAAGTCGCTTAAAAATCTTAAGTTTTAAGATTAAATTATCCAAGTAAACTACCGTTAATAGATAAGTCTTGTGCGGGCATGTCAATAAAATATATATTAACGAATCGCTCTTTGGCATCAATTTCTTTAGCCAAAAAATCCGTCAGTTTTTTTGCCAAAGATTTTTTATCGGCAAACCCGATTGACTTCATTTCAACCAAAGCACTTTTAATTTCTTTATCACCGCCGAATATCATCTGAGGCTGATAATCAAGCGTAACAATGACAAAAGAAATCGGTTTGTGCAATTCAGATGCCACAAATTGAGCGGCATCTTGCAAAAACATTTCCGAATTTTGAACTTTACAATTTGTATGAATGGTTAAAAAAGGCATCTGATTTTCTCCTAAAACAAACAGGAAACAGCTTAAACAATTTTATAAAATTATCAAGCCCAAAAAAAGAGGTATAATCTTGCACAAAGATTATACCTCTTCATCACATTAAATAAGAGCATCAATAGACGCTCTTCCATAAGAAGTCAGAACATCTTCACAAAGAGGATACTCGCATAAAACCTTATGCGAAAATACTTCACTGGGCATAACCCAAACCCCTTCTTCAATGTTAAAGGCTTTGAGCAAGACCTTAGATTGAGAATAAAAAGTCCATGCAAAGAAAATTTGACCATGACTGCTGATATATTCAAATTTTCCGACGATTTCACCCAATTCCGGTTTGAATCTTGCTTTTTCCTGAACTTTGGCAATATCCCAATACCAAAAAGGCGAAAGCACATATTGTCCGGCAGCATTGTTAGACAAAGTATACATATTGCAGTTTCTGGCAATAAAACTGTCCACATTAGACACACTGCAACAATCAGGCTCAATTACCTCTGGTAGACCATCAATCCGACAAGCAAAATAATATTTTTTATTTCGCTTAATCAAACTTCCAGACCACAAATAATACGCCTCATCTTCCGCAAACGAAGCAATATCTTTGTCAAACACTGTACAACCGAAACGAAAACGTACTGTTGCAACTTCTTTGGCATTAAGTTCAAACTTTTTAGCCAAAACCTCTTTTAATACTTTTTCTGTTAAAACCATAATAGTAAAGTTTAAATTAATTATAAAAGAATAGAATTTGGAATATACACTCTTAGACAAAAATATGCAACAAAAAAAGCAGTCGAAAACTCGACTGCTCCAAAATTATCGTCCCAACCGATAAATAAATCCATATTTATCAGCTTTTACACTGTTTGAGCCGATATGCACCATCGCTTGTCCGGATGAAATCGGCGCCATAGAAGCATCATCCGCCAACAAATTCCAAGAAATAAAATCTTGTTTCAACACATCAAAAAACAAATCAACATATTGTTTTTTACCAAGCTTACGACGAATGAGCCACACAATATGCCTCTCCTTTCGATTGCTGATAAAACGCCCCCGAATATTATAATCCAGCAAAGTTCCGCCTTTTTGTTTAACCGCAAAATCCAAAACTTTTGCTTTATTCAAGGACCAAGGCTCTATCAAGCTCTGCATACCGTCATTAACATCTACAAAAAGCTGAAATGTCTTTTCTTCCGGTGTGTCAAAAGAGATAGAAGAAACATAAACAACCGATTCGTTAGCATAAGGAAAAACATCTATAGGAACCATAAAATAAGTTTTCTCCATAGGTTCTTTTTCTAAAATTTGCGGCATTGCCGTAAACCAGCGTGTAATTCCCAAAAGAATATCCGAATACTCAACAATCCAGAGTTTATATTCCTTGCCTTTTTGATAAATCAAGCGACCATGTTCAACATAATCTTGATAACAACGCACTTTTTTTAAACGCAAGCGCCTTATACCCTGCCCCAAATGAGAATTACGACCAACTTGATCCAAAATTTGTTTTTCGGAAAAATTCAAATAATACATAAGCCAATATTTTTTAGGTTATACATAAAATAATTTCTGATAAAAAAGGGAGATAAAAATTCTAAGCCTAAACAAAGAAAATTTATCTCCCCTTCAAATTTGACATTTGCCTATCGGTTTCGGTTTAAGTTAATATAAAATGGGACAATAACTTATTGTGACAGCAAATACCGAAAGGCACAGATTCACATCTCTCCCAAATGCAAATTTGAAATAACATAATTAGTTATAAATGATAAAAAAGTAAACGTATCATACATACAAATCTCAAAAATGCAACAAAAAACTCTCTATCCAAGATAGAGAGTTTTTTGTCTAAATGAAGAAAAAGCTAAGCATCCTCCCCGTCAGTTTCAACTTCGGGTTCGCTTACACCGCTGTCTTCCTCCGTATCGGCAACACTTTCACCCAAGACTTCGCTTCCGGTTTCTTCCTCAAGCTCTTCTTCATCTTCGGCATCGGCATCAAGCCAGGTAACGGAAACAACTTTTTCGTCTTCGGCGGTTCTGAACAAGATAACACCTTGGGTTTTACGTCCGGCAATACGGATGTCGGAAACCGGCATACGAATGAGTTTACCACCGTCGGTTACCATCATAATCTGATTATCATCTTCAATCGGGAACGAGCTGACAATTTCTTTATTACGAGCAGACATTTCCATATTGGCAATACCCTGACCACCGCGACCGGTAACACGATATTCATAAGATGACGAACGCTTACCGTAACCGGTAGAAGTAACCGAAAGAATAAATTGTTCATTTTCCTTCATCTTCAAATATTTGTCTTCCGGTAAAACATCCAAATTAATACCGGTATCAGCTAAAGCAATTTCGTCTTCGCTGACATTTCTTTCTGCCATTAAGCGTTTAACGGCGGAACGAACACGAGAATATTCATCACGTTCTTCGGTCGAGGCTTCGCTATGGTTCAAAATAGACATGGAGATAACTTCATCGCCGTCGGCTAATTTGATACCGCGAACACCGGTAGAATTACGACCGACAAAGACACGAACTTCGGTAACCGGGAAGCGGATGCACTTACCGCTACGAGCTGCCAACATAATATCATTATCTTCTTGACAGATACGAACGTTAATCAGTTTGTCGCCTTCATCAAGTTTCATCGCTATCTTACCGTTTGATTGAACATTGACAAAGTCCATCAATGAGTTACGACGAACATTACCTTGCGATGTGGCAAACATAATCGACATATTCTCGCATTCTGCCTCATTCTCCGGCAATTTCATAATTGTGGTGATGGTTTCACCGGCATCAAGCGGCAAGAGGTTAATGAAGGGCTTACCCTTAGAGGTCGGAGAACCCAAAGGCAATTTATAAACCTTCATCTTATAGACCAAACCTTTGGAAGAGAAGAAGAGTACCGGTGTATGTGTTGAAGCCACAAACAGACGAGAAACAAAATCTTCTTCTTTGGTCGCCATACCGGACTTTCCTTTACCGCCGCGTTTTTGTGCTTTATAGGCATTCAAAGGAACGCGTTTGATATAGCCGGCATCGGTAACCGTAACCACCATTTCTTCACGTTGAATAAGAGATTCAATATCGGTATCATATTCAATATCTTCAATTTTGGAACGACGCGGTGTGGCATATTCATCTTTAATGGCAACAAATTCATCACGCATAATACCATAGAGTTTTTCGCGCGATGCCAAAATAGAGAGATATTCTTTAATATCTTCACCGATACCGGTCAATTCTTCATGAATTTTATCTCTTTCCAAACCGGTCAAGCGTTGCAATTTCAAATCAAGAATAGCTTTGGCTTGGGCTTCGGAAAGACGATAAGTACCGTTTTCAACTTTTCTGTCCGGCTCATCAATGAGTTTAACCAAAGGCTCGACATCACCGGCGGGCCAAGCTTTGGCAAGCAAAGCATCTTTAGCTTCTTGCGGATTGGAAGATGTGCGAATAAGATCAATCACCGGATCAATATTTTCCACTGCAATCGCCAAACCAACCAAAACGTGCGCTCTGTCACGCGCTTTATTGAGTAAGAAAATGGTACGACGACGAATAACCTCTTCACGGAAGGAAACAAAGGCAGAAATAATGTCTTTGAGGTTCATCATCATCGGGCGTCCGCCGTTAATGGCGAGCATATTCATACCAAAGCTGGTTTGCAGTTGGGTAAACTTATAAAGCTGATTTAAAACCACATCGGCTTGGAAATCTTTTTTGATTTCGATAACCACGCGCACACCGTGACGGTCAGATTCATCACGGATATCGGAAATACCGTCAATTTTCTTTTCCTTCACAAGCTCGGCAATTTTGGTCACCAACATAGATTTATTAATCTGATAAGGAATTTCATGAACAATAATGGCTTCCTTATCTTTTCTCAGTTCTTCAATCGTGCATTTAGCGCGCATCACAACCGAGCCGCGACCGGTGAGATAAGCCGACTTTGCACCGCTATAACCCAAGATAAGACCACCGGTCGGAAAATCCGGTCCCGGAACAATATTAATTAAATCTTCAATTGAAATCAGCGGATTATCAATATAAGCGCAGCAAGCATCCAACACTTCACCCAAGTTATGCGGCGGAATATTGGTTGCCATACCGACGGCAATACCGTTGGCACCGTTGACGAGCAAGTTTGGATAAGCGGCAGGAAGGACTGTCGGCTCTTGTAAACTTTCATCATAGTTGGGCATAAAGTCAACGGTATCTTTTTCAATGTCATCAATAAGGGCGTGAGCAACTTTTGCCAAACGAGCCTCGGTATAACGCATGGCAGCCGCACTATCACCGTCCATAGAACCGAAGTTACCTTGACCGTCAATAAGAGGTACGCGCATGGAGAAAGGCTGCGCCATACGAACCATAGCTTCATAAACAGAGCTATCACCGTGCGGGTGATATTTACCCAAAACATCACCGACGATACGGGCAGATTTTCTGAAAGGCTTATTATAATCATAGCCGTTTTCATAAGCCGAATAAATAATACGACGATGCACCGGCTTCAAACCATCACGCACATCCGGCAAAGCACGGGAAACGATAACGCTCATGGCATAATCAAGATAAGAGCGTCTCATTTCATCACAAATGCCGATAGGAGAAATATCCTGACCGCTGTTTGGATTAACAGCCTCGGCAACCGTGTCTAAATTTTCGTTTTCTTCACTCACTTTTTTATCCTTTTTAGATTACAAACTGGCAAAAATATAGCAAATTTATCTTTACCCCTCCAGTAAATATTAGAACTTACACACATAAAAAAGCATAAATTCCTCTCTACGACCAAAAAAACCGCCTTATTTTTGATTTTCGTTCAAATTCAGATTTTAAAAGTTAACATCAAAATGCTCCAAAAGCCAAAAAAACGCCTTACAACTAAATATAGTTATCAACATACTTTTATTAATTATTGCTAATTTTTATATAATTGCTATAGTAGATGAATAGAGCTTAACAAAAAAATAAGGAAAATCAAATGGTTACCCCCCCCCCGAGATTTTAAGCGACATATATCCTTCTTCAACAACAGTCATAAAAAGACACAGTTTGTCTGTCTCCGAAATGATTTGCGAATACTTAAGCAATTGGACGGAGGCTTGAATGAAAAAATATAGAATGTATAAAATCTTATCCTTAGTAACCTTAGGCAAGCTTCACAAAAAATATAAACGTAAATATCGCGAAGAAAAAAATTCTTTTATTTTGCAGAGAGAAGAAAAACATAAAAATCAACTAAAAGAAGCCCAAATATTTGCAACAAAACAATACAACCGAAAACAACGCGAAGAAAATAACAATAAAATTATTTTAATTGATGAAAATGGAAATGAAAATCTTAGTGATTATGTGGAGGAATTAAATATCTCATTTTGTGGTAAAAATTCTACTGTAAAGATAAATTTTAATAGCAAATTTAATAATGCTAAAATAATAATTTTTGATAATTCCTTGCTCTCGATTGGGAAAAATTTTAGCAACAACCCACCTCTAACTATTTATTGCTGCACTCCTAATCAGTTAATTACCATTGGGAATGATTGTATGTTTTCTTGGGACGTTACCATCCACAATACCGATCACCATGCCATAACATCGGAAACCAATATTATAAATACATCATCTTCATTGACTATCGGAAATCATGTATGGATAGGACAAAATGCAACTATTTTAAAAAATTCCTACATTCCTGATAACTCAATTATTGCCGCAGGAGCCATTTACACATCGTCAAGTTTCAAAGAAAAAGATGTTTCTACAAACACACAAAACAAAGGTTATATTTTTGCCGGAAATCCTGCCAAATGTGTAAAAACAGGTGATTTTACCTGGCATCGAGAAAATTGCCAAAAATTAATGGAAGAACATCCCGAATTCAAATAATTCTTTATTCGTCATAAAAAATATGCTATATTACAATAGCTGAAATTGTATAAATGGATATTTATGATGACCGATAAACAGCAGCTGATTGATGAAGCCATTAATAAAATTATAGAAAAAGCCGGCAGTTCTCAAATACAATCCGATATAGCCTTGGATGAAGAACAGCTTGAATTGCTGTCTCAATTAAATATCTTCTGCGTCCAACAAGTTTTAGACGATGAAGAAGTCAAAAGAGATCCGCGCAAAATCGGATATAAAACCAATCAGGAATTTAAAACCGCCCTGGTTGCCCTATGCTTAAGCCGTTCACTGATAAATCCGAGAGCACCTAAAAATTATAACAAAGAATATTTTGATGCCAATATCAACGTAGAGACCTTAGAGAACAACATCAAAAACATCACCTTCAAAAACATTGAAGAAAAAGAAGTTGATAAAGCTCTGAATATTGAACTTGTCTGTGATTGGATGATATACCGAGACAAAAACGGCAAAGGAATAAGAGCCTTAATGGATGCCAAAACGCTGCATCAAGATTTAACCGACTATCAAAAAGGCGGTGATCCGGTTTATGAATTTGCCCGATTTGAACGCAAATTATATGAAAAGAAACAAAGCAAAGAAATATTTAGCAAAGAAAGCGCACAAGAAGCATTTCGCAACACGATAGTTCAACAAGTTGCCGCCGAAATAGCCAAGCAGCAAATTGCCTCGGGGCAAAATCCCATGGAATTGGTCAATTTACTGTTTGCCCCGCAAGATTATAACTACGCCATCCAAAAAATGTTGGATAAGCCGATATCTACTCCGCTGATTGAACACAAAAAAAAGAAAAAAAAGAAAAAATAATAAGCATAAAAAAACCTCGTTATAAAAAACGAGGTTTTTTTCTCATTTCTAACCTGATTAAAACGGAATATCATCATCCAAATCGGCAGCCGGTGCGGCAGAAGCAGAATCCCAACCGGAAGCAGAACCTGAGAAAACATCATTTCCGCCGGCAGGAGCCCCGTCACCACGACCATCCAACAGAACTAACGTACCGGCATAGTTTTGCAAAACAATCTCGGTCGTATAACGTTCTTGACCATTATTATCTTCCCATTTGCGTGTTTGGAGCTGACCTTCCAAATAAACCTTGGAGCCTTTACGCAAATATCTCTCGGCAATATCGGCCAGTTGGCTGTTAAAAATAACCACACGATGCCACTCGGTTCTTTCTTTACGCTCCCCGGAAAGTTTATCCTTCCAAACATCGGAAGTTGCAATATTCAAATTAACAATTTTGGTACCGTTAGCGGTATTACTGACCTTTGGATCTGCACCCAAATTACCGACCAAAATCACTTTATTAATGCTGCTGACCATATTATCACCTTACTTAAACAAATAAATTAAAAACTTCTAATGATTATATATAGAAAAAAAGAGAAGGAAACAAAAATCAATAAACCTGTGCATATTCCCCGTTATTAAGTTTATAAATGCTATAATTTACGGGATTTTCAGGCATTCCGTTCACAAAAGTTTCTTCCCCCCAAGCCGTATTAACCGTCATATTTTTTGAAACGGACGCTAATTTGTCAAACAAATAAGAATCCGCCTTTTCCACCATATCCGCCCAAAGTTTAACCGCCGAATACGAATATACGCTCACGCCTTGAGGCTCAATTCCGAGCAGACGTAGTTTAACCAGTGTTTCGGTAAATTCGGTATTTTCCTTCAATGTCGGTAAAGAAAGAAAATATGTTCCGTCGGCATATTTTCCCATTTTTTCGCCGTAATAACCTTCAATTTGATATCTATTAACAAATATGGCTAAATTTTTATCTTCTGATTTCAATTCCTTTGCCAATTTTGTAACTTCTCTGCGATTACCGAGAATCAAAACAACTTTAGTTTTTTCTTTAAGCACATCTTCAGCCAATTGGTCATAATCGCTGTCATAAGCCGTAAAATTAAAACTCTTAAAATCAAGCATTTTACCGGATTTAAGAAACTCTTCCTGCAAAGCGGAAGCCACACCGACAATCTCTTTATTGGCACCGTTATAAACCAGAGCCATTTTCTGCATATCAAAATTTTTAAGATAATATTTAAAGAAAGCCAAACTCTGTTGTTCGCTGTTACCGACCAAAGCAATAGTACTACTTGGCTTATCCACCAACTCATAAGCACTGACCGAAGTCGGAACAATTTGTAAAATTTTGGCATTGGCATAAATATCGGAAACTTGCTTGAGAGCATTTTGACAATAAGGTCCGACCACCAAATTCATTTTATCTTTGGAAGAAGAATTAACCGCCATCATCTGAGCGGTTGAAACGGCTAAAGTATCATTACATTGATCATCAACCACCACCAGATTGATTTTTTCGCCGTTTAATCCACCGTCATGATTAATTTCGTTAACGGCAATACGAGCGCCGCTGACCAATTCTTTTCCGAGATGTTCATAATCACCGGCTAACGGAGCAATAATAGCAACATTAATATCCGCCTTTGCCAATGAAGGAAAAAGTAGTCCGCAGCATCCGCACAAAATTATTTTTTTCAAAATTCTAAGCATATAATTCTTGAACAATTTGTTTTAAATACAACCTGTTATGATAATTTCTTTTTCTTTTTTTGCAAGTTTTTTTAGCTTAGGCAAGCAAATGCAAATCATCCAGAGGAACAATTTCAGCTAAAACATCACCTTCCCATATAATATGTCCGACTGTCAAAATCTGTAATATTCCGTCCATCGGCGCAATAATATTTATTTTTTCCGCCAAATTTTCCGAATTTGCGATCCACCCGATAACCTCTCCTTTTTTAAGCTTTGAACCTAATTTTTTTTCAGGTTTGAACAAACCGCAAGTCGGAGAAAAGATTTTATTTCTTTTTTCAAAGCGATAAATGGAAGATGATAAAGCTTTGCCTTTCAATTTTTCGACCAGTTTCAATTCTGATAAAACCGCAGAAACAGCCTGATAAACCGCCGCAATTTTATTTTCATCATATTCATTATGACCGCCACACTCTATGGCAATATTGGCAATTCCGGCTCGATCCAACGCGGCATTAAACGTACCGTGCAAAGAAGGAATACTGGCATCATCGGAATATTGATTATAAGGCAAACCGCAAGCTTTGACTATCGGTTCATATTCAAATTTGGTATAAATGGCAAACGGATTAGAGCTTTTAGAAGTGTGCAAATCCAAAACAAAATCAGCTTTGGTTGCCAAATCAAAAATAGCAGCACAAATACGAGCATTAACATCTCCGTGAGCATTTCCGGGGAAGCAACGATTAAAGTCTTTACCGTCAAGCAAGCTGAACTTTCCGAAAGTGGAAAAATAAGCACGCTGCATCCATGCCATTGGGTTAGCATAGGGAACAACATGCACTTCGCCGCATTTGAGATTATTCATCAAAAACGAGTGAAGCTGATACAACACCCATTGTGAGGTTTCCCCACCATGCAAACCAGCTTGAATATACAAAACTTTTCCGGCTGTCGGCGCTTTATAAACAAACTCATTTAAACAAATTTCGGTAGCACCGCCTGCTGTCAGGACTTTATGTTTTTTTACTGAATAATCAATCATGTGTTGTTCCGTCGTTAAAGTTTGTCATCAAAAATTGTTTATTGTAATCTTTACCAAATAAAGATGTATACAAACTATTAACGATTGGCAACCATTTTTTATTCAAAACCACTTTATTATCAGAAATCATAAACGGAGAAGAACCGTTTTTAGCTTTGCCGACAATACGCAAAATTTGCGCGCCGCTCGGAACGGGTTGTCCTTTTTTCAAGCTGATTCCAGCCAAACCGGCATAAATCCGCGGTTGGGACAAATCAATATTTATTCCCGATTCAAAATTTTTAGAAAAATCCCATTTCCAAGAACCGTCTGCTTGTTTATCCAGAGCATAAATTCCGGGGTTAATATCAACCACGGAAGTTGCCGTCCCTTTTTGCTTACCCATCATTTTAATGTAGAACGTACCGTCGCTTTGCAAAGATTGACGATACAAAGCATCGGAATTATCTTTGACTTCTCTGAACACATCCATCACTTCAGGCTTGGTACAATCGGCATAGCTTGCCAAAAAAGCCAGACGGTGAATACCGACCAAACCGGAATGTTCGGCATCCAAGCTCAATTGTTCGGTCGGACCTTGCTGACGGTCATTAACTTCGTTGATGTAGATGTGATTATTTTTATCAATAATCAAATCAGCGCCGCACAAACCGACTTTACCGCATTTTGCCATTAAGGAGCCGAGTTTTTGCGCAATTTCACCGACTTTAGCGTTAATTTCTTCAGGAAAATCATATCCCAAAGAGTTTCCCACACCATTTGACGGGCTGCGGGTTAAGTTTTTATCCCCAATGGCTTTGAGGGAGGCACGTACTGCCAAAACCACCGTATTGTTATCATTAATACCAAGTTCTTGACCTTTGGCGAGCAATGAATAAATGGTATCGGGATTAAAAGCATCATCTTTAGCCCCGAGCATACCTTTGCTCAAGCCCTTAGTCTTTTCATCAGCCACCAAATTGCCCACAAACATAGACATATTGCTGCAAAAACCTTCAATACATTTGGCAATTTTCACACTGCCTTTTTGTTGGAAAAGATTTTGTTTGAAAGCCTCAAAGTCTGAAACAATGCTTGTACCTTTTCCGCCACCGCTTTCAAAATTTTCGGCACCACAAGATTGAATAACCACTTTACCGCTCTGCCCTTGATATTTGGCATAAAGTTTATCCATATCTTTTTCAGACAAATCTTTCACATCCACCACTTCGGAAGGAATAAAACAATCTTGCAAACCGGCTTCAAACAAAATTTTTTGTAAATTTGTTTTTTCTTCAAAGAAAAGACGCAAGTTTTGTTCATTGGAAGCAACAATATCAGCACCTTTAAGTTTGAGATTACCGGACCAATATTTTCCGACCGGAGCTTCTACAAAGAGTGCCACTTTTTTACCTTTGACAAGTTCTGAAGGTATGGCGCTGACTATTTCATGAATTTCTTTAGGAGTTTCACTAATACCGGTGGTATCAAAACCGGGGCTGTATTGCACAATACCTTTAAAGAGCTGTTGTTTGGGCGCACCACCGGCAATAATGGCTTTTCCGCCTTTTGCCACAACTTCTTCCAAAATTCCGCCGCGTTGCGGATAAAAAGCCGGCATCACAAATAAAACATCATCGTTGCTTAATTGAGCAACCGTATCATCAAACAAAGCTTTAACTTTTTTACTCAAATCGGAAAACATATTTTCCCTCCAAAAATATCAAGAACACCGCTCCTCGCGGCAAAAAAAACAAACACAAAAAAAACGGATTAAAAAATTTAAAATAAAATAACAGCCCCCAAGGAGCGTCGGAGAGAAAGTCTTATAGACTCTATATGTAAAATCTCAATATTCATCATAGTGGCGCATGTGTAACATATTCAAAGTCGCTTGTCAATCATTTTGTCTAAAATCTACAAAAAAAAGATGAGGATTCTTATTGCCATAAAAAAAATATGTGTTTATATTATGCCAAAGAACAAAATAAAAACAAATTCGAGGCAAAAATGGCAAACGATTTTATCGAAATCAAAGGCGGCAGAGAACACAACTTAAAAAACATTGATGTCAAGATTCCCAAGAATCAACTGACTGTTGTTACCGGACTTTCCGGCTCAGGAAAATCATCTTTGGCTTTTGATACCATTTATGCCGAAGGACAACGCCGCTATGTTGAAAGTTTGTCAGCTTACGCCCGCCAATTTTTAGATTTAATGAAAAAGCCCGATGTCGATTCGATAGAAGGTCTGTCTCCTTCCATTTCCATTGAGCAAAAAACCACTTCGCACAATCCGCGTTCTACGGTTGGTACGGTAACCGAAATTTATGACTATATGCGTTTGTTGTGGGCGCGCGCCGGAACACCCTATTCTCCGGCAACCGGATTGCCGATTGAATCCCAAACCGTATCGCAAATGGTCGATAAAATCATCTCCTTCCCGCTCGGAACAAAATTGATGCTCTTAGCCCCGATTGCCAGAGGTAAAAAAGGCGAGTTCAAAAAAGAAATCGAGAGTTTGCAAAAGCAAGGCTATCAGCGTTTGAAAATTGATGGCGAGATTTATGATATCGAAGAAGTACCGGAATTAAACAAAAATCAAAAACACGATATTGAGGTTGTGGTTGACCGTTTGGTTGTTAAAGAAGAAATTTCCGAGCGTTTGGCACAGTCTTTGGAAACTGCCTTAAAATTAAGCGACGGCTTGGTCTATGCCGAAAATATGAGCGATAAAAGTCGCACCGTTTTTTCTTCCAAATTTGCTTGTCCGGTATCAGGATTCACCATTGAAGAGATTGAGCCGCGCCTGTTTTCGTTTAACAATCCGCAAGGCGCTTGTCCGCATTGTGACGGTATCGGCGCCAAACTTTATATGGATCCGGAGCTGGTTATTCCCAACCCCAATTTATCTTTAGCTCAAGGTGCGATTGCCCCGTGGGACAGCGGAAAATCGGCTTTTTACCGTCAAACGGTGGAATCTTTGGCGGAATTTTTGCACATTTCCGTTCACACCCCGTGGAAGGAATTGCCGGAAAGCGCCCGCAAAGTGATTCTTTATGGTTCGGGTGATGTCTGCGTACCGATATATTATTCACGCTTTGTCACCGAAAAACCTTTTGAAGGCGTAATTCCGAATATGGAACGCCGCTTTTTGGAAAGTGATTCTGATTGGGTTAGAGAAGAGTTTTCCAAATATCAATCTGCCGCACCTTGCGAATTTTGCCACGGTAAAAGATTAAAACCCGAAGCTTTGGCAGTCAAAATCGGCGGTCTGGATATTATGGATGCCTCCGAAATGTCCATCCAAAAAGCCTTAACGTGGTTCAGAGGCATTGAGCCGACCTTAAGTCCGAAAAAACAAGAGATTGCCCACAAGATTTTAAAGGAAATCATTGAAAGATTAACCTTCCTCAACAATGTCGGTTTGGACTATTTAACTTTGTCGCGCCAATCCGGAAGCTTATCCGGCGGCGAAGCGCAACGTATTCGTCTGGCTTCGCAAATCGGCTCCGGCTTAACCGGTGTCTTATATGTTTTGGACGAACCGTCCATCGGTCTGCATCAAAGAGATAATGACCGCTTGCTTGCCACACTCACCCGTCTAAGAGATATCGGTAATACCGTGATTGTGGTCGAGCATGACGAAGATGCAATTCGCGCCGCCGATTATCTGATAGACATGGGACCGGGAGCCGGACAGCTCGGCGGAGAAATCACCGCAGAAGGTACGGTTAAAGAGGTTTTAAAAAATCCTAAAAGTATAACGGCACAATATTTAAACGGAATTAAAGAAATTGCCGTTCCGAAAAAACGTCGTAAAGGTAACGGCAAATTTATCGGGGTTACCGGAGCAAGAACCAATAACCTCAAAAACGTGAACTTAAAAATTCCATTGGGAACGCTGACTTGCGTCACCGGGGTGTCAGGCGGCGGCAAATCATCACTCATTTTGGAAACCTTGTGCCAAGCCATTAACAAAGAGCTGAATGGCGCCCGCAACACCACCGGCAAATATGACAAACTGATTGGTGTGGAAAATATTGATAAAATCATTGAGATTGACCAATCCCCGATTGGTCGAACCCCGCGTTCCAATCCGGCAACCTATACCGGCTTATTTACCAATATTCGTGATTGGTTTGCTGGGCTTCCGGAATCCAAAGCCCGAGGCTACAATGCCGGACGCTTCTCGTTCAACGTTGCCGGAGGTCGATGCGAGGCTTGTAAAGGCGACGGCGTTACCAAAATTGAAATGCACTTTTTACCAGACGTTTATGTGGAGTGCGATGTTTGTAAAGGCAAACGTTTTAACCGCGAAACTTTGGAAATCAAATACAAAGGCAAGTCGATTGCCGATGTTTTGGATATGACCGTGGATGAGGCTTATGCCTTTTTTGAGAATATCCCGTCAATCAAAAACCGTCTGGATTTATTACGCAAAGTAGGCCTTGGCTATATTCATCTGGGACAACAAGCCACCACCCTTTCCGGCGGTGAAGCCCAACGTATCAAACTATCCAAAGAGCTTTCCAAACGCGCCACCGGCAAAACTCTTTATATTTTGGATGAACCGACCACGGGACTTCATTTTGAAGACATCAACAAGCTTTTAAGTGTTCTGCAAACTTTGGTAGACCAAGGCAACTGCATCATTGTGATTGAGCATAATTTGGATGTGATAAAAACCGCGGATTATATTGTAGATATCGGTCCCGAAGGCGGTGACGGCGGCGGACAAATCATTGCCCAAGGCACACCAGAAGAAGTGGCAAAATCAGAAATCAGCTACACGGCAAAATATTTGCGTGATAAACTCGGAAACAAGGTTTAATCCCAACGAGAGTGACCGGCTTTATACGCTGGATGTACCGTTTTATTTCGAGAACTAACCCCTTTAGGATGAGCGTTATTATAAGCTTGCTGAATCACGAGCCCCATTTCATAAAGACCGGTATGAGTAATATTCGGATCATATTTTGTTCCTATAGCTTTACGCAAATTTTTGACATCTGCTGCACTATAATCAAAATTCTGCACAATATCACAAAACATAGATGTAACGGTATGGCGAAAATTCCAATTTGGTTTATGATTTTTCTCATGTTTTGCAACAAAATCACAATAAGCCGACATTAAAGATATAACAGCCTTCTTATCTATTTTAGGTTTGGAATCAACCGGCAAAGAAAATTCATCGGCAAATAATTGAGGCATTTGGTTTTCATGCAGAGCTGCCGTATTTTGCAACAACTCGACCAATGGCTTCATAGAAACAGCCTTATATTCATGTTGCCTTCCGGCTTCAAAATACACCCCGGCAATCTCACCTAACATTTTATAAGAAACACGCTTGGATTGATTGGCATAATTATCAAGAAAAGGCTGAAATTTTGAAAAGATTTGCAAATATTCGGTTTTATTTTTCTTTTTTTTATCAAGCAAAGACTTCATCTTATAAAAAATATGTCGAGCTTGCAAATTCTGAGCATCGGAAGAAAAATCAACCTGAGCCAATTTATTAAAAAAGCTGTCATAAAATCGAGAATAATTTTTAAAAGACAAGAGATAATTTAAATATTTTAATTTATCGGTATCCGAAAGCGTCAACTCCTTTACGTTAGAGTTAATTAAAGCCACCGCTTCTTTTTGAAAGGGTGTTGAGTAGTATTTATTCAAATTCCAAATAAAATTACCGTGAGCCGTTTGTTTTTCTTCGACAGAGTTAAACTTTTTAGTAAGAAAAGCCCTAACTTTTTCATGCAATTCATAAACGACTTTACCTGAGAATAATCGAATATGAGGATATTTGGCATAAAAATCCATACACTGAAAAATTTCTTTTACATCAGGAGAATTAACAAAGGTATTAGTCATGGATATTCCTTTTGTCTATTTTTCTCTATTATACATATTTATCAAAGAAAGGCAAACAAAAAAAACTCCCGATTTTATCGGGAGTTTCTGTTTCATTACTTTTCAAAGTAACTTATTTAGCTTTAGCTGCTTCAATTTCGGATTGAATAACGGCTTGATCCAAAGTTTGAACCAATTTACCGTTAATAATCAAAGCCGGAACGCCATGAACCTGAATTTTACCAGCCAAATCAGAGTTTGCCTTCATAATTTGAGCAACTTTATCAGAATTCATATCGGTCTTCATTTGTACCAAATCAACACCGGATTTAACAGCCAATTCATCAACTTTTGCTTCGGATAAAGCACCTTGATGTGTCATCAAAGCATCCAAAAGTTCAGCATATTTACCTTGCATATTGGCAGCTAAGGCAGCTTTGGCAGCATAAGAAGAAACAGGAGAAACGAAAGCCATTTCTTTGAATACATATTTAACATCCGGATTAGCTTCCATAACTTTTTTCAAATTCGGATATAAAGCGTGGCAGTAACCGCAAGAGAAATCAAAGAATTCGACAACGGTAACCGTAGCTTCTTTATTTCCGAGAGTCGGAGAATCAGGATCATTATTCAAAGCCTCGATATTTTCATCAATCAGCTTTTGAGCATCGGCAAGAGCCTGTTCACGCAGTTTTTGTTCATAATTCTGCATAGCATTAATAATGATTTCGGGGTTATTTTGTAATGTTTCTTCAACACTAACTGCTTTATTGTTTTGGCAGCAAACAATGCACATAACCAAAGCGGCAATGGCAACAATCAACGCCAAAACAGAAATAACTAGAGAACTGTTCTTTTTCATTATAATATTCCTTAAGGTTTAAACAATTACGAGATTCATATAGGAACTCTCGCTTTCAAAAACAAGAATATGTTGCAAATATTTAAAATTACTTTAATTATCAAAATAATTTTTATATGATAAAAACAGATAAAAAAAGAATAAGGTTGCAAAAAAGATGTTTCAGTTAAAAATTTCATTATTTTCTCAAACCAAAGCCTTGGAAAATAAAATAGATTTATTTCATGACAAAATTATAGACGTTGCAATGACGTTCAAAAAAGCCATCACGGTTTTTTTGCGAGAACAAAGAAGTGATGAATATCGAAAACTATGTAAACAAATAAAAAATATTGAACATGATGCGGATAATTTACGTCGAGACATTGAAAGTAAATTATACGGAAACAATCTGATTCCCGATTTAAGAGCCGATGTTCTGGAATTAGTAGAAAATCTGGATAGTATAATAAATAGATTCGACGAAGTGGCTTATAAATTTTATATAGAACGTCCGGAATTTCCTGAAGAATATCACAACCGCATGAAGGAATTATGTGAACAAGTCAGTGATTGTGCCGAAAATATGGCGATTGCCTCACGAGCATTTTTTAGAGATTTCAGTACCGTAAGAGATTATTCCCAAAAAGTCTATTTCATAGAAGCGGAAAGCGATTTAACCTCCGGCAAAATGAAGGAAGCCATTTTTGATTCGGATATGCCTCTGGCAAACAAATTGCAACTCAGCGGCATCATCAGCGAAGTAGCTGATATAGCAGATATTGCCGAAGATTGCATTGATGAGTTGCTGATATTTACCATAAAAAGAGACATCTGATGGATTTAAGTTATTTTATATTTTTGAGCAGTGGCTTATTTTTAGGTTGGTCTTTGGGAGCCAATGATGCCGCCAATGTTTTTGGAACGGCGGTTGGTACGAAGATGCTAAAATTCAAAACGGCAGCCAGCATAGCCTCCATTTTCATCATACTCGGAGCTGTTTTTGGCGGAGCCGGAACCAGCCGCACCCTTGTAGAACTGGGCTCTGTTAATGAACTGGCGGGAGCATTTATGGTTGCGCTTTCAGCAGCTTTTGCCGTTTATTGGATGGTCTCTGCAGGCACGCCTGTGTCAACAACACAAGCCATTGTTGGGAGTATTGTCGGCTGGAACTTTTACAGCAACCACCAAACAGATTCGGGAATTCTTGCCAAAATAGTAAGCACATGGTTTATCTGTCCGATTCTTTCCGGTCTGATTGCCGTTGGATTATACATATTGGTAAAGCAATACATAAAACACTCCAAAACACATATAATCAGACAAGATTTATACACCCGAATAGGGTTGATTATTGTCTGTGCCTTTGGAGCATATGCATTGGGAGCAAACAATATTGCCAATGTTATGGGTGTATTTGTAGACGCCTCACCTTTTCATGAGGTTACAATAGGAAAAGTAAACTTCAGCGGCACCCAAATTTTGTTTTTTATAGGTGGTTTGGCAATCAGCAGCGGTGTTTTCACCTATTCACAAAAAATAATCAAAACCATAGGCAATGATGTTATGTCAATGTCTCCGATAATTGCATGGGTAGTAGTGGTTTCACAATCACTGGTTCTGTTTTTATTTGCCTCTCAAGGATTAAAAAATTTATTAGAAGGCAACGGCTATCCGTCGCTTCCGTTGGTTCCGGTATCCAGTTCGCAAGCTGTCATCGGCGCCGTCATCGGCATTGGCATTGCCAAAGGTGGACGAGGAATTCGTTGGAGCTTATTAGGTAAAGTGGCATTAGGCTGGGTTACCACACCGATAATTTCGGCTTTACTATGTTTCATATTCCTTTTTGTTTTGGAAAATGTATTTAACTTAATAGTCTACCATTAAAAAAAAGCCGTCAAGAAAGACGGCTTAATAATTTAGTAAAAAGAGGAAGTTAAAAACCTAAATCCAAATTATTCCAACCTTGATTTTCGGGTTTTGTTTCCTTTGGTTCTTCTTTTTTAACATCCCAATTTCGTACGGCTTTAGGTTTTTTGCTGACTAAATCGCGCTGTTCTTTTGTTTGGGGAACACCAACCGGTAAGAGTTGATCCAACAAAGCCGGAGAAACAAAATCGAGTTTATTTTTATCAAAACTGAAAATCAACGTATCAATAATCTTAGCGGCAGGTTTAGCATTAAAGACATGAACCGAGCCGGGATAATAAATGGTAAAAGAATAACAAGGAGATGATAACAAGACATCGGTTGCATCGATACCTCTGACAAAACGTAAAACGATTCGAGGTTTAATCACACACTCTTCCCGCACATTAAACAAAACATTTTTACTATCCATAAAGAGCTGGGAGAGGACCTGTTCTTTAATTTCATTTTTGATAACGCCGCAAAAACCGGTAATAGCCATAGAATCAAGCGTATAACCATCATAATCGCTGGGAATATTATCCACCTCATAGCAAAAAATCTTTTCAGAATTGGCAATATTATTCCAGGCATTATCACCAATAGCATTTTTAATTTCAGGCAACACTTGTTTTTTTTGATTTTTTGTCATGGCATTATTTTGATTAGGTTGACGCCGCCAAGAATTTTCTTGCTGAAATGATGTAATTCCTTCATTGGCAAAAATATCGTCATCAGCCCGAGCCGGAGACAAGAATAAAAAACCGGAAACAGCAACGATAAATAATTTATCAAACATGATTATTAACTCCTAACACAACAAAAAACATCATACAGTCGAAAATAGAATAAACCAACAAAAAAAATAATAAAACGAGTATGTAAAAAACATTTAATAAATAATTAGTAAAAATTGCAATAGAATAAATATAGGAATAAAATGTTTCAAAAATATGAATTTTGAGAAGATTCAAACCGTATTTTCTATGAAAATAAGATTTTTTATGATAAGATAAGGAGAAAGGTAATAAGGAGAAAGGTAAAAGGCTGGAAATAAATGTATATATGGGTAATTTTGGCAACATTTATGGTCGCATTATATTCCTTCAACCTAACATACCGTTCAGACTTACGTTCGGTAAAGGTTGAACCGGTTGCGCGTGCTCTGATATCAAAACTGATAATAAAGCAGCAAGCAGCGGGAAGATATATACAAGGCAACACTCCGCCTTATGCCAAAATAAACAATCCGGACGGAAGTTCAATATCATCTGATACGGTTACATATGGGCCGGGAATTTTAACGGAAGAAGAGTTAAGACCGAGCGAAGGTGTAACTTATCTTCCGTATGGTTATAAAGATGACGGAACGGTATCGGTAGAAATATATTGTATAGATAAGAACAACCCTGCAAATGCAAAAGATTGTTCGGATGAAGACGCGGCAAGATATTTGGTTGCTTATATGGTAATACCGCAGAGATGGCTAAATGTGAAAACTGGACTACCTAACAACGACTTAAATGCCGCCATGAAGGAAATGGTTGGTTACGATTCGAGCTTTGGATATCCTCTATGTACAAAATATGTAGAAGATCCGGATACAAATAAAAAAACCTGTGAACAATTAGTTATCCGAAGCCGCGAAGGAACATATCAAAAAGGCTATGATGAAAATGAAGACAGTGAAGTAACAGACGAATTTATGTTTGAAATTCCATATTACATAGCCAAAAGTGGAGGTTTTGCCCGAACCTGCAATAATGACCAATCTAATGCACTATGCTTAATGTATATATATGAATATAAAGCCAGATATTACTACTAAGTAACGAAGGAGAAAAACTATGTTGAGAAAGATAAATGAATTACGAGGCCAAAAAGGAAGCATGATGGTAGAAGCCATTGCCATGCTTGGTCTGATATCCATGGTTACTCCGGTTATCTATAAGAAAGCGGCAGAAAGAACCAATGAAATGCAAGATATAAATGCCGCCAGCCAAGTAAGAACTTTAGTAAATGCCATAGATGATTATCTTCGTGACAATTATGTAACAATCACCTCGGGAGGAACGGTTAGCTCCAACTCCGCCGCATCAGATCAAGATGTAAACTACGGCGATTATGATTTTGGTGCTAATGATGCCAGTACCACGCCCAAGACTACAGATTCAATCAATATAGAACACTTTCGTGATTATTTACCTTTAGGTTTCAAGGCTCAAGGCAAAATATTCAATGATTTTGACGTTGTCATAAAACAAACCCGAGATCCTTCCGGAGAAAGAAAAGCTTTAACGACCATATTGGTTGCCAAACCAAACGAAAACAATCCTGATTTATCTAGGATTCGTTCATCAAGAATAGCCTCAATGATAGGAACCAACGGAGGTTTTTATGACGGAGAGAAAGCAACCGGTGTTCAAGGAGTATGGGAAATAGAGAAGGATGAACTTCCTAATAGTGATTCAATCAAAGACGGTAGTATTGTAGCCACATCAATTGAAGCCGTAGCCGATGGTACCGGTGGCGGAAAGAACGTATTACACCGTGTTTATGTGCCGGGACGAGAAGAATATAACCGTATGGAAACAACACTTTATATGGGAGGAGAAGATTTGGCGGAAGTCTCCAACTTAATTGCCTTAAGCCATGATAACACGGTCAATGTTAAAGGAGCCACCGGAGACGATACGGCAATATTACACGTAGATGGTGAAGGATTAGTAGATTCCACTTTAAAAGCTGCCGGAGAAAACTTTATTGCCGAGACAGGCTATATGCAGCATACAACATCATTATATGTTGGAACCGAAAATACGGAAGGTGCATCCAAATTTGCCGTAATGGGAGATGAAGGTAGTGTAAGGGCTTTAAACGGCAAATTTAACGTAGATATCAATGCCAGCAAACCATACATAAAATTAACGGGAAGTACGAACGGTACGGTATTCAATGCAAATGAAGGTTTAGTATCATTTATGGATCAAAACGTAACCATTAGCCCGACAGGTAATACAGACATCGGCGGATATGCTCATGTAGATGGAGATTTAGGCGTAGGCGTAGCAACAAACGGCACCTATGCCGTTACCGCCAACAACACAACATCAGATTTTTATGCTTCAACTTTAAAAGTAACACAAAGCCCCAGACAAGTCACCATAGGAACAAGCACCAATTCAGCTGATCTTCGCGTATACGGAACAGCAACAATAGATGATTTAACTGTCGAAAAGAACTTCAAAGCCGGAAAAATTGGAGCAACATCAACATATGGGCTCACGGTAGCAGAAACAACCGGAGATGTTACGACTAATGCCAAAGTAATATCTAAAAACGCAGCTGGCACCAAAATTTTTGATGTTGGAGATACACTTGCCAACACAACCGTTGCCAAAAGTTTTATTGCCGGTAGTTATAACAGCACTCGAGGAGGCATTGGTCTGGCAGCGGATGAAACCGGAGCTACGGTACGGTTTAAAGATAATAGTAGTTCGTTTTTGGTTAAAGACAGCAACGACAACAATCAAATTCAAGCCACTCAGGGATCAACCAGCATTGCTTCCGGAGGAAGTACCATTGCCCAATTTTACACAACAACGGCAAATCAAACCCAAGCCAAATTTACGGCAGATTTGTCTGTATATGATGGCACATCCAACATTTTGACCGTCAGTAATGACACCTCTTCCGCCACATACGGAGGATCTTCAATAGACAATGGACGCGGATCGGTCCATATTCGAAAAGGAGCAATTGAACTTGACCGAAATTCCAGCGCCAACAACAATAAATCCAATCCGATAAGTTATGTAAAAGCCGATAGATTTGTAGCCAATGTTACCGGATCGGCAGATGCTGATAAAACAAACTCACTAAAAGGATCCGGAACATATTCATTTGAAGTAAACCCGGCATATACCTCTATGATGAATGATATTAAGCTTGCTTCTCGAGGAGGAGCAAGATTAAGCGATATATTGCCTGACTTTATCAATAAAGGAATATACGTTTTGGATAACACATATTCGGGAAACAAAGACTGGACGGCATCATCATTATCATGGAACGGTCTGGTTTTGAGCGGATTAACGGATTGTGGAGCAACGGCAAACTGTGATACATCCCCATGGTTAGGATTTATTCCGACACCAAACTGCCCACCGGGTTATGCTCAGGTAGCAACAATCACACCAATTCGATTTGCCATGGCGCAAGCAGGTATTCCGATTGCCACCAAACCGGCAACACCTGATTTTCGAGATGTTCAATTCCGAAGTGATCCGCGCGGTGATGATCTTTCCATTGGTTATGCAGCAGATGCAGCATCAACATATAATAAAATCTCTACACCGTTAGTTGTAGTTCGAGACAATGATCCGAGCAATTCGGCAGGAGGTTTAAACTATGCAATCGGCGGAATCAAACAAAGCAAGCCGCCATATTGGGCAGAAATGATGAACACACCGTATACGTTTCAGGTCAACACATGGTTAAACACAACCTTAAAAGCTTATTATCATGGATCAAAATTTCAAGGTTGGCACGGCATAATGGGCTTTATTTACCCGGCACAAACCTATGAAGCATATGCCAAAGCAATCGGAGCCATACCAAGCGGCACCACCGTTAACAGTAATATGATCATTTGGAATTTGTTCCCGGTCAGAAAAGAAGAACTGTCCGCCATAGCAACCATATATTGCTATTTTGACAGAGGAAATTTTTCATCTACATATGTTGATCAGTACCTTCCCCACGCCACAACGACCATGGGTAATATACGTTACCAAGAAAAGGGAACGACACCAACCTACAATGATCCTAACTTAAACTACACCGGAGTATGGTAATCAAAAAAAAGGCTCATAAAAATGAGCCTTTTTTTAATAATTATAAACAAATGTTTAATAAATGCAAAATTAACATTTATTTATAAAATAAATAATATAGAATATCTCAAGATTAATCATATAAAAAAGCATCCGGAGCGAATAAATGGCTGAGATTGATGATTTTGACAAGCAGGACGAAGAGGAAGAAGAAAGCAAGAAGAAGGTAAACAAAAAAAAGATATTGCTTTTTCTGGTACCGGCATTAATAGCCATAGGCATAGCCGTAGGATTGTACCATACCTTCGGAAGTTCATATAATGATATAGACAGCCTGCCCTATGATGTTTTGGAACAAGATGGGGCAGAAGGAAAACAGAGCACGATTTTTTATGATTTACCGGAAATAACCGCTCCTTTGCAAAATGCCGAAGGAGGAAATGATATAGTTAGTTTCAAACTCAGCATGGAATTAACCAGTCAGGAAGATGTAAAAAAAATAGAAATTCTTCTTCCTCGTTTTTACGATCTTATTTTAGCCCATACAAGAGAGTTAAGATCGGAAGAAGTCAGCGGTTCGGAAGGTTTATATTGGCTGAAGGAAGAACTGTTATACAGAATGAATCTGGCAGCGGCACCGATAAAGATAGCGAACATAAATTTCAAAAGTTTTGAAATTCAAAAGAAATAGAGGAAAAAAAAGTGGCGGAAGATACCCAAAATACTCAAACATCCCAAGCAACAAAAAACTGGGCAGATAAAATAGAGGTTTCAGGAAAAAATGACACCTCATCGGATTCTCTTGCCGATGGGAAAATTCTCAATCAAGACGAAATAGATTCCCTTTTGGGCTATCAAAATGACGAGGATACAGACTATCATGGTCTAAAAACCGGAGTTCGAGCTATTTTAAACGGCTCAATGGTGTCATATGAACGTTTGCCGATGCTGGAAATTGTGTTCGACCGTTTGATCAGACTAATGGCAACATCGCTGAGAAACTTCACCCAAGATAACGTTGAAGTATCCTTAGAGAATATTGAATCAATGAGATTCGGAGAATATATAGATGCTCTGACACTACCAACGCTGTTAACCATATTCAAAGCCGAAGAATGGGATAATTACGGATTAATTTCATTAGACAGTTCATTAGTTTATTCGATTGTAGACGTATTGCTGGGCGGCAGAAGAGGAACGGCAGCCATGCGCATAGAAGGTCGCCCGTATACGACCATCGAACTCAATCTTGTAAAAGACATGATTCAGCTGATATTATCAGACCTGTCAACCGCCTTTGATCCGATAACAACGGTCAATTTTGTGTATGACCGCACGGAGACAAACCCCCGTTTTGCAACAATATCACGTCTGTCCAACGCTGTCATCGTTGCTCGTTTGCGTGTAGACATGGAAGATCGCGGCGGAAAAATAGATTTAATGATTCCCTATGCAACTTTAGAACCAATTAGAGAACTTCTGTTACAAATGTTTATGGGAGAAAGATTCGGTAGAGATGCCATATGGGAAAATCATTTGATGGAACAACTTTGGGATACGGATGTAGAATTGGATGCCGTAATGAAGGAAGTAGAAGTAACCTTCGGAGAAATATCGAGCTGGGAAAAGGGTTCATTTTTAGCATTAGACATGGCACCGCATGATGATATTACATTATTATGCGGAGATGTTCCGTTGTTAACCGGCTCAATGGGAAGGAAAGGCAAAAAAGTGGTAATTCGGATAAAAGGAAAGGCAGAAAAAAATGGATAATATAGATTTATTCATTAATTTATTGGTCATCATTTTACTGATACCGGCCATTATATATGTATACAAATTAGACAAGAATTTAACTTTAATGAGGCAGAATCAAAACGCCTTATTAAAATTAATAGAAGCATTGAATGACGCCACCTATAAAGCCGAAAACAGCATTCCCAAACTCAAATCGGTAACGGAAAGTTCCAGCAACGATTTAAAAGAAGTTGTCGATAATGCCAAAGAGCTGAAAGATGATTTATTGTTCATCAATGAACGCGCCGACAATTTAGCTGACAGATTGGAAGATGCCATCAAAACCGGAAGACAAATGAAAGACACGCCGCACATTGTAAGCAGCAAGCCTAGTAATGTTACGGCTGAAAATGATACAGCATCTGCTGATGACCTAAGCCGTTCCGAAGCTGAGTTAGAACTGTTAAAAGCTCTGCGAGCCATAAAATAGATTTAAGGATATAAAATGAAACCGATAAAAAGACCTTTTCGCTTATTGCCTCTGTTTATCTTTGTTGCCGTATTATCATTGTCCGTAAAAATAAACAGTGTCTATGATATTATCATCAATAAAGAATTGCCCAGAATAAGTATCAGCCAAAATAAAGCCTGGGCGGAAGAGCAAGAAACCAAAGAAACGGAAAAACTGACCGCGATTCTCGAGAACAATGCGGAAGCTCCGAATTCTGAAACAAATTCCGCAAGCAGTAACTTCAGCAAATCAGAAATTGCTATCCTGCAAGAACTCGCAGAAAGGAGAGAAGCTTTAGATATCCGCTCTCAAGAAATTGATAAAAAAGCAATTCAGCTGAAAGTGGCAGAAGAAGAAATTGACAAGAAACTTGCCCAACTTCAAACTTATGAAGAAAAATTACAAAAGCTGATAAACAAATATAACGAACAAGAAAAAGAACAATTAGCGGCTCTTGTAAAAATGTATTCCACAATGAAACCCAAAGATGCGGCAAGGATTTTCAATACCTTTGATTTAGACATTCTCGTAGCCATCCTCAAAGAAATGAAACCATCATCCTCCTCGGCAATTTTATCACAAATGGATGCGATTAAAGCCAAAGAAGTAACCACAGCATTGATAAGTAGAAACATATAGAAAAAACATGTTAACTTGCGTCGCAAAACATATCGTAAAGACAATAAAACAGGCAACAAAACTCTACATAATGTTGTTGTTTTTTGCTATTTTAAATGCCGCGCAAGCCTCTGAAGTAAAATTTTCTCAAACACCGACCAAAGCTGAAATTTTTTTACCGCTAAGTAACAATGTGGACTATGAAATCGAAAGCAGGGACAATATAATTCAACTTTCCTTCAGCCAACCGCTCAGCAAAGATTTGAGTGAGACCAAAAAGAATTTAAATTTATTTATAAAAGAACAGGATATCTCTTCCGATCAGAAAAGCATCCGTTTGGAGACAAAATTTCCGCACACAATAAGAACCGGCAACGAAAACGGCATTTTGCACATTGAAATAGGTCTTCCACCAGAAAACAATCTTACTTCCGGAGCAAACGGCCATAAAATCATCAGTGAATACGGACAGCATAAAGACTATGACCGAATTTCCTTCGCTCATAATAAAAAACCGCAATATGCCGTTAAGACGGCACAAGATAATACAATTATTTCCTTTATAAATCCGGTAGAAATAGATTGGAGCAAGGTTCAGAATAAAAATATATATCCATATATAGAACAAACTTCCAATAAATTAGGCGGAATAGATATAAAATTTCCGGGAAAACTCCTAAAATCTTTTGAATATCAAAATAAAATAGTTCTGGACTTTATTCCCAAAGCCGTAATAAACGTTCCGCAAGAACAATATTTACGTAGTGCCAACATAACCCAAAGCCAGAATACAATAGCCAATGCCAAAGATGAGGTACAAAACAGTATCAATAAAGAAAAAGTATCCAGTTTGGCTTTTCCGTGGAACATGGAAGTCGGCGTTAGTGTTTTCCAAAGAGGAAAATACATCTGGGTAGCATTTGATCACAGCCAAAATATAGATTTGGCAGATTTAAGACGTCAAAGTAAAGATGTGGCAGAAGAAATTATCCAGCTTCCGCACTCTCAAGCATTAATACTCCGTATCACGCCTAAAAAAAATGTCAAAGTCGGATTGCGACAAGAAGGATTGCTCTGGATTATAGACCTTTATACACATAATATTGAATATAAAGGAAAGGAACTTCCGATATTTTTACAATATAACAGTATGAACCAGTCATATTTGTATATTCCGAGCATCAGCATCGGAAACGCTCTTTCTATCATAGATCCTGAAATTGGAGATGTAATTTATATAGGTACGGAAACAGAGTTAGGTTTATCTGTCAACGAAGATTATCATTATCCAGATTTGGAAATATTACCTGCCAAACAAGGTTTTGCCATTGTTCCGAACAGCTCTGACATAATAGTAAGCAAAGGGAACACGGGGTTCAGTATCAAAGGCAATAACCGCGGGTTAAACATTTCAGACAATTTGGAAAATTTAAAACGCCAACAACAACTCTGGGAAAAAACCTCCGAAGTTTTTGATTTGAATATTCCGGCACAAATATTAAATTTAGATTTTAATACTGCCGAAAACCAACTCAAAGAAGACATCAGCAAAGCCTCTCTGGAACAAGAAGTCAAAGCCAAACTGGCGCTGATAAGATACTATTTAGGCATGGGTTTAGGCTCGGAAGCATTACGCAGTATCAAACAACTCACACCGGAAGAACACCGACAAATCAAACCGGAAACACTGTCTGCACTGTCGGGAGTCGCCAATTTTCTGCTTCGCCGCTATGACGATGCACTGGATAATTTTTCGCAAGAAGCTCTGCAAAATAACAATGAAGCCATATTCTGGAGAGCTTTAACGGATTCTGCCATAGAATTTAAAAAAGAAAATGATGCAGTTTTATTAACATTTATCTCCATTATCAGAAATTATCCGCAAGAGCTAAAGGAAAGAATAGCCTTGGTCGCAGTAGATACAAGCATCCAATCATACGATGATATATCCACCCAGAACTTTATGGATATTTTGAAATTTTCCAAAGTCAGCGATGCGCGTCGCTCTCAAATATTATATTTAAACGCCAAAAAGTTTTCCTTACAGGGATATCCGAATAATGCTATAAGAGAATACGGAAACGCCACCCGCCACCAATCTCAAAAATATGCCTCACTGTCCCGTTATGAAAAAGCCAACATTGAGTTAAAATTAAGCTTATTAAAACCCAAAAAGGCGATTGAAGAATTAGAACGGTTAAGATTTGCATGGGGAGCCCCCGAGTTTAAATTAATCTTGCTGCAAAGGTTGGCAGAAGTCTATGAAATGGATAGAAACTTTAGTAAAGCCATGCAAACTTATGAAGAAAGCATGAGTGTGGCAGAAACCCAGCAACAAAAAGATGAAATACTCAATAAGATGATTCAACTTTTTGAAAATCTTTATTTAAATGGAGTCATCGATGAACTTCAAGCCGTAAAAGCGATCGCCTTATATAAAGATTATGAGTGGTTGGCACCGCGTAGCCGTCATTTCACGGATATAATACAAAAAGTTGCCGACAGAATGGTAGCAGTAGATTTGCTCACCAGCGCTTCTGAGCTTTTAAAAGAACAGCTCCGAGTAGTCAATTTGTCGGAAGAACAAAAATCGGAAATAGGAATTCGCTTGGCACTGATATATCTGTTTGAACGAGACAGTATTGCCGCATTGGATATATTGGAGAAGACCGATTCACAAAATTTACCGGAAAATCATATTCAATATCGCAAAATCATCAAAGCCAAAGCTTTGTCAAATTTAAAAAGAAATGAAGAAGCGTTAGAGCTTTTGGAAGGAAATTACAGTAAAAATGCCTTATTGCTGAAAACAGACATCTACTGGAAATCCGGAAAATGGGAAAAAGCCGCAGATTCAATAAAATATCTGATTGAGAAACCTAAAAAAGACCAGGCTCTGACTCAAGAACAAATAAGCTATATTTTAGATTGGATAACGGCATTGAAAAAAGCCAATCAAGACACGGTCATATTCCGCATAAGAAACACCTTCTTACCGCATTTTCAAGGAACGCCCTATTACAGCACCTTTAATGTGCTGACCACCAATTTGGAAACCAACCGAGTTGACATGAACGCCATAGACAAAGCCGTTAATGACATTCAGGCATATAGCGATTTTTCAAAACTCTATGATGATTCTCTGCTCAAAAACTTGCCGAAACAACCTAAGAAATAAGTAGGAAGAATATTATGAAATTTAAGATTCATTCTCCATTTGCCCCGGCAGGAGACCAGCCGGAAGCAATTCGGGAATTATGCGAAGGTCTCGACCGAGGAGAAAAATCGCAAGTTCTTCTGGGGGTTACCGGTTCCGGCAAAACCTTTACCATGGCAAAAATTATAGAACAAACGCAGCGCCCTGCTCTGATTATGGCACCGAACAAAATTTTAGCCGCTCAATTATATTCGGAAATGAAGGAATTTTTTCCCGAAAACCATGTTGAATATTTTGTGTCTTATTATGATTACTATCAGCCGGAAGCATATATCCCCAAAACAGACACTTATATAGAAAAAGATTCCGCATTAAATGAACAAATAGACCGTATGAGAAACGCCGCTACCAGAAGCATCTTGGAAAGTCGAGACGTCATAATCGTTGCATCAGTTTCTTGTATTTATGGTTTGGGAGACGTAGAAGCCTATTCGGCAATGACAATTCCGCTAACAGTCGGAGATAATGTGGAAATAAAAGAAGTATGTCGGCATCTGGCAGAGTTACAATACGAGCGCAATCAACAAAACTTCATCCGCAGTTCCTTCCGCGTCAACGGAGACGTACTGGACATATTTCCAGCCCACTATGAAGACCGCGCCTGGAGAATATCCTTTTTCGGAGATGAAATAGAAAGCATCCATGAATTTGATTCATTAACCGGAAAAAAAACAGCCAGCTTAGATACAATTACGATTTATCCGGCAAACCATTATGTTACGCCGCGTCCGGCAATATCGCAAGCCATTGTCCGCATCAAAGAAGAATTAGGCGAAACCATAGAAGATTTTAAGAATAAAAATAAATTACTCGAAGCCCAAAGAATAGAACAACGTACCCGATTTGATCTGGAAATGCTCGAGGCAACGGGAAGTTGCAAGGGCATTGAGAACTATTCTCGCCACTTAACCGGAAGAAAGGCCGGAGAACCGCCTCCGACATTATTTGAATATCTCCCGCCGGATGCCTTGGTCTTTATAGATGAAAGCCACATATCCGTACCGCAAATCGGCGGAATGTATAAAGGAGACTATAGCCGCAAACATACCCTTGCCGAATATGGATTTCGTTTACCGTCATGTGTCGACAATCGTCCGTTAAAATTTGACGAGTGGGAAAAAATGCGCGGACAAACCATTTTTGTTTCCGCCACTCCCGGAGATTGGGAATTGGCACAAAGTAAAGGCGTATTTGCCGAACAAGTTATCCGCCCGACCGGATTATCTGATCCTTTATGCATTGTTCGTCCGGTAGAAGATCAAATAGATGACCTCATGCACGAGTGCCGAAAAACTGCCGAAAAAGGAGAGCGCGTATTAGTAACAACCTTAACCAAAAAAATGGCAGAAGATTTAACCGAATATTTAAATGAAAACGGCATAAAAGTCAGGTATCTGCACTCTGATATTGATACTTTGGAAAGAATAGAAATTATCCGTGATTTAAGATTAGGTGTTTTTGACGTATTAGTCGGTATCAACTTGCTTAGAGAGGGCTTAGATATACCGGAATGTTCCTTGGTAGCAATTTTAGATGCCGATAAAGAAGGCTTTTTGCGTTCAACCCGTTCACTAATTCAAACAATAGGACGAGCCGCCAGAAACGCCGAAGGTCGCGTGATTTTATATGCCGATAAAATGACCGATTCACTTAAATCCGCTCTGGATGAGACTAATCGTCGCCGCGAGAAACAGATTAAATATAATATAGAACACGGCATAACCCCGCAAACCATTAAGAAAAAGATTTCCAACGCCTTGGAAGAAATGACTAAAGGTGATTATGTTGAAGTGGAAAAAGACACACCAAATATTAAAGAAATACAAAACATTGACAAGAAGATAAAAGACTTGACCAAAGCCATGAAGGATGCCGCGGCAAATCTTGAATTTGAACAAGCTATGGTCTATCGCGATGAAATCAAAAAATTAGAAACATTATATTTAAAAAGTTAATCTTTCGGATGAAGTTGAAAGTAAAAGCTCCTCAAATGAGGAGCTTTTGTTTTAATTAAACTTACCGTGACAGTGTTTGAATTTTTTGCCGCTGCCGCAAGGACAGGGATCATTTCGCGCCACCCTTCCCCAAGTAGTCGGATCACTGGCATCAAACGGCTTATATTGAAAAGGAGTTTGTTTTTCATTTTCCGCCTGAGGAGCATGAGCCCCATCACCCATAAGAGATTCAGGCGTTTCATGAACTTCCTTATAATTCTGTTGTGTCTGCGGACGGCTCATATTCTCGGCAGAATTACTTTGAATCTGAGCATGACAAATCAAAAAAGTAACCTTCTCACGCAACTGATCTAACAAATAAGAAAACATATTAAAGGCTTCGCGCTTGTATTCATTAAGCGGATCTTTTTGCCCATAAGCACGCAACACAATGGTATGACGCATCAATTCCAAAGCAGCAATATGATCCTTCCACAGCTGATCAAGAACTTGCAAGAGAATAGATTTTTCAACAAAACGCATAACCGGAGCCGGAACATCCTTGTTACGCTCGGTCAAAGTTTCTTCCATGGCATCAACAATTTTTTGAGCAAACATATCAGCGGTCAACTCTTGTCCTTTTGCCATTTCTTTGAGAGGGAAACTCATACCGATGGTTCGGTTAAGTTCTTGTGCCAAACCTTCCAAATTCCACTCACTTGCCATAGTTCCGTAAGGAGCATATTGATGAACAAGAGCATCAACAAATTCATCACGCATATCTTGAATTGTCTCGGACACATCTTCAGATTCCATCAATTCTTTACGTTGCTCATAAATAACCTTACGTTGATCATTCATCACATTATCATATTTGAGCAAGTTTTTACGAATATCAAAGTTACGTTCTTCAACTTTTTTCTGAGCTTTTTCAAGAGCCTTACTGATAAACGGATGCACCAAAGCCTCACCTTCGGGCAAGCCCAAACGCTGCAACATCACGCTCATCCGTTCAGAACCGAAAATACGCATTAAATCATCTTCCAAAGAGAGGAAAAATTTAGAATGTCCGGGATCACCCTGACGACCGGAACGACCGCGTAATTGATTATCAATACGGCGACTTTCATGACGTTCGGTACCAATCACATACAAACCACCGGCTTTTAATGCTTCTTCTTTAGCTTTTTCCACTTCGGCTTTGATTTCAGCACGAATTTCGGCAATTTGCTCAGGAGTTTCATCGCCTTTAAGACTTTCTTTAAGACGCATATCAACATCACCACCCAAAGGAATATCCGTACCGCGACCAGCCATATTGGTCGCAATGGTAATTGCACCCGGCACACCGGCTTGAGCGACAATGGCAGCTTCACGTTCATGGTGACGTGCATTTAAGACCTCAAAACGCACGGAAGACTTGGCTCTGAGTAAATCTGCCAACAATTCCGATTTTTCAATCGAAGTTGTACCAACCAAAACCGGTTGATTACGTTTATGACAATCTAAAATCGTATTAATAATGGCATTATACTTTTCTTTAGCGGTACGATAAATTTCATCATGTTCATCAACACGGACAACGGGACGGTTAGTCGGAATTTCTACACAATTCAAACCATAAATTTCATTAAACTCGCCCTCTTCGGTCATAGCTGTACCGGTCATACCGGAAAGTTTGGGATAAAGGCGGAAATAATTTTGGAAGGTAATGGAAGCCAAAGTCTGATTTTCTGATTGAATTGTAACCCCTTCTTTGGCTTCAATGGCTTGATGCAAACCGCCGCTATAGCGGCGACCTTCCATCATACGACCGGTAAATTCATCAATAATAACCACCTTATTATCTTTAACGATATAATCAATATCGCGAATATGCATTTTATGTGCACGCAAGGCTTGGTTAACATGATGAACCAGTGTAACGTTATTAATATCATACAGTCCGCCTTCTTTAATCAAGCCAACCTCTTTTAAGAGCTGTTCCACATGCTCTTGTCCTGCTTCGGTCAAAACCACGGTTTTAGCTTTTTCATCTTTTTCATAATCCGTTTCCAAAAGGTGCGGAATAATTTTATTCACGAGGACATATTTTTCAGAACTATCCTCAGCCGGGCCGGAAATAATCAGAGGCGTACGCGCTTCATCAATAAGGATTGAATCCACCTCATCAACAATAGCAAAGTTAAACGGACGCTGAACCATATCGGCACGTTCAAATTTCATATTATCGCGCAAATAATCAAAGCCGAGCTCATTATTAGTACCGTAAATGATATCGCAATTATAAGCGGCGCGTCGTTCTTCATCATTTTTATTGTGAATAATATAATCGACAGTCAACCCCAAAAAACGATAAACCTGTCCCATCCATTCGGCGTCACGTTTAGCCAAATAATCATTTACCGTAACGATATGAACACCTTTTCCTTCCAAAGCGTTCAAATAAGCCGCCAAAGTAGCAACCAAAGTTTTACCTTCACCGGTTTTCATTTCGGCAATCATACCTTTATGGAGAACAATACCGCCGATAAGTTGAACGTCATAGTGGCGCTGTCCGAGAGTTCTTTGTGCAGCCTCACGCACCACGGCAAAAGCCTCGGGTAAGATATCATCCAAAGTTTCACCATTTTTAAGGCGTTCACGAAATTCTAAAGTTTTAGCCCGTAGCTGCTCATCCGACAAGGGAGCGATTGATGGTTCCAAGGCATTGATTTTTTGCACAGTTTTAAATTGTTTTGCTACGAAGCGGTCATTAGCGCTGCCGAAAATTTTACGAGCCAAACTACCTAACATTATATATTTTCCTTAACTTAATTCAATAATCTAGGGAAGAAAATAGTGTTTTTGAGCCATAAAGTCAAGAGGAGCACAAAAGTTATGAACTAATAGAAAAAAATATTTGGCAAGACAATGTTTCCGTAGTATAAGTATTGGCAGTTAAAATCTATACGGAGGAAAAACAATGGATAGAAAATATATGGCATTAGCAATATTAAGCGGCATCATATTAAGCGCGAATAATGCTTTTGCAGAAGGGAAAAACGGTATTGCCGCAGTTGTCAACGGCGAAAAGATAACGGTAGACGAAGTACGCGAAGCCTATAAAGCCAATCCGCAATTAAAAGACCGCGTATCCTTTGAAGAATTCTATAACAAAGCCTTAGATGGCTTTATCAGCGGCAAAATTGTATATCAACAAGCAAGAGAAGCCAAAATAGAAGATACTCCGGAATATAAAGCCCAGCTCAAAATAGCCAAAGAAGAGCTGGCAAGAAAAATATATATGGAAAAAGAAGTTGATAAAAAAGTAACCGATTCTGAAATTCAAAAATTATACGATGAATATAAAGAAACCTTCAAATCAGAAAAAGAAATGAAAGCCAAACATATCTTGGTAGACAATGAAAAAACAGCCAAAGATATTATTGCTAAACTCAAAAAAGGAGAAAAATTCAATGAGTTAGCAAAGAAATACAGCAAAGACAAACCCGAACTTGGCTACTTTACCAAACGTGTCATGGTTCCCGAATTTGCCAATGCTGCCTTTGCCATGAAAAAAGGTGAATATTCCAAAACTCCGGTCAAAACTCAATTTGGTTACCACATTATCATGGTAGAAGATATCAGAGATTCAAAACCGGCAGATTTGAAAAGCATCAAACCGCAATTAAGAGCAATGTTAGCTCAAAATACCTTGGCAGAATCATTCCAAGAAACCGTTCAAAACAGTAAAATAGAAAAATATACACTAGACGGTAAAGCTTTGGAAGCCACCCCGAAAAAATAGAATTAAAAATAATTAACAAAAGCTCCTCAAACGAGGAGCTTTTTTAGATTACATTTCTTTTTGTTCAAAGAAAGACTTATCTACACCGCACAATGGGCAAACCCAATCTTCCGGCAAATTTTCAAAGGGAGTTTCCTCATCATACACATAACCGCATACGCTGCAAACCCATTTCAAATTTTTTTTCTCTTCAGTCATAGATATCTCCTTATTTTTGAGAGTTAGATTTATATTCTTGAAAACTTTGCAAAACTTTATCCTTAAAACCATCACGGTAATCGGCATAAGTCAAAGCCTCGTCCTCAAGGCAACATTCGGCATCAAGAACTTCTGCCGTAAACATTGTATTGCTGGAAAAAACTTGCTTATTAAGAACTTGTGCCTTCAAAACGGCAGTACAGTCCTTTAAATACGGCAATCCGTCTTTAATATCATGAGGCACATTATTCCATTTTTTCACATCACGAGAAGACTGAAAGCCAAAATTAGCCAACACAAACGGATTAACCTTTTTTCCCAAAATACTCAAAGAAAAAACGCCGGTTTGTTCCACCACTTGTTTGGTATAACTATTATTTCCGCAAGAAATAATAATAATATTGGGAGAATGTGCCACTTGGGTTACGGCGTCAATCAAACTGCCGACCGGATTCCCATTATCAACGGCACCAAGTACATATAAGCCATTAGTCAATTTAAAAAGTGCATTATTATCCATAGTTTGCTCCTCAATTTTCTTCTATTATATAGTGAATAAAATTTAATTTTCAAATTGTTATTGAAAAAATTTGCTATAGTATGAATAAGAAGGAAAGGAACAAAATACGATATGCCGCAGGAAATTGAAATAACAGCAGAATTTTCTCAAGCACTGGAGATCATCAATACCGGAAACAAACACCTTTTTGTCACCGGGAAAGCCGGAAGCGGCAAATCAACTTTTCTGGAATATTGTCGAGACCACATCAACAAGAACATGGTTTTGCTGGCACCGACCGGAGTAGCGGCGCTCAACATCAAAGGACAAACGATTCATCGTTTTTTTGGATTTCCGGTTAATATAAGTGTTGAAAAAATTCGTAGCGGAGATTTCACTCCCCGCAGCAAACGTATATATAAAAATCTGGAAACATTAATAATCGACGAAGTTTCCATGCTCAGAGCAGACCTGCTGGATTGTATCAATAGCTTTTTAGAACTTTACGGACCGCAAAAAGATCAACCTTTCGGCGGCGTACAAATGGTTTTTGTCGGTGACTTATATCAACTACCGCCAGTCATATCCGGAACGGAACAAAGCTATTTTATGCAAAAATACGATTCGCCTTATTTTTTTAGTGCGGAAATTTTCAAAAAAATCACACTTGAAATTATCGAATTACAAAAAATATATCGCCAAAAAGATCAAGAATTTATAGAAATGCTAAGCCGATTTCGAACCAATACGGTTAATGATGATGATATAAAAAAGCTCAACAGCCGCCTTAACACAATTCAAAAATTTTATAATTTGACGGAATTTCAAATATTTTTAACGTCGACCAATGCCTTAGCGGAAGAAATCAATCAAAAACATTTGGAGAAATTAGACGGCATCATCTACCATGCCACAGCCTTTGTTGAAGGAAGTTTCAACAAAGAATCATATCCCAATGCGGAAGAATTATATTTTAAAATCGGCGCACAAATAATGTTTTTGAATAATGACGCCAAAAATCGCTGGGTAAACGGCAGCTTAGGCTACATAGAAAAAATAAATTTTGAAAACGGGCATATAAAACATATTTCGGTCAGATTAATGAGCAATCAAAAATTGGTTGAAGTCTTCCCCTACTCTTGGGAAATTTTCAAATATACAATGGAAGGCAAAGAAATAATTTCGGAAGTAGCGGGTTCATTTACACAATTTCCGTTTAAGCTTGCCTGGGCAGTAACAATCCACAAGAGTCAGGGCAAAACGTTTGAACACGTTACCATAGACATCGGCAGAGGAACATTTGCAACCGGACAATTATATGTAGCATTAAGTCGTTGCACCTCCTTTGAGGGATTAAGCTTAACCAGACCGATAGAAAAGCGCCATGTTCTGACGGATGAAAAGATAGGGGAATTTTTACAACAATATTTACCGCAAGAGTTGAGTAAGGACGAGAAAAGAACAAAATTAGAAGAAGCCATAAAAAGACAAGAACAGTTAAAAATAGAATATAAGAAAAACAACGGAGAAATAAGTATTCGCTGGATACATCCCAAAAAAATAGAAAAAGACAAATTATTGGCAATATGTGCTCAAAGGAAAGAGCCACGCTATTTTAATCTGGCAGGAATAACAAAAATTGCAAAAGTTAAATAAAAAAGAAAAAAAAGACTTGTTAAATTTTTTTTTTGTGATATGTAGATACGAGTTAAGAGAAACGGAATGTAGTTCAGCCTGGTAGAACGCTTCGTTCGGGACGAAGAGGTCGCTGGTTCGAGTCCAGTCATTCCGACCATTATAAAAAAATAAATGCGGATACTTTAAAGTGTCCGCTTTTTTTATACTCGCTTAAAGCCCAGTTTCAGCCACTATTCCCCTTTTCAAAATTTCCTATTACGCGGCTGTCATTTTAATTGTTACTCCCCAAAAAGTATACCTATACCCAAAAAGTATACCCTGCCATATCTGCCAACCCAAAAGTGCCGCTTTGATTTTAAGATATTGATTTACAATGTTTTCCATATAATTTTATTGCTCTTGTGTTTCTAATCTACTCAAGAGAGGTTGACATTAGGTTGAGAAACGTCAGTTTAAGTTCTTGATTTTATTATTAATACAAACCTTTTTCAATGCAAGGTTCTTTTACGAATGGGTTCGGATTTCCTTGGATTTCTTCGATACGTTTGGCCCGGGTGCATTCCCATGGCGTGACCGGATACAAAACATTTCAGGCATCCATCAGCCGCCGCGATTGCTTACTCATGTTATATGTCTGGTATTCGCTATCAAAATAAAGGTATGTCCTGGCGATTTCACCTTTGCTCATGTCCGCCGGCTCAACCTTGTGGCCCAGTACCTTAAAGTTACAGGCATCAATGATAAAATCAACATCTTCCGGTAACTCGGCAAAATTATAGTTTGACCGGATAGCATTAACCGCGCCAACGGACGGGTAAAGATTATACATATCAGCCTGCATCATACGAAATTGATTGTTGGTTTTGTTTGCACAGCGGCGGCCTTTGAATGGTTGGCCTTTTCTGTTAACACATGCCGGGTCTCCCTCACGCCATTCTCGGAAAGCTCGGCCAAAGTTCTCGGCCGGAATTATATGTTCCCATTCCATGCGGCCAGCGCGTTTTTTATGTTTCGCTATGTAAAAATCTGACGGTAATATGGTCCTATTATGAACATCAAAAGGAACATGACAGTAAAATGTCTGATGATGGTCATAATATACCAGGTTTTTCAGGTCATTTTTGGCCTTATTAAAGGATATAATGCGCTCATTTCCGTCTAACGCTGAGGTTGTGATGAACATCATCGAACATATAAGAGCATATTTACACACTATGTTTGACATATGTTTATCACCTTTTTTTTGTGGGCCAACGCTGTTTTCATAGCGACATAGGCTCCTCCATAATCGCGCTTAACGTAACATATCATGTAATCTGTGTTGAAAGACATCCAACGGTTGCGCCTTGTGATCGCAAATCGCTGAGGACCAACCTCAACACCGTCTGGTAAAAAGATATGATCATAATAACGCTCTTTCCACTCGTAATCCTCTTTATTTGTTGGAACATAGGATAAAACAAGTGCCAGTTTTATGTTTGGGAATTTTTCTTTGAGTTGTCTGACTGTATAGCTACAAAGGGAATCAAATTCGCCTTTGGCGCCGACCCAAAATTCAGTAACATCGTGATTTACGATAAGGTCGGTAATTGAAGCAGTTAATTTTTCTTTCTCTGCTTCTGTAAGCGGTGCGTATCTATGACCAAAGAACGTGCATATAGCCATTACTTATCCATTCAGCCCATAGTTTTAACCCGCCATGTTTCAGGCGGGTGGATGTGCTAACTACGATCAGTATGATAAGTAGCCCAGTTATTGGGGCGAAGCCTTATTCACTGGCATCCACCCCTAAGGAGTAGATGCCCCAAAACATTCGATCTGCACCCAAAATAAGAATCAAAAAGGATGCACAAACGACTGCCCATACTGATCAGATTTAGCATATCCTAGCCACGATGGGCCATCGTGACGGGCTACACTATACCCGATGTTAACAACAAACGCAAGGGATTTGTGAATTTTTTCGACAACTCATGCGCTGGACATCTACATTTTACTGGCAGACATCCCCACCGGAATTAGAATTATACAAATAAAAAAGGATTACAACCGCACCACCGCAAACAGAAGTCAAAAAATGGCACAATGAGGCTGTGCCATGTCAAAAATTGTCAGAGTTTGGATTTTTTCTACCAATCACGCTCTTCATCTTCACGCTCCCAACTCAGATTTCCATGTTCATTTATGGAATTGCGTTGGCCGTCATCGTAATTATCGCGCTCGATCTCTCCGGATCGGATATAATCTTCTGCGGTGGGTTCTTGATTAAACGGACTGCGCCTTCTTGGTTGTTCGTTTGATTGATTCAATTCCAAAAAACAATTCACTAAAAAATCCCATAATAATGTTCTCCTTTGCCTGGAACATTTTAGCAGAAAATAAGCCAAAACTTAAATTTTTTTTACTGGTTCGTGCCATTTTTTGACATCTATTTAATTGACATTCGAAATTGATTTAATGTATAATCATTTCGCTATTAGTAAAAATGGAGCCGGAACATGTATAAAAAAACGCAAACGCTCAATGACCTGATCTTGTGGATGCAGGACACAGATGACGGTATTTCCCTTAAAGATATCATGGAAAAGTATGACGTCTCCCTCCGGACAGCTGTCCGCATGAAAGATTCCATCGCCGAAAAATATCCTGAATTAAATGAAATCAGCGGTCCATACAACACAAAACGTTGGTATCTGCCAAAAGGAACCGGCCGCGATATGGTCAGCTTTTCAATGGAAGAAATTCACGCGCTACAAAACGCATCCAAACTTTTGGCTTCTAAAAAGATGATTGATTCTCGATATATCGATAACGTCCTGCACAAGATAAAAGCCCTCATCGGTAAGGATGCCATCAACAGAATAGAACCGGATGCCGAAGCACTATTGGAAGCTGAAGGTTACGCTTTTCGGCCCGGACCAAAGATTATCATCAACACAGAACACTTAAAACAGCTCCGCTACGCAATTATTGCGTGCAACCGCATTAAAATAAAATATGATTCCGAACATAACAAGGACTGGCGCGAGTTGTACCCTTATGGCTTCCTGTATGGAAATAAGCACTATTTAATTGCTTGGGATCCAGCAAAGCGCAAGATGTGTCACTTTAATTTGAATAAAATAAAAGAAATTGAGGTCTTAAATACATACTTCAAGCGCGATCCTCATTTCTCACTAAAGGAATTCAGCGAACAAGCCTTTGGTGTTTATCAAGAAAAACCTTTTGATGTTGAATGGCTGTTTGATGCAGAAGTTGCAGATTCCGCGGCTCAATATACTTTTCATCCGAAGCAAGAAGCAATCCGCAATCCGGACGGTACGTTAACCGTTAAGTTCCGGGCTGGCGGCGCACGCGAGATGGACTGGCACCTTTACACATGGGGTGGCCACGTTAAAGTAATCAAACCGGAAGATTTTGATAAAAGAAAGTAACTTTAATGTGGATTAGTAAGGAAAAATACGAAGATATTGAAAGGCGTGTAAAGGAACTCAACGAGGAATTACAACGGCTTTATAATTTAGCATATCTCGTCGATATAAAACAAGACGGAATGAAAATGGTAATGACCTTTTGCCAAGGCGATAAAATGTTCACAATTGAGGCTGTTCGGATCATTTCCGGCGGTAAGGATATATCAAAACTAATTCCGCCCGCTGATTAATTCAATAGCGGTATTAATATCGTCCATATTAGAAAAGCGACCAACGGTAATTCGGAAAGAGTGTTCTGCTTCCTCTGTTGTCAGACCAATTGCCTTCAAAACGTGTGATGGCTCTTGAATACCGCTAGTACATGCAGAACCGGTAGAAAATGCTATTTTAGGCTGTAACGACAATATCATGTCTCGTGCATCGCGGTTAGAAAGCATAACATTAAGATTTCCCGGATGCCGGCTATCCATTGTGCCATTGATTTTTATATCCGGGAATTTAGCCTTTAAACCCTCAAGCAATTTCGCGCGTAAATCACTAATATATTGGGCCTCTGTGTCCTTTAAATCTTTCATCAGGCTAAAAGCTTCACCCATCCCGACAACTAAAAAGGTCGGCATTGTACCGGATCTGTATCCACTTTGTTGACCACCGCCTCTTATAATAGGTGTCGGTTTCAATTCGCTCGCTTGATTAATATAAAGTGCGCCAATGCCTTTCGGTCCATAAACTTTGTGACCGGATAAACTCATCATATCCACGTGATTTTCGACAACATCAATGTTTGCATACGCGCCTTGTGCCGCATCAACATGAAAAATTGCACCTTTTTCTTTGCACATTGTGCCAATTTTTTCTAAAGGTTGATTAACGCCGATTTCGTTGTTTGTTGCCATTGTTGAAACAAGAAGTACATCATCTGTCAGAAGCTCATTTAATGCATTAAAGTCAATAATTCCATCGTGTTTCACAGGAATTTTTTTAATAGTAAAGCCAAAACGTTCTAGAAAGCGCGATGCCCCTAGGACACATTTATGTTCAATTGCTGAAACAAGGATCGTTCTCCTTTTTAACTTATCTAAAGCCGTGTAACCCATTCCAATGATCGCTAGATTATTTGACTCTGTTGCTCCTGACGTAAAAACTATTTCATCTTCAAGTGCATTAATATAATCAGCAACCATTCCTTTTGCGCTTTCAATAGCATCATTTGCTTTCCACCCGAAAGAGTGCTCTGATGAATGAGGATTACCAAATTCCGTTGTCATAAACGGGAGCATTTTATCCAAAACGCGCGCATCAAGAGGCGTTGATGCCTGATAGTCAAGATAAATACCTGTATTACCAGTATTTTCGCTGTTTTTAAGTAAATTTGATAAATTATTTTTCATTTTTTTCACTTTTCTATGGAATTTTTTTTTTGAATCCTGTATCATCATTTTCGACTGGAGAATGTCGCCAGCGAAAAAAAGGATAGCATAAAATGAAAAATGAATCAACTCTAAAAAATTCAAAACCCGTTTTTTCGGGTCATGAAACATTTCCTCTTAGGTACGGATGGCTGAAAAAAGTGTACGATGCGGCTACCGCTGTGGAAGAAAAAAAAGGAAATATTTCCAAGGACTTATTCAATAATATTGAGGCAATTTCAATCCTCGGCGTTGGTAAAAACATGGTTTCATCAATGCGTTATTGGGCTCTTTATACAGGCATTTTAGCTGTGAATGAAGATAAAAATTTGTATGTCACAGACTATGCAAAAAAAATTTTCGCAGATACCGGCTTTGATCCATGGCTTGAAAACTATGCTACCCTTTGGCTAATACATTGGAATTTGGCGACAAATCCGAATTTGTTTACTTATTACTGGGTTTTCAACAGGCTCAATGCGGCAACTTTTGACAAGGATTCACTTGTAGCCTCTATTCAGGAAGCTCTTTCTGAGTACGATTTACCGGATGTTTCCCTCTCTACTTTAAAGCGTGATGTTGAGTGCTTTCTGGGGGTTTATTCCACCCGTTCTGCAAAGGAAAAATCTAACGAAGAGAGCATTGAGTCACCGTTGACAGAGCTTGCCTTGATTTCGCCGCTTACACGTAGAGATTTGTTTCAAACAAAGGTCGGTGCAAAACCTAATTTATCCGTTTATACCTTTATTTTCGGGCTTCTAATGTTATGGAAATTTTATTCTCCTAATTCTAAGACTTTATCCTTAGAAGCGATTTGTTACGAAGAAATGTCACCGGGGCGCATATTTCTTATTAATGAAAATGCTATTGGAGATTTTGCCCAGAATATTTCTGAAGTTACAAATGGTTTGTTAGAATGGTCAGAAACAGCGGGACTAAAACAAATCTTATTAAAAAAGGATATAGATTTTGAAAAAGAAGCCTTTAAGATCTTTGAAAGGAATTACAAATGATGGAAAAAATGTCCGACATCGTAAAAATAAATACTAGATTTTGTCGTTCAATTAACATTAATCAAGATCTTGGAAATGCCGATATTCTTGCAGGCTTTATTTGTCCTGCTTCGTCTGAAATTGCTTTGCTTAATATTGCTGAAAATGTATATGCTACGGGGCAAGCCGCATTTACATGGACAGGCCCTTATGGTTCCGGTAAGTCTTCTCTTGCTTTGTTTTTATCAGCATTAATAGGCAAAGATAAAAAACTACGCGCCCTAGCGCAAAGTTTATTTAAGGAATCTGCAAAAGAAGAATTTTACTCAAAAATCAAAGTAAATGACGGTTGGGAAATTCTTCCAATAATCGGCGATAAACAGGATCCTGCGATACTCTTAAAAGAAGCTATTGAAAAGAAGCAAGGTAAAAAGTGCACAGACATTCTAAAATCAATACAAGAAATCGCCGATACATCAGATGGACTGCTAATTTTTATTGATGAAATGGGAAAATGCCTAGAGAGTGCGGCAAAAGGTCAAGGCGACGTGTATCTGTTTCAACAATTAGCTGAGTATGTATCAAGAAGCAATGGCAAAATAATCCTTATTGGAATTTTACACCAGGCGTTTGCAGAGTACGCACGTTATTTGCCGCATACTATCCGCGATGAATGGATCAAAATTCAAGGACGTTTTGTTGATACACCCATCAATACTGCCGGCGAAGAACAAATTGAATTGATTTCTAAAGCGATAACAACAGACTTTACCTCATCATCAATAAAGGATGTTGTTGAAAAAACGGTTACGTCCATTGCAAAAAATAAACTTATTACATCAAAGGATGGTTTAACGCAGTCACTTCTTCACTGCTGGCCTATTTCTCCAGTAGTAGTTACGTTGCTAGCTCAAATTTCAAGAAAAAGATTTGGCCAAAACCAGCGCAGTATTTTCTCGTTCTTGAGTTCCGGAGAGCCGAAAGCATTCAGAGACTTTATTAACTCAACAAGTTTTTCCGATGATAAGATGTACATGCCGGAGGATTTGTTTGACTATCTGAAGCTAAATCTTGAATCTTCTATTTTATCATCATCTGATTCAAAGATTTGGAACATTGCTACTGACGTTTTAGCACGTTGCCAAGCAAAAGGAGCTTCCCTGGAACACATAAATGTCTTAAAAACGATTGCTCTGATTGATATGTTTAATGGTGCTTCTGGCCTTGTTTCAAATGAAGAACTCCTCCAGGCACTTTATCCAAAGGCAAATATAAAAGCTATTATAAAAGATTTAACATCCTGGTCAGTCATTATTCTTAAAAAGCACTTAAACGCGTATTCAATTTATGAAGGTAGCGACTTTGACATAGAAAAAGCACTTGCTGAAGCGTATGCCGCAATTCCAACGCTTGAAATTCAAAAACTCGTTGATATTGCCAATTTCAAACCGATTATTGCAAAACGCCATTATCATAAATACGGATGCATGAGATGGTTAGATATTCTGCTTACCCCGGTTGAAAATTATAAAGAGTTCTTGAACCATGAACATGATCATAACAAGTCTGTTGGTTTTTTTGCTATCTTCCTCCCGCAAAACCCGACTGAGGAACAAAAAGCAACCGAAATAACGCAAGGAAAAAATAAATTTGATTTTCCTGTGTTTATGACTGTTGCAAAAAACACTCAGACAATTAATGAGTACTTAAAAGAATTGCTTTCCCTTGAGTGGATCCAAAAAAACAAAAATGAACTAGCAGGCGACCATATTGCACGCCGTGAAATAGAAAATAGACGGTTAATCATTATTTCGTTGCTAGAAGTCCAATTGAATGAAATTTTAACGGCTTCTGATTGGTATAAAAATGGTGAGGCTTTAGGATTAATTAAGCAGAATGAATTTAGTATTTTAGCTTCCAAAGTCTGTGAACAAGTTTATCCAGAAACTCCAATCATCAAAAGTGAGCTGGTTAATAGAACAAAGCCTTCAGGAAGTGCAAACAGCGCATTGAACAATTTATTAAAGGATATGGTTTTGCAAGAAGGCGAAGAACTTCTTGGTATCAAGGGATTCACCCCGGAACGCGGCTTGTTTAACATTTTGCTTCAAGAAACTGGTATATATCGCCTAACAGATAAGGAAACATACGGATTCGGAGCACCAAGGGCCGAGAATTTATTAAGCCTTTGGAAAACAACAGATTCAATGTTTAAAAAAGTTAAACGAGCTGTTTCATTGGCTGATGTTTATGAGCAATGGAGTAAGCCGCCGTTTGGTATAAAGGCCGGATTATATAATTTCCTTGCTCTTGCATATATGCTAAGCAGAAAAACAAAAATAGCAGTCTACAGAGACGGAACGTATATTCCTGAGATAAATGACCTTTTAGTGGATTATTTATTGAAATCACCTAAAACCATTTCATTAAAATTGGTTGATGCAGATGATGTAACTGGTCATATTTTACCGGCAATCGCACAATTATTAAATACGCTTCAATCTACAAATCAAATTCCATTGAACGCATCACCGTTGACAATTGCTCGTAAGTTAGTGCAGATCATTGATAAATTGCCGCCTTGGGTATTGAAAACTAAAACACTGTCAAAGCGGACGATAAAATTTAGGGAAATTGTTAAATCTGCAAATGATCCACATAAGTTGCTTTTAGAGGATATTGAGAAAGTCTTTTATGATGAAGTGGAAAATAAAGACGGTGATAAGTCTGCCATTATTATTCAAAATCTGAAGGAAGCCATGGAGGAACTTATTAATATTTATCCGGCAACAATGACCAACATTGCTTTGTTGCTGACAAATGAGCTGGATGTTCCTCTCGCCACGCCAACGCACTTGGAAAAGTTGCGTGAGCGCGCTAAGAATATCAAAGGCGTATCTGGCAATTTCAAAATTGATGCATTTGCGGCTCGTATTTCTACATTTAACTCCAGCCTTGCAGATATCGCTGGTATTGTAAGTTTGGCAAACAACAAACCACCGCATGACTGGATTGATCTTGATATTGAAAATGCTAAAAAGGAAATCTTAAACCTTTGTACCGAATTCAAGAAAGCTGAGTTATATACGAAAGTCAAAAATCGCCCAGCTTCACGACAGGCTGTCGCTTTTATTGCCGGTATCGGAAATAAAGCTGAAGTTATCGAGGGCGAATTTGATTTGCTTACCGATATGCAATCTGACGTATCTAATTTAAAAAACAAAATTAAAGATGCTGTTAAAGATACGACAAACAAAAACGTACTTTTAGCCGCATTAACAGAAATTAGCATTGAGTATTTAAAGGCAGGAAATGACTGAAAAAGTAAAACACGTTTTAGGAATATCGGGTGGAAAGGATAGCGCGGCTCTCGCTGTTTATATGCGTGATAACTATCCTGAGCTTGATATTGACTACTTCTTCACCGACACGGGAAAAGAGCTTCCTGAGGTTTATTCTTTTCTTAGCAAACTAGAAGGATATTTAGGTAAACCTATTTTGCGTATTAATCCGGATCGCGATTTTGACTTTTGGTTGATGCAACACAATAACTTCCTGCCATCGGCACAGGCCCGTTGGTGTACGATTTGCATGAAACTTAAACCTTTTGAGGCTTGGGTCGGCAAATTCTTAAATGACGGATATACCGTGTATTCATATGTTGCTATTCGCTCAGACGAAGAATATCGCGAAGGCTATCAATCTCGCCATGAAAATCTAAAGGTAAAAATGCCCTTTAGAGAAAATGGAATTGATAAAAAAGGCGTTATTGACATTCTTGAATACTCAGGGCTTGGATTGCCGGATTATTACAAATGGCGATCAAGAAGTGGTTGTACGTTCTGTTTCTTCCAAAGAAAGATTGAGTGGGTTCGCTTAATGGAGAAACACCCGGATGCTTTTGAGGAAGCAAAAAGTTATGAGAAAAAAGCCACCGCCAGCGGATCACCTTTCACATGGTCAGAGCATGAATCACTCGAGGATCTATCAAAACCTGAGAGAGTAGCCCAAATTAAGCAAGATTATGAAAGACGTCTAGAGCGGCTGAAAAAGCAACGCATGGCAAATCCGCTTCGTCCTGATAATGAAGAAATCGATATAGATGATTTATATGGAAAATCAAAGGTATGTTTAGCATGTCACAAATAGTATGTCATTTTTTGTCATTACATTTTATGCGGAGATTGAATTTTCTGCAGAATTGGTGTACAATGTGGCGCAACTTTAACTTGAGGATATTATGAGCCTAAAGGAGATACCCATAAAGCGGGAATACCGCCCCGAAGATAATGTCGTGAGGAATTTTTATATTCCTCTGCTTTCTTCTGCTATCTCTTATCAGCGTGCTGTGGGCTTTTTTTCTTCCACAATTCTTGCTGAAATTGCCGTTGGAATATCTGCGCTCGTTCGCAATAATGGTAAGATCCAAATAGTTGCATCTCCTTACCTATCGGATGAAGATGTTGAAGCAATAAAAATGGGGTATAAGGCCCGGGACGAAGTCGTAAAAGATTCTATACTAAATGCTCTTGAGGATCCTAAATCTGACTTTGAAAAAGAAAATCTCAATTTGTTAGCAAATTTAATTGCAGACAGTGTTCTTGATATAAAAATTGCGTTTACTGAAAAAGGTCACTCGTTTGGTATGTACCACGAAAAGATGGGAATTATCTCGGATGCCGAAGGAAATCGTGTGGCTTTCTCAGGATCCTTGAACGAGACATTTAACGCTGTTCATTTTAATTATGAAACAATAGATGTTTATTGCTCATGGAAGACTGAGGATGTAGAGCGCGTTAACGATAAAATCTCAGCTTTTGAACGTATTTGGAATAATGACGAAGCTAATATCACTATCATTGATTTCCCGGAATTAAAAGACGAAATGATCAGAAAATATAAACGAGAAAAGGTTGATTATGAAAAATTCGTAGAGCCGAAACTTCCGGATATCATCGACGCTCCGATAAAGATGGAAGTTTTGAATCGTCCGACCATGCCTGATTGGCTTGATTTACATGACTACCAAGAATCTGCAATTGAAGAATGGGCCAAACGTGGCTACAGAGGCATTTTTGATATGGCCACAGGTACAGGTAAAACATTAACTGGCTTAAGTGCGATTACAAAAATTTCAAAAGACCTAAATAATAAGTTGGCAGTAATTGTTGTCGCTCCCTATCAACACCTCGTTGATCAATGGTGCGAAGATATTGAAAAGTTTAACATAGCACCAATTATTGGCTACAGTTCATCACCGCAACGAAATTGGTTAGATCGTCTTAAGAATGCAATCTTTGATCAAAACCTTGGAGTAAAGAACAGCGAGTTTTTCTTATTCGTTTGTACCAATGCGACATTTGGTCTTGAACGTACACAAGCACAGTTAGCAAAAATTAAAGGCGATGTACTTTTGGTAATTGATGAAGCTCACAATGCTGGTTCCGCCTCCTTTGAAAAGCTCCTTAATCCAAAATATAAGTATAGGTTAGCACTTTCAGCTACACTTGACAGACATGGGGACGAAGAAGGTACACAACGTCTTTATGACTATTTCGGCGAAAAATGTATTACATATCCTTTAGACCAGGCGATTGAAGCTGGATGGTTAACTCGTTATTATTATCATCCTATTGTCGTGACTTTAGAGCCTGATGAATTAGAAGAATACATAGGCCTTTCCCGTGAAATTGGAAAATGTATAATTTGGGGCCGTGATGGGAAAAAACAGTTGAACGAACGCGGCAAAAGATTAGCTCTTGCTCGCGCTAGGATTGTGAGTGGAGCACGACAAAAACTGTCAGCTTTACGTCGTGAAATTGAACCGTTTAAGGATGACAAGTTTATTTTAGTCTATTGTGGTGCCACAAATGTTTTGCCGGATGATCAGGATAGATCCTCAACTGATGAAAATGATATTAGACAGGTTGAAGCAGTTTCTAGTATTTTAGGAAATGAACTCGGCATGAAGAGTGCACGTTTCACTTCTGATGAGGATATGAGCGAGAGAAAAATAATCAAAGAACAATTTTCAATGGGCAATTTACAAGCTCTGGTTGCTATTAAATGTCTTGATGAAGGTGTTAATATCCCAGCCATAAGAACTGCATTTATATTAGCAAGCACTACAAACCCAAAAGAATACATCCAACGCCGAGGAAGAGTTTTACGCCTGAGTAAAGGTAAGGAATATGCGAATATATATGATTTTATCACGCTTCCGCGGCCAATTGATACAGCACATTATCTTACAGATGACCAGGCGAAAATGGAGTTGTCACTAATTAAGTCAGAAATCAAACGAGCTGAGGAATTCGCTCGCATTTCTATGAATAAAATGGACGCTATGAAACTCATTGATTCAATCAAAGAGGCATATAGTATTGATAAATACTTACTACTTGATGAGGAGGTTTTATGACCGAAGAAAAAGTAATGCAAAACAACACCGAAATTGATGTTAAAAAGGCTCAGATGATTTTGAAAAAAATCATTGTAAAAGAGAATAATAACATTAAGCGAAAAGACAAAAACGATGGTGAAATGGTAAAAATGATCCAAAAGTTGATCGAGGAGGAAGTAAAATGCTATTAAAATCCATAAAAGTAAAAGATTTTAGACAATTTAAAGGAGAGCAGTATGTTTCTTTCTCTACTGATCCTGAACGCAATGTAACCATCATTCAAGGTGATAATGGTGCTGGTAAAACATCTTTTGCACAAGCCTTTCGTTGGTGTTTATATGGCGAAACTGACTTTTCTAACAAGACTCTATTATCAATGGCTGTTTCAGATCAAATGTTGCCAGGAGATGAAAAAGATGTTCAGGTTGAAATTTGCCTGGTACACAATGATATAGAGTATACCGTAACAAGACGTCAAAGATATAAAAAGGATACGGCAAATAGAATTTCTAATTCGGGTCGTAATAAGTTTGTTATTTCATATAAGAAAAGTGACGGTAACACTGAATATGTCCCCGAATTAGAAACAGAGTTAAAGATGAAGGAAATTTTACCGGCTGATCTTTCTCGCTATTTCTTTTTTGACGGCGAACATATTGACCATATGGGAAAAGAAATTCGTAATGGACGTAGCTCCGATTTTGCAGATGCTGTTCGTAGTCTTTTGGGATTAAATGCTTTTATTGCAACATTAAATCACCTTAAAGGAAACGGGAAAAACTCCGTTATTGGTCGTTATAATGAAAGTTATAATGCCGGTGCAGATGAAACTCTCTCTCAACTTATTAAAAACATTAATTCATACAATGAAAGAATATCAGCGATTGACAAACGCTTGAACGAGTTAGAACAACAAGATGCCTTTGCAAATGATAAATGCCAACAATTGAGACTCAGAATTGAAAAAAATCAAGATAGTAAAGAATTGGCCGAAGAGAGAAATAAGTTGGAAAAAGAACTTGCAGGGCTAGAAGTTACAAAGAAAGAAAAGACTGGATTACTTCTGAAAAATTTTAATGCCCATGCACCAAGGTACTTCTCGAAAAAAATGATGAAAGATGCTCTAGAATTATTAAAGAGTGCTGAACAGTTAGATAAAGGAATTCCTGATGTAACAGCAAAAACTATAGATTACTTGCTTGCACGAGGATATTGCTTGTGTGGCCATAAAATTGAGATTGGCGATGATGCATTTAACGCTCTCAATAAATTAAGAGACTTCATTCCTCCGAAATCAATTGGTAGTTTGATCTCAGATTTTAGTTCATCCTGTCAGGAGAAAACTGCGAGTACCTCTAGCTTCTTTGATAACTTTCAAGATATAATTAAGTTCATTCGTGAGTTTGATAATAACAGAAATACACTTGAAGATAGACTTAAAAAGATCAAAGAAAGACTCCTCGGAATGGAAAATGTTGGAGCTCTACAGCAAGAATTGACCAACTATGAACGTGATATTAGAAAGAATTCAGATGAGCGTGATAATCTAAATCAAGAAAAAGGTGTTGCACAAAGTAAGCTCCAGAGTGACGAAGAAAAGCGTAGTTCTCTTGCAATCGGCGATGCCAACAATAGAAAAATTGAAACGTATCGTGCTTATGCTGAATATATGTATAATACACTTAAACAAGAGTATGACATTAAAGAAACAGAAACTCGTGAACAATTAGCTAAAACAGTTAATACGATCTTTAAGAAGATTTATAACGGTGGTTTTTCGCTTTCGCTTGATGCAAAATATAACATCATATTGACCGCCGATGGAAGAAGTAAGGCAAATGACGATGACAACATAGAAACTTCAACAGCACAAAGTATTTCAATTATTTTTGCATTTATTGCCGGCGTGATTAAAATGGCAAAAGAAAATCAAGGTTCTGATGAACGTTTAGCCCAAACGGAGCCTTATCCGCTCGTTATGGATGCTCCTCTTTCTGCTTTCGATGAAAAGAGAATAGACACTGTATGCGATGTACTACCCAAAATTGCAGAACAAATTATTATTTTTATAAATCCAAAAGATGGTAAATTAGCAGAAGATAATCTTGGTTTAAGAATTGCTAAACGCTATACATTTACAAAGAAAACAGAATTTGAAACTGATTTGATGGAGGTAGGCTAATGTTATTTACACACGATTATTCCTTTAAGGGGGCTCATGCTGAAAAAGTTAAAGCACTTGTTGGCCACAAATTTGATAAAGAACACACTCTTTTTGAGAGAAATATGGACGTGTATTTAATGGCCCCGGTTGTCGGTTTTTTGTATAGCCGGAAAGCTGAACTAGATAAAAGTAAGCCATCAACTACAAATATCTTAGCAGAAATCATGATTAAATATCAAAAAGAGCTTACATTCACATATCGTCTTGTCATGTTGTTAGATAAGGAATATGAGCCTGATACCGAAAAGCGCATTAATAAGGCTTTTAGAGATTATGCAAAAGAAGATACTAAAGATCTGGAAGAGTACGACAGCTATGTTCGTGGTGGCGTTGATGTCCTATATGAAAAGCTGATGAAGGATGCAACACAAGCTGATGATTACATCAGAAATCTGTATGAATTTATGGCAGATTTTGAAGACCGTTATTCACAAAATTCAGATGAAATTATGGATTTGTGTGAGCTGGCCAGAGAATAAATGGGGGCATTATGACCGATGAGACAAATAAAATTGTACAAGAGCTTTTTCAAAAATCCCATCGCTTTCTTGCCGAGGACGAGGTAGTAAGTGCGGCACTTGAAGCAAAACTATCTCTGTTCGAGACAAACGCTGTCATTGAAGCTCTTATAGCTAAAGGTGTCTATATATCGGATAACATTCAAGATGCGTTAAAACAGGTTTGCAAAGACAAAGTGGAAAAAGTAAGCACAGGAATGTCTAGAAAATCGCCAGAGAGTGCTACAACATTTTCTATGTTACGAATACCAGCTGGCTCGAAACTTACTTTTTTAAAGGATCGCAATATTGTTGCAATTACTCTTGATGAAACAAATAGAATTAGATTAGAGGATGAATCTCTTGAGGGTTCAACATCTAGATTAGCACAAATCCTTGCTGTAAAGTTCGGCTACGCTGATGTTGCACGCCAAGGACCTCGTTGGTGGTTATACCAAGGTCAAACACTCCTTGCTATAAGGGAAGAACTAGAGAACGATTGAGATGGCGAATGAAGCAAAGCAAAAAATCATTGATCTTTTGACGGACCTGTACAAAACAAACGGTTATGTAACAGAAGATGAAGTTTTTGAGCTTTCAGAACGCGAAAATCTTTCAGTTTTTGATATAAATTACATTACAGAGTATTTGCTCTCGCATGGAGTTATAATAAGCGAAGAAAAAGAAAAAATAACCACTAAAAAAGGACGTGGATACAGGCGCGATCATACAAAATTCTTTAAGGAAATTTCAAAGGAATACAAGGACCTTAAATTTTTTATTAGATATTATAATTCAATTGATGGCTTGGCTGAAGGAGAATGGGTCACTCTGATACAACAGGCGCGACATGGGAATGAGTGGGCTAGAACAAGATTGTTTGATACCTCAATGCAGAAAACAATAAAACAAGCCTATGCTGTTTCAAAAAAATTCGACTTGGACTTTGAAAATACACTGCAGGCTTCATCTTTTGGAATCCTGTATGCAATAAGCGCATTTGATGAAACGGAACACTCTTCGTTCCCTTCTTATGTTCCTCTCGCTGTTAATAGTCAGTTGCGACGAGATGTTTATCTTCATTCAAACCCTGTCATTGATTTTCCAACGTACTTGATGAACGATTTCTTCAAAATTCATACTCTTGTAAAAGAACATAATTGTAGCGAATGCGCATATAGCAATAACAAATTAACGTGTGAAAATTTACGTAATGAGATCCAAGATAAATTAAAATCAACCGCAGAGGAAGTTGATGAATGTATTAAATACTTACAACCGCTTGAAGATTTATGGGAAGATACTTGCATAGATGATTCGGATATCACTAAAGGCTTACGTGAGAATGAAATGAGAATAAGTGTAAATCAACTACTATCGCATCTAAAACCTCAAGAGGAAGAAGTTATCCGAATGCGCTTTGGAATTGATAGTGAAGAATATTCGCTAGAAAGCATTGCACAGATAAAATCCGTAACCAGACAGCGAATTCAGCAGGTTGAGGTAAAGGCACTTGATAAATTGCGACAGCTTGCTAGAAGTGTCTTAAAAGTTGAAAGACCATAAATAAAAAAATCCCCGCAGGTGTTATTCCCGCGGGGTTTTTAGAAACTTTATAAAATTTATTTCACTGCATTTTTCAAAACTGCACCGGCTTTGAACTTAGGAGCTTTTGTTGCAGCAATTTTGATTTCTTTACCAGTTCTTGGGTTACGGCCTGTACGAGCAGCTTTTTTAACAACATCAAATGTACCAAAACCAGTTAATTGAACAGCTTCACCTTTTTTCAAAGATTTTGTAATAACAGCTAAACAAGCATCAACAGCAATTGTAGCTTGTGCTTTTGTCATTCCTGCAGCTTCAGCAACAGCTGCTACGTATTCAGTTTTATTCATGTTTAATTTTCCTTTCTTAACGTTAAGTTTATAGAGGTTCATGACACCTACGCTTATGATTCGAGCCATTTTCCGAGGAAAAGTCAAACAAAATCTTTTAATTTGTACATAAATCATCGTAAACCACATTGTTTCTATCAATTTGACGGACAGTTTCCGGGGTGTCATGCTCATAATCTGCATACACCGGCTCATATAACAGGCAAAAATCACCGTTTATATTTGTTGTGCAACCGCTCAACGCGCTTAAGGCTAGCCAGGCTATCCCAACTTCTTTTAGCTGTTTTAACATTGTCCACCGTTCCTTTCATTACTTTGACTTGTTCTTTTTCCTTGCCGCGCCGATAGCCGAGCATATATAAGACGGCCACCGCTCCGGTGATTATCCAGTATTTACCATTATTCCAAAGTTTTGTTATTCTGTTCAACATCTTGTTTTTGCCTTTCCTTTAATCCAATATCTCGTGCGCCACTGACACCGAGTAAAATGCCCATGGCCGTTAATAAATATTCCCAGTCTACTACCGGCAGGCCCGTTATAGGTGCGATCAGGCAGTTGTGCAGAAATCCGTAACACAGGATCCACCCGAGAACCGGGATCCAAAGCCGCTTTTTCATGCCATTTGTATTCCTTTCAATAGAGTTTCATTAGAGTATGGCTGTATGCCGTTTTCATGTCTGATGATTGCCTTAATAAAGACCAGTAAGACACCATCTTCCGAAAGGTCGACCGGTGTGTCCGGAGTGATGTTTAACTGCCGGGACACGCTGTCTATATATGAAACTGTTTCGTTTTCGGTTGGTGGTGCATACCGGCTGATAATCTTCCGGGGCGTGTTCAGGCCATAGAGTTGCTTATAGTTACGAAGTAATTTGGCCAACGCCCGGATACCATATTCCGGTGTTTTAAATATACAAAAGGACGGGTCTTGCTGTTTCCCGTCCTTTTTTAATCCTTTCCAGTCCGAACCCCAACGGATGTTCCCAGGGTTGTTATTTCTTATGCCGCGTGGTGTGTTCATTGTGCATTTCCCATAAAAGCTGATGTAATTCATCAATCTTTGTCTCCAGGCGATTGATGTTAACCTGAGTGGCATATTCCTTGGCCACCGCAACTTTGAACTCGTTGAGGTCACGCTCGAGGTTTTTTAATTCCTTGCGCTGTTCGCCGAGCTTATAAAAAAACCAGCCAAAGGCCGGTACGCAGATGATCTGTAAAAATTGAATCCAATCCATTGTTTGTCCTTTCTTAGTTGGTGTGAACTCTTGAGTCCTCAATTGCCGCTGTGATTTCAACTTTACCGGAACGCGGTTTTATCCCGGTAACGCGTGCCAAGGTTCCCCATTTATCCTGAGTTCCAAAGGCAAAATGTGTCCGTTCTGAGTTCGTGCCGGTTTCAATTTCAATGTCCGGCGTTTCTTGCAAGATGACCTCATTTGGCAGTGATCCGGCTGTTACCCGGTATGGTCCGGAAAGGCTCCCGGTTCGAGTTCTTAAAGCCAAATAGTGATTTTGGCCCTCGGTAAACTCAACCGGTTCAGATAGCGTTAAAGTCATGTCATTTTTTGACAGTATTTCACCGCCTGAACCCCAATGCGGCATATCATGCGTGATAGAAATCAAATCCCCATAGCTTGGAATCAGACCTTCCAGTTCGGTTGAAAATGTTACAATGCGCCGGCGATATCGGTTGGCCAACGCCATATAGATGGCCTCCCGGAGAGCTTGGTTTTTATCGGTACAACCGAAAAGCTCAACAGTTGCCGTCTTATCCGAGGTGGATCCTACAAAACTGCCGGTTATCTCTGAGTTCTTCCAAGTCCGGTCCGAAAAATACTGAACACAAACGCTGTCCGCCGTATCTTCAGACGGCATGATATATTGAATTGTCAAGCTGTTTTTAACGATATTTCTTGGTCCGAACAGCGCAACCGGTATTGATTTTGGCTCATCCCGGACAAAGCGAACAATTCCGCCTTGAATGTAGGGAACGGAACGTCCGACTTTGCAGGTACGCGACAAGGCATCATAAACCGTTAGTTTGGAATCAAAGACGGCATTAAACGTGTCACCGCGTGCGGCCCAAATCTGATCCAGCCGGTATAAACCTTCAAGATCTATGGACTTATCGGTCAGCCTTGCACCATAGTTGGCCTTTAAGATATCGGCTATAGCCCACGCAATAGAGCGTGTCGGCACTCTGCCGGTCCAGCCACCAGACGGCGACCATGTCGGCAATTTTCTTGTCACGATGCAGTTAAGCATGCGGCTTGAACGTTGTGATAGGTTGTTTGTGGCTTTCATTTTAACGGCGATCAATGTTACGTCGCCGTAACTTGGGCTCGATACAATAAACCCTTTTGCCGAAGCCCATCTAATTTCATGTCCGGCGCGTGAAGATGTGTCTTTTACATCTAAACGAACGGCGCGAACCTCGTATCTTCCGCTGGCGACAGCATATGAGTAAGTGCGGAACATGCTATTGTGGTTATTTGATGTAAATGATTCGCTACCCAGTGTAAACCAATCACCAAGGGGGAAATCCTCATCGTCAATTAGCCTTGCATCAATGCGCCATTGAATGGTTTTATTGTCCATGCCTCCGTTGTTGTTTGCATAATAAAGGCCTCTTTGAAAAGCTACATCAATTTCTATTTTATCGATAACGCTTTCGGTCGGATTTAATACAAAAGGTCCACATACCTCATCTTTTAGCAGTTCTTGCCCGGCAACTTCAGGCGAAGTTACAACATCATCACGAAAGAGCGTATTTTGCTCGCCCGGATTGATTATTTGGTATGTAATCTCTTCAAATGAATTAATCGGAGTATCTTCAATTCTTATTTGTTCGATATTGTATTCACCTTGACCGATGCAGTGGAGCTGATAAACATACTGCTCATCATTTACATATCCGTAATAAGGCTGACTGGCAAAATCCGGATAAATCAAATGCCGTCCGTAAATAACCGGTATCGGGCTACCGAGCCTTGCTTGGTTTCCTTGAGCTTGTAAAGAGTAAGTCGGACTTTGCGCCGCTATGGAGTTGGCCGAGCCGGACCCATTAAGCGATGCCCTTGGGGTGGGAACAAATGTATTAACCAAAAAGCTCCCGGCCATAGAGACACCGGCCGCCGCAACGCCACCCCATACAGCACCATAAGCTGCTCCTACAGCACCGCCAGTATAAACAGAAGCAACCACAACGGCCACCATCAAAACAACTTGAATAGGGTTTGATGACTTTTTACCGCCACCGCCTTGTGGTAAAGTGATGAAGCAGACCAAGGATTTCGGCTGAACGGTATCGTTCCAAAACTTCCTGAGGACTGCGGCACCGTCTATCATGCATATTGTCGGGCGCGAAAGGTCCACTTTCTGTTCCCGGACCATGTCCCAAACGGTTTTGCCGTCATCAAGGACATTGTCTATCCGACCCTTATTCGGCTGAAAAGGGTTTGTAATGTGTGAAAAGTAAATCATTTATTTTCCTTTTACTCGTTGTTGGGCATCATATTTAACGGATTTTGCTTCATAAATTTGATACCTCATTTTTTTGATTATTTGATGTGT
>CALXZL010000003.1 GCA_944393215.1 uncultured Alphaproteobacteria bacterium
TTAATATTCTGTATATAGATACACTTATAGCAAGTGACAAATAATCTATATCCAGATCATGTGCAATTTTCAAGATACAAATAAAATATATCAACAACTTTTAGGAAAGTTTTCTTATGCAACCCATTGAATTTAAAATAAAATCATTCAGAATCAATAAGATAAGGTAAAAAATGTTATAAAAAGTGCTTGACTTTAGCATTTTTGAATGCTACCTAAGGCACCATCTTTTTAAAACAATTCATGGAAAAACAGATGGTTAATGAAGAAAATATACTGATGAAAGCACTTTATGATATGGATTTTGAACGTATCAAATCTATCTTAAAGCAAGGTTTTGATGTTAATGAGCCCTATAACAAACACGGTTGGACGCCGTTTATGTGGGCATGCAAAGAGTTTTATGAGCCCGATATTATCAAGGCTTTTATTCAAGCCGGCGGGGATGTTAAATCTCGCAATCGTAACGGAGAAACACCTTTTATGATTGCCGCAGTTAAACGCAGTTCTCCGCAAACTCTGGCAGTTTTGCTTGAAGCAGGGGCAGATATTAACGCTCGTGATAAATTTGGTAACACTTCTTTTATATATGTGGTTCGTCATCCCCAAGCTTTAATGCGAATTCGGATTTTGGACTTTATGATTGATAACGGAGCTGATGCAGACATAAAGAATAATCGCGGCCTTTCGGTTTGGGATTATGCCGCCGAACAAGAAGGTATGACCGAATATCTTTGTATCAGATTGTTAGAGGAAAGCGAGCATGAATAATATCGCCGCAATCGCCAAGCTTAATGATGATTTCAGAGCCAATCCATCTCTGGGCACTTTTGTTTTAACGCCCGGAATTAGAGCCAATAGTTTTGATGATATTGAAGTCATTTTGAACAAGGTTCGCCATTTTGATGATTTCAGTGAAGAAAACAATCCCTACGGCGAAAAAGATTTCGGAGCGTTTAGTTTCAAGGGTGAAAAGATTTTTTGGAAGATTGATTATTATGACCGCAATTTTGAATTTGCTTCGCCGAATGCCGCAGACCCTAGTCAGACCAACCGTGTCTTAACCGTGATGTATGCTTATGAATACTAGGGGTATTTTAGATGAAATATGATGTTTTATGTTCGGAAAGCTTGGATAATCTGATTGAATATGTAAATGCGGCTCTTCAAAACGGTTGGCAATGCCAAGGCGGTGTGGGGATTTTGACCCAAGGTTTAAGTTATAAAGTGTTTTATCAAGCCATCATTAAAAACTAGGATTTCCTTTCAATATTATTATGTCTCCTTTCAAAATGAGTATAAATAAGTTAAAAAGAGTAAAAACAATGGTAAATGACGTTTTTGTAGATGATAAGAAAATTAAAGATATTTTGACCTATATCAGCGGAATGAAACATGCCGAACAAATCCGGATGATGTTTTTGTGCTCGCTGAACGGTATGCGTTCAATCAATTTTTGTTATCTTCAGGTTAAGGATGTTTATACAGAAACACTGAAAGTCAAAGACGCCATTTGCCTAGATTATGATAAGAACAAAGGCAAGAATAAATGTTCCTACTATTTGAACTCGCAGATTAAGAAGGAATTTGCCGAATATTTGAAGTATCTGCAACAAACACGAAGCAATTTGAACCAAGAGAGCTATTTATTTACATCGCAAAAGCAAAACAAACCCTACAATCGCGTGAGTATCAGCCGTTTGTTTAGTTCCGTTTATCGCAAATTCAGCATAAAAGGAGCAAGCCACCTCGGCCGACATTTGTTTGTATCAAAATTGGTAAATTCCGGCGTGAATATCTGTTTGGTGCAAAAGCTGGCTAATCATAAAAACATCTCAACCACGCAAAGATATTTTAATTATAACGAACATATGCTTGCCAACGCGGTTGAAAATGCAAGAGTGTGATAGCAAATTAACTCCAAGTAAAAAAAGCCTTACATTTTTTGTAAGGCTTTTTCTTTTGAGTAAAATTAAAAAAATCAAGATTTCAAAAATTAAAACTAGGGGCGTTAGAGAAGAATAAGTTTTTTGAATGAATTGATACCAAGTCAAACAAAGGAACAAAATGTTAAGAAAAGTTATTAAAACTAACAAAGTTTAACATTTTTACCATGCTACCCTAGAGTCTCAAATAAAATCCCTAACAATTCCAAGCTTTTCAAAGAAAATGTTAAAAAAGGTATGTTCTTTAACATTTTGTTGTTGCATTAATCTTAGAAATAGATAATATTTCTTCAAAGCAATTATTTGTGGAGAATAAAATGACAAATTGTCCTAAAGGTTCTGATTGGCGTAAATGTGATTTACATATACATACACCGTTATCTAAAAACACAAATTATCGAAAGGAAGACGATAAAGAAACATGGCAAGCATTTGTTAAAGATTTAGAAGCAAATTATGAAGACGGATCTATATTGGGAATATGTGATTATAACACATTTGATGGATACTTTAAACTAATTGAAGAATATGGTGATTTGCAAAAAAAATATAAAATATTTCCAGTAATTGAGCTAAGAACAGACGATTACGTAGGGAAAGAACCATTGCAACAATTAAATTTACATATAATATTTTCTGATGCTTTAGATCGAAATTATTTAGATGATTTTTTAAATGCGACTATAACTAAATCTAAAGTGAAACTTAAAGAAATAAAAGATATCAATATGGAGCCTATATCTATAGATAAAATGGAAACATTTTTTCAAGACCATCAAAAGTATTATAAAAATAAATTTTTAATAATGTTAGGACGTAATGAGTTAGGAGATATGGATCCTAAAATTCAACCTAGCTATCTTAATCATGTATCCTTTTTATGCAGTGCATCTGAAACTTTGGAACAGACAATAACGAATCAACAAAAAGTAAAAGAATTCTACAAAGATAAAGTGAAATATTTGCATTGCAGTGATGCTCATAATTATAGTAGTCATACGGTAGAAAAAACAAGGAAGATTGGTCATTGCTATACATGGATAAAAGGAAAACCAATCTTTGAAACACTTAGACAAGCATATTATTCTTATGATACAAGGGTAAAATTTTCAGTATATAAACCGATGCAAGCTGTAAATGTTTTAGATTATGTAACAATAAATCTACCAGATGATGCAAGGATTGGAGAAAATGAATGCTGTTATAGTGGGACTAAATATGAATTGCAATTAAATCCAGCATTGAATTGTTTTATTGGAGGTAGAGGTACTGGGAAAAGTTTGTTGTTGCAACTACTATGTAAAGATAATCAAAATTTATTGCCTAGCGAAAACATAGTTTCAAAAATTTCACCTAAAGATTGGTCAAAGTATATAGACATAGCTGGGATAAAATTTGAATATTTTAGTCAAGGATCTATAGAAAATTTTTACAAAGATAAGAAAAATTTTGCAAAATCAATATCAGACAGGTTATATCAATTTTGGCGTACAGAAGAATATCCTTGTGATGAGGCAGATACTGCTCATATAAAATTTTTGGATAAGATAGAGAATTGCAAAAATGTATTGAGCAAAGATTTAGATAGCATAAGAGAAGAAATCAAGCTTATACAGTTGAAAATTACTAATGACAATGAAATTGCAATAAAACGTCAAGAAGTTATTTCTTTAGAAAAAATTGTAAAAGCTTTTAATGATGAAATATATAAAAAATTATCCAAAAATCTCGCAGAGAAAACAAATAGAACCCAATTCATACAACAAAGTAAAGAAAAATTAGATAAAATAACAAATGATATTTCAAACATTATAAATGAAAATACAGAAATCATTGTCCAGAATGAAGAAGAAAGTAAGTTGGGTTATGTTTTAGAATATAATCGCATTATATCTGGCTTAAGAGAATTAAATAGTCTTTCGGCAAATAATATGCAATCAAGTGAAAAAATAGCACAAGAAGCCTATAAGGAAGAACAAAAAATTAAGCGGGAATTAGAAGAGTATTTTCGTGAAAAGGGGTTGTCAAAAGCAAATATTGCAGATTCTTCAAATGCACAGATAAAATTAAATGGCATAAGCAAAGAAATAGAGAGACTTGAAGAAAACAATAAAAAGATAGAGCAATGCTTCACAACGTTAAAATCAAAAGCATTAACTTCATCTACTAATTATAAAAATTTGATGAGTGATATTTTACAAAAAACAGAACAAATTTTAAAAAACAAAGAAAATTCGGAAGTATCTAGTTTATCTTTTGAATTTCATATCAATTCAACAGATCAATTTTCTAATATTATAGAGTTTTTTAAAAAGAATGCCGGAGTATATGAAAACGATTTTAAATCTTTAATTAATCATATTCCAGAAGATAAGAAAACAGAGCTGCTTTGGTCTGATTTCTTAGAAAAAATATGTAAAGATTATGCTCCTTCTTTACAATCCAGTAAAAAAATCTTAAATTTTTTTGAACAGAATCCTAGAAATAAAAAGTTGTACGATTTACATTATCTATTACATATATGTGATTATATTACATATGAAACTTTTAATGTTTTATATAAAGGAAAGAATTTAGAAGATTTATCTTTTGGACAAAGAGCAACATCTATAGTTTTAACATTATTGTTGTTTGGTAATGATCCTCTTATAATAGATGAACCTGAGACACACTTAGACCAGAGATTTATAGCTAAAGAACTCGTTGATATCATAAAAAAAGTAAAGATGGACAAACAAATTATTTTTGCTACACATAATGCTAATATTGTGATTAATAGTGATGCTGAACAAATTTTTATATTAAAATCTTTAGAAAATAGCAATAAAACAGAGATTCATTCAATGAGTATAGAGGATGTATATGATAACAATAAAAAAGAAGAGCTGATGTTGTTAGAAGGTTCTGCGGAGGCTTTTAGGCTTCGCGAAAAGAAGTATATCTTAGAAAATTAATATAAGGAATAAAATTTATGCCTGAGATAAAATGTCCGAAGTGTGGAGAAGTTTTTACGGTTGATGAGTCCGGTTATGCAGCGATTATCGGCCAAGTTCGTAATGCTGAATTTCATAAAGAATTGCATGAACGTGAAGCTCAGCTTGCAAAAGAGAAGGAGAGCGAGCTTTCTCTTATCAAAACTCAGGCTAAAATGGAGCAAGAGCAATCTACGGCTGCCCTCAAACAAGAAATTGAGCGTTTGAAAGCAGAAATTACAACTGTTGCCAAAGACAAAGATATTGAAAAAGAACGCTCCTTGAATAGTCTCAAGCAAGAAATCGAACGTCTAAAGGCTCAAATTCAATCCAATGAACAAGCCAAAACTTTAGCCGTTGCTTCGGCTGTAAGTGAGAAAAAAGACGAATTGGTTGAAAAAGACAAGAAGATTATGCAACTTGAAAGCCAACTTAAAGAAGCTGAAAAAGATAAGCAACTTCAGGAACAATCCCTAAAAGACAATTTTGCGGTTCAACTCAAGGCCAAAGACACGGAAATCGCTTTTTATAAGGATTTGAAAACCCGTCAATCAACCAAAATGGTTGGGGAAACTTTGGAACAACATTGTGAGATTGAGTTTAATCGCTTGCGAGCCACGGCTTTTCAAAATGCTTATTTTGAAAAAGATAATGATGCCAAAACCGGAAGTAAGGGCGATTATATCTTCAGAGAAAGCACGCCCGAGGGTATTGAATTTATATCCATTATGTTTGAGATGAAAAATGAGATGGATACCACGGCAACAAAACATAAAAATGAGGATTTCTTTAAGGAGTTGGATAAAGACCGCAATGAGAAGAATTGCGAATATGCAGTTTTGGTGTCTTTGCTTGAATCTGATAATGAACTCTATAATACCGGAATTGTTGATGTTTCGCATCGTTATCCCAAAATGTATGTTATTCGTCCGCAGTTTTTTATCTCGATGATTACATTGCTTAGAAATGCGGCTTTGAATTCGGTTCAATATCGTAAACAATTGGCGGAATATAAGAACCAAAATATAGATATTTCTAATTTTGAAGCTGAAATGAACGATTTTAAGGAGAAATTCGGACGCAATTATCAGTTGGCAAGTGATAAGTTCCGCAAAGCGATTGAAGAGATTGATAAGACTATCGACCATTTGCAAAAGACAAAAGATGCCTTGCTTTCTTCTGAAAATAACTTGCGTTTGGCGAATAACAAAGCTCAAGATTTGACGGTTAAGCGTTTAACCCGTAACAACCCGACCATGGCTCAAAAATTTGCCGAATTGGAGCAGAAGTAAGGGAAATAAAATTATGGACATCTTAAATCAAAAACTTGAAATTTTGCACTTTATCAATAATGCCAGATGGAGTGAGGAAAATAATTATTATATGCCGGAGTACCACCCCTTATTGGATACTCTAAAAGAGAAAAAAGATGAAGCAAAATTGCTCACTCATTGGTTGTGTTATATCAGTGATAGACAAACCCTGTTTCGCCGTATTTTTAAAGAAGGGGCAAAAACTTATTCTTATATTGTTTATCGGTTTTATACTGAAGAAAATGAGAGTGTTATTGATATCTTAAATGCTTGTTTTGATGCAAAGGCCAAAAAATTTAAATGCCAAGACGGGAGCAAAGAAGTTTCTTTTGCATCTCGTTTTATGCCTGCGGATATTGTTTGTATATATAAAACATTGCAAAATCTTAATAGTAATTATAACAGGAGTTTTGGTAAATTTTTGGAAGAGTCTTGTAAGACTTCACAAATTGAAGAAATTCAATTAAGCCCTGTTCAAAATTTGGCGGTAAATTTGTATGTGTTAACGTATGAAAACATTGGTCAACCGACTTATGAAGATATAATTACGCATGATGATTTAGATGAAGATAGAATTAAAAAATTTTCAAATGTAGATTTTAAGGGATTAAACTTAAATAAAAAACAAAAAGAACAAATAAAATTAAAAAAGAACTTTACCAAACAAGTTACGTCCGCTCTTGAAACTAATATGATGCTTAGGTTCGATTGGAATAATGTAAAGTTTATACAAAAAAGATTGTGGTGCGTTATTCGAGATTTTTTACGCTATAAGCATTTTAATGATATGTTTGTCAAATATGTAGGAAGTACATTTTCAATAGAAAGTAATCAATCTTTATTAAAAGATTTGGAGCTTCCGGGAGATGTTTGGAATCAAAATGATAAGTTCAAAAACTGTTTTTGGGGAAAAGATAAATTACCGGACAAAGGTCCGTTACCAAAGAACATAAGAGAATTTTATCAAAAGCAGTCTCAGGATAATAATACTTTGCAATTTATTCCCGAGGATTACGATGTAACTTTTGAATTTGTGCCGAGAATGTGTGCAAAAGAGGAGTGTGTCGTTTGTCCTTTTAATACGCAAGGTGACAGTAAAGTTTTAGAATTGTGTCATCAAAAAGCAGGAAGCTTATGTCCTGTTATTAAGTTTTGCAGTGGCAGTAATTTTAAATGTATTGGGACATCTAAGTGTCCAATACAAAAACATCATAAAGAAGATGAATAAGTGTTCTTGTGAAATTCTGTGTTTATCTTTTTTAGAGTTTCTTCTGATTCTTCATAACATCGGTCTTCAATTATGTCGTTTTTGCTGTTAATGATACCTAAAGCCCATAAGATTTGAATAAAACGCATATCGTGATTTTCATCTATTGATTTTGCTATAATATCTAAAATCTTTTTGTTTGCAGAATATCTATCCATGTTTATATCCTTTCTACGCCTTGTCCCCATAAAGACGCATTCGTAATCTTTGGCGGGGAGAGGGGACGCGGGCTTTGATTTTCTTTAAGTTTTCATCCAAATACGGATATTGCAATTTGCAGATTTCGTTATAAAGGATTTCAATCGGGAAATTGCTGCCATATACTCTTTCACCGGTATCAATGCCTTCCCATCCGCAAATAGCGTTTTGATATTCTCTGCCGACATTGGCATCGCGGAGTTCCGGTTTTACCGTATGGCGAAAGCTGTGAAAGACTTTTCTCTTGCCGCTGATACCTATGCTTTCTAAATATCTGCCAAACCATTTGGACATTTTATCGGCATAGTGATTATATTGAGCGTAAGTCAGCTGATAAAATACGCGTTGTTTGCGTTTGGATTTCACCGAAAGCAAATAATCTAAAAAGCCCATTTCAATAATTTTGGGATGAATCGGCACAATTCTTTTAGAAACCTTATTTTTCAAATGTTGGTCTGGACGTTCATCTGTAAAAATCATATAATAAATATTGTTTTCTTTTTTGATGTCATCGCAATAAAGTTGGCATAATTCATTCAGACGAGCACCGCTGTATAAGGCCATTAGCGGAATATAGTAGCGATAGGCAAAGTTTTCATCTTCCGGATAAGGATAATATTCAGGATTAAATATCTTCAATAACTCGGCTCTAGTAAAGCGGTCATAGCTTTGGCGGCTATCTTTGACCGGAATTTCTATTTGAACGTTTAAGGCCGCACTGACATAACCTTTTCTCTGAGCGTAGGTTAAAAATTCTTTGAATACGCGTAAGTAGCGTTTGACCGTGGTGGTGGACATGGTTTTCTCACCAATCTCGGGCAAAAGCATATCGGTTAGCTTTTTGTGTTTGGAAGCACTCATCTTCTTCCAACCGCGTGGCACATAATAGATTTTGGTTGAAATCGTATCACAGTCTTTAGCGGTTAAATTTTCAACATATTTCTTATTGACCAAACTGAACACCACATCCAAACAGGTTTCATCTTGATATAAAGTGTTATCGCCGGTTCCTTTGACATTTTTCTTATATTCTCTGAATTTTTCAAACAGAGTCTTCCAATGTGTTTTAATTTGCGGCGAACGAACGGTATTGGCGGTTCTTTCTTCTTCTATATAACTTAAGCAACGCTCAATGACTGCCGGAATGTAGAAATTGCGGTTGTCGGTTTGAATGGCATTGGCTCTGTTCAGAGCATAATCATCGGCCAGAGCCAAATGATTTTCCAATTTATCCAGCCATTCCGGTCTTTGATTGGGTTCAGGTTCAACTGCATTCTTTTTGACAGTACGTTTTAAGAAATCAAATACCGAAGGGGGAATACGTTTGTTTTGTTTGAGCGAAGTGATATATTTCTTTACGAAGCTGACAACTTGCTCATCCTTAAAATCTTCATAAGAACCATAACTATCGGAATGTTCATAATCCGAGCGACTGAGCATGGTGATATCAAGCTCATGAACCGAAAGCTGATTATTTTTAATTTGAAAATAAGAATCGTCTAACTTGTTTTGAGTCTCTTTAATGCGGCTGGCAACGATATTTTCAATATCGTCATCGGAAAGAATGAGTTTGTTGTTTTTAATTTCCATCAGCAGCCGTTCCAAATCATTGATTAACGTATCAAACTTAAAAGTTTCTCGCTTCAATAGCAGGATGGCTATATTGTAATCATTAGTGTTTAAAGAATACCTAACGTGCGTTTTTTTGAAGAAAGGTTGGAGTGATTTTGGTATCCAATAGCGGAAATAATAGGTGTGATTCCTGCGTTCTAAGTGATTTTGTTTTAAGGCCATGACTGTCTCACCCAACTGTCTCAGATGTTACAAAAGGGCATTTCCCGACATTTGAAGGCTTTTTCTAAAGAAAAAAGCCATTGAAAATCAATGGTTTCTCATTTTGCTTGGCTGGAAGAAAGAACAATATTCTAAGCAAAATTTAATTATAAATTATAAGCTGTTTTTTGAGTATCGTGAAAAAATTCTCATTATGAATGAATGTCTTATGCTGATTAAGAACTTGATGGCAACTGAAATGACAATTTAGTTACTTCACCACACGGCATTCATCTATTAAAATTAGTTTTTTGTTTTCTTTCGCGATGTCTCTCAAATGCTTTGTAAATCCGCTTTTAGAGAATATGCCGTAGATTAAACCATATCCTTTGAAATCGTCAACTTGGCATTTTTCCACCAGCTTTGCATAAACATTAACATCAACCGGTTTGTCGTCTTTGTAATATTTACATTCAGCCGCAAAAATACGCTTGTGGCTTTCATCAATGGCAACCAAGTCTATCTCTTCATTTTTGTTCCAGTATGCGCCGATACGAGAAGGAACAAAGTCAATTTTTCTATGCTTGCATAGTTCTGCAAATATGTTGCGGCAGATTTCTTCATAAACAAATGCTACGTGATTATCAATAAAATTGGATTTCAGCTTATCTTGTACAAAATTCAGATTATCCAGCTCAAGCTCTCCTTTATAAGGAAAGACAAACATAAACCAAAAGCGGATAAATATATCTCGAATAAAATATAATCCTTTCCGGCTTTTTTCCGGATTTTTTTCGGTTACCGGAACACGTTTTTCTAATAAGTATAACCCCTGCAAAGTTTCCAGATAAGGACTTAATTTGTTGCCCTCCGTGGACATTGCCGAAGCTATCTCCGATAGTTTGTGATTATTTTGAGCTATTGCTTTCATAACCGAATAATAGTTTACCGGTTCTTTAACTTCCTTGTTGAGTAAAAACGCCGGTTCTTCGTATAAAAAGCCGTTTTTATTAAGAATGACACGGGATATATTATCCGTTAAAGAATTTTTGTTGTCAAAAAATTCCAAATATTTCGGAACGCCGCCGGTTACGGAATAAAGTTCAACCACATCGGAAAAAGACTTATTGTGATAATGTTGTCTAATATCGAAAAAAGGAAGCGGCGCCAATCGGATTTGAGATGTGCGGCGACCATACAAAGGACTGTTTCCGGCCAAAACCTGTTTCGTCATCATATTAATGTATGACCCGCAGATAACGACCATAATATCTTGCTTTGATAAAACTTCATCCCATGCTTTTTGAAAGATTGAAGTGAAAGCGGGATTTGTGTTGACCATGTATTGAAATTCATCAAGAACGAGCACTTTGGTATTTTTGCTTGGGACAGCGGCAAACAATTTGAAGAGCTCAATCCAATCATCAAAATTAGCTTTGGCGATAAATTCCTGGTTGGCAAATTGCGATAAACTTAAAGCAAACCGCTTCATACTCTGCGGTTCGGATTCTTCTGTCGCCAAGAAATATAGGGCAGGCTTGTTTTTAATGAATTCTTGAATTAAAGCAGTTTTTCCGATACGTCTGCGACCATATATAACAACAAAGGAATGCTTATTGTTATATTCTTGCTCTAAATCACTAAGTTCTTTTGTTCTGCCGATAAATTCCATATCATCACCTGTATAATCATCTTATTTAATATAATATAGATTAGACTAATTTCAATTATATTGCAAGAGAAATTTTTCAAATAGAAAAAATATCAAACAATGCACATTCTTTAACATTTTCTTTGAAATCGGCAGAAAATATAGAGGTATGAAAATGCTCGCCAAAGTTCGTGCGGCAAAATGTTAAACTTTGTTCGGATTACAAACTTTGTTTAGCATTTTGCGAAAATTTTTATTTAACAATTATTTTAGCAAAACTTAATAAGTCAGATTCAATTTTTTGCCACTCTTGATTTAAGTTAATAGTTTTTATAAGAATTGGTGCATTTTTAATAGGAAGTCCTTTTTCTATTTCACTTTTATATACAGTTGGATAAATTAAGGCTCCATATTTTTTTCCATTAAATGTGCTATCAAGTATATATCCCCTGATTTGATCTATATGCCTAGTTCTATAAGTTTCAGATGTATCATCCATATACGCTGATATTAGGGCATCCTTATAGTATTTCGCATCAATAATAAATTGGATTTTTTCTTTTTTATTTTCAATTACTATATCTGTTCTTCGATCAGTTATTTTTGTATCAATATCAAGTAATCCTTCTATTCCGTCAAAAGCTGTTTCATCTATACTCCAGCTTATTTTAGGAGCATGAACGTGGTAGATTTCCCTATCTAAATTTAACATATAGAAATTCAAAAGAAACAGCTCATACACTCTTTGCATTTGCTCTTCACGATAAAAATCCTTAAAAGCGACTCTACCATCATCTTCATTAACGAGAGTATTGTTATAAAGCATAGAAGCAATTGAAATAAGCAATTTATATATATAATTGTTTCTGTTGTATTTTAACTTTTGCAGAGTATTTTTATTCGGTTGAGCTTCTCCAATATTTGAGAAATATATAATTTGTTTTTTTATATCCTTCTTTAAGGAATTATCAATCGCTTGATTTTTTATTAAACAGCATAATGTATATTTAATAATTTGGTTAAATAGATTATCTGAAGTAAATTCATCAAACTTGCAATATATTTTTTTCCTTACCAAGGATGATTTATTTATAGTATCCGTAAGCAGAATTTTTCCTTTCAGAACCGATAATTCATCTTTTGTTTCAATATAGCAGCGGTGAAAACCTTGTCTTATAAGTTTTCCAACACCATAAGAAAAAATTCTCCCAAGCAGATTATAAGAATCCTTAATTTTTTCAGACGATACATTTACTGTATCCTTTATGGAAAGGATATTCCATGCATAGCATAGCATGTAGAACAGATTTTGTATTGGTATAGGAGCCTTTGTTGTCATTTTACACTATTTTTAATCTGTTTATCCAATCTTCAGCTTTCTGCTTCTCATCCCACCAATACTCTTGCAATAACTCATTTATTTCAAAATTCAATATACAACTATACCAATCAGTTTCAGACTGTCCATCATTAGGTTTAGAACACAAATAACTGTGTCCTATACAAAAGCCTTTACCAAGATTAGATTTGCTTTCATCCGCAATATAGTTATTTAATTCGTTGAATTTTTCTTTTATTTGATTTGAGAGCTCTTCAGATATTCCATTTTTTCTTAAATGTTTAATAAAATTGTCTGAATTAAAAGCAGGTTCAACGTAATAGAATGAAAATCTACGTCTTAAAGCATAGTCCATGATGGCTAAACTTCTATCTGCCGTGTTCATCATTCCTATTATGTATAGATTTTCTGGAACATAAAATTCTTCATCACTATATGCTAATTTGACCGCATATTCAGAGCCTCGCTTATCTTTCTCAATGAGCATAAGTAATTCGCCAAATATTTTACTTAAATTACCACGATTTATTTCATCAATAATGAAGAAATACTTATGTTCTAAATCTTTTTCAGCCTTTTTGCAGAAATTGTAAAAAACTCCTATTTTTAGTTCAAAACCATTATTTGTAGGTTTATATCCCATAATAAAGTCTTCATAACTATAACTTTGATGGAATTGAATGCATTTTATATAATTGTCCTGTTTAGAACCAATTATAGAATATGCAAGTCGTTTAGCCATAAATGTTTTTCCAACACCAGGGGCGCCTTGTAATATAATATTTTGTTTGTATATCAATAAATTTTTAAGCTTGTGATATTCCTTTTCTGATATGAATACATCGTTTAAGAAATCGGCTTTTGTATAACCATTATTTATCAAATTTCCTTGCGTTAAAAGGTCTAATTTTCTTGTCCAATCTTTATATTTTGTTATATCTGTTAATGTCTTAAAAGGTAATGGTGCTTTGCCCCATTCTTCATCTAATTCCCAATTACCTTCTTGCCATTCAACCTTTCTAACATTACAATATTCATCTCTACTGCTATCATATTTGTATTCTGACTTTACAATCCCTCTGCCTATAATCTTTTTTCTTCCAATCTTTGCAAAAACAATATCCCCTTCTTTCATAATATGGCAGAATTCCCATATTGCTAATGTGTCGTTATTGGGTTTTTCTGTTTTCCCATGTTTTCTTATTGCTTCTTCTATTTCGTTTCTGTTTTTATATCCTCTATAATCTCCTAAATAATCCCAACCAAGTACCAAAATACCTTTTTGATAACATTCTTCCCATTTCTCACCATTTCTACCTGTTGCACATACCCAATAATGAATATTACTGTCATACGAATCATTGTCAAAATCTTTAATTTTTACTGATTCTGCAATATTTCTATTAGTCTTCAAATTTGCAAAAATGATTAATGGAATATTACATTTTCTCGCAATTAAAGCCACTTGACCGGCTTTTACAAAAAGACCTTCTTTAGGATCTTCTTCATAATATCTAATAATAGTGTCTAACATTTGTTCAGAATACCATGCTGGAAAGTAGTCTGGAAATACCATATGTAAATATTTTCTTATCCAAGCATTTTTAATCAAAAGATTTTCATTCTTAAATTCTTCAAGTTTCTCGTAGTCTTCAATGGTCTTAAAATCCATACTTGATATATATTCACAAGTTTTTACGATAATATCTCTGATTTCGCTTCCTTCTTTAATTGCTTCATCAATAGATAATTCTTGTGTTGATTTACCTTTTCCTTTAACCCATGAATTCTTATCCTTCGAATAATACAGACCAAATTTAGCAGAAGATCCTCCGCCAATTCCCCCATAAGCCTTGCATCTTTTATCTCTTTCCAAATAATAGCATAAATTTTCATTATTTGCTTTACCTAAAAACATTTTATCAAGGAGTTGCTCTCCGCTTAATAATTTCAATAACTCAGGTCTATAAGTTTTCTTGAAATACTCGTAACCAGAAAGTAATTCATCTTTTAACTGTGGGTTTATAGAGTTATACTCTTGTTTTGTTTGTTCAAAAATGTCTGTCATTTAAAGACCTTTCATTTGATGAAATTAGAATATTTTTATGCTATTCACAACACAATTATAAATGCTATATAGGACAAATTTCAAGCAAAAATTCATAGTTTTGGTTTTCTTAATTCCTTAAAAATTCCTTTTACAACCTCACTTGGAATGTATCTTTTATCATCTTTATAGTTAAATCTGTGGCTGAAAATTTTACCACGATGGATATAGGCAATGTGGGTGGAACTGTCTCCATGCGATATTCGGTAATGAATTAAAGGAAAATCTTTATAAACAAAGCCATTCTCCCAAAGTTTTATTAGGTTGCCGAGAGTTATTTTATCAATAGCATAGCCGTAATAAGGACATCCGAAGGAATTGATGACAAATCCCGTAAGCACAAAATTGGCACAAGGTCTATTTTTCAACCTATGCCGATTGTTATAAATCCATTCGCAATGGCTTAAAAACCAAACTCTATCTACTGTTTTCATCTTAAATCTTCACATTTTCCACGGCGTTGGCGAGCATTTGGTCGTTATAGTTAAAATAATGCTGCGTGGTGCTGATGTTTTTATGATTGGCCAGTTTCTGCACAATGCAGATATTCACGCCGAAATTAACCAGTTTGGAAACAAACAAATGCCGTCCCAAGTGGCTCGCGCCCTGAATGTTGAATTTCCGATCAACCGAAGCAAACAGGCGGCTGATACTGGCGCGGTTATAGGGCTTACTGAGCTTTTGGTTCGTAAACAAATAAGTCTCCGGTGTCAGCCTGTCTTTCCATTTCCGCTGCAAATACTTCAAATATTCACAAAATTCCTTCTTCATCTGGCTGTTCATATAGTAGGAGCATTTGTTTTTGCCTTTGTTCTTGTCGTAATCAAGGCAAATCACGTCTTTGACTTTGAGGTTGTCGGTAAAAACGTCCTTAATCTGCAAGTAGGCAAAATTGATAGAACGCATACCATTTAGGCTGCACAGGAACATCATGCGGATTTGCTCAGCGTGTTTCATTCCGCTGATATAGGTCAGAATATCTTTGATTTTCTTATCATCCACAAAAACGTCATTGGTCATTTGATTTTCCTTTCACAACTGCCTGATAAAACACTTTGTAACTTAACCCTTGGGTTAAAACCCCGATACCGCCTTGGCATTGCCAACCGTCCTGAAGATACACATTCACGTATTCCACCAGCTTGTCTATGCTTTCGCTGCAAATAACATCATATTCCATAACGGCCTCCTAGTATTCGTCGGCATACATAACGGTTAAAACGCGATTGGTAACCACCGGGTCGGCAGCATCCGGCGAGGCAAATTCAAAATTGCGGTCATAGTAATCAATCTTCCAGAAAATCTTCTTGCCCTTAAAATCAAAAGCCCCGAAATCGTGTTCACCATACGGATCATCGCCTTCGTTGAAATCCTTAAAAGTCCGCACTTTGTTAAGAATTGTAGAATGTCCTGCGGCATATCAGTGAGAATACCGGCGGTTAAAACAAATGTCCCGAGCGAGGGATTAGCTCTGAAAGCATCGTTTAACGCAGCAATTCGGGCAGCATTACTCATCGCTCTTCTCCTCCAACAAACGGACGCAGAGGTAATCGCTTAAGCCATCCTGTTCGGCAGCATAATCCCAAACGGTTTTGCCGTGTTTGTTTTTGATATTCGGATCGGCGCCATTATCAATCATAAAATCCAAAACCCGAAGCCGCATCATTGCCTGCGGATGTTTTACGATATAAACAAACGCAGTATTGCCGAATTTATCCTGCGCGTTGATATCCGCTCCGGCCTTGAGCAAAACCGACAAAGTCTGTGGTGAACTTCGGTGCTTGGCGGCAATGATAAAAGGCGTTTCCTCATATTGATTGCGGGAGTTGACATCGCCGCCGGCTGCCAAAAATGCTTCAATAGCTTCCGGTTCATAAAATTCCCGGCATGCCCACATAAAAGGCGTCCAACCGTGCTTGTTATAAGGGGAATTAACGTCCGCACCGATGTTGAGTTCGGCTTTAATCCGCTCCCAGTCCATAGCATAAAGCGCTTGCATTAAATTGTTGCTATCCATTTGAATCTCCATCAAAATCAACCAAGATTTAAAGATGGCACCCGGGTTACCATGCCGAGATTCTCAAGTCAAGCACTTTTTTTAACATTTTTTCATGTTAATGCTTTGATTCATCATCATTTATTTTAAATTCAACGGGTTGGAAAATGCAAAAAATCAATAAATATTTTTATAAAGCATAAGGATTTAATATGAAGGTATTGATTGAAACGATAACCAGCCGCAGGGGATATAAAAACTTTGCCGATGAGGCGGAATTGGACAACTTTCTGGCACAAAACCATAACAAAATCACCGGTTATCAGATTTTACAGGAAGATGATGATGCTGTTATCCGCAGCGATTTACAGGATTTTGCTGGGGACTGTAAAAGTTTAATGATGAAGATTTATCAGTATTGGCTTAATAATCTTCATCAAAACAAAAGATATGGAAAACTAACCCTTGCAACCCAAAGGTTGCTCAATGCTATGACATATATTGAAGGGTGTTTGAAATAAAATCAGTTCTTATATAAAATGGCACCGTTATCAAGCAAAAGATTGGCAATATCAGGCTCTATACGCTCCAAAGCCAACATTAATGCAGTTTTGCCTTGACAATTAATCCAATTGACATCACAGCCCTTGTCAATCAACATTTGCAGTACGACTAATTTTGTTTCATCATCCATATTTTCGTTCAGAAGCACGGACATAATAGCGTTGTAACCGAAAATATCCGTTCGGTTGATTTCGCTGCCTTGTTCTATAAGAAATTCCAAAGGATCTTTATCGGAACAAAAGTAACAGGCCACCAGAAATAAGCTGGCACGGCGACGGTTTATCGGCATATTGATATTAAAATTTTCCGTTTTGAGTAATTCCTTTAATGCGTTAACATCATCAATATCTAGTTCATCTGTGCATTCCGCCTGATCAATAGGGTTAACCGGCGTGTTTTGCAATCTTGCTTCCAGTTTCTTTATTTTCTCTTGCATTTCAGCTGCTTGGTCAATAGGGATAAATCTGGAGTAGCATTCGTTCTCTGAATTATAAATCAACATAAAATCTCCTTTGTCTTTTTGTTATAAAGATATTTATCAGGCAAATCGGTGTTTTGTTGTTTGCAATAAAAATACCCTGCAACCAATCGGCCACAGGGTATTTTGCGCTACGGATTAAATACTAAAACTTATATTTAGCGTTAATCAAGCCGGTATGGTCTTGGTAGTCCTGACGGAATTTACCTTCATAACCAAGCGAAAGTTCGACGTTATCGTTAACTTCCGCAATTATGCCGGCACCGAATTCCATACCGAAACGGTCAAGAGCTTCGCCGTCAACCGCATAAGCCGAACCGTTGGCCAAAGTTACGACTGAATTAACATCATCGTTAATCAGGTCATAAGTTGCGGCAATACGGGCTTCCGGTTTAATCAACATACCGTTAGACAATTCCCAAGATTTGCTGACCTTTGCTCCGATGACACCGGTCAGAATATCACTGTCATTGGCAGATACACGTTGATCAGCTGAATCTGTGTAAGCATCCTGTTTGATGTGGACATAACGCAATCCAACCTCGGGCGTGAAGCCTAAATCATTAACATTCATGTCATAACCGGTCATAGCCTGTAAACCAAAGGTTTCAACATCATAGTCAGCTTTGACGCCAACGCCGGCAACACTCTTGTCCTCGGAGTAATCAGACCAACCGTAGGTGGCGATACCGTTTACATACCAGTTGCTTGGCTTATATTCACCGTACAAAATTGTGGTGTGCGTATCAACATCGGTTGAACGCATAAAGCCGTCAATGTCGGTATTTGTGTAAGCATAACCAATACCAACCTTTGTATCATCAGTTAAGAACTTCTCGGCACCGAATGCAACACCGGCAGAATCTGCATCAAAACCTTTGGCTTTGGATGTATCGTCCAGTTTGGATTTGTTAAACATTCCCTGAACCCACATGGCTGCGCGTTCAAAAATGTTATCGCCGGATGACATACCTTCACCATCGGTTGAGATTGAGCCGCCAGTTAAACGTGTGCTGACTGCTCCGAATACCTGATTTGCGGTTTCGGTTTGGGTTTTCTGCACCATCGGCGCAACTTCAGGTGCAACCGCAGTTAAAGCAGCTACATAAGCCTGTTCGTTATTCTGCGACAAATCGTTTAAGACCGAAGCAACCGCTTTGGCATTGGCGCTTGCTGTTGATGATTGTACCAACGTATCCCAAGCTTTAGCTGTTTGGGCATTGTTGGCCGAACCACCGGCGCCTGCTACGACATCGGAAGCCGAATTTTCATAGGTAATGTTAAAGTTCTTACCGTCTTCCGAGGTTACCTTATAACGGTTATTGGAAATCACATTGGTAAAGTGATTGTCTACATTGCCTTTCAGCAAAGCCACGTCTTCCAAAGTTTGGCCGATTTCCATTTTCTTGGTAATGTTTAAGGCCAGTTTGGATCCTTCTTTACCAGTAATGTTGGCGGCTTGCAGAGAACCGTTACCGCCGTCGGCAATTTCCAACTTCAGCGTTGAACCGGAATTAAACGTTGCGTCGCCGTCAATAACCGCATTATTCAGCCCGACGTTCATAATACCGCCGCTTGTCATATTGACATCGCCGGTAATCTTTCCGCTATTTGAATTAAAGTTAAGCGTTCCGTTGCCGTTCAGGCTGGTGTCCAATGTTCCGGAAATATTCAAAATTGCCGCGGAACCGAGCTGAGCCGTTGTCGGCGTTTGATCGTTTCCGCCATAGATTCCCAGGGTGCTGCCTTCGGCAATATTGATTGTACCGCCGTTAATGTTAACGTTTTTACTGCTGGAAATTTCAGCCTGTTTACCGGTAACGTTGATTGTTCCGCCGTTGATATTCAAATCATACGCCGGATAGGCATCGGGTTCAGAATCTGCGATATTATCAATAATAGGTTTAGCACCCCCCATATTAATAACGCCACCATTAATATTCAGTTCCTTGCGGGCATATAGCAGTGTTTCAGAATCTTCATCACCTTTGAAATTAATTTCACCGCCGTTTACGTTCAAGTTTCCGCGCCAACTGTTAATTTCCATATTCGCCATATTGATAACACCGCCATCGATGGTAATATCACCGAAAGAATCAATATAGCTTTTTTCCAAATTAATATTACTGTTTTCAATGGTAATCTTGCCATCTGCCCAAATTCCATAATTATCCGGCTCTCCGATTGTGGAAACAGAACTCAAGCTGGTATCTTTAATGGTAATGTTGCCGTTGGCTTCCAAATCCGAATCATTCATGGTTACGGTTGCACCATCCAACAATATGTTGGAGTTATTGGGCTGGTCATCGGCATCATTTCCGGCTTCCAAAACGCTGTTTTTCAAATCCAGTCCGCCTAAAACCGTAATATCTTGTTCGGTTTTGATATTAGAAGTTTCAATATTTAATGAGCCTTCTTTTTCTACTTTGATTGATTTGTAGTAATATGGTTCTTCATCTATTCCCTGATTGCTGATCGGGGTTTGAGAATCTACAATCAAATCTTCTCTTACCTGAGAAAAAGCATTATTGGCAGAAAATAAAGCCACTAATGCCGTTGTAATTAAAAGTTTATTTTTCATACGATTAAACATCCTTTTTCTAACTAGTTAAAAGAAAAACCCGCTTTTCTTTGAAAGGCGGGCGGATGTTCAGAAACCGTATACTAACAAACGGCTCGGCTTATTTGGCTGAGCCTTATTCACCGACATCCGTCCATTAGACAAGAAGTCGGCACAGTTTTTAAGTCGTGTGCACACGACTGTTAGTATTTTCAAGGGTTTCTGACGCCCTAAGCAGTTTCCCGCTCGTTTCTACTCTATAAAGTAAATGAGTTAGAATCAAGTTAAATCATCAAAAACCCTCTGGAATTTTTAGAAATAAGCCTTTATAGTGCTTTTTATAAGAGGTTTAAATTAGGTCTAAAACTAATAGTCTGAGGGTTATCGTGAAAAAATTACTTTATCCATTGCTGATTATGCTATTTGTATCGCCGGTATTGGCGGTAGATAGTCAAACCGTAATTATGAACACCAAACCTATATTTACCATAGCCCTGACTGTAAGTGGGCAAAACGCTGCACCAAAAACTGTATCAAAACCACCAAACAAAAAGCCCAAGCTCAAGGAGAAAGGGCTTGTAAAGTCTGTGGTGGATAGAGTTACCAATCGGATGGAATCAAAGCATTTTGTTTAGTCCAATAAGCGACTTCATTTTTATTTGAGCAGTTTTCCCAAATATTTTTTCCAGCATGATCCATAACAATAATTTGTAATTTTGAATTATTATGTTCTATTGCTTCATTCATAATTTTATACATATTGCGTACGTGCAAAACATCTTCACCTTCTTCTAGTAAATACATACCTGTACTTTTATCAAGTTTTGCCGAAGGAAAATAGACTTGACTGGGCTGATCTAAAACTAGAAAATTAAAAACAAACGAATTTTGTTGAATAAAGTATTCTTGAAACCCTAAAACTGCAGCCAAATGATAAGCAACCCAGTTGGAACCACTTCCTGTTTCTGATAAATATGCTATACCATCATTATCTGTCCATAATTTCAAAGTCAAATCAGTTGTGTCAAAATCTGCTATTTTTTTGAATTCTGCTGCATTAGGAACGTATTTTTCTATTTTTGTAAGTATTTTTTTTATAACAGGCTTGGCATCTATATTAGTTTCATTCTTTTTTATCTCATTCTCTTTTTCAATAATTTTTTTATCTAGTTCTGAATAATCTACTTTAAGAAGATTTATGATATTTTTAGCCCGACCTATATCTATAAGAAAATTTTCTAATAAACTTTTTTTATTATTAATGTCTTTGAGGTTATTGTATTGTTTTATTAATGAGTTTATTTTTTCATTGATTTCTAATATCTTTTGATCTGTTTTTATTAACTCTCTTTCATAACGGCTATTTTTTGAGGGAGTATTTTTCCTAATCTCAGTTTCTAATACTTCAATTTTATTACAAATTAAATCCAAATCTTCTATTATTGAACAATCCTGAACATTCGTTAAACAAAACTCACGAATAAATAAAGCTAAATTTAATCGCTGTCTTTTCACCTTCATATTATTTAGATATTTTTGCTCCAACTCTACAAATTCTTTAATGGAATTATACTTTTTTTGTAGTTCTCTAAGCTCCGTATATAATGGTTGAAGTTTATTATCTAATTCGATGAATTTAGTAACAATCATCTCATTACCTAACGAGGTTAAAGATAATTCTGAAAACGACATATTTGTTAATTTCTCTAGGTTATAGAGAATTGATTGCTGGTCATTCAATATTACTTCATCTTTTTTTAACAGCCCATACCCTATAGCTTTAAGTATTAAATCTTGCTGTTTCATTGTTTCATTAAAAATAAATTCTTGCTTTTCTTTTTTTTCTTTTCTCAATATCTCTAGTTCTTGTTCATACAAGATTTTCAGCTGTTTTTTTCCTAATGTTTCTGCTGTTTCTACACCAATTGCAAAATTAAATATGTTTCTCAGACGCAATCTATATTTACTAATGTCAGATTTGTACAATAAACAATTAGGATTTGCTATAATATTCTGAGGTTGAAAATTAAAAGCAACTAAATCTCGGAAACTTGGACGATATATTTCTTCATCAATTTCAAAAAATGGAATACCCAAGATATTATTAACTTTTGCTTTTAACCCATTTGTATCTGTTTCATTTACAAACGGTATATGGGGAAATTCTGCATCTTTATCATAGTTAAAATATAATTTTCCACTGCCTCCATCTTTATTTTCTCTTGCAAAAATCATTACGTTATTATCTATCTGCAATTTGATGCCAAACCAAGAGCTTTTCTCTCTAATAACCCCCACTGGAATATTATTTCTTGAAGAGCAAAGACAATAATCTATTATTGGAACTATTGCCGATTTACCTGTTTGTGATGCTCCGTGAATTATGTTTAACTTTCCTGGAGAAAATTTAATTACTCTTTTTTCTTTTTCCGAATTTAAAGGCCAAATAACTAATTCTAAAAGTTGAACATTCATTACACTTGTATCCCTGTATAGCTAATAAAATTTGATAAATCTCCTGTTGCAAACATCTTTCCTAAAACATTTGCAGCACAAACAAAAACACTTGGATTGGAATGTAATTCTACAGGAACCTCTAGTTCTGCATCTGAATTTATTTTTAATATTCCCAAACGGAGAGCAAAAATAAAGGAGGTCATTGTATACTCTCTATAATTTATTATATTGTCGTGTAATATACCAAATACTTTATCATTATCAGCTCCAGCACAAAGAGCTTTAATCAATCCAGCTAAAATTTTATGAGGCTTCCTATAACTGTTCGTAACAATTAGTTTTCTTATACTTTCCCTCATAATCATTGGCATTATTAGAAATAAAATAAATATATTAGCTTTCTTTTGACTTTTATCATTATAAGATTTTACAAATGTCGATAAGATATATGCTCCTAAAGCAGGGTTTTGCATATCATTACAATATTTTGAATATATATTACTTGTTTCCATTGCTTAGCTTCTCTTCGTATTTAGGATGCCAACCTATTTTATATTCATTAGTAAAGTTAGCCATATGATTATGAACACCTCTAGATACCCGTCTAGGATCTTGAAACTTGACATTATCAATCACAACATCTTCTTTTATAGATTCATTATATAACTTCATTCCTTTTTGTATATCATCAATAGAAGAATCTGCATATATTACACACTTATTTTCATTCCATCTTTCTTTCAAACGTTCATACATTTCATTGAAATTTTGTTCAGTACTAATACCTTTAGAACGTTCTTCATCCCTTAGTAAATTCCATTGTATCTTTGCTTTCATTGCGGCAGTCAACATATCTGAATCAATCTTAATCAGCCTTAATTGTTTTACATACCGTTCTGAAAGCTCTTTCTTTACTCTATTTTGTATATCTTTTATCTCTGGTAATTTTAAACAACGTGCGTGTCCACCAAAATCAAGTAAAAAAGTATCCCAAAAACTGCGAGTAAATGATGTTTTTTGTATTTTTCTATTAGAATTAATTGCGAGACTATAAAATCGACCTTTTAATTGTTCAACAAAACGAGGTAAATCATCACCTAAATTATCTTCATAATGTTTTATTAAATAGTTATCAATATCTTCCTCGGAAGAAGCCCCCTGTGGATGTTGAACTGTAAAATTAGTGATAATTTTATATAATAGTTCACGATTCTTTTTAAAAAAATCTTCTCTTAGGGCATTAGCTTTCGTTTTCCAATTTATTCTATTTATCCAATCATCTACAACTTCTTTAGCTTCATTATAAGATGATGCTGCAAAACATTTTTTTATCATTTCATCTTGGTCATTTTTTTTCTCTAAAAATAACACAAATTTCGTATTGACACATTTATCTTTAGATTTTATGCAGAGATCTAACCAATTATGGAGAGTATCTATAAAGTCAGAAGACCTAAATGTTAACTCATCAACGTTAATAACTTTCAACTGCTCAACTTTAACAATGTATTCATTATTAACAATACTAGTATCATCTTCTTTTTCTATATGCACTTCTTTTTGTTCAGTAATTAAATGATACAGAGCTCTTGATAACTGCCCCGCATACCCTTCAAATGTTGGAAGATTTTCACCTCTGTATTTTACCATCTAATTTCCACTTATATTACTAAATTAATGTAATTTTATATCTTAGAATTATTATTGTCAAACAAGTTACTTTGAATGAACAATTATTTTTAATATCTGATTCTAATATTTTTCAACCAAGCTCATTTAAAATTTTTGTTCAGGCACTGAAAACTTGTTTCAAAACAATAATACACGTCAAAAGCACCTATTGCCCAGTCAGGAAAATGTAGGAAGTTATATAAATCACTAATCTTCTTGTAATAACCAGTCGAAAACATTCAGGCGTTTAATGCCGTTGTTTTCTCCTGAACCGTAATCCATTGACAGTAAGAACTTGGGGTAATTATCATCTATAGCCTCTAAAGAAGCTAATTCACGTTGTAAAATTTGTTGATCAAGGACATTTAAAGCCACTTGGTAATATTCAACTAAGCCGCCACTTTTCTTGGCGACAAAATCAACTTCAATATTTTTACTACCTTTGACTAATTTACCTACAGATACTTCATAACCTCGCCGTATCAACTCTAAGTAAACGATATTCTCCAGAATATGCCCTGCGTCCATATCCTTAATACCCAACAGCGCTGTTCTCAGACCAATATCGGCTACATAATACTTGGCATTGCTATCCAAATATTGTTTTCCTTTAATATCATACCGTTCGCACTTATATAATAGGAAACTGTCCACCAACCCTTGAATATATGTATCAATGGTTGGAACTGATATTTTGCGTCCGCTGGTTTCCAGACACTTCGCAATATTACGAACGGAAGTTTCACAACCGATATTATCAAACAAATATTTAACCACGGCATCTAATTTGTTGGTGTCTGCTATATTAAAGCGTTTGATAACATCTTTTTGAATTGTGTTTAAATATACCGTATCCAACAAATAATCGCTGATAAGCTGTTTGTCATACAACAAATTAAGCGTTTGTGGGAATCCACTATCCTTAATATAATGCGAATAAACAGCTATCGGATTATGCAAATCCGTTATATCTTTTTGGGTTTTCACCCAAAACTGTGCAAATTGCGAATATGCTCCCCAGTATTCTTTAAATGACAAGGGCTGCATCTTGATTTCAACATAACGCCCACCTAATTGATTTGCCAAATCACTGGAGAACATATACGCATTTGAACCAGTTAAATACAAATCGACATTATTTTGCAGACGTAAGGTATTTGCCACCCTCTGCCAATCTCGTAATAACTGTATTTCATCAATAAAAACATAATTCATCTTTTGGGGTTTAAGGCGTTTTACAATATAATCAAGGAGTTTATTGTAATCGGTTAAAAAGTTCTCTTTGTCATATTCCAAACCAATTTTTTGAGTTTGCATAAGATCTTCAAGATTGATATTGATTATCTGTCTATCATCAGCAACTTTATGAACAATCAAATCTTGTTGATAGAGATAAAATAGCTTGGATTTACCACAACGTCTGACACCAGTTACAATTTTTATCAAATCTGTTTGGCTCTGCCATTTCTTTAATTGTTCTATATATTGAGGCCGGCCTATTAGCGTTTCTGTTCCATTTTGCATATTGCATACTCCTTGTTTATGTTAATAAGTATAATTAACAAAAATGCAAAAATCAAGCTAAATGTAAAATATGTTTTACAAAATTTAGAGATGGGCAATTTTTGTTAAATACATATAAAATAAATGTATAGCAAATCTGGCACCCTAAAAATCAGAAAACTCCTATTTATTCTAATATAAAATTCTATAATTGATTTATACTACTCATTATTTTTACCACCGCAATTAGTCTTAATTTTATTACGCCCGAAAAAATAAATTTTTATCCCTTTTAGATGATATTTAAACTTCCGATAATGATATTTGATCACCTCTATTAACGTACAATCAGGACGCCAATTTTGATCGAAAAACTCTGAAATTTTAATAAATTCTTTATTTTGCAATGCGTCAGGTATATATTTTTCTATTTTAATTTCTGCTTCATCTTCATTATCATCGTAATAGTATACATTAAAAAATCTTTTATAACATTCATTAAAATGTTTTTCTAAATAATATAATCTGATGCATAACTGATTATAGAGATTGTAATTAAATAAGAATTTTTTATACATATCATTAAATATACTTTTATTTCCTTGCTGATATAGCGGTTTTGCTGAAAACAATTGTTCCGTATAAGTTGTCCATAAGAGATTTAAGGTATCATAAGTGGATTGTATTATTTTTATCTCAGGTATAAAGCATCGATTGCAATCATTTAAAAATATATACTTATCTATATTGAATGAAAATGACACCATTGGACCTCGAATAATAGTAGATATAGCTTCCACTTTTTCGTTTTTATAAGCAATGATCAATTTATCTAATATATTCTTTTTATAATCCAACATATTTTCAAGATTTAAATGAAACTGCGTAGATAATGTACAAAAATCTCCTCGCATTTGACGATTTGCTTTTCGCATTTCCAATTTCAAACCGAATTTGTATGCAAATAAAGCACCTAAAAATACAGATACAAAAGTAACGCTAGCGTCAAGCCAATTTACCTTCGTAAGTATCTCCCCTGTTTTAATCACCAGATTTTCAATATCAACGTTCATTAACTTTACCTTTTACTGAGTTCTCTAAATATTTCCTTATTTTAATCAAGTATCTACCACTAAGATAGCTTTAAACTTTAATTTATCATAAAATAGGCCTGCAAAAATACAAGAAATGATTTATCAAACATAAATGTTTTTTAACAGCTAATTTTTTCTGCAAAAGTTTGGTATCAAAATACCAAAACAAGAATTTCCCTAATTTATCCACTTAGGTATTTTATTGTAAAGCCCGTTTATGTGTTTTCGTTTTATTTTATATATACTTAAAAATTTTCTGGAATCTTCTTAATAAGTTATTATAGTTATCATTAAGGAGTTGAATATATGTTAAAAGCATTAATTATCTTATTTTTTGTGGCTGGGTGTACGGCAATCAAAGCACCGACTGATTTTGTTTATAAAGAAATCCCGACAAGAGACTTTACGCTTGCCAGCTGGCAAAAAATAACAGAACCGTCCGGTACTTATAAAATATACATTGAAGGCGATGGTTATGCTTTCAACGCTCACGGCCGCGCCACGCAAGACACGACACCTAAAGGAATACTCATGCGGGAATTGGCCTTTGGGGACGATTCTCCTAATGTCGTTTATCTTGCCAGACCATGCCAATATATCAAAAGTCCGATTTGTTCCAAACGTCATTGGACAACCGCCCGTTTTGCGCCGGAAGTGATTAATGCCGAATATGCAGCCGTCAAACAAATTGTCGGTGACAATCCGGTTATTTTAATTGGATTCTCCGGTGGGGCGCAAGTTGCAGGCTTGATAGCGTCCGCCAAACCGGGACTGAATGTCAAAAAAGTCATAACTATTGCTGGCAATCTTGACCATCTGGCATGGACACAATATCTCAACCTGCCACCGCTTAATGAATCAATGAATTTGAAAAGCTACCACAAACAGTTCGCCAGAATTCCGCAAATCCACTATGTCGGCAGTAACGATGAAGTCGTGCCGCCGGTATTGGTGCGTGATTTTGTCGGTAAAGACACGAGGGTTTTTGAGGTTAGGGGCGCAACCCACAATTCCGGCTGGGAAGAAATTTATTCTCAAATCCGGAATGAAAAGTGATTTTCGGGTAATTAACGGATAAATATCTATGTAGCAAACAGCTATAAATCTCATCATATTAATTTGTCTTTAGAGGGAATGCCTTAAATTGCATTCCTTTTTTATTGAAAGAATCAAACTACTTTCAACTGATTTATTTTCCTTCTATTTTAAGAGAGAAACAAAGGAGCTATTGTTAAATTCCCGTCTATTATAATAGCTATTTTAGTTTCTATTATAATACTATTATAAGGCACTAAAATCGCTCTCAATCCCTTGCTACATAACACATTCCGCAAGAAACAAAGGCAATAACGGTTTCCATTTCGGGAAATAACGACTTCCAATAGCGGAAATAACAGCTTCCACCGGTGGAAATAAGAGTTTTCGTTTCAGAAAAACCGGAAATAACGGTTTCCGATACCTAAAACAGGTGGAAATAACAATTTCCGGCAGGGATTTTGTTCAAATTAAAATCCGGCGTCCTTCTTTAATAAATATTTGTGAGACAAATTTTTATGAGGAGAAAACATGAGCAAAAGCAAAGCTGAGCTATCCATAACCAAACGTTTGCTATTGGATTTCATTAAATACAAAACCAACAATAACCGTACATTTTTCATGGGGAACGATAAAATCGCCGCAGCCCTCGGATTGACGGTTAATTCTGCCAAAGTGATGGTAAACGAACTGATCCGCGAGGGATACCTTCTAAAATCAACGGACATCAACGGCCGCAGAGTGTTGAACCTTTCCGGAAAACCCTACTTAACCATCTCTTGCGTAGATTTAAGCAACATAGATAAACGCATCCTCGCCCAAGAAGTCCTAAACTACCAACGCGACGCCGAATACTACAAACGGCAGTACGAACTAGAAAAGGCTAGGGCTGATAGACTAGCAGAGGAGATGTTAAAATTAAAACATTATAACTAAAAACACTGTTTTTTAATGATTTATTTAAAATATTGTGCAAAAATAAATTAAAATGTTTATTTTAACTATTTTTTAATATTTCTTTTAAGTGACAAATGTTAGTAATTTGGAAGAGTGATACTTATGGTTCGTCATAATGTGATTGTAATTCCCGAAGGGAAAATTTGTGATTACATAGATAATAAATTTAGAAATGATACCCCTGAGGAATATGTTCGCCAAACCATAGAAAAAAGACTGGTTAATGAACATAAATATAGTCGAGACAGGATTAATGTTGAATACACATTAAATCTGGGATCAAGAAAACCCAGAGCTGACATTGTTATCTTTCCTAAAGATTGTACAGAATTTAATCAAAACAATATCAAAGTTATTATTGAGTGTAAAAAAGAAACAGTTGCTCCTAGCAGTAAAAATGATGGGGTGGGGCAACTTCAATCTTATATGTCTGCGTGTCCAAATTGTGAGTGGGGAATGTGGACAAATGGAAAAGAGAAAGAGGTGTATCGTAAGATCATCAATGATAAAAAAGAAATAGAATTTGTTGATTACAATGATATTCCTTCGGCGGATGGTTCTTTAGATGACATTGATAGACCAACCAGAGATAAGCTTAAAAAAGCATATGAAGATAATCTATTGTTTGTTTTTAAGACTTGCCATAATCATATATATGTAAATGAAGGATTGCAAAAGCAGCCAGCTTTTTTTGAGTTGTTAAAACTTATTTTTTGCAAAATTGAAGATGAAAAGAATATTCCTAATCCGTTAGAATTTTATGCGACCTCCGCAGAAAAAAATAATCCAGATGGGCAGTTAACTGTTAAAAAGAGAATAAGTAAAATATTTTCTAGAGTAAAAACTAAATTTTCTAATATTTTTGATGCTAATGATGAAATCAAATTAAAACCTAGAACAACAGCATTTCTGGTTGCTGAACTTCAAAAATATAGTTTACTTAATACCAACATTGATATCAAAGGTAAAGCATATGAAGAATTGGTTGGTGCAAACTTAAGAGGTGACCGAGGAGAATTCTTTACCCCCAGAAATGTTATGAAGATGACTGTTGAGATGTTAGCTCCAACAATTGAGGAACGTGTGTTGGATAGCAGTTGTGGAACGGGCGGTTTTATTGTTAATGCTATGACTTATGTTATTTCCCATTTAGAGAAAACTATGGAAAAACAATTAGGTAAAAAGAAAGAAGATTGGAATCAAGAGGAGATAATTCTTTATAGAACGAGAATTTCTGAAATCGCTTCTAATAACTTTTTCGGTTTTGATATAAATCCTGATTTAGTCAAGGCAACGAAAATGAATATGGTTATGAACAATGATGGTAGTGGCAACATTTTACCTTGCAATACTCTTGAACTACCTCACCAGTGGTCTGATGAATTTAAAACAAAGCTTGCATCTGCTCTTGGTATAACCAAAAATAAGATTACAAATAAAGATAGTATAGCTTTCTTTGATGTAATTGTAACTAATCCGCCTTTTGGTAGCAAAATTCCTATTCAAGATACAGATATATTATCCCAATACGATTTAGGACATATATGGAGTAAAGATCAGGATGGGAAGTGGAATAAATCGGATAGATTACAAACATCTGTTCCACCTGAGCAACTTTTTATTGAGAGATGCCTTCAATTATTAAAACCTGGCGGCAGAATGGGAATAGTTCTGCCAGATGCAATTTTAGGCTCTCCTGGACTGGAGTATATTAGAGTATGGTTAATACAAAAAGCCTATATAATTGCAAGTATTGATTTGCATGAAGATACTTTCCAGCCAAGAAACGGAACACAAACTTCTGTATTGTTCCTACAAAAGAAGACACAAGGAGAAATGGATAACGAAGCTACTTCTGGCCAAATGAAAGATTACAAGATTTTCATGGCAATGATTGATAGAATTGGGCATGATAAGAGAGGTACTCCTTTATTTAAGAGGGATAAGTATGGTAATGAAATTTTAGTTCCTGAAGAAGTAGAAACAACCAGTATTAATTCTAAAACACAAGAAACTGAAGTTGTAAAAACAACTGCACAAATCAAAATAATAGATGATCAAACAAAGGATATTCCTCAAATCTTTGCAAAATGGAAACAACAGGAAGGTATTGGATGGTAGAACAGATAGACATTCCTGAAACTAATATTATGTGGTGTTCTGTTCCTTTAGCAGAGATCTTGGGTAATAACACGAGATTTGAGGCAAGGGCTTTTTCTGTTGCTGCAAAAAATGCTCAAGAAACTATCGCTAAATGTAAATTTAATAAAAAAGCGTTGTATGGTGATGATGCTTTTACAAGTGTTTGTTATTATCCTAGTAGATTTAAGAGAAACTATATTAGTAAAATAATGTCACAGGCTATAGGTTTTCTTGGTAGTTCTGAAATGCTTGATTTAAAGCCTTTTCCTGAAAAATTCTTGTCCAAAGAACAAAATGATATTGATTCTCTATTTATTAAACAAGGTGATTTATTACTTTCTCGCTCTGGTACTATAGGAAACGTCGCTTTTGTGTCAAGGACTTTATCGCAATATTTATGCAGTGAACATTCTATCCGATTACGGGATATCAGTAATCCTGGTTATATATATGCGTTTTTAAAAACAGATATAGGTCAAACCCTTGTAAAAACAAATACTTTTGGCTCTGTGGTTAATCAGATTGAACCTGACCATTTAAGAAATATTTCAATTCCAAATCCACCAGAGGAACTAAAAAAGGAAATTCATAACTTGGTCGTTAAGTCTTATGATTTGAGAGATGAATCTAACGATTTAATTGATGAAGCCGAAAAATTGTTGATTGAAGAACTAAAATTACCTCCTATAGAAGATTTTGAACCTAAATACTTTGATACCAAAAGTGACATACGAAATTATGAAGTTTCTTTAAGTAATCTTAATAATCGTTTTGATGGTTCATATCATATACCTTTAGTGGATTGTATAAAAGAGCATCTAAGCAGATATGCAGAAAGCGTTACAACTATTGGAGATAAGAATGTTTCTGAAGATATAATTTTACCAGGAAGATTTGCTAGAACTTATGTAGAAGAAGGGCAAGGTACTTTGTTTTTTGGAGGAAAAGAAATTAATCAGAACGAACCTTATAATAAGAAATATCTTTCTATCTCTAAACATAACAGTAGAATTGAAAAAGAGCTTAAGTTAAAAGAAAATATGGTTTTAATTACTAGAAGCGGAACTATAGGTCGGGTAAATATTGTTCCTCATCATTGGGAAAATTGGGTAATCAATGAGCATGTTATACGGATATTACCTCATACAAAAGAGATTGCTGGATATATATATTGTTGGTTAAATACCGAATATGGCGATAGTTTAATTAAAAGATATACATACGGTTCAGTAGTCAATGAAATTGATACGAGCCATGTAGCTAATATTCCTTTTCCTATACTTAAAAACAAAGAAATTCAAACAAAGATTAATAACTTGGTTTTAGAAGCTAATAAAAAGCGTTATGAAGCATATATTCTAGAACAACAAGCAATTAAGATGGTTAATGAAAAAGTGATTTATGCTTAATTACTTATTGTAGTTTCTACTTCCCCTCTATCTCCTTTGCCAGTTTATTAACCAAATCCATATCCCTGCTTTTGTAGGCTTCGAGGAGGGGAAGGTAGTAGTGGGAGCTTTTGCCTTCGCCGATGTAGGGAATGCGGCGGATACCGTCGGCTTTGTCTTCTTTGCGCATGGCGAGCAGGGTGGCGTATGAAATGCCTAAAAATGCTGCCGTTTGCTTGATATTGAGCCAGTTTGAACGCGCGGCAATGTCAAACTCGTCTTTGTTGATTTTGGCATCAACGCCGTCCGCACCAACGTTTTGTTCATAAAACTTGGCTTCCTTAGCGTATCCGCTTTTGTTTAAGGCGGTGAGAAAGCTCTTAAATCCGTCCTTTGCTGTCTGGGTGATAAACGGCGCAAAGCTTAAATTTTGTATTTTGACTTCCGGCCTGAATTGCGTATCCTTAAAACTGACCTCGCGGAAGAAAGTCAGATATTCCAACATGCTCTTTTCCGGCACTATACTCTCGTCAAAATTCACTATTCCCTTAAACAGGCAGTTTCGGATTTCCAGATGATACAAACCTACGTTACCGCTGCCGTTAAATCGCCGCATATTGAGCCGGCTGTTCTCATTAAACACGCAGCGGTCAATTTCCACCGGAATGCGGGCGTCTATTTCATCAAAGTTCAAGCTGCCGTTAAAAACGCAATTGTTAAATTCTATCGGTGCGTCCGGTGTTTCGCTTAGCAGGCGCACATTATAGGTTTCTTCAAACACGCAGTCATAAAATCCGACGCCCGCCGGCGGAATATCAATTCCGTCATTAACGCCGAACCGGCAGCCGATAAAATACAAAACGCTGATATACGGTGAGCCGGTCGCGCTGAATAAAGCACCGGCCGCAACCACATCGCCGAAGTCAAAGCCCTTAAAACAAAGCCCGACCAGACTTCCTTGCAAAAATACCTTAATGTTTTTAAGTTCCCGTCGGATTGGTAATTTCTCATTGCCGGGTATCAGGTTATTGATGGCCGGCACGATGTCTTCTTCAAAATTATAATCATACGGAATGTACTCTTTCCCGTCCTCGCTGATATATTGCAAAATTTCGTCTTTTGACTGGAAAAGTCCTTGTTTGAAATTAAAATGCACCATGCGCCCTCAACAATTCCTATTTTCTTTTTTGCTAGGATAATCGCAAACAAGTTTAATTTCATTTAATAAAATCATGCCGATTCTGCGATTCTTTTGCTGATTGAAACAAAATTATCCGGTTTTAAGCAAAATTTTACAAAACTTTTTACCCCGCTATATCCATATATATCCATTTAAATACATTTAAAACCGAGCTTCGAGAAAAGCCTTGAAAAACAATCTGTTGACTAGCGTTTTGTTTTTCTCTCATACTAACCGTGTCAGGCAGCGATGCCATAATTTAACCATTAAACCGAAAGGAAAACAAAATGACCATATTAACTTACATTATCGCTTCTTTGCTGAAAAAATATCGTTTCAAAAAAGAGATAGAAAACTTAAAAAATCTTCTTAATGCCGCCCGGTTTGCCTGCTAGGAGAAAAGTCATGCATTACCGACTGGTTGCCAAAACCGCTGATTTTACGCCGGAAGAATTGCTGGATAAATTGCAGGGATTTATGCCGGTGGCGGACGAAGCGGTTCATCAATACGGATGTTGGAAACTTGCACGTTATGGCGATTTTGCGGAATTTGCCGCCGATGAAGGTATTGATAGCGATGAAGCCCGAACCGTTGATGAGCAGGACGGCATTTTACGTCAGCATGGGTTTGCTTTTGGAGATGATCATAAAATCTATGAAAAAGTATCAACCCATTTTGACAGCTTTGTCATCAAAGGCATCAGACGTTATAAAGATGTCATTGCCGACCCGCGCGGTGTTTATGCCTTTATTTCCGCGGCCGGAGATTTTTATTACGTAACCGAAAAGCGCTGTCCGTTTACCGCCGATGATGTGGTTTATGTGACAGACTGCCATAATTAACTGATTTTCTAACAAAATTAAACATTTAACCCCAAAGGCTCGGAGGAGATACCGAAGCGCCATACAGAATTATTATGCTCTTTTTTTACGAAAACCCTACTTTTGAAAGGAAAATAAAATGAAAAACTTTTTGGAAAAATATAACGCTTTTAAGATTGAAACCTCAAAAGACGAAGGCAAACTGACCTTGGAAACGGCCAAAGAACGGATTTTGAAACTGTTGACTGATAATATCAGAAACTTCAAGGAAGACAGCTGGAATTTGCAAAACCGCATGAACAAGCTGATTATTGATACGGAAAAGAACTCAATCTTTACGCTTCGTCTGGGCGGCAAACGCATTGTCCGCTATTCGTTGGATTTACTGGATACTCAGCAGAAAATAAGCTTCTTGTTTGATTTCTACAACAGTGTTGAGGCCGGCGAGTTTAATGAAGACATTACCGACTTTCTGGCCAAAGAGATTGATAATGCAGCGGTGCGCAAAAAAAGAAGCCAATGAGCGCCGGAAGAATAAGAAAAAAGCCGAACGTGAGCAAAAAGCCAGGGAAAGACAGGAAGAATATGCCCGAAAAGTAGAGGAAACACGGCAGAGAACGCTTGCCGCCGCTGAGCCGATGCTTCATGAAATGTATATACAATCTGAAGCCGCCCGCCAAAACGCACAGAATCAATATATTTCTGAACGGGTTTAATTAAAAGTATCCGGGGCTTATCAAAAATAAGCCCCTTTGCAATAAAACCAGGACAAAACAATATATTAGATTGAGTTCGATTAAGGGAAAGATAAAATGACAATAAGTTTAACCGAAGCATTGAGAAACATTGCGTCCGTCCCCAACCAAAACCGAGGAAGAACTGAAACAAGGTGTTCGCAACCTGACAGGTTTTGTAAGGTGTATGTTATCAATCAAACAGGAGATTAAAGAAAATGAAAGCCGTCATACTGACACGTGTGTCAACCAAAATGCAGGAAGAGCGATTGAGCCTGCGCGCTCAAAGTAAACGTTTGGAAGAATATGCCGAAAGAAGGGAGCTTGATGTTATCAAGCGCTTTGAAATTATCGAAAGTTCTACCCGCGGCGAACGTAAGCGTTTTATGGAGATGATAAATTTTTGCAAGAAACAAAAGGAAACCATTGCTATTGTTGCTGATACGGTTGACAGGGTGCAAAGAAGCTTCAAAGAAAGCGTGCTTCTTGATGAACTGATGCGTCAAGACAAGATTGAGCTGCATTTTTATCGTGAAGGGATGATATTAAACAGCAAATCCACCTCTGCCGATATCATGCGTTGGGACTTCTCTGTCATGGGAGCTAAAGCTTATGTCTTGCAGCTTTCGGAGAATGTCCGCCGCTCCACGGAATTGAAAACCAAAAACGGGGAAAGATGCGGTGTCGCGCCGCTCGGGTATGAAAATTATGTTGACGAGCGGGGAAAACATAATATTCGCCTCAAAGAACCGGAAGCCGGTATCATCAAACAAATATTTGAACTTTATTCACTCGGCAAGATGAGTATATTGGAAGCCGTACATTTTGCCGATTTAATGGGACTTAAGACCAGAGCCGGTAAAAAACTGGTCAATTCCAGTATCTACTATATATTGGACAATCCTTTTTATTATGGCGAGATGAAAACCAAAAGAGGCATTATCAAACATGTTTATCCGACGCTGATTTCGCAAGAGCTTTGGGAGCAATGCCAAAAGCAAAAAGCCCTGAACAATCATAACGGCGCGGGGCTGAAATACAGCCAAAAGCCTTTTGTACTGAGAGGCTTAATCACCTGCGGAAAAACAGGAAGGGTTTGTCCCTGTGAAGATCAACTGAGAAGAAAATACTATTCGTGGGTGGTTTGTTACACCAAAACCGGGCAGAGGCGATACATCCCGGAACAAGATGTTTTAAGTGCGATAGAAACCGTCCTAAACCGTATCAAAATACCGGATTCCTTGATAAATCCGTTGTATGAAGAGATTAAAAATGCTGAAATTTCAGAAAAACAATACTGTCAGCAGGAAATCGGAAAACTGAGACAGGAACAGGAGAAATTGAAGGCAAAATTGGATAATTTGTTTGATTTGCGTTTGGACGGAGAGCTTGACCGAGAAACGTTTGAAACCAAGCGCAATGAAATCCAACTCAAAATTGACCGTATGGGAAGAAAAATTAAAACCTATGAAAAGACGGGAAATGCCTTCACTTCAACGATATTAGATCTCATAAATCTTGCATCGCAGGCAGGAAGAGTGTTTGCTAAATCCGATAATCTTGAACTGAAACATCTGTTGTTAAAATTTGTTTTTAAGGAAATGATATTAACGGAAGGAGAATTGACATATGAGCTGAATTTTCCGTTCAGCGAGTTTGAAAAAGCGTATTTTTACGAAAAAAGAAGCAAATTTTTACAAGGCTCGCAACACGAGGAAAACCAGAGCCTTGAGGATAATAAAACGGATGAAAACGCAAAATCGTTCGGGCCGAAAATTGCTTTTAAAAATCAAAGAGTTGCGTCAAAAAACGCAACTCTTCTCCAGTCTGGCTGGGGTGGCTGGATTCGAACCAACGAATGACGATACCAAAAACCGTTGCCTTACCACTTGGCGACACCCCAATCTCGATAACGAAGCAATTTATATTCTATATTTTTTTATTTGGCAAGTGATTTTTTATCTTCTGGATAATTTTTTTTGACCTATCAGCAATATTGTATTGAAATCAAGCGGCTGAATAGTTTTATCTTGCGTATAATTGTGAATATTTGTTAATGCTTTATCTATGCCTATTTGTGTGCGTAAATAACATTCTTGAAGGGTTTGGTCCGAAAATCTGGGGCGTCTTACTAAGAGCTCTCCTATATTGCGGTTCTCTTTATTCAGATCTATTTGGTGTTTATAACAATGTTCAACTAAACGCAGTGTTAAATTATCCCACAAAGTATCAATGCAATCTTTTATTTGTCCGTCATAGTCTTTCAAAATTTTGGCTCCGGAAAGCAGTTTATCCATATCGTTGCCGATAACATATTTATTATCAAATTCCATGGATATGCTGTCTATTCTTCTTTCTCCGTTTAAGCCGGATATCGGACGTGCCGGGGTAACAAAAGCGTGGTTTATTCCGTCAAAGTCTTGACTGTAATATGTGACATTTTTTCTGTTTTGACGATAATAAGCCAAAGTTTCATTATTGCCGTAAGAGATTCTTTGCAGAGCATTAAAGTTTAAATTGTGGATGCTGACCGGGATCTTTTCTCCGTCAATATTGGCGGTTTGTTTGGTTAAATAGCCGTCATAACTGTTGCTGCGCAGATGAGAGGCTTCGGCTTCATCTTTGAAATATCTGTCTATGCAGTTTTTTATGTCATCATATACAACTATTAAATCTATATCTGACTTTTGTGTGATTTCTTCTTTATCTCCATAAGCTAAAGAGCCTACCAAAATTATTCCTTTGCAACGATCTTTGAGTTGATTGACGGTGCAATGCAGGGCTCTGTTTCTTTTTTCTAAATCTTCAGCAGACATTTTTGACTCCGATTTTTATAGTGTTATTCTTTCTATTTCTAATGTGTCTAATGTAAATTTTATTATTTTCAGTGTCTCGGTCAGATGATCATTACTGACATTGGCAACTGTGGTTTTGCCGATTTTTTCGTAAAAATTACCGCTTAATTCGGCGGCATCATGAATATGTCCATGAAGCGTCAGTTTGGGCTGATATTTTTTGATAAAAGATAATATACCGCGGCTACCTACATGTTTGTATTTGACCGAAGTTCCGTCTTTTATTGCCGTATAATCGCAAACCGTATCATAGGGTGGCGCATGACTGATTAAGACAAGTTTGTCCGGATTTATTGTGCCGAATTGCATGCTTAAGTCTGTATCTATGGCGCTGTCCATCATGGTTTGATAAATGTTGAACGGGATTTTATTATCATCTCCTTGGCTGATGAAACCTTCTTCTCTCGTATCTCCTCGGAAGGAAGTATCGGTCTCGGTTGCGAGATCTCTCTTTTCCCAGTCCTTCCATTGAAACGGGGTATAAGGCACATATGTGTAGCCGCCAAAATAAAAACCGGCATATTCTAAAGGAGTTTCATCTATTAAATGATAACCGACCGTTTTTTGATTATCTTTCAAAATTTGATGATTGGCTTTGTAATCATCATTGCCCATTATTAAGGCAATTTCCGTCGGATTTGTTTTTTTAAATTCGGTCATTAACGGAAATAATTCGTTTATTATGAAATCTCTTTGCCCGATAACGCTTCTTCTTTCTGCGTTTTTTGGGGTTAAATCTCCGCCCATAATTATCATGTCGATTTTTTCTTGTTTTGCAAAATCGAATAGTTTATTATACTGCACGATATTGCCGTGCAGATCGGCTGTGAAAATATACTTTTTCATTATTTGATATGCCATAAAAAAATTATTGCGGTAATATAGTGAGTGAAAAAAATTTTGTCAATTAATTTTTGAAAGAATTTATAGAAAAAAATGAAAGTTATTGTTTTAGGTTCAGGTTCGGCTTATGGTTGCCCGATGATTTTTAATAATTGGCGTAAGTTAACGCCTCACCATCCGAAAAATATTCGCAATCGAGCTTCTGTGTATATGGAGATTGAGGGGAAAAAGTTTGTGGTTGATTGCGGTCCGGAATTTCGTTTACAAATTAATGAAAATAACATCACTGATTTAGATGCCGTGTTTATCACGCACTCGCACTATGATCATGTTGCAGGTATTCCCGAATTGTCTCGTGCTAGTTCGGTTCTTAATCATCCGATTGAGGTTTGGTCGAGTGTAGAAACACAGTCGGAGCTCAAGCAAGAATATCCGTTTTTGTTTAACGGGGAAGAGCAAGAGGGCGCTGGTTTGCATTGGCGCGTTTGTCCGAATGTCGGCGAATTTGATGCCTGCGGCGTGAAGTTTCAAACATTTCAGGTGCCGCATCATCGTTGGCATTGCTCGGCTTTCCGGCATCAAGATTTTGCTTATGTCACCGATTGGGAGGGAATCCCGGTTGAAGGATTGGAAGTTTTGCAAGGTGTGAAAATTTTGCTGATTGAGTGCAATAATGGACTTTATTCGGAAAAGAACGGACATAGTGATTTGGAAGATGTGAAAAAAATTGCCGAAATCATTAAACCTGAGCACGTGATTTTGACACATCTTTCCGCACGCGTGGATTATGAAGAAACACTAGCCGCTTTGCCTGAAAATTTTGAACTCGCTTATGACGGAATGAGCTTTGAAGCATAATGATAAAGCCCTGGATATCAGGGCTTTATTTTTTTCTATTCCGCGAGAAGCTTCTTCTTTTCTTCTTTGGCCTTTAAGACGTCCAAATCGCGTTCTTTGGCAAGCTTGTCTAAAATGGTTTTGACAACCTTATCAATTTGCTTGTCTTCGCGATAATCCGCCGGTAGGGCAAAATTAACGCGACCGTCACGAAGGAGCTTTAATGCCGTGGCTTTATTGCTGCCGTTGGGATTATATACGGCAATGGCATTACCTTTACGTTCTTTGGTGAGCTTCATCGAGGGAATATCGGTGCTTCCGTCACCAAAATATATCATTCTGGTAAACGGAATGCGGCGTTTATCATCCGGCATAAATTCATTGACAAGGCGGTCTTCCAGTTTGCCTAAACCTTTATTGATTTTGGATAAGTATTGGGTTTTGGTGGAATAGTTAATAACTCTTGCCGGCCAAACCGGTTTGCCTTCTTCATTGAAAACATAACTGCATCCAAAGATGTCTTTAAAATATTGTTTGATTTTACAACCATATAAAATTTCTTCATAGCCGGCAGAGATAATATAATGTTCAATTTCTAAATCTAATTGTTTTCCATATTCGTTTATGCGCTTAAACCAACCTTCCACGCCCGGAAAATATTTGATGTTTTTTCCGGCGGCGGCAAAATTTTCTCTGGTGAGTTTGATGCCTAATTCATCAGCCTTTTTGACAAAGTAATACATGGAGGCGGTGATTTGGTCGGCAAAGTGATCTCGTCCCCATTTGTTGGCTTCATACCAAAAATCATCCGGTTCCATACCGAATTCAGGTATCAATGCATAATTTTGCATATCGGTGGTGCTTAAGGTGCCGTCAAAGTCATATATCAGTGCCACTTTGGTCTTTTTTGTTCTTTTTGCCATTTTTTTTATTATCTCCACTTGCTTTTTGCGAATATTCATTATAAAAATAACAAGTTAATTTTTTGATAAAAACTTATTTAGAGGATTAAAAAAAATGCCTGCAACATCTATGGACCAGTTGGTCTCTTTGTGCAAACGTCGTGGTTTCATCTTTCAAAATGCCGATATTTACGGCGGTATGCAAGGGTTGTACGATTACGGTCCGTTGGGCGTTGAACTCAAAAACAACGTTAAAGCCGCTTGGTGGCGCGCTATGGTTTATGAGCGTGATGATATTGAAGGCTTGGATGCTTCTATCCTTACAAATCGCAAAGTTTTGCATTATTCCGGTCACGAAGATACCTTTTCCGATCCAATGACGGACTGCCGCAAATGTAAAGGTCGTTTTCGTGCCGATCATATTAAAGACGGTAAATGCCCGAACTGCGGCTCTACTGATTTGACCGAGCCTCGCCCGTTTAACTTGATGTTTAAAACCACGGTCGGACCGGTTGAAAATGCTGATAATATTGCTTATTTGCGTCCCGAAACGGCTCAGGCTATTTTTACCCAATTTCGCAACGTGATTGATTCCACTTCTCGCAAGTTGCCGTTTGGTATCGCCCAAATCGGAAAATCTTTCCGTAATGAAATTACGCCGCGTAACTTTATTTTCCGCGTGCGTGAATTTGAACAAGCCGAGCTTGAATATTTTGTTATGCCGGGCGAAGATGAAAAATGGCATGAAATGTGGAAGGAAGCGCGTATTCAATGGTGGGAAGAGCAGGGCTTGCCGCGTGAACATATGAACATTTATACCACGCCGAAAGATGATTTGGCTCACTATGCCAAAGCTTGCTATGATATTGAATATCAATTCCCGCATGGTATGGAAGAGTTGGAAGGTATTGCCAACCGTACCGATTATGACTTGGGTAACCACACCAAGGGACAAGATGAATTGAACTTAACCGCTCATTGCCACAAAAATCCCGATTCAACGCAAAAACTTTGCATTTTGGATGATAATAATAAGCCGGTTGTGCCGTTTGTGATTGAACCTTCCATGGGTGTGGATCGTGCCGTTTTGGCTTTGTTGACCGAAGCTTATACCGAAGAAGATTTGGGCAACGGTAACAGCCGTATTGTTTTGAAACTCAAAAAACACCTTGCGCCGATTAAAGTTGCGGTTATTCCGTTGAAGAAAAACAATGAGCAGATTATGGCTAAATGCCACGAGATTAAAAAGAATTTGCTCAAACTCGGTATCGGTCGTGTGGCTTTGGAAAATACCGGTAACATCGGTAAGGCTTATCGCCGTCATGATGAAGTCGGTACACCGATTTGCATTACGGTTGACTTTGAAACAATTGAGCAACAACCCGAATCGGTAACCATTCGTGACAGAGATACCATGGAGCAACATCGTGTGAATATTGCCGATTTGCCGACTTATCTCCGTGAATATTTTAATAATTAAAATCAGGAAAAATCCCTTGCTCTTCTCGGGTGAGGGATTTTTTTGATTCTGAGGTTGCCCATGGGAAATATTCAACAAGGTTTGGAAAACTTAAAGCGACACATTAAAATTGCGCCCGAAGCTCCCGGTGTGTACCGTATGCTCGGCGAAAATGATGAAGTACTTTATGTGGGCAAAGCCAAAAATATCAAAAAAAGAATCGTTGCTTATTCTCATTTTGACAAATTGCCCATTCGTTTGCAGCGTATGGTTGCGCAAATAAAACGCATGGAATTTATCATTGTGGAAAATGAGGCGAAAGCTTTGCTTATGGAAAATGAGCTGATTAAAGAGCTGGAGCCGAAATATAATATCTTGCTCAAAGATGATAAGACTTTTCCGCACCTTGTGATTGACGTTACCTCAAAGTTTCCGAGCTTGCGCAAATATCGCGGCAAACGCCAGGATAAAAACAAATATTTTGGTCCCTTTGCCAGTGTGACTGCCGTTAACAGCGTGTTGGACATTGTGCAAAAAGCCTTCCTCCTGCGCTCTTGTCGTGACGGAGTGTTTAACAATCGGCAACGTCCTTGTTTGATGTATCAAATCAAGCGCTGTTCGGCACCTTGCGTCGGCAGAATTTCCGAAGAAGATTATAAACTTCTGGTCAAAGAAGCTATAGATTTTCTGGAAGGCAAAAATACAAAACTGCAAGAAGAACTCTCAGCTCAAATGAACGAGGCGAGCGAGCGCTTGGATTATGAAACCGCGCTGGTGTTGCGTGACCGCATCAAAGCTCTTGCTTCGGTTCAACGCGGTAACAAGGTAGAATATGCCGATATTAAATCCGTGGATATGATTGCACTCGTGCGTAAAAATAATCTGGTTTGTATTCAGGTCTTTTTTATCCGCTCCGGTCAAAACTGCGGTAATGCACCGTATTTCCCCAAGCAGATTGAAGGTGCCGATGATAATGAAATTTTGGAAGCTTTTTTGAGTAGTTTCTATTCTTCGCACATTCCGCCGAAAGAGATTGTTCTTTCCCAAGAAATTGAGAATAAAGAGTTTTTTGAAGAGGCGCTTTCAACCCGAATCAACACTTATCAAAAAGGTAATAAAGCGCATATCATCAATATGGTCAAAGCCAATGCCGAAGCCTCGATTGACCGTAAAATTGCCGAGCAAGCCTCGGTTAAAAGCAATTTGGAAGAAATGGTCAAATGGTTTGATTTACCCCGTATTCCGCAGCGTATTGAAATTTATGATAACTCGCACAACCAAGGCACCTTTGCCATAGGTGCCATGGTTGTTGCCACGCCGGAAGGGTTTGATAAAAAGTCTTATCGGCAGTTTAATATAAAAGAAAGTGACTTCAACCATCGCCAAGAGGAAAACGATTTTAAGCGTCATCTAGAGGCGTCTTCCGGTGCTCGAAACTCATGTACCCCAACGTACACTCAAGTTTCTGCGCTCCGTGAGCCACCACTATCGAATAGCTTAAAATCGTTTTCCGAAAACGTAGAAGAGCGTCATCCAGAGGCGTCTTCCGGTGCTCGAAATACAATAAATCAATCAGCGACTCAATCTCAAAAAATCATCAACCAAGATGACTTTTTGATGATGAAGGAGGTTTTACTTCGTCGTTTTGCACGAATGACGCCGGAAAATAAACCCGATGTTATCCTGCTTGACGGTGGCTTAGGTCAGCTCCATGCCGTGCACGAAGCTCTCAAAGATTTTGACCTTTCGGGAATTGCTATCATAGCTATTTCTAAAGGTCCAGATCGCAATGCCGGTAAGGAATTTTATCATCAGCTCGGTAAGGAAAGTTTCTCTTTACCCTTCCAATCGCCAATCGCTTTTTATTTGCAAAATCTGCGTGATGAGGCTCATCGTTTTGCTATCGGGACACACCGCGCCCGCCGCGCCAAATCTATTTCCAAATCAAAACTTGATGAAATTGAAGGAATCGGAGCAAGGCGGAAGCGTGATTTACTCAATTATTTCGGTTCGGTGGAAGAAATTTCGCAATCCAGCATCAAAGATTTGCAAAAAGTTGCCGGTATTAGTAAAAAAACAGCGGAAAAAATTTATAATTACTTCCATTTTTAATTTTAATATTTTACTATATTCGCAGATTGAATTTTATCTTTTTTAGAGGAATCTGAACGTGTATAATTTACCTAACCTTTTGACTATTTCCAGAATTATCGTTATTCCGGTTATTTTTTTGGCAATTTATATTCATACAGTTTGGTGGTCGGTCTTGACTGCGGTTTTGTTTATTATTGCTGCGATTACCGATTATTTTGACGGATATTTGGCTCGCTCTCGTAACGAGACTTCCGTTTTCGGACGTTTACTCGATCCGATTGCCGACAAACTTTTAGTCGTTTCGGCTTTACTTATCATTGTGGCTAATCGTATGGTCGATGAGATCAGCTATATCCCGGTGTGTATCATTATGTGCCGTGAAATTTTGGTGTCCGGCTTGCGCGAATTTTTGGCTGAAGTTAAAGTCGGTATGCCCGTTACTCGTTTGGCTAAGTGGAAAACTGGCGTTCAGATGACGGCTCTTTCCATGCTCTTGATGAGCCGCGTCGGCATTATTCAAATCGGAGATACTTTTATTCCGGTTTGGGGCGTTTTGGGTGAAATTTTGCTTTGGGTTGCCGGTGTTTTAACCTTTATGACCGGTTATGATTATTTTCAAAGAGGCTTGGATTATGTTAAAAATTTGGAAGCTCAGAAATCTCAGGTCAAACTGTTGACTTCTAAAAGTCCGGTTAAAGCAGAAGCCAAAGTTGCTACAAAATCTAAAGCTCAAAAAAAGACAACTAAAAAGTCCGTGCGCAAATCTGCAAAAACTAAAAAAGCAGACAAAGAGGCATAAGGTTTCGGCTTATGGATAGTCGTAAAGCTCATCTTTTAGTCGTTGATGACGATACCAGATTACGTTCTCTCTTACAGCGTTTCTTAAGAGAGAACGGTTTTTATGTGTCGGTTGCAAAAAATGCTGTTGAAGCTCGCTCCCAGTTACAGAATTATGTTTTTGATTTGTTGATTGTAGATATTATGATGCCCGGTGAAACCGGTTTGGAATTTTTGCATAAATTGCGCGATGAAAGTAATATTCCCGTCATAATGCTTACAGCAATGGGAGAAACCGAAGACAGAATCCTCGGTCTGGAGACAGGTGCAGATGATTATTTGCCTAAACCTTTTGAACCTAAAGAGTTAGTCTTAAGAATTAAAAATATTTTACGTCGTACTCCCGTCGTTGCCGAAGATGAAAATAAGGTTTTAAATTTGGGACTTTGTTTTTATGATCTGATAAAAAAAGAATTGTGGTCTAAAAACGGTTCTCTTATTCATATTACTCCGGTTGAACAGTCTTTATTGAATATTTTGGGACAAAAATCAGGGCAGGTCTTTTCTCGTGAAAAATTGGCTGATATGCTCGGTGCCGGACAAAATCCTCGCTCAATTGATGTGCAAATTACGCGTTTGCGCAAAAAAATTGAAAAAGATTCTAAAAATCCGCGTTGCCTGCAAACCGTGCGCGGTAAAGGTTATATGTTGCTGCCGTCATAATCCGACGGTGCTTGTTGTTTGCTGTAAAGGAGAAAAAAATGCATATTAAATTTCCCGAAAAAGTGGATAACGGGTTAAGGTATTTGAAACTGAAATTTATGCCTAAAACCTTGTTCTTCAGGACAATGCTCTTGATTTTTATTCCTCTGATCGTGGTTCAGGTCGTTTCCATTGTTGCCTTTTTTGACGGTAGTTGGGGCAGAGTTGGGAGAAGGTTGTCTACCAATTTGACTTCCGACATGGCTTTTATTATGGAATTGAGAGCAAAAACTCCCAATAAATTAAAAGATATTCAGTCGTTGGCTTTGAAAAATTTTGATTTGGAATATCATTTTTATAACAATAATCAAAAACACAGCGTGATTAATAAAGCCAGCCGTAATAATCGGTTGATTACAGGTTTCTTGGAAGACTCTCTGCGTTCTAAATTTCCCGATGCCGTGACAAATATTTATATGAGCAAGGGAGAGAAGGATTTAATGGTTTTAATTGATCAACCCGGTGGGTTATCTCAATTTCAAACTTCATCCAAAAATATTTTCAGCAGTTCTATTTTCGGTTTTGTTCTTTGGATGATTGGTACTTCGGCTCTCCTTTTCTTGGTTGCGGTGTTGTTCTTACGTATTCAAGTTCGTTCTATTGCGGAGTTGGCTCAAGTGGCGGAAGATTTTGGTAAAGGTATTGATAATAAAGACTTTAAGCCCTGCGGATCTTCTGAAGTACGTAAAGCGGCGATTGCTTTTATTAAAATGAAGGAACGTATTAATCGTCAGATTAGTGAACGTACACAAATGCTTGCCGGTGTTTCTCATGATTTACGCACACCATTAACCAGAATGAAATTGCAAAGCACCATGATGCCCGAAGGTCAGGATAAAAAGGATTTCTTGGCTGATATTGATGAAATGGAAAAAATGCTTGACGGTTATTTGGCTTTTGTCAGTGGTGAAGGTTCTGAAAAAGCTACGTTTGTAGATATGAATGAACTCATTTTGAGCATTATTAATAAATTTAGAAATACTCAAGCTATGATACGCTATTCCACCAATGACCAGGTCAGTGCCATTCAGGGGCGTGAACAGGCTTTGAAACGTGCTTTGACTAATATTATTTCCAATGCCTTCCGTTACGGTAAAACTATTGCCGTTAAGCTGGAAAGTAATAATAATAAACTGGAAGTTACTATTGATGATGACGGTCCGGGTATTCCCGTCGATAAACGAGAAGATGTTTTCAAAGCATTTTATCGTCTTGAGGAATCTCGGAATAAAGAAACCGGCGGTGTGGGACTGGGCTTATCTATTGCCAAAGACGTGATTACATCTCATGGCGGTAGAATAGAGCTCTTAGATAGTCCTCTCGGAGGGTTGCGCGTTTTGGTATCTATTCCCTTATAAGACACCTTTACGAAAGTTTCTGGGGTTTTATTTATCTTAAAATTTCAGAATCAGGTAAATTAATCTGATATTTTGTTTAGGTGGCAGTCTTTCAAATCAAAAACGGTTTTAGGAGCATTTCTTAAAACCGTTTTTTGTTAAAATGATTTTAAGACTCTTTCTCTATATATTATTATAGTGTACAAAAGAATCCTGAGGTTAGTAATATGGCTGATATGAATCCGAGTGATGTTTCCGATGAGGAATTTGAATATATTGAGTTGGAAGAAGGACAAGAGTTGCCCGAAGGTTACGAATATGAATATGTTGAAGTTCCCGCCGACGAGGTGTCGGAAATGGATGTCGTTAACCGATCTTATGCAATTAATCCCGAAGAGGAAAATTATGATATGGCTTCCGCATCTGATATTAATGCAGCATTGAGTTCCTCTCAGGAAGAAGATGTGCGTCCGGAAGCTCCTTTCCCGTCTTTTTTAACGGCAGATGCTAATGATGATCAAGTTGCAGATGTCGTATCGGAAGAAACGGAAGTTTCCGATGCTTCTTATAATAATGAAGAGTGGGTAGAGGTGGATGATGTTCGCGAAACGGATACAAGTCATCTTCAATTACAACAAGAAGTTAAAGAAGAAGAGTGGCAGTCTCAGGTTGGTTCGGTAGCACCGGTTTCTGATGCGGATACGCAGGATATGACCTTTATGAATGCCCCTTCAAATCCTGAAAATTGGCAAGAAGATACTCGTGCGACATATGATTTAAATAGTATACAAGAAGATGTTTCCGATATTCAGTTTAATGATGAAAAAATTCCCAGTATTGATGTTAATGATTATATTGAGCCTGAAGCCGTTTATAAAACAAGCGATGTCGCTTTAACCGATTTGCCGCAAAATATTTCCGAGACACAGACAACCGTTTCCGTGGAAGAGGTTGAGGATAATTCCTTTCTTCCACAGAATTCGGAGACTGAAAATGCTGTGACGGAAAATGATTTTGATAATTTGAATTTTGAAGAAAATGATGTTTCTTTGGATGAACTTTTGCAAGATGACAATCCTTCTCATGAAGAAATATCTCCTGAAAATATTTTTTCAACAGTAGAAGATACCGTGGTTGCGAAGGATAATTTATTGCCCACAGAGGAAGTCTTAGAGGTTGAAGAAGTTTCATCAGAGCCGATTGCAGAAAATTTTGTTCAAGAATCGGTTAAAACAGAAGAGGTATCCGTGAGTGTGCCGGTCGAAGAAACAATCTTCGTTTCTGATGAAGAACCTTTGGCAAAAGAGATTCCGAGCCATAATGAAAATTATGTTTCTGATATTTCCGAACAACAGGAGAATATTGAGGTTGCTCCTCTTGCCGTTTCGGATGTTGAAATGGAAGTTATTCCGGATGTTATAACATCTGAGCCTGAAATTGAGACTCCGGTTGTACCGACTTTAAACGGAGAAGATATTTGGGAAGAAGTTGATCCTGAGGTTCGTAGTTCCTCCATCCACCCAGATACTTTTGAAACGGTTGTCGAGAAGCCTCAGTTATCTGAAGAAACTTTGACAAATGCTAATCAAACGGTTTTTCAATCTGAGCAGGTTATCCGAACCTCTGATGATGTTGTTGAGCATCTTGATCCGTTGCCGAGTAAATTTCAAATATCAGAGTTTTCTTTGTCAGAGGCAAAGCAAGCAGAGCGTTCTTCTCGTATCGTTTCTAAGCAAAACGGCGTGCAGGCGTTTAAAGGAGATGATGTTATTTCGGATATTTTACTGTCTGATATTGATTTTGCTCACAATGAATTGGCGGTTTGGAATTTGATTCTATATCATAAAAGTATTATTCCTTTGGAAAAACAGGTTACGGAGTTAAATCGGGCAGAACAACCTTCTCTTAATCGTTATGCCAGCGTTATTCAAGGTGGAAATCGCCGGGTAGATTTATTTAATGAAGATAATTTAAAAATTATCAATGCCAGCAATGCTTGTGTTTCGGTCCAGGGGCGTTTTATTTGTGGTGATTTCGCTTCTAATTCCGGGGTGATTATTGATGATTTTGTCACAATTCCATTGGTCGATTTTGCCGGTAAGAAAATTTCTTTTGAAGAACCTGTTTCCGGTTTATTAACAGGGGCTGCCGGATTTATTCTCTTTTTCCATAATGTGAAAAATTTGTGGATTCCGAGTTCAGATATTGAGACGGCTGATGCGCAAAAATTGCAATATAAAATTTCCAGATGGTACAGTGGTACGTTGCATGATAAATATTTTGAGTTTTCGGCTCAATCGGAAAGTGCCGAATTTATCGGAAATGATGAGGTCAAATCAATCCACGTTAATGTTAATAACAGTTCTTATGGATGGAATGCCACTTTTGATAACGGAATTTCCATGAATTTACGTGACTTAAGAGAGTATCAGACCAGATTTGGAAAATTGCCTTCGGCAAATGGTGTTATTTCTTATGGTCAAAAGTCGTTGAAGTTTCAAAATGTTGATCGTATTGTGGTCTATGAAGCGGCGCAATATTTCTTTTACAGCTAATACCAGAGCATAAAAAAGGGCTTTTGATAAAGCCCTTTTTTATGTGTTTAAGATTTTTATTGTTTTTTGTTGGGTAAGGGGAAGACTTCTACCGTTTCTTCTTCCAGACCGCGAGCCGTATCAGCTTGAACATCCATGGTCATGGTTAAACCTTCGGATGTATCGGTTGCTGAAGCACTTTGATTTGTATTTTTGGCGGCGTTTTTCTTCTTCTTGGTCGGTGCCATTAATTCCGGATCCAGCGGATATGCGTTTTTGGGTAAACGTAATAACATATACCCCGTGCCACCGCCATATGCCGGACCGGACAGACCGAGTGAATAATATCCGCCGATAAACCCGTAATCTAAATCTATATAATCAATGACAAATATAGTTTTGATATTGGTTGTTCCGACCGTGGTCATTTTGCAGTTATAACCCGGATCTTCTAATAAAATGTGATTGATGTTTCGAACATATAAAACAGACTCTGCAGGTGTACAGTCTGGAGTTTGTCCGTTGTAAGTTACATTATAATTAAGAATCAAATTTAAGGTATTGGTTCCTTTGTTAATGATAACATCCGTGATTTTGACTGAATCAATGTACATATATGCCGGTGTGATTCCAACTTTTATCGGAAGCGTGATATAATTTTCCAAACAGGTGCGTGATGACGGGTTAGCTTGGCATACAAGCATTTTTTTGTGATTGTTGTTTTCAAATAAGTGCAATAGGCTGTTAAATATATATTGGCTGGACATGGATAGTTTTGCCGGGGCACATTGTTTGCTGCGGCAAACAACTATGGAGCCGACTTCTCGTAAAGGCGTGTTTTCTACATTGGCGGTTATTTTGAAACGGTTTTCTGCTATGTCTTTCAGGTTAATTCCGCGCAAACCGCAACCACATATTGTCAGAAGGCTGATAAAAAAGCAGGTCTTTATATATTTATTGAACACGAATCTATCTTTCATCATTAAAACTGTTTTAACATCCGAATATTAAAGCCAAACTTTATAAACGACAAAGGATTTTTGCGTTTATTAAACAATTTTTTGAATATAAAACAGTTGATTAATTTTTTTTATGAAATATCCTGACCGTAAGGAGCTTTGATAAAATATGGGGACTGGTCACAAAGTTAAATGTTTCGGCGGGGTTTTAATTTTGAGTTCGGGAATTGTTTTTTCCGCTCAAGCTTTTGTGCGGGTGGTCGACGGAGACAGCCTTTGGCTTGACGGAAAAGAAATCAGATTATCAGGAATCGATGCTCCCGAATATCATCAAATGTGTTTTGATGCTCAAAATAAAGAATATCCTTGCGGCAAAAAAGCGACCGAGGCATTACGAAATATGCTCGGAAGAGACTTGAAATGCAATTTTGTCGTTAAAGATAAATATAAGCGCTATGTTTCTGTTTGTTACAGCCATGGAATCAATGTTAATCGGAAAATGGTGGAAGAAGGATGGGCTGTGGCTTATAAACGCTATTCACATGAGTATGATGAGGCGGAAAAATCTGCTCAAAAGTCAAAAAAAGGTATTTGGCAAGGGCGCTTCATGAAGCCGGAACTCTTCCGAATTTTGCAAAAAAAATGAGAAAAAATGTCTTTTATGCCTCTTTTATCAATTTTTGTAGAGATTCTTACTTGACAGAGTGAAAAACTTATGTATATTGCAAAGCAACGTTTTATGTTTAAAATTGTAAATTTAGGTGAATAAAAATGTACGCAGTAATTAAAACAGGCGGAAAACAATATAAAGTAACATCCGGAGATGTTATTAAAATTGAAAAAATCGCCGGTAATGAAGGTAGCGAAGTTGTTTTTAACGAAGTTTTGGCATGTGGTGAGACCGTTGGTACTCCTTTTGTCGCCGGTGCTTCCGTAAAAGCTACCGTTTTGAAACAAGCTAAAGACGCTAAAGTTATTGTTTTCAAAAAGAAAAGAAGACAAAATTATCGTCGTAAAAACGGCCACAGACAACAAATTACATTGGTTAAAATTACCGATGTTTGTGGTAAATAAGAGATAAGGGAGTATTGAGTTATGGCACATAAGAAGTCAGGCGGTAGTTCCAATAACGGACGCGACTCTATCGGACGTCGTTTGGGCGTTAAAAAATTCGGCGGTGAAGCCGTTATCCCCGGAAATATTATCATCCGTCAACGTGGCACGGTTTATCATCCGGGTAATAATGTTGCTATGGGTAAAGATCACACAATCTTTGCCGTTGCCGAAGGTAAGGTTGAATTTTCTAAAAAAGCCGGCGACAGAACTGTTGTTTCCGTTGTTACCGAATAGTTTTTAGAAAACAGACAAATTTATGGCGGAGGGGGTGTTTTATCCCCCTTTCGTTTTTTTAGGAAGCAATGTTATGAAGTTTTTGGATCAAGCTAAAATATTTGTTAAATCCGGCGACGGTGGCTCCGGTTGCGTTTCGTTTCGCCGTGAGAAATATATTGAGTTTGGCGGTCCTAACGGCGGTGACGGCGGAAAAGGGGGAAGCGTTTATTTTGAAGCAGTTGAAAACCTCAATACATTGATCGATTTTCGCTATCAGCAACATTTTAAAGCACACAAAGGTTATAATGGCAGTGGTGCAGAGAAAACAGGTCCGAAAGGTGATGACATAATCATTAAAATTCCGGTCGGAACCGAAATTGTGGCGGAAGACGGCGAAACGGTTTTGGTTGATATGATTGAACCCGGACAGCGTTTTTTGATTGCAAAAGGCGGTGACGGCGGAAGAGGTAATGCTCAGTTCAAATCTTCTACCAATCAGGCTCCTCGTTATGCCGAGCCAGGTTGGCCCGGTGAAGAAAAATGGGTGTGGTTGCGTTTGAAGGTAATTGCCGATGTCGGACTTTTAGGTTTACCTAATGCCGGAAAATCTACCTTCCTTTCGGTTGTTACTTCCGCTCGTCCGAAAATTGCCGATTATCCGTTTACGACACTCCATCCGAACTTAGGTGTGGCTTGGGTTGACGGTTATGAAATGGTGATTGCCGATATTCCGGGCTTGATTGAAGGCGCTCACGAAGGAACCGGTTTGGGCGACAGATTCTTAAAACACGTTGAACGTTGCGCCGCGTTTTTGCATGTTATTGATGCAACAGCTGAAGATGTGGTCTCTCCTTATAAGGTTATTCGTCGCGAATTGGAACTTTATGATGAAAAATTGGTGGCAAAACCCGAAGTTGTGGCTTTGAATAAATGCGATGCTTTAAGCGAAAAAGAAGTTAAGCAAAAAGTTAAAGCTTTAGAAAAAGCTTGCGGTAAAAAAGTTTATGCCATTTCGGCTGTGGCAAAACAAGGATTATTTGATTGCCTTTTAGATGTAAATCGCTATATTACACGTGATAGGTTGAAAAAAAATCAGGCACAGGTAGAAGAAACACAACAAACTCAAGGTTGGTCGCCGGTTTAATGTTTTGATTTAGGAGCAGAGATTTGATTAAAAAAGTGCAAAAGCAAACCTCAGAACAAGATGCTGAAGAAATTTTAAAAATCATCTTGGATACTTTAGATGAAGGCAAAGCTGAAGATATGGTCGTTATTGATTTGCAAGGAAAATCTTCGATTGCCAATCAAATGGTGATTGCCAGTGGTACATCTCAACGCCATGTTGCTTCTTTGGCAGAAAAAGTTCAGGAAAAACTCAAAGCTGCCGGATATCTTTCCATGGCGGAGGGGGAAGAAAAAGCAGATTGGATTTTGATTGATGCTTTTGATGTGATTGTGCATATTTTTAAGCCCGAAGTTCGTGAATTTTATAATTTGGAAAAAATGTGGGCTTCTATCGGCACTTTGAAAAAGGTCGGAGGAGAATAAATTATAATTATAAAAAAAAGCCGGTTTTCCGGCTTTTTTAATTGCACAGTGATAATATTATTAAAACTACAATGAATAAAACAATTAAGACCACTCTGATTTTCAAATTTTGTATTAATTTGAATTGAGCGGATTCTCTTGTCTGAAATCGGTAACATTTTTCCATACCAAATACATTCTTATCCAGAAAAAAGATTTTGTTTGTGTTTTTCCAAATAATTAACCATCCCAAGTTGTTTACGGTATAAACATAGCCGGCACCGATTGTCTGGATGACTTGTTTATATAAATTGTAAGGAACACCTAAGAACAGCATGGGTAAGGTAATTGGGGTTTCCAAATATTCCGACAAAGCTTGAGCTGCTTCTTCTTCATTAAAGATATTGTGCGGCAAAGTTGCCAATTCCAGCGGCTCAGAAGTCATTTCCATCTGTGTGTTTAATAATTTTTTTTGTTTTTGATGCCAGGAAGACATGGCATTGAAGGTTTCTGTTTTCATAATATTCAAATTTTAATAATTTTTATAATTGTAATAATTTGTTTTTAAGATTATTTTTTTTATAAAAAATGTCAAGAGAGGAAATGGATGAGGATTACAATCTTAGCTATCGGTAAATGTAAAAAAAATTCTCCGGAAGCACAGATTATTGCCGAATATGTCAAACGCTCAAGCTGGAGTGTGGTTATTAAAGAAAAAGACAATTCAGACCAAGTTGATGAAGCCAAATTTTTGCAGGAAAATATTCCGCATGGCGCAAAAGTGATTGTGTTGGATGAACGTGGTGAAAATATGAAAAGTCTCGAGCTTGCCGCAAAAGTTGAAAATTGGCAATTAAACGGGGTATCGGAAATTTGTTTTTTAATCGGCGGTGCTGACGGGCATTTGCAATCTACACGTGATAAAGCTGATTTATTACTTTCATTTGGTAAACTTACCTTGCCGCATATGCTCATGCGTGTGGTTTTGACCGAGCAAATTTATCGGATACAGACAATTATATCTCATCATCCGTATCATCGAGAATAATTTTTGAGTGCGAATCGGAAATTTAATTTAAAAAAAAATACCTTTTTTATGCCTATATCGGCTTTTTTATATATTAGCGGGGGATAATTTTTATAATTTTATGTGAATTTTGGATTTTCATTTTTTTTATTGTTGAAAAATTAACTTTTATTGCTTAAGTTATTTTCTGTATTAATTGTTAACAATTAAATATTAACCCATATGGAGATTAATAATATGAAAAAACTTTTTAGTTTATTCTTTGCAATTATTGCATTGTCTGGTTGTTCTTCTTTAGGCTTTGACGGTGGTTTGTTTGGTGGCGCTGAATGCGATTCCAAAGAAGCTCGCGATTTCATGGCTAATGCTGAAGACAGAGTTTTCTTTGCTTTCGATAGTTCTGCTATTTCCAGTGAAGCTGCTGATGTTTTGGATGGTCAAGCTGAATGGTTGAAAGATCACAAAAAAGTTAACGTTATCGTTCAAGGTTACTGCGATGAAAGAGGTACTCGCGAATACAACTTGGCTTTGGGTGAACGCCGCGCCAACGCAGTTAAACAATACCTCATTTCTCAAGGCGTAGCTGCTGACAGAATTTCTACAATTTCTTACGGTAAAGAAAGACCGGCTGTTTTGGGTAACAACGAAGCTGCTTGGGCTCAAAACCGTCGTGCCGTAACTGTTGTTAAAGCATCTTCTGCTAACTAATACAGTACGCAAGATTGTAAAAAAAAACGTATCCTGATTTGGGATACGTTTTTTTATTGCTTGAGCTTATTTATAAATTGTTCTAACCTAAAAAGAGTTTTGTAAGATTTGTGAGGTTTTAATGAAAATATCTAAGATTTTGGTTTTGTCTTTTTCTGCCGCTCTTTTATGTTCTACGGCTCGGGCTCAACAATTTGGCGCTTTGGAAGCGGAAATAGATGCCTTGAAGGAAGATGTCCGTGCTTTACAAAGAGATGCTTATCGGATGAAAAACGACGATGCTTTCGGTCCGCTATCTTCTTCCGATATGGCTGTGCGCGTCGGCGAAATGGATGAAAATATGCGCAAAATTAATGGTCGTCTTGATGAAATTGAATATAAGCTCAAAACTATGAACGAGCGTATTGATATGATTAATCGCGATGTTGACGTTAGAATCTCTATGATCGAGGGTAAGCCAATTAAATCTAACGGTGCCGGAATCCAAGCTCCAAAGGAAAAATTTGAACCTAAAGTTGCTGAAAATGCTCCGAAATCTTTGCTCGGAGCCAATATTGATAAAGGAACAGATTTGCCTGACATGCCTTCTAAAAATGCAGAACAGATTTATAAAGAAGGTTTGGAATTCTTAAAAAATAAAAATTATGATAAAGCCGAAGCTTCATTCGACTCGGTTTTACGTCGTTTCCCGCAAGATAAGTTAGCCGGTAATGCTCAATTTTGGCTCGGCGAAGTTTATTATAGTCGCGGGCAGTTTAAAGAAGCTGCCGTTGCCTTTGCTAAAGTTTATAAAGATTATAAAGACGGTCCTAAAGGTGCCGACGGTTTATTGAAGCTCGGTATGAGTATGAGCGAACTTAATAATAAAGAAGCTGCCTGTGAAGCTTTTACGAATATAAAAACAGAATTCCCGAAGGCAGAAGAACGTATTATTAAAAAAGCTGCAGAAGAGATTAAAAAACTGGGTTGTAAATAGAAGTAAAAGCCTTGATTAAAGAGTTTTTAGAAAAATATGGATTATCCGATGTTCAGGAGTTTGCCGTTGCTGTTTCCGGCGGGGCAGACTCTTTGGCTTTGGTATTGATGATGCAAGAAGAACTTGCGCCGCTTGGTAAAAAAATCGTGGCTCTTACTGTCGATCATAAATTGCGTGGAGAATCTACCGAAGAGGCTCTTTATGTCGGGCGAATTATGAAGGCTTATCAGATTGAACACCATATTTTGACCTGGAACGGTGAAAAACCTAAAAACGGAATCGAAGAGGCTGCCAGAGAAGCACGTTATAATTTGTTGGTTGATTGGTGCCAGCAAAAGAAAATTAGTGTTTTAGCCATTGCTCACCAAGCTCTTGATCAAGCCGAAACTTTTTTCATGCGTTTGCAACGCGGCAGCGGATTGGACGGTTTGTGCGGAATCCGCCCCGTTTCTAAACGAGACGGTTTGATCTTGATGCGACCTTTGCTTTCAATCATGCCTGAAGATTTGAAGAAATATCTTTATAATCGTCAGATTGAGTGGGTGGAAGATCCTTCCAACCAATGTGATGATTTTTTGCGTGTGCGTGTACGCAAGTTTATGCCTGTGTTGCAAGAAAACTTAGGTATTACGCCGCAGCGTATGGTCGAAACCATGAAGGTCTTGCAGTCAACCTTGGATTATGTTCAATATCGTGTTAATCAATATATTAAAAATCATGTTCGGAATTGGGACAGCGCCGGAATTTCTTTTTCGGAAAAAAATTTACCCGAATTACATGAAGAACTTTTATTTCGGGTTTTGGGAACTTTGCTTTATCAACAGGGAAATGCCAAATATAAAGCCGAGGCTGCCGAGTTGCATCGTCTGATGATGCGCTTGAAGGAAGATGATTTTGTTTCTTGCACTTTGGGCGGATGTGAAATCATCAAAAAATATGGGCAGATTTGGATTGTACCCGAACTTAAAATCAAAAACAAACCCTCAAAAAAAGACTGGGAAGATTTTTGCAATTTGCATCCTAAATATAAGAAACTGAAGATACCTTATAAATTGCGATTGTCTTTGCTGAAATTAAACCCTATATATAAATAAGTTGTGTTAAAAAATAAGGAAAAAAGATGAGAACAGGAAAAAGTATTATCATCTGGTTGGTGGCTTTTGTCGCTCTGTCTACCGTTTTAAATATGTTTAACGGCGGTGCCAGAAAAGCCGGTTATGAAACTTTGGCTTTTTCGGATTTTATGAATGAAGTGGATGCCAAACGTGTGGCAGAGGTTAGAATTGCCGGTCCCGATATTACAGGTACAACTATCGACGGACGCAAATTTATGACTTATGCTCCCTATGATCCGACTATGGTTGAAAGTTTGCGCGGAAGCGGTGCCAAAGTGACAGCTGCTCCTCAGGATAATTCTTCCGATACTTTTTGGGGCGTTTTTGTTTCGTGGTTTCCGATGATTTTGCTCGTTGGCGTGTGGATTTATTTTATGCGCCAAGCTAACTCCGGCAACAATAAGGCTTTGAGCTTCGGAAAATCGCGCGCGCGTTTGATTGAAAACAACAAAAAGGTGACTTTTGATGATGTTGCCGGTTGTGATGAATCTAAGCAAGAATTGGAAGAAGTGGTTGAGTTTTTGAAGGAGCCCGAAAAATTCCAACGCTTGGGCGGCAAAATCCCGAAGGGTGTTTTGCTTGTGGGACCTCCGGGAACGGGTAAAACCTTACTTGCCAAAGCCGTCGCCGGTGAGGCTAACGTTCCGTTCTTTTCCATTTCGGGTTCTGACTTTGTGGAAATGTTTGTCGGAGTGGGTGCTTCGCGCGTGCGTGATATGTTTGCGCAAGCCAAGAAAAATGCACCTTGCTTATTGTTTATTGATGAAATTGATGCCGTCGGTCGTCATCGCGGTGCCGGTTTGGGCGGCGGAAATGATGAACGTGAGCAAACCTTAAACCAACTTCTGGTCGAGATGGACGGTTTTGACGAGAATGAAAATGTGATTTTGATTGCCGCTACCAACCGTCCCGATGTTTTGGATCCGGCTTTGTTGCGTCCGGGACGTTTTGATCGTCAAGTGACGGTAACAAATCCTGATGTGCGCGGTCGTGAGGCTATTCTTAAAGTTCATGTGCGCAAAGTGCCGCTCGCTAAAGATGTCAGTTTGACCGTGGTTGCGCGCGGAACTCCGGGATTCTCCGGTGCCGAGCTGGCTAACCTTGTGAACGAGGCAGCATTGATTGCCGCTCGTAAAAACAAGCGCAAAGTGACATCGGCTGATTTTGATGAGGCTAAAGATAAGGTTTTGATGGGTAATGAGCGCAAATCCGTGGCTATGGATGAGAAGGAAAAACGTAATACCGCTTATCATGAAGCCGGACATGCGATTTGCACTCTTCATGTTCCGGAAGCCGATCCTATTCACAAAGCAACGATTATTCCGAGAGGACGCGCTTTAGGTATGGTGCAACAACTGCCCGAAAAAGACCAATATTCTTATTCTCGCGCCAAAATGCACTCAACTCTCACGATTATGATGGGTGGACGTGTGGCGGAAGAGCTGAAGTTTGGTTATGATGCCGTAACTTCGGGCGCTTCTTCCGATATTTCCGCCGCCACCAACTTGGCTCGCTCAATGGTGATGGAGTGGGGTATGAGCGACAAGCTCGGTCCAATCCGTTATTCGGAAAACTCCAATGAAGTCTTTTTGGGTAAATCCGTGACACAAAACCAAAATATGAGTGAAGAAACAGCTTCTTTGGTGGATGAAGAGATTAAGTCATTTGTCAACCAAGGGTATGAAAATGCCAAAAAGATTTTGACCGAACATCGCGAAGATTGGGAAAAATTGGCAGAGGCTTTGATGGAATATGAAACCTTGACCGGTGATGAAATCAACGATTTGTTAGCCGGAAAGCCGATTGATAAATCCAAAGATGAGCCGGTTCCGGAAGAAAAACGTACACATTCTTCTATTCCGGAAGTATAGTAAACAAGGCATCTGTTAGACTATTGTTCTGATAGTGGCTGGAAACCGCGATGCTGTCAACGTGCAAGGCGGTGCTTTAAAAGAAAAGAGCGAGGATTTACCTCGCTCTTTTTTGTGCATGTTTGAAGGTGAAAAATGTGGTATTATGAAAATGTTAAATAAGTTTTTTTGTTCTATTATTCTGGCAGACAGTTTTTCATATTTCTTTCTTTTTTAGAGGAAAATGATTAATTCAGATTAACGGAACTTTTGTTTTATCTGAGGAACAATAGTCTGGTTGCTTCCTTTAAAAATTAAAATTATGAAAAAAAAATTAAAAAAAATGGTACTTTGGGCAAATGACAATAGTTGGACATTATTCCTTATAGGGGGGGTGGATTTTCCAATTATAATGTCTTTGTTACCAGAAAAAATTATTCCATTTTTTCTTCCATTGATATTTGGCTCGGTAGCAGCCATTATAATATCAATGTTGTATTTTGCATTTTGCTTAAACGCGCTTTTAGATGATTTGTGGAAGCGCATCGTAAAAAAATGCAAAAACTAAAAAAGCACCATATCTTGATTTGTTCCGTTTTCGGTTCTGTCAGATATGGTGCTCTTTTCTTTTAAAGAATAATTATTTATTCTCTACCGGCAGACATGGCTTGCAGGTTTGTATGGTTTTGTTGAATTTGAGAAGTTCTTTTCTTTATGGTTTCTTTGGCAACAGTTGCCTCATCTTTTGAAAAGCTCTTTTCGGTTTCAACCGGAGGCATATCTGCATATTTTATTTCTTTGCCATAGAAATCTATGCTGTTTTGGATGGCATTATTTGCGGTTTTGGAGATGATAGCATATTTTACCGGAGATTTGTCATACTCTCCATAGCTTGCGACCAAATCAGATAGTTTTTGAGATGCTTCAGGATATGAAGTTTCTAACTTTTGGGCTGAAAGAGCCAATGTTTGCAACGCCATCTTTTTGCATTCTTCTAAAGCTTTTTCAATATCAACTTCCGGAGATGTAAATTCAACACCGGCAAGGTTGGCTAAACTTTCTTCGTGTCTTTGGTTGATATGTATTTGGGTTTGAGTGCTTTTATATGCACTTAAAAAATCGGCAATTTGTTCCATGCGCTGAATTTCTGTAGCAAAGGGTTTGTTTAAAAAGTCTTTTGCTTCTTTAGGTTTGCCTTGTTCATCTAGAGCAACCAAAGTCTTTTTTAAATCTGGATTGCCGTTTTCTAAGTGTGATAAGATTCTGCCGGCAGCTTGAGCTTCCATAAACTCATCTTTAGCTTGTCTGGGAATGTAGTCTAAAAATGTTAGAAGTTCTCCGGAAGTGGGCATGCCCTTGGGAACGGGATTTTTTTGTTTGATATATTTCTCTAACGTAGCGGCTTTGGTTTGGCTATCTATATTTTTTGTTTGTTCTTTGAGCCAAGCTTGTTTTTCTTCCCGACTTTCTCTTGATTTTATTTTTTCGGCAATAAGTTGCAGATTTTCCGGAGTGGGATTGTTTTCATAAACAGAAAGCATTTCTGCAAAAAAGATTTTGACTTCTTCCGGTGTGTTGCAAAATTTTTCAATCAACGACATTGTGGGAAGATTGAGGTCATTTAATGTTTGTTTGTTATCGGTCATTACGATTCTCCTCAAGACTATATCTCTTATATTACACGATAAAATGTTTTTTGTCTATTTTTTTATCTCTTCTTTAATTTTGTCTTTCGATAATAAAGTCAGCTAAGTCTTGCAAGGTTTGGGATTTGCTGCCAAAAACGGCAATGCTTTCTTTGGCTTGTTTGATTAAATCATGTGCAATTTCTTTGGCTTTATCCAAGCCATAAATACTAACAAATGTGGCTTTGCCTTGGTCGGCATCTTTTTGTAGCTTTTTGCCCATCAATTCCTGATTGCCTTCCACATCCAAAATGTCATCGGCAATTTGGAAAGCCAAACCAATTTTTCTGGCATAATTGACAATCGCCAATCTTTCATCCATATCGGCTTTGCCTAAAATGGCGCCGGCTTCGCAAGCATAACGGATTAACCTTCCGGTTTTCATTTCTTCAATATGCAGAATCAATTTCTCGTTATTTTCTTCTTTGGGTGCGGTTTCGGCATATATATCGAGCATTTGTCCGGCTATCATACCGTTATAAGCACCAGCGGCATTGGCTAATAAATTGACCAATTCGCAACGGATGTTGGCATCAATATTTAAGGTCTTGTGGCTCAAAAGTTCAAAGGCTTGGGTTAACAAACCGTCTCCTGCCAAAATGGCGGTGGCTTCATCAAAAGCCTTATGGCAAGTGGGTTTGCCGCGGCGCAGGTCATCATTATCCATGGCGGGTAAATCGTCATGAATCAATGAATAGGAGTGTAACATCTCTAAAGAGGCAGCAACCATTATTGCCGTGGGGTAGGCGGGAATACCATATAATTTGGCAGTTTCACAGACCAAAAACGGGCGCAAACGCTTGCCGCCGTTCATAACCGAATATTTCATCGCTTCAACCACGCGTTTTTCCGGACCGCTCGGAAGGGGAAAATATTGTTCCAATTTATTGTTGAAGTCTTGAGAGAAAATTTTGAGCTTTTCTTTGATATCTGACATTATTCTTCTACCTTATCTAACGGAGTGGTCGTTATTTCGCCGTTGGGGGCAATTTCAATTTTTTCAATTTTCAACTGAGCATCTTTGAGTTTCTTTTCGCAAAGTTGTTTTAAGGCAACGGCTTTTTCATATGCTTTAACGGCGTCATCCAATTTGATGCGTCCGCTTTCCAGCTCTCTTACAATGTTTTCCAGCTGAGTGAGGGCATCTTCAAAGCTCAAATTTTGGATATCATTTTCAGACATGTTCTTCTCCTTTATTAATTTGAAGTCATCTTACTTCACTTCTTTGAGATTGGCAATTTTAAATATTAAACTTTCGGATATGTTTTAAAGTATATATAACAATTTGTTTTACCTGAACTGGGCAGGTATTTCAATTTATGCTAAATTATAATTCTGTGATATTGCTTTTGACGGAGGGTGCGATGAAACATAATGCCATTATTGCCGGTGCCGGATTATTTCGAGCTTTGGGAAATTTGAAACGGTTGGAAATTTTGTTTTATTTGCTCGGTAAAGAACTTAATGTTACCGAATTGGAAAAATTGGTCGGAATCAGCCAGTCTTCTCTTTCTCAGCATTTGGCAGTGTTACGAAATGCAAAAATTGTCAAAACGCGGCGTGAAGCTCAGACCATTTTTTATTCTATTTCTAATGATAAAATTGTTAAGCTCTTGTATTTTATTGAAAAACTTTATACCAAACCTTATGGAAGCTGAAATTATGAAATCTTATTTATGTTGACAACCCTGTTCTTCGGGGTTGTTTGTTTTTAAAACAATTCCATGTATCTGTTTGTCATAAGAAATGCAGACATTGCCGTTTCTTAATTCTATGGCGTCTTTGCCGAAAATATCATATCTCCATCCCGATAAGGTGGGACATCCGTCATCTTTGAAAGATGCCAGTTGTTTTAAATCTTCTTCCGAGGCGATTAATTTGGCGACCACGCCTTGCTCTTGGGAGCGAATTTTTAACAATAGCTTTAATAACTCATATAAAGCTTGGGCGCCGCTTGATAAAGGTTTATCTTTTTCGGGGTTGACATATTCTGATGTCGGAATATGTTTGCATCTTTCTAAAACTTCCAGAATCTCGGCTCCGAGTTTGCCTTGTGCCACATCTTTACGCATGTTGCGGATTTGCAATAATTCTTCTACCGTTTGCGGAAAAATGGCGGCAATATTGGCAAGCATGTCATCTTTGATGATGGATTGACGAGGCGTGTTTTTGCTCTTTGCTCGTTTTTCGCGCCATGCCGCTAATTCTCTTAAAACAGTTAAAATTTTGGCGTTGTGGGAGCGATGTCTGATTTTGTGCCAAATCTCATAGGGATCGACATCATATGTTTTAGGATTGCGTAAGGTATCTAATTCTGATTCCAGCCAGCTTTCTCTGCCGGTTTCGGCTAATTTTTCTTTGAAATGTTTATAGATATTTACCAAATGAGTTACATCTGACAAGGCATATTGCAGTTGTTTTTCATCCAGGGGGCGGAGTTCCCAGTTGGAACAGCGGCTGCTCTTATCTAAATCTATCTTTAAAATGCCTTTGACCAAGCTTTCATAGCCTGCGGATTCGCCATAGCCGCAGACCATGGCGGCAATTTGGGTGTCAAAAAGGGGAGTGGGAATTTTTCCGGTCAAATTATATAAAATTTCAATATCTTGTCTGCCGGAGTGGAAAACTTTGATAATGCTTTGATTGTCTAATATTTTGAAAAAAGGTTCTAATTTGAGCTTTGAACTTAACGGATCGATAATGGCGGCTTCATCTTCCGCTCCGACCTGAATTAGGCAAAGTTCGGCGTAATAAGTCTTTTCACGCATAAATTCCAAATCTATCGTAATAAAAGATTTGTTTTCCAGTGAGCTGCAAAATTCTTCAAGTTTTTCTGTTCTATCAATCAAATTTATCATATTTATTCCTTATTTTACGCTTAGCTTGTTTATAGCGTAAAAAAAATTGCCTTTCAATCTTATTTTTTATGTTTCAGAAAAAACTTGATTTTACTTTGTTTTGTGTTAAAACACCTCTCATTGACTTATTTTTATAGTGATTATCAAGCTTATTATAAATTTTAAAAACAATGTCTTATGGAAAAGAAAAAAACATTTCCGGCTGTTGTCTTAATGCCAACAAATCGAGTAAAGGAGTTTTTGTCAATGCTTCCTGCCGGGTATCAGCCCAAACCGGCTTTGACTTACGGAATTCGGTGTCGTGAAGAAGCTTTTGCTTTGGATGACTTTGCGGTGGAAGAAAATTTGGAAAATTTTTTGGCGGGCTTTCCTTCTACTTCGGCTTTTCGCTACTTCTTGCCGTTGAATAATCTTCAAGGTTCGGCAAAAGTTTGTTACTTTAGTATGCAGTTCGCTTCCGAACCCATGTTCTATACAGTTTGGGTGCAATGCTCAAAAGTTGTGGCAACTCTTTCTAAGTCTGAACTTAAAAAGCTTCAGTTTGCCATTTTTGAAAATGCGGCAGAAAAACAAGTTTGCTTCTTGTCTTATTCTTCCGAACCGGATGATGAATGGGTACGAATGATGCTTAATTTTGTGCATAATATTCAGCCCGATGAGCAAGAATGGGTGGCTTCGGAGATTAAATTCGAGACCTGCGAAATTAAGACTAATATTAACTTTTAAATCTTTTTTCTATGTATGCATTAAAATCTTATTTCTTGGTATCGTCAGATGCCGTTGAAATTGTTAATGAAATTGTGAACAAATGTTCCGATCTGAAAAAGTCTGATGCGATGTTTGTAAGTAAAAAGCCTGAACAGAATATGCAGGTGCTTGAGTTGCTTGCTCCGGAAATTACCGCAGATTTTCTGGGCTCTTTGAAGGCGGAATTTGCACCTCACATAACAGAAGTTTGGCAAGATCCGTCGGAAATTGATTTTTCTCACGTCTTGCCGCGAAGAAAGTGTAACAGCTTTGTGCTTCCTGTTTACGGTAATTTTCAAGACGCCGACTGTTGGTGCGAAAAGTGGAAAAAAGTTTCTTTGCAAGTTGCACAAGAAATTTATCCGGTTTTGGTTTCTTGTCATAGGACACAACATGCCTCTTGGGTGGAATTCAGAGGGCATGCCGAAGGTTCTGATGATGCCTGGTTTGACAATGTTCGTCAAATCTGTCAGCATTTTACCAAATCAGTACCGACTTTCTATGCGGCTGACAAATTAGCCTTATAGAAAATTGTTTTGAAAAAAGAGTTATGACCAAAAGTCATAGCTCTTTTTTTGTTGCTTTTCTTTTGTTTTGAGTCTACAACATAAAGGCAAAAATAATAAACAATATTTTGTGAGGTTTTTAATATGAATTGCTATCGCACACATACCTGCGGCGAACTTCGCGCCACAGACATCAATAAAGAGGTGAAACTCGCCGGTTGGGTTCACCGTAAACGTAATCTCGGAAACTTGTGCTTTGTTGATTTGCGAGATCATTACGGAATTACCCAATGTGTGTTCGACAGCCATTCCGATTTGTTTGAAACAATCCAATCCATTCGTCCCGAATCGGTTATCGGTATTACCGGTAAAGTAATTGCGCGTGAAAGCGTGAATAAAAATATGCCGACAGGTGATATTGAAATTGCCGTCAGTGCTTTGGAAATCCATTCTCAAGCCGATGTCCTTCCTTTTCAAGTGGCGATTGAAGATGATGCACCGGAAGAGTTGCGCTTGAAATATCGTTTTCTTGACTTGCGTAAAGACCGTATTCATAAAAACATTTTGCTCCGTTCCGCCGTTATTCAACGTTCGCGTGAATTGATGCGCGAGCAGGGCTTTACCGAATATCAAACCCCGATTTTGACCGCTTCTTCTCCGGAAGGTGCGCGCGACTTTTTGGTTCCTTCTCGTATTAACCCCGGAAAGTTTTATGCTTTGCCGCAAGCACCGCAGCAGTTCAAACAGCTGTTGATGGTTTCCGGCTTTGATAAATATTTCCAAATTGCACCTTGCTTCCGTGATGAAGATCCGCGTGCCGACCGCTCTCCGGGTGAGTTCTACCAGATGGATATGGAAATGAGTTTTGCCACTCAAGAAGATGTGTTCAAAGTTATTGAGCATACCTTGGGTGCTATCTTTAATGAATTTGCCAATGGCAAAAAAGTTGACCAAGCACCGTTTGTCCATATTCCGTTCCGTGAAGCCATGGCAAAATATGGTTCCGATAAGCCGGATTTGCGTAATCCGCTTGTTTTGCAAGATGCAACTTCCTTCTTCGGCAACAGCGGTTTTGGTGTTTATGACGGCTTGGTTAAAGAAGGCAAAACCGTTAAAGCCATGGTGGTTGATGGTATTGCCGAAAAACCGCGTTCCTTCTTTGATAAGCTCGATGCTTATGCTAAAGAAGAAGGTATGGGCGGTATTGCTTATGTGGCTTTTGCCTCAGCCGGAGCCAAAGGTATTGCCAAACTCTTGAGTGAAGAAAAATTGAACGAACTCAAAGCAAACTTTGGCGCTAAAGACGGTGATGCCGTTATTTTTATGGTGGGCAAAGGCATGAAGTTTGATAAGTTCAGCGGGCGTTTGCGCAATAAGGTTGGCGAAGAGTTAGGGCTTATTGATGAAAACTCCTTCAAAATGTGCTGGATTGTTGACTTCCCGTTCTATGAAGAAAATGAAGAAACCAGTGCGGTTGAATTTTCTCACAATCCGTTCTCGATGCCGCAAGGCGGAATGGATGCCTTGTTGAACAAAAATCCGTTGGATATTTTGGCTTATCAATATGATTTTGTTTGCAACGGGGTTGAGCTCTTGTCCGGTGCGGTTCGTAACCATGAACCTCAAATTATGTACAAAGCTTTTGAAATTGCCGGTTATGACAACAGCGTGGTTGATAATAAGTTCGGCGGTATGATTAGCGCGTTTAAGTTTGGCGCTCCTCCGCACGCCGGTTCGGCTTACGGTGTTGACCGTTTGGTGATGTTGCTCTTGGATGAGCCGATTATCCGTGACGTGATTTTGTTCCCGCTCAATGGTAAGGCGCAAGACTTGATGATGCAAGCACCAAACTATGTAACCGAGCAACAGCTTAAAGAACTGCATATCAACGTGGTTCCGGTCGAAGATAAGAAATAGTTGATAAAAAAGAAAATCCTTCCCAGGGGTAACCTTAGGAAGGATTTTTTTGTTACAACTTGACAGGCAAAGAAAAAATGCTATCCTTACTTTTATGAGTGGGGCAAGCTCTCGGAATGTTCGCCAAAGTTTTTCATTGCCGTTTTTTTATTTGTTTTTTTATAATTTCTCAAAACAACTTATTTATACCTATCGAACAGGTTAATGATGAGTTGCGGAAAGGAATTGTCATGATTGAATATATTGATATTTTTAAATCTCAAGCCAAATCTCTGTTAAAAGAATATCGTGCACAAAACAGCGCGGCAAAGCTCCGTTGTCAAAAAGTGTTCAGTCTCATTTAACCGGACAAGAATTTTGGCAAAAAGCGCTTGCTACCGGTGATTTTTTGCCTGATGTCGGCGTTGTGGTTAATCCACAAAGATTAATCGAAACTTTGCAGAAATAACAGAAAGCCACACTTCTGTTGCGAGGTGTGGCTTTGTTTTTTTTGCTATTCGGCAGCATTTAGGCATAAACCTTCCAAATCGCAATCATCCAGACACATGCCGTAAATACAGCAGTCATCATGACGATCGTAATATTGTTTTAAGGTTGCCTCTAATGTAAAGCCGCATGAATTGTAAAATTTTCGGGTGGCTTTATATTCGGGCTTGCTGTCGGTTTTTAAGTAAAGTTTGCGCCCGCCCAAGGCTCTGATGTGCTCAACCAGTTTGGTAATTAACTGTCTGCCGATACCGCGACCTTGATATTGGGCATGGGTTGCCAGCCAATAAAGCTCAAAAGTTCCGTCAGAATCGGCAATCTCACCATAGCAGGCATAAGCACAAGTTATGCCATCCAATTCGGCAAAGATGAAGTTGGTATCATGCGGATAATCCTCGTCTTCGGGGTGCTCTGCCTGATATAAAGCATCATCTGCCAGATGTGCGGTAATATCTACACAGTCTTCATCAAAATTGGGGGCAGAAGCGGAAATCTCTCTGACTTTTTTAATGTCATCGGCACAAATCGTATATCTGAAGGTAAGCATCTTACACCTCCTTCAGAGCAACGCAGTCCTCATTAAAAGAAAAGTTAAAGCAAAAATTGTGTTTCGGAGGCTCGGCTGAATCTGCCAGAGTTCCTTTCTTTGAAATATGTTTTGAACGTTTTTTCATAATAAATATCCTTATGTTTTTGAGAAAGAGATATTCCTTCTCTATAAATATTAGAGCACGAAAAAAGTTATTTGGCAAGAGGGGATTTTTTTGTAAAACCATTTGACAATAACAATAAAAAGGCATAGATATTATGCGTTGTTTGTTCTATTGCTTCGTCGTCTAATGGTAGGACAGCGGATTCTGACTCCGTCAATCTTGGTTCGAGTCCAGGCGAAGCAGCCATACAAAAAAGCCTCCGAGAGCGGAGGCTTTTTTGTATGATAAGGGAACACTTATTTTGTTCCCAAAATTTTATCAACAATAGCCTTGCCGTTTTGGCGGCGTTTTTGGGCTTCTTGTTGATTAATTTTGTTTTGCTTTTCAACCTTTCTTCTTAGCCGTTCTTTTTCGGCTTCGAGTTCGGTCCAGGTTTTGGCATCAAAATGGCGAAGAAGGCGCTCCATTTCCGGATCATCGTTATAGTCCAGAACCGTTGCATGTTTTGTTCTGGTCCAGCTTTCTCCTTCTGCACATTCCGTGCAAGGATATTTACCGCTTTTTTGATATATTTTTGGATAAATTCGGTTTGGATAAAATTGCTGATTGAATATAACTCTAAAAGAAGAAAGTATGGTTAGTAGTTTTGCCGCATTGGCTGCTTTGAAGGATAAATTTAATTCAGGTCAGTAAAATGTATTTGCCTTTGAATAAAAAAACTCTCTTCGGAGAGTTTTTTTATTTTTATTTTTTTTTATTCTTTTATAATAAACGAAAAATTATACGGAGATATCTGATGAGTTTTGTGATTTTTGATACGGAATATATTGCTGATAAAGGTTTATTGGAAGAAGGTTTCGAAGGGTGGAAAAATTTGGAAATAATTCAAATTGCCGCTTTGAAAATTGATGAAAAACTTGAGGTGATTGATTCTCTTAATCTTTATATTAAACCTATAAAGCATCAACATATTTCAGCTTATTTTTCGGATTTAACCGGAATTACGGATGAAATTATTCTTCAAAAAGGAATATCTTTTCCTGAGGCATATCAACGCTTTCGAACATTTGTGCAAGATGACGTTTGTTATTCTCACGGTTGGGGCTCTGATGATGATGCCGATGGTGTGGTTATGCGCCAAACTATGTCTTATTATGATTTGAACGATATTAATCCTCCAAAATATAAAAATATTGCCCCTTGGTTTGAACAACAATATAAATTGCATCATTTAGATATAAAAAAACAATCTTCCGGTCAGGTTGCTTCATTGTTAGGTAAGGGAGATGAACTTATCAGATTGAATTTACAGCCGCATAATGCTTTTTATGATGTATATTCTTTGCTTATCGGATTAAGGTATTTTGATTTTTGCGGTGAGTAAATTTGATGCGAAGTAAATTGATGTCATGGCTTTCTTTTATGCGTAAGAAAGTTATAGAACCCATGCGACGGAATTATAAAAGTCCGACATATTTGGCTCGTTCCAATGCCATTGGTATGGGGTTGGCTTTTGCACCTTTCCCGGGGCAGGTGCCGGTGGTGCTTGCTTTGTGGGTGTTATTGCGACGTACAAAATATCGTTTCAGCTTAGCCATATCGGTTGCTTGGACGTTTATTTCCAATGTGTTTACCAATCTGCCGCTTTTTTATCTCTACTATGTAACCGGAGCATTTCTTAGGCAAGATAAAACGGCTTTTGCTTATGCCGAGATAAAAGAGTTGTTTGCAAACGGCATTTTGCAGGCAGCCGGACAAATCAGCGTGAACATTCTTTGCGGTAGCTTATTATATATGCTGATTTTTGGTGTGCTGGGATATTATCTTGGTTTAAAATCGGTAAAAAATAGGCTTAGTCTTTGATTCTTTGTAATAAAGCCTGTTCGATTTTGTGTCCCGTGCTTTTAATTTGTTTGATGATGATATTTTGATAATTCAGTTTAATGTTCTTTTTATTAAGAGGAATTTCATCTAACAATGAAAAGATAAATCCGGCAAAAGTTTCGCAATCTATTTCCGATAAGTCTATCCCGACGGTCTTTTCAATTTCGGCAATGGGCGTATTACCTTGAATAATCCATGAATTTTCTCCGCGCTTTCTTATGTATGGCGGTGTTGGAGGAGCATTAACATCGTCTTCCAATTCTCCGACAATTTCTTCCAATAAATCATTCATGGTTATAATGCCCGAGATGCCGCCGTATTCATCAACGGCAAAGGCAAAATGAATTCGGCTCTTTTGCATATGATTAAACAGATCATCAATAAATTGTGTCTCCGGGATAAATAGTGCCGTTTTTATGGCTTTGTTTATTATGGCATTTTTGCCTTGTGGTTTGTATTTAAAATAGTCTTTAATATTCATTATTCCTAAGATGTTATCCGTATTGTCTTTGTATATCGGATAGACAGAATAACGTGTGTCTATCATGATTTTTTCCCAATTTCCGATATCGTCATCCACATCCAGAAAAATAACATCCGTACGGTGTGTCATAACCTCATATACCAGTTTATCATCAAATTCAAACACGTTATGAAGCATTTCCTTTTCCACGTCATCAATTGTTCCGTTTTCAGTGCCAACATCAATCATGATGCGGATTTCTTCTTCGGTGACGTTTTCATTTTTTTCTTCCGGATTGATACCGATTAATCGCAAAGAAATGTTGGTGGAAACCGTTAAGAACCAAACAATCGGTGAGAAAATCTTGGCAATGGTATATATGGCAGAAGACATGAATAGACCAATTTTTTCGGCATGTTGCATGGCAATGCGTTTAGGTACAAGCTCGCCCCAAATTAAGGTGATGTAAGATAAAATCAGCGTAATGCCGATGACCGCCAGAATATCTAATGTGACGGGAGATATGGTGGAACCCCTTTCTATCATCCAATTGACAATGCGATCAGAAAAATTGTCGGCGGCAAAGGCACTGCCCAAAAAACCGGCAAGAGTGATGCCCACTTGTATGGTGGCTAGAAATTTGGCTGGTTGTGAGGTGAGGGATGCTAAGCGAACGGCTCGTTTATCTCCTCCGTCTGCCATGCGTTTGAGTTTGGTATCATTAATGGAAATAACCGCAATTTCGGCACAAGCAAAAACAGCATTTAAGAAAATTAAAAAAGCTTGAAATAATAATAGTTCAATAACGGTATAATCAGTCATAAACAGCTTCCAATCGTTGTTTGTGAATTTCTAATTGAAGTCTAACGGCAGAATTTTGCTTTGACAAGGGTAAATTTAAAATTCAGCCTTATTTTTCAGATTGTCGTAGCGTTTATGAATGCACTGAATCGCGGTTTTGTGCACGCCTGGCGTGATGTCATAATAAATGAAGCGTCCGTTGCGTCGAGAGGAAACAAAGCCATCATCTTTCAGGCGCTTTAAATATTGCGAAACTTTTATTTGTTCGCTTTTTATGCCATTGATGATATCTGAGACATTGCTTTCGCCATATAAAGTGAGATATTCCAAAATGCGCATTTTATCATAGTTGGCAAAAAGCTTGATACGGTTGGCGACCATGGTGGTATAGTCTTTGGGTAGAAGCGCTTTTTCGGTCAGATAGAAGAAGCTGTCGGTCATATAGGCAAAAAGCTTGCGAATGCACTCAAAAATGCTCGCCGGATATTCTTCAAAAATGTTGTAATAAATAAAAATGCCTTTGCGCTCGGTTTTAACCAGATTGGCATCGCGGAGTTTTTTCAAGCTTTGGGACACAATCATCTGCTCTTCCTCCACGGCTTTGGTCAAGGTGGATACGGATGAGGTGCCGTTGACATCCATATATTCCAACAAACGCAAGCGCAAAGGGTGGGCAATATAGCTGATGCCTTTGACGGCTTTTTTCATGATTTCCGGCGGCAGTTGCTGCTCCATAAACTTTTCTCCGATATCTTTTTTCTTTCAGCCTATATCAAACTGCGGCAATTTGCAATTATAAAAAAATCTCCGACTTATAACATCGGGGAAAGTTTTATTTTACAAAAGGCTGAACATAATTTTCAAATTGGGTTTCATATTCTGGAGCCCAGCCCATCAGATAATTTTTGCCAATGAGTAACAGGGGTGTGCCAATTTGATTGCCTTGAATTTTATATTCATTTACGGCTTGCAAAAGGAGTTTATAACCACCGGCATTTTCAACATTGACCATGGATAATTCTATTTTTGGGTGTTTTGCGTTAATATATTTTTGGGCTTCATGGCAGTGAGGGCAGTAATTTGAATAGAAAAAATATATTTTATTTTCAGAAAAAGCTGATTGTTCACTAGCAGTTTGCGCAGCATTTTCAGCATTATTTTGATTATCACAACCGGTGAGGACAAATAATCCCAACGCTAAAGTAAATATAATTTTTTTCATGGCAAGCCTCCAATATATTTCATAATATATATGTATTATAAATGTAATATATTAAAATTGTCAAGTATTTTTTTCTTAATTTTTAAGGCTTTTTCCGGCAAACCATAATCCTATTTCAAATAATAAATAGGTTGGAATGGTTAGCATCAATTGGCTGACAATATCAGGCGGGGTTAATATGCCGGCAATGATTAATATTCCGACAAAAACATATGAACGTTTGTTTTTAACGCTTTCATAAGATGTGATATTAAATCGGATTAAGGAATAGGTAATGAGCGGAAATTGAAACATTAAACCAAAAATTATTGAGAGCATCAGGGCTAAGCCAATTATGTTTGAAATTCCGAACATGGCTTTTATTTCCGAGGTGGAAAAACTTATGCCGAAGTTGATGATTAACGGTAAGATAAAAAAGAGGCAAAACAGAACCCCGATGATGAATAATGCCGATGAACTCAAAACAATCGATTTTATAAATTTTCGTTCATTTTCATATAAAGCCGGAACGACAAATTGCCAAATTTGTCGGGCAATGTAGGGAAAACAACATAAGAAGTCTAAGACAACGGCAATTTTTATTTGCAAAATAAAAACTTCCATCGGAGAAAAATAGTTTAGAGAAACATTATTTTTTCCAATCATAATTTTTATTAGGCAATCCATGAAATAGGGTGCAATCAAAAACAGCGGAATCAATCCAATTCCTAATACAACAAAACATCGTATTAATGTAGAACGCAAAGCTTCAAGATGCGTTATCAGACTTTCGTCGTTGTCTTCCATTTTTATTTCTCAGATTTTTTCTCTTCGGCTTCGGCGGCTTTTTGTACGGTATCTTTTAAATCTTGAGCCTCATTTTGCAACATTTCTTTGGCTTTTTTGTATTCATATTGGGCTTTGCCCAAGGCTTTGGCAAGTTCGGGAATACGTTTTCCGCCAAAGAGAACCAAGACAACAACTAAAATCAGTGCAATTTCCGTTAATCCTAATGACATTTTTTTCTCCTTATTATAACAATTTTTGTTTTTCTACTGCCGCAATTTCTATCGCTTTGACCGGGCAAGCTTTTTGACAAGCTCCGCAGCCGATACAGATTTTGGGATTGACTTTGGGGAAAGCATCTCCCTCTTTGCTGATGGCTTCTTTGGGGCATTTCATAACACACAAACCGCATTTGACACATTTTTCTTCATCAATTTGTGCCAGAGCGATTTGTGTTTTTTGCTTTTGTTCCAACGAAATTTTGGCAATAGCTCCCGAAGGACAAACCTCTGAACACTTATGACAATTATAATCGCAAAAACTATCTTCATAGTCAATATAAACCGTTGAATGTTCCTCATCGGCTTTTTTGATGATTTTCATGGGGCAGTTTTGTACGCAAAGATTGCAGTTCAAGCACCGATTGGCAAAATCTTCCGCATTGTCGGCACCGGCGGGTAATATGGCTTTTTTGATTTTGGCGGCTATATTTTTGCTCAAAATCATACTGCTTTTAATACCTGCCGCCAAAACCACCAAAGCCGCACCGCCAATCAGGAGTTTTCTTCGGTTGGGGTTGAAGGAAACTTTTGCTTTGGGCTTTATGCCGTAATGAATCGCTTGTTTGGGGCATTTATCCAAACATTTTAAGCATTTGACGCAAGTTTCATTATCCACGATTTTGTTTTTGAAATCTATGCAACCGCTCGGGCATTTGGCCGCGCAACTACCGCAAGAAACACATTTGTCTTCTTTAATATAAATTTTGTTTAAACTATATTTTGAGATTAAGCCTAAAATGGTTCCGACCGGACAAATGTTGGTGCAGAAAAAGCGTCCCTTAAACCAGACCAAAGCGACTAACAAAATTAAAATAATTCCGCCAAGATATGCTCCGGACATTGCCGAACCAAACAAAGTGTATGGATCTATTAAGCGCACAAGCCAGGCTGAACCTCCGATTAAAGCTCCGAAAACCAAGGCGGCAATAAAATATTTGTAAGGATGATTTTGTTGCGGCTTGCATTTACGGCGAAAGATGTGCATTAACAATTCTTGATATAAGCCGAGAGGGCATAAGATGGAACAATAAACGCGTCCGAAAATAAGTGTCAGCAAGAATATGCCTGCGAGCAAGAATATGGCAAATAAGGAAAAATCAACCAAAACTCTTTGAATTAATGCCGAAATTTGAATATCAAAAAATTTGAGAGGGTAAATTGCCGACACAAATGCCAAAATTGCGAGTATTCCTATAATAACGGCAATACTTCCTCGGATAATGTGATAAAATTTCGTCATTTCAGGCTCCTTATTGATTATAAGCCGTAAATAATTGCCAAGCCGCAAGCCATGATAGTGCCTCCGGCAATTTCATGCGCATAGTTTTCCAAGCTCTTAAAACGCAAGGTGTTTATGCCAAGCATTCCTAATGTAACACAAAACATCATTGTGGCAATAGTTGCGATTGAAAAAATCAGCGTACAAGAAATTACGGCAGAAATTCCCAGAACGCTTGAGGCCGTTAATATCGGTAACAAAGCCTCACACGGTCCTAAAACAAAGATGATGAACAACACCCAAACGGAGATATTCTTGTCTTGCAAATCGGGAAGGCGGTGTTGATGCGTAAAGCGATGTCTTAAAGCCCAGAGAATATATGCCGCGCCCAAACCGATGAGCGCATAGGCGGCAATATCTCCGCGGTTTTCTTCCAACCACAAAAAGTTTTCTTTACTTAACCAGTGTGAAAAATAGATAAAAAGCAATGCTAACAATAAGGCGCTGGCAATATGTCCCAAACCGCAAATAAATGTCCAGAATAGGGTTTTCTTTAGGCTATAGTCACGGCTTTTGGCAATAGCGATGAAGGGCAGATAATGATCCGGTCCCATCACGGTATGAATTATGGCGGTTAATAAAGCGGCAAACCAGATGGCAGAAAGCGTTGCGCCGCTTGCAATTTCTGTTGTGCCGAAATTGCCGTGAGCCGAAGCCGTGTTTGAGATACAAAGCAAAGTTAAAATAAAAAAGATTTTTTTCATTATCACACCTTTTATTTTGAATTGTTGTCAAAACTTCCCGAACGAAAACCTTGTAAATCTATGGTTATGAATTTGAAGCCTAAAGGTTTTAGACTATCAACCACTTCCGTATATCGGGAAAAAATTTGGGGAAAATCAGCTTGCTGAACTTCCAAACGTGCTAAATCGTCATGCACACGCAAGCGTAAGTCTTTAATTTTTGGAAAAAGTTGTTTGAGCTTGGTTTCTGCTTTGGCAACACGCGTTATCTTCTCTTCATCTAAAAGCGTGTTATATGCAAACCTTGTTGCCAGACACGGAACAGCCGGTTTGGATGCCGTTTCTAAACCTAACTCTTGTGATAATTGCCGAATTTGAGCTTTGCTAAAGCCTAATTCTGCCAGAGGAGATATGACGACTAATTCTTGTAAGGCTTTTTTTCCGGGGCGGAATGTCTTTAAATCATCGGCATTGGTGCCGTCCATAAGAAAAGTTAAGCCTTGTTCTTTGGCATAATCGGAAAATTTTTCAAAAATGCTGCGTTTGCAAAAATAGCATCTTTCTTGCTGATTGTGCTTAACCGCTTCTATCTCCAAGGGATTAAAGCGGAAAATTTTTTGTTTAATGCCGAATTTTTGAGCAAAATCTTTCGCATCGCTCATTTCTTTTTCATCTTGCAAAATGCCGTGCATTGTCAGAGCCTGTAGCGGAAAAGGATTTTCTTGATATAATTTTCCTAAAACCGCCAGCAAGAAAGAACTGTCAACGCCGCCGGAAAAGGCTAAGGCAATACCTTGAGATGATTTTTGTTTGAGATAATCTTCCAAAAGTTTAAGCATTATCTTTCCTTTGGGCAAGGTGTCTGGCTTCGTCAAAAACTTCGCGAAAAGTTTTTCCTGCTTTTTCTGCGGCCTCCTTCACGCTTTCATATTCCGGATTATAGCGAACAATGTCATCTATAAAGCATTTTTTGACTTTGACTTCACCGGCAGAAGTTTCAATATTTATGATTTCTCTTTCCATACAGCGGCGTTCTACCGGATATTTTCTTAAACCAATACTTGAGGTGTGGCGGAAGATGATATCTTCCATTTGCGTTACCAGTTTTGCTTGACAAATAATGCGCAAGATATAAGCCGGCCGATTTTTTTTCATAAAGCAAGGTTCAAAATGCACATCTGCCGCACCGGCTCTGAATAATTTTTCCATAGCTAACCCAAGTTCTTCAGGAGTAGAATCGTCTATATTGGTTTCTATGATATAAATCTGATCTTCGGCAATTTCATCTTCAATAATCATGGCGCGCAAAAAATTGGCATGACCGAAGTCGCGTTTGCCTAATCCGATACCGGTTTTTATGATTTTGTAAGAAGAAGGGAGCTTATCACTTGTCTTTATGGCGGCAGCGGCGGCAATTCCGGTCGGGGTGACCATTTCTCCTTTGGTGTTTGTCGGGCGGAGCGTTATGGCATATTTTTCGGCAATATTGACAACGGCTGGTACCGGAATCGGTAATTGTCCGTGTTGGCAGGTGATAAAACCTTCTCCTTCGCTTAAACCTTTGACAATGACATTTTTAATGTTTATTTCATCCAGCAATGCGGCTATTGAGATGATGTCAACGATTGAATCGATTGCGCCGACTTCATGAAAATGGACTTCTTCTATCGGGCAACCATGCGCTTTGGCTTCAGCCTCCGCAACAATAAAAAATATTTTTTTGGCAAGTTCTTGCGCTTTTGCCGATAAGTCTGCTTGTTCTATAATTTCATAAACATCGGATAAATGTCTGTGCTCGTGATGATGCTCATGATAATGTTCTTCATGATGATGTTCATGATGCTCAAGTCGGACGTCAAAATCGCAACCTTTGATGCTGTAAGATGATTTTTGACCGATATTATATTTAAAACCTTTTATAGAAAGAGATTTTAATATGTTATCCAATTTTTCTGTATTGCCGATTAAATCAACCAGAGCCGCAACCAGCATATCGCCGCTGATGCCGCAAGCACCTTCCAAGTATAAATATTTAGTCATTATTTTTCATCCTTCTTAACATTTTGCAGGCAGTAACCGCAGCTCCGAAACCATTATCGATATTGACCACGGAAATTCCCTCGGCACAAGAATTTAGCATTGTCAGCAGAGGGGCTAATCCGTTAAAAGAAGCACCATACCCAACCGATGTCGGAACGGCTAAAACCGGAGTATCTACCAAACCGGCAATCACACTGCTCAAAGCGCCTTCCATACCGGCAACGGCAATGATAATATCGGCTTGCCTGATTTCTTCCAACTTGGCAAAAAGCCGATGAATACCGGCGATACCAATATCAAAGAAACGCTGTACTTCTGCACCTAAAAATTCGGCAGTTTGAGCAGCTTCTTCGGCAACCGGCAAATCAGCCGTACCGGCACAGCAGACGGCGATGCTTCCGTTGAGTTTTTCTTTTTGACCGACGGAAAGTTTCAATAGGCGCGAGGTTTCATCATAGCTCAGCGGGATATTGGTTTGGAAAACATATTCAGCTTGTTCTTGCGAGCATCGAGTTCCCAAAACGCTTATGCCCTTTTGCGCAAAAGATTTTAAAATTTCGGCAAGTTGCTCTTTGGTTTTGCCGGCACAATAAATTGTCTCGGCTATTCCGGTTCTATGCTTGCGGCTTAAGTCTAGTTTGGCAAAGCCTAAATCGGTGTATATATCGTTCATTTAGTTCTTAAAACCTAAATCTTCAAGCCAGCCGGAAAGTCCGATACTTAAGCTTCCGTAGTTGCTCCATCCTTCAGAAACAACATCACAACCTTTGCATTGTGCTTTTATATCGGTGATGGTGTTTTGTTTACCGCCACCGCCGTGGGTGATGAACGGAATCACTTTCTTTCCGCTTAAATCATAGCTTTCTAAAAAACTGCTGACTTGCGGCGTAATCGTTCCCCACCAGTTGGGCGAACCAATGAAAATAATGTCATATTGATCGATATTTTCAACTTTAGTGGTTAATTTGGGGCGAAAACCGTCTTGAATCTCTTTTTTGGCTTGTTGCACCATTTCTTTATATTCTTCGGGATAACTTCCTTCGGCTTTGATTTCAAAAATATCTCCACCGACTTTTTCATGGATGGCATGGGCAATTTTTTGAGTATTGCCGCTATATGAATAATATGCCACCAAGATTTTTTTGTTTTGTGTATCCATTTTTTCTTCCGTTTTGCTCTGAGCCATAAGTTTGTAACCGGAAAACATAGCTATTGCTAAAACAACAGCTCCTAAAATCAGATATTTATTCATTTTATCGTCCTTTATGCTTCAAAAGTTTTGGCAACTTCCTTCATCCATTTGCTAATCTCAATATGTTGCGGGCAATTCTTTTCGCAAAGTTTGCAACCGATACACTGCGAGGCTTTGCCGTGCGTTTTTATTAAATTGGCATAATAAACGGCTTGAGCGTTGAAAGGTTTATCACCTCTTTCTTGTTTTTCGGCATTGTATAAAGCAAAATAATCCGGAATGGCAATTTTCATCGGGCAGGCTTCAACACAATATTTGCAAGCCGTGCAAGGTATTGTGATTTCATCATGCAAGGTCTTAACGGCGGTTTCAACTACCTTTAACTCTTGTTGCGTCATGGGTTTGAAGTTTTGCATATAAGAAGTGTTATCCTCAACTTGTTCCATATTGCTCATGCCGCTCAAGACCATCATAACACCGTCTAAGGATGCGGCATAACGGATTGCCCAAGAAGCAACCGACATATTGGGTTCGGCATTTTTGAAGATTGTTTCCACTTTTTCGGGAACAAGAGCCAAACTTCCGCCTTTAACCGGCTCCATGACAATAACCGGTTTGTTATATTTTTGGGCAACTTCATAGCATTTGCGTGACTGAATGCTCGGATTGTCCCAATCTATGTAGTTAATTTGTAATTGTACGAATTCTACTTCGGGATGTTCTTTTAACACTTCTTCCAAAAGTTCCGGATTATCGTGGAAGGAAAATCCGATGTGCTTGATTTTTCCTTCTTTTTTCTTGTCGGCTACAAATTTGAAACTATCATATTTGCGTGCATTGCCGATGGTATTGGCATTAACATTGTGCACAAGATAATAATCAAAATAGTCCAAACCGGTTTTTTCTAATTGTTTATTGAATATTTCTTCTTGTTGTTCTGCGCTTTTGAGCATACCGATAGGTAATTTGCTGGCAACCGTAAACTTATCTCTCGGATGACGCTCAACCAAAGATTTTCTCAAAGCATTTTCGCTTTCATAGCCCATATACATCCACGCCGTGTCAAAATAGGTGAAACCTCTTTCCAAAAAAGTATCAACCATTTTATTTAATTCATTATAATCAATGGAGGTTTGGTCTTGCGGATCTTTTAACGGTAAGCGCATAAAACCGAATCCGAGTTTGTTTTTATTATTGATTTGTTTTTTTACGGCTTCGGATACGGGAATCGCATCGGCAAGGGTGAGTTTGGGAAGAGCCGATAATGCAAAAGCGGCTAAGGTGCTCATTAAAAATTCGCGTCTATTCATTATAATATCTCCTTTTCTTGTTTTGTTTGGGTTGAGTATAATTTTTAGAGTATACTCTAAGTCAAGCTTTTTTTATTTAATCACCACAATTTTCAAAAACTTCTATTTTGGCTTTAAAACCGCCTTCGTATGTTGATAAAATCTCCAATCCGCTTTCTATTTGTCCCAATTCTATCAAGCTCTTATCAAGATAATCTCCGTGGTCTTTATAAAAGAAACCCCAGTTGCCCCACGGAACGTAAATAAACATCTTTCCGGCAGAGGCGATCATACCGCGCGGAACGTTATTTAGAGATATTGGTCTTGAAAATTCTGATATTTTTTCTTCTCCGGCAAAATCAATAAATTCAAAATTTGCAGGAAGCATCTTTATAAATTGTTCTGCCGCCGAATTATCAGCCATTCGGACAATGATTTCTTTTTGATTTTCTATTGTCAGCTTAATTTTCATTGCGTTTGTATCCTGTATGTTTTTTCCATAAGATATTGAACTTATCAGATTGAATAAGATTAATAAAAAGAACAGTTTTTTCATAAAACTTATTCCTCATAAATAGGTTTATAATTTTCAATATCGGCGTCTTTAATTAAATTGATGGTTGTCATGGCGTTAGCCAGTCCAATATACGGAATGGCTTGAACCATAGCGGCTAAAAGTGTTTCTTTATCATTTCCGGCTTTTAATGCCCCAATGACATGAGCACTTAATTGTTTTTCTGCACCCAAGGTTGTTAAAATGACCAGGGATAACAACTCTCTCTGCTTAACAGATAAGCCGCCTCTGGTATAAAAATCACCAAAACAAAAAGTTGTCAGCGTATCGGGAACAACGTCTTTATAAATATCAGGCAAAGACGCCATTGCTTTCTTGACTTCATCACCATAAAGTTGATTTTGAATTTCCAAACCTTTGGGATAACGGTTTTCATCAGTTGTTGCAGAAGCATTGTCAAGCGGCAGCTTTATTCCTCTGTCTTTGGCAACTTCATTAAAAACGCCAATGGCATTAAGGGTACGCGGAAAACCGATATAAGGCGCGCATTGATAAATGGCTTCTCTGATTTCAAGAGGTGAATTGCCAGCATTAAGAGCGGCATTGATATGAGCTTTGAGCTGAGGTAAAGTTTGTAAAGTTGACAAAGCCACAACCGTAATCAGCTCTCTATCCTTAGCCGTTAAGTTTCCGGTATAAAATACTTCACCGAAAATATTGCGTTGTAAAATTTCCATAAACTCCGGATCGGTCGGACTGGGTGTCCGTTCTGATTGAAAGAGCTCTTTATAAACGATGTTTGCTTTCTCTGCTCTGGTCATTGTTTTTTCCTCCGCCTGAACATTATTAAATCCCATTGCTAAAACCATAAATAAAATAGTCATAAACTGTTTCATAAATACCTCCGCTAAACGATAGTCTTAACGTTATTATGATTGACTATTATAAATAAGTCTAATATTGTTTTTTTATTGAGCTATAAATTTTACTTATAGTGAGGAAGGTATGGAATTAACTCAATTGTTACAATTCAAAACTATTGCCGAATGTAAAACCATGACAGCTGCCGCCGAAAAATTACATATATCACAACCGGCATTAAGTACGGGATTAAAAAAACTTGAAGAAGAACTGGGTATACAGCTTTTTGAAAGAAGGAAAAACAACATATCCTTAAACAAAGCCGGAGAAATGGCATTTACTTATACTTGTGCGATTTTAGGGCAAGTTGAAGAGATGAAAAATGCTTTTCGACAATATTCAAAAGAAAATAACAAGATGAACCTTGGCTTTTGCGATCCAGGTCCGATGCGCTTTGCAACCCCTTTGTTGCAACAGGACAATCCGCAGTTGGCAATTTCTTCGGAAGTCGTCTCTGATGATTCAATTTTATTGAACGATTTGTTAAGCCGCCGATATGATGCTGTTATATCATTGGAAAAATTGGAACATCAAGATGTTATAAGTATTCCTTTTGCCAAAGAACAACTTATGTTATCTGTTCCTATCGGAGATGAACTTGCAAATAAAACAAGTATTAATTTGCACCTTTACCCTAATCGAGAATTTGCCGTATATCGAATGTATTGTGCTTATGAACAAAAAATGAAGGATTTTATGGACTGGCTTGTTTCGTTGCCGCACATTACCGTTTATACGGATTATTTTGTGTTTCGCCAAATGCTGGAACATAAAAATCTTTTGAGTTTTACCACCAGATTGGTGCAACTTTATCGTAATGACGGCGAACGCGTTATCATTCCGTTAGAAGATGAGGGAATAACGGCAACTTACTGGTTTTCGTATGTAAAAGATAATCAAAAACGTATGCAACCTTTTATCTCCTGGATTGAAAAAAATTCTTTAATGCTCTTAGGAACAGAAAGTCAAAGCTATAAATAAAATTTATAATTTTATAAGCAAATAATATTAGACGGTTATCCGGTTTTGCTCTAAACTAAACCTATCTAAACGCAGAGAAGGAGTAAATATGTTAAAATTTTTGACAATAATTATTCTCTTAGCCGCAGTTGTCGTGGGCTATGTCTTAAATGAGATTGGACACTCTCCTTCTCAAGAAGAATTGAAAAAATATGAATCTTTGCCGTATTTTAAAAACGGAGAATTTCAAAGTCCGCAAAAAATGGTATATGATTTTGATAATGTGCGTAACGGACCGGCAAATTGGTTGAGATTTATTAAACGTTCTCCTTTTGCACCAAAACAAAAATTACCCATGAAAAAATTAACCCGAGCAGATTTTAGTCAAATCGCCGATGATTTTGCACTCTACTGGCTTGGACATTCTTCTGTCTTATTAGAATTAGACGGCAAACGAATTCTTTTTGATCCGGTTTTGAAAAATGCGGCTCCAATTCCGTTTATGGTTCCTCGATATAATAAAGCTCCGGTTAAAGTATCTGATTTGCCTCAGATTGATATTGTTATTATTAGCCACAATCATTATGATCATTTGGAAGGAAAAACCGTTCAAAGCCTTAAAAATTCAAAATTTATTGTTCCTTTAGGAGTCGGCGCAGCTTTGCGAGGGTGGGGAATAAAAAATGAAAATATTACAGAACTCGGTTGGGAAGATAAGTACAGCAATCAAGGAATAAATATCACGGCGGAAACAGCCGTCCATTATTCGGGAAGAGGTTTAGGCGACCGCAACAAAACCTTGTGGAATTCATATATTATAGAAGCAAATAATAAAAGAATTTTTTGGAGCGGCGACAGCGGCTACGGTACTCATTTTAAGAAAATCGGCAAAAAATATGGTCCTTTTGACCTAGCTGCCATTGAAATCGATGGCTGGAATACCGGCTGGCCCAATACCCATATGTTTCCGCAAGAAGTGATCAAAGCCACAAAAGAATTAAGCGCTAAAAAACTTTTGCCCATTCATTGGGCAGTATTTGATTTGGCTTTGCATCCATGGCATGAATCAATAGATATGCTTTGGCAAGAAAATCAAAAAAACAATATACAAATTTTAACACCGCTTATGGGTGAAAAAATAAATGTCCTAAACTCAAAAACAAAGAAATGGTGGCGCGATGAATAGACGCAACTTTATAAAAGCAACCTTGGCAACTCTAGCCATGGCTGCTTTGCCTAAAATATCAAAAACACAAAATGTGAAGGGAAAAAAAATGAAAATTTTGGTTTTAACCGGAAGTCCAAGAAAAAACGGAAATTCAAATACATTAGCTGATAACTTTATAAAAGGAGCGAAGGAAAGCGGTCATCAGGTTGAAAGATTTAATGCGGCTTTTGCCGAAGTTCATCCTTGTATCGGGTGTAATAAATGCGGTATGAACGGACCTTGTATATTTAAAGATGATTTTGAATTTGTTCGCCAAAATATCGTTGATGCCGATGTTGTTGTGTTTGCAACACCAATGTATTATTTTGGCGTTTCGGCACAGCTCAAAAATGTTGTTGACCGCTTTTATGCCATCAATGGGCAAATTCACCGCCCTAAAAAAGCCGTTTTATTAATGACCTATGCCAATACGTCAGCCTCGCAAGCGGAACCGATAAAAAGCCATTATCAAACATTGATAGATTATTTAGGTTGGCAAGATGCCGGACAAATCATAGCCTCAGGAGTTTGGCCTGTTGGTGCTGTTAACCAAACGCAATATCCTAAACAAGCCTATGAATTAGGAAAAAATATAGGCTAAAATAAAAAAAAGCCTCCACAATGGGAGGCCTTTTTTATGATGGTGCCGACACACGGACTCGAACCGCGGACCCACTGATTACAAATCGACTGCGCTTATAAAATATTATCTTTATAAATCAATGTGTTAATCTTAAAATTTTAGCGATTTTTTTGCCGAGCTACCACCGAGCTACCACCAGCTTATTACAAGACGATAAAATGACTATATGAAGTGAATCGTCTTTAACTTTTATCTGATTTTTTGTAAGTCGACAATTTCTTTAAGTATTGTTTGAGTATTGGTATAAGTTTCATTATAATTACTAAAATGCTTCTCATCAGCATTCATTATAGCTTGATTAAAATCAGTTTTAACAATTTCAAAAATTTCAGAATATCGTTTCATTTCATCAACATCGTTAAAATGTTTTCCGTATTTTTGATTTATTTTACTCATGCAGTGTTGAGCAAAATCTTGTGAAGAGGCAAAAGGAGGTATATCGCGTGAAGTGTGTAGAAAAAGCCATAACTCGTAACAGGGATTATTGTATAAAGCTATTACTTTTTTTCTTTGTTTATTCATAATAGAGTTGATATCATTGATATCATTATTGTCTTTATCAAAACATGCAATGACCTTAAATCCATTTGCATATGCCTTAGGATTTCTATTGATTCTGTTATATTCTTGTTCTGCGCATTTATAAACAGCTTGAGCTGAATTCCCGTTATAGGAATGTCTTGCCTCCAGTACAATATTTTGTTTTAAATATGGCTTTAGTCCATTTAAATAATAACACATTGATTTTTCATCTTCACAGATGAAAAGATGAAATTCGTTTGGATATGCTCTCGCAGCTTTTTGATTTTGTCTTCTAGCCATTATAGCATCTCCACGTTTGGAACAGCACCGTAAATACCATCCAAATAAGCTTCTTGGAATGATATATTCTTTCTATTAAGTTTATTTTTCAAATCACTTAAAGAATAGAGAGATGATGAGTATCCATTATTTAAATCTTTTGTGGTTAGCCAAATTTGGTCTCTGGTTAAATATCTGCCATCCATTAAATAGTGTGCGTGAGAGGTAAAAATAAGTTGAGCCTTATTTTTATTGATTTCAGGATTATTAAACATATCGACCAAATAACGAACTAAATAGGGGTGCAATGAATCATCCATTTCATCTACAATTAATGTTTTTCCGCCTTTAATAGCATCAAATATAGGCCCTGAAATGGATAAAAAGTTTTTAGTTCCATCGGATTCCATATTTTCAAACTCAAATTCTTTAATATCGCCATCTTCAGTTTTATGAAAACTTAAGGTTTCAATAACTTTATTTTCATCTGATCCTATAATGGTTTCCAATATTCTAGGAAAAATATTTTTCTTTTTATTTTTTATTTTTTCTATCATATCATCGATTGATATTTCTCTCACTGCAATGTCGGTTAAACCAAGGTCAGCTTTTTTTATTAATTCTATAATATCTCTGCCTTCGCCTTTTTCTATTTGTTTGATGGAAAAAAATTGGTTTAATTTATGGGTGTTAATTAAAGTTAGTTTTTGGTTAATCCAATTATATGTTTCCTTGATTTCTTTTATTTCACATTTTCTATTATTTACTAAATCGGATAAAAATAATCGGTTATCTAAGATTTCATTACACCAAGATTGTAAGATACCGGTTGATTTTTTGAATATGCTTTTTCCATCAATATATTCTCTTTCAAATATACGATTAGGTTTATTTGTACCAGTTTCTGAAATATCGTAGCAATATAAACTTTCTTGTTCGACTATTTTTCGAGATAAAGAAAATTTGTAATCATAAAGAGTTTCTTGTATGATGAATTTTATACCAAAATTCATGGGTTGATTTTGAAAAGTTTTGGATAATGCGTAGAACTCGCTAGGAAATTCATCATCAATAATTGATTTAGAACTGTTTTTTACTATATGGGAGAAAGTATCAAATGCTTTGACAATATTGGATTTACCAGAAGCATTAGCTCCGAAAATTCCGCTTGAACGGTAAAGTTGGGGTATTCTTTTGAGCTTTGTATCTATAATATTGTAACTATCTCCATTTTGAGAATCTGGTTCCATAGAAAAAATGGCTTCGTCTTTAAAACTTCTAAAATTGCTAAAACTAAACTCAACAAGCATTTTAACCTCTATCTTTGCATAAAAACATCATAGATTTGGTTAAAAATTATAATAAATTGTTATAATTGTCAATATTTACTGTTGAAATATGCTCGTTTTTGATATATGTGTAATATAAACCCCAGAGAGTTTTCCTGCATAGTTTTGTTTTTCAAGATTGTGTATAGACGCTGGGGTATTTTTTTTATCTGTATAGTTCTTTAGAAATAGCCATATAATAGTTAGTGAACAAGTGAGTGGACAAGCTCTTCAGATTATAGCTTTTAATTAAAATACCCCGAGAGGTTTGCCATTTGTAAATTGGGGGAATCCCAAGAGGAAAAGATTTCTCCCGATAAGCTATTGCCGTGGATAACGCGAACACTTAGGCCTAATAAGCTAAGTTGCGTATAAGTTCATGCAGACACATAATTCATCAATATCAGTGGCCTCAATATATAATTTGCCGCCCAGCTTTTCAATCCCTCGATTTTGCAGACATTTAACCAATCCCAAAACCATAGCTCCAGATCCGCAGGTTGGCTCGGCAACGCGACAATAAACTTGTTTATTGTCGCCGGTATAAAAGGTTTCAAGAGATTTCTTTCTGGTTAATGTTGGCTTACGGTTGCGGAATAACATCTCTGTATATCCGGGGTATTTTTTTACATCAAAAGTCATTTTTGCTCTCCTTTATTAATATTCAATCGGTAATAAAATTGTCAAAACTCTGGTGGTTATTGATTCATCTGCTGGATTTTCAGAGCCATAAGTCAAAGTTTTGTCATAATAATCAATTTTCCAATAAGCCTCTACATCACCTTCTTGGACAATTCCAAAGTCATGCTCTCCGTGAGGGTCATTTTTGAAATTAAACTCATTAAATTTTTGTACCTTGCTTATAATTTTTGTTTTTGTCGCCCAATCCAAAGCGTCAATTCCGCAAGTCATAAGGACTTTGCCACCGCAGAAGCTCTTTCTGAATTGGTCATTTAACTCAGCGATTTTTTGATGATTAGGGGATAAAAAGCTATCATCATATTCATCATCTAAAACACTTTCCATTTTCCTAACTCCTTGATTTTATTAAATTATCTTTACATATTCTATACTGACATATCCATGGAGAAACGCAAGTACTTTTTAGAAAAATATTACTGTTTTTCAATGATTTAGGCTGTTTTTAAGGTAACAATTTATTTCTGAAAAAAATACCAATATTTCTATTGGTATTTTAGGAAAATATGACAACTCTACCTTTCTCGCATACTTTCGTTAAGATATTTCATTACCGGAGAGAGGAGATATTCTATCACGCGGCGTTTGCCGGTTTTAATTTCGGCTGTTACGCTCATGCCGGGCTTGAGTTGGATTATTTGCCCATCAGCTTTGATTTTATTATCCAAGAGTGTTAGTCGGGCATTAAACACTAAGCCAAGTTTTTCATCTTGAATGGCATCACCAGATATATTACGGACTTTTCCTTTGATTGTGCCATATTTTGTAAACGGAAAACTGTCTATTTTGATTTCCACATCTTGTTTGGCGCGTACAAAACCGATGTCTTTGTTCAAAATCTGAACTTCCGCCTCCAATTTATAATCTTCCGGTACTATATTCATAATTGGCTTGGCGGTTTCTACTACACCGCCTTTGGTATGATAAACCAACTGCTGAACATAACCCGATAGCGGGGCTTTGACGATAGTTCGCTTTAAGGCTTCTTGATATTTAATCAGTTCTTGCTGATAAGAAGCCAACTTTTCACGGCTTTCGGTCAGCTCTTGCATGATATTCTTATCAAACTCAGCCAAATATTGGCGTTGTTCTTTTTTCAAAGATTCAATATTGGCTTCGGTTTCTGCCATTTTCTTGGCTTGAACATTACGTTGTTCTTGTAAATTGGTTAATTCTTCTTCCTGTTCCAAAAAAGTCAAACGAGCTAAGAGCTTCTTCTCGACCAAAATTCTCTTTTTATCAATACGTTCTTCAACGCTGGGCAATAATTTTTCAATACGTTGCAAATCGGCTTGAATAGTCTCCTTTTCTTTTTCGGCTTTAATAATTTGCCCTTCTAAAACCTCAATCTTTGCGGCTTTTTCGGTCATTTGACTTTGAAGAAGTTTACTGTGCATTCTGATTAAATATTCATCAATGTCATGATTATATGTAAAATTAGCTTCGGGATTATCGGTTAAGAGAGCTTTCAAGCGAGCAATAGAAATTTCTAAGGCTTCCATTTCGTTTTCAACACGATTGATATTTGCCAAGACTTCGGTTTGATTAAACTTAATCAGGTTTTGTCCTTCTTTGACATATTGCCCTTCCTGAACGTAGATTTCTTCAATTTCACTATCGGTCAAGGTCTGAATAGTTTTAATATTGGATGCCGGCATCAGTTTTCCGCCTGCAGTTGCGATAATGTCGATTTTGCCTAAGATTGACCATAAAATCAGAGTGGCAAACATTAACATAATAACGTATGTAAGCACTCTGGCGGCGTGAGATGGTGGCATTTCGGTAACTTCCAATACAGCCGGCAGAAACTCTTTTTCATGCTCGTTCATGCCCTTTACCTTACTATCTTTGGCGGCTTTTTCCTGTAACAAGGCTAGTTTGGCTATTTCCCAATATCTTTTCAGTTCTTCCCACATTCTTTTTACTCCGCGGCCATTTGGGTTGGTATAATTGGTGCTGTTTGGCTATTCCACAAATAAGCATAGCGTCCGCCTCGTTGAATAAGCTCTTCGTGTGTTCCGGTTTCCGTAATTTCGCCTTTTTCAATGGTGATAATCTGGTCGCAATCCCGAACGGTGGACAAGCGGTGAGCAATCATAAACACCGTACGACCTTTACAAATTGAGGCCATATTCTGCTGAATAATACGTTCGGATTCATAGTCTAAAGCCGAAGTTGCCTCGTCAAAAATCAAAATTCGTGGATTATTAACCAAAGCTCGGGCAATGGCTATTCTTTGTCTTTGTCCTCCGGAAAGTGACGCTCCTCGCTCTTCAATAATGGTATCATAGCCGTTGGGAAGTTCGGTAATAAAATCATGAGCTCCGGCTAATTTGGCGGCGGCGATAATCTTGTCCATAGAAATTGCCGGATTGGTTAGGGCAATATTCTCTCGCACACTCTTATTAAATAAGTAGTTCTCCTGTAAGACCACACCGATTTGTCGTCTTAACCATGCTGTATCAACGGTAGAAATATCAATTCCGTCAATCAGCACTTTGCCGGTTTCTGGAATATAAAGGCGTTGAATGAGTTTGGTTACGGTCGATTTACCCGAACCGCTCGGACCGACAAAACCAATCTTTTGTCCGGCTTTGACTTTGAAATTCATTTTTTTAAGAATTTCCGGACCATTCGGTACATAGCGGAATGTAATATCCTTAAACTCCACATCACCTTTAATTTCGGGCATAGAGCCTTTGGACAGGGTTTCGGTATTTTCGGCCGGATTGTTAAGAATATCGGAAAGTTTTTCGATAGAGATTTTGGCTTGTTGAAAATTTTGCCACAACTGAGCCAAACGTAAAATCGGTTGAGTTACGCGGCTGGAAAGCATATTAAAGGCAATCAGTTGCCCCACTGAAAGCTCGCCTTTCATCACCAAACTGGCTCCAATCCACAAAGTCAGAGCCATGGTGATTTTCTGTACTAACTGGACAAGCTGTCCGGCAATATTATTAATATGTGAGGCTCTGAAAGATGAGCCGACATAAGCGGCGAGTTGTTGTTCCCAACGGCGTTGCATTTGCGGTTCAACGGCTAATGATTTTACGGTTTCAACACCTGAAACAGCTTCAACCAAAAAGCATTGATTTTCAGCACCGCGTTGAAAACGCTCATCTATACGTGAACGTAGAATCGGGGTGAAGAACAAGGACAATACCACATAAAAAGGGATTGAGAGCAAAACCAGCAGTGTCAGAGTTTTGGAATAAAAGAACATGACAGTAAAAAAGATAATCGTAAAGAAGAAGTCGATAATCAGGGTTAAGGTCGAGCCAGTCAAAAAGTTGCGGATATTTTCCAGCTCATGAACTCGAGCCACCGTGTCGCCAACCCGACGGACTCCAAAATAAGATAAAGGCAGCCGAATGAGATGCTTGAATAAGCTAGCACCAAGCTCCACATCCACGCGAGTGGTGGTATGTGAAAAAGTATATGTTCTAAGTCCGCCGAGCAAAGTTTCAAAGATACCAATACAGATTAGCGCCACCATTAATACGTCAAGACTTGAAAGCCCGCGGTTGACTAAAACCTTGTCAATCACCACTTGGAATAAAAGTGGCGATACCAGCGCAAACAGTTGTAAAAAGAAAGAGGCCAGAATAACCTCACCAAACAGCTTGCGGTATTTAACCACCGCCGGAATAAACCATGAAATGTCAAACTTGCGGTTTTTGCCGTTGATAAACTCACGGCAGGTCATCATTAAGAGCCTGCCGTTCCATCTATCTAAAAATTCTTCTTTGTTCAAAACCTCGGGGTGGTTACCTTTGGCGGGGTCTTGAATCAAAACTTTATCTTCTGCAACTTTGCCGATAATAAAATAAGTATTGTCTTTGCTTTGTGCGATTGCCGGCAGAGCGGTCTTGTCCAAGCGTTCCCATTTGGTGTCAACGAATCTGGCTTTGAAAGAAAATTCCTTTGCCAGTTGCAATAGCTCATATTCTTCAAAATGGGAATTTTGCCGGTCATATTTATGTTTGATTTGGTCAATAGAAATCGGCTTTTCAAAATAATTCGCCATAATGGCAAAACAAGCCAAGCCGGTATCAAGAGTTTGAGAATAGGTATTTGTGGCTTCCATATATATTATCCGCTTTTATAGGTTGCAAAACTCTAACAGACAACATCATAGAGGGAGAAAATTTAAAAGAAAAGTAAAATTTTTCTCTTAAGGTGCGAAAAAATTAAAATAAAGTAAACAATGAACTTATACACAGGGTTGTATTCTTAGAAATTCCACAAGTTTTTGTTAAGTAAAACATAACACGTTATATTTACTCAAAAAAAATAAAATTTGTGCTTGCAATTTAAAATTATTGCTAGAAAATGATAAACAAGTTCACGCAACTAAGGAGAGGTTTATGAGAGACCATTATTTGGTGCCGCCCCAAACCTATCTCAATTTTTTGAGATTCTTACCATCTTGCCTACTTTTAGATGTTTCCTTGTTCTCGCCTAAAATAAATTTTCCTCTCTCTTTGTTCTTTTATCCAATTTTTACGTTTTGTTATCTGCTTTTAAGTTACGCATTTTTCTCAATGCGGGAAAATGTTTTTTCGTGGAGGAAAATGAAAATAATAAAATTTATTAATAATAACTTTAATGCGTTCTTTCATCTGGAGAAAAAGCCGCTTAGTTTATTAAAATTTAAGCAAAGTGAATTTTAATAAGTTAAGAAGGCGATATTGAAAAGTAAAAAGTAAGAAATAAATATTTTAAGGTAAAATTTTTTAGGGAGTTAAAATGAGAAAAATTATTAGTTTTTTGTTTTTATTGATGGGATTTTTGCTTAATGTAGGGGTAAGTTATGCTCAAAATACCTCTTCTCAGATTAGCGATGAACAAGCTCATGAGATTGTGTTGAAAGGGACTCCGGATGATGTCAAAAAACTTATTCAAAGTGGTTATGATGTGAATAAGGTTTATCAGTGCAATACACTTTTAAATGTTGCGGTTAAAAGTGCTGTATACAGTCGAAATGCTAATAAACATCCAACATATGCATTGGAAAAAATTAAACTGTTAACAAAAGCAGGGGCAAATATAAATAAAGTTTCTTGTATTGGAATATCAATGCCTGCATTGCATTGGGCTGTTGCTTTGCCATCTCTTATTCCAGATATGGAGCGAGATGTAAATATTGCAATTGATGAAAAAATAAAAAATAAAATCGGAGAATGTAATTTTCCAGGAATTGTTTCTAAACCGTGCGGAGAAATTACTTCTGAAGAAAGAGAGGAAATCAGAATAGCTATAAAAGGAGCAATGCAGCTAGCATATCGTAAATTTATTCCATATTTTATGGAAATTATAGATTTTCTTGTTAAAAGCGGTGCTGATATTAATTTGAAAGCAGGAACTTTCGAAACTTCTCCTTTGCATCTTGCGGCTGCAAATCCTCAGGAAATAACATTGGAACCTTTGAAATATCTGATTCAAAAAGGAGCTGATATCAATATTCAAGATAGTGATGGAAATACAGCATTATTTTGGGCTTATAGTGTAGAAAATGATAGAATTGTAAATGAACTTATAAAAGCTGGAGCTGATGAAAATATTAAGAATGCTGAAGGGGCATTTTATTATGATGTAAAATCTGTAAAGCAAAGAATTCTTTTAGACCAACGAGGAGATATTGAAATAGAAACTTATGAATAAAAATCATTAATTTTATTAACTTTTTATTAGGAGAAATTTTATGAGCTATTTAAATGCCAATGAATTAAAAAATGCTTTAACTCCAATTTTGCAATCTTATGGGTTAAATGATATTGTAATTAATCAGTTGCTTTCTGATGAATTTATTAATGGAGCCTTTGAATTAACTCAAAATGAACCAGAAAACGATGATTTTATGAGTTTTGTAAGAAATTTTTCGGAAGAACAAACTTTATATTCAATCATAGAAGCTCAAGATAAAATTGTAACAGAATTATGTCAAGAAGGATATTTTACAAGCATTTTACAATATGTAATTGATGCTTGGAGAGATATTGATTTTTCTAATAGTACTATAATGCAAATAAGTAGTATTGAAGATAATGATAGTTCTTCTAAATTTGAGGCTATATTTGATACTGTTTTAGAAATTGCAGAATTTGTACCGGCATTGAAAGCACCGGCTAAAGAATTAAAAATATATAAACATATTGCTGTCGGAGTATATGAACAAGATAAAAAATTTTATGATATTGCTGATCGTTTTAGTCAAGAATTGTGGGCAATAGCAACAGGCGCAAGAGGAGCTTTTACCACGGCACATAAACAAGCTTCGCCATTGGCACTTGATTTGGATGGAGATGGGGTTGAAACAACAACAGTAGAGTCAGGTGTCTATTTTGATCATGATGATAATGGTTTTGCCGAAAAATCAGGTTGGGTCGGCAAAGATGACGGTTTGTTGGTTCGTGATATTAATAATAATGGACTGATTGATGATGGAACGGAGTTGTTTGGTAATAACTCCGTTCTTTCGTCCGGGGAAAAAGCCGCTAATGGGTTTGAGGCTTTAGCTGATTTGGATAGTAATAGTGACGGTGTTTTTAATAGCTCTGATACGGCATGGAATCAGGTTAAAGTTTGGAAAGATGCCAATCAAAACGGCGAAGTTGATAGCGGTGAACTTTTGACTTTAGAACAAGCCGCTTAGTTTATTAAAATTTAAGCAAAGTGGATTTTAATAAGTTAAGAAGGCGATATTGAAAAATAAAAAATGAGAAATAAATATTTTCAGGTAATTGTATAAAAGAGGACGGAAAATGTTTTTTAAGAACTACGATGTTTATGAAAACAAATTAAGTGAACAATTAAGCGATGATAATCCATATAAGAAAAAATTGATAGAGATGGAAACGCCATCTGAAAAGCATCCTATATACACAATACTGGTGTGGAGTTTACTTATTTATTGTTGGATGTTTTTTATTGCAATGTTTTATAAGCAAATTAATCAATCTTATTTATATAATTTAAAATTAGTTATATCTTCTGCAAATATTATATTTGTGACTTTAGCTATATGTTTGTGTTACAAAAAAAATTATCTCATCGGAACAAATTCAATATATCGCCGCAATTCATATATTATATTTGTACTATCCGTTATATTTTCCGTTTTAATAGAAACGGCAGATTCTGGAAATATCACCCGAACAGAACTTGTTGAGACATTTTTTTTCTTTTATGTGATAAATTCTAAATCGTATATTGCTTTGGCTATTGTTGCTTTTATTGCGTTAGGAATAGCATCTAGTTATTATACGTGTCCATATGAACTTTATCGAGGATTTTATTCTGTAAATAAAATCTACAATGTATGTTCCTCTGAAAAAAAATTATTAGACAAATGGTTTTTAATATGCGCAATAGGTTTTTTTATATACTTGCCATTAATTTATATGGCATTCACACCAGCAAAAGATGATTTTAATTCCAAAATAAAACTTTTATCTGTTGCAGGCCTGTTTGCCATAATTCCTTTTAATACAACAATTTATATAGGAAGAAAATATTATAAATGTTTTGCAAAGGCATACAAACAAGAAAGGAGATATACAGATGATTGAAATTTCACAAGAAGACAAAAATACAATAGATAATTTTTTTGAAACCTTAAAGAATATGGCTATAACAGGAGGTGAGGTTACATTAAGTAAAATCGGAGATTGCGTTTCTAAAATGCCTATAGGCGACTTAAAAAATATGGGAAGATTGGTAAAAACATATGGTTATTATGGAGCATTTTTTGCTATTCAACAATCTATAGAAGAACACAATTTAGGTCCCATTGGTAAATATGCTTTAGCAACAGGAATAGCAATATTATTGATACCTGCGGGGGCTACTATTACATCAGCTGCAATCGCAACATTTGTTATTGGCAGTTTAGTTGGATTGTCATGGGATTATATTGAAAAACATAAAGATGATATTTTTAATGAATTAAAATCTATTTTAACTGCGGTAGGTGTAGAAATGGAAGAAAATACTATTTCTGTAAATTGTTGCACTTTATCTCAATATAATAGACAATATACAAAATATGAACCTATGTGCATGATTCAAGAATCTCTTTTCACAGCGGAAACGACGCGTTCACCATTAGTCATAGATTTAGATGGAGATGGAGTTGAAACCACGACAGTGGAAAAAGGAACACATTTTGATCACGATGGCAATGGTTTTGCGGAAAGAAGTGGTTGGGTAGGCAAAGATGATGGTTTGTTGGTAAGAGATATTAACGGAAATGGACAGATAGATAATGGAACGGAGTTGTTTGGTAATAACTCCGTTCTTTCGTCTGGGCAAAAAGCCGCCAATGGGTTTGAAGCCTTAGCTGAGTTAGATAGTAACAGTGATGGTGTTTTTAATGGTTCTGATACGGCATGGAACCAAGTTAAAGTTTGGAAAGATACGAATCAAAACGGCAAAGTTGATGAAGGAGAGCTGTTAACTTTGGAACAAGCCGGAATTGAAAATATTAATTTAGATTATCAAAATTCAAACGCAACAGATATTAACGGTAATACTATCGGTCAGATAGGGTCTTTTGACAAAGAAAACGGAGCTCAAGGAAACATTAACGATATTTGGTTTAATGCCGATTTAATGGATACTGTAGATAAAACAGAGGTTGATATCCCCGCTGATATTGCCGCTTTGCCTAATGTTCAAGGTTTTGGCAATGTGCATGATTTGCATACGGCAATGGCTTTGGATACGACAGGAGAACTCAAAGCCTTAGTGCAACAATATGCCGCAGAAACAAATTCTGAAGCTCGTCAACAAATTTTGTATAACATTATATATCATTGGACCGGTGTTCAAGATATGCCGATTGACGGTCGTGACCCAACACAAGTTTATGGTAAGGTTATTGATGATACACGCAAACTTGAAGCGTTAGAAGAATTTATGGGCAAAGAATATCTCGGTACATGGTGTTGGGGAGAACGAGACCCAAATCCGCACGGCAAGGCTGCTCCTTATATCTTGCGTGCTTTTGATATTTTGGCAGAATATGTTAATAGTGAACTATTATCTCAAACACACTATAAACCATTGTTGGAGAAAGTGCAATTAACATGGAATAATTCTACAGAAACATGGAATGTGGATGTTTCTGAAGCTGTGGCGCAAATTCAAGGCATTTATAATGAAAATGCAGAAAATGGAATCGTAGCATTTAGAGAATTTGAAGCATTAATAAAAAATTGCGGATATAATAACTTACAATCTATTTATGATGCTTTTAGAAACTATGGTTCTCTGACGGGTAATGATTTAGATGTTATGCTCGCAAAATTTGGTTATACTTATGGAACAGAAAGCAATGATAATTTGACCGGAACGTCTGGTGTGGATGAAATTAATGGATTGGCCGGTAATGATACTATTTATGGCGATGCCGGTAATGATACCCTAGACGGTGGCGCCGGAAATGATAATATTTTTGGTGAAGATGGAAATGATATCCTTATCGGAGGCGAAGGAAATGATTATCTCATTGGAGGAAATGGCGCCGATACTTATATTTTTAACCCCGGTTTTGGCAATGATGCCATTGATAATTCTGATGATAATGCTTCTGCAAATGAGCCGGATATTATCCAATTTGGTGAAGGTATTTTAGCATCAAAAACAACTCTCGGTCGCCAAGGTTTTGACTTGATTATTACTGTTTCATATGATCCGGATGAAGAGGGCAATACACGGCCGAACGATTCAATTCGTATTTATAGCTATTTTGACCAACAAGGTACATCAAGCGCAACGGTTAATTCTATTGTGTTTGCAGATGGCACAACTTGGGATTATGAATATGTTCTTGGCCACTGGAATAGCATCCCCGGTGTGAACGGCGGAGAAACTTTAGAAGGAAATAATGAAGATAATACTATAAACGGAACATCTTATAATGATATTTTAATTGGTAACGGTGGAAATGACGTTATTAATGCCGGAAACGGAAATGATCGTTTGCTTGGCGGAACCGGAAATGACACATTAAACGGTGGTTTAGGTGATGATGCTTATCTATGGAATTGGGGCGATGGAATGGATACCATCTATGATACCGGAAATCATGATAAAATTTCTTTCGGTGAAGGTATTTCATTCAATGATTTGAAATTCCGTCAAGAAGGCAGCCATTTGCGAATTACGGTTAAAAATAATGAATCTCAAGGAATATTAATTAATAACTTTTTCTCCGGTTTAGATTATAAAATTGAAGATTTGTATTTTCACGATGGTTCTATTACTCATCTATCAGAAATTCCTCTGATTTTGCATCAGTTAGAAACTGGTGAAAACATAAATCTTACAAATAATGGAGATACTGTATTTGCTAATGGTGGAAATGACACGATTAATGGTGGGCAAAATAGAGACATTATTTATGCTGGTGCCGGTTTTGATACAGTTAATGCTGGTGCAGGTAATGATCTTATTATTGGTGGTACAGGTAATGATCGTTTAGAAGGCGGAGCCGGAGATGATACTTATATCTATAATCTGGGTGATGGTCTTGATACCATTTATGACACAGATGGAACGGATAAAATTAAATTTGGGGAAGGAATTACTTTTGATGATTTAAGATTTTCTCGTAAAGGAGATAATCTGGTGATTACATTGTTTAATGACATTACTCAAGGTATTGTTATTGAAAGTCAGTTTTACAATAGTAGTTACAGCATAGAACAGCTTGAGTTTGCCGATGGTACTGTAAAAAATCTGAGTGAAATGGGTTTTACCTTTCAACAAACAAACGGACATGATAATGTTTCCGGAACATCGTATGATGATATTATTTACGGTAATGGAGGCAATGATACTATAAACGGCGGAAATGGAAACGACACCATAATTGGCGGCAAAGGTAATGACACCTTATATGGTAGTGATGGCGACGATACCTATGTATGGAATCTCGGGGATGGCTTTGATGTTGTCAGCGATAGTGATGGAAACAATACAATCCAGTTTGGCGAAGGTATCAGCTTAGAGAATTTGACCTTTGAACGTCAAAATGGTGACGGTTCGGATTTGTATGTTTTTGTAAACGGTGACCGTAATCAAGGCATTAATCTTTCTGGTTTCTTTGACTCTTCATCTCGGAGAAATTATACTTTCAAGTTTGCCGATGGTTCAACCTTTATACCCAAAGAAAATAGTTTTAACTTTATCTTACCGGAAAGTTCGAGCAATTTGGATGGATTTAGTTATGATGATGTTTTAACCGGAAATAATCAAAATAATGAAATATCAGGCGGAAATGGTAATGATACCATAACTGGCGGCAAAGGTAATGACACCTTATATGGTAATGATGGCGACGATACCTATGTATGGAATCTCGGTGATGGCTTTGATGTTGTCAGCGATAGTGATGGAAACAATACAATCCAGTTTGGCGAAGGTACCAGCTTAGAGAATTTGACCTTTGAACGTCAAAACGGCGACGGTTCGGATTTGTATGTTTTTGTAAACGGTGACCGTAATCAAGGCATTAATCTTTCTGGTTTCTTTGACTCTTCATCTCGGAGAAATTATACTTTCAAGTTTGCCGATGGTTCAACCTTTGTACCCAAAGAAAGTGGCTTTAACTTTAGTTTGCCGGAAGGTCAGAGTAATTTGAACGGATTTAGTTATGATGATGTTTTAACCGGAAATAATCAAAATAATGAAATATCGGGCGGAAATGGTAATGATACCATAACTGGCGGCAAAGGTAATGACACCTTATATGGTAGTGATGGCGACGATACCTATGTATGGAATCTTGGGGATGGCTTTGATGTTGTCAGCGATAGTGATGGAAACAATACAATCCAGTTTGGCGAAGGTATCAGCTTAGAGAATTTGACCTTTGAACGTCAAAATGGTGACGGTTCGGATTTGTATGTTTTTGTAAACGGTGACCGTAATCAAGGCATTAATCTTTCTGGTTTCTTTGGCTCTTCATCTCGGAGAAATTATACTTTCAAGTTTGCCGATGGTTCAACCTTTGTACCAACGGAAGATATCTCATTGTCGCAATTACCGGAAGTTAATCAAACAATTAATGGTACGGCAGATGATGATATTTTAACCGGTGGTGATGGTCATGACATCATCAATGTCGGTGATGGTTATAACGATATCACTGGTGGCAAAGGTAATGATACAATTACTGGCGGATATGACCGAGATACCTATTATTACAATCTTGGTGACGGATTTGATACAATTACTGATCCGAATGGTAAAGACCAGATTGTTTTTGGAGAAGGAATAGCCAAAGACGCTTTGACTTTCAGGAGAAGCGGTAATGATTTGTGGCTGATTATCAATGATGATACATCCCAAGGCATGAAGATTGTCAATTTCTTTGCTTCTGATGATAACAAAATTGAAACACTCAAATTTGCAGATAACAGTTCAATGAATATTGCCACATCTGGTCTCACATTAAAACAATGGGAGACAGATGATAATATAAGCGGAACTCCATATGATGATGTTATCTACGGCAATGATGGGCTGGATACATTATCCGGCGGCAGTGGCAAAGATACACTGATTGGCGGACATGGTAATGATACGCTCAAAGGCGGTGCCGGTAATGATACTTATCGCTGGGATTCTGGTGATGGCTTTGACACTATTGAAGATAATTCAGGTCAAAACACCGTTGAATTTGGAGAAGGCATAGATTTTAATGATTTAACTTTTACAAAAATTGGTGAGAATCTTTATATAACAGTTAGTGATAATCCTGCTGAAGGTTTTAACTTGTCAAAATTTTTCAACAATGACAGTTATAAAAACTTTACCCTGAAATTTAAAGATGGAACCCAATATATCTTAAATGAAAATGGTCTTGTTTTCAGACAAGGAGATACTTTTGATACAATTAACGGAACCAACTTTAATGATATTATTTATGCCAATGACGGCAACGATACCGTTAATGCCTTAGCCGGTAATGACATTATTTACGGTGGCAAAGGCAACGATGTTATTGATGCCGGAAATGGTAATGATGTTATTTATGGCAGTGAAGGTAACGATACATTAACTGGTGGAGTTGGTGATGATACCTATATTTATAATCTCGGCGATGGATTTGATACAATCTCGGATGCTGACGGAATTGACAAAATTGTTCTTGGAAGTGGAATTACGGCGGATATGCTATCCTTTAGCCGTGAGGGTAATGATTTGCGTATTATTATCAATAATGACAAATTGCAAGGCTTTTTGCTCAAAAATCAGTTTGCTTCGGGTACCTCAAAAATCGAAAGTATTGAGTTTGCTGATGAAAGTATATTAAGCCTGATTAACAAGGGATTTACATTTAATCAGAACAATATTGATGAGACAATTACTGGTACAGCCTATGATGACGTTATCAATGCTCTGGGAGGCAATGATATTATCAATGCTGGAGAAGGTGATGATATTATTACCGGAGGATTGGGCAATGATAATCTGAACGGTGGTAATGGAGATGACACTTATATATATAATATGGGTGATGGCTTTGATACCATTATGGAAACATCTGGGGCGGATAAGATTGTTCTAGGTAATGGAATTTCTAAAGAGAATCTGAGGTTTATTCGTGAAGGTAATAATTTACGTATTTTGATAAATAATGATATAGCTCAAGGTTTTCTGCTGGTCGATCAATTCAAGAATGCTGATACACGCTTCGAGCAACTCCAGTTTGCCGATAATTCGGTATTAGATTTAGTTAATGATTCTCTGATTTTTGAACAATATGATGGCGATGAAACTATAAACGGCACTGATAATGATGATACAATTTACGGAATGAAAGGTAATGATACAATTAATTCCGGAGATGGTGATGATGTGATTATCGGTGGTGTTGGTAATGATATTCTTAATGGAGGCTACGGCAGAGATACATATATTTACAATCTGGGTGATGGTATTGATACCATTACGGAAACTCGAGGAAACGATAAAATCAAATTTGGCGAAGGAATTTCTCAGAGTGATTTAACATATATGCAAGATGGAAAAGATTTACGTATTGTTATTAAAAATGATACTAATCAAAACATTTTGATTAAAGATTTTTATAATAATGTTAATAATCAAGTTGAAACACTACAATTCTCAGATGGTTCAACGTTTAATCTCTCTACACAGGGATTAACGTTGCAACAGACAAATGCTGATGATACAGTTAATGGAACCAACTATAATGATATCATCTACGGAAACGGTGGTCACGATACTATTAACGCCGGTGAAGGTAATGACACACTGATTGGAGGTATCGGTAATGATATACTAAACGGTGGTAATGGAGATGATATTTATCAATATAATCTAGGAGATGGTTTTGATACAATATCGGATAGCAGTGGTAATGATAAAATTGTTTTTGGTGAAGGTATCAGTCAAAACGATTTGTCGTTTGAACAAATTGGTAACAATCTGAAAATCTCTATCAATGGTGATGAAATTAAAGGTCTTCAAATAAATAACCACTTTAGTTCGAGTACAAATCAGGTTGAAAGTATCGAATTTGCTGATGGTAGCACGCTTAATATTAGCAATGCCGACCAGCTGATACAGGCGATGAACAGTTTCAGTGTCAGCAATTCAGCTTCGACAGATACTTTATCTAATCCGACTGAAGATGTCAGCGATATGTATTCTCTGGCGGCCAATCAGGATTTAACCAGAAAAGCAATTTAAAGGAGGTATTAAATGACAAAAATCCCCCTACTCTTTAGAGCAGGGGGATTTTTTGTAATATTTAGATAAATTTATAATATTCTTCTTTAATCTTTTTGTATATTGAAAAGCATCATAAGCTCCGCCATATTCTCTATTAATATAAGCAATAACAAAATCAGTATTTTTAGCCATATAGCGATTTCGGGTAGAAATAGCGAATTTATAAGGGGCAGATTCAACTTCCGGCGGATAATCAAAGGAATCAAAGGGAAATACTTTGTCATATTGATGTAATTGTCTGGGATATGCGATTATTAATATTATGGAAATATGAGGAAAATCTTTTTGTAGTTTATTAAGAACTTTTGTCGCCAAAGAATCAAAATTTCCGTAACCGCCAATCCAAAATGTATCAACATTTTCTTCGGTTATTAATTTTCTGACTTGTTTTTCTATTGAGCTTTCAAGAGCTAAAGGAGCATCTCTATGCCCAAAGAACGCGCATATCTTACCCATGCAATTCTCGAACTTAAAACGACCACCTTTTGCACAAAGGTGGTCGGGGTAGTTCGTAAATCATACAGCAAGTGATGACCTTTTGACCTTTAGGTATATTACCTTGAACATACGCCAAAAGCTCCCCGACCATAATCGGGGATATATTTATTGCCACAATAAGACAATATTACGGTGTTATATCCAAAACGCCGCTTGCTGTATAAGAGCTTACGAATGCTCCGCACCTAAGTGCTAAACAGCATTATTTATGCTGTCTGCCCTTGAATATAAAATAACTTTATTAAATTTCAACTAAAAAATTAAAGGCATAATTCATCATAAACCACATTGTTGCGGTCGATTTGGTTAATGGTTTCCGGTGTATCATTGAGATAATCTGGGTACACTGGTTCATAAATAAGGCAAAAATCACCGCTTATATTTGTTGTGCAAGCGGTTAATGCGCTCGCTATCAGACAAGCTATCGCGAGCTTTTTTAGCAATTTTATGGGCATTGTTTTCTCCTTCCAACTGTTCTTTTTCTGCGGTTTCTTTGGCTTGTCGATAGCCAAACATATATAAAAAAAGAGCGATGGTCGTGAAAACCACCGCTCTAAACTTCTTTAGAATCTCCATCATCTTTTTTTCTCCGATTAATTCCGATATCTCTTATTCCGCTTATACCAAGCATTATTCCCAAACTGGTGAGCAACTGTTCCCAGTCCACCAAATCAACGTGAAAATACGGTGCAATAACACAGTTATTGAAAAATCCGTAGCACAAAATCCAGCCGATTATAGGAATCCAACTTCGTTTATTTAGTCGAAACATAAATCTATTCCTTCTTGGATAACTTCATCAGAATAGGGCTGAATGCCGTTTTCCATACGGATAACTGCTTTAATAAACACCGTTAAAACACCTCGTTCTTCAATGTCTATCTTAGTATCAGGATAAACTTCGAGTTGCTTGGCTACGGTCTGGATATAAGCAGCAGTTTGATTTTCATTTGGCGGTGCATAACGGCTGACTATTTGCCGAACGGTATTAAGACCATGGATTTTTTTATAATTTATTAAAACCTTTGCCAGCGCACGAATACCAAAAACCGGACTTTCAAATACGCAAAAGGCGGAATCAATATTCCGCCCATTTGGATTTAACCCTTGCCAATTAGCCCCTTGACGTATGTTTCCGGGGTTGTTATTTCTTATTCCTCTTGATAACTGTTCCTTCATTGTGTATTTCCCATATTAGTTGTCGTAAATCATCAATTTTGGTTTCAAGGCGATTGATATGCACTTGTGTGGCATATTCTCTTGCAACCTGAACCTTAAAATCGTTTAGTTCTTTGCGGAGTTCGCCGACTTTGTACACCAACCAGACAAAAGCCGGCACGCAAACCATTTGTAAAAACTCAAGCCATTCCATAAGTTTGTCCTTCATGTACTCGGTTACCGGTGTTTTGCGGTTTAATTCACCACCGAGGGCTTGCATTTGTCCTTTGGTGAAGATTGTTTCACCGCGTTTAGCTATAATCGGAACTTCATCACCGACCAAACCACCGCTGTGGAATTTTGGCGCACCAATGAAAACCGCCGGATTTACAGATTTACTTGCTAAATTAATTGAAGTAAAAAGCGGCTTTCCGCGGTTTTGCCCGATATGCTCGGGGTGATGAATATGTAAAATGAGCTTTCGACCGAAAGAAGTGCGTGCAGGGATTTTTTGCCATTTATTGACACCTTTAATCGGTCGCCAACTTAACAACTCTTTTGCTGAAAGTGAGGCTCCTTTATAACTTGTATCATCCATTATTTTAACCTTTTAAAACAAAAACAGCAGGATTTTTATTTCCTGCCGTTTGATATAAATTAAATGTTTGTTACATATTGATATTTAGAAAACTCTGATAATCTCTAGCGTTTTCAGGAAAACCCATTATATCATAATTTATGAAATGTGTTTTTTGACAATATTCATCTATTAAATTATATACTCTTTCAATCCAAGATGTGGTTGGAGAAATTTGCAGCATAAAATACGCGATAATATAAAATTGAGCGTATAATTTATCTGAGGAGGCACCAAAATCTATAATTAATTCACCATCTCTTTTTAAATTCATTGGTTTGATACTAAAAATTCTACTCCACAACAAAGAATAATGAGCACAAATGTTTCTTGAGGCTGATAATGAAAGAAGCCAAGAAGACATGACTTTATTTTTTAGATTGAAAGTATCTGCTATATCCTGCCTTAGATTTCCTTTTAGCTCATCATAAAATGCACTCAAACAACCAAATGTTAAATGCTTGATTATATCCCAACAACAAACTTGATTATCATTTATATTAATTTTTTTATCTGTTTGATACCAAACATTATCTTTGACTTTTTTAAAAATATCCTCATAACCACTATTGAAATTATTAGAATCATATATAAAATAAGCATCGTAGGTATTAACAGAGACTGTATCTACAATACAATTTCGGATAGCAATTTCAATGCGTTCTAATGCTTCAATAAAAAGAGTTCGTAATTGCCTATCAAAAACATATATATTGAGCAGGTCATCAAAAGAAAAACTATTTTCAAATTGTCCTTGAGAATTGCAAAACATCTTGAAATATGTTTTGAATCTGGTATATCCGATTGTCCTGAGGTATTTTTTTGCTCTGTTATTGTCAAAAACGACAAGATTTTTTGATATTAAATGTTCTAATAAAGCATCGTATGTTAGTGGAGTATCTTGAGTAGGCATATTTTGCACCTAGTATTTAAAAAAAATCTACCCAGAGGTTCACATTATCTTCACACAAAGTGCAAAGCAAGAGGTCTTTCTGGGTTTGTTCTGAGTTAAACATAACCTATAAAAATAAAAAAGTCAAGATATGTGTACACTTTTTTAATCAAAAACTCACTCTAATGACTTTTCTTTTTTTAATTCCCTTTGCTTGGCTTATTTTTCCTTGCAAATATGAAATATATTCTTTTAGTTTTGCGGCATCGGCTTGAGCGTAAGATGTTGAGCCAACACCTTCAACATTAACGCTGACGGTTCTTGCTCCAATCATAAGCTCATGATAAGCCAGCTCCGCTTCCTCTAATTGTTTTTCTAAAATTTCAATCTTTGTCATTGTAAATCCTTATAAATAGGGGTCTTGTGCTTTGACTATCTTTGGCAAAATATCAAGTTTTGGTTTTTTCTTTGTTGCCGAATTAACCTTTTCTCATCTTATCTAAATCATAACGGAAAATTTTTGAAAATGTCCATACAAAAAATCAGCGTATCAGAAAGAATAAGTTTTTTATAGTTCAATACAGCTCCATACAAGGGATAAACTTATTCTATGTTAAAAGCATCATCATATTTCATTACCCCATTTAATGGAAATGGGTTATTCGTTAAACAAAGAGCCATAAAGTATTCATCATCAATGATAAAAGGGGCTTTTATTCCATATCTACTTGCTGGAATATATCCTGATTTTGAATAATACTCGGGATATCCTAAGACAACAGAAAAGTCATATCCCAATTCTTTTGCTATCTTATGCCCTGTTTGTATCAAAGAAAGTCCTATCCCTTTTCTTTGATATTGGGGTAAAACAGATAAGGGGGCAAGAGCAAGAACTTTATGGTTATTTACTTTGGCTTTTGTGAATAAAATGTGTCCAACTATTTTATCATTGTCCACTGCAACTAAAGATAATTCAGGTATGTAAGATGTGCTTTTTCTTAATGCCTTAACCAAATCTTGTTCATTACCATCGCTATGGACAGCTGTTTTGAAAGCCTCAGTTATAACATAATTTATTTCTGCATAGTCAGTTTGTTTTTCTGCTCTGATTGTAAACATTTTTAATTTCCCTTTATTCTTTTGCTTAAGTGTAATTTAAGCCTTTATTTTTTTCAATGCTATTTGGTTATCTTTTCACTTAAAAAATCGAGGGCTTTGTTGAGCTTTTCATTACCGGAGCTTCGAGATATTCCCAAATGCGTTCTTTCATCTGGAGAACAAGCCGCTTAGTTTATTAAAATTTAAGAAAAGTGAATTTTAATAAGTTAAGAAGGCGATATTGAAAAATAAAAAATGAGAAATAAATATTTTAAGGTAAAATTTTTTAGGGAGTTAAAATGAGAAAAATTATTAGTTTTTTGTTTTTATTGATGGGATTTTTGCTTAATGTAGAAGTTAGCTATGCCCAAAGCACGACCTCTCAAATCAGTGATGAGGAAATTAAGAATATTTTATTAAATGGAACACCAGAAGATTTGAAAAATCTTTTGAATAAAAAAATTGATGTAAACATTGATTATAACTGTTCGACTTTGCTTAATTTAGCAATTCGTAGTCTTGTTGCAAATCAAAGTCCAACGGCAACCTCTGAAGATGCTTTAGAAAAAGTGAATATGCTTATCAAGGCTGGTGCTGATGTAAATTTAAATACTTGTGGATTAACGCCTTTAGCGACATTAGTTGGGTTGCCGCATATGGCAAGACAGATGGTAAATGTATATGTAAACACAATCATGGCAAATATGGATTATTCTACAGATATTTGTCATGTAAATGGCAGAGCAAAAGTATGTAAGGATACAACAACTGCAGAAAGAGCTCAGATGAAAGCTGAGATTATTCAAATATTTAAAGAAGAAATTCAAAAAAATGAACCCTATTATACTCAAATTGCCGATATATTGTTACAACATGGAGCTGATATTAATAAAAAATCTAATGGCATCGCACCTTTGCATTTTGCAGCAAATGTTCCTCATGGTGAAAATCCAATATTTTTAAAATATCTTTTGGCAAAGGGTGCAGATGTAAATATTCGTGATTTTCAAGGAAGCACACCGTTATTTGTTGCCAATTTTGCAGATAATAAAGAAGTAATAGATTTATTAATCCAAAATGGAGCAGATGTTAATATCCGTAATAATAAAGGAGTTTTATATAAAGATTTTAAAACAGGAGAATATTATAACTTTGATTAGAATCTTATCACAAAAAAAGCCTCCGCAATGGGAGGCCTTTTTTGTGATGGTGCCGACACACGGACTCGAACCGCGGACCCACTGATTACAAATCGACTGCGCTTATAAAGTATTATCTTTATAAATCAATATGTTAATCTTAAAATTTTAGCGATTTTTTTGCCGAGCTACCACCGAGCTACCACACTAAAACAAGCTACCACCAGCTTGTTACAGGGAAATAGAATTGTTAAAGGAATCTTTTTTATCTTCAAAAATGTAATCATAAAAATATACCCACTAATTGTGCTTAATATTCCAAAACTAATGAAACATCAGAGGCCTAGTGGGTCTGTTATCTATATATGTAAGCTAAAATATATTAAAAGTCAATATATTTTAGCACAATGTTTAAAACTTTTTTGCAATAGCATATTGAAGAAAAAGAGACTTTTAATGTATTGATAGTGTATCTTAATATATTAAATTACACTAAGCTTTATAAATTATGTTTTAATACATTAGCTTTAACAGCTATTACATGGCCAAATTGTATTCTTATAATATTTAGTTGTTGAAAAAATATAAATAAAATTTATCATTGCGTATAATTTTAATCCATAAAACCTTTTAGGAGTTTTGTATGTTTATAAAATCAATAACATTGTCAAATTTTCAGTGTTTTTCAGAAATCCCTGTGACAATAGAATTAGAAGAAGATATTACTTGTCTTATTGGAAATAATGGTGCAGGTAAAACTTCTGTTTTAAAAGCTCTTCAAAGATTATTTGGACGCACAGCAGAAGAAAGAAAAATTGTAAAGTCAGATTTTCATACCGTTTTATATGAAACAGATATAAAGAATAAACTCGCTTCAAACTGTTGTGTAAACCTTGCATCCTGTTCAATTAAGCCAATTCCGCCCAAAAGCGTAATATAAAACCATTCGCCGCCTTCTTGGGCATAATATTTGTACCATGCCTCAAATACGGCAAATTGCTCTAAATTAAATATCCATTTTACGGTTATTCGGCTCGGAGTTTGCGTATATCGCCGCCTTTGACGTGCCGGTCCGGCTTCCATTTCGGTTCTAACGATTGCTTCTCCGGGTTTTATCGCATAACCTTGAACTGTTGGATATGGTAATGTTTTAGGGAATCGAAGCGACAGCGAAGATGACGCCGCAGGCGGTTCCGAAGGAACGAGGCGCGGTTGCGCCGAAGCCAAATTTATTGTCATATTTCCTCCATAAAAAAAGAGCCTTTCAAAGGCTCTTTAATTTGTCTGTGTAATAAATATTTTGATGTTGTGATATTATTGGTTATGTATTTTACTTTATTTTTAAGCTTTTAAAATACAAAAAGGTGTCAAAAAGACACCTTTTCATAAAAGAGATTGATTTATATTACCATTTTAGGACCTTTGGCTGGTGTATTTAGGGCTTCCATAAACGCCACTAAATTATATTTTTCAAGGGCTTCATTGGTATAAGGGGCGCAAAGAGCTTTAACTCCTTGTTCGGTAAGTTTGTATTCTCCATTTTGCTCTTCGTAAAAATTGTATCGAAACATAAAATCACGATGTTCTTGCGGTACAATATTATTAAAAGCATCTGCGTGATTCTGCTTATCTTTTATCATTCTCAGGAAAACTTTAATTTCACTGATAAATTGGTCTTCCTTACGATTTAAGATATAAAAGAAGTCTTTTGGCAATTCGCTACGCAAACTAAGACTATCACACAATTTGACCATGATAGCACGGGTACGATAGTTATTTTTATTAGCGTATTCCTGTTGGAATTTTTCGATTAGAGAAGGACTCTTAAGTGTATTAATACGAGCACTCATAGCCTTCCAAAAACGCAAGCGTAGCGGATATTCAGGTTTGTTTGAATAAAAATCCAAATACTTTTCTATCAAGTCATTGACCTGACAGATTGCAAAAAAATACTGACGAATGCTATCTTCAACATTTTTTCCGCTTTCAAAGTTTGCCCATAGTAAATCAATGTCTTGACGGTCAAGCAATTCATTGCTTGGAGAAAATCTATCCTCGTTCATAATTGTAAATTTTTTAATGGTTAATAATAATAAAAATTTTCGCTTCATTCTACCACAAAATTAATTTAAGTCTAGTAATTTTTGATAAAATTATTACTTTTTTCATCTTGTTATATCTTCATTATCCATACTTCTCCTCAAATTTATTTAATAAATAAAAAGTCAATCTATCTGTAACTCCCATAAGCTGGAATAACTTTTAAGGCAAAACCTTTTACCATGTCGTCCCAAATATAATAAATCTTTTCTTTGATTTCAGCATTGTTAATAACTGTAGTGGTTAAAACTGTCATCATTTTTCTCCATAAAATAAATTAACCTTTCGTTAATATTCTAGCTTATGGGTGGGCTGAAGCAAGCTCTTTTTTAGTAAAATCAATAACTTACATCTAAAAACAGCTTAATCCATAAAAATATGTTGATAAAATTGACGTATAGTAACTTATTGAATTTTAATGATAATTTTGAGTTAGTGGTAGCTCGGTGGTAGCTTGAGCTATAAAAAGGGGATAAAAACGCTATTTTTGAGTTGAATTTAATAGGCTAAATAAAAGAAAAAGCCCTTGAAATTCAAGGGCTTGGAAACTGGTGCCGACACACGGACTCGAACCGCGGACCCACTGATTACAAATCAGTAGCTCTACCAACTGAGCTATGTCGGCATAAAAAAACTAAAATTTTTCAAATCAACTTCATACAAATAAATACAATAATTCTTAAATCGAGCTACCACCGAGCTACCACGCTCATTACTGTTAGCACCATTTAATGACTCCAACATACAGCTCAAATTTAGTACATCATATTGTTTATAAAAGAAAATCGTTTAAAATCAACCTTTTATAAACATGACTTGCAACGATTACAAATCAGTAGCTCTACCAACTGAGCTATGTCGGCATCAACGAAAGAGTTTATAACTTATCATTTTTTCTTTGTCAATATGATTTTTTGAACATATTTCAATTCTTTCTTCTCAAAATGAAAAAATGGTGGTAAAACTGCCTTAATCCTACAATCTTTTTACGGAGGCATTTTCATGAAAAAGTTTTTGTTTTTGTTATTCAAAATTATTGCTCCTGTAATTGTGATTGTCGGAGGCTACATTCTTTATGACTTGTATTTTTCTTGTTTTCAAAATCAAGAAAAAATAGGAGCTCCGTTGCGTCGATTATCTCCTGATGAACAGCAGTTTATTTCTCAACAATCACAAAAAATAGCGCAACTGCCGCGTCGACACTTTATTGAAATGTCTAATGGTAAAGAAGTGTTGGAAGATGAGTTTACAAAAGTGTTGGTTTTGGATGTTCTTGGTGACGGGGTTTCTTTTTGTGGTTTGTCTTCGGTTCAGAAGTGCTTTCGCAGACAATTTTTTGATTTTGATCAGGATGATATTGCCGAGCAAATGCCGATTTTGGGCAAAGATGATTTGATTTTGGCTTGGAACGAAACATCCGATACTTTAAAAAACGGAGCGCCTGTTATCGGAACTTATTTTGCCGAATTACCCTTGAAGGAGCAACAGAGTTCTTTTGATATTTTGCGGAATCTGTCGAGCAAAAAAAATTCATTATTAAAATTGTCTTTTTGGAATTTTAGCAGACATGACGGCATAAAAAAAGAAAATTTGAAGAATATTAAAAAAATTGATATAACCGTTCATCCTCATCAAAAAAAAGATATTTCAGATAATATTATCGGAGATTATGTCGAAGCGGAATTTATCAACGGGAAAAAATCGCGTATTTATGAAGTATGGCTGAAAAATAATCCGATGGTTTTGCGAAAATCAACCGGAAATTATAGTCCTGCCGTTAGGGATATTCCCGATGTAGCAGGGGTAGGGAAACTTCCTCCTCTTCGTGATGCCGTTGATCAAGACAAATCCGGAAATTTGGCTTTCTTAGTGCGTTCTTATCTGCATGAGAAAAATGCCGTAAAACGTTTGAATTTGCTTAATCAGATTATATATGCTTGGGCAAATGTTGCAGATGTGCCGTTGCAGAGCAGAACTTCCGAGCAAGGTTGGAATTATATCGGAGATGCTCGTAAGCTTGCCGCTTTGGAGGTGATGTTAAATCAACCTTACCAAGGAACAATCAGCGGGGATGAAATTTCTCCTAATCCGACCAGAAAAGCTTCTCCTTATATTTGGAAAGCTTATGATGATTTTTATTTCCATTTACAAAATGTTTTGGATGAAGATAGTTTTTTGCGTCCGCTCTATGAAAATCTTAGTATTAGTTCTAATTCCAAAACAAAAAAATGGGAGGCTGATTTTGAAAACATTGGTATTTTTAAGAAAATGGTTGAAGTTTACTATCTGCAAAACGGTGCTTTCGAAACAAAAATGATGCTTTGGAGTTTTTACAGAAATTGGGCTATGCCTCAAAATCCTTTTGTTAAGTTTTATCCCGTTGATAGAATAAAATCTATCGGGCATATCATTGATGATATAGATTTGAAAAATATTGAAACTATGGTTTATGAGGGAACGGCTCACAATGATACGTTGCATGGAAAAAACTCCGAAGATAATATCTTCCTCCCTCTGACCGGAGATGATGTTCTTTATGGCGGTAACGGTGATGATGTTTACTTATATCGTCCTTATGACGGCTTTGATACGATTTTTGATAAAGGCGGAAAGAATTATCTTATTCATATGGGGCCGCTTAATAAAGTTACCGCAGAGTTAGGGGGTAAAGATTTATTGCTTTTCTTTAATTATGTTGTGCCGCAAAACGGAATTGATGTTGACAAGAATAGGCACGGCATGCGTATCAAAAATTATACTTCGGGAAAAAAGTTCTTTTTGCAAACGTCTTCACTGCCTTTGTCCTTACCTGACGGTAGAATTGCTTATGTTATTGACGCTTTGTTAAGACTCTTAACGTTATAAATTCAATTAAGGAGAAAAAAATTGAATTTGCATAATCATAATCAAAATGCCGAAAAGATGATTGAAAAAATGCCCGAAAATAAAGATTTTGAAAAAGTTTCGGCTCTTTTCCAACTCATCAGCGATCCGACACGCCTTAAAATTATGTGGCTTTTGTGCCATTGCGAAGAATGTGTCAATGATATTGCCTGTGCCGTCAACATGAGTGCGCCGGCAGTTTCTCACCACCTGCGTTTGCTCAAACAAGCTGGACTCTTATCCAGCCGCCGCGAGGGCAAGGAAATGTATTACAAACTCTCCGAAGAGGCGCAAGCGCAACTCTTACACCGCTCCATTGATGATATTTTTGATATTCAGTGTCCGATAAATAATTAAATGATTGTTTAATTGTTCTTGACAAGATTGTTTTTTATGGTACAATTAAACATATATTTAATTGTTTAATGGAGAGAGCCATGTTAAAGACTTATAAATTGGAGAATTTGGATTGCGCGCATTGTGCCGCCAAACTCGAATCCGCTTTTAATGAAATTGAGGGTGTGATTAAAGCATCCGTTAACTTTATGGCACAAAAATTGGTGCTTGAAATGGAAGATGAAAAAGTTGATGCCGTGCTGAAGGAAGTGGAAAAAGTCAAAAACAAAATTGAACCCGACTGTGAAATCATTTTCTGATAGGAGAAGGACTTATGACTAAAAAACTCAAGAGAAATCTTAAACTTATTTTGGTTGCACTCATCTTTTTTATGGTTGGGATGTTGGCTCCTCTGCCCGATATTTATGAAAAAGGTGTTTTTGTCATAAGCTTTTTAATCGTGGGCTTGCCGGTTTTGAAAAAAGCAGGAGAAAACATTTGGCGTGGGCAGGTTTTTGATGAAAATTTCTTGATGTCTTTGGCAACAATCGGGGCCTTTGCTTTGCAAGATTTTGCCGAAGCGGCAGCAGTGATGTTGTTTTACCAAGTGGGAGAATTTTTTCAGAGTTATGCGGTTAATCAATCGCGAAAATCGATTGCCGCGTTGATGGATATTCGTCCCGATTATGCCAATTTGCAAAAAGGCGAGGAGATTGTCAAAGTTTCACCGGAGGAAGTGAAGGTCGGTGATTTGATTGTTATTCGTCCCGGAGAGCGCGTTCCGCTGGACGGTGAAATCTTGCAAGGTTTTTCTTCTTTAGACACGGCGGCTTTGACCGGTGAATCTTTACCCAAAGATGTGGAAAAAGGCGATGAAGTGGTGAGTGGTTGCATTAACCAGACCGGCGTTTTGACCGTGAAAGTCAGTAAAGAATTTGCCAATTCTACTGTTGCCAAAATTTTGGATTTGGTGGAAAACGCATCCTCAAAAAAAGCCAATTTGGAAAACTTTATTACCCGTTTTGCGAGGTATTATACACCGACCGTGGTGATTATTGCCGTTTTGCTGGCTTTACTTCCACCAATCTTATTTACTTCCGAAACTTTTTCTGATTGGCTTTATCGCGCGATTACGTTCTTGGTTATTTCTTGCCCGTGTGCGTTGGTGATTTCCGTACCGCTCAGCTTTTTCGGCGGCTTGGGTGCAGCCTCAAAAGCAGGTATTCTAATCAAGGGCAGTAACTATCTCGAGGCTTTGGCACATGCCGAAACGATAGTTTTTGACAAGACCGGAACGCTGACCAAAGGTAACTTTAAGGTCATGGATATTCACTCTAATAACGGACATCCTGAAAAAGTTTTGGAAACCGCCGCTTATGCCGAGGCTTTTTCAACGCATCCGATTGCGATTTCTATCAAAGAAGCTTACGGTAAAAAGATTGATGATACCAAAGTTGCCGATTTGCAAGAAATTCATGGACAGGGCATGACCTTGAAACTGAAAAACAAAGATATTGCCGTCGGTAATGTCAAGTTGATGCAAAATCTCAAAATCAAATGTCCGAAAGTTAAAGCTGTCGGTACGGTGATTTTTGTGGCAGTGCAAGGCGAATATATCGGGCATTTGGAGATTGCCGATGAAATTAAAGAAGATGCGGCTTTGGCTTTGCAAAGCCTGAAGGAAAACGGGGTGGTGCGTACCGTGATGCTGACCGGCGACCGCAAAGAAATTGCCCTCAAAATTGCCGAAGAGTTACGAATTGATAAGGTTTATGCCGAATTGTTGCCGATTGATAAAGTCAATCAGCTGGAAAAAATTTTAGCGAACAAAGAAAGAGACGGACAGCTCCTTTATGTGGGCGACGGGATTAACGATGCGCCGGTGCTGGCTCGTTCGGATGTCGGCATTGCCATGGGCGGCATTGGTTCTGACGCGGCGATTGAAGCCGCCGATGTGGTGATTATGACCGATGAACCGTCAAAAATTGCAACGGCTATGAAAATTGCCTCAGGCACGGTGGCAATCGCTCGCCAAAATGTGGTCTTTGCCATAGGGGTTAAACTTATCATTTTGGGCTTGGGTGCTTGTGGCTATGCCTCAATTTGGGCAGCGGTGTTTGCCGATGTGGGCGTTGCCGTGATTGCGATCCTTAATGCCATGCGCGCGTTGTTCTTAGCTCCAAAAAATAATTAAGAATAAATTTATCATGTTGTGTTTTAATCTCGATAAAGGAGATTAAAATGCGCAAAGTTAATAAAGAATTGGCTGATTTGCAAGCAAATTTTTTGCAGTATTATCGGCAAAATTTGGGTGATAAGTTTGAAATATTAGAACCCGTGCGTCGTGATTGCTTGTTCTTTCTTTTTAAATGGAGCATTATTTTTTTCTTTTTGACCGCTTTTATTGTTTTTTTGTTTGTTGTCGGTTTTCTGCCTTCGGAAATTTTAGACACGGAGTTGTTTGCTTTTTTAACCTGCGTTTATTTTATTGTGATTTGGATGACGCTTTCTCACCCTTTTTCCGAATATAAGAAAAAAACAAAACGTTTGGTTATGGATAAGATTTTAGCTTTTTTCGGCGATTTTTCTTATTCTTCCGTGCGTGCAACTAAGGAGGCGGTTTTGAAGCAATCGGGTTTAATCGGAAAATATGATAATCAATATGCCGATGACTTTTTTATGGGAACTTATCACGGTGTGAAAATGCAGGTTTCCGATGAAAGACTTACGGTAATTATCCGTACTAATAAAGGTTCTTATGAAAAAACGGTGTTTGACGGCATTATTATTGTTTTGAATATGAATAAGGCTTTTTCGGGGCAAACGGTGGTGCGTTCCGATTGGGGAATGTTTAATTTCTTGATGCGTTGTCCTCAATGTAAAATTAAAAATAAACAAGAAAAATTGGAAGGAGTGGTTTTAGAAGATTGTCGTTTTGAAAAGTATTTTGAAACTTTCAGCAATAATCAGGTGGAGGCTCGATATGTTTTGACGACGGCTTTTATGGAACGCATTTTGAAAGTGAAAAAACTTTTTCACGGCACCAAAATTGAATTTAGCTTTTTTGACAATCAGCTTCTTATTCTTGTTCCGACTTCCAAAGATATGTTTGAAACAACGGCTTTGTTTACGCCTTCTGTCAGTTATGGAAAAATGCGCGAGGTTGTCAGCCAATTTTACAGTATTTTTTCAATTATTGATTTGTTGAAACTAAACCAAAAAATCGGAATGTGATTTTTACTTGTCGATTTCTGTGGACAAACTTTCTTTAATGCTGTTGTTGATTTTATAAGTTGTGTTATTTATATTTTAATTGTTGCAATAATTGTTGAGAAGTTTGAAAAATGTCAGGAAAAACCAAAAGATTTTTGAAAAAATTTATTTCTTGGCTTGGCTTGTTTTTCTTTGCCTTTGCCGCTTATATGCTCTATAATCAGCTTTCAAAATATTCGCTTGCCGATATTAAAAACGCTCTTTTAAGTATTCCTGCCGAAAACTTAACTTATGCTTGTATTGCTTCATTTTTCGGTTATGTGGCTTTGTCTTCCTATGATTATTTGGCACTCAAATATATCGGCAGAAAGCTTGCCGCTTGGAAATGGATTTTTGTCGGTTTTATCGGTTTTTCAGTCAGCAACAATGCCGGACATGCCATTGTATCGGGTGGAACGGTCAGATATCGTTTCTACACACGTTGGCGTTTTCGGGCTACAGAAATTTTGCGTATGGTTACTTTTTCCGGCTTTACCTATCTGTTTGGTTGCTTTTTACTGATTATTATCGGCTATTTCCTGACACCGGACCATGCTTTTGGTGAAGGTTCGGCTTCCAAAATGACCACGCTTATCACCACAATCGTGGCTATTATCGGTTTGGCTGTTTATTTTTGGGCAACTTTGTTTTATAGAAAGCCGCTTATTATTAAAGAGGTTGAGTTTGATATGCCGAGCTTCAAATTGGCTCTGGAGCAAACTATTCTCGGGGCGGTAGATATTTTGTTGGCTTCTTTGGTTTTGTATTCCGTACTCATTTCTTTTGTGGATATTCCGTTTGATTTGTTTATCGGCGTGTTTATTATTGCGCAAGTTTTAGGTGTGTTTAGCCAAGTTCCTGGCGGTTTGGGCGTGTTTGAAGGTTTGTTCTTGTTTATTATCCCCGGCGGCGAAGACCAAATGGCAAACTTGTTCGGCGCGCTCTTGGCATACCGAATCATCTATTATGTTTTGCCGCTGATTTTATCAAGCATTGTCTTGCTGATTTATGAGTGGTATCTCGGTTATCAGCACCACAAAAAACTGGCAAGAAAGATTTAGAAAATGCGCGAGTTTGTTCGAGTTATTGTTGTTAAAGACGACAAATATCTTTGCGAGAACTTAAGGAAGAGATAAATTTGGATGTTGATAAAGATAAGTTAAATCTTCAAAATCATAACTTGTAGGAAAAAATTAATTTTTTTGTCTAAAACCTCTTGCAAAAAGATAAATTTTGTGGTATATGTTTTTTTGCTATTTTAAGAATTGTTTTAATTATTAATCTAAATAAACCGTAAATTGTTAGAGTTAGATAATTTTAAAATTTTGTTTTGAAAGAAAGAGTTTTAATCCAAAACCGCCCACAGCTAAGGCTGAGAACTACGTGTTCAAGGGATCAGAAGTAATTTCAAAAAAAATTGGCGATTATGTAATGTATGATTAATTGAAAGTTTATTTTCTTAAATTTTTTCTATATGGAAATAATGGGTTATGTTTGGATTGGAGTTTCTGTAGTTGCTTTTTTGATAGTGTTCTTTACACTCAAATGGATTTTTTCTTTGCGTCGTGTTGTACCAACAAATGAGGTACATATCGTAAGGCAGGGAAGTAAAACTATGGTCTATGGAACGCCGGAAAGAGGAAACGCAGAACAGAACACTCTGTTTAGTGGGAACAGTTATTATGAGTTTCCTTCGTCCATTCCGGTATTGGGCGTGAGTGTTACCAAAATGCCACTCTCAATCTTTGGTATTGATATTAATGATTTTGATGCCTTTGATAAGGATAGGGTGCCTTTTGTTGTGGATATTCAAAGCTTTTTCAGAATTTCTGATTATGAAGTGGCTGCTTCACGAATCAGCGATATTGAAGAACTGAAGGGACAATTGCTAAGTATTGTGCAAGGAGCTGTCCGTTCAATTTTGGCAAAAGACCTTTTGAACTCAATAATGGAGGAACGTTCAAAGTATGGGCAAGAATTTACCGATGAGGTGAAGGAAGAACTCAAATCTTGGGGCGTCGAAACCGTTAAAAATATTGAGTTGATGGATATGCGAGATGCAGCTCGCGAAGAGGTTATCAGCAATATTATGAAGATGAAGAAGTCTGAAATTGAAAAAACTTCTCGCGTGACTGTTGCCAAGAATAATCAAGAGGCTCGAGAAGCTGAAATTGCCGCTCAAAAAGAAATTGATCTGAAAGATCAAGATGCTCAAAAGGAGGTAGGTCTCCGCAAAGCTGAAGTTTCTAAAGAGGTTGGTATTGCTAATGAAAAATCTTCTCAGGAAGTGAAAGAGCAAGCCAAATTGACTAAAGAAAAAGAAATGGAGGTTGTGAAAATCGGAACTCTTAAGCAGGCCGAAATTGATAAAGAGGCAACAATCATTAGTGCTGAGGCACATCAACGTGAAACTGAAATCAATGCGGCAGCAAGCAAAACTCAAATTGAGTTGCAAGCTGAAGCTGATTTGATTCAGACAACAAAAAAAGCTGAAGGTTCTTTGGTTACTGCAACCAAGTCCGCAGAAGGTATCAAGCTTGAAGGCGATGCTAAGGCAGAAGCTGAAAAGAAAATGCAAATGGCCTCTGTTGAGGCTCAGTTGAAACTGGCAACTGAAATTGGTGAAAACCAAGGTTATCAGCAATACTTGATTGAAATCAGAAAAGTTGAAGCTAATGAGAAAGTTGGTTTAGCTCAGGCTGAAAACATCAAGGGTGCTGATATCAAGATTATTGCCGGTGCCGGTGATGTGACTGGTGGTATTTCAAATGCTATGGGAGCACTTTCTCCTAAAGGCGGTTTTAATATTGCCGGTGCAATGGAGGCTCTTGCTGCAACAGATGCAGGAAAAGAACTCTTAAGCAAATTGGGCATAAATCTTGATAAAACACAAGATGCTTAACTTCTAACTCTGAGAAAAAAAGGGGATTTCGTAATGAAATCCTCTTTTTTTTGACTGATTTTTAAGTTTTGGAATTTATACTCTTTTACAAAAGGAGAATAACCATGCTCAAAGCGATTTTGATTTTGCCTTTTAACGTGCTTGTTACCATTCCGGCGGTGATTTTATATTTTTGCCGATTTGAAATTATCTCTCCGGCTTTTTCTTTAGAATTTATCTTGATGTTGTTTTTATTGGCTTTGGGCTTTTTTCTTCTCGTTTGGACAATCCGCTTATTTTATGCAACCGGAAAAGGCTCTTTGGCACCGTGGAATCCGATTGAGAAATTAATCATTACCGGACCTTATGCTTATGTGCGAAACCCCATGCTCTCAGGCGTGTTTTGCCTTTTGTTTGCCGAAGCATTGCTTTTTCAATCTAAAGCTTTATTGATTTATGCGCTTATCTTTACTGCAATTAATGCTATCTATTTCCCGCTTTCCGAAGAAAAGGGATTGCTCAAGCGTTATGGTGCAGATTATGCCGAATATAAACGCAATGTGCCGAGATTTTTGCCGCGCTTAACGCCATACCGTAAAAAGTAGGTCGGTTATTCTTCGCCTAAATAACTATTCACATCAGTGATAAAGGTTTCTTGAAAACTGACCGGATCGTCTGATTGAAATTGCAGATTGTATAGTTTTTTATATCCTACATTTTCACCGTATTGATTTTTGACCAGCACAATTTCCAAAGGTTGGCTTAAGTTATAAGTTTGCTGATAATTATACTCGGTATCGGTTTGATAATTGATTTGTTGCAACTGATAGAGATTTTGATAATTCTGATTATAAATTTGGGTTATCAAATTGATGGTCTGCTCATAGCCATAGCAAGGATTACCGTTGGTAAAAATGAAAATTTGCGATTGCTCGGGTTTGGGGTTTTCCAGTTGTTCATATTGCTCAAAGGTGAGGTTAGGATTATATCCGCCTTCATAAACCGGTTCTTGCGCCAAAACGGGAGTTGCGGCAAAGCCCAAAACAATCGCCGAAGCTATCACTTTTTTCATCTTTGTTCTCCTTGTTATCAGAGCGGGGCGCAGGCATCCTCCAGCCACTCTTTATGTTTATTGTCTAAATATGGGCTGATGTTTCCCCAAACTTTATGGTGATATTCATTAACCCAATTTATCTCATCTTCATTTAAGAGATATTTATTAATCAGGCGTTTATCAAGGGGAACTAAAGTCAAAACTTCAAATTTTAACAAACCGGAATTTTCACATTCTTTGGTGTAATAAAGATTTTCAATACGGATACCAAAGTCATTTTCTTTATAATATCCGGGTTCGATTGAAGTGACCATATTGGCGGCAAAATGCGAATTTTTGGCTTGCGGGGAAATACGCGGGGCTTCGTGTACATTCAAAACAAAGCCGACGCCGTGTCCGGTGCCGTGTTTGAAGTCCATATTTTCTTGCCATAATTCTTTGCGGCAGATGGCATCAAGCGCCAAGCCGGTCGTGCCTTTGGGAAAAATTGTGCTCGCCAAAGCGATGTGAGATTTCAGAACAATGGTGTTGGCATCAATTATCTTTTGTTTGGGTATGCCTAAAGCTATGGTTCTTGTTATATCTGTGGTACCGTTTTGATAATGTCCGCCGCTGTCTAACAATAAAACAGAGTTTCCTTCCAACACTTTATTGGTGTTTTCGCTCGGATGATAGTGAACAATGGCACCGTTGCTTCCGGTTGCGGCAATGGTATCAAAGCTTTTACAAATAAACATATCATCTTCAGCGCGGCAAGTATCAATTTTGGCGACAATATCGAGTTCGGTTTTGCCTTTGTAATTATTATCGAGCCAATAGAGAAACTTTATCATGGCAACGGCATCTTGCTTATGCGCCTCAATATAGCCTTGCAGCTCTATCTCGTTTTTGATGATTTGTTTGCTTCTGATAATGTCGCGGATGTCTTTTAAGTTTTTCTCACCGAAAATCTCGCAAATCATTTGCGGCAAGTTCTTTTTATCGACACCTAATTTGCCTTTTTTGACAGCTTTCAAGCTTTTTTCCAGTTTGTTCATCGGTAAAATATCGGCTTTATCGGTATTATCGGCAAACAAAGTGACAGAGCCGTCTTTTTTTATCAAAGCAAAGGCTCTTAATATCGGCGAATCGGGCAGGGCATCGGAGCGTAAGTTCGTGAGCCAAGAAACCTCGTTAGCGGAAGTGAGCAGGTAAGCATCACAGCCGTTTTGTTTTATAGTCGGGATAATTTCGCTGATTTTTTCTTCGGCACTGATACCGGTGTATTCTTCCGGCAAAGTAAAAACGTGCGCTTTTTTTGAACTTAACTTGTTTCCGAATAAGTTTTTTTCATCACAAATAAGTTTGGCTTTGGGGAACATATCGGTAAATTTGGCAACAATTCCGGCAGAGACCAACCACGGATTATACATTAAAGAAAACTTGCTGTCTTCAAAATGGTTTTGTAGCCACAAAAAAGGAAAATCGGCGGAAGAGCAAATGATTTCAACTTCTTTAGGATCTGTTTCCATTTGGGATTGGAGTTCATATCTGCCGTCGGTGAAAAGATAGGTCTTGTCTTGGCAAATGACTAACGAGGCGGCAGAGCCGGAAAAGCCAGTCAAAGAAAAAATTTCATTTTCTTCTTCTAAAATATCTTCTTCCAAAAACATATTGTTGCGAGGCAAGAAATAAGCATCAATTTTGTGCTTTTTTAAATAAGTTCGGATTTCAGGCAAAGTCATATTATTTCTCCATAACGGCGGCGCGCCAATTTTCAAATTCAAACATTTTAACAAGTTTCAAGCCTTGTTTTTCGTGCGCTCCGATAACCCAATCGACTTGCTCGTCAACAAAGCCGGACAAGACGCAATAGCCGCCTTGTTTCAAACTTTGATATAAATCGGGCGCCATTTCAATCAAAGGGCGGGCTAAGATGTTTGAGAAAATGAGATCATATGGGGCATGGTTTTTAATCAGTTCGGAATGATAGCCGTCGCTGACTTCAACTTCCAACTGATTTTGCAAATTGTTATCCAAAGCATTTTGTCTGGTTACCCAAACCGCTTCTTCATCAATGTCCACGGCAATGATTTCAGCATCTTGCCACAATTTGGCTGCGGCTAAAGACAAGATGCCCGAACCGGTGCCGATATCCAAAATCTTTTTATGTTCGGCATTTTGTTTATTGAGCCAACTGATTGCTCTTAAACAGCTTTGCGTGGTCGGGTGGCTGGAGCCAAAAGCGGTGGCGGCATAAATTTTTAAAGCTATCTTATCGGTCTTGGGGGCTTGTTTTTCGTGAATGCCATAGATTAAAAAGTCTTCCACCTCAACCGGGGCAAACTCTATTACATAATCTTTAAGCCAGTTTTGGCTTTCCAAATATTCTTTTTGATAAGGCGGCAAAATGATGTTTCTTTGTTTGGCTGTGTTTAGAAAATCTGCTTCATCAAAATGATTGTTTTGATAAGCCACATATTGCTCGGTGCCGTCATCATTATAGTTGCAACTAACAACGCCAAAATATTCTTCCAGAAATTCGGTAAAAATTTCATCATATTCTTCTTTTTTGGCAAAGGTGATTTGCCAGCAGGCGCCAGATTTCTTGCTTTGCCAGTTATCTTTTATATTATTCATCATTTTCCCCAAATTCGTAATCAATTATTTACTTAATCTAATTTATAATATATTAATTAGAAAAACATTAAAATTTTTTTAGAGAAAACGGATGAAGAAAGCTTTTATTTTATGCGCTCTGTTGTGCTTAAATGCTTGTGTCTATGCTGGAGAAGTTAATGTCTTACCCGGAAGAGGAACATGGTTTGACCAATTTAATTCTTATCGTATTGTTCATAAAGACAATGTTGCAAAATTGGTAAAAACCGAAAATATTAATGAAAAGAGTTTTAAAGTAAATGAATTGCGCACTGCCTTTAAAGGGTATTCCGTCTTGAGTGATAAGACATTTTCTCGTCGTACGTATGTTACAGAAAAAGTCAGGGCTGTCGGAAATGTGCGCTTAAATAATGTCTCCGCCCCCTATGAATTTAAAAATAATCAAACATTTGTTCCGTCTATGTTTGTGACCATTGACGGTACGGAATATGGTTTGTTGCCAACACATTTGGAAGATTTTGTTGTCCTTTATGATGTTAAAAACGGCAAGCTTTATCCTAATACGGGGATGATTAAAAACGGTCGTTTGGTTTTGTTGAGACATACCTTTGCCGTTGATAATCCGGATTTTTATTTTGAACCGGTTTTTATTACCAAAACCGAACAGTCCAAACCGGTTAAGGGATTTGATATTAAGTATGACGGTGTTCGTTTGCAAAGATTGTGGCTGATTTATTATGATTATGCCGACGGTCATACCGGAGCTTTTCAGGAATTTAGTTTCCCTGCAAAATCATCAATTATTGAAATTAATGATATCAAGTTGCGCATATTGTCTGCAGATGACCAGCGGCTCGATTATATGATCCTTGATTGAATTATCGGCGGTGTCTTATTTTGATACCGCCTTTTTATTTTATCGTGAAAAAATTGTTGCGAAATCATATCGATTGTTGTATAAAAACTCCGAGTTTGATTTATTTTAGGGGTAATCCCTTGCTTTTTAGGAGTTTTAATAATGTCTGGACACTCCCAGTTTAAGAATATTATGTACCGTAAAGGTGCTCAAGATGCCAAAAAAGCAAAAGTTTTTGCTAAATTGGCAAGAGATATTACCATTGCCGCTAAAAGCGGTTTGCCCGAGCCGGATAAAAATCCGCGCTTGCGTTTGGCAATCCAAGCTGCTCGTGCCGAAAGTATGCCTAAAGACAATATTGAACGTGCCATTGCCAAAGCCAGCCAAACTGCCGGTGGTGCCGACTATGTCAGTGCGCGTTATGAAGGTTTTGGTCCCGGAAAAGTTGCCGTTATTGTTGAAGCTTTGACCGATAATAAAAACAGAACAGCCGGAAATGTACGCACAATTTTTGGTAAACGCGGCGGCGCTATGGGTGAAAGCGGTTCGGTGACTTTTAATTTTGAACGTATCGGCTTTATTCAATATCCTCTTTCCGTTGCCGAAGCCGACAAAATGTTTGAAGCAGCTTTGGAAGCCGGTGCCAATGATGTGGTTAGCGATGATGAGCATCATGATATTGAAACCTTACCCGATGATTTGTCTGCCGTAACCGAAACTTTGGAAGCTCAATTCGGTACACCCTCCGCTTCTCGTTTGGATTGGAAGGCTAATGTTAAAACCGATATTACCGATTTGGAAACGGCTCAAAAGTTTTTGGACTTTGTTGATGCCTTGGAAGATGATGACGATGTTCAAAAGGTTTATCACAATGCCGAGTTTTCCGAAGATGTTATGAAGGCTTTGGAAGCTGAATAAGTTTTAATGTTTTGAATAAGGCGGGGCTTAAAGGTTCCGCTTTATTTTTCAGAAAAGGGTTAAAATGCGAATCTTAGGTTTGGATCCAAGTTTATCTTCAACCGGTTGGGGGGTGATAGAGGTGGAGAATAATCACCTTGCTTATGTGGCAGACGGTTTTATCAAAACAGATCCGAAAGCTCCTTTGCCGGAACGTTTGACCGTTATTCATAATACCTTAAAGCAGGTGATTGAAACTTATCATCCGCAAGAGGCGGCAATCGAGCAAGTGTTCTTAAATGATAACCCAACCTCTACCATTAAACTCGGCATGGCGCGCGGGGTGGTGATTATGGCGCCCGCACTTTATAATATTCCGGTTTGCGAATATGAGCCGAACAAGGTGAAAAAAGCTCTTGTCGGTGTCGGTCGTGCCGAAAAAAGCCAAGTTGAAACCATGGTTAAGGTTTTGCTCCCAGGGTGTAAGCCCAAAAATAATGATTCATCAGATGCTTTGGCTATGGCAATCACGCATTATAATTATCGAAATGCGCGTGCTTGGGGGATGAAATAAATGATTTTAGAAGGTGTTTTATCGGATGTACGTCAGCTCCTTAACGGAGATAAGAGCGGACATGGTGCCGACCATGTGGAGCGGGTTTATCGGTTATCTATGCAGTTGGCGGAAAATGAAAATGTAAATAAAGACATTGTTGCCTTGGCAGCACTTCTCCACGATGCTGATGATTATAAGCTCTTTGGTGGTGAAAATGCCAAAAATTTGACCAATGCCAAGAGAATTATGCAACAAAACGGTGTGGATGAACAAACGTCTGCTCAAGTTTGCGACATTATTTCCAATATGGGATACAGCAAATGTTTACAAGGTGTACGCCCTAAAACCAAAGAAGGAATGCTCGTTTCCGATGCCGATATGTTGGAAGCCATGGGGGCTGTCGGAACCGTGCGTTGCTTGGCTTATGCTCTTGATAAATGTCATTCCGGAACCGATCAAATTTTTGATAAAAACATTTGGCCGGAAATTAATCTCTCTGCTGCTGAATATAAAAAGCCTAATCGAAAATCGGACAACTTTATTAATCATTTTTTTGAAAAAATGCTCAAACTCAAAGATTTGATGATGACGTCTGCCGGAAAACAAGAGGCTCAAATCCGGCATCAATTTATGCTTGATTTTCTTTATGAATTTTTCAGAGAAAATGATTGTCCCGAGTGGATTGCTTATTTGCAAAATTATGAAATGAAAAAAATAGCATAAATTTCTTGCGATTTTTTTTCCTTTTGATATAAAAAAGAATAAACGTGAATTATTAATCCTTATTTTTTTTATTATGGAAAATGTAAATCTGTATCAGGTGTTTAATCATCTCATGCAACAACAGCATGAATTGAATCGGATTCTGAGATGTCATGATCGTTCTTATGCACAAATTTTGACTAATTTTGATGATTTGAATATTCAGCAAAAATTGGCGGTTGAGCCTTATTTGAAGTCAGCAGATGAGCTTTTAGACGGTGCGGAATATAAAAAATTGCGTACATGTCCTCAACTGCGGTGTGTTTGGAAGGTTTTTGATAATCTGATGTTTAATGCAAGGTATAATATGCCGAACGATTTTGCAGATGATAGTTTTTATTTACTGCCTTCCGATTATGCACAATATAATTCAGGTGCAAAAGATGTTTCTCTTAAATTTGTTTTGTTATTTTATCAAGAAACGTTTAATGTCTATGAACTTGTGCTTTCGGGAGTTTTTCTTAAAAAGCATAAGCAGTCTTTCTCTCAAAGCAGGGATGACGGTGTTCCTATTGAGACAGAATTTATTGCCGGTTGTGTTAATAATAGTTATTTTATCGTAAAAATTGTTAGGGATATTTCGGATGATGAAGATTTGTGCCAGACGTTGAAGCATAGGTACAATTATAGTTTGTACTTTGCTGATTTGCAGTCTTCACATATTAAACAAATAAAACATGAAATGTTTTTGTTGCGCAAAAGACTGATGTTGTGTCTTGAGTGTGAAAAAAACATGCTCTTTTCTGAAGATTTGGGAAAAGTCAGTTTGTTTGATATGTTGGAGCGGTTTTCGGATCTGTCTATGGGGTGGTGGCGCAATATGTTGCATTTTACGCTTGTTAATCCTCATGTCTTTTCTCGAAAAAATTGGCGACGTTTGATTGTGGCAGATATGTTTGAAGGCGTTTTTAACGGTGTTAAAATGATGCTGCAAAAATTTCACGGAAGTTCTAATGTTTATGAAGATGAATCATATTTCTATTTTTTAGATAATATGAAGGAAACCGTTGTTAAATTTTTTTGGCGAGAAGGGTGGATGGCAGAAGTTTTTGTGCAAAATCACATGCCTTTGGAATTTCCCGTTATTACCGGCGATTTGGTATATTTTGTAAAATGTGTACCGGATTTGCAGAAAGAGCCTTTGCTTGGTAATATGTATGAAAACGGTGAAATCCCCTATATTTGGAACTGGATTGATTGAAAAAAACTCCGCAAGTCTAAGCGGAGTTTTTTGTTTAGAGGTGCTAAAAATTGCTTGTAAGTCGGTGCAAATTTGTTTACCATAAGAACAATTTAGAAACAAAAGGTTGATAAAATATGATTGCAAAATTGCGCGGGATGGTGGATACCATCGGAGAAGATTATTTTATTATTGATGTGAACGGCGTGGGCTATTTGGTTTATGCTTCGGCTAAAACTTTGGCGCGTTTGCATGTGGGCGAGAGTGCTTCAATTTTAACGGAAACAGTTGTCAGAGAAGACAGCATCACTTTGTTCGGCTTTGCTTCGGCTTTGGAAAAAGAGTGGTTTATCACCTTGACCAAAGTGCAGGGTGTGGGGGCAAAAGTTTGTTTGAGTATTCTTTCCGCTTTAACACCTTTGCAGCTTGCACAGGCTATTTCCGCACAAGATAAAGCATCGTTTACGCGGGCTAACGGCGTTGGACCGAAATTGGCGGCACGTATCGTAACCGAACTTAAAGACAAAATCGTTACTATTCCGGTGGCGGCAACAACTTCAACCGCCGATATTGAAAAGGAGCTGAATATGGACGCAGATCAAGAAGTTAATGCTTATGAAGATAGTTTAGTGGCTATGGAAAGCAATTCGGCAGACAGCGAAGATGCCATTTCCGCTTTGGTTAATTTGGGCTATCAACGTATGGAAGCTTATCGCGCCGTTAACAAAGTGCAGAGTGAAAATCCAAATGCTGATGTTTCCGAGCTTATCCGTTTGTCCTTAAAAGAATTTGCCAAGAAAGATTGATAATCCATGATGAATGCTGAAAGATTAGTTTCGCCGCACGAGACCGAAGATGAAAAAGAAAACGCCATGCCGGTGAGCTTGCGTCCGCAGAGTTTGGATGATTTTGTCGGACAGCGTCAGGTTTGCGAAAATTTGAAGGTTTTTATTGAAGCTGCCAAGCAACGTGGCGATGCGCTCGACCATGTGTTGCTTTTTGGTCCTCCGGGGCTCGGTAAAACCACTTTGGCATCAATCGTTGCCAAAGAATTGGGGGTTAATTTCCGTGCCACTTCCGCACCGATGATTTCAAAATCCGGTGATTTGGCGGCAATTTTGACTAATCTCGAAAAAAACGACGTTTTGTTTATTGATGAAATCCACCGTCTTAATCCGGCGATTGAAGAAGTGCTTTATTCGGCAATGGAAGATTTTCAGCTTGATTTAATTATCGGTGAAGGACCGTCGGCGCGTTCGGTGCGCATTGATTTACAGCCTTTCACCTTGGTCGGAGCCACCACACGTTCCGGTTTGTTATCGACACCATTACGCGAACGTTTCGGTATTCCTCTTCGTCTTGATTTCTATACGCCGGAAGAGCTTAAACAAATTGTGGTTCGTGGGGCTAATCTCTTAGGGATGCCGATTTCCGAATCGGGCGCAATCGAAATTGCCAAACGTTCGCGCGGTACGCCTCGTGTTGCCGGTCGCTTACTTCGTCGTGTGCGTGATTTCGGGGCAGTTTGCAATGCGCAAAGCGTCGATAATAAAATTGCCGATAATGCGTTGCGCCGCTTAGATGTGGACAATTATGGTTTGGATGCTTTTGATAGACGATACTTAAGCTGTATTTTGCAAAATTATGGCGGCGGTCCAGTCGGGGTGGATACTTTGGCGGCGGCACTTTCCGAAGAACGCGACACCATAGAAGAAGTGATTGAGCCGTTTTTGCTTAAGCTCGGCTTTTTGCAAAGAACACCGCGCGGGCGTGTGATTTCTGATTTGGGTTGTGAATATTTAGGTATGCCGCGGATGAAAAAATATCGTCCGCAAGCCGAGCAATTTGATTTGTTGCAAGCCATAGAAGCCGATAATAATGATTAAGGAGAAGGAATAATGGGTTATGAAGTTTTGGCACCGCAAGGACAATTTCACGGTAAAGTTTTTGCCTTTCCGGCGCGGGTTTATTATGAAGATACCGATGCCGGCGGTGTGGTCTATTATGCCAACTATCTCAAATATGCCGAAAGAGCCAGAACCGAATTTATCCGTGCACTCGGAGTTAATCAACACGAGGCTTTGCAAGCCGAAGAAATGTGCGGCTTTATGGTCAGAGGTTTGAATATCGAATATAAAGCTCCGGCAATTTTGGACGATTTATTATCGGTTACTTGCGAAGTGCTTAGCCTCAACGGAGCGCGCTTGGAAATGAAACAAGAAATTTTTTGCCAGGACAAATTGCTTGTTTCAATGACGGTGCAGTTAGCTTATGTCAGCCTTAACAAAAAGCGTCCAATACGTATTCCCGAAGCAATCGTTAATAAAATTGAGAGTTTGTAATGAGCGAATTAGAACTTGTTGATGTGATTACCGTTAATCGGGAAAAAACAGGTGAAGTTTTGCCCAGAAAAGAATTTGTGCCGCAGAAAAAGCATTTTTTGAGTGTGCATGTTTGGGTGAAAAACAGCAAAGGGCAGTTTTTGATGCAAAGGCGCCCGGCACATCGTCATGTCGCACCTAATATGTGGTCAGTTCACGGCGGGGTGGCTGATGCCGGTGAAACTTCTTTGGAGGCAGCCAAACGTGAGACTTTGGAAGAAATCGGCTTAAAAATTGAAAATCCGGTTTTGGTGTATCAAAATCCAGAACCAGACCCGTGGGGCGGAATGGTTGATGTGTGGCTCGCTCATTCTGAAGTCAAAATTGAAGATTTAACTTTACAGCCGTCAGAAGTTGCCGATGCGCGCTGGTTTACGCCTCAAGAATTGGAAGATTATATAAAACAGGGGAAGGTTTCTTCGCTTGTCCTTTTTGCTTTGCCTTATGTGAAATAGATTGAATTTTTCCATTGAAAAAAGTGAAATAATTAATTGAATCTTTAATATTTTATGCTAATTCTCTAGTCAAGAATTTGCAGATTTAATTTTTTTAGCTAAAAAAAGGTATATGAATATGGAAACAGAAGCTTTGAACGAAGTGGCAACAAAAGCCGCTGAAATGTCTATGTGGGATTTGGTCTGGGCATCGGATTTAGTCACTAAAGCCGTGATGATCGGTTTGATCTTTGCTTCCGTCTGGTGCTGGGCAATTATCATTGAAAAAATCGGGACCATTCGTCAGGTTAAACAACGTTCCCGCAGTTTTGAAGAAAAATTTTGGTCCGGCGGTTCTCTCGACAGATTGTATGATTCTATCGGTAATCGTCCGCAAGATCCGATGTCGGCGATGTTTGTTTCCGCCATGCGTGAGTGGAAACGCACCAATATTTTGAAATCTAAAACCGATAGAGGTTTGCGTGGCGTTTCTTTGCAACAACGCATTGAAAAAGCCATGATGGTTTCTATGGATAAAGAATTGGACGCTTTGGATACGCGTTTGGGCTTTTTGGCTTCTACCGGTTCGGTGGCACCGCTCGTTGGTTTGTTTGGTACGGTTTGGGGAATCATCAATAGCTTTAATGCTATTGCCGCAACACAAAGCAACTCTTTGTCGGCTATGGCTCCCGGTATTGCCGAAGCTTTGTTTACCACCGCTTTCGGTTTGATTGCCGCTATTCCTGCCGTGGTTGCTTATAACAAAATTTCTTCCGATTTGGATAGATATTCCAAACGTTTGGAAAACTTTATGGATGAGTTTTCCAGCATTTTGTCTCGTGAAATTGATGATACGGCAATTAAAGCCGAAATGGCAGGAGAATGATTGATGCCTTTTTTGCAAAAGTCTCGTCGCTCACATCGCGAATATCGCCGTAACTCTGAAATCAATATTACCAACTTGATGGATGTGATGATGGTGTTGTTGGTGGTCTTTATGGTCGCCGCGCCCCTAATGACCTCGGGTATTGCGCTCGATTTACCCAAAGTCGGCGGAAAAGCCATGGAAGGTAAAGATACTTCCGTTAATATCAGCGTGGATAAAGAAGGATATTATTATATCGGCAAAACCGAAGTGCCGGCTGACAAAATTGTTGATAAACTTAAAGCCATTCGCAACGAAAACAGCGAGTTGACCGTTACAATTTCCGGTGATACTGGTGCGGAATATGGACGCGTTATCGGCTTGATGGCGATTTTGAAGGAAGCCGGATTTGAAAAAGTGGGATTGAAAACGGAACCGAAGCCACATGCAAATCGTTAAAGATGAAAATATGGACAAGGCCGTTAAAAAGTCTTTGTTGTTGCATCTCATCGTCTTTCTTATGATGATTGTCGATTTGCCGTTGTTTTGGTCTAATCGTGCCACACTCAATCAAGTTCCGATTATTGTTGACTTGAAAGATGTGAAAATTTCGGAAATGACCAACTTGCCGCCTAAAGCCAAGTTCGGCAAAGAAGATCAAGCCGCGTCTCAAGTCAAACGTAAGGTTGAAGAAAAATACACCAAAGATGAAGCGCCGCAAGAAGAGGTAAAGTCTAAGGCAAAAGCTCAAGAAGAAACTACCGAGACCAAAGAAACTCCAAAGCCGCCAAAACAAGATTTTCTCGTCGCACCGCAGCCTAAGAAACCGAAAGTTCCGGTTAAAAAAGTTGCGCCTAAACCGGCTCCGAAACCGCAACCAAAAAAGCCGCAGCCTAAAAAAGAAGCTCCGAAACCTAAAGATGATCCAAAATTGGCTAATCCGTTGAAGAGCTTGCTCGCGTCTGTTGATGCTTTGGAAAAAGAAACCGGCAACAAGAGCGCAACCGCAACCATTAAAGAAGGTACGGATGTTGCCAATATGGGTATTGAGGGTGGAACCGGCGGTTCTTATTTCAGCGAGCTTTCCATCTCCGAAATTGATGCTATTGCCGGCAGATTGCGTGCTTGTTGGAATCTTGATTCGGGGGCTATGGGCATTAAAGATATGATTATTGAGGTTCGTGTATTCCTCAACAAAGACGGAACGGTGCGTGATGCCAAAATTTTGGATACATCTCGTTACAACTCTGATAAAGCCTTCCGTTCGGTAGCTGAAAGTGCAAGACGCGCGGTCTATGTCTGCCAACCATATTCTATTTTTGCTAATCGCTATGCCGATAAGTATGATATGTGGAAGACAATGCTCCTGCGCTTTAATCCTTTGGATGCTTCCATTAAATAGCAAAAAAATCCCCTCTGATTGGCAAATCATTGGGGATTTTTTGTGGCTTGCTTAAGCCTTAAAAATATGCTTTAATAGAGCTTATCTTTGGGAAAGGAACTCTTATGACAGTCTTGAAGCTTATCGGTAAATATCTCGGCAAAGTGAAGTTTATATTCAAAAGTCGTTAGCCAAACTGATGAAAGGTAAAACCGTGATTGCCATTGCACACCGCTTGTCCACGCTCAAAAATATGGATGAAATCGTCGTTTTGCAAAAAGGCAAAATCGTAGAGCAGGGCAGCCAAGCCGCACTTCTCAAGAAAAAAGGCGTGTTTCATCATCTTTACCAGTTGCAATCGGAAGGCTTTTTGCAGTTTGAGGAATAAGCAATCTTGTAATCAGAAAATCAGGATTTATATTATTGTTATGAGGTGATGCCATGACGATGATATATGTTAATGACAAAATGCAGCAAGGTTATTCCTATGAACTCACAGAGCCGATGGGAATGAATTTTGCGCCTGATTTTAAGCCCGAACTCACGCCGCAACAAATGTTGGAAATGGGCGTGTTTGAAGGGCATTATCTGAACGATTGCCAAAATGAATTTCTTTCATCTTGGTTTGTAAATGCTCGGTTGTCTTTAAATAAACCTGATGAAAAGGTCAACTACTTTCACATCAAATCTCGTCAGCCTTTGCAAGAGTGGCAACGCAAAGGGTGGATAATAGGTCCTGATGTGCGCGGGTGGTTTCAGTGGTATTGCCGCTATTATATGGGAAGACGTTTACCGGAGGTTGACGTTTTGCAGATCAAACGTTGGAAGGCATTTAAACGTCATAAAGCTCAAGTGGAGCAAAATTGTCTTATCGGGGATTTATTTTGTCGTCCCCGCCAACGCCAGGCATTGTTGCAATGGGCTTATAATCCAATTTTTTAGGAGAAAAAAAGTGAATTTGGAAAACAGACATAAAATTATTTTTTGGGTTGTTGTGGTTGCGGTTGTTTTAGCGTTAGTTTTATTTAATTAGGAGAAAAAATATGAAAATTTGGCATTGGATCGTGATATTAGTGCTTATTTTTGCCTTAGGGATTACTTTTTTGTATTAAATTTCTAAAAAAATGTGAAATTTGTGCTTGACAGCACGGTTAAAAAAGAGTAAACAGGGGTTGTTCTTGCAGAACAGTAACTCATCGCGGGGTGGAGCAGCCCGGTAGCTCGTCAGGCTCATAACCTGAAGGCCGCAGGTTCAAATCCTGCCCCCGCAACCAATAAGACACCTAACATATTGAAGTTGGGTGTTATTTTTTTTTATTCTAAAAACGCTATTTTGGCATTGCCGGCAAGTGTATCACAGCCCTGTATCACAAGAGAGAGGCGATAAGATGAATGGGCATACACGACTCGTTAGGCGAAACACCACTTACTACATTAGAGCCAGAATACCGTCAGCATTGGTGTATTTAGCGAAATCTGTTCAGTTCAATTATTCATTAAGGACGCATAACTATTATGAAGCTCTTGAAAAAGTGCGAAAAGAAAGTTATAAAATTGATAAGAAAATCAATTTGTTAAGGGCTATTGACATGAAAATCAAAAATGGTGAGTTATTTCTTGACGATACAGATATTGACAAGCTTGTGATTCATAAATTGGAAGAGGTCGAAAAACTTTTTGAAAATAACTATGAAGATATTGCTGATGGTTCCTTTAAGCTTGATGATGTTAAAGTATTTTCACCAGAAAAATTGGATAAGGCAAAACAACAAACCATACAATCGCCAATTACACCAGAGTTGAAGTGTGTAGAATTATATATTCGTGAATATTTTAACGATTTAAAGCGAGATAAACGTTCGCCAATACAAACGGTAAAAATGATTGGGCGGTTGGATAGCGAGGATATTAAAATTATTTCTCATCCCGAAAAAATAAGCCAATGGGTTGTTGATACTAAAAAAGTTTTGAAGGGGGTTGATGCCTATATTGATAAGAATACCATCGCTATTCAGAACGGAGAAAATGTAGTTGGAATTAACCAGAGAGTTAAAAGGTGTATTGCTGCTATTGAGTTAGAGAAAAATGCAAAGGCAATAAAATCAAGCAACACCCAAACGCCATGGAAGAGAATATTTAAGGATTTTGCGGAAAAGAAACGCAATAATAAAATTAGCGAAAATTCTATAAAAGAAAATGAGTTGTGTCTTTATACTGCTTTTTCAATATTGGATAAGCAATACATTGAAAATGTTACTTATCAAGATTGTCAAAAATTATCTTTGTTGATGTATAAACTTCCCAAGCGATGGAATGAGAAATATAAGCCAGAAGAATTAAGAGAGTTGTTAAAAACAGAAACAACAAATAGAATATCAATTACATCGGTCAATAAGTATTTGCGGACATTTAAGGAGTTCCTTTTATATTGTAAAAAGAGAAGATTTATTCCCGAAAGTTTTAGTGATGATATTGAGGTGCCAAAGAGGAGAGACCCGATAAAAATTGATGCGTTTAATCGTGAAGAATTACAAAATATTTTTAATCCGTCATTTTATCCGCCAAAAAATAGTATATATTATGCTTGGCGGTATTGGATTCCCCTAATTGGAATATATACAGGTATGCGATTAAATGAGATTTGTCAGTTATATGTTGATGATGTTAAATATTTGAATCGTATTTGGTATTTTAGATTAACAAATGAGCGGTCAGACCAAAGTTTGAAAAATAAACAATCAAAAAGATTAGTTCCTATACATCCCAAATTGATAGAATTAGGTTTTATTGACTTTGTTAAAAGTATAAGAGAAGCCAAAAAAGATAGATTATTTTATCAATTCGAGTATAGCCCTAAAAATCATTATACACATGCTATGAGTATGTGGTTTGCTCGCTATCTAAAAGGGTTAGGAATTGAAGGAAGAAATAAGGTGTTCCACTCGTTCCGTCATACGGTAAAACCATATTTAAGAGATGCTGGTATTTCACAAGAATATCAAAATGCTATTTGCGGTTGGTCTGCTAGTGATATAGGTGAGCGTGTGTATGGTGGTGAAATTCCAATTAAGGTGCTTTATCAAGAAATATCTAAATTACAATATCCATTTTTAGATAAGAATTTAGAAGAAATAAAGAAATTAAATGAAAAATAAGGGGGAATTTGTCCCCCTTTATAAAAATATTATTCAGCTGATTTTATTTCTGATTCAGTCATTTTAGATTTTGTCTTTGATTTTTTATTTGTTAAATTATTCTTTTTATTTTCAGCTCTTGTTTTTTTTGCTTTTTTCATAGATTCATTTTTTGCCGTTTCGTATTTTTTATAATTTTCATCAAACCATTTTTCATTATTAAGCAATTCAAGACAATTAGTTAAAATGGCTTTTTTTGCGATAAAATTATCTTTTGCATTAGATGATAATTCATTTCCTAATGAAGTAATAATAGCATCATCAATAATCCCTTTATAAAATATTTTTGAGCCATATCTTAATACTAATGTTGTTTTATTATTTTTTGTTAATGAAAAAAATTGTTTCATTTTGGGAAGTGTATATTCTGGTATTTCCTTATTAGCATTTTCCAATGCTAACTTAATATTATTTTCAATTTGGGTTTTAACATTTTGTTTTTGTTGAACTTTTGACACTCTTTCTGCTTCTGATTTAGAATAATCTTTTATTATCCATTTATTTGTAGTGTCATGTGATTTATTACTGTTCTCTACCATTTTAGTATCTCCATCTCATATAAATTGTAATCAATTAGTATATTATTACTATAAAAATACTATTGCTTATAATATTAAATAGTATCTTTTATAAAGATATTCTATAACGATTATTTTACAAATAGAATAAAATCAAGTTATACACAGAATAGTTTAAATTTTTTTAATATTTAATTTATTATGTCATTTTTTTTTACTCAAATAATAGTAATATTAAAGCATACTTCAATGTTACCTTAAAAACATATCAAAAAAAGTAATATTAAGGTAATATTTGTATTGACTTTTAAAAAGTAAATGGTAAATTAAGACTATAATATTACTTTTAAGAGGTTAAGAAAATGAAATTTTTATATGCAAGAGTTTCTTCAAATGATGGCTCTCAAAAAATCGATAGACAAACAACTGAAATTGAAAAATATGATGAAGTATTTGAAGATTATGCTTCCGGTGGTTCAACTAATCGTCCAAGATTACAAGAAATGTTAAAATGGATTAGAAAAGGTGATATTGTTGAAGTTCATTCTATTGACCGCTTGGCTCGTAATATTAACGATTTATTGCAAATAGTAAAAACTATTACAGAAGAACGCCATGCCGAAATTTATTTTATTAAAGAAAATTTACGTTTTACTGATGATACAAATAATCCATTTAATAAATTGACCTTACAAATTATCGGTTCTATTGCAGAATTTGAAAGAAATATGATAAAGATGCGTCAAAAAGAGGGAATTGCTATCGCAAAAAATAAAGGTGTATATTCAAAAGAGCGTTGCAAAAAATTATCATTATCAAAAATTGAAGAATTGAAAAAAGATATTGCTGATAAAGTAAAGGTTAGTGATATTTGTAAAAAATATGGAATAACAAAACCGACATTTTATAGATATAAAGAGCAATATAAGATATAAGTAAGGCGGATTTATACCGCCTTTTGTTTTAAGAATTTATAAAATGTTGAATAATCCACATTTAGCATTTTAGCAATTTTAGTTTTCTTGATGTTTTGTGATAGCAATTTCTCAATTAAATCTTCTTTTCCTGATAATTTAGTTATTTTATTTTTTCTCCCTATTGGTCTTCCAATATGTTTTCCATCCGCTTTTAAACGTGCTAAACATTGTTTAGTCCTTTGCGAAATTAAATCTCTTTCAATTTCAGCAGATAACCCAAAAGCAAATGCCAATACCTTTGACTGTATATCTGTCCCTAATCTATAATTATCTTTTATTGTCCATATCTGACAACCAACATTCATACAGTGATGAAGTATATACATAATTTGCAATAAATTTCTGCCTAATCTTGAAATTTCGGAAGTTATTAAAATATCATCTTGTTTTAATTTTCTTAATATTTTTCCTAATTTTCGTTCTTCTAATGGCTTTTTTGATGATATTGTCTCAGTAATCCATTTATCTATATTGATATTATTTGTTTTAGCAAAATTTTCTATTTCAAATTTTTGATTTTCTTGATGTTGTAAATCGGTTGATATTCTAATATATGCGTAAATCATAACTAATCCTTTTAATTTATTTATTAAAAAGATTAGGTTAAAAAGCATTTTAAGAGATTGAAAATAAGGGAACAATTCTTTTCCATACTATATCTATCTTTTTAAAAGTCAATTAAATTTTATTTTTTTGCCTTTAATCCCTTGTGGGGCTTGGATTTTCTTAAATTTCCCTGTGAATTTATTTTACCCGTATATTTTTGTGGAAGAAAACCGTTCAGTTTTTCGCAGGTTTTTATGAATATAGGGTTTGAAAATATAACTTATGGCAATCTAGTAATGCTATGTATAAGCATTATTATTTCTGTAACTTTATCAGTAATTGCGGCTCATATTGCTTTATATAGAGAATTATCACTTATTAGAGAGCGAAAATTAAGGGATAGATATTGGAATTATCTAAAATCTTTAATTTCTAAAAAAGATTTAGAAATACAAACATATAATATTTGTTTATTTGCTAAAAATCCACAAATCGGAATTATGGCAAAAGATTTTTTGAAACATAAAAATCTTAATAATGCAGATATTGAAAAAATGATTTCATTAATGAGAAAAGATTTAGGTTTAACCACTTATAAGGATTGAAATAATGGATACAAAGGAACTTGAAAAACTTTTTGAACTAAAAGAAAAGGGTATTATTACAGAAGAACAGTTTAATGAAAAAAAGAAGCAAATTTTGGGTTTTGAATCAGACATTGAATCTGATATTGTAGATATACCTCAACTTCCTAAACAAGGAGAGAGATTGTTTAATGCCGACTATGATAAAATATTTAATTCTGCTCAAAATGTAATAAAAGAATTGAATTATACAATTTCTAATTCAAATAAAAATAAAGGTATCATTATGTTTGATACCCCTCAAACATGGCTATCTTATGGTCAAACAATGCTAATTCAGATATTAAAATCAAAACAATCTATATCTGTTTCTATATTTGGTAAATGTATTGCTTTTCAAGTTTTTGATTTGGGAGAAAAGAAAAAAATTACAAATAAGATATTTGATTATATTGAAAAGAATTTGTAGTTTGAGGTGTAAAAAATGATTACAGCAGAAGAATTAGAAAAACTTAACGAACTAAAAGAAAAAGGAGTTATTACAGAAGAAGAATTTAATCAAAAACGAGAAGAATATTTAAATGATATAGATTCTCAGATAGCAAAATATTCTGATGAAAACATTGACATTGTTTTCACTGTTAAAAACAATATTCTTTTCAACATTAAGATTGAAAATAAATCTAATACTGACATAGAAATTGATTGGAATAAAACATCATTTATTGAAAATAAAATAATGAATGGTAATTTTATGTATAATGGTATAGCCCCAATTAATCGTAATAATAAAAGACCTCCTGAAATTATTCCAACAGAATGTTCTATCAATAAAAACATTGTTCCGACTATAAATCTAATTGATTGGGAAAATATTAAAGTTTTATCAGAGGGAGAAATAGGAATTTATTTAATATATAAAATAAATGAAATAGAAAAAAGGATTAAGTTATTAATAAATCATAAAAATAAAATTGAAGAATCTTCTGATGAGTTTAGTGTTTCAGAATGGGTAATGATTGTTCTTTCAATTTTAGCAGTAATTCTTATTGTTCGTGGACTTATAGTTGTTCCTGGATACTTATTTGGTTGTTTTGTTCCAGCATCTCTCTTTGCGTTTGTCGCAAAGTTATTATTATCAATATGTAAAGATAAAGAAGTTGGAATTATAGAGTTGCTATTTGGAATTTGCTTTGGTGGGTTCTTTGCTTTACTAACCTTATTAGGGCTTTTAGGTGTCAATCTTTGGTTTTTCATATAATGCTATCTACTACAAGAAAATCAGGTTATTCTAATAATATCCTTAAATATATATTGCCGATTATAGGGAGTGTTATTGTTCTATTATGTTTTTCACAAAATAATAGTTCTGCACACCTTTTAATAGATAATGTTGTTGATTATGAACTTTCAAAATTATCAAATATGCCATATTATGATTGTTTAAAAAAAGATGTAAAATCACATATTCGGCAAAACTTAAATCTTACTCAAAGAGAAATAGATGCTTTAAATTTTAATGGAAGAGCAAATGCTGAATTGATTGCAATTAGATTGGATATTATATCACGTGTTAATAGTATTTTGACAGAAAGATTTGCAAATTCACATTGCATTCCAAATTGGAAATAATTAAACTTCAATTACAGTATATTTCCCGTTATCATATTTTACAATAGCATAATTTCTTTTATCTAGGGCTTGGAATACTACAATCCAAGCCCAATTTTGATTAAATACAATTTTACCATCGCTTTGGATATATGAATATTTTTTATTATGTGTCATTAACTGCTGATATGCTCTGATTATTTCCATTTTTAATCCTTAATTTTTTTTATAAAAATCAAAATTTATCAATTAACGAAACTTAAAAGTAGGGTTATTTTATAGATATTTAAGCAATTTTTTTGTGATTATTTGATTACCTCGGTTAATGAGAATATCTAAATAATTGCTGATGGTGTATTTGTCTTCATAAATTGGCTGAATTTGAATCAGATTTTGAACTAATCTATGTAAAATGTTAATCGGTGGTTGTCTTCTTTCGCAAATCAACATACCTAAATAATCTTGGCTTTTATTTAAAAATTGCTGGCTGAATTGCCTTTGGCTTTTAACAATACCTAATTTTTGTAAATATTGGCAACATTCTTTAATAAATTCGGCATCTTCTTCTTGTTCAATATTATAGCGTTTAGTTCTGGCTTGTCTTAATTCGTCATTGTTTTTAGCTTTTTTATCTTTTAACGCCTTTTTTAAGCTCTCTGGTGAGGTATATTTTAATTTGTCGTTGATTGACTTGTTATCTTTCATTATTGCTTTTATGCGGTCATTTATGGCGTTTTTCTCTAAATTCATTTATTCTCCTTTTAATATATTTATCAATTAAAATCTGTAATTGGCAAATATAGGTCTGAATTTGTTGCGATGGATTGCCCTTCTTTAAGGCAATAAAAATAAACATTTTGTTCGTCATATCTTCCAGATTTGATAATTTGGCAATCTGTGGTTAATGATGGATAAATGTTTTTAAGGTCGTTACTTAAAAAGTGGTGTAGTTCTTTAACCTTGTTTAGTGGTAAATCAATGATGATATGTAAATGTGGTTGTTTGAAGTCCTTTGAGCCTACTTCTTGAAATACACCTATTTGATATTGTCTATCTTTGTGTTTGAAATAACGAGACTCTAGTGTTTTTCTGTAATATTTTTGAAGTGATTTTCTAAAATTTATCATTAAATTTCTTTGTGATAAATTTTCTATATGTGGGTTAAATGTCATAAATATTTTCATAATAATTTCCTTTGGATAATAGTTAATAATAGCGATGGTTTATCGCTTGTTTGTAGTTTTATTTGAAGATTTATTTAGATGGGCGAATAAACAACACCATCGCTATAAATCTTTTATTGTGGGAATATCTGCTGATGATTGATATTCCCTAAAATCATCAGCACAGAGATATTTTACTTCATATTCTGGCCAAAATACAAAAATAAAATACTCAATTTTATTTATTCATTAGCAATTAAATTTTGTAATTGAATGATTTTTATATTGAAAAATGCTCTTGACGCTTTGAAAATGAAGGTATATAAGGTGCCAAACTATGTATCACATCAACCAAAAAATATGGGGCTATTTTTAGAATATATTTAATATTTTTCAATATGTTAGTGTGTATTGTGGTTGAGTGTCCTGCCCCCGCAACCAAAGAAAAACAAGGCTTTTGAAAAATCAAAAGCCTTTTTCTTTTGCCGTTGTGGGACAATTTGTCCCACTATAGTCCCACTTTTTTAGAGTATTTTAGGTATCTTTATGATATGTTTTATGGTGATTTTAGCTTATTTGGTATAGATAATTACTCAAGATAACCAATTTTTTATCAGCTTTTCTTTTATGTTTTGACTGCCTACTGCATTAATAGAGCTGTATAACACATCTTTTTCAAACAAAAAACCGATAAACTCATCACTTAAATGTAACTTAGCTCTGACTTCTTTATGCTCTGCTTCTTCCGCATTCCAAGCATAAAGTGTCTTACCATCAGTTAAAATACGAACCAGTCTATGATGTTCACATAGCCTCTTAAATTGTTCCTTGTTAAGTATTGGTAGAATATTATTATTCATACCAATTCTCCGGTTTAATTACTTTTACATGACTTCCCCATGTGTAGAGATGCCAATCCATTTCTAATCTGCCACCGGCTCTGAATTTAACGGTTAATGTTCCGTCCGGATTTTTTATCATGGCTTGTGTGGGATGAAAAATATAGTGAGAGGCTTCTTCTGATACTTCTTTATCAAACAACCATTCAACTTCGAAAGGCTCTTCGTGATAAGCACCAAATGATTCTTCAGCGTATTTCTGCAAGTTAAAATCAGGCGAGTTTTCAATTACACTGTTTAATATTTCTACTTCTCGAATATTGCTCAAAATAAAGTTATGAACTTCATTTCCAAAATATCCATCAGCATGATGGGCAACCAAGTAGTGATTGCGCTCACCATAAAGAAAGCCATAAGGGTTAAGGGTATTGGTACTAATTTTTACGCTATTCTTATTATAATATTTAATTTTAATCTGCCGATATTCCAAAATGGCTTGGCGAACCGTAGCGATAATCTTTTCATCTATCACAAGTCTTGGTCCGGGGCGACAAATAAAGCCTTCTGCTTCAAGCAAGGCTTCGGTATCGGGTTCAATTTTGCGGATTATATCTGGTTTAATGGAGGCTTTTATTTTTGCTATAACTTTATCAAGAACAAGGCTCCTTTCAACCATTTGCTTATTTCCAAACAACTCTTTAGCTGTTTCTAGAATCGATAATTCTTCGGCAGAAAAGTTTATTAAATCCTTTAATGTTCCTTGCGGAATATACCAGCGTTTTTGATTGTTTTCGCAAATAATTTCTTCGGCTTGCGGAAATCGAGTGATAATCATGTCTCGCATACGTTCCGCCGTGCGGCGCGAAACTTGATATTTTTCAGCAATATCATTTAAGCTGACACCTTCACGGGTGGATTGCATCCAGACGGCTAAATCAAGCAAATCATATGTCTTTTCGTATGCCATGATTACTTCTCCTACTATTAAGGTAAAGTAATTGTATGACAATTTCTGACATATGAAAATTATTTCTTTTTCAAATCAAATGAATCTAAAGTTTGGAAGATAACAATATTAAAAATATTTAATTCCCATAGCTTTCTTAACGCTATCTAAGGTTTTAGCCGCTATATTTTGTGCTTTTTCACTTCCGGATTTTAATATTGAAAAGACATAATCTAAGTTTTTGCTATATTCCATTCTTTTTTCTCTTATGGGAGTCAGCTCTTGTTGTAAGATTTCATTTAGGAATTTTTTAACAACGCTATCGCCCAATCCACCTTTTTGATAGTGCTGCTTTAATTCATCCAAATTATTATACTGAGGCAGAAAAGAAGCAAAATGTTTATCTTCGCAAAAGGCATCTAGATATGTAAAAACCGTATTATTCTCTAAATGTCCGGGGTCAGAAACTCTAATATGAGTAGGATCGGTGTACATACTTTTAATTTTTTTGCTTATTTCTTCAGGGGTGTCTGATAAATAAATGCAATTTCCCAGAGATTTGCTCATCTTTGCGTTGCCATCTATACCTGGAAGTCTGGAACATGCCTCGTTTTTAGGGAGCAAAGCAGTTGGTTCAACAAGAATGTTGTCATACAAGGTGTTGAAGCTACGGACAATCTCTCTGGCTTGTTCAATCATGGGCAACTGGTCATTTCCTACCGGCACAATCTCTGCCTTAAATGCTGTAATATCAGCAGCTTGACTGATTGGATATGTGAAAAATCCAACAGGAACACTTTGCTTAAAACCTCTCAATTTAATTTCAGTTTTCACGGTTGGGTTTCTTTGGAGTCTGGATACCGTGACTAAATTCATATAGTAAAAAGACAACTCGCAAAGTTCAGGTATCAACGATTGAATATATATAGTCGACACATCGGGGGCTAACCCGCAAGATAAATAATCTAATGCAACTTCTTTGATATTATTTCTTACTTTATTTATATCGTTAAAATTATCTGTTAAAGCCTGAGAATCGGCAATCATGATAAACATTTCATTGTTGCGGTCTGATTGCAATTCTACTCTTCTTCTTAAGGATCCAACATAATGTCCTAAGTGAAGTTTTCCGGTTGGTCTATCGCCTGATAAGATGATACTCATTATTTCTCCTTTACTTTTATCATAGAAATAATATAGCTTAAGTATGGAGTCAACATTAAATTGGAATAATATTCATGAGAAAAAAAACTAAAATAATAATATTGCTTTCTGGAATGGCTGCCTCTGGAAAATCAACTATTGCAAAAGAGTTTTTATTTGCAACAAAAGAATTAAATATAAAAATTGGTTATATACCTGGAGATGTAGTTGCCCATCTTGTATTTGATTGCAAATATAGTAAAAATGAATTAGATATTAAATATATAAATATGCAAAATATCATAAACATTTTATCGTATTATTGTGACGTAATATTTATTGAAGACCTTTTTAAAAGACAACAAGATTGGAACGTTATCACAAAAAAATGTTCTTCAATTGCAAAATTGTATACTTATTCTCTTCTTTGTGATTATCATACACTAATAAAAAGAAATAATAACAGAGACGTAGAGCAAAAACTTTCCTATAAAAAAATGATTAATTATTACAATATATATTCTAAATACAATAAGTTAGGCGATATAATAATAGATTCAAAAAAATTTATGAGATTAATGATGAAATTCTAAAAGATATTTTTGGAAGCCACAAAAATAATAATGAAAGATGCCTTGGTTGGACATACTTTAAGGTTAAACTGTTAAATGATTTTTACAGCACCGGAATCCAAGATATTTATACGGTTGTTGAAGATATGATTAAAATCAAAAATCTTGATGAAAATATTAAGAATGGTGATTTTAAAGCCGTAAACGAAATCAGAGATATTTTTAAGAATAACAAAGAAAACAAAAACAGCCATGATATTTATTCTTTTGCTACTAAATTCTGCCATTTTTCAAATCCGGACAAGTTTTCTATTTATGATCGTTATGTCGCTTATTTATTAAAGGACTATATTATAAAATGGAAAGATAAATTTACTTCCGCCTTTATTAAATATAATGAAACATCTAAAGAAAATAAGATTAAGATTGATAAACCGACAGCAAGCTCTCTTTTAACCGCTATGAGAGATTATACATTCTTTATGAATGTGATTGAATTATTTATGAGTAATTGTAAAATTTCCAAACGCAATTCAAGAGCTAAAGTAGACAATTACCTATGGTTAGCAGGCATGATGAAATACAGAAAAGGAAGTAACGTTGCTCAAGATTATAAAAATTAAATCATAGAGAGTTGTATAGAGGTTTAAATTAAGACACTCTATATAAAACCCTAATATTTCCAATGCTTTTAGAGGGATAGAGGTTTAATAAAGGATTATATATACCGAGGTATCAATGACAAATATTATTAATTCTAAATAAAAAAAATATATTAAGATTATAGATAGAATATTAAAATATATATTATATATACTTTGGGTTGTTTTTTATTTAGACATTTTATTTGTTATATTATATATTGTAACCAGTTTTAACTCTCTATCTTTCTAAAACATACAGTTTTCTTGATTTTTTTATAGAGAGACTGAAATTTTAACTCTCTAACCCTGTTAAAAACACTCTATATTAGAATATCCTTTGTTTTCTATGCATATAAAAGAACTTTGCTTATTCCTACATCATTTATCAAAAACATTCAAAATCTCGTTATATGCAAAGAAAATGCAAGCTATTTTAGACTATTAATAAAATATTTTATTTTTAATGGTATTGTTTTAGCATAAAGGGGCAAAGGAGCATCCTATGGAAAAGCAAATAATTGAAATTTCGAATGATGGATTTTCTTTATTTTTACATAGAGGTTTTATAAGTATTGAAAATAAAGATATTTCATTAAAAACAGAAATTCCATTGGATAATATTTTATCATTAGTGATTAGTGCTAATGATTTGATGCTTTCTAAAAATGTAATAAATGCCATAACAGAACAGGGTGCAAATATTATTTGTTGTGGTAAAAATTATGTTCCTTCTTCAATTATAATTCCTTGCGAGGGGCATTGGCTAGTCGCATCAAGAGTTCAAAATCAAATAGAATGCTCCAAACCTTTACAAAAAAATTTATGGAAGAGTATTATTCAAAATAAAATTTATAATCAATCCAAAATTTTAGAGCTCTTTTTTCCTAATCATAGTAATATTGCGCGACTGAAACAATTAGCTAAGGATACACTTAGCAATGATGCGCGAAATAATGAAGGGGTGGCGGCTTCAATTTATTTCAAATCATTATTTGGTAAGAACTTTGTGCGAGATAGATTGAGCGGCGACGTTAATATTTTATTGAATTATGCTTACATAGTTCTTAGAGCTATGGTTATAAGAGCAATTTATGGTAATGGATTGTTGCCTTTTTTAGGATTAAAGCATTGTGCTAAAACAAATACTTTTCCCCTAGCAGATGATTTGATGGAGCCTTTTAGACCGTGGGCTGACAAATTGGTATTCGAGGAAATAAATAGGCTAGTTAATATTCAAGATATTGAATTGACGCCGGAAATAAAACGAAGATTAACAGGACTGATTTCTATTCCTGTCAAGACAGGTAAAGGTTGTGTTTCGTTAAATGATGCCGTGTTTGATTTTGTGGGAAGTTTGGTCGTCAGTTTTGAAGATAAAAAAGTTAAATTAAAATATCCAGAGTTTGAAGATAGTTGACTGTCTAATTAATCTCTGATACGTTTGAAGCTAATTCTATTAAACTTTCTTTAGGTTATAGTTGACCGTCTAATTAATCTCTGATATGCTCTTTCCAGCGCGGCACGCTTTTCATCCGGTGGTTATAGTTGACCGTCTAATTAATCTCTGATATGCTTAAGTATTCCGGTAAGTTTCTTCTTTGAGGGTTATAGTTGACCGTCTAATTAATCTCTGATATGCTGAAAAACCGAGATAATCACCTAGACTCCCGGTTATAGTTGACCGTCTAATTAATCTCTGATATGCTGTAATTGAACATGAAACGTTATCGTCGTTAGTTATAGTTGACCGTCTAATTAATCTCTGATATGCTATGAAATTATTTTTTCGCCTATTTGAATTTGTTATAGTTGACCGTCTAATTAATCTCTGATATGCTCTATTTCAACACATTGATAGCTCGTTTCAGTTATAGTTGACCGTCTAATTAATCTCTGATATGCTCTATTTCAACACATTGATAGCTCGTTTCATGTTATAGTTGACCGTCTAATTAATCTCTGATATGCTTATGTTATAAATATATCATAAACAAACAAGGTTATAGTTGACCGTCTAATTAATCTCTGATATGCTTGCTTTTCTCATCAATTTGACTTTGTAACTGTTATAGTTGACCGTCTAATTAATCTCTGATATGCTAACACCCACGGCCTGCCAGACGATGACCACGTTATAGTTGACCGTCTAATTAATCTCTGATATGCTAAAAACCGAAAAAATAGGTTAAATTGGTTAGTTATAGTTGACCGTCTAATTAATCTCTGATATGCTGGCGTTCCGTGGCATCAATATCAATTAAAAGTTATAGTTGACCGTCTAATTAATCTCTGATATGCTATAACAGTATTCGGGCCAGTGCGCAATTTTGTTATAGTTGACCGTCTAATTAATCTCTGATATGCTCTCGGAGATGATGGGGCTTACAGCACCTGAGTTATAGTTGACCGTCTAATTAATCTCTGATATGCTACCGGAACTCGATGTATAAACGTTTTCTTGGTTATAGTTGACCGTCTAATTAATCTCTGATATGCTCACGCAGACCTGGTTTAGCGATTTTAATCTGTTATAGTTGACCGTCTAATTAATCTCTGATATGCTCAATTATATCCTGAAACGGTTAATAAAGCTGTTATAGTTGACCGTCTAATTAATCTCTGATATGCTATCTGATAGCACAAGGCCTTGAAATAACTAGATTTCAAGGTCTTGTTTTAATAAAAAAATGTTGTTTGTTTGCCCCTAAAAGAGCAATAACTGTCCATTTTTTTCGCGAATCTCTTCTTCATTATCTTCAAAATTCTTGCCTAAATAGTTCTCGGTCATTAGATATTGTTTATCCGTGATATAAATAAATGATACCGAAGAATTATCCGGTATGAATTTGGATAACTTTTTAGTTAAGGTTTGTCCTACCGACAAACTCTTAACCGGTTTGATGTAAACGGAAAACTGCTTCATCATAAAACCTTCATCAAGTAGGAGATTGCGAAAGCGGGTGGCTTTGCGCATCTCGGTTCGAGTTCTGACCGGTATGTCAAACATACAGATTATCCACATCATTGACCAGCCGGTTAAGGTTTCACGCCGCTTTTGTCGAGCCATTGCTCAATACCTTGTGTTTCTTTTTTATTTTCCCAAATGGGGTTAATTCTATTTTTCTTACTCTATATTTGCATAACCATTGTAAGCTCTTATCTTCTAATAAAACTGGTAGCATATACTTTGGTTTGCTATTAGCATTTTCTCCATTTCTTGCATCATTTGATAGTTTTATTCCTAATTGGTTTCTTCCAAATCTAAACTTAACAATTTCAGCAATGCAACGTTGTTTATCTGTATATTCTTTCCATTCTTCTGGGGTATTCAATTCAAGCAAATCACCTTGCTGCACAGACCATATGATTTTTCCTCCATCTTGTTGCCATTGTGGAACAAAATCTTTTTGGTTTATGTCAAAAAGCCTAATTACTTCGCCATTGATTTTTTCATTTTGCTCATAAACTTCTAAACAATAATTATTCCGCCCTTCATACGCAACGCCATGCTTGGGGATATAAACCAATGAAGAATTGTTTTCATAACTCCTAAATTTATCGCCTTTCCATAACTTTTTCTCTTGAATGAGATAAAAAGCCCTAGTTAAAATACGACTTTCGGTGATGGAAATTTCTTTTTTGCCTTCAGATGCAGCTTTTTCGTTTTCAGCAATCAGAATTTGCTCGGCTGTATTTGCATAAAGTTCAAAGGCTTTGACTAATTGAGCTTGCTTTGCTTTGTCTTCGGCAATGTGCTTATTCCACTCATCTTTAATGGAATCGGGAATGAGTAATTTGTTTAAGTCTTTCATTGATTTAACAACTTGTAATATCTTGCGTGAATAAACCGTGATTAAGGATTTGCTGTCATCCGGGTTTATGCATAAAACCGTTCTACCGGTTTCTTTATGGAGTTTTCCTGCTTTGCTGTGTTCGGGCTTGTGCGAAACATTAACCTTTTTTAAAACATCAATAACTTGACGGCGAAACTCTCCGACTGACTCAATACTTGTTAACGGAAGAGGTACATGCTGATGCGGTAAATCGATTTCATTAGCCATATGCTGGATCAGAGAACGATTCATACAAGCAACAGTTATGGCGTCCATGGCGTGATGACGATGGTCAATTCTGGGCTTTGATACCCATTCTTTGTTCTTAGTTTTATCAAAAAATCTCCATTTGCCATCAATATTAGGTTGTTTTACTCCTTCAATAACTTCTCCAGTATCTTGCTCAACCCAATAAGGAGAACAATTTATATATCTTGGAATATCCAATCCCATGAGATCATATTCCAAACCTTGTAAGTTCCAACAGCGGCGCATTTGAGCAGTTTGAGCTCCTTTAACAGGAAGAATCCGATTATGAATCACTTCTTCACTATCTGGGCTATCAACAATTGCTCTTAAATATCTTGCTGCCATTTTGGAGACATAACGCGTATCTGTTAAATAGCGTGTAGTTTCATCTGCATCCCCTTCTTCTTCGAATTTTTCACGAGCGTCGGCCTCAAAACGCCATGCTTTGGCAGGTGTTCTCTCTCGGGCATTTTGTAATATGGTCCTTATCATTTCGGGAGATTTTGCTTTTAGAAAATACTCATAAGCAAAGTCATTCCCTTTGGCTAAATTGTCCGGACGATTGACCAAACAGAGATTGTAATAAGTATCGGTTCCGCCTTTGGCTTGCGGAATGATATGTTCTATTTCAAAACCGACAAAATTTCTTGTGATATCATCCGTCGGATTATAAGCGTCTTTCCAACCTTGTTCTTTGGCTAGTTTATATTTCAAAATGTTCTTGCCGTTAATAAACAGCTTGTGGTCTTTTAAGTATTGTTTGGCCTCTTCATTAAGTTTTTCATTATTTTTTTGCTTTTGCTCTTCTTGCTTTTTCTTTTTGGTTGACATGCCAACATCTCGACCAAGCTCAATATTGATGTCATAAGGTTTGCCGTAAATGCGGATTATATCATTAATCACCAAGCGGAGTTGATTTAAAATCATATGAACTGCCGGATTGGCTATTTTGCCCCATTTGATTTCATCAGGATTAAGATTTTTGTTGTTTTTGACCATTAATGGTGGAAGCGGTTGTGTATCAGCCTGCAAAATCTCGCCATAATAAGGAAGTTCATGACATTTGCCTTGGTTTTGGCGGGCGACTTCTTCCGATGCCATAAATCTGTTATCATTTTTAGCTAAATCATCGGTTATTTCACGGTGGGTTATTACTTGTTCTTTTAATTTTTCCAAAATAATTTTTGAGGCACTTTCACCTAACATTCCGCGACCTTTGGGAAGTTTGGTAAGTAGCTTGCCAATTTCTTTGTCATCATCAATTTTTAGAATCGGTTTTAAGTGCGTTATTAGCTCATCCTCACTATATAAGCGACCATTTTTATCATTGGGGTTGACCGGATTAGCTAAAAAGTCAACAAATTTTGCCAATTCTTCATCTGAGAGCTTTTGTATATATTCTATCTCTGAGAATTCGGGACGTGAGTATAAATAAGCCTTGATGTTTTTATCATCAAGTAAAGAAATTTTTTGTTGAGCTGAAAGACCTAATAATTTTTTGATAGCTGATTTTCCGGCATTTTTGCCTTGCAATAAAAGCTCATTGATAATTTTATCTCTTTCTTCTAAAGTTAGCTTGCGTTTATTGGTGTCGCTTAATACACGGATATTATTTACTTCTTCATAAATACGTCTTAATTCTGATAATGGATGTGCTTTCAGCAGTCTGTCTTCATCTTTGAAATAAATACATTTTCCAGTAGCATAAGGAGCTGGTGGATGCTCATAAAACAAAATATCATAAATTTCTTTTTTCAGACCTTCCTTTTGCATTTGCGTAAAGTATTGAGCCTGTGTATCCCAAATTCGGTTAAACTCATCTTTTACCAGATAGCGGGGAATTGCATAATCTACAATGTGTTGTTTTAAGGCGTGTTCTTTTTGGCGGATAATTCTTTTTTCAGGATTTATTTTTTCGCCTTTTTCATCCTTTGCATATCCTTCACAAATTCTTTTATAAAAAAACTCACCGATCGTTTTAGAATTTGTTTGCTTTAAATGCTCTGCCATCATGTCATAGGCTGATTTTTTTGCCTTTGATTTTTCTCCTTCTTCCAAAATTTCTTCTTGTAACTCTTCAGAGGCAGATACAAATCCAGCTCCGCGATGTTTAGCCATATGCAGAATAGCTCGTCCGATATAATTGGGATTGGCAAGCGTTCCGTTTACGGCATCAAAGCGAATTTTATAAGGAGATTTTGCTCTTAATTTATCCGTTCCTTCCGGCGTATTGTTTACCCATAGCTGGTTTTCAAAAAGTTTTTGGGCTAACAATTCCAGCCTTTGGCGGGTGCGAATCTGATTTTTTCGCATTGTTCGTTTGGTTCGTCTGTCTTCGGCTCCTTCCGATACATTAAAGATACGAACTCCGGCATCAATAATCTTTTGAGGATTGTTACACTCATCTAACTCAATAATTGCGCTACCAATGGAGCCAACTCCTAAATCCAAACCCAAACGATACTTCATAAACATCTCCTTGTCTTATTGTTGTGCAACTCTGCATAAAACAACTTATAATATTATCCTTGACTTTTCAATCAAAATATTCTTATATTACAAGTGATATATGTTTTGATTTTTTCAGAGATTAATTAGACGGTCAATACATATATAATAAGGTTATATACCGTAAGATGAGGGGGTGAGTAATTGCCCCCATTATTTTTCAGATTTTATCTAAGATTATCGGATATTTGCGAAGCAGTTTTTGAAAAAGTTTTACGGCTTCTTTTTTATCTAATATTTTCGGTAGTTTGAGAGTTACGCTATCGGTATTAACCTGTTTACCGGATGTATCAATAATGCAATATTTATTATTTACCGCGACAAAAGCCTGACCATTGCAAAACTCACCGACCTTATCAAAAATTATCGGAATGATGATTTTTCCGGTGTTGTCCATATATCCCCAGTGATTATGGCAAGTAATCGGTTTAAGCTCTTCTTGGTTGCTAGCCTCTGTAGAAATATTAATACTTTTATCGGGTAGACCTGTAACTCCGTATTTACCATCTTCATCTCTAAATATGACTTTTCCGTTGGGAGTTATATCTTCAACCGACTTATTGGCAAAATTGATTATTTCCTTGCCTTGATAGTCGATAATTGTTTGCCATGAATAAGCTTTTCCTAAATATTCAAAACTCCTTTTTATGCACCAATATTTACCATTATACCAATAGTCTTCTATATTTTCCAAATTAAAGTTATATTGGCTTTGTAAGTGTTTTATTCGACATTCTCTTAAATTTAACAGTTTGTTTTTGGCATAATCAGCAATATTGGGGGCATCAGTTGTTAAATTTGCCCAATTTTCTACAGGTGCATCGCTTCTGATTATGGCATTATAGAAGTTATCAAACAGTCTTTTATTAAATGTTTGCTTAAGGCAAAAATCTTCAAAGCCACGCTGATTTACATATTCTTTCATATCTTCCGGAATAAATGCAGCAAGATTATACATATAATTCAATAAGTCGCTTTTTTTATGTTTAAGCAGAACGGAGATATATTCAGGAGAGTGAGGCTTGTTTCTGGGTAAAAGTTTCAAAATTCGTGAAATAGCAGCTTTGGACAGCAGGTTACTTTCTCGTTCTAATTTGTTTTTACCAATAGTTATACGCATAGGTTTTGCAAGGGTAATTTTTACATAATAAAAAAAGGGCAAAGCAAATTCCAGACAGCAACAATAATCGTCGGTTGCCTGTTTTTGACGGTAAACTTTTATCCATTTGCGGGTATATAAATGTTTTTCAGTCATCGGTGCCTCTTAGGTTTATTATTTAATATAGCAACAAACCACGACAAAATATGACGTATTTAAGTTCATATCATTTCAATTATTTTTTTATGAGCTTCGGTATTATACTCAATATATCGTTGTGTCGTGGCTAGGCTTGAGTGTCCGGCAAGCTGTCTGACATCGTTTATTGTGCCTCCGGCTTGGCTAATCATTTTCGCTGCTTGGGTAATAAAAGTTCTTCTGCCACTATGAGATGAGCATCCATCCATATTCAGCCCCTTATACAGTAAATAAAAGAAATTAACGATTGCCTGAGCAGACATTTTCTTATCTCTTTCGGTAGTGATGATATATGAAGACAGGTTTGTGTTTTCTTGTTTTAAGTCTGTCAGCGACTTTTTTAAGTCTTTATGCAGCGGTATAATCCGACCGGAATATTTACCTTTAGAAGCGTTATTTGGTAAATTGATGCTGTCTGATATATACCCTTCGCTATCACATACCATCGACCATGTGAGTTGGGATATTTCCTTGGCCCTTAAACCGGCTTTGAAGCTCAATAAAAACATTATTTTGTTTCTGAGTGGATATCTGGTATTTTCCAAATAAGATAAAACCATGGTTTGTTGTTTTGCGTTTAATATTTTAGCTTGTTTTCCTATACCCATAATGTTCTCCAAGTTATTATAATTACATAATATTTTATATAAATTATAATGACTTTATTTTAACCATCAACGGATTTGTTGTTAAAAGCCTTGAAAAATAAGGACTTATTATAAAATATAAAGATAACCCAAGAATGGAGGTTCTTCCTTCAAAATTTATTGCTGATAAAAATATCTGAATATGTTTTATTGTAAAATAAAATTCTAAAAATAATGACTAACATAAATCTTGATGAAAAAGTTTAAAAGTCCGAAGATGGCAAAACAAGCTATGATATAAATATTTGGATTTTTTAAAAGATATGAAGTTAATACCATATTTTTCTTGGAATTTTGAGGCGCAAAACTATAATAAATACCCAACAGCATAAAAATAATCATTACAGCGGTTAAGCCTGTTTTTGTTATATGAGAAGGTAAAAGATGGACAATGCTTATGAATGCAAAACAAAGCGTTGTTATGATTATTGAAATATTTCCTTTTTTTCCTAAATCTCGATTTCTTTTTTGAATGATTGCCAATGAGGAATAAAATATAATTCCGAAAGATATTATTTTCAGAAGAAAATTTTCTGAATTGAACGCAAAATCACCTAATGTTGAAAGCACTAAAACAGCCAGTAAAAAACCTGTGCCATCTATAGTTCCTTTAAAAGAAAAAAAGAATTGTACCAAAAATAAAATAGAATTTTTTAATTTGTTTTTGAGCATTGTATTAATCTCTTATACATCAAAATAGGAATTTAGAATATTAAGTTCCTATTTTGATGTCAAGATTCTATTGAAAAAATAATAAGTTATTTAGACTTGAAAATAGTTTTTAATGGGGCTTTAATATATTTTTTTATAGGTTCTTCTAAATATTGTTGTCCCATTTTTTTATATGCTTTTTTATATATTTTAGCAGGAGATCCAATATCTATTGCAGCATTAGCAACTTTAAGCGGAGTTCCTAAGTTTTGTGATTTTAATTTATTTTCAAAATTTTGTTCTTGGCGTGTGTATGCTCCATCAAAAATATTATCACTCCATTTTTTTAAGTTATTCATACTCATTCCATTTGCCATTCTTAAAAATCCCTGTTCTATTCCTTCTCCAAAACCCTTTATCCCTTCTAAAGCGATATCTCCTGCCGCAGAACGGTTTAAATTCGGAGTGTTATTTTCAAGCCTTTTAGGTGCAGATGGTGTTGTCATACTCATCCGTTCCAATAGATTATTAGATTGCTTTTTAGCCCAAGGTGTAGGTGTTTGCTTTGTATTATAAGAAGATAATGCACTCTCTAATAAATTTTGAGATCTTTTTTTAGGATCTTTTTTTAGAAGCTTCTATCTCTTCTCGAGGTGCAACAATAGATGAATATGTTGGTTTTTCCCAAGTTTTCTTTCTCATTTGTTTTTCAGTATCTTCCTGAATAATATATCTGATTAAATTGCTCATGGTTGTTTCTTTCTTTTTTAATTGTTTAAACAAAAAAAATCCGAAGAACTTAATCTTCGGATTTTGGGTACACTTAACCTAAGTGATAAATTTCATATAACACAATTAAATATAAATTTCAAGTGGATAATCTGTGTTATTAACAACTTTTAGGAATTTCTTCCTGTTTTTTAATATTCATCAGCAAGCATTATGGTTAACACTCGATTGGTGCAATCTTCATTTGCCGGATTGATACTATAAAACAAATACTCGGTATCATAATAATCAATTTTCCAAAAAATCCGGTTATTCTTAAAGTCAAATGCCCCAAAATCGTGTTCTCCATAAGGGTCATTGCTTTTATTAAAAGAATTAAAATTTTGCACCTGTTTAACAATGTTATTAACGTCGTTAGGCGGTAGTAGGGATAAGCCCTTGGTTATCATTACTTTATCGCCTGATAAGCTCATGCGAAAAGAATCATTTAATTTTTGTATTTTGAGGTGTTCGTTGTTCATTGTTTACTCCATAAAAGAAAGGAGCCCGAAGGCTCCTTGGTTATTTAAATCCATTAAAATTTGCGGCTTGTTGAAATTCCCATGGATCTTCGGCTCCTGCCATTTTCTTTACTCTTTCGAGTTCATCAGGAATATAGCGTTCAAAGGTATCTACAAACATATCATAAGAATAATGGTTTGAATTACGACCATTGCAGTTTTTTTGAAAAGTATATATTTTAAATTCCTTCAAAAACCATGATAGTTTATGTGCTGTTAACCATTTTGTATTGTTGTTCTTTGTGTTTATTGTATCTATTTCCCAATAGTTTTTTGTAATACCTTTGCAAACCCTTTTTAAAATTTATTATTAGGTCTCTATCTGATGCATTGTATTTGTTAGGTTGAAAAGTGATAAAATAATTCATTGTTAATCCTTTTTGATAATAGTGTATTATATCCACCATTTAAATTTTTATGGTGGTTAATAATAACTAATGGGTGGAAGTCCATCGCCATTAAAATTGATAAATCTATATAGATTGATAGTAGCTACTAAATTTTCAAATAAATTGTTTTCATATGTATTGTTTTCATATGTATTGTTTTCAATTAGATTGTTCTCAAATTTAGTCAAGAGTTGCCGACTAACCCCTGACTGTCGGCGTAAAAAATATTACCATACAATTAGTTGCCTTTGCAAAAATAAAATACTCAATTTTATTTATTCGTTAGCAATTAAATTTTGTAATTGAATGATTTTTATATTGAAAATTTGCTCTTGACGCTTTGAAAATGAAGGTATATAAGGTGCCAAACTATGTATCACATCAACCAAAAAAATATGGGGCTATTTTTAGAATAAATTTAATATTTTTCAATGTGTTAGTGTATATTGTGGTTGAGTGTCCTGCCCCCGCAACCAAGGAAAAGCAAGGCTTTGAGAAAAATCTCAAAGCCTTTTCTTTTTGCCGGTGCCGCACTGGTGCCGCATTTTGAGGCAACAAATTTAATCAAAACACAACTGACTTAAAGTTCTCATCTCTTATAAATTCGAATCCTAATAATCAATTTCTAAATTTGAAATAATAAATTTGGTAAGCACCTTTCTAATGAATGAGTTATTTTTTTCAAATGTTAAAGAAGGTACAGACCTTCTTGTTCGGCGGCATAATCCCAAACTGAAAGACCGCGGTTGTTCTTTATGTCGGCATTGGCTCCGTTATCAATCATAAAGTCCAAAATCTGAATTCGCATTAAGGCTTGAGGATGACGAACCACATATATAAAAGAAGTGTTACCAAATTTATCACGAGCGTTAATATCTGCTCCGGATTCAAGCAAAACAGCCAGAGTTTGCGGCGAACTGCGTTTAACCGCGGCAATCATAAAAGGGGTTTCACCGTTGCGATTGCGAGATTTAACATCCCCGCCGGCTTGAATAAAAGCCTTGATAATATCGGGTTCATAAAACTCTTTGCACGCCCACATAAACGGCGTCCAACCGTGTTTGTTATAGGGCTCATTAACATCAAAACCTTGCTTTAAGATAGATTTGATACGTTCAAAATCCATATCATAAAGTGCTTTCATCAGTATATTTTCTTCATTAACCATCTGTTTTTCCATGAATTGTTTTAAAAAGATGGTGCCTTAGGTAGCATTCAAAAATGCTAAAGTCAAGCACTTTTTATAACATTTTTTACCTTATCTTATTGATTCTGAATGATTTTATTTTAAATTCAATGGGTTGTATAAGAAAATTTTCCTAAAAGTTGTTGATATGTTTTGCTCATATCTTGAAAATTGTATGTAATTTGGATATAGATTATTTGTCACTTGCTATAAGTGTATCTAAATATACAAAATATTAAGATACTATATGGTAAGTTACATTTATTATTTTGCCGGAGATAAAATATGAAAGAACAAATTTTAAAATATTTTCATTTTGTTTTTTGGGGTATTGTATTAAGCTCTTTAGCTTTGATAATATTAAATGGAATTTCTGGTCCTCAAACTTATATATCAGGGGGAACTTTCTTTATTTATATGGTAACATACGTTATTTATCCTGAAATCAGAAAACGCTGTAATATAAATAGGAAATATAGTTTTATTTATTTTACATTACTGTATTTTATTTTATGTTTTTTGTATTTTATATTTATCTTCTAAGCAAATTTTTTTACTTAATGCAGCTCTACACCAAGTGTAGAGCTTTTTTTTATTTTAAATCCCTCAACCTTAACATGAAAGGAAAAAAATTATGAGTAACCTTATACGTTATATCATTCAGGAAGATCCTGAAAACAAATGAAGAAAAAGCAAACAAACAAAAATAATAAAATGACTAATTTACTAGAAACACCTTTTGCTCAAATTTTTGGTGCTGCTTCTGACATGTATAAAAATTATAATGATATGAAAGAAGATAATGTCATTGGAAACGATGACTATTTTCATTGCAAAGCAAATTATGAAGCAACCCAAAGAGGAAAATGGGGAGAGAAAACGGCAGAAGCTCTTGGTGATGCTAAAGAACGAATTGACTATTTCAAAAATAGGATTATAAAAGGAACATCAGCTATAGATGCTTATGCTGATTATGAACACGATAAATATATTAATTCGCTTGGGCGCCATCAAGCAAAAAGTGGGCTATATACAAATGCTAAAGATGGTTGCAAATTTAAAAGAAAAAAATCAACAAATAAAAAATATTAGGCAATGACAAAAATAAAAATATTAATGATAAGCTTTTTTTGCGTATGTTTACTAGGTTTAAGCATTTCCTTTATTCGCAATCCTTATTGGTTGAGTATCGATACTTGTTTAGATAACGGACAAATATGGGATTATCAAAATAATATTTGCCGAGACGATTGCTTAATTTGGAAAAAAGAATTTGGCTGTATCAAACTTACCCCAGAACAGACAAAACTTTTGAAACGATGTAAAAATTTATCAAATTGCCCAGATAATCAAACGCTTAAAGAAATTTGCTTTAATAATCAAAAAGCATGGAATATTGATGATAATAATTGCAAATTTGACTTTGTTTCTCAAGATTGTTCTAAATTATCAGGAAGTTGGGAATATCCGACGATTTGCAAGAAAAAATAATTCTTTGTTTTAAGCCTTATAAAGGAGAGGTTAAATATACCTCTCCTTTTTTATTTATAATCTTTAATAAAACTATATATGCTAATTTGCTTTTCAATTTGTGATAATAACGTCTCAATATACTGTTTTATAACTTCACAAACCTGAGCATTTTTTCTTTTTCGCAAACGGTACCTGCTGGAATATTGTATTTATTTAAACAATAGGCAATACCATAAACCGCTAAAGTCGATTTAACATAATTTTGATAATCTTGAATATTATTTTCATAGTTATAATGATAAAAATGTTGCATAATATTTTGTGCTAGCTGATTCATACATTCAATAGGATGATCATTGCCTTGGCATTGATTTAAATCTTTTTTGAACTGAAGTAGCAATGAATAATCATCAACAATCTCTTTTATTTTATCTTTGCTGCTCCAATCGCTTTGCAAGTAAACTTTATCTATGTTAATTCCATGATATGTTTCAGCATGAACATTTAAGCTAAACAGCATTGTTAACGTAAAGATAAAGACACCTTTTCTCATTCTTTAAACTCCTAAGATTTAGATGTATTTTAGCATATATTGCAAAATTGAAAATATAATTAAATAGAAAAATAAGAAAACTTTTTCTAAAAGTTGTTGATATGTTTTGCTTATATCTTGAAAATTGTATATAATTTTGTTATAGACTAATTATCACTTGGTATAAGTGTATCCAAAATCCGAAGATTAAGTTCTTCGGATTTTTTTGTTTAAACAATATAAAAGAAAGGTAAAAATTATAAGCAACCTCATACGTTATATCATTCAGGAAGATCCTGAAAAACAAATGAGAAAGAAAACTTGGGAAAAACCAACATATTCATCTATTGTTGCACCTCGAGAAGAGATAGAAGCGTCTAAAAAAAGATCTCAAAATTTATTAGAGAGTGCATTATCTTCTTATAATACAAAGCAAACACCTACGCCTTGGGCAAAAAAGCAATCAGGAAATTTACTTGAAAGAATTAACAGTTCTAAAAATTCTGGCCCAAAGAGAATTGAAAATAATACTCCGGATTTAAACCACTCATCTGTCGGTGACATTGCTTGGGAAGGAATAAAGGGTTTTGGAGAAGGAATTGAGCAAGGTTCTCTTGCATTATTTAACGCAGGGACAGGCGGTGTGTATGATGTTGCAAGTTATCTATTTATGGATGATGATTATGCTAAAAGACAAGATAAGATGCAAAAACGTGCTGAAAGTACAGGATTAGGAGGAGCAAATAAAATTGCTAATCTAGTTATTGAAGCAGGAGGAGTATCAAAATTATTAAAAAGTTTAGGCTTAAAACATATTAAATAAACTGAATAACTTGACAGTTAGATAGGCTTTTTATAACATAAAAAAAGCCTATCTAATTTAAAGTGGTATGAATTATGACAAAAGAAAAAAAGATTCAAAATGAACCGAGCGATTTGCAACAAATAATCCAAATATTGCAAGAATGTTTTTCTTTCAAAGGAACACTGACAAGACTGCATTTTTGGGGTTTTCTTGTCTTAGGATATGTATTTTACCGTTTTCTTTCTTTAACAGAAATTCCTTATTTTGAGATTATAGGCTGGTTTTGCTATTTTTACATTGCCTTGAGCAGTTACCAAAAAAGATGCCGAGATTTAAACATAAAAGGAACTTTAATTATTTTAGGTGCATCGGCATTTTTTATAATGGCCGGAATAATTCGTTTTCTTAATGTAGCAAAAACAGATGTTTTATTCTCAACTTTCAAAATTATATTTATCCTCTATTTAGGAATATATCTATATACCCAATTTATGCCAGGAGCAAAAGAAAAAGACATCAACCTGACTTGCCCTTTGTTAAAACACCCAAATATTTATTTCATAACATGTATTGCAATTTTTGGCATTGCTTTTTGGGCAATAAATAGTTTTTATCTTATAAAATAGAAGGCAACCATGTCTCCCAATGCTCAAAATTTAAATAACAATCAAGAAGATAGTTTATTTTCTTATTTCTTTTCAAAGGAAGGCTTTCTTGGAAGGGGAGATTTTCTCGGAATAATTGTCCTTTGTCATTTATTTCTGCAATTTGCCATGAAACAATCTTTAATTTTGAATGATATTATATATTGTTTGGCTTTTTATATATTATCAGTAGCCATCCAAAAAAAGATGTCAAGATATTCAGTGGAAGGGAACCTTTTTTCTTCTCCTGTTTTTTATAACATTTCCTTTATTAAATTATTATCAATATATGAAGATAAATAATATTTTGATTCCATCTCAACTTAAAAATATTCTTGCAATTTTTGGAAGTATATACTTTTTCTGTCACTGTCTTTTATTGTTTATTCCTGGAAAAAAGATAAAAGATAAGCAAATAAATAGCAAATTTCTAAAATATCCATATATCTACATGAGTTTTGGAATAATTTTGTTTTTAGTCGGACAATATTTTTTATCTATTTATAATTTTTAAGTTCAGGCAAATAAGATAACATTTTTTCTTTGCTACTATTTATCAAACCTTGAATATAAGAATGTAATATCTTTAATGTTTCTGGTCGACTATTTACTTCACATAAATTTCCGCTCGGCCATTCATATTTATTTAAACATGATTGTATTGAATAAGCATCAGTCAGTGTTTGTTGGAATTGCTGATATACTTTGATATTGTTTTCAGGATAAACATACAAATTTGTTAATATTTTTTCAGCAATATTATCATAGCAAAAAAATATTTCTTCGTTTTGCGTTGAACAATCATTAAAATCTTTTTGAAAGGTCAAAAGCAATGAATAATCATCAATAATCTCTTTTATTTTATCTTTGCTGCTCCAATCGCTTTGCAAGTAAACTTTATCTATGTTAATTCCATGATATGTTTCAGCATGAACATTTAAGCTAAACAGCATTGTTAACGTAAAGATAAAGACACCGTTTCTCATTCTTTAAACTCCCAAGATTTAGATGTATTTTAGCATATATTACAAAAGTTGAAAATATGGTTAAGCAAAAGTGAATCTATGCCAAAGATTTAGATTTGCCTTAATTTTTTCTCCTGATCCTGAAAGTGGAGAAATCGTGGCTTTTTGTGAGTTGTTCGGCTATGATTATCAAATGAATAAGAAAAGACCTGTTATCGGATATGGAATCGTCGAGAGTCCCAAACATTTTGATTTGAATAGCAAGGTCGGTACAAAATTGTACAAAGCATTGGCGCATTATATTGATATTTTGATTTTGGATAATTCTGAGATTATTTTGAATTTTGAGCATGATGCTCATAATGCTTTAAAAAAAATCAATTTCTCCGTCTTCTGTTTTACAGGTTTTATCTAAGACACTGACCGAAGAAATGGCTGTTGTTGCAACATATTTGAACCAAACAACCATTAGTTCGGATTGGTGGTTATGCTTTATTCATACACATCACTCTTCTTGGCAGCAGTTGGTTATTCATAATTCTGCTGCCGATGCTCAGCAAAAAGTTGATAGAGAGGCTACAAAGGTCGATCTTATTTTGCAAGATAAATCTAATGTTTTTATGGTGGCAGAGGCAAAAAATAATTATGCTGATTTGCTTGCCGATGGTAAAATTAAGAAAGCCATGAAGGATGCCGGTCGTGTTATTGATAAATGGTGTAAAGATCCTCATATAAAATTTGATGCCTTTATTTATAATGCGGAATCTGATTTGCAAAGTGAATATGAAAAAGTGAAAAAAGACATAAATTCGGGAAAATTTTGTAATATTGCTTTCGAGAAAAATTTTGTAATTATCATTGTTTATAAAAATGAAATGAATAAAACGGCATTTAAATTGGTCTATTCTTCAACGTTTGATGCTCCGTTGAAAAAGAAATTGGATTTGGAATTTAAACAATGAAATATATTGGCAATAAAACAAGGTTATTAAATTTTATTGATAATTCCTGTATAAATAGCGGCTTGCCTAAATCAGGAACATTTATCGATATCTTCGGCGGCACCGGATCTGTAGGGACTTTTTTTAAGAAAAAAGGCTATCGCGTTATATCTAATGATATTATGACTTATTCTTATGTTTTACAATATGTGTCGATTGCCATAGATGAAATGCCTCCATTTGCCAAAATAACAGATGATGGTATTTTAGGGGTTATGAATATATTGAATGATCCGTGTTTGCGCGAAAAAGGCTTCTTTTATGAAAATTTTGCTCCCGGCGGTAGTTGCGGCAGGCAATATTTTTCTGATAGCAATGCTCAAAGAATTGATGCTATAAGAGAAAAAATAGAAGCATGGAAAAATGAAAATAAGTTGTCTTTGGATGAGTATTTTATTCTGCTCGCCGCATTGATCGATGCTGCAGATTTTGTTGTCAATATATCCGGTACGTATGGCGCATTTTTGAAAATATGGCGTTCCATGGCGCTGAAAAATATATATCTGGAAATTCCGCAATTATTTAATAACGGTCTGCAGAATCTTGATATTGCCAAAAACAGCATGCCGTTCATGCTTTACAGGATTTGGTCGCTCATGCAGATGTTAGGTATATCCTCTTAAGCTATAATAATGAAGGCATAATTCCGAAGGAGACAATTTGGGAAATATTAAATTCAAAAGGAAGTGTTCAAGAATATGTTCAGCAATACAGACGTTTCAGAACAGAAAGAGATCATGAAAAAAGGCATTATAAAGAGTGTAATGATAAGGTTGATGAACATCTTTATGTTGTTAAATGTTTTTAAGTTCAAATTTGGAGAGAAATATTGTGTAATTTTAATCCCTTGTCAGAAATTTAGTCATATAATAATATATACAATAAAAAAGTTAGTTTTTTTAATTGTTAGAAGGGATTTTTTTTGCTTGAAATTAATAAGAATCTTTGTATGATGCTCGTATATGCGTAATGTTTATACTGGCACAACTAAAAGTAGTGTTTTTATTTCGGGCAAAAGGTCTACACAAATATGGGATATATGTTTGCACATGAAGTTAATGATGTGTTGAGTCATGTTTCTAAAACTCAAGATGTTGTTGATGCGTTGGTTGAGCGGTTTTATCAAGAAATTGTGACTGAAGATAATCAGAAGCTTTTGGACTTGGCTTTTAATGAAAATTTACAGCAATCTGACCTTGATGCCTTTATGAAAAATTGGGATATTGAAGAAAATACCGGAAATAAGGCCATTATGGTGGCTTATTTGATGAAGGAACGTCCCGATTTAAAGTTTCCCGAATCGGTTAAACCGAGATTAGGCGGTTTGTTGAAATATCATCGCTTTCAAAATTTGCAACTCATGGCACATTTTACTAAGATTTGTCGTAAACTCAATGAAAACAATATCTTTCCTATGATTTTAAAAGGCGGCGCGATGAAATATTTGCGTCCTGATTTGCCGCGTGTGATGGGGGATATTGATATTTTGGTGCATCCGAATGATTATCAGAAGACTTGTGCTTTGGCAAAAGAGCTTGGTTATTGGTTTGAAGATAACCCTAAAGCTCATTCAGTGGATTTACACCTTTCGGAAACGGATGAAGCCGGCGTGGTCGATATTCATCGTTGGATTTATCTTAACTCAAAATATGACATCGGTTATATGGACAGATTTTTTGAACGCTCAAGTAAAAAGAAAATCTTTGGTGCCGATGTCTATTTGCCTTGCGCCGAAGATATGGTCTTTATTGCACTGCTTAATCTTTCTAAAAATTTGTATAAAAATACCAGTATGAAGGGTGTGCTCTATACATTGTTTGATTGCAAGTTTTTGTTGCGTTCGGTGCCGAATTTTGATTGGAATCTGGTGGTTAAAAGTACGGTTGAAACCAACTGTCAGGTACAGATGTATTTTGCAATGAAGTTTGTTAATCGGATTATTCCTAACCTCTTGCCGCAAGAATTGTTCGAAAACAAAGAACTTAAAAAGAAAATTGATAAATATTGCAATATGGTGATGTTTTCTCGTTTTTATCTCGAAGATTTGCGCCTGACTTGTAAAAAAATCCGAATCAAAAATGCTCTTTGTCATCTTTCCGTGATGAAGGAATATTTAAAATATAAACCGAAATATTTTTGCTTGAAAATGATTAGAAAAAGTTCTTGGGCAATTAGATATTTTTTGAAAATTGCAAATAAAGTTAAAGGAAATGCCTGATGCAATATGAAATTAAAAGCGCAGAAGAAAAAGCCAAATATTTATTTTGTCTGAAAGGCAAAGTACAGAAATATGCTACCGAGGAAGCGGTTAAATATGTTCGTCTCGGCTCAAAAGTGGTAAGAATTGTTGTTCGTTCGCAAGAGTTTTTGCCCTTGATGCAAAAACAGCTGACTTATACATTGACAGATGTTGCCGATAAGTTTGATGCAACGCTCGTGGTGTGGAAGGAAGAAAATCCGCAAAGTTATATTGATGAAATGGCAAAAGGTAATGTTCCTTTGCAAATGCGTATGCGCCTTGATAAACTGATGAGTAAGAATAATACAACGCACCTGAACTTTATGGATGAAAATTATTCCCCTTTTTATCCGGTTATCAGCATTGATGCCGCCAGAGGTTTTATTACAGCCTATGATGAAAAGGAAAATACTTATTATTACGGCGTGAAGGATTTATCTCCCGAAGAATTTATTAAAGAGGGGCATATATTTGTGCAGTTCTTTAATAAGGTTGCCCGCACGGATAATTCTAATCTGGTGCATGGCGCGGTTGTCGGTATGGATAATCACGGCGTATTGTTCTGTGCTCGCGGACAAAGAGGAAAATCAACGCTTACCGTTCTTTCTATGATTAGAGGTTTTGAATATGTTTCCGATGATTATCTGATTTTGGAAACCGAAGGCAACAAACTTTATTCTTATCCGATTTATTCCATCATCACGCTATCTCCTCGGATGTATAATGAGCTTTATGATGATTTGAAGGGTAAGTTTGTTTGCAATAATGCCCGCAAAGATAAATATGTGATTAATATTGAAGGCTACCATAATCAGTTCAAAGACAAATACCCGATTGAGCTTTGCATTTTTCCCGAAATTGTCTCCGATAAAGAACCGAGTATTGTTCCTTGTTCGGCTGAAGATAAGGGTAGAGCGATGGTGCAATTTATTCAATCTACCGTTTCTCAGGTTCAAGATATTAATCGTCAAGATGTTGTAAGAAAAATCTTTAATATGATTAAAGATAAAGAATTTTATAAATTCAATCTTTGTAATGATATTGAGAAAAATACGGCATTTTTACGTGAGTTTTTGCAAAACTGGCAACCGGATAATTCAAAGGCGGTTAAACCCTCTGAAATTATGCTTGATATTACTTTTGATTTGGCAAATATTATAGATACAAAGACTTTCACGATTTATTCAATGAATAAATTTGCTACAAATTTATTGGAAAATTTGATGAACGGGGTGTCTAAAGAAGAAATCAAAGCCGAATTGCAAAAATTTGAAGAACAAGCACCGGAGTTATGTGCCGATTTTGATAATTTTGTGCAAGTTGTTCAGAAATATGGCTTTGTTAAACTGAACAAAGACAAAAAGCCTTTAGATATTAATTGGAATTTTGCCGAAGAGAATAATTATAAAATTTCAGTTTGGGAATATGCCAAAGATAAAACAACAGATTTAGTAAAACAAAAATAAGGAGTAGATATGACTAATTTGGTATTAAACGAAGAAAAAATGTTTGCCGATATCACTGACGGTATTGCGATTGTAATCAACAGTGAAACCGGTATTTATTATGGTATGAATACTTTGGGTTCTGCTGTTTTGGAAAACATTATTAACGGTGCCTCTACCGAAAATATTTTGAAAGCTTTGAAAGCATTGCCAAATGTTCCGGCTGATATGGAAGCTAAGCTCAATGCTTTTGTTGAGGAACTCAAAGCCAAAGAATTAGTCATAGAAGGCGGTGATGGAAGTGGCAAAGCTAATATTTCTGCCGAAGCCGTTGCTGATGCTTTTGATTTGACGGTTGATGAATACAGCGATGCGCAAGAGCTCTTGCTTGCTGATCCAATTCACGAAGTTAAAGAAGATACCGGTTGGACACCTGAAAAAAGCTCTATCGGTTATACCAAAGAAGAAACCAGAGAGCGTGAAAAGAAAGTAAAATAAGTCTATTTTGTTAAGTAAAAGGTTTGATAATGCAAAATAAACAATATTCAGTCATTACATCAATGAAGAAATTCTATGGAATTTCTGATTGGTTGGTGTATTTTTGGAATAATAAAATATTTTTTTTTAAGTATTATCTTTACCTTTTGCTTGGCAATAAAAAGATGGCTAAATATAAAAGAAAGTTGTCCGATGATTTTTTTTATGAAGAAATAAGAGGTCAGACATATCCTATTGTCGGGCATCCACAGTTAGAGTATAGTTTGTTACGAGGTTTTCTTGATGCAAAAATTCCTTTTGCTGTTGATGAATTGGCTGAAAATGTTGTCCTTTTATGGCTTGATAAAACAGATTTGCGGCTATTGAGTAAGCTTAAAAAGCAAGGTAAGATAAAAAAAGCTGTTACCGTGCCGACAGCTTGTAAATATGATTATTTAGATTTGATGTGGAATTTTCCTCTTTATGATTGTGTCGATAGATCTTTAGTAGCCTCAAGTTGGGTAAAAGAGGAAAATCAGACCAAGATTGATAAAAAATATTGGGAAAAAATAGTCGTTTGGCCAAGTGGTGTCGAAGTGCCTAAATTGAATAAAGCAAAACCTTTGAAAAAATGTATTTGTTATTATAAAAATCATTCTGTTGATGAAAATTTATCTGTTTTCTTAAAACAAAATCAAATAGAATATAAAATATTTGAATATGGAAAATATAATTTCAAAGATTGGGTGAATGCTTTAAAAAATGCTGATTTTGCTATTTTCTATCAACCTACTATAGAAACGCAAGGTTTGGCAATTGCCGAGGCATGGAGCTATGATGTACCAGTATTTGTTAGCAAAATGGAGGACGGAACACGTATTGCGCCTTATTTAACTTCGCAAAATGGTTTGGAATGGAAAACTATTGAAGATTTGAAAAATATTGTTTCAGAATATGTCAAGAATCCGGCGCAATTTCTATCACAATTTTCTCCGAGACAATATGTGATTGAAAATATGTCTGACAAAAAAAGTGTATTGAATCTTATGGAAATTTTTGAAAGTATTTAAATGCCAAAAGTTTCAATTGTCATTCCTATATATAACAGTGAAAAGTATTTGCGCAAATGCATGGATAGCGTTTGTAATCAGACACTTAAAGATATTGAAATTATCTGCGTGAATGATTGTTCTCCTGATAATTCTTTGACTATTTTGCAGGAATATGCTAAGAATGATAACCGGATTAAGCTGATTAATTTTACCGAAAACAAAGGCGCATCAGCTGCCAGAAATGCCGGGATTGATGCTGCAATCGGAGAATACATAGGCTTTGTTGACAGTGATGATTTTATTGATTTAGACTTTTATGAAAAACTTTATGCAAAAGCTCAAGAAACCGATGCTGATGCCGTAAAAGGTAATGTTTATGATTGTGATGAAAATGGTGAGAATCCGACTTTGACTGATTTTTATAATATGAATGATAAAATCAGAAAAAATAAGGCTTATTTTTATTATGGTTTTACATCAGCAATTTATAAAACAGCTTTTATAAGGAAGTATGATATTAATTTTCCTGTTGGGGTGAGCCATTTTGAAGATCCGTATTTTAGCATGAAGGCTTGTTTTTATTATAGCAAAGTTGAAATTGTCAAAGATGCTAAATATTTTTATACCAAAAGAAAAGATTCTGCTTGTTCTTTGTATACTAAAGAAAACGGTGTGGAAAGTTTTCTAGATGGTATTAAAATGATTTTTGACATGATGAACAAAGTTCAATGTTCTAAAGAAGATTATTTGATTTATTTGAATTTTCTCATGGATAGAATTATACCTTTTTGTAAAAGTGTTCACTATACTAATATTGTTACAAAAAAGGTTATTAATACATTGTCTTATATGATTGAAAATGCTAAGGTTTCCGTAAGCGATATCTTAACAACTTACTTCTTAACACAAAAAGAAAATCTGATTTTACAAAATATGAAACTCTTAAGAATGCAAAAAGGAAAAAAATAATGACTAAAACATCGGATATTATCCCTATATTTTTAATTTGTGATGATAATTATGCGCCTTATATGGCTACTATGATTGCAAGTGTTTGTTTAAATACAAAATATTTTATTGAGTTTCACGTTGTAGGTAAAGGAATTTCCGATAAAAATAAAGCGTTGATTGAGGAAATGAAAAAGACTTTTCCGAATTTTAATATAGATTATAAGGTTATAGATATTTCAAAGGACTTTGATATTTCATATTTAAGTTTGGCTCGTATGACTTCTTCTACTTTTATTCGAATGTTGTTGCCTGATTTATTTCCGGAAATTGACAGAGCGTTGATTATGGATGTGGATATGATTGCTTTGCAAGATATTGCTTCTTTATGGAATGAAAGTTTGGAAGGACATATTTGGGCTGCGGCTCTTGATAAGCCTGTTGAAGCTGCTTACTATACGTTCAAAAAAAATATGGATGTAACCGTGGAGTGCAAGTATGCTAATTGTGGCGTGATGATTTTGGATTGTCAAAGATGGCGTGATGAAAAAATTTCACAAAAATGTTTAGATATCGAAAAAGTTTATCGAGATAAATTGAATTGTGCTGACCAAGATGTAATTAATAAGGTTTTTTTAGGTGATTTTAAAGAACTAAATAGTCGGTATAATAGTTTGCTCGGTAATGAAGATAATATTGCAAATCGTCATTTTTGCTATTTGAGAAAGCCATGGTTTTCCAAATATAATGTTGAGGGAGAATTGATTAAAAATTTTGATGATTGGTGGAAATATGCCAAAATGACGCCTTTTTATGATGATTTAAAGGCAAAATATGAAGAAAATAATGCTCATGGTGCAGAAAATGCCGTCAGAACGTTGAAAAAATATGGAACAATGCAATTATTTTCTGAATTGCGAAACAATGTTAGAAAAAATAGGAAAACGAATGGTTAAAGTATCAATTATAATTCCTATATATAATGTAGAACCATATTTAAGAAAGTGTTTGGACAGTGTTTGTAATCAAACATTGAAAGATATTGAAATTATTTGCGTGAATGATTGTTCTCCGGATAATTCATTAATGATTATGAAGGAATATGCAAATAGAGATAATCGCATTAAAATTATTGATTTTGAGCAAAATCAAGGTGTTGCTATTGCCAGAAATAAAGCGATGGCACAAGCAAATGGAAAATATATAGGTTTTGTTGATCCTGATGATTGGATAGATTTGGATTTTTATGAAAAGCTTTATAATAAAGCCGAAGAACTGAGTTCTGATTTGGTGATTGGAAATCATAAATCTGTTTTTGGCGGAAAAGAAACTATAAACAGTTATGATTTTCAAATTTTTAAGAATGAAAAAGTTTTGTATGGGCTTTTTCCTCTTGGGCTATATAGAAAAAGTTTATTAGATCAATATAATATAAAATTTACAGAAGGTTATGTTTTTGGTGAAGACAGATTATTACCTGTAATGTCGTGTTATTATGCTCAAAATTTTGATACAGTAGATGATGTGTTTTATTATCAGCTTAATAGAGAGAATTCGGCTACGAAAAGTTTGAATGTTGTAAAAATAAATAATTTTATAGAGATAGGAAAGCTGGTCTTAGATTTTTTGAACGGAAGCAATATTGATAATGTTAGATATGGGTTGATAGTTGGAAGTTTTTGGGAAGGCATTATCAATATGTTTTATTTTACGGATGAGGCGTTAATATATAAGTTGAAATCTTTCTTTTTGTTTTTATATCAAAACGTAAGAGATAAAAATATTTTTTCTAAACAAGATAATTTAATTATAGAATCTATCCAAAAGGATGACAGTGTAAGTTTGAGAAAAAATATTTCGCAAGCGAGTAGACATATCTTTATGAAAAGATTGAGATTGTTATCTAGTCATATGGTAAAATAAATAAAGTGAGTTAGAATGCCTAAAGTTTCCGTAATCATACCTGTATATAATGTTGAAGCTTATTTGGAAAGATGTTTGGATAGTGTTTGTAATCAAACATTAAAAGATATTGAGATTATTTGTGTGAATGATTGTTCTACTGATAATTCTTTGGCGATTTTAAAAGAATTTTCACAGAAAGATAAAAGAATTAAGATTATAGATTTTGAACAAAATAAAGGTGTTGCAACAGCAAGAAATGAGGCTTTGGCTCAAGCGCAGGGTGAATATGTCGGTTTTGTGGATCCGGATGATTTTATTGATTGGGATTTCTTTGAAAAATTGTACAACACGGCGCAAAATACGCATGCAGATGTTGCAAAAGCTGAAATAAAAGAATGTTTTGATGATGGTAAAGTACAGTTGGATTTATTTAAGATAAATGAAAATATTGCAAAATTTGAAAATCCGTTATTCTTTTTTACTTACTGGTTTTGTGGTATTTATCGTCTAGATTTGATAAAATCCAATCATATTCATTTTCATCAAGAATTGACTAATGGTGAAGATGGTTTATTTTTAACAGAAATTGTGACCAAAACCAATAAAATATCTATTGCTAATGGTACTTTTTACTATTATTGCCGACGTGAAAACAGTGCAAATCAAACATATTTGGATGACACTCATTTAAACTCTCTTTTGATATCTTATATTTTGGTTTTAGATTGTATTAATTCTGAAAAAATTGATTTTACGGAGGATGCAGGTTATAACGCTGTTTTTTGGTTTTATTTGGATAATGCCATTAAGTCAGTGTTTAGAACAAATTCCTTGTTAATGAAACAAAAATGTACAGATGTTATCTGCCAAATTTTTAGCCTTTGTCAAAATAAAAATTGGTTGTATGAAAAATTGAGCAAAGAATATCCTTTGTTATTAAAATTTTTTGAGAGTTTGGATGGAAAAGGGCTGTGTAAATATTTAAGTGGTGTTGCATATAATAAATTTATGACAGATAATTTGCGCTATAAACTTTTTCATAAAAACTAAAAGTTGTTTTATTATTATATCTCATGTTTAATTTTTTAGGAGATAGCTGATGATACCAAAGAGAATATTTTATGTTTGGGGCTATGGTGAGGCCAAATCCAGACTAGCGGACATTTGTATTGAAAATTGGCGGATGATGCTGCCTGATTATGAGATTATTGAAATTAATGAAAAAGCAAAAGAATGGTTTGATTTTGATTATGAATATGAAAACAATCTTTGGTTTAAAACAGTTTATGATCTCAAAATGTGGGCTTATGTTTCCGATTATATGCGCGTTAAAACATTATACGACCATGGCGGAATTTATTTGGATACAGATGTTACGGTTTATAAAGATTTTGAACCATTGCTTAAGCATAAGATGTTTATCGGAAATGTTGCTAATAATCTTCCCGAGATGGCAATTTGCGGTGCGCAAAAAGGACATCCGATTTTGAAGACTATGTATGATTTTTATCAAGGTGAAATTTGGAAAAGCCCTATTTATATCATTACAGGTGTAGTGAAAAAATGCATTGAAGATAGTTATCATTTGCAATTGACGCCAAAAGAAATTGTGCAAAATGATGAAATTTCCATTTATCCTCCCGAGTATTTTTGCCCGTTTCATTATAATGAAGAGTTTAAACACGAATGCATTACTAAAAATACTTATACCTGCCATTGGCAAAATGCATCTTGGTTGAGTAGAAAAAATTTATTTTTCCTTTCAAACAAACATAGACTTCCTTTAAAGGTACTCTTAAAACAACTTGAATTTATTGAAAGAACAGATCCTAATGCACATAAAAAAGTGTCTATTGACGATGTGAAAAAATAAGAGGGTTGTGTTGATGGATAAAAGATCTTCTTCAAAGACCTATTATATTGTCAGCGGTGGATTTGATCCGTTGCATGAAGGGCATATTGAGTTAATTAAAGAAAGTGCGAAAGCTTCTGATGGGGTGATTGTTCTTATTAATTCTGATGAATGGTTGATTAGAAAAAAAGGGAAAGCCTTTTATTCTTATGATACCAGAAAAGCAATTTGTGAAAATTTAAAAGGCGTGATTGACGTTATTAAATTTAATGATGATGATGACTCTGCTTGTGACGGAATTATCAAAGCCAGAAAAAAATATGCCGATGCTCAATTGTGCTTTGCTAATGGGGGAGACCGAGGAAAAAATAATATCAGAGAAACCGATGTCTGCAAAAAATATGATGTCGATTTGGTATTTGGGGTTGGCGGCACACAAAAAGCCAATTCTTCTTCTTGGATTTTGAAACAATGGAATGATAAATAAAAGCATATTGGAAGGAATGTTTATGAATAAATTAATCAGTATCATTATTCCGGTTAAAAACGGCGCAAAATATTTGAAAGAGACAGTTGACGGAATAAAAAAACAAAATATGAATGTTGAAATTTTGGTGGTGGATGATGCCTCAACCGATAATACGGCAGAATTGGCTGAAAGTCTAGGTTGTCAGGTTATTAAACATTCTGTCAATAAAGGTCCTGTTATTGCAAAAAATACCGCTTTGAAGATTGCAAAAGGAGATTATGTGATGTTTCATGATGCCGATGACGTGATGAATCCGGGAACATTGCAAAAATTGTATGATGAACTGGAAAATAATTCTTCTATCTCAGCCTTAATGGCTAAGGTAAAAGATTTCTTTTCTCCCGAATTATCCGAAGAAGAGAAAAAGAGAACCGTGTTGCGCCCTGATGCTTATTATGGCTTGTTTACAGGTTCCGTTTTGATGAAAAAAAGTATTTTTGATGAAATCGGCTTGTTTAACGAAGGTGTAACTGCCGGAGAAATTATTGATTGGCAATCCAGAATGCAAGCACATGGTTTAGAGATTAAAAAAGTTGATTTTGTGGCAACTAATCGTCGAATCCATGATTCTAATTTTGGTAAAACGCAGCAGAAAACAGAATTTAAAGATTATGCCAGCTTGTTGAGAGCAAAATTTAAACGTTAGAGGTAATAATGAAAATAAAGAAAATTTTACAAAATATTTTTTCTATCAGAAATACAGATAGACATAAATTGATTACAATTTTGGGTGTTAAAATAAAATATAGATCACACTGCTCTATTTATGATTATAGAAATTATGTAGTTAAGTCTTCAATGCATACATTTGGTATTTTTAAAGAGAAAAAAAAGTTTTTTTATCCTTTTGAACAGAAGGATTATCAGTTTTTTTGTGATTATTTTGTAAACAGATTTATTGAGACAAAAAAACCTTCAATTATGTATTTGGAGTATAAGCTGTTAACAAAATGTTCTCTTAATTGTAAAGAATGTTGTCATTATGCTCCTTATTTTAAAAAACAAATGTCGCCGATTAGTTTTGAAGAGTTTAAAGCTAATCTTGATAAATTATTGGAGGCTGTTGATTCAATTTGGTATTTGAATCTAATGGGAGGGGAAGCTCTATTGCACAAAGATTTACCAAAGATTTTAGAGTATGTGCTCAGCAAAAAACAAGTTTTGAATTGTGTGTTCACAACCAACTGTTTGACACTTCCTTCTAAAGATTTAATAGATGTAATAAAAGATAATAAAAAGGTTTTTGTGTTTATGTCGGATTATTCTCCGAATGAAAAATTATTACCCATATTAAAAATTGAAGAGCTTAAGAAAATATTTGAAGATAATAATGTCGTCTATTCTATAACAAAATTTGATTCTTGGAACAAAGCCCCAAGATTATCACTCCATGGCGAAAAGTATGAAAAAGGTTCTTGCTGGATGCGTAGTTGTCATACATTTGCAAATGGTTATATTTATTTTTGTCCATTGGAGTTTTATGCTCACTTTAATAATCGACCCTTAAAAATAAAAAAAGATGAGATTGTAGATGTACTAAATTCTACCCCTAAACAATTGGCAAAAAATTTGCTTAAATTTTATTTTAAGGATGAATATGAATTTTGTCATTATTGCAAAACCGATATGTCGAAAAAAATTCCTGTAGCCGAGCAAGTGGCTCGTAACGTTACAGATATTGATATGTGAATGGAAAAAAGATGTTTGTTGAACTGTCTAATAAACAAAGAATGCCAAATATTGGTTTTGGAACCGATTTGGTGCCTGATGGCGAGACCATTATTAATGCTGTGACTTGGGCAATTGAGGCTGGATATAGACATATTGATAATGCCGATTGTTATAAAAATGAAACCGGGGTCGGAATTGCCATTAAAAACTGTATTGATCGCGGTATCGTGTCCAGAAAAGATCTTTATGTGGTTAATAAGGTTCCTGATTGGAAACAAGGCTATGATAGCACCATAAAATGTTGCAAAGAAAGCTTGCGTAAGACCGGGCTTGATTATTTTGATTTGTATTTAGTTCATTCTCCGTATCGTCAAAATGAAAATTGGCAGAAGTCGGTCTTGGATACATATCGTGCTATTGAAACTCTTTATAAAGAAGGTTTGGTCAAGGCTATCGGTGTTTCTAACTTTGAAATCAGACATTTGGAGTTTATTCTCAAAGAGGCTGAAATTAAACCGGTGGTTAATCAGTTTGAATTTCATCCGCAGAGACAGCAGAAACATGTGGTGGAATTTTGCAAGGCTCATGATATTCAAGTTGTGGGTTGGGGCACACTCAATCAGGGACGAATTTTCAAAAATCAAACATTTTTGGATTTGGCTCAGAAATATAATAAAGATTGTGGACAAATTGCTGTGCGCTATTCTTTGCAAAAAGGGGTGGTTCCTTTAGTACGTTCTACTAAAAAAGAGCGTATTTATTCTAATTTTGATGTCGACGGATTTGAGCTCTCTCAAGAGGATATGTTGCTTTTGGATAGTTTGGATGGGGGCGAGTTTTCTAATATGCATCATGATGGAATAAGACCTGTTCATATGGTGCCAGATACGCAAACGGAATATTCTCCTATTCCTTATACTAAAACATATAAGCTTTTTAGCTTTATTCCCTTGTTGAAAGAAAAGCGCGTTGCGTGGAATAAGTCTAAGTGGTTTTTATTTGGTTTTATTCCTTTTTTGAGAGTTACAAAAAGAGATGAAACTCAAAAAAGGTAATTAGAGCGGATGAAAAAGGCTTAATGAAAGTCGGATAAAGGTGAAGCTGGCTATGGCAGATAAAATGTGGGCGGAATTTGAACAAGAGTTGAGAGCACTGGATAAGAAAATTTATCTTTGGTGGCGTGATGATGATATTCGTGCCAAAAAATTTAATCTTCTTAAATGGCGCTCTGATCTCAAATATAAGAAAAAGGTCAAGACTTTGGTCAAGCTTTTTTCAAAATATCAAATTCCTGCCGTATTTGCCATCGTTCCGGAAAATTATGCTCTCTATGGACAGTGGTTTACCAAATTATTTCAAAAATATCAGGTCAAAGTTATTTTGCACGGTTTAGTCCACCAAAATTTTGCACTTCCTGGTTCTGCAAAATCAGAGTTTCCAAACGAAGAAAAAGCAGATGAAGATTGTGCCGCCATTATGGCTCATTATGCTCAATTTCAGTCGATTTTCGGTCAACTCTTACTTCCTTGTTTTTGTCCTCCTTATAATAACATTAATTCCAAGTTGGAAGATAAGCTCTCTCATTCAGGACTTATTGTTTCTAAAGCAAACTTTAATCAAGCTGAGCCGCAGGATTGCAATGTCGATTATGATTTTTGTGATTGGTCGATTTGCAAAGTCAAACCTCATGCTCAGATTTTGCAAGAATTATTGGCGCTTATGAAGTCGGATAAACAAGTTATCGGTATTAACGGACACCACGCTTGTTTGCATTTTTCCCGCGGGGATTTTAAGTTTTTTGATAAGTTATTTTCTATTTTAGCTCAAAATTCTAATGTGCAGTGGTTTCTGCCTTTGTTATGAATTTGATAATTCTCCTTTCAAGCTTGATTTCTTAAATAATAATTGATATAAATTTATAAACTTGGTCTTTTATTTATCAATAAGGCGATTAACGTGCAACAATATAAAAATCATCCTAAAGCCGTGTTCTTTGTTCGTAATTTTATTGTCGGCGGCTTAGAAAAAGTCTTGGTTTCTGCAGTGAATATTTTGGTTAATCACGGTTGGGAGATTTCTATTGTTTGGTCAGGTTATGTTGAAAAAAATCATCTCTGGGAGGATATTTCTCCAAAAGTTAAGCAGTTTTTTGCAACAAAAATTTGGCATTTGCCTTTATTTGCAAAACCTACGAATCCGTTACTTAAATTCTTTTGGTATTTAATTTCCGGTATATTGGTTTATTTGAACAAATATATTTCACCTCATATTCCTGATTTTGATACATATGATTATGTGATAGATTTTGCAAATGGCTCTTCCTTAGTTTATAGAATTCCGTTGCATAATAAACAAAAAAGAATCGTTTGGATGCACGGTGCTTTCAGCGGTTTTCAAAGTAAGAAAAAGTTTCAGCGGCGTAAACTTTTTGATTATGATAAACTTGTTTGCCTGACTGAGGATTTTCAATCTCAATTTGTTCAAGTTTATCCGCAATATAAAGACAAAATATGCCATATTTATAATCCGTTTAATTTGACTTTGCCCGAAATTGATGAAAAAGAAAAGTTAAAAGCGCAACAACTTCAGCCGTTTTTTCTTCACGTTGCCAGAATTGATACGGATAAAGATATCCCGACAATGATTAAGGCATATGCTCAATTTGCGTATCAAACATTAAGTCCGACCAAACTTGTTTTTGTCGGAGACGGTAAGCAGAAGGATTATTTTAAGAAATATGTTGCCAAGTTGGGATTGACTGATAAAATTATTTTTAATGGTCTTAGTTCTTGTCCGAGTGCTTGGATGCAACAAGCCAAAGCTTTAATCTTGTCTTCCTATAAAGAAGGTTTGCCAACGGTTTTAATTGAAGGACAAATTGCCAAAACGTTAGTTGTTTCTTGTGATTGTAAAGAAGGTCCGGCTGAGATCTTGAAAAACGGCGAGGCGGGATTATTATTTCCGGTCGGCGATGTTGAGCGTTTGGCAGAAATTTTGACAGATATTGATGCGGATACTTTTGATAAAGAAAAATATATATCTTTAGCCACCGATAATTTGTTCCGTTTTGGGGAGGCGGAGTTTGTGAAGAAGTTTAATGCATTGGGGAAAAATTGATAAAATGAAGGTTATGTTTGTTTGCTCTCGAGGCGTTATAAATTCATATAATGCTTTAGCTAAAATCTTTTGTGCTTTACCATCATCTCTTGCTGAAAAAGGTATGGATGTTGTTTGTGTTTGTAATGAGTTTAAGGAAGGGCTTCCTGCCTATCCGTTATCAAATAAAGTAAAGTTTGTGAATCTGAGTAAACCGACAAGTTCTAAGTTGAAAAATATTAAGCTAAAATTGCAAAAAGTTTTTCGTAATATTTGTTCGGTTTTTATGTATCGAAAGTTTATTTTGCAAGAAAAACCCGATGTCATTATTTTCTTTGATTTTTCGGATATCTACAATGTATTATTTTGGCAAGACGGAAAACAATTTCCCTGTATTTCAATGTTTCATGGGGCTCCGTTTAAAATATATAAGAAGTATTCTTCTTTGCGTTTGTGGTTGGAAAAGAAACTGCTTAAAAAAGCTTCTGCTGTTCAGGTTTTGATGGAAAGTTTTATTCCGCAGCTTAAGCAGCGGTTTGGTGTCGATGGCGTGGCTATTCCTAATAGTGTGCCAGAAGTGGCAGATGATCAAATAGCAGATTTATCGGTTGAAAAGAAAAAAATTGTAAGTGGAGCCAGAATTTCTCCTTCTAAACAGCAACATTTGCTGGTGGAAGCTTTTGCTCAAATTGCCCATAAGTATCCGGATTGGGTTTTAGAAATGTGGAACTCAAAAGATGATACTTATTTTCAGATTGTTAGTGATACTATCAAAAAATATGGTTTGGAAAAGCAAGTCTTTTATAAAGGGCTAACAAGCCAGATTTATGATGTTTATAAGTCTGCTGATTTTATTGCATTTCCAAGTCAGTATGAAGGGTTTGGATTAGCTCTGGCAGAGCCATTATCATTAGGAATTCCGGCAGTCGGTTTTAAAGATGCCTTTGCAGTTAATGAGCTCATTTCTGATGGAAAAAATGGATTTTTAGCGGCAGATGTTGCTGATTTTGCTCAAAAAATGGAGATGTTGATTCAAGATAAAAATTTGCGTATCAAACTTGGAAAACAAGCTCATGAAGATATGAAAAAATATTCTATGAGCAATGTTGTTGCAGCTTGGGAAAAATTAATTAAAAACGTATATGATAAAGAGAAATAAAATGTCTGCTTCAACGATAATCTCTATTGTGATGCCGGTTTATAATGCCGAAAAATTTTTGAGGCAAGCGCTTGATACATTGCTTGCTCAAACATTTTCTGCCTTTGAACTGATTTGTGTTAATGATGGTTCAACCGATGCTTCTTTGTCAATTTTAAGAGAATATGCTCAAAAAGATAATCGTATCAAAATTATTGATAAGAAAAATACCGGAGCGGGAGATAGCCGCAATATCGGAATAAAACAGGCTCAAGGAAAATACTTGCTCATTTTAGATGCAGATGATTTCTTTGAAAAAAATATGTTATCTTTATCTTTTGCCAAAGCCGAAGAAACTCAAGCCGATATGGTGGTTTATCGTTATTATTTATTTGATCATCAGACGCAAAAAGCCAAAGCGCAAAACTATTCTTTTCCCGGAATTGTCTCGTTGAAAAAAGATGTTTTTTCAAAAACGTATATTCCTCAACGGATTTTTAATGTGTTTAGCAATGCGCCGTTCTTTAAGCTTTATCGTCGAGATTTTATTCTAAAAAATGGAATTGAATTTGATAATTTACGTTGTTGTAATGATATGACTTTTTCTTTATTGAGTATTTATAAGGCAGAGAAGATTGCGCTGTTAAATACTCCTTTGGTTTATTACAGAATCAATACATCAACACAAATTTCTGCCAATCGTGGAAAATATTCAGACTGTGTGTTTGAGGCTCTTAAGTCTTTTCTTTCTCAATGTCCTATAGATAAGAAATATTTAGATAGCTTTTATTTGTGCGCTATTTCTTCTTTTTCTTATGAATATAAAAATAGTATAAATAAAGAAGATTTTCTGACAAAGGTTCGCAATTTCTTGCCTCATAAATATTGGAAAAAGCTTTTATATAAAATCGGAAAAGTGGATTTTTATCAAAAAATCTTTTCTTATTCAACAGATGCTGCCAATGTTTATGTCTATTTATTGGGTTTAAGGTTTAAATTTAAAAAATTTTAGATTTTATAAGCGTAAGGGATGTATGAAATGAAAATTGTGCAAATACACGGTGGTCTTGGTAACCAAATGTTTCAATATGCTTTTGCTAAAGCTTTGGCGCACGCCGAAGAAGATGTTCGTTTGGATTTAAGTTGGTTTTCTCAAAAACGTAAAAATGAGACACCGCGAGATTTTCAGCTTGATGTTTTTAATGTAAAAATGCAAAAGTGCCGCCTATGGGATAAATTATTTTGCAAAAAAGTTAAAGAAACACAAAGAAATGTTTATGAACCGGCATTGTTAAATATTAAAGGTAGAGCTTTTTATAGTGGATTTTTTCAGACATCCAAATATTTTGAAAATATCAGAAAAGAAATTTTAAATGATTTTTCATTAAAAGTTTCTCTGACACAAGAAAATGCAGAGCTTTTAAAACTTATTGAAGCAACAAATTCGGTTTCTTTGCACGTACGAAGAGGGGATTATTTGACTGCTCAAGCTTTTTCTGTATGTGATTTGAAATATTATGAAAAGGCTATTGATTTTATTATGCAACGGGTTAAAAATCCGCATTTCTTTTTGTTTTCAGATGATATTCCTTGGGTTAAAGAAAATCTTAAGATTGATGCGCCTTGCACAGCCGTTGATATTAATGACGGAAGGACGGCTTATTTTGATTTGGAATTGATGAAACATTGTCATCATAATATTATCGCCAATTCTACTTTTTCTTGGTGGGGTGCTTGGCTGAATCAAAATAATGATAAAATCGTTATTTGTCCGAAAAAGTGGTATGCCGATAATCGAAGAACGGATATCCTTCCGGATGATTGGGTGAAAATTGATGTCTAGTTTGTTATGAAAAAAAGTTTTGTGAAACTTCCTTGACCGTGGGCCAAATTTCTCCTTCTTTACCGCGGTATACTCCCAGAAATATCTGCGTCTTCTCATCAAAATGGAATAACTTTTGCAAATCGGCATAGTATTTTTTGATATAGACATAGTTTTCTTCTTTAAGCAGCCAGCTTTCTCCTTCCTTAATGTCATCTGATTGGTAAATGACAAGTTTGTTGTTCAGAAAATAGCCTCGCGGGTAGTTTTCTAATATATATGATATTTGTTCATCCGAACAGCCGATATGTTTTAATATTTCACGATGAGAATAGGGTTGTCCTAATTCACCTATTATGATGCCAACTTGAGGTATAATGATAAATGGACGGCGTTTGGCATGATATTCTTCTACAGTTTGGTTCATTTATTTTACTTCCTTTCTGAATAAAAGATTTTATTTTTTATGTTTTTTAAGGCTTGTTGAGTCGTCGGAGCTATATTGGGTAAGCATAATGCTTCCTTAATATCAAAAAAAATCATATTTTCGCATTTTGTCGGTTCCAAATTACATAACTCTCCCGTATATGTTTGGATGTTAAAATAAAAATCCATTCTTTTATTTTCGCCGCTTAAATTAAATGTAATATGCAAAAATTGTATATCTTTTGCTTGAACATCTATTCCTAATTCTTCTTTACATTCTCTGATAACAGCTTCCGTCGCGGTTTCATCTTCTTCGACATGTCCTGCCGGTAAAACCCACCAACCATCTTTGAAATATCCGTCCGTGCGATAAAATAATAAAATTTTATGGCTGTTTTGAATTATAAAACTCACACTGGCATTAAATTTTATTCTTTCTGACATCTGTTTATGCTCTTTGCTTGTCTATTGTTAGATTTAGAGTGAAGCTTCCCTTCTCCAGAGGGTGAAAATCAGCGGTTTCGTGCATTAAGTCATCACTGATGTATACACAGTTTGAGGTGGCAAACAGAAAACGGCGATTTTTATTCATGGTTGTTTCTTCTCGGTTAGCTTTGACAAAATGGGCACTTTCTCCTTTGTGCTCTTGGGCATGAATATCAAAGCTATAATTTTGATACATTATCATAACGCCAAAATTGTCAAGGCAGTTCTTTTGTGCCAGATTTTCCGTGCCCGAGACGCTGGATAATCTGTCCCAATGGTGTATATCTATTTTGTGAGGTTTGTGCGGGCAATCTACCAATGAAGGATTGATACTTTTGTTTTTGAGCATGCTTTCTACCCAAAGTGACATAAATTTCGGATGTATTTGATTGTCCTTTAAATCTTGCTCCAATTTTTGATAAATGCGTTCACATTTTTTGAGAAAAGTTTTAAAATCAGGGGAGTGTTCACTTTCAAAATCGGCTTTCTCTTGTTTTGAGGCAAAATTGTTGAGCCAGAGCTTTATTTTTTGGTCTTTGCTCATTTCCAGTGCTCCGCCAACGGACAAGATTTTGCCCAACTTGACGGCAAATTCTTCAAAAGGGGCGTCGTTGGCTTGTGGGCATATATCTTTGAATTTGATGTCTTTGGCTTCTTCACTGTTTGATAACAATAACCAATAATCCGCCGGTGTTAAATGATATGCCATCTCCGGAGATATTCCTTTATCAATGCATCGCTTGGCGATAATCGGTTTCATCTTTTGAAAATTATGACTGTCTTTCACAGCGTGCCAAACCGGAGATTTAGGTTGTTTATTTTCATCTAAGCCAAAAAAATCGTAGTCATTGATTTGAGCATTGATTTTGGGCTTTTTCTTTTGTTTTAAAAATGCCATAAATGCCGGAGAAAATTTCTTTTTATCTATTTTTCCGTTGATATCTTTGGGGGCATAGAATTTGCCGGAAGCCATGCATCGTAACATTTTTGAAACTTGTGCTTGCGGCAGGTTGTCTTTAGAAATGATGTCGGAAAAATAAGTTTGGTGCAAATATTGATATTGCTCCGGTCGGATTTGCTGGGTTTCTGATAGCTTTTTCAGCTGCTCCATGCACTCGAGCCGCACATCATCTTCTCTTTCGGGAAGCGGGGAGGGGGTTGCCGTTAAAAGATTTTTGATATCTTCTCGAGCTGCCAGATAAACATATTTTCGCCAAATGGCGCTTTTATATTTTTGAAGCAAGGATAATGTATTTTTTGATAAATTGGCTTTCTCTTTTTCGGAAATGAATTTGTTTAGAATATTGCGTACCATTTGCGGATTGTTACGGTAAAATTCTTCAGGATTTTGTGCCGTTTTTTGCAATGCCGTAATCATATCTATTTGAGGCTTTTCAATTTTATTCGGGCGCGTAATAACACTTTGTGTGAAGGTTTGTGCGCGTTCAGACAGCGGTATGCGAGGTCTTTTCTTTTTGACCGGTGTATCTTGTGTTTCTTTTTCCATTTTGTTGCTCTTTGGAATTTATTCTTATCCTTTTTTTATTGTGCTATTTTCCGCTCTATTTGTCAAAAAATATTTAAAAGCCAATCAGAAATATTCATGTTGACAAAAATGATTAAATATGCTATCTGTTTTTGTCTAAAAGCAATTGTTATTATATTATGAGAACAGATTTTACGCGTTTGGATTTTTTTTCCAAACATTTTAATGTGCCGGAAAACAGATTGCACTGGTGCATTTTGGAAAAAACGGTTACGCCTGAATATCATCAATTTCTGCTCGGATTGTCGATTGATAATTCCAAATTGGTGATTAGTGTGCAAGATTGTTGCCTGCGACGCCTCAAAAGAGGAAGTTTGAAAGCTCATCGAGCCTTTTTGAGACCGAATAAAAGAAGGTTTTATTTAAAATCCGAAAAGCGGATTTATAAAAAGAAATTTTATGAGCTTTCATTTACGAAGAAAAATTTGGCGGATTTGTATCGTGATAAGTGGTATGATGAAGCTGACGCAAAAGAAAAAAGCACTGCTTTGTAACAAAAGCCGTGCTTTTTTTTGTGCAAAAAAAAAGGAAGATTTCGATTTGAAATCTTCCTTTTTTATCAGAGAAGTCATTTCTTGCCGGGTTTAATTGCCATGTCTTCGGCAAATGACTTATGTTCTTCATAAGTTATGATACCCTGCTTGTAGAGATCATAACTCAATTTTACGGCTTGCTTGCGTTTCCTTTTGGAGGAGTTTCTCGTGACCATGAGTTTGGTCTCGCCGTTTTGAAACTCTTTGACATTTTTTGCACCGTCTTGACCGGGTTTATCTGTCGTAACGGAAACAGCTGCCGCTTCGGTTTTTTGCTTTTTTTCTTGTGCTTGCACATTGGTAACAAACACGGCTGATAACACCAAGGTTACAGCCAAAACAATCTTTTTCATAATTGCTAATTTTTAAAGGTTAATAATAAATTGCTGTCTCGACGCAAGAAAAAATTATTGATTTTATCAATGCTTTTACCTTTGTCCTTAAAAAAGCGTTGCTTGCCCGTTTGACAAGCCAACGCTTTGAGATATTTATATCACGGTGTAGCCATTTTGGGCGCTGACAAAAGTACGCTGACGATTGGCTCGGTTGATTACCCAACCGGAAATGCCTTTGCATACAGCATCTACAGCTTCAAGCTTAGATTTTGTCTTGCCGTGGATGACCGAGCGAATACCATAGGTGGATTCATTCATATAGATGTGTCTCGGTTCCGCATATTTGCGAAATTTTTCGAGACCGGCAGTTTTAGCGTTTTCCATAGTGGCTGCAATATTTTTTTTCTTTGTCATAATATTTTTTTTCTTCAGATATATCCGAAGACGGGGCTCTCCTGGTGTCCCTTTAAGGTTAATAATAAAAATTAATACTTGGTAATTGTGTTCAGACTAATCAATCCTAATTTATTTGTCAAGACAAAATTGACAAAAAAATCACCACGCGATTATTCCCGTATATGGATGTTTTTTTCTCCACTCTTGCAATTCTTCAAAAGTTTTGATGTTATCTTGAATAACGGCTTTGTAATATTCCATCCCGCTTATTTTGATATTTTCCGGTGTCTCAAATTTTAATTTCAGAATTGTTTCTTTTTGTTCATCCGATATTTCTTTTTTGATTTGAGAGCATATATTTTCAAAATATCCGTCATATTTTGAGCCTTCTTTTATCTGAATAATATCGATCTGCCAGATTTCCTGCTGCGCGTCAGCGCAGGTGAGGTGCCACTCAAAACATTGTTCTTGCGTTTCTGCCGAGTTGATAAATTGGCAGGTTTTGATACTCAAATTTTCAGAAATTTGTGCCATAATATCAAAACTTTCTCCCAGCTTGAGTTCTTTGGTGTATATGTGAAAATCAATGTCTAAGTGTTTTGCCAAAACACCTATTTTTAATGAGCCGACCAGACTAACCTTAGCGCCGATGCCTTCCCAAAGCGGTACAAGACGCGATTTTCTGACAATTTCCCAAGCCCGTTTTTGTATCTCTTGTGATTTTTCTATGTAGTTGTTTTCCATTTTTTTCCTACTTTGTTTTTATTGTGGATAGTTCAATAATTTTTTTTACTTCATAGCGTCCGTCATATTCGGCTCCGAACCCGTCTTCCGGTTTGTCGATATCCTTGACTTCTAACCGGGCATGTATCGGTTGCGAATTTATAATCTCTTGTCCAATGACTTTTTGATATTCATCCCTTAATTTTCCCGATTTATCAATCAGCCAATATTCTTTATTATCACTTGTATCCGTAAAAGAACGAACTTCGTGTCCCAGACGTAGTGTACCTTCAACTTCTTTGGTTTGATTGCAGCCGCTTATAAATATGAGTAATGCCAGTATGCTTGCTATTTTATTCATGTTTATTTTTTGCTCTCTATATTATTTTTAATATTGACTTTATTTTTTTTCAGCTTAAAACATTGCAATTGAAAGCTCAAGCTTTTTAATGTGAATTTAAATGTGGATTTAACCTAACTTGTCCCGCAACAGAGGACTAAAAAAGGAGACTGAACTATGCAAAAAACTGCAGAGGCGGTGTCGCTCGGACATCCCGATAAAACTTCCGATTATATTTCCAGCTATATTTTAGACCGTATGATTGAACAAGATAAATCGGTCAAATATGCCGTTGAGGTTATGCTTAAGGATGATACCGTCATTTTAGGCGGCGAAATTAAAGGTAATGTTTCTCTGGAACATCTGAACGATTATGTTTTAGAGGCTTTGAAGGAAGTCGGCTATTCTAAAGACTATGCCAAAATTTGGGGGAAATTTGCTATCGAACCCGAAAAAATTAAAGTGGTTAATCTTATCGGACAACAATCTGCCGAAATTAATCAGGGTGTTGAACAAGACGGCTGGGGTGATCAGGGCGTTTTTGTCGGCTATGCTTGCCAAGGAGAAGGAAATCTTAATCGTGAGCTCTTTTTGGCTCGTAAACTGAATAAGGCTCTTTATCAAAAGGCTCTTCAATCAGATAATCTCGGTTTGGATATCAAAACACAGATTACTCTTGATGATGAGGGAAAAATTGAAACGGCTATTGTCGCAATCCCCATGTTAAAACAACAAGATTTGACGTCTTTTGTGATTGATACGCTCGGCGAAAAACCAAAGCATATCATTATTAACGGTACCGGCGCTTATACTTATCACTCTTCCATTGCCGATTGCGGAATTACCGGTCGGAAACTGGCTTGCGATTTTTATTCTACAGCTTGTCCTATCGGTGGTGGTAGTCCATGGACCAAAGACGCCTCCAAAGCTGATTTATCTTTGAATCTTTATGCCAGAAAATTGGCTAAACAGTGTTTGGAAGATAACGATGAGTGCTTTGTTTATCTTTCCTCTTGTATCGGTAAAGCTGAGTTGCCGAGTGCCGCTGTTAAAACAATTAAAAACGGTCAGGCAAGTATGAAAAATATTAAAATTCATAAAAAACCTTCGGAAATTATTGCCGAACTAGGTTTGAACAAACCGGTCTATGCCAAACTTTGCAAAAACGGATTGATTTGATTTTTACTTGAAATCCTCTTAAAGCCTTATTAAATTGAAAACAGTTTAATAAGGCTTTTTTATGAAGAGAAAAATATGAAAAAATTTTGGCAGTGGACAGAGGAATATTCTATACCTCTGATTGCGGGGATTTTGGTTGCACTTGTTTGGGCTAATGTCAGCTATCAATCTTATGCCTCTTTTTTGCATTATCAATTCGGAAATTTGTTTGATATCCATTTTGCCGTGAACGATATTTTTTTTGGTGCTTTAAAAACATCCGGCATTTTCTTTTTTGCTTTTTCTTGCCATAATTGATGATTTTATCGGACTTGGCATTATTGCCGTTTTTTATCCGAATCCGGATATGGCGGTTCAGCCACGATTTTTGTTGTTGGTTTGACAGTTTCTTTGTTTGTGGCAGATATTGCTTATGAAAATGAAACATATAAAGCAGCTGCAAAAATGGGAGCGCTTTTGAGTATGTTTAGCGGTGTTATTGCCGTGTTTGTCAGACGTACGTTTTTATATAAGAAAAAAGCATAGTTTTGTAACTATGCTTTTTTCTTCTTTAGATTTCAATATGAATTTCTATACGATTGTTGCGTTTGCGATTTTTGGGAATTGCTTGTCCATAGGCGTCATAATTCGGATATTCCGGTGAGATGCCAGCCATTCCTACAGAGTGGAATCTGTTTTCATCTAAACCTAGTTTTACCAAACGACGAACAACGGAAGCCGCTTGTACCGAAGATAATTCCCAATTTGACGGATAATTTGCACTGATCAGAGGCTGATCATCCGTATGCCCTTCGATTGCAATTCGGTAACGGCGATATTTATTGTTTTTTAACAAGTTGGCTAAAGGTTGCAGGATATCATCCGCGTTATCTTTGAGTTCGGCACTTTTATTATTGAATAAATTTACCGTGGCTATTTTGATAACAACTCCCTTTGAATCTGAGCCCAAGCCGACATTGTCTCCTAAATGCAAGTCTTTTAAATCTTCCAAAAAATTAAGCACACTTCCGCTCATCTCTTCAACAGACATACTGTTAAAAGCGGCCGCCATGGCATATTCCATTTTTTCCATTTTATCTTTATCCAGACTTGATGAGGCAAATAAAACGATAAACAATGCCAAAAGCAGAGTTAACAAATCCGAATACGGAATAAGCCAAGTTTCGTCGGCATGTTCTTCGTGCGCTTCTTCCGGTGCTTTTCTTTTGACCATAGGCTATTTTCCTTCAGAATCTTCAGATTTGTTGTTTACTCGCTGTGAGGGCGGAATAAAGGCTTGTAATTTTGCTTCCATTGCCATGGATGATGCTCCTGATTGTAATGCCAGAGCTCCTTCCATGATCATTTTTTTGACATCAACTTCTTCTTGGGAAATTTGTTTTAGTTTGTTGGAAAAAGGGTGCCATAATACATATCCGGTAAAAATACCGAGCAGAGTGGCGACAAAGGCAGCGGCAATGGAGTGTCCGAGCATGTTAATATCAGAGAGGTTTCCTAATGCCGCAATTAAGCCGATAACTGCTCCCAACACACCTAAGGTCGGTGCGTACATGCCGCATTGTGAAAATATTAAGGCTCCCGAACGATGACGTTCTTCCATTTGTTTGATTTCTGCTTCCAAGGTTTCATAAATAAAGTCGGCACTAAAGCCATCGGCAACAAGGGATAGGCTTGTTTTTATAAAAGGATCTTCTATTTCGTTGGCTTTTTTTTCTATTGCCATAACGCCTTCATGTTTTGCAGAGCGTGCCAAGCCGGAAAATAGTTCCAGAACTTCTTGTTTGCTTATGATTTTTTGACCGCTGAAGATAATTTTGAATAACTTCGGGACTTTTTTCAGACCTTCCATGGTAAAAGCATTAAAAATTGCGGCGGCGGTTCCGGCAATAATAATCAAAAAGGCGGCAGGGTTGATCAAAGCACTCGGATCAGCTCCTTTTAATGCCATACCGACACCGACCGCAGCAATTCCGCCAAAAACACCAATTAGGGTAGATTTTTCCATTTTATTTTGTTCCTTAATTTAAAATTCTTTTTTATTCCTTCTATCTGATTTTTTTTAATTTTTAGTTAAACTCGTTCAAAAAAAAGTCTTTATTTTTATTTTAATGTGTTGTATTAATAGCTGAATTTTACAGAATTTTTTAGTGAGGAAAAAATGGCCATCAGTGCATTGCCGGTTCGCGGTACCAGAGATTATTTGCCTAATGAAGTGCAACTTAGAGATTATATTCAAAATATTATTCTCAATACCTATAAAAAACATGGTTTTCAGCGTATTAGTACGCCGATTATGGAAGATATTGAAAGATTGAATAAGAGTGATGGCGGTGAGAATTTAAGCCTCATCTTTAAATTGTTGAAACGTGGACAAAAGCTTGATTTGGCAAAGGAAAATTTGGAAGAGAATGATTTGGTCGACAGTGGTCTTCGCTATGATTTGACTATGCCTTTATCTCGCTATTTTGCTAATAATCGTCAAAATTTGGTTTTACCTTTTAAATGTATTCAAGTTGATAAAGTTTTTCGTGCCGAACGTCCGCAAAAAGGTAGATTGCGTGAGTTTTATCAATGCGATATTGATATTATCGGGGATAATTCGATTAATGCTGAAATGGAACTGATTTTTGTGACATCTCAAGCTTTGCAAAATATTGGTTTTGAAGATTTTACCATCCGCATTAATGACAGACGTATCTTGTCGGATATTATTAAATATGCCGGTTTTGCCGAAGAAGAAATTCCTGCCGTTTGTGTGATTTTTGATAAGCTTGATAAAATCGGTTTGGACGGAGTTAAAGCAGAACTCACCGAAAAAGAATATCCGCAAAATGTGGTTGAAAAGTTTATGGAGCTTTTGTCCGGTGATGCTCTTTCTTCCATTGATACGGTTGAACCTTATGTGACTGACAAAGAAGTTGTTGCCAATGTTAAAAAGGTTTTGGAAACAATGTCTGCTGTTGCCGACGGTAAGTTCAATGTTGTTTATGATAAGTCTCTTGTTCGCGGTATGGGATATTATACCGGTATGGTTTTTGAAATCAGCAGTAACAAATTTTCATCTTCTATCGGCGGTGGCGGTCGTTATGACAAGATGATCGGAAAATTTTTGGGCGAATCGGTTCCGGCTGTCGGATTTTCTATCGGTTTTGAACGTGTTTGCGAAATTTTGAAGGATGAAGATTTGCAACTGGCTTCCGAACAAAAAGTTATTCTTATTTATTCCGATAATGATGACTTTGCCAAAGTTTTAGAAAAATTTGGAGAAATGCAGAAACAATATACTGCCGTTCGTTTGTTGAAACGTTCTAAAAAACTTGGTAAACAGATTGACGGTTTGATCGATAATGGTTTTAATTATTCCTTCAGTTTTGGTGAAAGCAGTGAACTTAAGCCATTGAGTAAATAGAAAAAAGCTCCTCGTGAGGAGCTTTTATTATTGCTTATTATCAAAATCAATGCCGCGCGTTATAATTCCTATCATGATTCCGAATAGCAGATAACTGGTGAGGCACTCAAATGAAACAATTACGCGGGCGATGACGGTTTGCGGGGTGATGTCTCCGTAACCGACCGTAGTCATGGTGATGACGGTGAAATAAAACGCATCTATAACATGTGACGGACCATTACCGAAGGCAAAGGCTTGCGGTACATTATTGTATATATGTAAACTGTTGATTGATAGATTTATAACCGTAAAAGTTATGACGAGATTTATGAAAAAACTAAAAAAATTTCCAATAGTTGTGGGCGTGGCATAAGTATTTGGATATAAAATATTTTTGAGTTCTCCTATAAAGTATTTAATGTTCATGATTGCCAAAAAGATAATAAATGCGCTTATCAAGTAGGTATAAATGGGTGCAAATGAAATGTAAATTGCCATAAATCCGGAAATAAAAGCTACGATAAACAAGCATTTTTTATCATCGCTATAATAGCGTTTGGTGTATTTTAGTTTAGCCAAATTGCGATTTAAAAACAAAAACAAAAGACCAATTATTATGCCGCTGATAATAGGTAAAATCCAATAAAGCGTAAGGTCAGATGCTAAATTAAGCTTACTGAAAATTTGCGGATGTAATGATAATAAACACAAACTTGCAAAAAAACAGAGGTTGAAATCGCGGATAAATATTTTTTTTAATCGCTCAACAGATATATTAAACATAATCAATTCCATATAAATTTAAGATATTTATATATAATAATCATAAAGTTTATTTTATCAAGTAAGGTTTTTTATTTGCTTTTATTTGTGGCTAGGGCTTGCAATAAACTTAATATTTGGTTGGATTTTTTGATGCAATTTCAACATCTTTGAATTGAAGCTTGACCGGAAGTAAGGCATATACCGACAGAATTGTTTCCGGTGCAAAACAGGCTTTGCCCGCGAGGAGCTTTTTCAGATCACTTTCCGTGATTAATTGTCCGAGTTTTGTCTTTTGGAGAAATTCGGGGACGGATGAGCTGATGAATGCTCCAGCCATGTCTCAAAGATCTCTCCGAGATCGGTTAATGTATCTTTATTTTTGTTCATGGTATTTCCTTTGTTGTTTCCTTATATTTTTTTTGCGCTGAAAGTAAAGTATTAAAAGTTTTTTAAGGGACATGCTGTATTATGAATACAATCTTTGAAGAGAGAGGTTTCTTATGAAGCTATGTATCGGCATTACCGGAGGTTGGAGTCGGCAGGACAGTAAGTTAAAAAGCTGGATTGAAGTTTTGCAATCGCAGGCTTTGACCGGGCGCGTGTTTGAGTTTGAACTTCCTGATTATAAACTCTTAAACGGTAATGAGGTGCGTTTTTGTCAGCAGTTGTCCGAAAATATTGAATCCGCAGCTTCTGATTTTGTAAACATGTCTAAACTTTTTGTTTTACCCTATCAAAATATATTAATGGATGAAAACGAGTGTTTGGATAAAATTGCTTATTTTATCAAGAAAGTTTTTAAGGAAAAAGGCAGAGCCGAACCGTTGGTCTTGGTGGTGGGTAGCGATTTTTATATTTATAAACATGTCGATTTTGTTGATTATGCTCAATATCTGTTGTCGGAAGATGAGGAAAATCGGTGGCGACAAAGTAAAGAACTGAAGGAAAAATCCGTCCTTTCAGTGGGGATTCCTTTTCAGCTGAATATGGAAATGTGTCAACAGGCGGCAGAGCAACCGGAACAGTCGGCAGAAATTGCCAAATTGCAAGAATATCCGAAAAAAGTGTTATTTGTGTTGGGCGGCTTGCAGGATAATTATCAGGTTCGTTTTGATGTGGCGGATGCTTTTCGGCTTTCTGATCGTGCGCTTGATTTTGCCATAGCGGGGTATAAGGTGATTTTTATGAATCAGCCGACAACACCGAATGATGTAACCGATTTTATTTATGATTTTTGCCGCCGTAATGATATGTTGTTTTATAATCGCAAAAATTTGATGAGCGGGGATTCGGCTTTGCGTTATGACGGTAAGTTTGCTCATGAATTTATGTTGCAACAGCAGCAAAGCGGTGATATGTATCCGGCAATTTTGAGTGTTTTGCAACAAAACGGCGTTTATGTCGGGACAATGGGGGATTTTGCTTATATTTCCGATGCGCTTGCGTTGAAGCTTAAAACCGTGGTTTATGAAGGAAATAATCTTGGCGGTAAACGCTATTATTGTAAAAGGCTTGCTGACATTTGCGTGCAAAAACAATATGTTTTTGATTTTTATGATGATAAGGTTTTTGATTCTACCGTCAAATTGAAGGCTTTTCCTTCCAGTAATAAGTCGATTCTAAAATTATTAATTGATAAAAAGTTTCCAAAATTTAAAAATCTTTTAAAATAATATATCTATTTGATTTTGCTTGTATTTTAAATCTTTTAAATCCGCAAAACTGTGGGCGTGAGCTCCGGATCGTAGGTGGGTATTATTATCCCATCTATGAGGAGTGTGCATGTGAAAAGCACGCTCGGGAACAAAAACAGCGCGAAAGCGAAGAGCGCTCGCGCGAAATTGCCGCTCAGCGAGCATCTTGCTCGCACGAGTGGCATACCCGCATACAGGACAATTATGGATACCATTATTGTCCAAAGTGTGGTGCAACGAAACCATAATTTTCTCACCGGTACGGTTAAAAATAAAACCTAAGCCGGTGAGGAGAAGGAGGGAAGTTTTCTTCCCTCTTTTTTTTGTGTCTTATTCGGACATAAAAAAACACCGGTTTTCCGATATGTTCAGAAAAGCGGTGTTCTCTTGTTTAATTTAATTTTCCTGCCTCATCATTGAGCGCGGGGGAATAAATTTTTGAGCGGTAGACGCTCTCAATTTCTTCACAGCTCAAGAATTTGCTTTCATCTCCCGCCACAAATTTATATCCGCCTTTTACGCGGTTGAAGGTGGCAATGTAAGATGTGGTTTTGCAGCCGCAGATGTTCATCTTGGGCGTAAAACGATCGTGAATAATATCAATAAAGATATTCTCGTTACCCCTGATGATGATACCGGCTGTTGTTTCTACCTCAGCATCTTCGTTTTCGGAAACGATTAATGCCCAACTCAGGAGCTTTTTGGCAACGTTGAAACGTTTGGCAAAAAACTCTAAACTCATAATTTCCACAGCGCGAATGGTTGCGCTTTTTTTCTTTTTATCCATAATAGTTTTTTTTTAATAGGTTTTCTGGACAAAATATATAGCACAAAAAATGTGCCTTGGCAAGAACTTTTTTTGCTTAACAAAATCTTTACAATATGTTAGTATTGTTATGTATATGATGAAAATTAAAAGGCAGAAAATATGGCTGAAAATAAAATAATCGTGGACAAAATTACAACCTTGCGTGTGCTGCATGATATCCGTTCTTGTATGCAGAAATTTGCTGCCAATCAGTCAAATCCTAAAATTTGTCAGTCGTTGATTGAGATATATAATGCTTTTTCCAATGATGATCACTTGCCGGATAAAGTTCGAGAAATGATTGCTTCATGCGTCAGTGACATTTCTTTTAATCCCTATGCCTTTAAAACAACTTCCAAAGAAGAAGATAAAAACCAGAAAAAGGCCGTTAAAAAATCTGCCAATCAAAATAAAGCAACAGCTTTGCTGCACAAACAAATCGGCGAAGAACTGGCTTTCCAAAAACAACGCGGCAAAATGACGGATGTGCCCGCTGATGCCGTTTTTGAATCGGTTGCCTTGCTTGATGATGCTTTTAGCGTTAAAATTGCCGGTCGAGATGAACCTATCCAATTTCCGGTTAAGTTCTATAAAGGTAAACACTTCTCTTTGCTCGGGGCTAAAGCTGTGTCCGATAAGGCATATGCTAAAAAAGGTTTTGATGATAAAACTTATCAATTATTATCTCAACTCGGTGATAAAGGTTTTGTTCTTGAAGAGGCTGACGAAGTGGCTAATGTCGGCAAAAAATATTCTCCGTCTCAATATAAATCTTATCTAGGCTTAAACTCTAAAGATGAACTTTCTGCCGAACAGAAAAAAGAACTGGAAATTTTAAACACTCTTTCTGCTTCAGACCAAGCCAATTTTATCGTCGGTGTTAAAAAAAGAAAACTCGAACAGAGCCGACATCAAAACTTTTTTGATGCGCTTAAAAATGAGCCGAACCCTTTGAAACTTTTGGCAAACAGAGAAAAACTCGCAGCTCTGTTTACTCAAAATAATTTATCTGATTCCTCGGCTCAAATTCAAGACGAATTTATTAAAACGCTTATTCAACCCGATAAAAAAGACGTGTGGAACTATTTTAAAAAGACAGAAGAAGGAAACAGCCGCTTTTCTTACTATGATATTTTAATGAATAATCTTGTGGCTGATAACAGAGATGTTTTTCAGAATATTTATGATTTTGATTCTCCTCAAAAAATGAAGGAAAATTTGACCGCCACTTATCAAAAAGTGAAAAAACTTTCAACGCCTATGCTTCCCGATGCTCTTTGCGCCGAAATTGTAACCCGCGGTATTTTTAGCTATGCCGTTAATCAAAATACCAATGCCGACAAACTTAAAAATATGAATCTGCTCTTAAATGAATTTGGTCTTAATATTAAATTTGATACGGTGCAAGTGACGCAAGTTCCGGATATGTCTATTGCTTCGGCACAACAGCAGTCTAAAATTGATCGCGAGGCTTTTGAAGCAGATAAAAGAACTCCGCTTTCTCAAGCTCATGAAAAATCTTTCCGAAAACAACTCCAATCTCTCGGAATTGAGCAGCCTGATGCCGCTTCCAAACACCATTTCTGGGCTTTGAAATATAATCCGTTTATAGACCGGGAACTTAATCAAAGTTCTAATTATGTGCAAACCGCGCGAGAACATCCGTGGAATTTGGACGGACATGATTTTACTCATAATTTTGATACTGCCGGTGAATTTTTAGTGATGGATGAAAATCAAAAATATAGTCTTATGGATTTTAATTCGCTTCGTCGTGCTTTTAATTCCGGCAAAAAATTATTCCTGCAAATTCCTATTTTGCAAGTTAAAAACGAAAATAATGAATTTTGTGACCTCTTAGCCTCTTCTCAAAAGCAAGGTGAGTGCGGAATCTATATTTCTACCGATAAAACACCAAATAGTTTTATTCGTGTGCCACAATATTGCTCTGCGCTCTTTAATGGCAAAGATATGTCTCATGACGGTTTTTCAAAGTAAACTTATATCTTGATTTTGAATTTTAATCTGTTTATACTGCCTTCAAAATTTAAGATTATGTTTAACTATTAATATATTTTCTATGTATTTAAAATTTGTTACTTGTTCCGGCGCCAATGAAACAACTAATATTGACGCTTTGTTTGCTTTGTATCATGACTTTCCTTGCATTGAGTTCGGTATTCAAGTCTCCGGTAAAAAATGTAACTTTGATTCCGATCGCTTCGCTTGGTTGCAAAAGTTGCGTCAGCAAATGTTATCGCGCAAAGAAGCTTTGCCTTTGGCTTTGCACCTTAATCAAGATTGGGTGTCGGGCTTTTGTGCCGGTGATTTGGCTCCCGAATTGAGAGAATTGCTCTCTTTCGGAGATTGGAACGGAGAGCCGCTGTTTAAACGCGTGCAACTTAATTTTAAAATAGGGCGGGAGGAAAAACCTAATATTGCTTCTTTGGAAAAATCTATGGCAGATTTTCCTTATGTCCGCTTTATTTTATCTTATAATGATGCTAATGCCGCGTTGATTACCGAACTTTATCATCGGCAAAAGGTGGTCTTTGACTGCTTGTTTGATGAATCTTTCGGTGAAGGTGTGTTGCCTGAAAAACGTCACGCTCCCGTTTTTGGAGATGTGATACAGGGGTATGCCGGTGGGCTTTCATCAGAAAATGTGGCTCAAGAGTTGGATAAAATTGCAGATATCTTGCCGTTGACTGCTCCTTGTTTTATTGATGCCGAAGGAAAACTCAAAGGTGACAATGGGCATTTTTCTTATTTAAAAGCCCATGATTTTGTTGCTAATGCGGTTGCTTGGCAGAAAAAACATCAGTGATGCAAATTAAAAGAAACCGACAGTTTGTTCCTGTCGGTTTCTTTTGTTTTAAGCTCTTAATTTTTCTTGCTTTTTATAGCTTATTAAATCTATATTTTGTTTTTTTTCAGCTGGATTTTCCGTTTTTAATTTTTCTATCTCCGCTTTTTTGTGAAATTTTATTTTCTTTAATCGTAAGCTTGTTTCCTTATCAATTTCTTCCGGGTTTATTTGCGGCAAATGTGTTAAGGCTACGTCATTTTCCAAACAGGCTATCAGTAAACGTGCTTTGAACTCTTCTGATTTGATGTTTCCGAAACTAATGGTTTGACCTTGTTGTTTGGCAAATATAACCAGATTTTTAAAATCTTCATATTCGGGAATCTTTTTTTCGCCTTTTTTATTTTGGGCGCTTAATCCGATATTGTTGGCATCGGTGGCATGAATATGGAGCTTTTCTCCATCTTTGCGGTTTAATGTCGCATGAAATGAGGTGTCACTTTTCTCTTCTGTATATTCCGAATCTTCTTTGGCAGCCAAAGCTTTATAATATTTTCTTAAAGATTGCGTGTATTCCTTGTCTTTGGCTGTTAATGGTTTTGTATCGGGGACTTCATTTCCTTCGCTTTCTTTTATTTTTAAAACTTCAGCTCCTTCTTGTGCCAGTTTTTTTTCTATTTCAGCCGCTGCGCCTTCTTTTAAGCCTCCGAGTGTGGTGCTGATTGATATATTGTCTTTTAATTCCAAATCTTTTTCTTGCTGCAGTTTATCTAAAATGTAATGCAAAACATTTACATGTCCGACAAAATCGTCAACCGTATTTTCTTTTAAAAAGTAAGATTTTACAAAATCTTCGTCATATTTTTTTTGACCTAAGATTTTGAGACAGGATGCTTTGAAGTGATTGATATCAATTTCATCTTGTTGTTCGGCGATTAAGTCCGGTCGATATGTTTCGGCTTTGGCTTTTTGAGCAATTATGCGTGAAACGGCAACCGAATTGATTACCACTTGCAATGATGAATCAAATTTGCCGCCTTTTTTTCTTAACATTTCGCAAAATCTATTGATTTTGGCGGCTTGATTTAGTGTTTCTTTGCCGTTGCGGCTTCCTATCGGCAAAGATTCCGATGCCACAATCTTAAAAGGCTTTTGCGTCATGTCTAATAATGATATTTCAGTACTGCCGCCGCCGCTTTCTATAAATAATACCTGTTTGGGATTATTTTTGAGTTGAATAGAGTTTAGTCCGCCTAAAACGGATAAACGCGCTTCTCTTCGCGGATCTAAAAGGTGTATCTTCCTTTTGGTCTTTTGCTCTAACTCTTCTTGTATTTCTTTACCGTTGGGGGCACTACGGATGCCTTCCGTTGCCAAAATATAAATGTTGTTTTGCTTGACATTATAAATTTTTTTGGCGGCTTTTATAAAGTCTTGCACATGACGTATTATATCATCTTTGGATACATTGTTACCAACTCGAGCAATATGTTTGTTTTTTAAGGTATAATATTGACCGTTAGAAAATATTTTGATTTTTACCGCGTTGGTTCCGATATCAATAACACAAAAGTTTTTCATTATTTTTTTTCCTTCTTTTATGGAAAGAATAGCATATTTTGCTTGTTATAGCAATAAATTATTCATCGGCACGATTCTTTAATTTTTGAGAGGTCGCTGGTTCGGTATCAACTTATTTTAACCATAAAAAAACCACCGCAAGGGTGGTCTTTTTTATGGTCGGAATGACTGGACTCGAACCTCGTCTAGCTTAGTAAATTCGCAAGCTCATTAACCGCGCGTCGGTCACTTGTTTTGTAAATTTCGCCGCGCAAAGTTCACACTTTGCTTGCTTAATAACAAAACTACGCCTCTTGCGGTATAAAACGCCGGAGCATCGGCGTTTTATATCCTCGAGCCTCTATCGAGGTCGCTGGTTCGTGTCAATGCCTTCGGCATCTTTAAAAATAAAAAAGACTACACAAGGTAGCCTTTTTTATTTTTATGGTCGGATTGACCCCCTCTAAATTAGAAAACGGATACCACCCGAAATACTTATAAAGTACTTATAGCAGATAAATGCAGAAAACACAAGACCTTTCTGCAATTTTTTTTATAAAAAAATGCCAAGGCGGGCGAACTTTCTAACCTAAACTGGTGGGGTTGAGTTTTAGATACTGACCGCCTTGTTTGATGTTCATTTTTTTATTTAATTACAATGACATATACCGACAGATATGGCGGCTTGTAAATTTTTTTATTTTTTTTGAGGGAATTTTTCAATCTCCGGGGGAGTTACATTTCGAAAGGAGGTCAAAATGACCCAAGTAGAAAAATTGATAAAAATAATCATGCCGGATTTGCTCCGGTACCTAGAAATGGTAGAAAGTGGCGAAATTATTCAGAAAAGACTGGATAAAAGAAAAAATCCAAGCATTCATTGTGACGACGAACAAGAATTGGAAATTGATGGAGGTTCACAATGCAATCAATAGCAGTCCAAATAGCATTACTTCAACAGAAGTCTGTGCTGGAACTACAAGAACTGTGGAAGAAATACTTTAATGAGCCAACGACTATTCAAAGTAAGGAATTTTTTGTATCTCGTATAGCTTATCGCATACAGGAATTGGCATACGGAGGCTTACCTCGAGAGCAACAACAGTTGATCGCTCAGATGTATGTTCCTCCGGAGATGCGCAAAAATCTTCCACCGGTGGGAACAAGGATTATACGCGAATATCACCAAGTTGAGCATTCTGTTACTATTTTGAATGATGGATTTGAGTATAACGGAATGAAGTTTCCAACGCTTTCGGCCATAGCAAAAAAAATTACCGGCCGGAAAATATCAGGAAGATACTTTTTTGGAATAGATAATTAAAAGGAGAAACCATGGAACCGCAAAAAAAAGTCAGATGTGCAATTTACACTCGTAAATCAACAGATGAAGGTCTTGAAAAAGAATTTAATACTTTGGAAGCCCAACGTGAAGCCGGAGAAAATTACATTAAGAGTTTTAAGCATCAAGGTTGGGAAGCCTTACCAGACCACTACGATGATGGTGGTTTCAGCGGTGGCAATCTAAAGAGGCCTGCCTTACAACAACTATTGAAAGATGTTGAAAAAGGTAAAGTTGATATGATTGTTGTTTATAAAATAGACCGTTTAACCCGTTCTCTTCTCGATTTTGCACAGCTCGTAAAAACGCTTGAAAAGCATAATTGCTCTTTTGTATCTGTTACACAGCACTTTAATACTTGCGATTCCATGGGAAAGTTAACATTAAATATATTGCTGTCGTTTGCACAATTCGAGCGTGAGCTTGGTGCAGAACGTGTCCGGGATAAAATTGCGGCCAGCCGTAAAAAAGGAATGTGGACCGGTGGATCGGTTCCTCTTGGCTACACTCTTAAAAATAAAAAATTGATTATTGAACCGGCTGAGGCAGAGATTATACGTTTTATTTTTGAAGATTATGCTCGTACTAGATCAGAATTACTTACAACACAGCACGCCATCGAGCGCGGTTACACACCTAAAGAACGGAAAAATAAAGATGGAACCCTTAAGAATAAAGAGGTTTTTAATCACTCAATGGTTAATCACATTTTGAACAATCCTCTTTATTTGGGGAAGATGCCATACAAAGGAGAGCTATACGAAGGTCAGCACAAGGCTATTATTTCACAGGATTTATGGGATAGAGTAAAAAGTCTAAAATCGGATAATTTAGGAAATGCATTTTGTCCGTCAAGATCAGTAAAAAACAGCTTATTAAAAGGTCTGTTAGAATGTGAATGTTGTGGCACCATGATTCCAACTAGATGTAAGCGCGGCAACAAGTACTATGAGTATTACACTACTTTAAAATCTGTAAAAGAAGGTGCAAAAGCACATCCGTGCAAAATTGGAAGTGTTCCTGCTGGGGAACTCGACACTTTTGTTTTAGAAAAGATACAACAAATATTTAAGTCGCCGAAGATAATGCGAGAGATGGCAAAACAGCTTGAAGAGGCTAACCCCAAGTATTCAGCAAATGATGCTTATAATCTTGCGAATAATATAGGCGAAGTGTTCCAGTACTTTGAACCGGCAACTGTCCACGATTTTATTTCAGAGGTTGTTGAAAAAGTAGTTTTGCACCAAGAATTTATTGAGATAAAATTACGTCCATATGGGGCTGATATTTTTGAAAATCAGCTTACAGAACCTGATAAATGCTACTGCAAAGAAAGTTTAGTTCTAAAATATCCTGTAAAGTTTGGGAGAAAACGCGGAAGCATGAAAATTGTTGAACCCACAAATCCAACTAAGGATATGCCGGCACGAGATGAAAAACTTTATAATGCAGTTACACAAGCCTTTTATTTGAAAAATGAAATGGAAACTAAAAAGATATCATTAGCAGAGTTATCACGACGAGAGCATTGTGATCATACTTATATTGGTCAAGTGGTGCGCCTTACAACTTTAGCACCGGACATTATAATGGCCATTATTGAGGGTAGACAGCCAAAACTTTTGACCTTAAGAAGATTACTTCGCGAACGCTTCCCATACTCATGGGAAGAGCAACGCAAGGAATTAGGATTTAATCCTGCATAACATTATAAACAAATTGCTCTTTTTGTATCTATGTATGCCTGAAAAACATACATAGATATTTAATTTTATAAATTTTTCAACCGTTTATTGAAAAAAAACTAAACTAATGAATATATGGCCTTTTGTATTAATCATTAACAAAAGGTTAAAAAATGAACAAATATTTATTAGATGGGTTACCACCCAGCGTGGTAAACTATATCAAAATACATTTACGACGGATCTATTCCACGGGGCTTTTTGATAGCCAAGAACGAGAGGACTTAATTCAAGATTTAGTCCTCTTTTATTTAGAACTAATTCATAAGCTTACTGATGTGCTAGATGTAAAAGTTTACTTGGCCTTAAAAACTAAGGCTGACCACATTATGAGAACCCGACTGCGAGAACTGCAATCGGGTTTTTTAAACACAGGGTCATTAAATAGTATGTTTGAGGATGAAGGCTTTGAACCTGCATCCTCTTTTTCGCTTTCCGATTTGGAAAATTATATTTCGATAAGCGAATTAAAAAACTTTATTTCACCAAAAGAACAGAAATTTATAGAACTTGTTCTGGATGGAGAAACAATCGACAATGCTATAAGATTGGCACATGTATCTAAAAATATTCTTTATATCTTGAATGGAAAATTAGCTGAAAGGAATAAAAAACAAAAAAAATAAAAATTTTTGAGGGAATTTTTCGATCTCCGGGGGAGTTACCTTTTGTATCAACCAAAACAAAAGGAGAAAAAAATGGTTAAGCATACAAAAAGTGTATATGAAATTATCCAAAATATCCCGGTCGACAGCATGATTGCTCTCTCATTTACTCAGTTACGTGAGTTTGAAGCACAGCTAAAAGACGAAGTAATTGCACACACTCTGAAGCGTAAACAAAAAAGCAAGGAATACCACCGCGCAGTTCTTGCTCTGCGCTGGATTCAAGGTGTGATTCGGATCAAGACAATGGATGAATGCCAAGGGGTGCAACATGGATAAAAAGACAACTATTTTGTTAGACACTGCCGGCTTCCTCGCGGCTGTGCATAACTATAAGAAAAGTGAAATCGCAGATTTAATTGTTGCGCTGTGCGAATTTAATTTATACGGTTGCACTTCTGTAAAATTAACGGACATGAAAAAAATTCACTTTGATGCGATTCAAGAAGTAATTGAATTGCGCAATTCGCGTTGGCTTAAAACATGCGAGATTAACGCGCAAAACGCAAAAAAGCGAACTGCAAATCGTAAAGCGACCGCTGAGCGAAATTCAAGCGAGCCACCTGAACCAGCGCAAAGCGACCGCCCGGAAGATAAAGAGAGAGATAAAGAGAACGATAGTGAACTAGATGAAGATAAAGAGTCCGATAATGATTTTATAAATAAAAAAGATAGAAATAAAGAGGCGGAAAATGTGGATAAGTCCCGATACGTAGGTGCTCCGAGTGTTGAAGAAGTAGCGATTTATTGCAAGGAAAGTGGTTATACCATCGACCCGGTGGCGTTTGTGAAGTGGAATTCTGACCGAGGTTGGATGAATGGCAAGAAATACATCGCGCTGGATTGGCGAAAAGCTGTCCGGAAATGGTTTTGCAAAGAAAACGGTTTGTCCTACTCCGAAATGGAGAGCATGACTGACATCTGTCACGATATGCTCAGCAAGGTAAAGGGGGCGCAAGATGAAGCCAATCACACCTGAACAAATCAAAAATGATCTAGAAACAGCGGCTTATGTAGAGCGGCTCATACCTCCGGTGCGACCTCCAAAATATCGGTGCTGTATGCCGGACGTTGTCTATACTCCGCAAGAGATTGCGTTCATGGACCGCCGTCCAGTTCCACCGCAGCCAACATCGGAACAAATTGCCATCTGGGAAAAGGTAATTTTACAATGGTTGCCTATTCTTGATGTTGAAGAAAGAAGTCTCGTCTGGAAGCGAGCCTGCCACATACCTTGGAAGTTACTTTGTCGGGATTTTGGGCTCTCTAGGCCGCAACTGAATATCGTGTATTCTCGAATAATCAATTATTTACACGGTTACCTAACAGGAAAAATGTCTAGACATAAAAAGACAAGACATTTTCAAAAAAAAGTGCTATGAATCTTGGTATAATCGCGAGTGAGTGTGTAAACAAGCATTCCGATTATATTTTTATCTCGATGAAACATACCCCGCCGGTGGCAAACTGGCGGTTTTTTTGTTGTTGCAAATCATCTTAAAATCTGCCATAATCAGAACAACCTCGTCGGGTGACGTGGTGATGTGGATTTAGGCCAACTTGTCCTACTATAACGGACTAAACAGGAGAAAATAACATGCTGAAAACAGCTGAAGCGGTGTCTATCGGCCACCCGGACAAAACAGCCGATTACATTTCAAGTTACATTTTAGACAGACTTATCGAGCAGGATCCAGGCGTTCATTACGCTGTGGAAGTTATGATCAAAGATAACTGCGTTATGCTCGGTGGTGAGGTCAAAGGTTCGGTAGATATGTCAGACATCGAAACATATGTCTGCAATGCCCTCCGAGAAATCGGTTATGATGAACATTACTCAGACATATGGAAAAATTATGCCATAGATGTTCGACATATAGAGGTCATAAACAAAATCGGTGTCCAATCGGCCGACATCAACCAAGGTGTCGAGCGCGATGGATGGGGAGATCAAGGCGTGTTTGTGGGCTATGCCTGCAAAGGCCCGGCTCTCATCAACCGCGAGTTATGGCTGGCACGTAAACTAAATGATGCTCTTTATGAACATGCAAAGACATCATCTAACCTTGGCCTCGACATAAAAACACAAATTACCATAGATGATGCAACCGGTGACATAGTGACGGCCATAGTTGCCATACCAATGTTAGAGCCGGAAGACATCAAACCATTTGTCGTTGATGCGCTCGGCCAAGAGCCAAAGTCCATCATCGTGAACGGCACAGGCATTTATCAATTCCATTCGTCCATTGCCGACTGTGGTATTACCGGTCGGAAATTGGCGTGCGACTTCTATTCTACCGCCTGTCCGATTGGCGGTGGTTCGCCATGGACCAAGGACCCAAGCAAGGCAGACTTAACCTTGAATGTCTATGCCCGTTACCTTGCAACCGAACATCTTGGCGACAATGATGAATGCTTCGTCTACCTTTCATCTTGCATCGGGAAAGCAGAATTACCAAGCGGTCTGATACGAACCGTTAAGAACGGTGTTGTTACGAACAGTCCTCTGTTCTGTAATCAGAAGCCCAAGAAGCTAATTAGATTCTTTGGTTTAGACCGTCCGATCTACACAAAACTGTGTCGCAAGACATTGCAAGCACTGACAATTGTACCGGTTGAACGAAAAAAACTGGTTGTTTAATATAGCGTTTTTCTCCTTGGCTTTGCTCCCGTTGGCTGTCAGATTTTGACAGCCGATGGGCTGGCGGGTCCTTCCTCGCTTCGGATCGTATGCGGGGCTCCAAGCCGCGGCATTTTTCTAGCGAAACACAAAAATTTTGGGTGGTCAGTGGTCACATAAAAACGCAGTAATATCAAATAGTTATAATAACGAATTAAAATTTTGGGTGGTCACTTTGTAATTTTGGGTGGTCACCCTTTGTTTTATCACACAAATTCAGGAGCAAAAATGGAATTTCAACAGAACTTTCCAGTGGATAAACTTATCCCTTACGCACGCAACTCGCGCACGCACAATGATGAACAAGTGGCGCAGATTATGGCCAGTATTAAGGAGTTCGGCTTTACTAACCCGATCCTTATCGGCTCGGATAACGTTATTATTGCCGGACATGGCAGACTTTTGGCGGCCCAACGTCTGGGGATGACAGAAGTCCCGGTCATCGTCTTACCGGACTTAACCGAAACACAACGCCGAGCCTTGGTCATTGCCGATAACCGAATCGCTCTCAACGCCGGTTGGGATGAAAAGATGTTGGCGTTGGAAATCGGCGAGCTGAAGGACGAGGACTTTGACCTAACTAACCTCGGCTTTACCGATGATGAACTAAAGGCCCTCGAGAACTTTGGCGAAATACAGGACACCGGTAATACCGAAGATGATGAGGTACCCGAGGCACCGGTCGAACCTACCTCTAAGCATGGCGACGTTTGGCAGTTGGGAAACCACCGGTTGATGTGCGGCGACACAACCATGATAGACGATTTCAAAAAGTTAATGCAAAACGACGTGGCTGACATGATCTTTACTGACCCGCCATACAATGTTAACTACGGCGCAACGATGAAAGACAAGCTCCGTTATCACACCAGTCCGAACCATGGCCGCACCATTATGAATGACAACCTGGGCGAAGATTTCGAGCAGTTCCTTTATGATGCCTGCACCAATATGCTGATGTATTGCAAAGGTGCCGCCTACGTTTGCATGAGTTCGTCCGAACTTCACACCCTTTACTCGGCATTTGTGAAAGCCGGCGGCAAATGGTCAACCTTTATCATTTGGGCCAAGAACACCTTTACCTTGGGCCGGGCTGACTATCAGCGGCAGTATGAGCCTATCCTCTATGGCTGGGTGAGCGACAAGCCTCACTATTGGTGTGGTGACCGGAACCAGTCCGACATTTGGGAATATAACAAGCCACAGCACAATGACCTGCACCCGACAATGAAACCGGTCGAGCTTGTTGAGCGCGCTATCAACAACAGTTCCAAGGTTGGCGAGATTGTTTTGGACGGATTTGGCGGTTCCGGGTCGACTTTAATCGCCTGTGAGAAGACCGGTCGAGTCGCAAGACTGATGGAATTGGACCCGAAATACTGCGATGTTATCGTGAAAAGATGGGAAGATTGGACCGGTAAAAAGGCTGTTCTGATAGAAAGTGGCAAAATATCAAAAAATAATGCAGAAACAAGCACTTATAATGCATAATTAACTGGATAATTCTTCGAAAAAGAGCGTTCATTGACTTGTAAGATACAACAGCGAAAGGAAATTAAAATGAAAACAGTTAAAACTTACATGGTCCGCAAGCCAAGCGACCTCGACGAAGTAAAGAGCATAACCAGAGCCAACAGCGACAGACTTGAAACTGTGGCGGTGGTTGAAACCATTAACCTGACACCGGCCGAACATAAAAGAGTATGCAAGAATCCATTAAACGACTACGGCTTCTTAAAAGGCAAAGGCGGCTACTGCGATGAGCACGAATACCGCCAGGTGGTTGAGATTACAGCAGACGGTCAGCCAACACTTTACGCTGACCCGTCAGGCTCAAGCTACTGCAGATACTTAGGTATAGAGGTTAAATAAGGAGGTCGCCATGATGAACAAGAAAGCAAACCTGAACCAAGCATTTAAAGAGCTCCGCAAGCTCGGATATTTTGCAAGACAAAACTTTTGGTGCTGTCAATCCTGCGCCTGGGCCGCGGTACCGATGGATGCCAAAAAGGTGGTCTTTTACCACAGGCAAGATACCGAGGAATTAAACAAGACCGGTGAATGTTACCTTGCCTGGTCTGGCGACCGGGACGAAATCGCCGAGGTCCTGGAACGCAACGGGGTCTTAAAGAAAAAGCCGGAAAACGAAAGCCAAAGATTTGAAATCAGCATTAACTAGAAAGGAAAAACAATGACTGAGATTTTAAAGACACAAAACAAAACCTGGGGATTTTGGGGAACCGCCAGCAACCATATAGAACATAAAAAGGAAATGCAGGTATTTTGGGATAAGGCCGCCGAGATAATCCAATCCAAGGGCTTAACCCCGCAACAAACGCTGGGCCTGATGGACAGCCGATGGGGCCGCCACATCGCTGACGAGTTCGCCGAGGAGCTCAGCACCAACTTGGAAACATTCGCCTCGGTATTTAAAAGGCAAATGAGCACAATCCGCCTGATTAAAGAGTTCCGGTATTATGTGGATCCGAAAGCATTCCCGGACGTAAAGCCTCGCGCTTATGAGAACTTCGCCAAGGATTTAACCAAACTCTGCAAGACCTACGGCGTAACGATAAAGTGCATCGGCGGCGTAAGCCTGCACTCACAAGACGAAATGAAAAAGCTCCTGGGTTACAGCTCAGACCTGGATAGCGGTGACGTATTACCAATTTGGAGAGATTAAAATGTATAAAGAAGTACCGGAAGATTTGATGGCCAAAATTAAAGAGGCCGCAGGAACCATTAACAAACACAACTGTGCGGTTGATACCATGTTGATCGCTGTTGGAAATAATTACTATGGATATCAACCGCACCCTCAGCCGAAGAAAAAGAAATACTGCCAAGTGACAGATAAACGGCTCGAGGAACTGAGCCACACGTTCAATGAGGTCCATGATGCACTGGCAAAAGAAAACATCGACCTCTTGGTTTGCTTTGTGGCTCTAAAAGACGGCGGTGCAACGGTCTTTGTCGCACAAGAGGCTGTTAACCGCCGCCTTGACGTATTTAACGAACTCAAAAAAATGGAGGAACAGCATGCCAAAATATCCTGATATTACGCTCCAGCTGACCGGTAAAGACGGCAACGCATTTAATATATTAGGTATATGTTTACAGGCTATGCGCCGGGCTGGACTAAGCCAAGAAGAATGCGAAGCCTTTCAGGCTGAAGCGACTTCCGGTAATTACGACAACTTACTTGCCACCTGCATAGAATGGTTTAACGTCGAATAATCTGAAATAGATATCCACCAGTAAACTGGTGGTACTATTAACGCTACAAACCTTACGGTTTGACCGCACTTCCAGTGCGGAGCGGCGTTATTCTAACGCGTTAACATTCATCCCCGTATAAATACTGGGTTTTCTGCAAGGCAACTAATAAAAAAAACTGGGATTTTTTGAAAAATCCTAGTTTTTTTTGTAAAATCCCAGTCGCTATGCGCTGGCCTTAAGGTAATAGGTCCGAACCCCGTCTTTCTTTTCGGAGGCGATGGTTGTCTTTGTCTTTTTGGCATACAGCGACATCGCACCGCGGATCGAGTTTTCTTTCCATCCGAGGGCTCCGGCCATCTCTTTTAAGGTAGCTCCTTCCGGGCGGCTGAGCATAACAACCATAAAGGCTGTTTTATCGCGACCGTCAATCTTAGCCGGTTGCGGCTGTGCGATCGTTGGCTCCGGCTCGGCTACCTTGGCCAGGGTTTCGGTCAGGATATTACCTAACTCTTTATCAGTAATACTGGAGGTTGATTTTTTAGTTGTAGTCTTAGCTACTGGTTTTTTCTTTTGTGTTGTCATGTTTTTGTCCTTTCTATCTGGTTAACACAACACAATACATGCTTGGAAATAAAATTATATCCAGTAAATAATGCAAGAAAGTGAAGAAATATGGCAAATAAAGTATCAATGCGGGAATATGCGCGACTTAGGGGCGTAAATTTAAGCGCAGTTCAGAACGCAATCAAGTCCGGCCGCATTCATACCGAGCCTGATGGCAAAATAGACGTGGAGGAAGCCAATCGGGACTGGTTCATCAATACCGACCAGTCAAAACAGCGTAAACCCGACCCAATATTTGAATCTCAGATTGAAAGCCGACCCAATAACATGGGAACCTTTCAACAGGCCAAAACGGCCGATATTTATTACCGGGCCATGATCGCCAAGGCAAAACTGAGGGTTTTGAATGGCGAAGTCGTAGATAAAAAGAAAGCCGCACAGTACGCATACACATTAGGCCGCTCCATCAGAGATTTGATGTTGAGCTTTCCGGTGCGCTACGGTGCAATTATTGCTTCCGAGCTGAATACGGATGAACACACAACAACATTGATTTTGGAGAAATATATCAGTGAACTCCTTTCAAACAGCGAAGAACTCCTCAATCGAAACCTTTGATTTGCAGGGTTTTATTGCATCAGAGATATTCCGGGGATTAGAACCGGACAGCTATATGTCGGTGTCGGACTGGGCTGATGCGTACCGGACCTTGTCGTCAAAGTCGGCCGCAGAACCCGGTCGCTGGCGTACCAAACGTACACCTTACCTGAAAGAGATAATGGACTGCCTGTCGCCAAGGTCACCAATTCAAAAGGTCGTCTTTATGAAAGGTGCACAGATCGGCGGCACCGAATGCGGCAATAACTGGATTGGCTACATCATTCACAAGGCTCCCGGTCCGATTATGGCTATCTCGCCGACTGTGGAAATGGCCAAGCGTAACTCGCGCCAGCGTATTGATCCGTTGATCGAGGACTGTCCAACTCTTAAAAACCTGGTCAGTTCCGCCCGGTCACGCGATAAAGGCAACACGATGCTGTCAAAGGACTTTCAAGGCGGTGTGTTGGTGATGACCGGTGCGAACTCGGCTGTTGGGCTTCGTTCCATGCCGGCCCGATACCTGTTTATGGACGAGATTGACGGTTATCCGGCAGATATCGAGGGCGAAGGTGATCCGATCCTGCTGGCAGAGCGAAGAACAGCGACATTTAACACCAAGAAAAAGATATTCCTGGTTTCAACGCCGACAATAAAGGGAGTTTCGGCCATTGAGCGCGAGTTTTCGCACTCGGACCAAAGATTCTATAAACTTCCTTGCCCGTTCTGTGGCGGTTTTCAGGCCCTTAAATGGGAACAAATCCGGCCGCAAGAAAACGGCAATGTCTTTTATGAATGCGAGCATTGCCACAAGCTGATAGCGGAACATTACAAAACGCAGATGCTTGAAGCCGGCCATTGGGAGGCAACATCGGAATCTATTGACGGTCTAACCGCAGGATTTCATCTATCCTCGCTTTATTCCCCAGTCGGGTGGTTGTCCTGGGCAGAATGCGTGCAAGTTTACGAAAAAGCCAAGAAAGATGCCACACTGATGCAAGGTTTCCGGAATACGATTTTAGGCGAAACCTACGAGCAAGAAAGCGAGGCTCCGGAATGGCAACGGCTCTACGAAACTCGGGAAAATTACACGATGGGCGTTGTGCCGCGTGATGGTTTATTCCTGACCGCCGGCGTTGATATTCAAAAGAACCGTATCGAATGTGAAGTGGTCGCTTGGGGCCGGCAAAAGCAAAGTTGGTCCGTTGACTATTACGTTTTGGACGGTGACACCGCCAAGCCGGAAGTTTGGGCCAAACTGGCTGATGTTGTTAATAAGGACTATCCGCACGAAAGCGGGATCACAATGCCGATCCGGGTGATGTGCGTTGACTCCGGTTATGCCACGCAAGACGTTTATTCGTTTGTGCGCCAGTTTAACCAAGCCGTTTGGGGTGGTAACGGTGCCAGGGCCAATGCGCCGCGAACCGTTGTCGCAATAAAGGGTCAAAGCCGCGATACAGCGATGATCCTGTCCACTTCAAAGGCTGATACAAAAAAGAAAGGCCTGAAGGTGTGGAACGTGTCCGGTCCGGTGATTAAAACTGAGCTTTATCGGTGGCTGAAGATGGAACGTGTCGGCGAAGATGCATCACAGTTCGGCCGCTGTCACTTCCCGGCATACGCTGAGGAGTATTTCAAACAGCTGACGGCTGAACGGCAAATCGTCAAGGTGACCAACGGTTATCCGAAGTCAGTTTGGGAAAAAGATCCAACCCGGCGAAACGAAGCCTTGGACTGCCGCGTTTATGCGCGTGCCGGTGCGGCTATTTACGGACTTGATCGGATATCCGAGCGCGGTTGGCAAGAACTGGAAGCGGCTATTCCAAAGGAACCGAACCAAAAGCTAAAGATTAAAAAGCAACCGAAATTTATTCAAATCCAACCAACAAAGGTAAATGACCCATGGCTATAACAAACATAGAAATATTGAAAACAAGACTGGCCCAGGCCGAAGAAGCTTACCATAAATTGATGATCGGCGAAAAGGAAGTAACGGTCAGCGTTGGAAGTTTTGGCTCAACAACCTACAACCAAGCGAGCCGAACAGCGCTTGAAAGCTACATCAGCTCTCTTAAATCGCAAATTGCCGCGGCTGAAGGCACACCAACCTGTCGCCGCCGGATAATGAAAGTGAGTTTTTAATGACAGACACATCACACAAAGCAGCTTCGCAAACTTTGCGAGAAATTGCCTCATGGCTTCCGGGCCGCGGTTCTGCCGACAGCGATTTGTTGCCGGAATTAGACACGATTGTCGCTCGGTCGCGTGACTTAACGCGTAATCATGGTATTGCCGCCGGTGCAATGCAGACCTTATCCGATAACATTGTCGGTACCGGGTTTCGTTTATCGGCAAAGCCGGACTATCGGCTACTGGGCAAAACCAAGGAATGGGAAGAAGAATGGCAAGCACATGTTGAAAGTTTATGGCGATCCTGGTCCGAAACTTTTGAATGTGATGCGGCCAAGTCCTTAACTTTTCATGGCCTGACGACACAAGTTTTCAAGTCTTGCCTGATCAATGGCGAGGCTTTGGCTATTCCGCTATGGTTGAAAGACCGGAAGTTTTCTACCGCCATTCAGTTGGTAGAACCTGACCGGCTCTCTAATCCAAACGGCCAAACGGATAGCAAAACCCTCCGCGGTGGTATTGAAATAGATAAATATGGCGCACCTGTTGCCTACTATATTCAAAAAGACCACCCGGGCGACTTTTGGACAGGAACTGCGTCTTGGGAGCGTATTCCGGCATTTACTTCATTTGGCCGGAGACGAGTTCTACACGTTCACGACATCAGCCGTATTGGCCAATCTCGTGGAAAGCCTGTCCTCAGTTCCATAATGCCGATGTTCAAAATGTTGGACCATTACGAACGATCCGAGCTTCAAGCCGCAATCGTCAACGCAATGATAGCCGCATTTATTGAAACTCCGATGGATGGCGAAAGCCTGAACGAACTGTTCGGCGGCTCAAGTGATGATTACCTGTCTGCGAAAAAGGATTGGCAGGTTAAACTTGAAGGTGGCTCTATCATCCCTGTTTTTCCTGGTGATAAAGTCGCGCCATTCACACCATCACGACCGAACTCGGCTTATGGAGCTTTCGTTGAAAACTTGCTCCGCCATATTGGAACCGGCCTTAACATTCCTTATGAATTGCTCTTGAAAGACTTTTCAAAGACAAATTATTCGTCCGCCCGGTCGGCATTGCTCGAGGCTTGGCGATACTTTAACGGTCGCCGACAATGGCTTTCAACATACTGGGCCACGCCGGTTTATGAGCTTTGGCTCGAAGAAGCAGTCAATAAAGGCTTGGTTGATGCACCGGACTTTTACGAGAACCGTTACGCTTACACAAGATGTAAGTGGATTGGTCCGGGGCGCGGCTGGGTCGACCCGGTCAAAGAAGCTCAAGCCTGTCAAATCCGAATGGATATTGGCCTTTCAACATTAGAGGCCGAATGTGCCGGTCAAGGCTTGGACTGGGAAGAAGTTTTGGAACAACGTGCGAGAGAAAAAGCCAAACTCGCCGAATTAGGTTTAACAGCAGAAGATTTAACCCGAAAGGAGGAGAATACACAAGAAACAGATGAATCTGCTGACATCCAATAATGCGCATTTCTATTTTACAAAAATTGTAAAATGCAAAAAAAATAAAATAGGAGTTGATTTATGTATCGTAATTGGCTATAATCCATTTTATAAAATTTGTATTTTACGAAAAAAATAAAATAGGAGGATTTATGCAAATTAAAAGAGATTTTTATCTAAATCAGCTGATTGACCGAAAACATAACGGAATGATAAAAATTGTCAGTGGCATCAGACGTTGCGGTAAATCTTATTTATTATCTGAATTGTTTACCGGACATTTACTGGATAATGGATGTGCAAAAGATCACATTATTCACATTGATTTGGACACCAGAGACGATGTAAAATATCGTAATCCTGACACATGCAATGAGTATGTCAAATCTTGCATTAAAGACGATAAAATGTACTATCTCCTGCTGGATGAGGTTCAGATGATGGAAGATTTTGTCAGTGTCTTAAATGGCTTTTTGCATATCAGAAATTTAGATGTTTATGTTACTGGTAGCAATTCTAAATTTCTATCATCGGACGTAGTAACGGAATTTCGCGGACGTGGTGATGAAATACGCGTTTATCCGCTGAGTTTCTCTGAAATTTATCCGCTTTATCATGATAATTGGAAAAAAGCATGGGAAGATTACACCCTCTATGGTGGAATACCATTGGTTTTGACTTATCAGAAGGAAGAACAAAAGGTTAAGTATTTAAAAAATCTGTTTAAGGAAACTTATATTAAGGACATAATTGATAGAAATGGCATAAAAAACACAGCGGAATTTGAAGAACTGTTGGAAATACTGTCGTCTTCTATAGGTTCTTTGATAAATCCTAAAAAGTTGGAGAATACTTTCAAAAGTCTCAAACACGTTGATTTGACAGCCCCAACGATAAAACAGTATCTGGATTATCTACAAGATGCCTTTTTCATTAATAAGGTATTGCGGTATGATATAAAGGGTAAAAAATACATAAATACGCCGTTTAAATGTTATTTTACGGACATTGGTTTGAGGAATACTTGTATTGATTTTCGCCAGGCAGAAGAAAGTCATATTATGGAAAACATCATTTATAATGAATTAAAAATCAGGGGCTATAATGTCGATGTGGGCGAAGTAAATGTCACAGCAAAGACTTCGGCTGAAGTAGATTTCGTAGCAAATATCGGAAATAAACGATATTACATACAATCAGCTTTAGATCTGCCGACCCCACAAAAAATGATGCAGGAAGAAAAGTCTTTGCTTAATATTCGTGATGGGTTTAAGAAGATTATTATTACGAATAATGATCTTTTAAGACCTTATCTGGATGAAAACGGAATAACAATTATGAGCTTAAAAGAATTTTTATTGAATAAAGATAGCCTAGAAGTCTAACCGTATTTTACAAAAATAGCAAAATACGAAAAAAATAAAATAGCCTCACTTTTGTGGGGCTTTTTTGATGCCTTTACGAATGAGAAAGTAAAGGTTATTTGATTATCCTTTACTTTTTCAAAAAGAAAGTAAAGGTTTTTAATTTTTTGAAAGGAAAAAAATGAAACTCATGCAAAAAACAGTGTGGGCAATAACGCCCGAGATGCTCTCGACAATGATTTCGATAGCGCACCAAACGAACAAGAGCCCTGAAGCAGTCGCCAGTCAATTAGGTAAAGAGATGAAAAACACAAACGCCGTTTCAGTAAGAGACGGCGTTGCTGTTATCAGGGTAACCGGCCCCTTGTTCAGGTATGCGAACCTGTTCACTCGCATTTGTGGCGCGACATCTTATGAACTCTTGGCTCAAGACTTTAACAAAGCCCTGAACGACCCGAACATATCAGCCATTTTGTTTGATGTGGACAGTCCGGGTGGCGAAGTTAACGGTTGCTCCGAGTTGGCCGATATGATCTACAACGCCAGAGGTAAAAAGCCGATCCTCGCTTATGCATCAGGCTCTTGTTGCTCCGGTGCGTACTGGATCGCCTCTGCCTGCGACAAGATTATGGCGGCCGATACGGCTATCCTCGGTTCTATCGGGGTTGTGTCCATCTTTGAAAAAGAGGACGAGAAAAAGACCATTGAAATTGTTTCCTCACAAAGCCCAAACAAGCGGCCTGACGTGGAAACAGAAGAAGGGAAAGCCAAAATACAGGCTCATATTGATGCGCTGGCAGAGATTTTCATCAATAAAGTTGCGCTCCACAGGGATATATCGCCGAAAAATGTCATCGAAAACTTCGGTGGCGGTGATGTTTTTGTGGGCCAAAATGCTGTTCGGATCGGCCTGGCGGACAGCCTAGCTTCTTTTGAAGCCATTATCTCAGACCTTAACACTCAATCAACGGAGAAATCATTCATGAATGATACTTTAGAAAAAACGTCTGTTGACATCAAAGCACAGGAACGCGAACGCATGTCTCAAGTTCTGTCTGCCGAAAATGTCAAAGGCAAGGAAGCAACTGCTCAGGCATTGCTTGCCAAGACCGATTTGTCAGCATCTGACATTTTGGCCATTTTAGAAACGGTGCCTGTTGCCAAACAAACCAATGCGCTTGATGTGGCAATGGCACAAATCAAAAACCCGGCGATCACACCATCTGCCGAGGATAAAGAAGAAACACCCGAAGACGTTGCAAACCGCATCGCTTCTTACACAATTGGAGGTTAACACATGACTGTACAAGGATTTACGGACCAAGGGTCCACAACCGCCGATACCTTATTGGCCGGCGAATTCCCTCGCGTTTCTGAACTTGCAACCATTACCGGCGGCAGTTACACGCGAGGCACAGTATTAAAGGCATCAGGTGATGCTTTGACCATCTGTGGTGCATCTGACACACCTGAAGCCATTTTGGCTGAGGCTGTTGATGCTACAAGCGAAGATAAACAAGCCGTTGTCTATTTGACCGGCGAGTTTAACTCTGCGGCTCTGACTGTGGCAAGCGGTGCTTCCGCTGACGGCTTAAAGGCCAAACTCAGAGCGAAAAACATCTTTATTAAAACAAATCAAGCATACTGAAAGGAATAAATAATGGATATTTTTTCTACAAACGTGCTCGCAAAAGTCGTTGAACGTTTACACACGCCTTCGTCTTTCTTGCTTGACACCTTCTTCCCGAATGTGCAAACTTCGGATAAAGAAGAGATCTTTTTTGATGTGACGGACAGCAAGCCGCGCATCTCTCCGTTTGTTTCTCCACTTCTTCCTGGCAAGGTTGTTGATAGCGGTGGCTATCAGACCAAATCATTCAAGCCGGCTTATGTGAAAGACAAACGTCGCTTTGATGCAAACATTCCGTATAAACGCGTTGCCGGTGAGATTATCGGTGGCTCTCTGTCTCCATCTCAACGCTATGAACGCGCTTTGGCCACAACTTTGACCGACCAGTTGGAAAACCTGACCCGTCGTGAAGAAGTCATGGCGGCAGAAATCTTAAGAACCGGACAAGTTGTTGTTTCCGGCGATGGTTATCCATCTACAACGGTGAACTTCGGACGTGATGCGGCTTTGACAAAGGCCTTAACCGGTTCTGCCACATGGGAAACTGCGGCTGTTAACCCGATTGAGGACTTGGAGGACTGGGCAGATTTGGTTCAAACAAAGTCCGGTATGATCGCAAAAACGGTCATCATGGATCCTGAAGCTTGGAAAATCTTCCGCTCAAAGGACGATGTGAAGAAGTTCTTGGATTACCGCAGAGGCACCAACAACACTTTGAATGTTGACCCGATCATTCGTGGTGAAAACTCCAAAGTGCGTTACGTTGGTTCTATCGGTGATTTTGATATCTATGTTTACAATGACATTTATATCAATGATGCCGGTGTTGAAAGCAAACTCTTGCCGGCCAAAACCGTCATCATGGGAGCCAAAGACGGACTTGAAGGCACCCGTTGCTATGGGGCCATTCATGACGAAAAGGCAAACTGGACAGCCCACAGATACTTCACAAAATCCTGGGTTGAGGAAGATCCATCGGTTCGCTGGTTGCTGTTGCAATCCGCACCTTTGGTCGTTCCTTATCGTCCGAATGCTTCATTCTGTGCAACCATTGGCTAGGAGGTATAAATGCGTATTAAGGCTTTGATTACATTAGTTGTGTCTGCTGGCAAAGAAATCGCACCCGGTAAGGAGTATGACCTGAACGAAGCAGATGCAAAAAGTCTGATAGAACGCGGTTTTGCAGTGCCTATTAAAGGTGGCCAAAAGCCGGCAACACAGCCACAGCAACCACAGAAACCTGATGAAACAGGAGGTAAAGATGACCCTTCCTCTCAAAAAGGCGGTGGACAGCCTGTTTAATCGGTGCGGAACGATCGGGAATTATCAAGGACGAGAAGTCCTTTTTTTATTGATTGAACCTGACGAAGTGGTCGGTGTGGGTTTTGTTAAGGCTCACACCGACACGCATTTTATGAAGATCCGGATTTCTGATGCGCCTGATTTAGCTGTCGGGGACACAATAGAAACAGATGCGGCAACTTATCGGGTGCATACGGAACCGGTCAAAGATATTCATAATCTAGTATGGAGTGTTGATGTGCTATGCAATTAAAACTTGCACTACAAGGGAAACTGTCTGATGTCATGGAAAAGCACTATTCAGAAGGTGCCAAAGCTGTGACGTTAGGAATAACGACGGCAACGAATGGCCTTAAAACGTCTTTGCGCGAACAGGTCCGCTCGGCCGGTATGAGTTCCCGCATGGCCAACACTTGGCGCGGTGTCGTCTATCCGAAAGGAAAGCCGAGTATCAGCGCGGCCGGTCAGGTCTATTCTAATGCTGAAAAGATTATGCAGGGCTTTGAATACGCAAGCATTATCCGAGGCAAAAACGGTCTGTGGCTTGCCATTCCGACCGATGCAATCCCGAAAAAAGCACGCGGTAAACGTATGACACCGGGGCTTTATGAACAGATGAAAGGCGTGCGGCTACAGTTTTTGTATCGCCGCAATGCCTGTTCATTGCTTGTCCATACCAAAAAGAAAAAGACAGTTATTGCCTTTATCTTGGTGCCTCAGGTCAAAATGCCGAAATTAATTAACTTTGAAAGTGAAAGCGAGCGTTGGCAAAACAAAGTGCCAAGCTTGATTTTACAAAACTGGAGAGAAGATGAGTAAAAGAGAAATCGTATTAAACGCGTTATTTGAAAGGCTTTCAACGCTTGATGTGTCCGTTAAGCGCAATGATCCTCTGCCGCAAAAAATCCCTGATGGCGGTTTAGTCATCCTGCGCGATGGTAATGTCGGCGAGCCGGAGATTTTATTGTCGCCGCCTTGCTACATCTTCACACATCGGGCCGAACTGGAAGTAATTGTTCAAAAGGAAACACCGGCTGAGCGCGACCAAATCCTTGATGAAGTTTTGGTTCAAATCGGTGAACTTTTACAAGAAGATCCTCGCCTCGGTGGCGAAGTTGATTATATGCACGCAGATCCGCCCGAGTTTGTGGAAGAACCGGTCGAAGGTGGCGTAACCATCAAAGGTGCAATCGTTCCCATTGTCCTTGAATATACCTCAAATTCTAACTTAATTTAACAAAGGAGACAATTATGTCACGAGCATATGGCTGGAATGCCAAACTATTAATCGCTGAAGAAAGCACTTACGGCACTCTTTCTTCTGGACCTTATACCCAAGTGCCGTTTGCCTCAAGTGCAATTGACAGCGAGCAAGGCTTGATTTCCTCAAATGTTTTAGGCCTTGGCCGCGACCCGACCACACCTTTCCAAGACGTTATTAACGTTGAAGGTGATTTGGCGGTGCCGGTTGACCTCAGAAACATCGGAATTTGGCTGAAAGCTGTCTTCGGAGTTCCGGAAACAACTAACGAAAATGGCGTTTATACGCATACATTTGAAAGCGGTAAAACCACGCTTCCGAGCTACTCTCTTGAATTAGGACTTGCCGAAGTGCCTGAATACATCAGATTCCTTGGTGCACGTGCGAACTCTATTGCCTTTAACTTCGCCAGGTCCGGTGAAGCACAAGCAACCGTTTCTTTAATGGCCCAAAGTGAAACAGCATCTGAAACATCTGTTTCAGATGCACCGGAAGTTAAGAACTATACGCGCTTTTCACAGTTCCAAGGCTTTATTAAATCCGGTGGCGAAACATTGGCCAATGTGACCAGTGCCTCGGTTACCTATTCAAATAACCTTGAAAAAATTGAGACGATCCGGAGCGATGGCAAAGTTGAAGCGATTGATTTGGGCGTGGCATCGTTGTCCGGTTCGATTGCAGTTCGTTATGGTGACAATGCCCTTATGGACAAGGCTCGCGCCGGTGTACCGGTGGACTTAGAGCTCGGTTATCAGTTATCAGATACGCAAAGACTTGTTATCACTTGCCACGAAGTCTATCTGCCAAAACCGAAACGTTCCATTTCAGGTCCGGGCGGCATTGAATGTACTTATGATTTCCAAGGTGCCAAAAACGCCGAACTCGGCAAAATGGTAACTGTTCAATTGTATAACGATGTGGAGGAATACTAATGTTAAAGCTAAAGTTTAAGAATGAGCCTTACTGGTTGGATTTAGGTATGGGTGTCCGGGTAAAAGTTAAACCCTGCACATCTTCCGTATTCTATGAGGCAAAAGCCTATATGAATTCAAAGGTTGCCGACATGGCCAAGCGCATTAAAGATGTTCGCGAAAACGGTGCAAAAGATGAAAACTTGCCGGATTTAGAGGATATCACAAAGCGTGAAGCCTTTGCCGATCAGCAGTTAATTTTGGGTCTTGCACTGGCGGGCATTATTGAATGGGACGGCATTTTAGAAGCCGAAACAGACGAAAAAGCACCGCTGACACCGGTCAAAATTGAGGAACTCTTCACGAACTTTTGGAGTATCGCCGAAACATTTAGACAACAATATTGCGGCATTCAAGAAATACTCGAGGCCGAAAAAAACGCATATACGCCCGAGCAAGATGGCACTTCGGCTCCGGGCGAAACTACTGCCAAGGATGCGGCGAGCAAGAAATCAACTGCCCCATCTACAGATGCCGATACGTCGAAACAACCTTAAAAACCACAGAAGGACATCAGGCTTGGGAGGTTTTATTAAAACTTTCTGAGCCTGACCTTGGGGTTGCGCTGACTGTGGCTGAGAATTTGGGATTAAAAAGCGCGGTGATGACTGAACTGTTATCTGTCGGAATCCAAGGAATAAAGGCCGGAATGAGTGATATGTCAGAAACTGGCAGAAGTTAAGTCCGATATCTTGAAATTTTATTTTGTGTTTGATACTAATAGAGTAAAAAGAAAGGATTAGCCATGAAAAATATACTTTTTACTTTATGTTTCTGCTTGCTAGCAATTCAGGCTCAAGCCACAGTTCGTTGTTCTGAAGATAGTTTTGGCAATAGGAATTGCTATGGAACAAACTCTGACGGCGAATATGTACACACCCGTTCTCGGACCGATAGTTTCGGAAATACTAATACATACGGAACGATCGGCAACAAGAATGTCAATACACGATCCAGGACAGACAGTTTTGGTAACACCAATACCTATGGCACTATTGGAAACGATAATGTAAATACGCGGTCTCGAACCGACAGTTTTGGTAATACCAATACATACGGAACGATTGGTAACCAAAATGTAAATACCCGTTCCCAGACTGACAGCTTTGGTAATACAAATACCTATGGCACTATCGGGAATCGAAACATTCACACGCGCTCTCGTAAAGACAGCTTCGGGAACACAAACTACTACGACTATTAAGTAAAACAAATTTCAACAAGGCACCTCAACCGTTTGGTTGGGGTGTTTTTTTATGGAAAAAACGAATGAACACAGCGAAAAAACTTTCAATCAGACTTGAAGCGGTGGGCGGCGACAAGGTTCGGCAAGAGTTCAAGAACATCGGCTCGGACGGACAGAAAGCCTTTCAGCGGATAACTCAGGTCATCACACCGGCAAACGATAACTTAAAGGTCTTGGACAACACAGCCAAGGCCTTTAATAATACCCTCAAACAGGCGGCATCGTTGGCCGGAGCCTACCTCGGGTTACGCGGACTGACGAACACTTTTAAGAGCATTGTAGAAACAAATAAAGAGTTTGAAAGACTTTCCGGTTCACTAAAAACAGTGACCGGCTCTGCAAAAGCGGCCAAAGAAGCCTTTACTTTGATTGAAGACTTTGCCACATCAACGCCATTCCAACTTGATGAAATCGTAGACAGTTTTATCCGGTTAAAGGCAATGGGCTTGGAACCTTCAATGGAAGCCTTAACCTCTTATGGTAACACAGCCTCTGCTTTTGGTAAGAACATATTGGAGTTTGTTTCGGCTGTTACCTCAGCAACTGTTGGTGAATTTGAAAGGCTCAAAACGTTTGGTATCAAAGCAAAGGTCGAGGGAGAACGTGTAAAGTTCATCTTTCAAGGCGTTACAACAGAAGTTGGTAAAAATGCGGCAGAAATTGAAAATTATCTTCGCTCTATCGGCACAATAAACTTCGGTGGTGCCATGGCCGAACAGATGAACACCATGGGCGGAACAATGTCAAACATTGAAGATGCTCTTGCAAAAGTTGCACGAACGATTGGTGAAAATGGATTAAACAAAGCAATAAAAGAAGTTCTTGATCAGTTTAATAATTTAATATCAGGTACTGATGGTGCGGCTAAAACTATTGGTGAAACTTTAGCAAGCGCAGTAACTATCGCCGGTAAAGCATTCTTTACATTGGGCAAATACATTGAGCCGATCATCACGCTCTTAACTGTCCGTTTGGGTGCGAGCCTGATTACAAAAGGAATTGACCTGTTAAAGGCAAGCGTTTATGCGCTGAATGTCGCTCTTATGGGGACCGGAACAGCCGGAGCCTCTGCCACACTCGGCCTTAACATGATGTGGCAAGTTTCCAAAGTGGCCGCTGTTCAGATGTACGCAACGGCGGTGGCGGCCAAGGTTCTTGCCGGTGCTGTCGGACTTTTGAAAGGCATTATGGCTTTGCTTGGTGGCCCGGCCGGTCTTGTTATGTTGGTTGTTTATGGCCTTTATAAATTAATAGACAGTCATAACGTGGCAAAACGTGCGGCAAACGACCACGCGGACACCTTGGCTAAACTTAAGGAACAAATGGCTGAAACAGTCAAGGAAACAAACAACCTTGTGACCGCGCAAAGCAAAAACCAAGCCATTGCCGAATGGTCCTATAAATTAAAAGTGGCCGAAAAGAACATCAAGGACCTGAAGGAAGAATTAAAGAATACCGGCGGTTTGTCGTTCTTTCAACGTTACGCGCCGAACATGTTCCTGAAGGAATACCAGATTTTCGCAAACGATTTGGCGGATATTCTTTCGCAGTCAAAATATAACCTGGAGGAATACCAAAAGGAAGTATGGCGTTTGGCCGCTGAATATCCGGATTTTCAACCGCAGGCAAAAGCCATTCAGGAAAAGTTCCTGCTTTTGAAAGCGGCCGAGATAGATGCGCAAAAGGCTCGTAATGAGTTGAAGTACATTCAAAACCCGGAATTAAGGCCGAAAGAAGAAAAGCCGGCAGTTCCGAAACCGCCTGTTTTGCCACAAACTGACACATCAGCTTACGAAAAGACCATTGAAGACATAAAACAAAAGGTCTTTGAGCTCAAGGATCCTTATGATCAGGCCATGCAAAAAGCGGCCGAATGGCGTGATAATGCTTTGGTGAACCTTGACAGCACAAAAGCCGGTTATGAGGATTTCAAAAATGATGTGAACCGCGTTTATGATGATATGGTCAAAAAAGCAGGAGTTGCCGCTCTTCAAAGTTCAAAGGACTGGAAAGACGGCGTAACCCGAGGAATGAAAAGCGTTTATGAAGATGCCTCGGATATGGCTTCAATAACCGAAAGCATGGTCAAGAACTCTTTCAAATCAATGGAAGATACGCTGACAAACTTCGTCATGACCGGTAAAGCGAACTTTGGAGACTTTGTTAACTCAGTTGTCGAGGGAATGGTCCGAATGGCCATGCAGTACGCTGTGATCAAACCGATCATGGGTGGTGTCATAGGTTACTTCGGCATACCGACAGCACATACAGGAGGTGTCATTGGTACGGATACTTTATCACTTAAGGCTGTTAGTCCAAGTGTTTTTGAAAATGCTCCCCGTTTTCATACCGGGGGCTTGGTCGGCGGCGAGATCCCGATTATCGCGAAAAAAGGCGAAACGGTATTCACGCCGGGACAGATGAAAGCACTGGGCGCAGAGTTAAATTCAAAACCGCCGGTTTATGTCAATGTGAATGTGGTCAATAAGGCCTCAGGCACAAGGACAACGGCAAACCCGACACGCGACATGAACGGTAATGTCAACCTGGACATCATCGTTGAGCAGATCGAGGGTGCAATTGGTAAAAACATCAGTAAAGGTGAAGGTTTATCGCCGATCCTTGAACAAAGGTATGCGTTAAACCCGGCCTATGGGAGTTATAGATGACAGTAATTTTTCCTGAAAAACTACCTTACCCGACCACAGAGGGATATGCGATAAAACCCGGTGAAGCTATTGTGCGAACCGATATGGAGGCAGGCCCGGCGAGACAAAGGCGGCGTTATGAGCAAACGCCGTCTAAAATTTCTGTGCGCTGGGTGATGAATAGAGAACAATTCTCACTTTTTGAGGCCTGGTATAAATACTACGCAAAAGAAGGTGCTGAATGGTTCGTTGTTACGCTTTTGGGCGGTCTGGGATTATTAAAACAAGAAGCCAGGTTTACTCAACAGTTCGAAGCAAAACTCCTAAATGGATACCTTTGGGAAATCACATCAGAACTTGAAGTACGTGACCGACCGACACTTTCGGATGGTGCGTTGGCAATTTTACTAAAAAATGACTTTGATAGGCTTTCAATTGCGGTTAATCATCTGCACTATTTCGTTCATACGGAATGCCCGCAATATATTGAGGATTTATAAAAATGGCAAATATGGAAGAAAGATTACAAGCTGTTGTTTCGCAGGCTGAAACAGACGGCGCAAAATGGCATACAATAATTCATGGTAATAATACAACAACTGTCCCCACAGAAAACGGCAACGTTCCAACAGTGGCCAAACAGATGAAAGATGTGCATGACGAGGTTGTTAATGGCGTTATTGATTATATGACCGAGTGTCAGACGGCACGTGACGTGGCTATTCAAACAAAAAATGAAACGATCGCTGTTAAAAACGAAACTAACACAATTAAAGGAGATGTCACTACGCTTAGAAATGAAACCGAAAGTCTTAAAAATCAGTCGCAAACGGTATTTAATAATATCGCAACAGCGACAAGCTCGGCTGTTCAGACCGTTCAAATTGAGGGAGCAACTCAGGTGACGAATGTCCAAAGTGCGGTGGCAGAACAAGTGGCCGAAGCAACCAGTCAGGCAAATCGGGCCGAACAAGCTACTTCCACAAAGGTAAACACTGACCTATCAAACATCACAAAGGATACTATCTTTTCCAAGATGTTTACAAAATATATAAGCGGCAAAACATGGTATAGAGTTTGGCCCGACGGTTGGATTGAGCAAGGTGGAGAAGCGGCTGCAGGGACAAGTGTCACTATTACCTTTCCAAAGGCTTTCAAGAATACAAATTATACAGTGATAGCAACAACTATAGGAACAAATAGCGAAATATATGCGCAATGTATACAACGTACTTCTGCATCGCAAATGATAATTTATAACCGAGGCGGAAGTTCAAGCCAAGCAAAGTCCTGGTATGCGTGCGGTTACTAGGAGATACTTCAAATGAACATGGAAGAAAGATTGCAGGCTGTTGTTTCTCAGGCTGAAATGGACGGCGTTAAATGGCATACAATTGTTCATGGTGATGACACAACAACCGTTCCAACTGAAAACGGCGATGTTCCAACTGTGGCAAAACAGATGAAAGATGTACATGATGAAGTTGTTAATGGTGTTATTGATTATCTAACTGAATGCAGAAATGCGCGCGATGTTACGCTTCAGACTAAAACTGAAACAATTGCGATTAAAAATGAAACAAATACCATAAAAAGTGATACAGCAATTATTAAAGATGAAACTGAGAGCCTTAAAAATCAGTCTCAGGCTATTTTTAATAATATCGCCGCCGCTACAAATTCATCAGTTTTGACAATCCAAAGCGAAGGATCAACGCAGGTCTCAAATGTCAGAAGTGCTGTTGCAGAACAAGTGGCTGAAGCAACAAGTCAAGCAAACCGAGCTGAAGCCGCAACAAGTTCGAAAGCAAACTTGGATTTTTCAAATATTGCACCTACTGCGGCGGCCAAAACAGGAATTATCGGTTGGATTGCCCCGGATTGGTCCCGGCGACAAGTCCTTTCTCTTAATACAGATGTGACTATTACGAAGTATGGGTGGGTTATTATGCGAAATGTTGTCTATAACAGTTCACTTTTGGGTTACATAAACGGTTATGAAGTATTCCACCAATACGGAAACTACGGACACTGGGAAGAATATAACAGTTTTTCATTCCTGGTCAGTCCGGGCGATGTTGTTAAACTAACAGGCGGAGAATTGAGTTTTCTGCCATGTAAAGGAGCGTAAAAATGCCAAATTTAGAAGAAAGATTAGAAGCAGTCGTTGCTCAGTCAGAAGTCGATGGCTCTAAATGGCACACAATTGTACATGGCGATGACATGACAACTGTGCAAACCGAAAGCGGGAATGTTCCGTCTGTGGCCAAGCAACTGAAAGATGTGCGAGCAGAAATTATTAACGGCCTTGAAGATTATGTTGGTGAGTGTCGCCAGGCAAAGGCTGACACATTGCAGATAAAATCCGAAACACAAATTATTAAAAATGAAACCAATACCTTAAAAGGGCAAACAAAAACTTTAAGAGATGAAACGGAAACATTTAAGGAGCTATCGCAAACCACATATAACAGCATTGCCAGTGCAACGGCCGCCTCAATATCACAGGTTCAGTCGGAAGGAGCTGTTCAGGTTGCACTTGCCACAGCCCAAGCAGAAAGAGCTTTAGCCTATGCACAAAATGCGGCTCCGACACCGCTCGGCACAAAGCTGACAGTCCCAGCAAGTTCAAAAGTTCCAGACGGATATGAGCCGGTTTGGTACAAGAACACGATAACACGTTCCCGATATCCGGACTTTTTTACCCAGCTTGTTGATACAGACAGCCTCACTTTAGTGACGGAAGCAACATATGACAGCCAAGTTTCAACATACGGAATGTGTGCCAGCTATGTAAAAGTCGATAATAATACACTTATTTTGCCATTGTTGGTAAACTTTGCACGTGGCGGCACACCAAGTCAGTTGGGAAGTGTTCAGAACGACCAAATGCAAGGCCACTGGCACGAAATGGTTTATCGTCAGGACTCAACATCTTCAGGTTACAGATCGGATATATTTGGAACTGATGGTTATACAAGCGGTAGCTATTCAAATTCGGGTGGTACAGATGAATGGATGCAACGTTTAGGAAACCGAAAAAATGATGCTCTTTGTGCTATAACCCCAATTACGGATAATACAAACGGCACGCCAAGGGTTGGTTCCGAAACACGCCCTAAGGGTTATTATGAACTGACATACATCAAGTGCGCTGATGTTACGCGTACGCTTACTGTTGAAGAAACATCAGAACTTAGAAATTTAGTTATTCTTTTGCAACAAAAACTCGAAGAAGCTGAGAATAGAATAGTTTGCTCAAAAACTCCTACGACATGGGTTGAAAAAGATACAAAGACAGGCCTAATAAAACAGGGTGGAAAAGTTACGATTGCAACAAGCGGAACAGTTACATTCCCTGAGCCTTTCCCAAATACTGCCATCAGTGTTATCGTAACCCCGAGTGAAGTACCGACAAATTCGACGAGTGACAATAACTATGTGGCCTGCGCAGTAAGTGTCACTAAATCTACTTTTATAATAAAATATTACGATTCTGATAACACCAGCGGGCGAACTGGCGTTATTTCATGGTCAGCAGTTGGATATTGAAAGGAGAAACAATGACCGATAACACGCTTTCAGAAGCACTAAAGGAAGCCTATGCTTCGGCTCCGAGTGATGTGATTTTGCTCCATACCTTGGAACTTCGGCATCCATCTTTTGTTGATGAACAAGGAAATCAGACCGCTATTCGCGTAGTCCGAGATCACGTCAGTCATATATGTACGCTTGAAAACTCGGCTCCGCTTAATCCGGGTGAAGCTGTGGAGTTTGTTGCCATGGCCTTTGATTTGGAATTGCCACCGGTCAACAACACGCCGACACCTGAGATTTCGGTCACGATCGACAACGTTTCAACCGAGATGATCACTTATCTTGATCGAGCGATTGAAACACAAGATATGATCGAGCTGACATACCGCCCATATCTGTCTGACGACCTGACAACGCCACAGATGGATCCGCCGATAACCCTGGTTATTACAGATATTCATGTGGACTGTTACAAAATATCAGCAACGGCCCGCATGATGGACATCGGTAACAAGTCATTTCCGAGTGAAAACTATACCGTTAAAAACTATCCGGGATTAACACGATGACACATTTTGCTTGTAAATATATAGGCTTGCCCTGGGTTGCCGGTGCGCAAGGCCCTGATGAATTTGACTGTTGGGGAATGGTGCGCTGGATCCTGAAGCACGAATACGGCATAGATGTGCCGGCGGTAAATGTTAATCCGGATAATCTTAGGAGCGTTTTAATCGCATTCAAAAAGGATCCTGCTTTCCGGGCGTTTAATGAGGTTGAAAAACCGCAAGACGGTGATGTTGTACTGCTTCGTCAGTCGAAACATCCGGTTCATGCCGGCTTATGGTTAGACGCAGACGGCGGTGGTGTTTTACATTGTTGCCGCGATGCCGGTGTTATCTTTCAAGACTTACCATCAATGCGCCTTTGCGGGTGGCAAATAGACAGCTATTATCGTGAGGTCAGTAAGAACGGCTCCCTGTCAGCCAGGATTTATGAGGTTTGTGCCGAGAGGGACGGCTTGAAAGGG
>CALXZL010000004.1 GCA_944393215.1 uncultured Alphaproteobacteria bacterium
CCTTTATAGCGCGAAGATATGGGTATGTCTACATCTACCTGCTTACGCAGGTAGTGTTACGTTCGAATCATAAAAAAGCGCCGTTTGTTAGAAACAGCGCTTTTTTTCAAATTTTCAAAAAAAACTATTCTTCGTATTTTTTCAAGATCAAAGAAGAGTTTGTCCCCCCAAAGCCGAAAGAGTTGGACATAGCGGCTTTAATCTCTTTCTTTTTAGCCCTATGAGGAACCAAATCCATATCTTTAACTTCCTCAGCCGGATTATCCAAATTAAGAGTCGGAGGACAAATTTGGTCTTGCAAAGCTTTAATGGTAAATACGGCTTCAACCGCACCGGCAGCACCAAGCAAGTGACCGATGGCAGATTTGGTAGAAGACATGGAAACATATTTCATATCATCACCAAACAAGCGTTTAACTGCCAAAGCTTCACCGACATCACCGGCAGGAGTAGAAGTACCATGGGCATTGATATAGTTAATATCTTTGAGTTCAACACCGTGTTCTTTAGCATGGTCTGCAGCCATTTTCATGGCACGATAAGCCCCGTCACCGGAAGGAGCGGTAATATGGTAAGCATCGCCACTCATACCATAACCAACCACTTCGGCATAAATTTTAGCACCTCTGGCTTTAGCGTGCTCCAATTCTTCCAAAACAACGGCACCGGAACCTTCACCCATAACAAAACCGCTACGATCTTGATCCCAAGGGCGAGAAGCCTTTTCTGGAGCATCATTGAATGAAGAGGTAACCGCCTTCATTCTGGCAAAACCGGAAAGTCCCAATACGTTAACAGCCGATTCGGCACCACCGGCAAGCATCATATCAGCATCACCTCTGGCAATGATATTAGCCGCATCACCAATAGCGTGTGTACCGGTAGAACAAGCGGTAACACAAGCATGGTTAGGACCTTTAAGTTGATATTTAATCGACAAATTACCGGAAACTAAATTGATTAAACAAGAGGGAATAAAGAACGGAGAGATTCTTTTCATACCATTTTCATGGAAGGAAACAGAATTTTCATAAATCACGTCGAGTCCACCGATTCCCGAACCCATCATCACACCGAAACGATATTTTTCATCTTCCGAGGCAGTTTCGGGATTCCAACCGGCATCATCAAGAGCATCACCACCGGCAGCCATACCATAGAGAATAAATCTGTCATTTTTCTTCTGATCTTTGGGAGGCATAACGGTATCTGGATCAAACTCGTTTTCTCCTTTACCGGTAGGAACCTGACCGGCAATAAGGACAGGAATATCTTTTAGATCAATTCCTTCAATTTTACGAATACCGGACTTTCCTTCCAAAACAGATTTCCAGTTATGATCAACGCCTCTTCCCAAAGGAGAGACAATACCCAAACCGGTAACAACAACTCTTCTCATATAATTACCTCATAAAAAATTTCTTTAACGAGCCGCACATTCAACGGCTTTTGTAAAGTTTGTATATGAAAAAACTCGCTTAGTCAAGCGAGTTTCATCATTATTCAAATGCTAAATAAGGCTTAAGCATTTTTAGAAAGATAGTCAATAGCATCTTTAACTGTCAGAATTTTTTCAGCAGCTTCATCCGGAATTTCGCAACCGAATTCTTCTTCAAAAGCCATAACCAATTCAACAGTATCCAAGCTATCAGCGCCCAAATCGTCAATGAAGCTGGCAGTATCGGTAACTTTTGCTTCTTCAACACCTAAGTGTTCAGCAACGATTTTTTTAACGCGGTTTGCTACATCAGTCATATGATAAAACCTCATAAAATTAAAAACAAATTATTCAGGTCAACAACCTGTGATTTGGTAGATAGCACAAAAATATATAATTTGACAAGCATTATTTTACATACCAACAGCTTCAAAACGTCTAATCAGTTGATAAATGTTTATTTTTCAAGCATCCGAGTGCAACAAAAAAAGTGGATAAAATCATAAAAAAGTCAAAATATAAACTAACATACATCCTTAGATATATTGACTAAAGCATATTGATAATATATTAATAAGGAACAGACACCATTTATAGTTTTACAAAATAAGGACAATTCGATGAAAAAATTAGCATACATTATTTTGGTTATTGCCATTTTGTTATTAATCGGACACTTTGTTCAAAATGAACAAACAACGGCTCAAGAACCGGCAGTTACAAATGAAACCGTCAACAATGAAACCTCAACCGACACCCCAGCGGTAGCACAGACTGAAGCCGCAGCTCAAACTTCTGCACCGGCAGAAGACAGTGATGTCGTCGAAGTTCATGAAACCAGCGAAGACATCATTATTGAAGATGAAGCTCCGGAAGATGACGGTGCCATTGACGTTGAAGAAACTTCCGCTGCCACAATGGGTGAAGAGGAAACCGTTCTTCCTGAGTAACAAATTGAAAAAAAAAGTTACAAAAAAAGGCAGCCTTGGGGTTGCCTTTTTTATTGTTTTTATCAAATTAATTCTTATATATATAAACGAAAAAAAACATTATTGGGTTATAACCAAACCCCTAAGGAGAAAATAAATGAAGGTAGGAATAATCGGAGCCGGCTCGGTCGGCAGTGCAACAGCCTTTGCATTAGTGATGAAAGGCGTTGCCAGAAAAGTTGTTTTAATTGATGCCAATGAGAAAAAGGCACAAGCCGAAGCTGCAGATATTGCACACGCAGCGCCTTTTGCTTATGCCAACAAAATCAAAGCCGGTACATATGAAGATTTACAAGGTGCCGAAATTGTAATCGTTACCGCCGGTGCTAATCAGAAACCGGGTGAAACCCGCATTGATTTGCTGGGACGCAATGTCAAAATTTTTGAAAGTATCATCCCGCAAATTGCCAAATATGCACCGGATACAACCTTAATCATCACCGCCAATCCGGCAGACATCATGACTGAAGTTGCCATCAAACTTTCCGGATTCCCCAAAGAACGCGTTATCGGTTCTGGCACGGTTTTAGATACTTCTCGTTTTAGAACTCTGCTTGGTTATCACTTGGGCGTTTCCCCGCAATCTATTCACGCCTATGTTTTGGGTGAACACGGCGATAGCGAAGTTTTGGTTTGGTCTGCAGGAGATGCCGGTTCCGTTCACATTGAAGACTTGGCGCGCATGATCGGCAAACCATTAACCCCTGCCGTTAAGGCTGAAATTGATGACGGTGTTCGTAACTCTGCCTATAAAATTATTGATGGCAAAGGCGCAACCTTCTATGGCATTGCCGGCGCTTTGAGCCGTATCTGCCAAGCCATTACCAACAATGAATACGCCATTTTGACTGTATCTTCGCATCATGATGATGTTGAAGGCGTCAAAGGCGTATGCTTATCTTTACCGACCGTTATCGGCAAACGCGGCGTTCATCAAGTTATCAAACCGCACTTGAATGAAGAAGAAGCTTTGTCTTTGCGCGAAAGCGCTTTAGTTATGAAGCAATATTCCGATCAAGCTTTGGAAATGATAAATAAGGACACTCAATAAAAGCTGATACGAAACATTTGCAATTCCTCTTCTTTTATTATAAAAGCAAAAGAAGAGGAATTTTTTATAATAGAGAGGAACTTTTTGTGGTAGAAGTTGTCACTTTAGGCTGCCGAATAAACAGCTATGAGTCGGAAGTTTTGAAGGAAAAATTAAAGAGCTTGGATAATGTGATTATCGTTAATACTTGCGCCGTTACCGGAGAAGCCGAGCGTCAGTGCCGTCAAACGATTCGCAAACTGCGCAAAGAACATCCGCAAGCCAAAATCGTAGTTACGGGTTGTGCCGCTCAAGTGGCTACTGAAAAATTTGCCGACATGCCGGAAGTCGATTTAGTTTTAGGCAACAAAGAAAAAGCCGAAATTGAAAATTATATCGATTCTAAAGAAAAAGAAATTGTCAGTGACATTTTTGATTATGATTCTTATGACAAATATATCATCACCGGATTCGAAGGAAGGCATAAAGCCTTTGTACAAATTCAACAAGGATGCAACCACCGCTGCACCTATTGCATTATTCCCTATGCCCGAGGCAACAACCGTTCGGTCAAAGAAGAAGATGTCATCAATCAGATTCGCAAATTGCTGGAACAAGGTTTTAAGGAAATTTGCTTAACCGGTGTGGATGCCTGCTCTTATCAACCCTCCTTTTCCGGCTTGGTCAAACACATTTTGGAACAGATTCCCGAACTTCCGAGTTTGCAATTTGGCTCATTAGACCCCGCCGCTTTGGATGATGAGTTTATTGCTTTGGTTGGCAAAGATAAAAGAATTTATCCGCATTTTCATTTGTCGATTCAATCCGGCGATAATCTGATTTTGAAAAGAATGCGCAGAAGACATTCAAGAGAAGATGTGATAAATTTGTGTAATAAGATTCGCGCTGTTCGTCCCGAAGCCACTTTTGGTTCTGATTTCATCTGCGGTTTTCCGACCGAAACCGAAGGACAATTTGAAAATACGATAAAACTGGTAAAAGAAGCCGGAATTAATAAACTCCACGTTTTCCCCTATTCGGAACGCTCCGGCACACCGGCAGCCGCCATGCCGCAAGTCCCCGTAAACGTGAGAAAAGACCGCGCCAGAAGATTACGCTTGGAAGGAGAATGCATAGATGACTAATTTTTTTCAAAAGCTGGGCTTGGGCTTAAAGAAAACTTCCGATAAACTCTCCGGCGGCATCACCGATATTTTCACCAAGAAAAAAGTTGACGAGCAAACTTTGGAGGAGCTGGAAGAATTGCTGATAACTTCCGATATCGGGATCAAAGCCACCACCAAAATTTTGCAAAACTTTGCCAAACACAAGTTGGATAAAGATGCCGATGAACAAGAAATCAAACAAGAATTGGCATCAGACATTGAGCAGATTTTAGCGCCTTGCCAAGCACCTCTAATCATCAACAAAGAGCATAAACCTTACGTAATTTTAATGGTCGGCGTTAATGGTGCCGGCAAAACCACCACGATTGGTAAATTGGCTTCTAAGTATAAAGCACAAGGCTTGAAAGTTTCTCTGATTGCCGGAGACACCTTCCGCGCCGCCGCCGTGGAACAACTGCAAGTCTGGGGAGATAGAAATAAAATCAGAGTCTTTACCGGCAAACCCGAATGTGATGCCGCCGGTTTGTGCTTTGACGGTTTGAAGGAAGCGCAAAAAGCTGGGGATGATATTGTTTTTATCGATACAGCCGGCAGATTACAAAATAAAATGAATTTAATGGAAGAATTGAAAAAAATTGTCCGCGTTATCAAAAAACAAATTCCCGATGCCCCACACGCCACCTTGCTGACTTTAGATGCCACCACCGGACAAAATGCCTTGTCACAAGTTAAAACTTTTAAAGAAATGGTTGATGTCAATGGGCTGGTGATTACCAAACTCGACGGCAGTTCCAAAGGCGGTATTTTGGTAGCCATTGCTGAAGAGAACCCTACACCGATTCATTTCATCGGCATCGGCGAAGGAATTGATGATTTGAATGAATTTAATGCCCATGACTTTGCCAATAGTTTAATGGGATTAAAATAAGAAGGGAGAAAAAAATGAAAAATTTGTTTTTATTAAGTTTATTGCCAACATTTCTTATGACCACTGCCCAAGCTCAAGACATGTCCGTATCTTTTGACATGAGCAGTGTTACGACTAAAACTTCGGATGTAAAATTATATAATTTTTCTCCCGAACTAATCAACGCTGCACAAAATTGCACGCCTTATCAAGAAGACTTTATCAAAAACAATCCTGACTTAGGACAAAATATTCCCATGCTTGGCGGCGCAAAACTTGCCGTCAATATAAATATCCTTGGTTATAATGAACAAGGAAAATGCCAATTTTCAGTTCAACAAGACATAACCGGCCTTGCCAAAACAACATACAACTGCCTCATTTCTCCCGAAAGACAAAAAGATCTGATAAACGCCATGCAAGATCGTTCCACCACCCCGATAACGGCAACGTTTACCACATATTCCACCATTGATTACGGAGACGGACGCATAGAAAAACAACCGCTGGAACAAACTATGACCGACGGAAAATTTAATATTGTCTGGGCTCAAACCATAGCTCAAGATTGCCAAATAAAAGAAGAAGCACCGAGCGCGCAGGAACAACAAAATTTGGTAGAAGATATGCAAACTTTTTCCGAAGCTTTTCTAGCTTCACTACAAAAATGCCAACCGGCAAGTGAGGAAAAACAATTATTCATATTGACCGAAAAAGCCGAAATCATCGGTATTGAAGATAAAGGTTGCCACATCAAATATGCCGACTTTGATTTATATATTCCGTTAGACAAGCTATCATCCATCAAAACCATGGAAGATATTAAAACCTTGACCGGAGATAAAAACATTGGCCAATATACGCCCCAATTTATAACCTTAGGCTTAAAAGAAGAATTACACGCTTGCTTAAGTTCCAATTCATATCACCAAGGGGCATCAGAAACAACCTCCAGCGGCAACATCACCGTCAAAAATCAGATGAGTTCGGAAAAGAGAGACAACGAATGTGTTTTGACTTTTACCAATACCCTAAACAACAATGGTGAAACAAGAGAATATAAAAAGATTTGCCGCATTCCGTTAAGTAAGATTGCCGAACTTTTGAATGAGCAAGAAGAAAACATGCTGCAAAAAATGGAAGCTCAAAACCTCTGCCGATAAAAAAGCAAAAAGCCTGTTCTAAAAAAGAACAGGCTTTTTTTAACAAAATTTAATCGGCATCACACACCGACCACCAGTTGAGTTTATCGGTCAAACTAACATTACTTGCATATGCACCTGGAAAATAGTCTAGTATTCCTTTACGATTAAAGTATAGTGCGCCATAAAGCTTATGATCATCATCAAAACACCCAAAAAAACCTTCTTCATAATCTACATCTGCTTCCATAAAATCAGGTAAATCAAAGATATGCCTCAAGTTAGATAAATACTCGAAATTGTTTTCCAACAACAACGGTATTTCATTTGTATCCGGGATTCGCCATGAATGTGAGGAAATTTTTGGAAGCGATTCAAGATAAACTTGTGTTTCCGCAAAATCGGCCTTATTTAAGACCAATGTAGAAACCCAAAGCTCTCTTTTATCAAGCAAAGAAAAAATCTTAAAAGCAATTGGATTTTTTATTAAATCAATCCGACGCGTAATTTCTCCGTCTTCATAATAAATATCAAACGGAGAACCATTTTCAATTCTTGTCATATGAGAAGACAATTCAAAGAGTTCATCTACACTAATACCGTTTTGTGCACAAAAAGCCTTGAGTAAATTAATTTTACTCCATATTTCTTCTTTTGTCATAATATGATAATTTTAAGTAAATAATAAAAATATTATTTTTAATTTAGCCTAAAAAAAATAAAAAGCAAGGAATTTCTAGACCTTAGATTTTACCGTATCTTGAAGGGTAGGAATTTCAGTCAGTTTTTGTTGTATGGAACGCTCAGCCAAAATCAAATCATATTCCAACTGCAACTTTGCAAAATGTCCGAGTTCAACTTCAAAAAAATGACAAAGGAGGACATCTGTTTCCGGTGTAATTCGACGTTTGCCGGAAATAATTTCATAAATTCTGGTCCAAGTAACATTCAAATAACGAGATAATTCCATAGGTGATATACCATTTTGAGCACAAAGTCGTTTAATTTCTACTATTCCTTTATTTGCAACAACTTCCGTTTTCATATTTTCACCTTTCAAATTGTTATATCATATTCTTCATCGAATAACGATATAACAATTTGTTTTAACTTATATTATCGCCTATCGATAGGCGATAATATAGGTGATATTTTGATAAAAGTCAAAATCTTTTATTTTTTTCACATCGGCAAAATCTGTCCTTAACAAAAACAATATTCACTTTTATAATAAGCCTCAAGTTTTTAAGGATAAGAAAATGGAAGATTTACTCGATTTTATGCAGCATCCGGTACCAACACCCAAATCTGTAGCTACACCCAAACCCGAGCCGGAACAAGAAAAAGAATTTACGGTCAGCGAAATTTCTGCCGAAATCAAACGCTTTGTTGAAACAAAATTCAATCATGTGCGTATCCGGGGTGAAATTTTTGGCGGCAAAAGAGCGGATTCAGGACACTGGTACTTATCCTTAAAAGATGAAAACGCCGTTTTATCTGCCGTGATATGGAAGGGCGTTGCCATGCACCTCCCCTTCAAACCGGAAGATGGATTAGAAGTCATTGCCATCGGCAAAATCACCACCTTTGCCGGCAAGTCATCTTATCAGCTGGTAATAGAACAAATGGAAATTGCCGGCACCGGCGCTTTGCTCAAACTCTTGGAAGAACGCAAGAAAAAATTTGCCGCTGAAGGTTTGTTTGATTTGGCTCACAAAAAGCCCATTCCTTTTCTGCCGAAAACCATCGGCGTTGTCACGTCTGCCAGCGGCGCTGTAATAAGAGATATCATCCACCGTGTCAGAGATCGTTTTCCTACCCCGATTTTATTATGGCCGACACCGGTTCAAGGCGAAGGTGCCGCCGAGAAAATTGCCGCTGCCATTAAGGGTTTCAATCAATTTCCTCAAGGAAATATTCCCAAGCCCGATGTTTTGATTGTGGCACGCGGCGGCGGTAGTTTGGAAGACCTCTGGCCTTTTAACGAAGAATGTGTGATTCGTGCCGTTTATGATTCGGAGATACCGATTATCTCCGCCGTCGGACATGAAACCGACACCATGCTGATTGACTATGTTTCCGACAAGCGCGCCCCCACCCCAACCGGCGCTGCCGAATTTGCCGTTCCGGTCAAAGCCGAATTGCAAATGCAAATCAACACTTTGCAAAGCCGTATGAGCAATGGGGTTTTACGCTATTTTGCCGAAAGGAATAATCAATTGGAAGCCTTGCGCAGAGGTATTCCGAACTTATCGCAAATTTTATCTGAGATCACCCAGCGCTTTGATGACAGAATTGAAAGATTGCAAATTTCTTTTAAAAATTTACTTTCAAATAAGCAAGCCATGCTTGAGCGTTGCGCCTTAAAACCTTATTACATCAAAAATATTTTTGAAAAAAATCAAGAAAATTTAAAGAATTTATCACTTAGACTAGATTCGGTTTCGATTGATTCGGTATTAAGACGTGGTTTTGCTTGGGTGCGCAATCAAAATATGCAAACCATATATACGATTGAGCAAGCCAAAGCGGCTGAGAGTATAGACATCAAGCTGATAGACGGCAATATCACGACTTACCCGACAGACGGAACCTCCAAAAGCAATAAAACAAAAAAGGTAAGTTCGACACATGAAAAAATGCAAATTGACCTGTTTGATATGTAGTTTAATGCTGATAAACTCAACAGCATTTGCCAAGCCCGAAATCACGCTCTGCGGAGATTTGGCTCAAGGCAAAATCATCAAAGGACATGGCGAAAATTTGCAAAAGATTCGCATAAACGGTGCCAATCATCAAGTAGATAAAAACGGTGATTTTATCTTTGCATTACCGAGAGAACAAAAAAAACAAGCTGTTTTAGAAGCAACGGACAAAGACGGCAACACATACAGCTACAATCTGGAAATATCCCCCAGTCATTGGGACATTCAAAACATCAAAGGCTTACCGCCAAGAAAAGTAACTCCGTCTAAAGAGGATCAAGCCGCCATTGACAGAGAAAGGACACTGGTACGCGGAGCTCTGAAAGGCGATAGATTGGAAACCTATTGGAAAAACGGCTTTATAGAACCGGTTAAAGGCAGAATCAGCGGCAATTTTGGCGGACAAAGAATTATGAACGGACAAAAGATGAACCCGCATGCCGGTACGGATATAGCCGCCCCTTTGGGAACACCTATAAAAGCAGCAGGAGACGGTATTATTACGCTCACCGCTCCAGACACTTTTTATTCGGGAAATGTAGTTGTCATCGACCACGGTCATGGTTTGCAAACAATTTATGCCCATATGAATAAGATTAATGTTAAAGAGAAGCAAGCTGTCAAAAAAGGCGATATTATAGGCGAAGTCGGTAAAACCGGACGCGCCACCGGGCCGCATTTACATTGGGGAGCATCATTAAGGAACACACGTTTTATCCCGCATGCTTTATTAGAAGACGGCAAATGCATCAAAATAGATTAATAAGGAGTACGGCAATGAGTGAAACGATACATCGTAATTTAAGTTTTGAGACCTTGAATTGTCTCATAATAGATGATGACAAATTTTCAAGAACATTTGCCAAAACAGCACTATATCAAATCGGAATAAAACAAATCAAAGAAGCTGCCAACATTCCGGAAGCTATAGATATCTTAAATGAATATAAGATAGATTTTATATTATTAGATCAACAAATTCCGGAAAAGGCAGGACTGAAATTTGCCAAAGAATTAAAATCCGGTCAATATGGCAGCAACAAAAGCATCCCGTTAATAATGGTTACGGTAGATACCAAAGAGCAAACGGTATTAATGGCAAAAGACTTAGGAATACAAGAATATTTAGTTAAGCCCATATCTCCGGTTGCCTTAAAGAAGAGAATAAGTACGGCAGTAGGAATAAAACAGGAAAAAGCCTAATGTTAAGCACCTGCCAGATCATTTTACTATCATTACTGCAAGGAATAACGGAGTTTTTACCGGTCAGTTCATCGGGACACTTGATTTTATTTTCCGTGTTTACCACTTTTCCTGACCAAGGACAAGCCTTAGACGTTGCCATGCACATCGGTTCGATATTAGCGGTAATGATATATTTTTCGGAAGAACTATGGAAAATGGCAAAAGGGTTATTCCGATCCTTTTTTATGCCGAATTTTAAGGATGACGGCAATCGTTTATTTTGGTTAATAATACTTGCAACCATACCGGCAATATTATTTGGATTATGTCTTAAATTGACCGGAACGGAATGGATGAGAAGCAGCAAATTAATTGGCTGGACGATACTTGGCTACGGCATTTTATTATACATTTCGGATTGCATGGGAAAAACAGTTCGAAAGGTAGAACAGATCGGAATAAAAGAAGCCGCGATTATAGGCTTGGCACAATGTTTGGCATTAATTCCGGGGACGAGCCGCTCGGGCATAACCATAACGGCAGCGCGATTTTTAGGTTTTGAGCGCCGAGAAGCAGCAAAATTTTCAATGTTATTATCGATTCCAACCATTTTAGGAGCAGGAATTTTAGTAGGCTATGAACTCTTCCGCGAAAATAATTTGAAAGAGATCATTTTTGCTATTGACGGAATTTTATATTCGTTTATATTTTCTGTGATTGCGATATATACAGTCATGTGGTGGCTAAAGAAGTCAACATTTCTACCATTTGTAATATACAGGGTGATATTGGGGACGACACTTTTATTAAACGCCTATGGCTACATAAACATCATGCAATAGAGATATGCCCTGATGGCGGAATTGGTAGACGCGTAAGTTTCAGGTACTTATGAGAGATTTCTCGTGGAAGTTCGAGTCTTCTTCAGGGCACCATACTAAAAGACCTCCTTTATGGAGGTTTTTTAGTATGGTATATTGTAAGACCGCTCGAACTTCCAAGAGGAAGTTTGACTAGGAGGAGAGCGATACGGGGGTATCGCGGTGAGGCTTTAGCCGAACGACGACGAAGCGGCCGAGGATTTGCATGCAAACCGCAGGTCAGTCTTCTTCAGGGCACCATACAAAAAAAAGCTCCCAACGGAGCCTTTTTTTGTATGGTGAAACGTTTTGTTACTTAGCGAGGGAAGCGACAGCAACCGATGCTAAGGTTATAAAACGCTTGACCGAAGCGAAGTTAGTCTTGCGAAACAACGCAAGACTTACGTAGCTAGACCACTAAAGAGACCTCCTTTATGGAGGTTTTTTAGTATGGTATATTGTAAGACCGCTCGAACTTACAAGGGGAAGTTTGACTACAAACGGCAGGCAGACGGAAGTATGCCGGTGGCTTTGCCAACCTCGCAGTGAAGTTGCAAAACTTCTACCATATTTAACTGAATAAAGATTGACTAAATCACAATTTTAAAATATCCATAAAATAATATAAGATTAATACAAAGGAACAAAACATGATCATCAAAAATATATTTTGGGATGTTGACGGTGTTTTAGCCAACCTCAATTATGCCTACTATAACTTCTTAACCAAACACCCCAAATATGCCCCGACTTACGGCAACATCAAATGGGAAGATCTTCCCAAAGTATTACCAATCGTTCCCAAATATGGCGCCCTGGAATTAAAAACACATCCAGAATTAGGTGTGGAAATGGATTATGATTTTTGCCATTCTCCCGAATTTTTCACCAATCGTCCGCTTTATCCTCATGTGATAGAAACACTGAAGGAATTGCATGATAAAGGCTATAAACAATTCACAATGTCTGCCACTTTTGATGTTGAAACCAAGAAACGTTTTCTGACCAATTTATTAAGTGAAGTGACCGACTTTTTGACCATTGAGTGTGTGCAACACGGAAAATTCATGCATGATTCCGCCAAAGAAGACATGCTGAAAGCCTGCTTTGAAAAATATGGATTGAAGGCAGAAGAGACAATCTTGGTAGATGACCGAATATATAATCAATATGCTGCCATTAACGTAGGCGCTCATCCGATCAGATATCGCTGCGAATTTACTTCTGACTTGCCTGAAGAATTAAATTGGATTCCGGAAGTAAAAAGTTTAGAAGAACTGAAAAACTGGCTGGCTCAAAATACCACCATGGACTAAAAAATAATGTCCGCACTACAATTAAGCATAGGGTTGCTTATATTTCTGACAATGGTCATCAAACCCATTGTTTATAAGCCGTGTGTAGAACACTTCCGTGCGAGTTTATCGGCAATATTCACAAGTATCTGGGTTTTAATCGGATTGGCAATTTCCTGGCCGTGGCTTGGACATTTATTCTTAAATGATTGGCAACGAATATGTTCATCACCATATTTGCTTTTCAGTATTTTGAAAGGCATATTACTGTATGCAATGGTAAAATATCAACAGGAAGTCAATAAATACAGTACTTCATCATCTGTTTTCTTTGGTTTTATTGCCACGGCATTAGGTTCACTTATGATCAATCTTTTCTTTAAGGAAGGTTTATCACTGATACAACTATCCTGTATATGTGCATTAGGTGTGCTGGGCGGAATATATTATGCCTACGGAGACGCCAAACGCTTATCCCAACAAGGAAAAAAAGAATTTTTATTAATCATATTGCTAAGCGCCGTATTTATGGTATGCGACCATTTGGCAATTTCAGAAGTAGGATGGTATACTCATCTTTTATTCTCTTATATTTTCATGTTTTTAACTTGTTTATTTTACGGAATATCCCGCCAAGATTATGCCCGGGTATTTAAGAATAAAATTATGGCTCGGGCAGGAATAGTATATGCCTGTTCCGAATTTTTAATCATATATGCTTCGGTTAATATTCTCCCGGTATCACTGGTATCCGTATTTATGAGAATAGCCGCTCCGACCGTAATGATTATATCCGCAATAAAATATCATGAACAAACATGGAAGAATCAACTTTTGTTCGGAAGTTTAGCCTTGCTATTGGCATTACCGTTAATGTTGATCGGCAAATAGGGCTAAGCTGAAAGATTTTGGCTTCCCTTCCAAGCAAAAATTGACGTTAAAACAGCCGAAACAATTAAAACCGCACCGGTAGAAAGCATAATATTCCCCATGCCCACCAGCGGAGAAACGAGCGAACCGGATAAAAAGCCTGACGCACCCAAAAGAGCTGAAGCCGTTCCTGCCTTATTCCGAGCCGCATCCATGGCAGCTGCTGTAGATACGGTAAAAATCATTCCCAGCCCGAAACACAAAATCAATAACAATCCTTCAAAGAATATGATTGAAGCATTAACAGACACCACCAACATCAGTCCCCAAGAACAAGCATTAAGAATGGTAATACTATAAATAATTGCCTTTTTGGCAGAAGACATTTGAGCCGCAAACGCTGCCCCTATCCCAATAGAAACGGCATTAACACCAAAAAACAAACTAAAAGCCAAAGCCGAAAATTGATAATGGATTTGAATAATAAACGGCGAAGAAGCAATATAAGCAAACAAAATAGCTGAAGCAAAAGCTTGAACCAAAGCAAAAAATAAATAACTTCTATTTTTCAACACCCGATAAAAATCTGCAAAAATCTGGCTCAATTCAGCGGAAGAACGACGCTGATGAGAAAGGCTTTCGTGAAAATAAGCACAACATCCGAGCAATATTAACCCAATAAAAAGCAAGATAACAAATATACCTTGCCACCCGAGATTATTAACCATCACGCCACCCAAAACCGGAGCTGCAACCGGAGCAATACCGTTAATTGCGCCAACGATTGCCAATGCTTTAACCAAATTTTTGCCTTTAAATTTATCCGTAGCAATGGAGCGAGCAATCACAATACCGCCGGATGCGGCAATTCCTTGCAAAAAACGCAAGCCGACAAAGCATTCAATGGAAGGTGAAAATATGCAAAGCAAAGTCGAAATAACAAACAAGACCATGGAAAATATCAGAGGTTTTCTGCGTCCGTATTTATCACTCAACGGACCAAAAACAAGCTGCCCTCCGGATAAACCCAACATAGAAAAAGTCAAACCCATCTGCACCATGGAAACACTGGTATCAAAGAAAATTTGCATGGAAGGCAAGCTTGGCAAATACATATCTGTCACAAACGGAGCAAAAGCCGTAAGCATACCTAAAAAAATAAAAATAAATTGTGCGGAGTTTTTCTTTACCATCATCATTTTCACCATATTTTTATTCAAACATCCTTGTTTTAATCTGAATTTTTCAAATAGCAAATATTTTTTCAAAAAAATGGTGTAAAAAGGTATGTTAAATCAATAGACTTTTTCGAGAAAAAATCTATACTCCGTAGCATGAAAAAATTATCTGACTTACTTTTAGACTGGTATAAGGTTTACGGACGCGATTTGCCTTGGCGGGTAAAGGGAGGGGCACACCCTAACCCATATATCATTTTGGTATCGGAGTTTATGCTCCAGCAAACAACAGTTAAAACCGTGATACCCTATTTTGCGCGTTTTATGGCGCGTTTTCCCAATATAGAAACTTTGGCTCAAGCCGACGAAGAAGAAGTTTATGCTTATTGGCAAGGGCTGGGATATTATACCAGAGCAAAATCATTACATAAAACCGCCCAAATCATCATGAATGACTTTGGCAGCGTTTTTCCGCATAAGAAGGAAGATGTCTTAAAACTCAAGGGCATTGGCGAATACACGGTGGCAAGTTTTCTGTCTTTGGCTTTCAATCAGCCGGAACCGGTAATAGACGGCAATGTCATCCGCATCATTTGCCGCATGTCTGGCTGGAGCGAACCTGTCGAAAAGATTATGCCCGAGATTAGAAAAAAAGCCATAGAGTTACAAAGTTTGGAGCATCCGGCAGATTATGCCTCGGCGATTATGGACTTAGGCGCTATGGTTTGCACCCCGAAAAAACCGCAATGTCTACTCTGCCCCTGGCAAAATTTTTGTGTTTCGAAAGGTAAAGAAAACATTGAACAAATTCCCAATAAAAACAAAATCGGCAAAAAAGAAAAATTTGGTTTTGTTTATATAATTCGGAACAAAAAACAAGAAATTTTCATTCGTAAGCGCACCGAAAAAGGCTTACTTTCCGGTTTATATGAACTCCCGTGGTGTGACGAAGGAAAGTTGTTTGCCGATAAAAAAGTTATTAAAACCGAAAAAAGCGTTACCCACATTTTCACCCATATCAAACTCAATTTGCAAATCTGCACTTTTACAGAGGAACACCCTGATTTTGACGGCTTTTTCATCCCCGTTAATAAGCTTTCAGACTATCCATTTTCTACCTTGATGAAGAAAGTTTTCAAGAAAACAGATTTAGTTTGACTTTTCTTGATATTTTGTTAAAAAAAGACATCACTTAAAATTTTTATGCCTATGATTAAACTTTATTTTTTATCTTTCTTCTCACCAAAAGCGAGATTGAAATTAGGAGAACAGGTCTGGAACAAGCTAGATGCTCAACTACCCAAAGCTTACGGTATCATTGAAGATGACCGCCCCAGAATGCAAGCATTTTTTAAAGCCTTGAAAAGCTTAGGTTCATTAAAGAAATTGGCTCTTCAGGAATGGCTTAAGGACCAAATTTATGACCTAACGCACAATTTTAGCGAGCTTTCTTCATCAAGCGAAGAAGAGTTTGAGCGCAAATGGTTACAAATTTACAATGAACATTTGCGCGTTTTAAATTTAAAGACACCTTAACCGGTGTCTTTTTTTATAGCGACAAAATAAACATACTGAATTGTTAAAATTTTGTTAAATTTATCTGGAAAAGTTCTATAACTTATGTTATAATAAAACTGTCTTCGAAAGGAGGATGGGGAATGGAATATAAACTTATGAATTATGAAGCTCTGGAAATGGATGTACGTTTACCTTCCGGTAACAGAGCTGACAAAAATAATGCGATGTGGAAATATCTAATTCGCATTGAAGAGTTGAAACGTCAAAAAACACTCGAGAAGAATTCTCTACTCCGCAGCAGAATTCAATGCAGAAAGACATTTGACTTAATGTAACATAACAAACCGAAACGTATATTTTTTCATCAACACACCACAATAGAAAAGCTGCCTTAGAATAAGGCAGCTTTTCTTTTCAGAGCAAAAAAAGTCCGGTAACAATACCGGACTTTCACAAAAACAAAACCTACTTTCTGAGTTCACCACCCGTTTTCTTAGATACATCCACAATAACCTTGTTCATCATTGTTTCAATATCTTGATCGGTAAAGGTTTTCTCTTTCGGTTGCATAGTAAAGGCAATCGCCACCGATTTTTTGTTCTCGGGCAAGTTTTCGCCTTCATACACATCAAAGATGCGCACATCGGTAATATGCTCTCTGTCAGCATTTTTAGCGGCAGCAATAATATCGGCAGCCTTCACCTTTTTATCCACGACAAAAGCCAAATCTTTATCAACCGGTTGGAAAGACGAAAGTTCCAATTTCTTGCGTGCTTTGTCAGCTGTGGCGCGAGGTTCGGGAATATTATCGAGATAAACCTCAAAAGCAACCATACGCTGTTTAACACCCATTTTCTTCAATACGGATGGATGCAACTCGCCAAAGTATGCCAACACGTTTTTACCCAAGCGCAAGCTGCCACTTCTGCCCGGATGATAATAGCCCGGTGCATCGGCAAAAACTTGAGCATTTTCCCACGGACCGTTAGCTGCAGCAATGGCAGCAATTGCATCGGCTTTGGCATCAAACACATCATAAGCGCGAGGCTCTTCCGCCCAGTGTTTTTTAGCAGTCATACCGGTACGAATTCCGGCAGCCACGGTCATTTGATCGGTCGGTTTACGAGATAAGAACTGCGGACCGACTTCAAACAAGCAAACATTGTTATAACCGCGAGCAATATTGTTTTTGGCACCCATAATCAAGTTCGGCAGCAAAGACGGACGCATTTCATCTAAATCAGTTACAATCGGATTGTAAAGCAAAATAGCGTCAGCTTCAGGCTTTCTAAACATTTGCGCCACCTTAGAATCCGTAAAGCTCCAAGTCACGGTTTCATACATTGAGCGGTTTGCAAGCTCATGCTTAACCGTAACGATGCGACGTTGACGCGGCGTCAAAGTTTGTTTCGGAAACTTGTCATGCGGCAAGGTATCGGCAGGAATTTTATCCAAACCAATCATACGGACAACTTCTTCTACCAAGTCATGCTCACCTTCAATATCGCCGCGCCAAGTCGGAGAAACAGCTTTAATTTTGCCGTTTTCTTCACTGGTTTCAAAGCCGAGATTATTCAAAATTTCAATGATTTTGGCTTTTTCGACATCTACACCGATAAGGGTTTTGATTCTTTCGGGGCGTAAATAAGCCGCACGTTTTTCGGTCGGTTCTGCACCGGCAATTTCTTGCGTAGAAGCTTCACCGCCGCAAATTTTCAAAATAAGTTGGGTAGCATAATCAGAACCCAAAATATTTGATTGTGGATCAACCCAGCGCTCATAACGGTAACGAGAATCAGAATCAATTTGAAATTTGCGACCGGTACGAGAAATACACTCCGGTGTGAACAAAGCACATTCCAAGAAAACATTTTGAGTGTCGTCGGAGCAACCTTTGGCAACGCCGCCCATAATACCACCCAAGCATTGAACACCCTCGTCATCGCAAATACCCAAAGATTTGTCATCCAGGCTATATTCTTTTTCTTCCAAAGAAACAAATTTTTCACCTGGTTTTGCCATACGAACGGTAATGTTGCCGTTGAGTTTATCGGCATCAAAAACATGCAGAGGACGTGCCATATCAAAGTTGATATAGTTGGTAATATCCACCAAAGGAGAAATGGAGCGCAAACCGATAGCGGTCAATCTGTCTTTCATCCATTTCGGTGTTTGCGCGCGGTTGTTCACGTTTTTAATATAACGACCGACATAAACCGGACAAGCGTCAAGGGCTTGATTGATAACTTTAACCGGACTGGTGAAAGTACCTTGCGTTTTAACAATTTTCAAGGGTTTCAAACTACCCAAACCGGCAGCAGCCAAATCACGAGCCACTCCGCGAACACCCAAGCATTCGGCACGGTTCGGCGTAATGGAAATATCAAATACCGGATCAATATTCAAAACCTCGGCAGCTGGCAATCCGACTTTGGTATCGGCAGGCAATTCAATAATACCGGTGTGGTCATCACCGACGCAAAGTTCTTTTTCCGAACACATCATACCAAAACTTTCCACGCCGCGAATTTTACCGACTTTGAGTTCTTCGCCATAACACGGAATAATCACACCGACTGGTGCGAAAATACCTTTTAAGCCCAGTTTGGCATTCGGCGCACCGCAAACAACTTGATAATTTTTGGTGCCGTCATTAACGGTCAACAAATGCAAGTGGTCTGAATCCGGATGCATTTCGCAAGTGGTGATTTCTGCGGTAACAAAGCCGTTCAAAGCCGCAGCCGGATTAATCACTTCTTCCACTTCCAAACCGATTTTGGTTAAGGTTTCGGAAATTTCATCAACGGATGCATTTGTATCCAAATGTTCTTTTAACCAAGATAATGTAAATTTCATCGATTTGCTCCTCCGTTATTACTCAAGCCACCGGTCATGGATGCTTCATCCAAAGCATTAAAACCGTAATGTTTCAACCAACGTACGTCAGATTCAAAGAAGGTACGCAGGTCCGGAATTCCGTATTTAAGCATAGCCAAACGGTCAATACCCATACCGAAAGCAAAACCTTGGTAAACATCCGGATCAATACCGCCCGCACGCAAAACATTAGGGTGAACCATACCGCACCCCAAAATCTCGAGCCAATCATTACCGGCACCGATTTTGAGTTCGTTTTTGGTTTTCAAGCAACCAATATCCATTTCTGCCGAGGGCTCGGTGAACGGGAAGTATGACGGACGATAACGCACCGGAATTTCATCCAACTCAAAAAAGGCTTTAACAAAGTCATAAAGGCAGCCTTTGAGGTGAGCCATGGTAATATTTTTATCAATAACCAACCCTTCAACCTGGTGGAACATCGGGGTATGGGTAGCATCATAGTCAGAGCGATAAGTTCTGCCCGGAGCAATCACACGGATAGGCGGTTGTTGATTTTCCATGGTGCGAATTTGCACCGGAGAAGTATGGGTACGAACAACATAGCTGTCATCAAAATCATCACTATCGGGATTCGGAATATAGAAGGTATCCTGCATCTGACGCGCCGGATGGTTTGCCGGCATATTGAGAGCATTAAAGTTGTGGAATTGGTCTTCAATATCCGGACCTTCGGCAACGGTAAAGCCCATTTGCCCAAAGATGGCAACCACCTCTTCATAAATTTTGGAAACGGGGTGGATTCGACCTTGTGTTTCGGGACGAACCGGCAAAGTAACATCAACGGTTTCATGAGCCAATTTTTCATTCAGTGCTTGCTCTTCGAGGAGAGATTTACGTTGATCGAGAGCTTTTTCCACTTCCGTCTTGATCAGGTTCAGGTTTTTGCCCATTTCCTTCTTTTCTTCCACCGACAAAGAAGACAAGTCCTTCATTAGGGCGGTCAATTTACCTTTTTTACCGATAATGGCAACCCTAACCTCCTCCAAGCTTTTCAAGTCTTGAGCAGTTTCAATTTCGGCCACCAATTCTTTTTTCAGATTTTCGATATTTTCCATATTTCACCTGTAATTTGTTTTTTTAAAATGCAAAGGAGCTGACCGAAAACTCCAGTCAACTCCTTTGTCTAAATCTAATTCTGCGAAATTGCTAAAATTATTTATTCAAAGCGTTTTTTGCAGCTTCAACCAATTTGGCGAAGTTAGCAGGCTCTTTCAAAGCAATATCAGCAAGTACTTTTCGGTCGAGTTCGATGCCGGCTTTGTTGAGCCCGCACATAAATCGAGAGTAGGACATATCATTCAAACGCGTAGCAGCATTAATTCTTTGAATCCACAAAGCGCGGAAACTTCTCTTTTTAGCTCTACGATCGCGATATGCATATTGTAATGCTTTTTCAACTTTTTCAATAGCAACTCTGAACACGTTGCGAGAACGACCTCTATAACCTTTAGCCATAGAGAAAACTTTTTTGTGACGAGCACGTGCGGTTACACCTCTTTTAATACGAGACATTTTTCTTCACTCCTACAAATACGGCAAAAATTGTTTAACAATTTTAACATCGCTCTCATTAACCAAAGTAGTTCCGCGAGCTTGTCTTTTCATTTTAGTACCTTTGTTAAAGAGCAAGTGTCTCTTATTGGCAAAGTTTCTTTTGAGTTTGCCGGTACCGGTAACGCCGAAACGTTTTTTAACGGCACTTTTATTTTTCAATTTTGGCATTTTAATCCCTTTCAAAAATCTAAATATTCTTGGATTTTATGAGTCTTCAGGCATGCCTTTTCGCCCGCAAGACTCCCATTTCGCCTGTTTTATACACTCAATCTTTTGTAAATGCAAGGACTTTTTTCAATAAAAGTTTGCTTCCGGCACAAAAACTTTAGCCCGCATATCTATAAGCTTACCATTTTCCAATTTCACCTTTCTATCCATCCGCTCTGCCAAATCCAAGTTATGGGTGGCAATAAGGGCAGAAAGTCCGGTTTCTTTAACGATTGATAAGAGCTCGGTAAAAACAATTTCCGAAGTTTTAGGATCAAGGTTACCGGTCGGTTCATCGGCAAGAAGGAGTTTGGGCGCATTAGCCAAAGCTCTGGCAATTGCCACGCGCTGCTGTTCCCCCCCGGAAAGTTCTGCCGGACGGTGCGTCAATCTTTTCTCCAAGCCCAAACGTTTCAAAAGCCATTGTGCACGTTCTTTAGCTTGTTTTGTTTTCACACCGGCAATCAGTTGCGGCAACATCACATTCTCGGTGGCATCAAAATCTGCAAGCAAATTGTGATATTGATAAACAAAGCCCAAATAATCCGAGCGCAAAGAAGTGCGCAGCATATCGTTGAGCTTGCTGCAATTTTGCCCGTTAAGATAAATATCCCCTTCCGTTGGTCTGTCGAGCAAACCGGCAATTTGCAGCAAGGTTGATTTACCCGAACCCGATGGTCCGACCAAAGCCACGATTTCACCGGCTTCAATGTCCAAGTCCACCTCACGCAACACACGCAAAGTTTGGCTACCTTGTTTATAAGTTTTAACAATTTTCTTCAATTCTAAAGTTGGACTTTTACTCATAGCGCAAAGCCTCCACCGGATCAAATTTTGCGGCACGATAAGCCGGATATAATGTTGCCAAGAAGGAAAGTAACAAAGAGATTGCCACCACAACACTCACCTCCGCATAATCTACCTTTGCCGGCAGTTGCGAAAGAAAATAAATTTCGGCTGAAAACAAATCACGTCCGGCGAGTTGCTGTAAAAATTGGCGGATAGATTCGATATTATCACAAAACAACAAGCCCAAAACCAAGCCCAACGCCGTTCCGACGAAACCGATAAAAGCGCCGTCCATAAAGAAGATGCGCATAATCATACCTTTGGTAGCACCCATGGTACGCAACACCGCAATATCTCTGCCTTTGTCTTTCACCAGCATAATTAAACCGGTAATAATATTAAACGCCGCCACCAGAATAATCAGCGTCAAAATGATAAACATCACGTTGCGTTCCACCTCAATCGCATTAAAGAAAGCGGAGTTGGATTGTTTCCAATCATAAACATAACCGGCGCCGCCGATGCTTTCTTCAATGGCACGACGAACCGGGTTCAGATATTTTTCATCATCCAAAGTCACATCAATATGTGACACGCCGTTTTTCATACCGAAATAGGTTTGCGCGGTGTCAAGCGGCATAAAAATAAAATTAGCATCATATTCAAACATACCGGCATTAAAAGTGCCAATCACGCGATAAGACTTCATCCGAGGTACGGTACCGAAAGCCGTTACTTTGCCGTTGGGAGAAATCAACGTAATTTCATCACCGATGACCACACCCATTTTCTGTGCCATACGATATCCCATAATCACCGAGTTGCCGTAGAACTCATCCATATTGACATCGGCAACGGCTTTACGCAACACATCTTTTTTTAAGATATCTTCTTTGTTCAAGCCTCTGACCATACCTCCTTCGGCGGCTTTTCCGGCAGATACAAGGAGCTGATTTTCAATCATCGGCATCACGATTTTCACATGTTCAAATTCGGCAATGTCTTTAATCGCTTGCTCATAATTGTTAAAAGGGAAACCGGAAGGAGACATGATGCCGATATGTCCATTAATTCCAAGGATTCGAGACAGAAGCTCCTGCCTAAAACCGTTCATCACCGACATCACGATAATAAGTGTTGCCACACCGAGAGCGATTCCGGTAAAAGCAAAACCGGTAATCACCGAAATAAAGCCTTCTTTGCGTTTGGCTCTAAGATAGCGCTTGGCAACTAATCTTTCAAATTTTGAAAACAGCATGAATAAACTCTCCATAAACTTAATTTAAGTTATACGGATTTTGTTGTGATTATGCAACCAAGCGAAACAAAGATGTGTATAAATTTCAAACCCAAACACAAAAAAACTACCCCAAGCCTCACGCACTTAGGACACAACTCTAACATTGTTTTTTTATTTCAATTTATTGAGAATTTCTTGCGCAATGGTATTTTTATCAAAAATAATACCATGAATCCCGATAGATTCAGCCGCTGCCACATTTTTGGGCTTATCATCCACAAAAATAACTTCTTCTGGGCGAGCTTTGAGCTTTTGCAAAACTTTTTGATAAATTTCTATATCCGGCTTTAACAAACCCAACTCATAAGACAAAAACAAATTCGTTCTCTTTACCAAACGTGACGCCGTTCCTTCCAAGTTAGGCAACGCATTGGAAAGCAAACAAATTTCCACATTATTATGCTTTAGAAAATTCATCACTTTTAAGGTTTCGGAATACATATTCCCCACCCCGTCATGCATGGCGTTATCAATCTCAATTTCCGCTTCGGAACAATACGTCACATGCGCAAAATCACACAACATCCGACAAAATCTGGAAAAATTAACTTCTCCCTTCATAAAAGGCTTATAATCAAACCCCCGCACACCGCCTTTAGAGATAAAGTCATCTTTATCTTGAGATTTTTCGGAACAATACACATCAAGCGGTTCCAAAGAATAAGGATAGCAGACCTGCCCCACATCAAAAATGCCATATTTTATCTTATTCACTTGTCACCCTTCATAAATAAAAAAAAGCGCGTTTTTTTTACAAACGCGCTTTTATAATTCTTAAACCAACATGGTGTTCAACAATTCTTGACAATAAGCTCTCATTTCCGGATTCGTCATCAACGTCAGTTTCATATTTGAGCGTGCCAAATCTTTATTGGTACCGCAATCAAGACGCATGACATCGCACAACACGCCGGTCAGTTTCATACCTCTTTCGGCAGCCAAGCCCATGGCATCAGCCAAATTAATTTCACCATTAGTACCTTTTCGAACTTCCGGCAAAATATCCATAATTTCGTTCGGCAAAATATAAGGTCCCATACTGGCGTAGTTAGAAGGCACATCTTCCAAAGCCGGTTTTTCAATTTTGCCTTTGGCGTGGACTTTACGTCCGTCACGGACAGCCCCGATAAGAGCCCCGTAACGTACCATTTGCTCCCGCGGAAATTCCATAATATTTTCAACCATACCGCCTTCTTCTTCATACACATCAAGTAACTGTTTCAAAATACCGTCACCATGCGTATTAATATACACATCATCTGCCCACATAACGACAAAATCTCTGTCTCCGACAATATCCTTTGCCATCAAAACCGCATGACCGTTTCCTAAAGGTTCCTTTTGTTCGGCAAAAGAAAACTTCATACCATGGGGAATAATATCTTGCACAACCTTTAACAAATCGAGCTTATTTTTCTCTTTCAAATGGTTTTCCAACCACGGATACGGAGCAAAATATTTTTCAAAAAGATGCTTACAAGATTGATCACTATATATGAACACAATCTCTTTAATACCGATTTCCACGCAAGCATTCACGGCATATTGAATAATAGGTAAACTGTTCAGAGTTAAAAAGCCTTTATGTAATACTTTAGTTGCAGGCAAATTACGAGTAGACAAACCGGCAACCGGCAAAATACAAACTTCAGGTTTTCTTGTCATGAGATTCTCCAAAATAATGAATTATGATTATGTTAGAGAATATAACACATAAAAGACAATTCTCAAGAGCTATTTCTTAATTATCACACCTGATGCTTTAGAAATTTTACCGCTTGAACTTTTAACAACGCCTTGACCGGATTGAGAGATCTCATTTTTTTTGGCATCACCTTTTTTAACAACCAAAGAAGTACTTCCGCCAAAATCCAAAACCTGAGAATTTTTATTATCCAAAACCTCTTCAGATTTTTCAATTTCTTCCAAACCTCTGACCACGGTTTTGCTCACACCGGTTCCCTTCACGGAAATTGAGCCGGTATTTTCTTCCAATTTTTTCTTAATTTCTTCTTCGCGTTTTTGTTTCTGATATGCTTCTTCGGCAATTTTAATTCGTTCATCGGCATAATCAAACAGTTGTTTGAAAACGGAACTGATTTCGGGAACATATTTTTTAGAATCTTCAGCCAGAGCCGTTATTTCACGGAAAAATTTATCCAAAGCAAACTCATTATTTTCTTCCAGGTTCTGATAATCATTTTGAACTTTTTCGGTAAGTTTACTCAAAGCCAAAATTTGTCCCTGCAAAGAATTTTTCAAACGGCTAAACGTTTCATCATTTTCAAGAGAATAGCTGGTCACGATTAAAGACAACCTTTTTTCCAAAGCATCTTTTTGAGTTTTATAATTTTCCCCTATTTGAGCAGCCTCTTCATTTTGCTTAACAATAAAATCTCTTTTTTCGGCAATGGAAGATTTTAAATTTTCCAAATGGACACGATGCAATTCTTTTTTCAATTCTTCAATATATTTAGAATTTCTGTCATTACGAATATCAACATCTTTAATAACATCTTCTGTAATATCCGGATTCTGTGCCACCAACAATATTTCCGCCAAGTCAGATTCGATTGTACTCAAGCGTTGTTCTAAATTGTTGTAGATATCCAAAGCGTCGGTTGTTTTTGCCTTTTGTTTTTTCAAGCTCAAATCGGGACGAACCACATTTGCCAACTCGCTTTCCATAGCTTTTGTTTTAAGCAAACTATTATCCAATTCCTTACGCAATTTAGCTTTTTGAGCTTCTTTTTCCGCCGCTTCTTTAGCCTGAATTTCTTGCTGTCGTTGATTATACATAATCGCCAAATCATCTGCATTAATATTCAATTCCGGAACACTGATCGGACCGGTATAAATAATTTTGAAATTAGGCAAATAATCGGGAGCATCAAAATCAACATCAAAAACAGCTTCACCTTCCCAATTAACCAAAGACGCATTTGCATTAAGATAAGCTTTAAATCCATCGCCCACCCATTGACTATCGCTAAGAGAGAAACGTCCACCTTCTATCAAAAAAGAACCTAAAGCAGATGAAAAACGTTCATTTCCAGCCATAAGTTTATTTTTAATAAAGGAGGTCAAACCTTGAGAACGTTTTCTGTTCAATAAATCTTCATAAATATCTTTAATATTCCACCCTTTAATAACGGCATTAGTCAGACTAAATTTTCCATCGGCTCTAAGTTTTTCATACAAATCGGCAAAAGAAGATGCAATCGAAGAATAACGAGCAGACAAACTCAACATACCGCTTTTAATTCCATATTTAGCGCCGCTGAAATTTTTCTCTATGATTTCATTATTTTCTAAATTAATATTTCCCTGTATTGTCGGATTTTCGGAAAGCATAGTTAATTCAAAATCAGTTTTAATTTTTCCGCCACCGAAATCAGCTTCAAAATCAGACAATTTTGCCACATTACCTTTGGAATCATATTTAAACTTACAATAGTCAAAATCAAAATTACGATAAGACAACCGATTAACATTAAATTTTCCGCTAAAATCAAAGCTGGTCAAGAAATCAAAATTAAATTTTTCATCATCAAAAATCGGACGTTCAAGAAAATCAACCTTTTCTGCCGCCTGAGGAGAGAAGGACTTATTTTTACCAGAAGCAACCTTAGCATGATTGTAGAAAAACTTATCCAATTCCAAACGATTAATAGTCAAATCTGTAACAATATTTGGTCTCGATAAAGAACCATCATACACGACACTTCCTTGAAAAGTGTTGGAACCGATATTGAATTGTAAATTCTGAGCCGAGAACTTCTGCAAATTTCCCGAAACTTTACTTTTCATATTAAACATACCGAGAACAAAAGTTTTGGGTTCATATTTAAAATTAAAATCATTAAGCATTTTTACAAAATCCGGACTTTTCAGCTCCAAATTTCCGTTAAGCTGATAAGCACCGTCTTTAAGTTCAATCAAACCGCCGTAATCAAGACTAAGATTTTCTGCCTTGATAATACTTTTTGTTGCCAGTTTATCTGAAAAACCGGTAATAATTCCCTGTGCGGAAAAATTATTAAACTTTTTCATATTCACATCCGGAACCGATAAACCTGTTTTGGTAACAAATTCATTAAAATTTTTGGTTTCCATGTTAAACTTCAAATTTTCAACTTCCGCCTTTTTGCCAAACCCTTTAACCTGCCCTTTAAAATCCATTTTAGCTCCGGCAAAATCATCAATTTGCAAAGAAGTAAGCTGTAAAATATTTTGTTTCAAATTACCGTTCAACACCACTCCGGTATACGGCAAAGAATTATACAACACAGTATCCGCACTCAAACGAAGTTCGGCATAAATATCCGGATTGAACATAATCTTCTGAAAGCGAGCATCCACATTTTGAGCCCAAGAAAAATCCGGATTATTAACAACCGTTTCTGGAAAATAATCATCAACATTAAACATTGTTGTTTTCAAATTAAGATAAAGGCTCAAATTTTTATCATTAATCACGCCAATATCACCGGAAATAACACTATTATCCAGATTCAAATTAATGGAAGAAATACCGACTTTATTAAAATTTCCGGCAACGATTGTTTTGGCATTAACACGACGCAACAAAGTATCTTTAGCAATTGAAGGGGTAATTCCCAACCAAGACAACGTTTGTCTGAACTCATCTGTCTTAAATGCGGGATTCAGCTTAAAAGTTAAATGATTCAAATCCGAATAGATATCTCCGGTCAAACTAAAAGACGCATCTCCGGGTAAAACAGCACTAAAATCCCGAATAATGATTTTATTATTTAAAACATCGGTACTGATTTTCAAATCTTTAATATTTTGATTATTATAGGAAGCTTTAACGGCTTTAATATCTGCCAAAATATCAAAATTGAGTTGAGGATTATAAGAAGCCGTACCGTCTTTATATTTATTCCAAAATTCAGAAAAAAGTTCTTTAACGGGCGCCAAATCCAAAGAGGCAAAATTAAAACCGAACTCCACTTTAGGACGAAACTCCTTCTCTTGTTTGGCGGTTTTATATTCTCCGGCAGTTAACGGTATGAGCAAATTTCCGGCACCGGCGGAATCTCCGTATTTAGCGGCAAAATTAGTTAATTCAATTTTTTGCTTATTACTTTTCAATTCTAAAGTAACTGCCAAAGGATAATCATATTCGGGTTTAAGTTTAAATTTATCGGAATTTGAATTAATAAAATCCATCAACTTCTTGGATTCGAAAATCAAATTACCGTTCACGGCATTATTTTGAGATAAGATAGAACCATCAAAACGCACAAAAGTTTCGGTACTCGGCTGATTAATAACGGCATTAACCGAAGTTGCCAAACCGCTGGTAATTTTTCCGATAGAAAAAGCAAAACCTTCGGGATTTTCATTTTTAATATAAGTACCCTCGATTCGATAGGGACCGAAAATACTCTGAGCAATAACTTCGGCATTAACATTATTGAGAGTATAATTTGTTTTTCTGATATCATCAATCCAATGAATTGTGGCATTTTTAACCAAAACGCTATCCAAAGTAATTTGCATATTTTCCAAATTAGCTCTTTGGGCATCGGTTAAAGGCGTATCCCAGTTAAGAAGATTATTATCCAAAAGCTCAAAGCGCAAATTCGGCTCGACTAACGACATCATTTTAACATCGAAATCCCCGTTTAACAAAGAGCTCAAAGTCAAATTAGCCACAAGAGATTTAACCGTAGCCAGAGGCTCATCCAAATCTTCACCGGGATTAAAAATTTTAATATCTTCGGCTTGCAAACTCGGAGAAGGCATTAAAGTAAGATGTACCGGACCGTCAAAAACAATTCTCTTTCCGGTAATATTAGAAAATTCTGCTGCAATTTTATCTTTATGCTGATTCCAATCAATGTTTGAAATATAATAATAACCGGCACCGAAAGCAGCAAGCACAATAAAGAGCAAAAGGAAAATTATGATTTTTACAATACTGACTTTTTTTCGAGGCTCTTCGGAAACATCCTCAACCTCTTTCTTATGAACTAAGGGCTGATGCTTATGTTCTTTTTCTTCGGCTTTAACCATTTCATCTGCAACCTGCTGAACGGTGTCATCAGCCGGAGCATTATTAACGGGCGTATCAGGAGCATCATCTTTTTTAGACTTACTTAATTTCAATTTTAACGCTGCCATTTTAGAAGCCAAGGATTGAAACATGTGCACCATCTCCGCCGATTAATAAATATTAAAGATTCTGAGTTTATGCTTTTATCATATAACATATTAATTAATAAAACTTTTAAGAAAAACATGCAAGAAATGAACGAGAGATCAACAGAAAAAAAATTATTTGAGCTGGCGCAAGATGCCCAAAAAAAGGCATATGCACCATACTCTCTCTTTGCGGTCGGAGCAGCCATAGAAGGCATAAGCGGCAATTTCTACCAAGGATGCAATGTTGAAAATGTGTCTTATCCGGTGGGAACCTGTGCCGAAGCAGGAGCCATATCGGCAATGATAAACGGTGGAGACCGAAAGATTAAACGGATTCTGATTTTAGGCAGCGGAAAAAACTTAATCACGCCTTGCGGAGCTTGTCTGCAGCGAATAAAAGAGTTTTCCGACGATTCTACCTTAATTTTGTTGGCGGATGAAAACGGAATACAAAAAAGATTAAAAATCACGGAAATGCTGCCATACGGATTCGCAAATTTGGAGTAAACAAATGATAGAAGCAATCGCAACATATATTCAAAACAAGCTCAAAAACCTCCACCCGCAAACTCTCATTATTTTAGGCAGCGGTCTGGGAGCTCTCGGAGAAGAAATAGAAAACCCCGTCTACATTGATTATAAAGGGATTCCGTCTTGGCCGCAAAGCACGGTCAGCGGGCACAAAGGTCGTTTAATCGGCGGTTTTTTGGAAGGCAAAGAAGTTTTGTGCATGCAAGGTCGACTGCATTTATACGAGGGACACGCCCCCGAAAGCATCAAAATGATTATGGCAGTATTCAAAACTCTCGGCATAAAAAATATGATTGTAACCAACGCTGCCGGCTCTTTAAAAGAAACATTGTCTCCCGGTTCATTAATGCTAATAACCGATCATATCAATCTGAGCGGTCGCAATCCATTGGTTGGAATTAATGATGAAAAATTCGGTCCGCGTTTTCCGGTAATGGGAGAAGCCTATGATAAAATTTTTCAAAACAAAATTCGCCAAATAGCCCAACAAGAAAAAATTCCCCTGCACGAAGGAACTTATTTAATGGTTTTAGGACCGAATTTTGAGACTGCGGCAGAAATCAAAGCCTTTCAAATATTAGGAGCCGACGCGGTAGGCATGTCGACGGTACCGGAAGTTCTTTCGGCAGTTTGGTGCGGAATAAAAATTTTGGGAATATCCGTTATCACAAACTACGGCACCGGCATGATTAAAGAATTTCACGGGCATAAAGAAACGCTGGAACAAGCCGACAAAGCCGCCGGCAATTTGAGTAAATTGGTCAGACAATTTGTAAAGGAGCTGCAAAATGGATGATGTTATTGCTGCCCATGCACTGCTTCGCTTACTGGATTTAACTTCGCTCAATGACAACGACACGGAATACAGCATAGATGAATTATGTCGCAAAGCCCGCACGCCGTATGGAAATGTGGCAGCGGTATGTGTCTGGCAACGTTTTGTTTCTCATGCCAAAAGATTGTTACACGGAAGCGACATAAAAATAGCCACGGTTGTTAATTTTCCGCAAGGAGAATATAACTTAAGCAAATTAAAAAAAGAAATTTATCAAGCTTTGGATTCGGGAGCCAACGAAATTGATGCTGTTTTTCCGTATCATAAATTTTTAAATCAAGAGTTTGACGAGTGCGAAAAATTTGTGCAATCGGCACGAGAGTTATGTGAAGGAAAAACCTTAAAAATAATTCTTGAGACCGGAGAGATCGTCAATGCCAAAAAAATCATCCAAGCCACCAAATTATGCATAGACGCCGGCGCCGATTTTATCAAAACATCCACCGGAAAAAGTCCGATATCCGCCACACCTGAAGCCGCGAACGCCATTTTGGAAACCATAGCCGCCGACAAACGCAACATCGGTTTTAAAGCCAGCGGCGGAATAAGAACCATAGACGATGCCAAAAAATATTTAGTATTAGCCGTCAGCATCATGGGCTACAAATGGATTATGCCGAGCAACATGCGCATCGGCGCCAGTTCACTGTTAGATAATTTACTCATGACCATAAAAAGAGGATATTAAAAATGCTGCCCCAAGAAATCATCCGCAAAAAAAGAAACAAAGAAGCTTTAAGTAAAGAAGAAATAGAATTTTTCATCCACGGAGTAACCTCTGGAGAAATTATGGATTCGCAAACGGCTGCCTTAACCATGGCAATCTTCTTAAATAAATTAAACCAAGAAGAAAAAGTCAACTTAACTCTATCGATGAGAGATTCGGGAGACGTATTAAACTGGCAAGACTTCAATGGACCGATAGTGGACAAACACTCCTCCGGCGGCGTCGGAGATAAAGTCAGTTTAATGCTGGCGCCACTGATTGCAGCATGCGGCGGATTTGTACCGATGATATCGGGACGAGGTTTAGGACACACCGGAGGAACACTGGATAAGTTTGATTCGATTCCGGGCTATCAAACCATGCCAAGTAATGAACTGTTTCGAAAAACTGTCAAAGAGGTTGGTTGTGCCATAATCGGACAGACTGGAAATTTAGCGCCTGCGGATAAAAAAATTTACGCCATCAGAGATATCTGCGGTACGGTTGAATCGGTTGATTTAATCACGGCATCAATCCTTTCCAAAAAATTAGCCGCCGGATTAGATTGTCTGATTATGGATCTAAAATGCGGCAACGGTGCCTTTATGGATAATTTGGAAGATGCCCGAGAATTGGCACACTCCATTGTTAAGGTTGCCAACGGTGCCGGCACCAAAACCAAAGCCGTGTTAACCGACATGAATCAAGTTCTGGGAAAAAATGTCGGCAATGCCCTTGAAGTCAAAGAAGCCGTTGAATATTTAAAAGGCAACAATCTTGATTCTCGCTTACACCAAGTAACAATGGAACTTTGCAGTGAGCTTTTAGTTTTATCCGATCTGGCAAAAGACTTAAAAGAAGCGCAAGCAAAATTAAATCAAGCTCTTTCATCGGGAAAAGCTTTGGAAATATTTGCCCGCATGGTACAAATGTTAGGCGGACCGTCAGATTTTACGGACAATCAGGAAAAATATTTACCCCAAGCACAAATCATCAAACCGCTGTATGCAAAAAAATCCGGTTATGTATCGGCAATGGAAACAAGAAACATTGGTTTGTCCGTCATAGAATTAAAAGGCGGAAGAACACGTAGTGATCAAAAATTAGATTATGCCACTGGTTACAGCGCTTTTTGCCAAATCGGAGATTGGGTTGACAAAGAAAAACCGCTTTGCTTTATTCACGCCCAAAGTGAAAATGATTGGAACAAGGTTGCGCAAGAACTTTTAAATAATATCTGCGTCAGCGAAGAAAAACCTCTGTTGACGCCAACCATTATTGAAAAAATAGCATAGTAAAGAAAACAGCCTCTGCTTTTTTGACAGAGGCTGTTTTGTTAGTGTTGATGTAAATAGTTCAAAACTTCGGTATCATAGCGGTTTTGTTCTTCAAGCTGAGCAATTTCTTCTTCATAACGTTCATTCAAAGCCGGAACATTCAGTTTCTTGGATTGAACAAAATTATAAAGAGGCTCAATATTGTTGAGCTGTGGTCCGAATTTAACCAAAGAATTGGTAATCGCGCTGACAAAGAATTTCATTTCATAGGAAACGGGATAACCATGTTGCATGGCTGCACTCAGTTCGGAAGAATAAACATCAAAACTGGCATTGAGCTGCAAAAAGTCTTCTTTTCCAGCCAAAATATTGCAAGCCAAATTTCGACTTTCCTGATCACCGTATTCGATCACCTTCAACAACAGCATACACAAATCTGCATTTTCAATAATCGGTAGATAGCAGAGCATATACAAAGGTGTTTTAAGCTTTTCTGCATTATCTCGAGGTCCTTTGTCAAAATTCACAAAAGCGAGATCATTTCCGAAAGCAGAGCGAATAAGAGCAAACATTTCGGGAGCGTCATAAAATTTATCCCAAAATTTGCTGAATTTTGAACAATTTTCAGCCCAATGATCAATCAAAAATTTCTTAATTCCGTCTACGAACAACAAAGCAATTTCTAAAGTAATTGGTTGTTTATAAGTGTTAAAGAAATTAAAAATCCCGTCGAGCAATTTTTGTTGCAAAGCCACATTTGTGTCCCGCTCAAAGCTAAGAAGAATACTTTTAACCAAATCTTGTTGATTGTCGGCGAAGTAATTTTCAAACAATGACAAAGACAAATCATAGCGATAAGGTCCGGGAATATTATTCAAGGCCTTAATCATTAAGGGAGCCCACTCCGGAGAAAGTTTTTTAAACGCCTGTGCCACCAGCAAATTCGAAGGATTTTCCAGCCTTCCCCAAGACAACAAGAACTCTTTGATTCTTACGCAAAATTCTTCATTAGGAGAAACTTGATTAATCCAAGAAGAAGCACAATCCAACCACTCAGGCATTCTATCAACGCAACGCAATGCAGAATCAATCATGGCAAAGAGCTCTGAATCCTCAAAATGCTGTTCAGCAACAAAATCCCGAATAAAAATTTTTTGCTCAACATCATACAAATGATAAGAAGCCAAACTCATCAGTTTCGGCCACAAATCAAAAGGAAGAAAATCCCCTTTGCTTAATCTCTGGCGTAACTCTGCGATTGCCGCAAGAAGCAACGATGGTTTCAGTTGCACGGCAAGACAAAAACCTTCGGCAGACAAAGTTGAATAATTTTTCCACAACTCTTCCGGTGAAAAAAAAGCGGACTGCCCGGAAAGCAACTCCTGCCACTGATTTTTCATCGCCAATGTTGCAATTTGCTGATTATTGGAATTGAACCATTTTTCAAACTCTTTTTTTGATATTTCCATAATTTGATAAATTTAGAGAGTTAATAATATTATAAAGTGGAGGCAGTATATAATTTTTGTATATTTCCGTCAACAAAATATTATTAAAAAATTTAAATATTCATGCTATGTTAGGGATATAAAAAACACAAATTAAGAGGTAAAGATGTCTCGAGTAATTATATTAATGATGGATTCCTTCGGCATAGGTAATGCCCACGATGCCGAAAAATTTGATAATATCGGCGCCGATACGTTTGGTCATATAGTTGAAAGCAACGGAGGGCTGAATATTCCCAACCTAAAAGAATTAGGCTTGGTTGAAGTTGCTCATGCCGCCACCGGTAAGGAATATCATTTAGGCAAACTAAGCGAAGCCAAAATGGCAGGCATCGGCAGCATCAAAGCCCACATGAGTGAATTAAGCGTTGCCAAAGACACCACATCGGGACATTGGGAAATGGCGGGAGTTCCGGTGTTAAACGATTGGGGCTATTTCAAGCCGGACTACCCGTCTTTTCCCAAAGCCCTAATTGATGCCATCTGCCAAGAAGGAAAAATTGCCGGTATTCTGGGAAACAAAGCCGCCTCGGGGACCGAAATCATCCAAGAACTTGGAGAAGAACACATCCAAAGCGACAAACCGATATTTTATACTTCAGCCGACAGCAATATTCAAATCGCCGCCCACGAAAAATATTTTGGATTGGATAGATTATACAAACTTTGCGAAGTGGCTTATAAACACGCAAAACCCTATAATATAGCCCGTATTATTGCACGCCCGTTTGTAGGAGAAAAGAAGGGAGAATTTACGCGCACCGCCAACCGACATGATTATTCGGTTAAACCATTTAAAGAAACGGTTTTAGACAAGATGCAAAAAAAAGGCGGCAATGTCATTGCCATCGGCAAGATCAATGATATTTATGCCGGTTGCGGCATCACCAAAGCCCTGCATGCATCCGGTTTGGAAGAATTATGGAACGTTACTTTAAAAGAAGTAAAGGATGCTCCGGAAAACAGCATAATTTTCACCAACTTTGTAAATTTTGACATGTTATGGGGACACCGCCGCAACGTCAAAGGTTATGCCGAGGGGTTGGAATATTTTGATAAAAGATTACCTGAAATAATACCGCTGCTTCGAGAAGACGATATAGTATTCATCACGGCGGATCACGGCAATGATCCGACCTATAAAGGCACGGATCATACCAGAGAACAAGTTCCGATGCTGTTATTCGGCAAAAAAATAAACAGCCGTTTTGCCGGAGAAGGCAAAACCTTTGCCGATATCGGGCAAACAATTGCCGAATATCTGAATTTGGAAAAACTAGAATACGGGGAGTCTTTTCTATGAAATATTTTGCACCCAACATACCCGGAAAAAAGCACTGTTTTTTTGGCAGAGACGGAGGCGTATCAGAAGGTCTGTACAGTTCACTGAACGTAAACGGAAAAAGCAATGACAATCATGAACATGTCATGAAAAATTTAGATATAATTGCGGCACGCTACAATTTATCGCGCTCAAATTTATTAATTATCAATCAGGGCATCAGCGGACATGCCGAATTCAGCAATAAAGCCAGTCGCAATGAAATTACGGCAGACGGCATGGTTACAACCGCCCAAGATGTCATTTTATGTATCGGCACGGCAGATTGCGCCCCGGTTTTATTTTATGATAATGTAGCACAAATTATCGGAGCGGCACATGCCGGTTGGCGCGGTGCTCTGAACGGTATTGTTGAAAACACGGTCAAAATTATGATTGAACATGGAGCTCATGTTGAAAATATTCACGCCGCCGTCGGACCATGCCTGCAACAACAATCCTTTGAGTGCAAAGAAGACATGCGTCGAGAATTTTTACACAAAGATGAAGAAAACAACCGTTGGTTTAAGGACAAAGCCGACGGAGAACATTTTTTGTTCAATCTGGAAGGCTTTGTCGTCCACAAACTGGAACAACTCGGCATTGGCAATATTTCCGCTTCGGGAATTGACACATTTACGGCAATCGGAGATTTTTTCAGCTATCGCCGCAACTGCAAATTAGGTTTGGTACAAAGTCCGAAAGATTTTCCGTCACATTTATCAACTATAAAACTATAAGTTGCTTTATTTTTAGAAACTTTTGTGCTAAAAGAAGAATATTGTGTTAACAAGCATGTGAAATATATGTCACCGTTAGGTAAATTTACATTAGCTCTGTTAGGATTACGCATATTCGGAGCAAGCGGATTTTTTTGGGGCTTGTTTTTAGGACATATCCTGATAGACAGAACAAAAATTATCAAAAATTTAGAAAAACAGCTGAGTATTGTTGATGACAATATTCGGTTACTTTTGCCGTACAAATATTACAGATATTATAATGTGATTGACGGCAATTTCTGGGGCAAGCTGTGGGGAACGATATTAGGCAGCATTTTATTTGGTTTTGACGGTTTTATAGTTTGCTTTATCATCGGTCATTTCACTTTTGACACCCCAAACAGCCGACATGCCAAAGCATTCCGTTTGTCTTTAGACAACTTTTTCAACACCCATTTATGCAAAATTTTGGGAGCAATAATCGGTTTTTCTTTACATAGTCCGATTTTGCTCTTTTGCGGAATTATCATTGGCTTTTTTGCCGATTTGTATCGTTCTGAAAAACAATTTCAACCCTTATTTGGTTTTTTGAACAAATTTTGGTATAAGATAAATCCTTTTAAATTTCTCATAGGCATACACACGGCAAAAAGCAATTCTTTGGTTCAATCAATGGCAGGCTTAGCAGCCAAAGTAGCCAAAGCGGACGGTCATGTCAGCGAAAATGAAATCAGGGTGTTTAAAAAAATATTCAATTTACAAAACAATCAAGATCACCGCATTTCCAAAACATTTAACAAAGCCAAAGAAAGTTTGAATGGATGGGAGCCTTATGCTCTGCAGATATTGCGTCTGTCTAAAGATGACCTGGAATTAAAAGAAGGCGTGATTGAAAATCTGTTCAAAATAGCCACGGCAGACGGGCAATTCGGGGCAGAAGAACTGAAATTAATTAAAGAAATTGCCAAAGCCATAGAGCTCCCGGAAGGAAATTTTACCGTTATCAGACAAGCCTATGAGCCCAAAATTGCCACAGAGAGCTCCGTTGCCGATTTTTATGATGTTTTAGGCGTTTTACGCACCGCAAGCGATAATGAAATTAAAAGCAAATGGAAGGAATTGATAAACATCTATCATCCCGACAGGATTCAAGCCGGCGGAGCAACCGTAGAAGAAGTGGAAAAAGCCACATTGAAAATGGCTGAAATTAATAATGCCTATCAAAATATTATGAAAAGTCGGAAGGTTGCTTAAAAAATGGAAATCAAAAAGCATCTTCTTCCGCATTTCAATGAGAGAAAAAAATCTGTTTCTCTGTTAGTCATCCACTGTTCTGCCTTTCACGAAGAAGAAGCCTATAAAAGTTATGATTCTGCGGAAGTCAGTCCGCATTATTTTTTAGATGAAGACGGCAGTATCACACAAATGATAGCCGAAGATAAACGTGCATGGCACGCCGGCTTGGCATCGTGGAGAGAATTTAAGGAAGATATCAATTCCTGTTCCGTCGGAATTGAACTTTGCAATATGAGCTTGGGAGAAACATCTTATAAGGAAGCTCAAATAGAAAATTTAATTTCTTTATGCCAAGAAATCATCAAAAAATATCAAATATTGCCGCAAAACGTAGTTGCCCACTCGGATATTGCTCCGATGAGAAAAATGGATCCGGGAATAAGCTTTCCTTGGCAAAGATTGGCGCAAAACGGCATTGGCTTGTGGTATGATTTGCAAAATGCCGATAAAATCAAAGAAAATGATGTTGGCAAGTTGTTAAAGCAAATCGGCTATAAAGCAGATGACAAAGAAGAAACGATCGCGGCAGCTTATGCCTTTCGCCGAAGATTTTTGCCGGAAGAAGTGGAAATTGTAAACAATGTCCGCGAACTGATAGAACACCCCTACCCCCAAGGAAAAGTTGGCTTGTTGCAGGGAGAAAAATTTTTACAAACCCTCAAAGCCGTTGCTTATAGCTTTGAGCATGCGTGAGGACACTTTTTACCCGATGGCAACGCACTAATCGTCCATTATACACGATTTAAATAAATTGTGGAGAATGAGGCGAGTAGTAAGAAACCAGAAAAAATTTGAAGGAGTGTACAAAGAGGTACATGACCGAACAATTTATCCGTAAAATCTGTATTAGTTCTCCATTATACGAGCTTTTGAGCTATACTGTCGAGGACACCTTGAAGAATATACCCCGCGGCGGAGCTATCGAGTACTTGCTTGCGACGCTTGCGGTTCATATCCACTTCCGAGATTAAAAAACGCTCCATGGCGGAAGAAGAAAGACGTTCATCCCAAAACATATAAGGCAAATGAGTTTGCTGATATACTTTTTCGGCAAAGGCGCGCACTTTGGCAGCGGTTTCACCCTCTTCGCCGTTCATCTGCAACGGCAACCCGTAAACAATGGCGCCGACTTCTTTTTCTTCTATGATTTTTTTAATTTCAGCCATATCGGTTTTGAAATCTTTACGATAAATGGTTTTATAAGGAGTTGCCACCATCCACAACAAATCAGAAACAGCAACACCCAAGCGTTTATCACCATAATCAAAACCCAAAATGGCTTTATATTTGGTAAGATTTTGTTTGAACTCATGAATATCCATATTTTTCTCCTAAAAATAGTTTAGAGCAATAACAAAAACTGTCAAACGCTAATTGAATTTTAACGATATTTCTTTAGAATTTGCGATAAGTATATGATTCGATTCGAAAATTTTAAAGGGAACACCATGAAGTTCAGATATTTTTTAACGATTTTGTTCAGCATCATGCTGATTACACCAGCCAAAGCCGAATTGCAAATTGATGTCAACGGCGCGGTCAGAGATCCGATGCCGATAGCAATTCCGGAGATGATTCATGAAGGTTTTTGGATTGGGCAACAAGGGAGCAAAATCAGAGATGTGATTATTGCCGACTTGGAGCGTTCAGGTTTATTTAAAGTCATCAATGACAACAGCTATATTCAAGAGTTTACGTCTATGGAAGAAGAGCCCGCCTTCATAGATTGGCGTGCCATTAATGCTTTGGCATTGGTACAAAGTGCCATTAAAGAAGTGGGACAAAACCAGCTCAAGATTGAATTTCGCTTATGGGATGTTTATGCCGAAAGCCAACTTAAGGCTCAATCCTTTACCACCACAAAAGACAACTGGCGTCGTGTTGCTCACGTTATTGCAGATGCCATTTATGAGCGTTTGACCGGTGAAAAAGGCTACTTTGACACCCGCATTGTTTATGTTTCGGAAACAGGTCCGGCAACGAGAAGAATCAAACGTTTGGCAATTATGGACCAAGACGGCGAAAACCACAAATATTTAACCTCGGGTAGTGCAATGGCTTTAACGCCGAGATTCTCACCCAACCTGCAAAAAATTACCTATATGTCTTATGCCGGCGGTGTGCCGAAAGTATACATTTTGGATATTGAAACCGGAAAGCAAGAGTTGATTGGTAACTTCCCCGGCATGACCTTTGCGCCGCGCTTCTCTCCGGATAGTTCTAAACTTTTGTTGAGCTATGCTGCCAATGGTAAGACCGATATTTATGAGATGGATTTGAAAAACCGTCGTTCAACCCAACTTACCAAGAATGCCGGAATTAACACTTCTCCGAGCTATTCTCCGGACGGGTCACAAATTGTGTTCAACTCGGACAGAGGCGGCAATCAACAGCTTTATGTAATGAATGCCGACGGTTCTGATGTTCACCGCATCAGTTTTGGACAAGGTAGATATGCCACACCGGTTTGGTCACCGAGAGGAGACTATATTGCCTTTACCAAAATGGCAAACGGACAATTTTACATTGGAGTGATGTATCCGGACGGCACGGGAGAGCGTTTACTTGCCAGCGGTTATTTGGTAGAAGGTCCGACCTGGTCTCCGAACGGGCGTGTGATTATCTACTTCCGCCAAGATCGAGGGACTTCACGCTCTAATGCTCCGGTTAAGTTATATTCGATTGATTTAACCGGCTATAACGAGCGCTTGGTTGTTACACCTGCCGACGCCTCCGATCCAGCTTGGTCACCCTTGTTACCTTAAAAATGAAAAACTTCCGAAATAAAATTCGGAAGTTTTTTTTGTAAAAATATTGACAAAAAATTGCTTTTAAAAAGCAAAAATGATATTATTATAATATCAGATATATAGAAGGAAAGGTAATTGTGATGTCTAATGCAGAAAAGATAAAAGAGAAACTCAAAAAAATAAAAAGAATGAAAAATACTCTTTTACTTGGTGGATTAATGGTTGGCGGTACTGCCGTCAACGCAGCGCCTCAGGCTGATAGAGATGTCAATATCAGTGAAAGCCGTCTGAGTGCAACCGCTGTAACAAAACATCTAAATAATGAATATAGTCAAGAATCCCATTATGAAAGTAAAGATATTTCGACGACAATAAACGGTGTCAGTAAAAGTCAATATTCATCTGCACAACAAATTCGCTACGATCTGAAAGACGGATATTCTATGGTATCTTCTAGAGTAGATTCGTATGATGTTGTTAAACAGAACCGACAAAGCCAATTTAAAAACTATCAAAACCAAGATGTTTTATATATGACAACTCCGGACGGAAAAACGTATGACTGTTCTTTTTTACGAGATACTTCAACTGGAGATTATTTGCCCTTAGGTTTTGATAAAGATCTGTTTGTCAAAGAAGATGGGCAACCAGATATAGAATTGCAAGATAAAATTATCAAAGAAGTACAAGAAAAAACCGGTGCAACTGAAATTACCGATAATGTAGTTAAACAATATAACCAAATCAGTAACCAACAAAAACTAAAAGCCGCTAAAGATATGGGGTTACCTCAAGAAGTTATTAGTAAGATAAATATCTATTTGCAACAAGTTACCGAAGAAATAGAAAGTAACCAATTATTTCTCGGAACCATAAGTAATAAATTTTCTGATTATAGTAAAACCATTTCTTCTTCTGAATTTATAAAAATGGCAAAACAACGAAATATTTAAAAAGGACCTAAAAAAGCATCTCAAACGAGGTGCTTTTTTAATTAGACACAAGTTCCCAAACGCTCATTTTGTGCAAACGCCGAAGGGCTATAATTTACTCTGCCAAATTAAGGCGTGTTTGTTTAAGGTTTTGGCGGGCTTGTATTTTGTTAAGCATAATTCAAATCCTTTTCAATTTTTTGTTCAAGCCATGTTGTTTCCGCCAAGAAAGCTAATAGCATCGCGGTTTCTAATCACTGTCAGAGAGGCTGTCTAATTTTTGGGATCAAACGTCCTCACGTTTGTTAGTTGTCACCGATGCGTAAGGCTTCTATAAAGGCTGATTGCGGTACCTCAACCTTACCGAACTGGCGCATACGCTGCTTACCCTTCTTTTGCTTATCCAAAAGCTTGCGCTTACGGGTTACGTCGCCGCCATAACATTTTGCAGTTACATCTTTACGCAGGGCTGAAATGGTTTCACGCGCGACCACACGTCCGCCGATTGCGGCTTGGATTGGAATTTTGAACAAATGTCTGGGGATGAGGTCTTTCAATCGCTCACAAATTTGACGACCGCGCGCTTCGGCTTCACCACGGAAGCAAAGGAAAGCCAAAGCATCAACCGGTTCTTCGTTAATAAGGATTTGCACTTTAACCAAATCCGATTCGTGATAGCCGATAAGCTCATAATCAAAGCTGGCATAACCGCTGGTGATAGATTTCAAGCGGTCATAAAAATCGAACACGATTTCGTTCAACGGAATTTTATAAATCACCATGGCGCGACTGCCGGCATAAGTGAGTTCCACTTGTTCACCGCGTCTTTCGGTGCAAAGTTTCAAAACCGAACCCAAATATTCATCCGGTACGAGGATTGTGGCTTTCACCCATGGCTCTTCAATTGATTTGATTTTGGTCACATCCGGCATATCGGCAGGATTATGCAACATTGTGTCGGTACCGTCGGTCAAATGCAATTTGTAAGCCACTGAAGGTGCGGTGGTGATTAAATCCAAGTCAAACTCGCGATTGAGGCGCTCTTGGATAATTTCCATATGCAGCAAACCTAAAAAGCCGCAACGAAAACCCAAGCCCAGCGCGGTAGAATTTTCGTTTTGATAATCGATACTGGCATCATTGAGTTTGAGCTTTGCCAAAGCGTCTTTTAAGGCTTCATATTGGCTGGAATCAACCGGAAAAATGGAGCAGAACACCACCGGAATTGAAGGTTTAAAACCTTGAAGTGCGGCATCACATGGGCGTTTATTATCGGTAATGGTATCACCGATATGACAATCGCTCACACTTTTGATGCTGGCGGTAATATAGCCGACTTCTCCGGGATAAAGTGCATCAATTTCTTGCATTTTCGGCGTGAAGATACCCACACGATCGACCAGATAAGTGGCATTGTTACTCATCATACGGATTTGTGTTTTTTTGCGCATGACCCCGTCTTTAATGCGCACCAAAATCACCACGCCGAGATAAGAGTCGTACCAGCTGTCAATCAAAAGGGCTTTGAGCGGGGCTTCTTCATCACCGGTCGGCGCAGGTAAATGTTTGACAATGGCTTCGAGCAAATTTTCCACACCCAAACCGGTTTTGCCGGAAGTTTCCACGGCATCTGTAGTATCAAGCCCGATTACGTCTTCAATTTGACGTTTAACTTTTTCCACATCGGCGGAAGGCAAGTCTACTTTGTTTAAAACGGGAATAATCTCATGGTTATTATCAAGAGCCAAATAAACATTGGCAAGCGTCTGTGCTTCCACACCTTGGGTGGCATCCACCACCAAGACCGAGCCTTCGCAAGAAGCCAGAGAACGCGAAACTTCATAAGAAAAGTCAACGTGTCCGGGGGTATCCATCAGGTTGAGCTGATAAGTTTTGCCGTCTTTGGCGGTATAGTTCAAACGCACGGTCTGCGCTTTAATGGTGATACCGCGCTCTTTTTCAATATCCATCGAGTCCAAAACCTGTTCGGTCATCTCACGTTGTTGCAAGCCGCCGCAATATTCAATCATCCTATCAGCGAGGGTAGATTTTCCATGATCAATATGCGCAATAATCGCAAAGTTTCTGATTAAATCCGAATTTGTAGCCATATAAACAATTCACTTTCTAAAAAAACTTATAAAATTTAAGCTCAAAATATATGAAAAAAAAATTATTCGCAATATATTATTAACTATGCTAAGATATATAGTTATAAAAAGGCAACCACAAACGGAGGCATATTATGAAAAAGATGATTGATGTTGATTTCGGCTCATCACGCTATGATGAACTGGTTGAGCTACGTTATAAAATCTTGCTTGAGCCTCTGGGCTTGAAGTTTTTGGATATGCACCGTGCCAAAGAAGCCAACTATCTGCATATCGGTTGTATTGAAAGTTTGGATGACAAATTGGTCGGCGGTTTGATTTTAGCACCGGTTGACAATGAAACCATCCGTCTGATGCAAGTGGCGGTTGATACCAAATATCAAGGCGAAGGCATTGGTCGCCAAATGGTCAAATATGCCGAAAAACGTGCCCAAGAAGCAGGTTTCAGTAAGATTGTGATGCACGCCATGCTTTCGGTAGTCAATTTTTATGAAAAAATGGGCTATGTGCAAGAAGGAGATATTTTTGAAGAAAGCGGCATCACCTTTGCCAAAATGATCAAAGATTTATAAAATTTTTTAGCGCAAAAGCCGCCTGATTGGCGGCTTTTTTTTATTGACTAAAAAAAGAAAACATGACAAAAATACATAAAATTTAATTATTAACTTTAAAATATATTATTTATGGAAAAGAAAAGACAACAGCAAATTATGCAAACAGTAGAAAATGCCATTTATGCATGGAGAAAAAACATCAAAACCGGTGCCGATGATGACATCGAAGAAACCATTGAAATGATAACCAATACCATGGCATTCGGAATAATCATCTCTACCGGAAAAAAGAATCCTACGGCATATATCGGCACTTATCGACAATGTATGGATTTAAAGGAAAATTCGGGCGGACAAATTGGTACAATCAGCAACATCTGGTACTGGATAGGATACGAAAATTCGGATACCATCGCCAAGATTGTCAAAAATCCGCAAAAAAATATCACCATTTCCATCTTGCCGACAGATATGGCTGATACGATTTTAAATGTCGGAGAAGCCTGCTCTATTGATATCAAATACGGCAATTCAAGCGGTGGCAGAGCCTCATATATCGGCAGCTATAAAGTATGCACATTGCTTAAAGCCAAATACAAAGGAAAAATAGGAAAATCATACAATCACTGGTATTGGATAGGCAAAGCGAGCTTTAAAGAAGTCACGAACCTATATCGAGCCTATCAAAGCCGGAGCAAACGTTTCCGCAGAAGGCGCATTGTCTTGCAAAATTATTGCTGAATTTAAAAACAAAAACAGGGATGGTTTATATAACCACCCCTGTTTTTTTATCCGCAAAATCTGTATTAGATTTCCACAGAACAAACTTGTTACCTCTCGAGTTTTTTATACTTCATCCGATGCGGGTTGCAGGCATCATCACCCAAGCGGCGGCGTTTGTCTTGCTCATAGTCATCAAAGTTGCCTTCGAACCATTCAACGTGTCCATCCCCTTCATAGGCAAGAATATGTGTAGCCAAACGGTCCAAAAACCAGCGGTCGTGTGAGGTAACCAATACGCAACCCGGATATGCCATAATACCTTCTTCCAGTGAGCGAAGTGTATCCACATCCAAATCATTGGTCGGCTCATCGAGCAAAATGACATTAGCACCATTTTTGAGCATTTTGGCCATATGAACGCGGTTTCTTTCACCACCGGAGAGTTGTCCGACTTTCTTTTGTTGATCGCCGCCTTTGAAATTGAACTGTCCGACATAAGCACGAGACGGAATGGTCTTTTTGCCAAGCTCCATCATATCCAAACCGTCGGAAATTTCTTCCCATACGGTTTTGTCCGGATTAAGTTCATCGCGTGATTGGTCAACATACCCCAAATCAACCGATTCGCCGATTCGGATTGTACCGGAATCCGGCTTTTCTTGTCCGGTAATCATGCGGAACAAAGTGGTTTTACCGGCACCGTTCGGACCGATAATGCCGACAATCGCACCTTTGGGAATTTTGAAAGAAAGATTATCAATCAAAACCTTGTCGCCATAAGCTTTGGTAATGTTCTCGGCTTCAATCACCAAATCGCCCAAACGCTCATTCATCGGAATGTTGATGTAAGCTTGTGTGATTTTATCTTTGGTTGCCGCATTCAACAACTCATCATAAGCCTTAATACGAGCTTTAGACTTAGCTTGACGGGCTTTCGGATTTTTTTGAATCCACTCCAGCTCGTTAGCCAAAGTTTTTTGACGGGCATTTTCTTCACGAGCCTCTTGCGCCAAACGCTTTTGCTTTTGTTCCAACCAAGAAGAATAGTTGCCCTCATAAGGAATACCTTGTCCGCGGTCAAGTTCCAAAATCCAACCGGTAACATTATCCAAGAAATAGCGGTCGTGCGTAACCATAACCACCGTTCCCTTATATTCTTGCAAGTGTTTTTCAAGCCAAGCCACCGATTCGGCATCCAAGTGGTTGGTCGGCTCATCAAGGAGCAACATATCGGGCTTTTGCAACAGCAAACGGCATAAAGCCACGCGGCGTTTTTCCCCACCCGAGAGTTTGGTCACATCGGCATCTGCAGGCGGACAACGCAAAGCATCCATCGCAATTTCAATCGTGCGTTCCAAATCCCAACCGTTGCAGGCGTCAATTTTTTCTTGCAATTCGGCTTGTTCTTCGATAAGGGCATTCATCTCCTCATCACTCATCGGCTCGGCAAACTTCATTGATACTTCTTCAAAACGTTTGAGTAAATCTCTGGTTTCGCCCAAACCGTCCATAATATTTTCCATCACGTTTTTAGAAGGATCTAACTTTGGTTCTTGCTCCAAATAGCCAACCTTAACCCCTTCGGCAGCCCAAGCCTCACCGTTAAATTCTTTATCTACGCCAGCCATAATTTTCAAGAGAGTTGATTTACCGGCACCGTTTACACCCAAAACGCCGATTTTTGCACCGGGCAAAAAGGAAAGTGTGATACCTTTGAATAATTCTTTTCCTCCGGGGAAAACTTTGGTTAAATTTTGCATTACAAAAACGTATTGATACGCAGCCATAACTTTCTCCATTTAAATATTAACTTGGGGATGAGTATATAGGTTAAAACAAATTATGCAAGATTCTTTAATAGCGTTTACGGCGAGAAAGATGCCCTATGGAAGATTCGGGAGAAAAATTATTAACCACGGGCTGAACCGTATTTTGCGGAGCATTTTGCACACGCAAAGAACGACCTTGAGAAGCAGCAGATTGAGGAGCTGAAACCGCAGCTTGGGTTCTTCTCTGTTGAACCTTATCAACACTGCTCTGATAAACATTATTGATATTTTCTTGCAAATGAGTATCCACGGCATAAATTTTTGAGGCATCATAGGGTGTTTTGGGTGTAAAAATTTGTCCGTCGGGCATTTTAAGTGTTCCGTCTTCATAAAGCGTAATATTATAAATATCCTGATTATCAAACATCCGCAAAATTTCGCCGCAAAGATAACCGCCGTCGCGCCTTTTTGCCAAAAAAGTATCCGCTTTTGCAGAATTAAAGGCATAGAGTCCATCTTGCAAGGCTTGAGGGTTAGGTGCTTTTGTTAAAACGATGGCGCGAGCCAACATCTCAAACTGATCATATTTGGAAGACTGGCAAGCCAACCCCTGCCCTGCGACGATTCCTAAAGTTTTTGCTTCTTCCAAATAACTGACTTGAGCCCCCGCGCGCAAAGGCAAGGCACAGACAAACAATAAAATACACCCCAAAAAACGAGACATAGCCCCCTCAATCACATATTAAAAACAAAGAGAGTTTATAAAAGAAAGGAAGATAATGCAAAAGATATCTTACATTTTTACCAAGAATCTCTAAAAATAGGGTTGACAAAGACATATTTTTAGCATAAGTTTCGGGCAACTGTTTATGAAAAGGAAGAAAAATGAAAGTTTACAGCTCATTAAAAACTAAAAAAATACGTGATAAGAACTGCAAGATTGTTCGTCGTAAAGGTCGCGTATATGTCATCAATAAAAAGAATCCTAAACTCAAAGCTCGTCAAGGATAAGTTTATTGGATAAGATTTTAGTTAAAGATTAAAGTTCGCAGGATTAAAGCGAACTTTTTTTTATACAATTAACGCTTGCCAAAAAAAATATATTATCCTAAAATTAACAGACACTTTCCCATAAATTAAGGAGGCAAAATGTGGGATTGGTCCATCAAATCGGAAGGTAGACAAATACCCTTAAAAAAAGAGCAAGTTAATTCCTATGACCATGGTTTTGACATCAGTTTGTATGAAGACGCCTCTGAAATAAATTTATCCGCAGAACAAATCAAACAAAACGTCATCAAACTGCTACATATATATAAATTAGACAACATGCAGCTCAAAGAACAAGCCTATGCCCCCAAAACCTGGGAAGAGATGCATAATATTTTTACGGAATATCAAAGGAAACGTTCGGCGTTTTTAAAAATGGCAGGCTACAGTTCTCCGTCAGAACTAGAAAAGATGGGCTTATCGCCGCAAGATATTAATCTGCTAAAAAAAGGAATTGCCCCCGAAAATTTCAATACGCATCTTAAGATTCCTTTTGATTTCGGCGGAAAAAATGACTTTGAAAATTTTAGTTTGATAAAAACCCACCATGTTCACTCCAATATCCACCGCATAATAGACTATCAAATTGCCAATGGATTTTTGCTTAAAGAAAAATTTATATATCTCCCCTATTTTGAAGGGAGATTTTACCATGCTTAAACAATATGAACTATTAAAAAAATTTCCCGAATGCATTACCTTCACACCCTGTCCGGAAAATGAAATATCCAAAGTCAGTACTTTGCTTTCCGCCAGCGGATTTTGCGCCCTTCCCGAAGAATATAAAACTTTTTTAAGATTATCTGACGGGCTTTCATACAATGGGTTAGAATTTTTTGGCATACAAAGTCACAACCGCAGCGCCAAAAAATATACTTTTCCGGATATTGCCGCTTCTACTTTTCATTACAAAGGCTATGCCTTTTTTCGCCGCAAATTAGTCTTGGGAAGAATATCCGAAGCATTAATTTGTTATGATAAATTGTCTAATGATTATATTATTGTAGACAGGGTGAGTCTACGTCCGTTAAACGGCAGTAAAACTTTAACAGATTTATTCAAAATTTTCTTAGATATTTTCTCACTTTCCGAAAACAACAAAGATATTGACAAATCTGACGATTCTCAATAATAAAAAAAAGAATTCGTCTTATTAAAACAATAATTATAACAAAGTCCGCAAAGTAAAGTATGCGGCAGATATCATTATGGAAAAAGAATTTTGGAAAAAGAAAAAACTTTACGAATTGAGCAAAGAAGAATGGGAAGCTCTGTGTGACCGATGTGGAAAATGTTGCTTAATTAAGCATAATTTTTTAGGCAAAACCGTTTTTACCAACTTTCATTGCCGACATTTAAACATCGCCACATGCCAATGCATGATATATGAACAACGGTTAAAAGGCAATGAGTGTGTAGAAGTTAACTTAAAAATGATTGCAACACAAGCATATCTGCTTCCGGAAAGCTGTGCTTATAAACGTTTGTATCAAGGCTTAGATTTACCGTCATGGCATCCATTGATTAGCGGAACATATCAAAGTGTGATAGACAGCAAAAATTCGGTTAAATGCATACACCCCATTTCGGAAGAGTTTTCATCATTTGTCAAACCCAAGATATCGGAAATAGTTTAAGCACATCCGATATTTTTATTTACACATAGATATCCCCGGGTAAACCCGGGGATATCTATTACAAATCAAGTGACCGCAGCGAGTTAGTGATTTTTTTTCTAAAAAAGCACTTACGAGCCAGACGAACCTTGGTTCGAGCCTCATTGGCTTAAACGACCTATAAAAAAAGCACCTCATTCGAAGTGCTTTATCTTAATCTGGGGCGAACGATGAGGCTGGAGGAAGGAAAATTTTCCGGGGGAAAATTTTATGACGACAGGCGCAGATTTGTTAGCTTTGAGAAAAGCGACAGCGCCTTCGATAAAGCGTTACAAATCAAGTGACCGCAGCGAGTTAGTGATTTTTTTTCTAAAAAAGCACTTACGAGCCAGACGAACCTTGGTTCGAGCCTCATTGGCTTAAACGACCTATAAAAAAAGCACCTCATCCGAAGTGCTTTATCTTAATCTGGGGCGAACGATGAGGCTCGAACTCACGACAACCGGTACCACAAACCGGGGCTCTACCAACTGAGCTACGTTCGCCATTTGCTATCGAGCTAGATTTTTACAAATAAACAAACATAAAGTCAAGTAAAAAAATTTTCATCAACGAATAAAAAAATTAAGAATTTATTTTCCTTTTAAGCGTAAATTTAAAGGTAAAGATATTTTCAGAGAAAATCTAACAGGATAAAAAAACAATGACCATGGTTAAATCCATATTTTGTACACTGCTTTGCACCATATTATCAAGCTTTCTGCTTTCAGCCGAAGCCCAAGCATCCGTATCATCCATTATGATAGATGCACAAAGCGGTGAGATTTTGTCTGAAAATAATGCCGATGAATTACGTTATCCGGCATCATTAACCAAATTAATGACCTTATACATCACATTTGACGCGCTGGAAAAAGGCATCATCAAATGGGAAGACAAATTTCCGGTATCACGCCGTGCAGCAAATATGTCTCCATCAAAAATCGGTGTCAGAAAAGGAGAAAAAATCAAAGTCGGAGATGCCGTCATGGCATTAATTGTCAAATCGGCAAACGATTGTGCGGTTGTTTTGGCAGAAGGATTGGGATATTCGGAAGAAAATTTTGCCAAGGCCATGACCAAAGTGGCACATGAGTTAGGGATGAAAAACACCACATTTTACAATGCTTCCGGCTTACCAAACAAGAAACAAAAAACCACGGCTCGAGACATGGCGCTTTTAGGAGCGGCATTATATCATCACTTTACGCAATATTATAAATTATTTGCGACCAAAAAATTCACCTACAAAGGAAGAACGGTATACACACACAATCATTTGTTAAAAAACTTTGCCGGAGCCGACGGCATGAAGACAGGTTTTACCAACGCAGCCGGATATAATATCGTAACATCTGCCGAAAGAAATGGGCATCGCGTAATTGCAGTTACCATGGGACATCGTATGTTAAAGCAAAGAGATAAAAAAGTGGCATCCATGATGGAAAGTGGTTTACAAAAATTAGCCTTAAACAGTTATGATTCGGAAGACGCAATTCTTGCCAACGTATCTAAAGATATCAACCGAGAAGTACACGAAGAGATTGCCTCCAACAGCCTCTCTGCACCACAAAGCAACGATATAGAAGCATGGGGAATTCAGGTCGGAGCATTTTCCAATTATGCCAAAGCCAGAAATTATGCCATGGACATCAGAGATGAACTCGTCAAAAAAGCCGATGACAAAATAATAGATATAGAACCCTACCAAACCGGATCGGCAATAGTATACCGTTCCAAGATAATGGGCTTTGATAAAAAAGAAGCCAAAAACATATGTAGCCGCTTGCAAAAATCAAACAAATCATGCATAGTTATAGTAGCAACTAAGTCCGAACTCACCCTAGCAAACAGATTCTGATGACAAACGAAACAGAAAACAAAAAAGCCCATATCATTGTTGTAAGCAACGAAAAAGGCGGAACCGGAAAGTCAACCATATCGATGCACTTGGCAATACGCTTAATGCAAGATGGTTTTTCGGTAGCGACCTTTGATTTAGACGGCAGACAAGGCAGTTTATCAAAATATATAGAAAATCGCCGCCGCTATTGTGAAACGCAACACATCAATTTACCGATTCCCGAACATACCAGAGTATATCCGGAGGAAAATCCGTATCTTTATGCTCAGGCACGAGATTCTTTGGCATCTCAAATTATTCAAAAGAAAAACCATGTCGATGCCATCATCATTGACACCCCCGGCACCAAAAATTATTTATTTGAAGAAGCGCATAAATATGCCGATACGGTCATCACCCCGATATCTGACAGTTTGGTAGATTTAAACGTTATCGCCGATATCGATTATCAAACCGATAGGATATTAAAGCCGGGGCACTATTCAAACTTTATCTGGGATGTCAAAAAATATTTAGCATCACAAGGAAAACCCTATCTGAACTGGATTGTAACCGGCAACAAATTATCAAGCTTCAATTCCAAAAACAAAACAGCCGTTTTTGGACATCTGGAGCGCTTGTCCAAAATATATGGATTTCGGTTATTTTCAGGCTTTAAAGATCGCGTCATATACAAAGAACTTTTCCTGGAAGGTTTAACGGTTTTAGATATGAACGATGAAGCCTTAAAAATGAAAATGACAATATCACACATAGCCGCCAAAAGAGAAATAAACGCCTTAGCGGAATTTATCTCGCCCGAATAGAATATCTCCTGCAGACTCGGTAGATAAGTATAATGAACACTTGTGTTTAACAGACAACGTGTTATCTTGTATGATATAAAAAAAACCGCAATGGAGAATATTATGATAAAAACAATAAAAACCACAGCATATACAGATCAAAAAATGGGTACCGGCGGTCTGCGTAAAAAGACCAAAGTCATGATGCAACCCAATTATTTTGAAAATTTCATACAAAGCATTTTTAACACAATCGGTAACTTAAGCGGCAAGGTTTTCGTTGTCGGCGGAGACGGACGCTATTATAATGCCACTGCGATTCAACAATTTATCAAAATGGCGGCAGCCAATGGTGTCAGCAAATTAATCATCGGACAAAACGGATTACTTTCAACGCCGGCATCATCCAACATCCTTCTTAAAAATAAAACTGACGGAGGATTTGTATTTTCAGCATCACACAATCCGGGAGGAATCAACGGAGACTTTGGCATAAAATATGCCAATGAGACTGGAGGGCAAATTCCCACCAAAATAAGTGATAAAATATATGAAAATTCCAAAAACATAACCGAATATAAAATTTATGAAGCCTCCGACATTGATTTAAGCAAAATCGGCAAAACCAAACTCGGAGACATGGAAATTGAAATTATCGATTCCGTTTCCGATTATGTTGAAATGATGCAAAACATTTTTGATTTTGAAAGCTTAAAACAACTCTTTAAAAAAGGCTTCAAAATGAAATTTGATGCCTTCAATGCCGTAACCGGTCCCTATGCCATAAGAATCTTTGAAGAAGTTTTGGGCGCTGAAAAAGGCTCGGTAATCAACAGCAATCCTTTGCCTGATTTTGGAGGCAAACACCCTGATCCGAATATGACCTATGCCACGGAATTGTTGGCAATTATGAATTCGGAAGATGCACCTGATTTTGGTGCCGCCAATGACGGAGACGGCGACCGCAATATGATTTTGGGTAAGAAATTTTTTGTTTCCCCGAGCGATTCTCTCGCCATATTAACAGATTATTACAGCATCATTCCGGCATATAAACAAGGGATCTACGGAGTGGCAAAATCTTGTCCGACCTCAACGGCAGTCAGCCGCGTAGCCAAAGCACATAATTTAAGCTATTATGAAGTTCCGACCGGCTGGAAATATTTTGTAAACTTGATGGATTCAAAACGCATTACACTGTGCGGAGAAGAAAGTTTCGGTACCGGCTCAAGCCATATTCGAGAAAAAGACGGTATCTGGGCAGTATTATTCTGGTTAAGCATCATTGCCAAAACCGGAATGAGTGTAGAACAAATAACGCGCGACCATTGGAAAAAATACGGACGCAGCTATTATTTACGTTTTGACTTTGAAGGATTGGATACGGAAGTGGCAGATAAATTAATGGCTGATTTAGAAGCCAAACTTCCCGGTTTGTCCGGTCAAAAATATGGTGCTTACGAAGTTGAGACGGCACATCCGTTCATATACAATGATCCTGTTGACGGCAGTTCGACCAAAAACGGTTTAATTGTCAACTTCAAAGGAGGTTCGCGAATTGTTTATCGTCTGTCCGGAACCGGCAGCAGCGGCGCGACACTGCGTGTATATCTTGAAAATTATGATAAAAATAATCTGGCATCTGAACCGCGCCAAATGTTGGATGAAATATTGCAGGCAGCCATGGAAATTGCCGAGATTACCAAAAGAACCGGAAAGAAAGAGGCAGACATTGTTACGTAGGAGTATTCCGTTTCTGTTTTTATTAGGGTATCTGCTTGGTGCAAGCGAAAGCCAAGCCGGATTGGTTGGATTTACATCAGCCAATCCGTATACCCGAGAAGAAATAGATTCGCGCCGCAGCGGTTTTCCCGAAAGCATACAAAACTTTCGCGAAGCCATGCGGCAAAACGTAATCATGTTAAGCCGCTATGGCAAAAGTCTCAATCCTGACTTTATCATTATGGCACATGAAGGTCAAAAATTGATAGATAACGGCATCTGGGAATTTCATTTAGCAGACTATAATCAGTCGCGCAAAGGAAATTATACGACAGAACAAGATACTTTGTTGCTTAACCCGATAGAAATCCAAAACAAAAAAATTGAAACCTCGGTTAAAAAATATCGAGCCAGCATAGATGCACAAGTGATTAATAATTTATTTTGCCAAGAAAACGACTTTGTTGCACCCAGCGGCATGAATATAATCTCCATAGATCAATGCACGGCAGAAAATATTGATGATGCAATAAAAAAATCGGCATACAGTAAAATACCGACCTATATTTTCAGTCAACCCCGTTTTGCCTTTAAGGATGCCAAAAATCAGCTCTTAATCAATGAAAATGCCGAAAATATTGAAAACATAAAACAAGCTCGTAATATTTTATTTTTACTGGATACGTTAAGATTCAAAAACAAAGAAGACTTTTTGCAAGAGCTGGAAAAATCAAATTTTGACATTGTTGTCATTTCCCCGTTTTTTCAAGGAAAAGCCTTAAAAAAAGAAGATTTAACCCGATTAAAATACAAAAAAAACGGAGCTTTGAGAAAAATAATTGCCGCCTTTAACATCAGTGAAACAGATCCGGATAAATATTATTGGCAACCGGAGTGGAAAATCGGCAATCCGACATGGCTGAAACGCGCTTCATTTGTCGATAAAAAAGGAATAATAGTTGAATATTGGTCTGAGGCATGGCAAAAAATAATATCGGAATATTTCAAAGGGATAGTCGCGCAAGGTTTTGACGGTGCTTTTCTGACCGGTTTGGATAATTACCAATATTTTGAAGAACTTACGCCCTTAGATTAAAGGAAATAGATATGAATGAGATAGAAGTATTAGACATTTCCCGAGAAGCCGTATTTACATTACTCAAAGTGGTATCCCCGGTTTTGTTGGTAGCCTTATTTATAGGTTTAATAATCGGTATTTTTCAAGCTCTGACGCAAATTCAAGAAATGACCTTGGCGTTTGTACCCAAAATTATCGGCGTATTTGCCACTATCATCATTCTGTTTCCGTTCATGCTCAATCAAATGAAATTATTAACGGACGGCTTATTTGATAAAATAGCAAACGGCGGCTGATGATGACCGAATTGTTAAATTTGGAATTATATAAATTTCTTTTAATATTTCTGAGAGTTGGCAGTGCCATAATGTTAATGCCCGGATTCAATGCAGGCTATGTTAACACCCAGCTTCGTTTAAGTATTGCCATTGCCGTAAGCATCATCTTGATGCCGTTTTTAAATGATAAACTACCACCGATTCCGCAAGATTTTGCAAGCATCATACAAATGCTGTTATTTGAAATAACCTATGGCATATTTATTGGAATATTTATGCAAATATTAATGGCGGCAATAAACTTAACCGGAAACATCATCGGACAGGCAATAGGATTTTCCAATGCCCAAATGTTTGATCCGGCATTTCAACAACAATCAATAATTGTCGATACATTTTTAACACTTGTCGCATTGACACTGATTTTCATAACGGATTTACATCATTTAATGTTAAGTGCGGTCATAGACAGTTATGAATTATTACCGCCAAATTCCGCTTTTCCAACCGCAGATATGGCGGAAAGCATAAGTAAAACACTGACACAAAGTTTTGTAATCGGCTTCAAATTAGGCTCTCCGTTTATAGCATTTACAATAATTTTTTATTCTGGCATGGGATTGCTTTCGCGATTAATGCCGCAATTAAACATCTTTTTTCTATCCTTGCCCTTACAAATTTATCTAGGCGTTGGTCTGATTTTTTTAACACTACCGGTCATGATAATATGGTTTCTTCAGTATTATGAAGAAGGTTTGCAACTATTTCTGCATTAGGAGAGGACCATGGTAGCACCGGAAGAAGAAGATGAAGCCTCGAAGACGGAAGACCCGTCGGAAAGAAAAATAGAAAAGGCAAGAGAAGAAGGCGACACTGCCATCTCCCAAGATGCCAAAAGCTTTATAATGTTTTTAGGTATGCTGGCAGTAGTATGGCTCATAATCCCGTTGATGTTCCGCTGGTTTTATGAATTCAGCCTCAAATTTATAGAGCTTCCGGACAATATTCCGATGGATGCCAGACACATACAACGACTACTGATTAGCTCCGGAGTAGCCCTTTTAAAAATATTATCTATTCCTTTTGCCATTTTTATCATATTCGGTATAACGGCAAGCATTTCGCAAACCGGATTTATCTATGCTCCCAAAAAACTTGAGCCGAATTGGAACAAACTAAACATTTTTGCAGCACTCCCCAACTTTATCAACATGAAAAAAGTTGTAGAAAGTTTAAAAGGCTTATTAAAAATTTGCATCATAGGCTATGTCAGCCTTCTGGTCGTAAAGCCCTATTTATCGCAAGTAAATTTACTGCCGACAATGGATAGTATCAGCATTCTTGAATTCATCCACAAAATTGTTGTTCTTCTGATATTCACAGTAGTCATAGCAATTTTTGTATTAGCGGTTGCAGACTATTTATACCAGCGCTATACTTACTTGAAAAAATTACGCATGACCAAACAAGAACTCAAAGATGAATACAAACAAGTTGAAGGAGATCCTTTGGTAAAGTCACGCATACGTCAGGTACGTATGGAAAGAGCACGCCACCGCATGATGGAAAATGTTCCCAAAGCCGATGTAATCATCGTCAACCCGACACACTATGCAGTTGCACTGGAATATAAAATGGAAACCATGGATGCTCCTGTAGTTGTTGCCAAAGGAATAGATTTTCTTGCGTTAAAAATAAGAGAAGTCGCCGAAGAACACGAGATACCGATAGTAGAAAACCCACCTTTGGCAAGAGCATTGTTTGCAAGCGTAGAAATAGATCAGGCAATACCGCCGGAACATTTTAAAGCCGTAGCAGAGGTAATAGGATATGTTATGCAGCTCAAAAACCAACAATAGACCGGATAAAGCGCTAAAAAACCACCTGATACTACTGGCATATTCCTTAGTTGCCGTATCAGTCAGTTTAATATCCCTTTTTATTTATCCGGAATATTTTATGGGATTGGTCTTATCAACCATATTTTTCATAACCCTCTGTTTGATTTTAACCATAAAAACGCTGAATTCGGCGGAGCAAGCCATGAGCTACGGAGGCTTTGCCAACGAAATCATCAAAAATGATTTCAAAATAAAACGGATAGAAAATTCAAGCGGAGAAGCCGTAATAGAAAATACGCCGGCATCAGAACTTTTTTCTCATTATCCGGTATTAACGTTTTTAGAACATTTTCTGACCGAAGATATAAATAACAAAACAGCATTTCAAAGAATCAAAAATGCCTGCACCAACTTAACACCGGAAAAAGCCGTAATCTCCTTATCTCTGGAAAAAGAAGATTTATCGCATTTCAGTTCGGAAGAATGGTTTGAAGTCGGCGTAAAACCGATATATTTAAAAAAAGCCGATATATTCAATGGTCCTTTTTCCATCAAAGCCATCAAAAAAGATGCTTTTTTATATTGGAGCATAAAAAATGTAACCGCACGACAAAATATGGAAAATATATTTCAAGCGGAACGACGTTCTCTGCACGACTTTTTAGATTATCTTCCGATAGGATTGTATATATGTAATCAAAACGGAAATATAGAATATGCCAATCATGCCTTAGCAAACTTTTTAGGCAAAAAGAGAGAAGAATTAAGCGGGCAAGACTTAAGCCGCTACATCACACGCAATTCCGAAATTCCGGCTCATCAATCCCAATGGCATGGAATAATTTATTTTAACAAGCCAAATAATGAGAGCCAAGAAACCCTATTGTTTCAAGAAAAATACAAAGACAACGGAGAAATAAAATCTCGCGGCGTTGTTGTCAATAATATTCCCGGAGAACAAGAAACCAAAACGGCAATAAGCGCCGCACAAGACAAAATAAGCTGGTTGTTTAATTATGCCCCGGTAGGAATACTTTTTCTCAATTCGGAAGGAGAAATACAAGAAAGCAACCGCAAAGCAGAAGAATTTTTAGCTTCAAACAATAATATATCCCAAGAAACAACCCCCAAAAACCTTTTAAGTTTTATACTTTCGGAAGATACGGAAAAACTCAAAGAAGAAATAAACCATATTATAACAAATCAAAAAGAAAACAGCAGCTTGGATGTTCACATCAAAAATAATGAAGAAGAAAAAGTCGCGCACCTTTATATCGCGCCAATGAGAAAATTCTATTCCAACGATATAAATAAAATTAACGGCGTTGTCATATTTATGACCGATGCGACCAAACAAAAATCACTGGAAGTCCAATTTGCGCAAGCCCAAAAGATGCAAGCCATCGGTCAGCTTGCCGGAGGAGTTGCCCACGATTTCAATAACCTTTTAACGGCAATGATAGGTTTTTGCGATTTACTTTTACAAAGACATGGTGTTGGCGATCCATCCTTTTCAGATTTAATTCAAATTAAACAAAATGCCAACCGAGCCGCCGGCTTGGTAAGACAATTATTGGCATTTTCAAGAAAACAACCACTCAAACCCAAATTAATAGATGTAACGGAAAACTTCATGGAATTAAGCCACATGCTTAAACGCATATTAGGCGAACAAATTGTGTTAAAATTCCATCACGGAACAGACTTAGGATACATCCGTGTAGATCCGGTTCAATTTTCACAAGTCATCATAAATCTGGCAGTTAACGCTAAAGATGCCATGAAGGGTAATGGGACTTTATCCATTTCCACTCACATAGAAGCCGTAACCGAAGCCTTCCAGTTTGGCTCTGATATGGTAGAACCGGGAGAATTTGTCGTTATAGACGTAACGGACACCGGATGCGGTATTCCCAAAGAAAACTTAACCCGCATCTTTGAACCGTTTTTTTCAACCAAACAAAATGTTGTCGGTTCGGGAACAGGGTTGGGTTTGGCAATGGTATATGGTATTGTTCAACAAACCAAAGGTTTTATAAAAGTAGAAAGCACAATAGATGTCGGCACCACATTTTCGATTTATCTGCCGAGAATAGATTCTGATACGGAAGAAGAGGAAAACAATCAAACCCAAGAAGTCATTACCTCCAAAGACGGCACACCGATATTAACGGTTCAGGAAAAAGTCCAAACACCGGTCAGCATAAACGAAAAACTCATATTCGGATTAAATGTCTCCTCCACCATAGATAGAAAAGAAAGTTATGGCAAAGAAGCAGAAGAAATTCGTATCTTATTTGTAGAAGATGAAGATTCGGTTCGCACCTTTGCGATTCGGGCTTTAAAGAAAAAAGGATATGATGTTGTTGGTTGCAACTCGGCAGAAAATGCCTTAGAACAACTGGAAGAAGATAATAATTTTGATCTTTTGATAACCGATATGGTAATGCCGGGCAAAAGCGGAGCCGAACTGGCAGCAATCGTCAAAGAGAAAATACCGGGAATAAAAGTCATATTAGCCTCAGGCTATTCCGAAGAGATAGCCAAAAGAGAACTTTCGGAGCAAGAGAATTTTGAGTTTATGGCAAAACCATTTAGTCTGGGAGACTTGACGGCAAAAGTATTTGATGTATTAAATAAAGGAAAGCCACAATAGAGAAAAAGATGTCAGAAACAGCAGAACAACTTACATTTGAACTAGCCAATCGCCCGGCTCTCGGCAAGGAAGATTTTTTAATTTCTCCTTGCAACGAAGAAGCCGTAAAATTAATAGATTCATGGCCGCACTGGAATTTTTTTGCAGCCTGCATCTATGGCAGTGAAGGTTGCGGAAAGACACATTTATCCAATGTTTTTTCCAATCGGGTAAGTCTTCTGACCAATTATCCGTACAAAATTCCCAGCATCAAAGCCGAACAAATCAAAAATGAAAATATCTATGATCTTTTTCATGAAAATTCATGTTTGATTGTAGAAGATTTAAAACGAGAAATAAATGAAGAAGCCATGTTTCATTTATATAATTTATATCGAAATGAAGGCGGCAATATTTTATTCACATCCCAAGAGGCACCGGCACGTATAAAATTTAACTTAAAAGATTTGCAATCCAGATTAAATATCATTCCGTCCGTAGAAATAAAAGCGCCGGATGATGAACTATTATCAAGCCTTTTAATCAAACTATTTATGGACCGACAAATAAATGTCAGCCCCGAAGTGATATCATATATATTAAACAATATGGAAAGATCTTTTGCATATGCGCGTAAAATTGTTGCGGAAACGGATCGCCTTTCACTCTCACGCAAAAGAGCCATAAGCATTTCATTGGTTAAAGATGCCATGGCAGACTTGGCAGATGATTCCCAAGGAGAATTATTCTGAAAAGAATAAAAACTTATTTGCGCAAAACATCCGACATCAACGGTCGACGATTCGACAAAGATGCTGGACGAACAAAGTGAGGCATATCATCATTGGCTGTATCGGGCAATGACTTTTCTTGCTGGCGCGGCATTACTTCATTTTTGACTTCTTTAACTTGATAAGCACAAGACATCCCCGGGACCAATCCGTAAAAATCAGTCAGACCGCGAATTTCCTCACCTTTGCCGATATAAAGAATACCACCGGGGATCTGCATGGCATGAATTTTAGCACACAACTGTTCCTGCATGGAAGGCAGGAAAAAGCGCAAAACATTACGGCAAAAAATAATATCAAATTCTTCTTTAAAAGTTGCCTCATCAAGAAGATTATAACGGCGAAATTCAACCATTTTTTTAATATTATCATTAACCTTCCAACCACTGCCGTCAAAAGTAAAATTATCAATCATCAGCTCAGCTTTTAAGCCGTTTTGAATTTCAAACTGATCATAAACGCCTCTTTGAGCTTTGGCAATGGCGGCAGAAGACAAATCCGTACCGATAATATCAATTTGCCAATCGGTATATGGAATAACCTTATTAACGGCAATCGCAATAGAATAAACCTCTTGTCCGCTGGAACATCCCAAACTTAAAATACGCAATTTTTTAATATTCCTGTTAGTTTCCTTCACCAGAGGCAAAACATAGCGTTCAAACTGCTGAAAAACGAACCAATCTCTAAAGAAACGCGTATCGGCAAGAGAAAGGGTTTCAATAACTTGAGAAATAAGAGCCTTTTGACCGGACTTAAGTTCGGCAATCAAATCTTCAACGGAAGCAAAACCTTTTTCCCGAATAAAATTCGAAATTTTTTTATCAATAGAAAAATATTCACGTTCGGAAAAATTCCATCCCGCTTGACGACTGAGCAGATCAACTAAAAAATCAAAATCGCTTTTCCGCATATATTCCTCCTACATCAACCCCAACATAATAATTTTACTTTCGATAATTTCCTCATCAAAAGGTTTCATAATATAATCATCGGCACCGCCTTGCAAAGCCTCCCTGATTTTTGCCTCTTCAATTAAAGAGGAACAAAAGATGATTTTAGGTTGTTGCATTTTCGGATTGGAGCGGATCATATACAAGACATCGATTCCTTCCATAACCGGCAATCTCCAATCCATAATAATCAAATCGATAGGCATTTGACGCCATTGTTTAACCACATCTTCCCCGTCTTCGGCTTCGACCACATCAAATCCCAGATTGGTCATAATTTTGTTCAGCACCATTCTGATAATTTTTGAATCGTCAGCAATTAAACAAGTTGCCATAATACAATCCTCAACCGATAACAAAACCCAACACATCACCATCCGGTAAGAAGAGTTTCAAACCGGAAGAACCAAGTAAATCTTTCAAAAAGAAGGCCGGAGCATACTGAGCAAGGTATTCTTCCTTGGTGCCGGCAAGAAGCGCCAAAATATCTTCTGTTTTAGACGCAGAGATTTTTGATATAGCAGAAACATTAACAAATAGTTTACAATCTTTTTCGCAAACGCAAATTTCGCCGCCCTTAACAATAAGGTCTGCCAAAATCATAACGGATAACATCATGATTCTGGAGAATTTTTGGGAACAAGAATCAAACTTCAAAATAATTGGAAAATTTTTATTTCCGATAGATTGAAGATAATCCCGAGTAGTTTTTTCAACCAAAGCCATATCTTCAAGATTGGCGTTATCCAAACCGAAAGCCATGCGAAAGAATTTAAGGCGAGACACCAGCACTTGAGAACTAACCTTAAGGATATCTTTGATATCACTCATAAAATCGGCATCTTCATCCTCCATCAACTCAACAGCATTAGCCACGGCGCCGATATTACCGATTAAATCGTGACTAATTCTGGTAGAAATCAACTCTGAAAGAAGAAGATTATTCATAAACAAAACCTTTCTAAAAACTATACAAATCCGTATTCATAAAACGTTGATCCTCGCGAGACATTCGGGTATAATCCAGCTCCCTAAGCATAGGATCTTCAAGCAACAGGAAACCGGTAGAAGCCTTCATATAAGGCTTATTCATACCCAACCCCCAAGTAACTTCATCTTTATTATCGGGAGCCCCGTATTTCTGATTTACTTTTTTCCAAAAATCATAAACTTTAATATTCCGCAAGTAAGCAGCTTTAGCCCCGCTTCCGATCACCTTACCGGACATACTTTTATATTGAATACGATAAATTTTATTTCCGGTAAAATTAGAAGTTAATTTAATTTCAATTTCCTCTTTAGTACTATACTTGGTATATTTAGCCGTTTCAACATATTGATAATTATTTTTTTTAGCAATTTCCACCACACAATTCATCAGGCGCTCATATCCGACCACCCCGTTATTCCGGCAAGTTTCCTCATTTCGCCATTTAATAAAATTAGGAATTTCCATTTTCTGAGAAATTTTTTTAAATCCGCGCACCATCATGGCTTTTTCGGCTTGATCAAGATTCATCCTTAACATAATACCGGAAATATCAAAGACGGAAGCATTGGAGCGCTGAGAAGATTCTCGAGAATCATTCATCAAATTTTGCATGGTTTCATCACCTCCGGACTGATTATCTTTATTAAGGGAAGAAGAAATAGCCTGAGGAACGGAAGATGCCAACTGGTCTACCCAAGTACCGGAAACATTGGGCAGATTAATATTTGAGAGATGTTGTTGATTTTGTTGTTGCAAAGTATCGGTAAGCGTATCGGCTTGAGGCGGTGTTCCGAGTTGCATTTTATTTTGAGGCGGAGGATTTGCGTTATCTGCCTGAAACTTTTGTTGACCGGACTGAACCATCGGAACGGGAGCGGTTGTGCTGGCAAAGTCAACATCATTATCGGAACCAAAACTCATATCATCATCAGACATAAAATTTTGCCCGTCATGAGGAGCTAAGGCATCTGGAGCAAACAGATCATCTGCTTGCGAAAAATCAGCATCCTGAGCCAGAACTGATTCCGCAAAAAAACAAGCCGAAAAAATCAGCCCCAACAGCCCAAACTTTACTTTACCCAACATCAAGGTTTTACTCTTTTCATCAATCGATTAACTGGAAGCTATGCTAACGCAATTTTTTTTACATAGCAAACATTTCCAAGCATTTATCAAAAGAACTTTTGTATTTACAATTTTTTTTGCATTGCCTATAAAGAATAATAAATTGAAAGGGAAGAAATGGAAAATAAAAAACTACATGTAATCGGAGCCGGATTATCGGGCAGTGAAGCGGCATGGCAAGCAGCACAAAGAGGCATAGAAGTTATTCTGCATGAAATGCGTCCGCAAAAATATTCCCCTGCCCACAAAAGCGAAAATTTTGCCGAACTGGTTTGTTCCAATTCTTTGCGCTCGGATGATTTTGAACACAATGCCGTTGGTCTGATGCATGAAGAGATGCGACGTGCCGGTTCTTTAATCATGCAATGCGCTGATGCCACCAAAGTTCCGGCAGGAGGAGCTTTAGCCGTAGACAGAACCGGATTTTCTCAAATGGTCACGGAAAAAATAAAACAACATCCGAATATCAAAATCATATATGAGGAATTAACCACTTTACCGCCCCCAGACTTCGGAGAAGTTATCATAGCCACCGGGCCGCTGACTTCGGAAACGTTGGCACAAGACATTTTACAACAAGTTGATAATCAATCTCTGTCTTTTTTTGATGCCATTGCTCCGGTTGTATACAAAGACAGCATTAATTTTGACAAAGCATGGTATCAATCCCGATATGATAAAGGCAACAAGTTTGATTATATTAACTGCCCGCTGAATAAAGAAGAATATTATGCCTTTTTGCAAGCGCTGAAAGACGGAGAAAAAACCCAATTTCATGATTGGGAAGATGTACACTATTTTGAAGGTTGTCTGCCGATAGAAGTTATGGCGGAAAGAGGAGATGAAACACTGACATACGGACCAATGAAGCCGATTGGTCTGAGTAATCCGCACAGTCAAGAAAAGCCCTATGCCGTTGTGCAATTACGCCAAGACAACAAAGAAGATACTTTGCGCAACATGGTCGGTTTCCAAACCAAATTAAAATACGGCGAACAACAAAGAATATTCCGTATGATCCCCGGATTAGAGCATGCCGAATTTGCGCGTTTCGGAGGGATTCACAAAAACACCTTTATCAAAAGTCCAATTTTGTTAGATGAATTTTTAAGGCTCAAAAGCAGACCGAACATCCGCTTTGCCGGACAAATTACGGGATGTGAAGGCTATATAGAAAGTGCATGCATCGGCTATCTTGCCGGTTATTTTGCCGCGATGCAAATTCAAGGCATCCCCCCTGTTCTCCCCCCGCGGGAAACCGCTTTCGGCTCAATGCTGAATCATTTAACAGATGCCACCAATATTGAAGATTTTCAACCGATGAACATCAATTTCGGCATATTTCCGACCATCAGCGGAGAAAGAACGGCAAACGGAAAATTTCGCAAAATAAAAGGCATGGACCGCAAGAAGGCATATTCAATAAGAGCCTTAGAAGCAATTAATAACTGGATAAATGAAATCAACAAACCATGAAACTTCGACACAAAAATAAACATCAAGAAAATTTTCCCGTCGGGATGATGCTTTTCGGCAAAGAAAAAAGACAAATTGTATCGGATTATTATCGCTTTGCTCGATATGCCGATGACATTGCCGACAATCCGCATCTTCAACCGCAAAGCAAGGTAAACAAGCTCCATGAATTGGAAGAAATTTTCACGGGACAAAAAAACTATCAAGGTCAAAAGCTCAAATTTGTAAAGCAGCTGAAAACCGAATTTGAGCGCATGGAAATTCCCACCACCCTGGCGACAGACCTTTTAATTGCTTTTCGGCAAGATTCGATTGGATTTTACTATCAAACCTGGGGACAACTGATTGAATATTGCAAATATTCGGCAGCACCGGTCGGCAAATTCATGCTAACCATCCACCACGAGCACCCATCAACTTATCTTCCGGCAGTTTCGCTATGCGTTGCTTTACAGATTGTCAATCATATCCAAGACATCAAATATGACATGAAGCTGCTAAAACGCTTGTATATTCCCGAAGAAATAATGAAAAAATATCACTTGCGTCCCGAAGATTTAATCCAAAATAAAAGTTCAATCGGTTTACAAAAAGCCATAAGCCATTTAATGAAAAAAACACAAGGATTGGTCAAAGAAGGGAGCTTGCTTCCGCAGCTGATTCGCAATACGGGATTACGGATTGAGGTATGTATTATCCTTTCATTAACCAATATTATGATAAAAAAAATATTAAAAGGAGATGTATTGGCAAAAGAAATAAAATTAAGCCCGAAAGACTGGCTGATAGGAATTTGCCAAGGAATCTTAAAAGGCTTAACGACCAAGCTGGAAACACTATCATAAAAAGGAAATTTTATGAATAATATCAAGAAGATAGTAAAAAAATCAGGTTCTTCATTTTTCTGGAGCATGCGTTTTCTTCCCTATGGAAAAAGAAACGCCATGTATACAATTTATGCTTTTTGCCGCCACATTGATGATATTGTAGACGGAGACAAAGAAGTATCGGAAAAACTTGATTTAATGGAAGCATGGCGCCAAGAAATTGATAATATTTATGATAAAAAAATTCCGGTCACGGAAATCGGCAGAAAAATATATAAAAATTGTATGCGTTTCAAACTGCCGAAGGAAGAATTTGTCCGCATCATCAACAGCATTTCCATGGATTTACCGACGCCGATACAAGCGCCGAGTATGGAAAAATTCAATGAATATTGTCGAGGGGTTGCCGGTGTTCCCGGTAATTTATCTTTAAGAATATTTGGTGTTAAGGATGAGACTTTAATTGAAAAATTATCCACCACTCTCGGAAATGCCTTGCAAATTACCAACATTTTGCGAGATGTAAAAGAAGACGCACAAGCCGGCAGATTATATATTCCCAAAGAAATGCTGGAAGAAGCCGGAATCACTTCAACCGATCCGTTAACGGTTGTCGTCAACCCCAACTTAGCCCGAGCTCGTGAACAATTAGCTAAAATTGCGGCTGAAGATTATGAAATTTCTTATCAATTAATCAAACAGCTTGATAAAAAAATCGCTCGCCCAATATTAATGATGGCAAATATATATAAGCGCTATTTTGACATCATGCAAAATCGTGGCTGGGAAGTCATCTCTCCCAAACCGCAATTAGGTAAAATCAAAAAATTATCTTTAGCGTTGCGCGCCTTTTTCTTCAGGTAAAAAATGTTCTCGGAAGCAAGAACCTTTCACATCCTCGGAGGCGGCTTATCAGGTTTAAGTGCCGCCAAATTTCTTCGAACAAAATTTCCGCACGACCATATTGTTATATATGAAGCAGCACCGCATTTAGGAGGCAGATGCTATTCTTTTTACGATAAGCATCTTGATAGAAATTTAGACAATGCCACTCATGTTGTACTAGGTGCCAACAAAGCAACATTACAATTATTGCAAAAGAAACAATTTCATTTAAAAGCCTATTTTCAACGAGAAAAAAAAATACATCATAACTTTTGGCAAGAACTTCCGTTATTGATACGCTCCGTTTTTAATACCGAAGCACAAGAGACCGCACCGTCATTATTAATAAGTCTGATATTAAAGCTATTTCCGTTTACAAAAGGAAAAAGAAAAATATATTTTTCACAAGGCGATTTAAGTGAAAATTTAATTTTACCGCTAAAAGATTATGCCAATGAAATCAATACCGGTTGGATATTAAAGGAAGCCGAATTTCAAAAAGAGCAAATTATTGCTCTAAAATTCAATCACAAAACAATAAATCTCAACCCTCAAGACATTGTCATATCAGCATTGGACTCGTATAATTATCACAAAATCTTTAACGGTCCGACATTTGAATATAACAGCATTACGGATATTTACTATCGCACGAGTGTTCCCCTAACTTTACCGCATAATATACCTTTTTTAGGCACGCCGGAAAAAAAGACCGATTGGATTTTCATCAATAAAGACATTGTTGCCGTCACCATATCAAACAGTGGCAAAATCGAAACAAGCCAAGATACCATAGCACGAGAAATTTGGAAGGAAATACGAGCTGTCAACGGCTTAACGCCGGCATTTCTCCCTCCTTACAAAATTCTGCATCACAAAAGAGCGACTATAAAGCAAGATAAAAAAAACAACAATAAGCGTCCGACATCAGCTCAAACACAATATAAAAACCTATTCATCTGCGGAGATTGGACGATGAAAAATTATCCCTGTTGTTTGGAAGCAGCGGTAAAATCTGCTCAAAGAATTTGCCGATATATAAAATAAAATTCTATCAAAAAATTCAATTTACCCAATTTATTTTAAATACAACCGATTATATCATTTTTTTCATGCCCATATTTAATTTTCGGTTGCAAAAAAAAAAAAACGGTTATCATGGATAGTATAGGCTTTAGTTCTTATTATTTTTGGAGACGTGTTATGAAAAAATCGGCATTTTTTATCGGAACGATAATTTCTTTTGGGATTTTATCTCTTTTATTGAGTGACGCTCTTGCTTCGGACACGTCTTCAAATCACATCACATTATACACACACGCCTTAGAGCTAAAGCCTATACCCTCTTCTTATCAGTTGGCAAAATCCACCTTCCTGCCCGACCGGTTTGATGATTTGGGCTTATCTAATTATAACACTTTGGACAACAATTATAATTCCGTTAATTGCGATATGTATCCGCTCACTTCTTGTCCTGCCGGAACTCATTGCGAAACTTGTCCTTTTGATGCAAAAAAATTTCGCGTGCTTTCTTGTAATAATCCTTATATTTTATCTAATGGGACTTGCGTCTGTCCGACTAAAGTTTCTTTAACTTATACCAATGACAGATGTACCAAATATTGCGGCTCTACTTGCATTGCCAAAACCTGTTCGCCTTCCACCAATCAAAGCGGATGCACCAACGGCACTCAAAGTTGTGATAACGGTTGCGGCGCCAATACCAGACAATGTTGCGTGGCTTGTGCGCATAAAGTAACCTCTAAACCGTCTTATGCGTCTTATACCTATTCTTCTTGTTACGACGGTTCAACCAAACAGATTCAAACCGGTTGGAAGTGTAATTCCGGATATCACCAGAAAGACAGTACTTGTGAAAAAGACTGCATTACCAACAACTGCTCGGGATATTCATTATCATCTTGTCCTGCCAATGCCAACTGCACTCCTTGCACCATTACCGCTACCAACTGTACCACCTCCGGCACTAAATATAAATTTAATTCTTGTCAAAAGGGCTATTATCAAAGCGGAAATAGCTGTGTTCAAGGCTGTCCCAACAATAAAATTGATTTAGATAATTATTGGTGTAACGGAGCTTTACGTTGTTTTTTACCTTCTTATTAAATCAATTTTTTATCAAAGGAGAAAATCATGAATATTAAAAATAACAATTTTTCGGAGGTAAGCCTCATCGCTCTGGCTTTCTCCTTTTTTGGAGCTTCGGATGTTGCGGCACAAACCTGCATCACTCCGCCAACTTGCGAAAGTTTGGGATATACACTTTCTCAATCGCAATGCTCGGGACATAATTTTTTAAAATGCCCATTTAATACCAACATCGGCTATTGTGATTTAGGGAGCGGAAATAAAGTATCTTGCTCTGACGGTGGATATAGCGCAATTACAATAAGTGGGCAAAATTGCACCAAGGTCGACTATGAAGGTTTAACCTGCTATCAATGTACAGTAGCTAAAACGTGCGCTGACGGAGGATATAGCCAAACACAAATAAGCGGACAAACTTGTAAAAAAGTAACCTATGAAGGTTTAACCTGCTATCGATGCAATGCCAAAAGTTGCTCTGAAATGGGCTATAATTTATCTAGACCTAAAGGACAAGGCTGGAATTGTACGGCTTGTCCAACGGATCCCTCTAAATATTCTTGTTCTAAAATTCCATGTCCTAACGTTTTTGGAGTAATTGTCACCCGTAGTTGTCGTGATTGGGGATCTAATCTTGAATTTATTGGATATTCTGGAAATGAATGCTGCTATAAATTTAAATAACTTTCTAAATGAATTTAACAAAATTTTCAGTGAAGGTATTTTGGTCAATAGAATAATTTCACCCCAAAACAAAAGCCTCATCTTTTATGATGAGGCTTTTGTTTTTTCTTTAAGACGTTTATTTTCTTCTCAAGAAAGAGGGGATTTCCAAATTCAAGCGTTCATCACCGCTATAATCTGTTCCGGTGGAAGAAAAAGTCGGAGAAATCGGCTCTTGTAAACGCTCATTTTCTTTTTTCTTTTTATTCCGACGCGCAATCGAAAAACCAGTGATTCTATCGATCAACGTCGGCGTATGATGTTGATCATCATCAACAATCAACTCTTCTTGCTCTTCAATACGACGAGCGGCAAAAGGTTGAGGATTGTGGTTCGGAAATAATTCTGGTTCTTCTTCAACTTCACGTAGGTTTGTTTTTGGAGAGAACCCCTGATCATTACTTGCCAAAATACTATCATATTGAGAATTATCATTAAGATCTTCAGCTTTATTAATGATAGCTTTAAACAAAGCGGTTGCCTTAGGCATATCATCAAAAGCATCCGAACGATCCAATGCATCAAAATCATCAAAAGTTTTTTCAGATACAACCGGAGCGGAAACCTGTTGAACAACCGTCTCAATTTTTTCTTCATCTTCAACGGCTACATTTTCTTCCGCTGTTTTTTCCATAATCGACTCTACGGTTTCCTCGGTAGAAGACTCTGATTCATTTTTAGTCGCCGCAAATTTTTCCAAATTAGAATCTAATTCGGCAGAAGGGACAACCGGATGAACTTCTTCCATAAAAGTTGTCTCGGGCAAAACTTTTTTGGGCGCTGCCGATTTAACTGAAGATTTAACATCGCCGATTCCGGTAGCCACGATAGAAACGCGAATTTTTCCTGCTAAACTATCGTCAAAGCTGGAACCGAAAATAATATTTGCATCCTCATCCACTTCTTCTTTAATACGACTTGCCGCTTCATCAATTTCAAAAAGGGTAATATCAGATCCGCCGGTAATATTAATAAGAACACCTTTTGCTCCATGCATAGAACAATCATCAAGAAGCGGATTTGAAAGAGCTTGTTCGGCAGCTTTAACAGCTCTGTTTTCGCCTTCTGCTTCGCCGGTACCCATAATAGCTTTACCTTTATCTTCCATAATTGATTTAATATCGGCAAAATCCAAATTAATTAAACCCGGCATCATCATCAAATCGGTAATGGAACGAACACCGGCATAAAGCACATTATCCGCCATAACGAAGGCATCAGCCAAAGTAGTATTTTTATCAGCGATTCGGAACAAATTTTGGTTAGGAATAATAATGATACTGTCTACTTCTTTGGTAAACTCTTCAACGGCAGCTTCGGCTGTTTCATAACGTTTACGACCTTCAAACTGGAAGGGTTTGGTAACAACGCCGACGGTAAGGATCCCTTTTTCTTTAGCCAATTTAGCCACAACGGGAGCTGCGCCGCTTCCGGTTCCGCCGCCCATTCCGGCAGTAATAAAGACCATATTAGCGCCTTCGAGCTCACGTTCAATTTCTTCCTTAGCTTCTTCGGCAGCCATTTTTCCGACTTCGGGACGCGCCCCTGCACCCAAACCTTGAGTCGTTTCAAGACCGAGTTGAATTTTTCGACTGGCGGTAGAGTGAGCTAAGGCTTGCGCATCTGTATTGGCAACAATAAAGTCAACGCCTTCCAAATTTTGGGCAATCATATTATTAACGGCATTTCCGCCGCCGCCGCCGACACCGATAACAGAAATTCTGGGTTTCAAATGAGCGATAGTTTTTTCAGGTACAGCTAATTTAATTGACATTGTTCTTCCTAACTAAAAAATTCTTTTGCAACAAAAAAGTTCTCCTTTAGCAGAAGGATAGCACATAATAAATTAAGGTTTAGTTACCAAGCAAAAATTTTTAGAAATTTTGTTTAAACCAAGTCATCAAAGAACCCAACATACCGCTATCACCGCGCACCGGTTTATTAATAATTTTATTAGGTTTTTTCTCGGTATAATTCAAAGCAAACAAAAGCAACCCGATACAAGTTGAAAAAGACGGATTATAAAGATTTTCAGGCAAATTTGCCACATTTTTGGGCTTGCCGATTCGAACCTGTTTATCTAACACCATGGACGCCACTTCACGGATTCCGGAAAGCTGACTTCCGCCACCGGTCAAAACCACACGATGACTGGAGATATCCCCCAAACCTTGCTCTTGAAATTTTCGATTAACCAATTCAAAAATTTCTTCGATTCTCGGGGTAATAATACTAATCAAATCAGACTTTGGAACTTGTTTAATCAAACTATCATCTTCTTCCCCGACCGGATAAACATTAATCATTTCAGACTTATCTTGAGAGCTCAGGAAAGCGCAGCCATGTAAAGTTTTCAAGCGTTCGGCATGAGCAAAAGAAGTTGTCAAACCATAAGCAATATCATTAGTCACGTTATTGCCGCCCACAGCAAGAGAAGAAAAATAAACGGGATATCCGTGACGAAATGTGGCTATGCTGGTGGTACCGCCACCGATATCAATTACGGTAGCCCCGATTTCTTTTTCATCATCAACCAAACAAGACAAGCCGGATGCATAAGAAGAAAAAGCTTTTCCGGCAATTTCCAAATGCGCATTTTCAATCACGGTTGAAAGATTTCGATACATAATATCCGGCATCAATCCCAGTAAAATATTTACGGATAAATTTTCTCCGAAAATATTACGCGGATCTTTAATTTCTTCACCCATATCCAACCGATAACAAGTCGGCAGACAGTGAATAAGTTCGTGTCCGTCAACGTTAATTTTATTAATACCGCGTTCAATAACTTTATTAATATCACCTTCATTAACCGGACGATTTTTATTAACGGCAATAGAGGCACTTTTAATAGAGCTTTTAATTTTATCACCGGAAACATTAACAATCACTCTGTCGATTCGTTCATTTGCCATTTGTTCGGCAGCTTCCACGGCATTACAGACGGACAACGTTGCCTGATTTATATCAACAACGACACCGTTTTTAATACCCTTAGAAGCATTATAACCATATCCGACCACATTAATACGTTTATCCCGACTGATTTTGGCAATAACACAACAGACCTTGGAAGATCCGATATCCAAAGCGGCAATAGAAGTCAGTCGATTAAAAGAATGTGTCACCCTTCACTCCATAGCAATAAACATTAGATCCGTCAATAATTAAACATGCCTTTCTTTAGCACTATTTAACATTAACGGAGCTTTACCGTCCGATTTTTTAAGTTTCACGGTAACTTTACCTTCTAATCTTAAATCAATTATGGTTAATTTACGTTTAAGAATCCCGTTAGTCGCATCCAACTTCAACAATTTTTTCCATGCCGTCTCAATATTTTCTTCAGGCAATTTAATTGTAATACCATTTTCAATATCATCCAAAACCAAATTCCAGCGTCGATTTGAGATATAGTTTGCGACTTTTACGCGTTCTAAAATTTTCTTATTCGAGCTAATGGCGGCAAGCAACTTATTAATATTTTGCGGAGCTCCTTCTCCGACGATCAACAAAATCGGCTTATCCGAGTGGAACGGAGCATCAATAACATGACCGTCATCATCAATCGGATGAAATTGTTCATTAATTTGCCAAATGGAGCGCACATTTCTCTCGGTAAGTATAATTTCCAAAACATTGGGAAAAAACTTACGTTTAATAATTGCACTTTTAACCCAAGGCAGAGACTCTATCCTATTTTTCAGATCATGAATATTAATTTTAAGAAAATTGTCACCACGTTTAACCTGCAAAGTTTTTAAAATATCTTCCGATGAAGTTTTATCCCGACCGACAATAAGCACATCATCAAGAGTAAGTCCCAAATCCGAAGCAAAGTCATACATATCCTGAGACAATTCTTGCATCTTTTTTTCAACAATATCGGTATTTAAAAGCAATGTCACAAAAGCCAATAAAAAGATAAATACCAAAATCAACAAATTACCGAGAAATCGTAGTGTAAATTCCTTCGGCTCGGATACAATATTAGACTTAACCGTGAGCTGAGTTTTTTCGGTTTCAATATTTTGGGACATATCTGACATGTTTTACTTTGCAATACCCATACGTTTAATTTCCCACTCAAGAGTAATGGAAGTTTGTTCTTTAACTTTTTGAATAATGGTTTCGCCAAGATTTTCAATATCGGCAGCCGTTGCCGTACCGGTATTAATTAAAAAGTTACAATGTTTCTCCGAAACTTTGGCACCATTAATCTGCAAATCGGCACAACCTGATTTTTTAATCAATTCCCATGCCTTCAATCCTTCGGGATTTTTAAAAGTAGATCCTGCGGTTTTTTCATTATAGGGCTGAGATTTCATCCTTTTAGCCTTATTATCGCTGATAATTTTGGCAATATTTTCTGGAGCATCGGGATGAGTTTTAAACGTAATGGAAGTAATAATCCAATCATCGGGAAATAAACTACTGCGATAAGAAAGTTTTAAATCTTCCACCCCAATATTTTTCTTTTCGCCGTCACCGTTAACAATGGTTGCGGCAACAATAACGTCTTTAACTTCAGAACCGTAACAACCGGCATTAGTTTTGACCGAACCGCCGATAACACCGGGAATGGAACAAAGAAATTCCAAACCGCCGATACCTTTTTCAATCAAAGTTTTTTCCAAGCTTCCGTTTCTAAAACCGGCACCGAGTGTAAGAGCATTTTCTCCGAAACTGATTTTCTTAAAATTTTTATTTTCAAGCTTTATAACCACTCCGGGGATTCCACCGTCACGAACCAAAAGATTCGAGCCGGCACCGATAATAAACGTAGGCAAATTATAAGGGCGATTTTTCATAAAAACCGCTAAATCATCTTCATCTTCGGGAAAGAACATAACTTCAGCCGGTCCGCCGACACCAAACCAAGTATATTTTGACAAAGGTACGTTTTTTTTATAAGTACCACGCACCTGAGGTAAAATTTTAAGCAGATTATCTGCCGGAGAAGATGACCAAAACATGATAGAAACTCCCTATAAATTAAGCCTATTTTCGTTTATGAATAATTTCGGTTTCAATAGCATTAGCCAACCGCACGGCTGCATCGGTAATTCCAACCTTTTTAGCATTCATAGCCATTTTTTCCAAAGAACTCGGCACATCGCCTTGTTCGGCTTCTTGCAAAAAATCAATAAGAATTTGTTTCAACTTATCCGAAGAAAAAGCAGATTGAGCAATGAGTCTGGCACCGCGAGCATCAGCCAGCCAAGAAGCATTTCCGGTCTGATGATCATCGGCAGCCGTAGGTAACGGCACCAATAAAGAAGGAACCCCGACGGCAGCAATTTCAGATACCGAAGAAGCTCCCGCCCGAGAAATCACTAAATGAGAAGTTGTATATAATTCGGGCATATTATCAAAAAAATGAGAAACAATCACCTGTGTATCTGTCCCCAAATAAGCTTGTCGTAGCAGATTCTCATCATCTTGACGACATTGTTGAACAATTTTCAATTTTTTTTGCCATTTTTGATCCAAATTTTTAACGGCATCGGGAACAACCTCTGAAAACACTTTAGCCCCCTGACTACCGCCCAAGATCAAAATTTGCATAACATCACCCTGCGTCAATTTTTGGTATGGCTTAGCGGAAGCCTCCACAATAGAAGCACGAACGGGCATCCCGGTCAGAACCGATTTAACATTTTGGGGAGCATATTTAACTTTTTTAAAACTTTGTGCAATCAAAGAAGCATATTTTGCCAAAAATCTGTTCGTCCGACTCATAACCGAATTTTGTTCATGCAGAACCAAATCCGTTCCGGTTAATATGGCGGCGACACAGCAGGGGAAGGAAGCGTATCCGCCAAAACCGACAACACAAATTGGCTTTTCTTTTAAGATAATTCGCAAAGCCTGCAAAACCCCAAACCCTAACTTAAATAAACTTTTCAATTTAAAAAATACCGACTTTCCGACCAGACTACCTGCAGAAACGGCAACATTAGGAATCTCTGCCAATTTACCTTTATAATTATCTTTTCCGCGGCTGTCTGTAACAAGCATAAGACGATATCCTCTTTTAGCCAATTCTTCTGCCAATGCTTCCGCCGGATAAACATGTCCGCCGGTTCCGCCTGCCGTCAAAATGATTAAAGGTGTATTTTTTTTAGGTTTAATCCGTTTCATCTTTATCCTCCGCATTAACATTTTTGCGTGTTATAGCCAAAAGCATCCCCATACCGAAGGCAGTAGCCAACAAAGAAGAACCGCCATAAGAAATAAACGGCAAAGTCATACCTTTAGTCGGCATCAGATGTAACGATGATGCCATATTAATAATTGCTTGTAAACCGAAAGAAGCAGCCAAAGCGCAGGCTGAAAGAATAATAAATAAATTATTATCTTTAGCGGAAATAATCATGGTTCTGATAACAATAGCGGCATAAATTCCGACAATAAACAAACAAAGTAACATACCATATTCTTCGGCAGCCACAGCAAAAATAAAATCGGTATGAGCATCGGGAATATTCATTTTAACAACCCCTTCTCCCGGACCTCTACCGAAGAAACCGCCGCTTTCAAAAGCTTCCAAAGACTTTTTGATTTGGTATCCCAAATTATTTTCAGAAGCCAAGAACTGGTCAACACGAACCTGCACATGAGGAAAAACAAAATAAGCCGCAACGCCGCCCAAAATTCCTAATGCCGCCAAAGCAGCCACAATCCACAAAGACAAACCGGCAAGAAAAAATTGAAAACACCAAATAAGCGTAACCACAATAGTCATCCCCAAATCCGGCTGCAAAAGGAGCAAAGCGACCGTAAGAGCAAACAACGAGGTAGAAAGAAGATTTCCGGGAAAATCGCGATATTTTTTCTGCCCGTCAAAAAGCCATGCCGCTACCACGGCAAAACTAGGTTTGACAAACTCGGAAGGCTGCAAAGAAAGACCAAACACATTAATCCAACGTGACGCACCTTTGGTTTCTTCTCCCCAAAAGAGCGTCAGCACCATCAAACCCAAAGTAATGATAAAAGCAACAATGGCGGCGCGTCGAATTGTCTTAAGTCTTTGCATGGATAAAAAGAGCATAAGAGCATAAGCCGCGGGCAGAAAGATCAGCTGTCTTTTAATAAAATGAAAACTTCCCACGCCGATTCTGTTTGCCACCGACGGACTGGCGGAAAAATTAAGAAAAATACCGATAAACAAAAGAAGAGTTATAAGCCCCAGCAAAGTTTTATCCACTGTCCACCACCAGTTGGCAATAATACTTTTACTGTTCCTTGCAAACGAGACCACAATATTCTCCTTTATTTAACAATCAGGGCTAAGGAGCCGCAAACAGCTAACAACAAAGCCACAATCCAAAAACGCAAAACAACGGTTGTCTCCTTCCAACCGAGTTGTTCAAAATGATGATGTATAGGAGCCATTTTGAAAAATCTTTTTCCGGTACGTTTATACCAAAAAACCTGAATCATCACGGAAAGAGCTTCCACCACAAAAATTCCGCCAACGATTGCGAGTAAAATTTCTTGCTTAACCATAATAGCCACGGTACCGAGCAAAGCCCCCAAAGCCAAGGATCCGGTATCGCCCATAAAAACTTTGGCAGGCGGAGCATTAAACCATAAAAAGCCGACACAACCGCCGATAACCGCCGCACAAACAACAGCCACTTCGGAAGCGCCGACAATAGGTGTAATATAAAAATATTGAGCTAAATTTCCACCGCAAATATATGCCAAAATCATAAAAAACGTAAAAGCAACAACGAGTAAACCACCGGCAAGACCGTCCAACCCGTCACTCAAATTCACGGCATTGGAAGCGCCGACAATCACAATCATGGCTAAGGGGATATAAAAATAACAAAGATTCAAAGCCAAAGATTTAAAATAGGGAATAGAAAGTGTATAGCGCGTTTCTTCGGGCGTAAAATAAGAAGTAACGCAAACTGCAACCAAGGCGGTAGTAAATTGCAAAAATAACTTCATTTTAGCACTCATGGCATTAGAAGTTTCTTTGGTCACTTTAACATAATCATCAACAAAGCCGACAAATCCATAAACAAGTAAAACCAAAATACAAATCCAAACCAACGGATTTTTCAAATTGGCAAACAACAAAATTGAAAGGATGGAAGTTCCGAGAATAAGCAATCCCCCCATCGTCGGCGTACCTTTTTTTGCCAAATGAGATTGAGGACCGTCCTCGCGAATAGGTTGTCCGTGCGCTTGATGATGATGCAAAATCTCAATCAATTTGCTACCGCAGCAAAGAGAAACAACAACGGCAAGAAAAAAAGCTGCACAAATACGCCAGCAAACAGCATTAAAGGCATCGGGAAGGGATAGAAAATCAAATAAAAAATAAAGCATTTCGGATTCCTAAAAAAATAGTCGACATTTGATACAAACTCTACAAGATAAAGTCTAACTTTTTATTAATAGAAGCAAAAAACAGCACCTTTAATGGTGCTGTTTTTATCAAAAATATCAATCTTCAAGATATAAGGAACTATGTTTATAATTCTCAATGGCATGTCTGACCAACACACCTATGATGGCAGCTACCGGCACGGCAATCAACAAGCCCAAGAAACCGAGCAAAACCCCACCGGCAAGTAAAGCAAACATCACCCAAACCGGATGAAGCCCGACACTATCTCCGACCAATTTCGGCGTTAAGAAATTTCCTTCCAAAAATTGACCGACGGCAAACACGGCAACCACCGATAAAATTCGTCCAATCTCATCAAACTGCGCAAATGCAATACACATACTGACGACAAAACCGGAAATACTGCCGACATAGGGAATAAAAGAAATAATACCGGCAATAAACCCGATCATTATTCCCAAATCCAAGCCGACAATATACAAACCGACGGCATAAAAACAACCGAGCAAAACGCAAACACTAAGTTGTCCGCGAATAAAATTAGCCATAATCTGATTAATTTCGGAAGCTTGCTTTTCAATAGATTCTTTAGAGCGACGAGGCAACAATCCGTTGACTTTGGTAACAAAAGTATCCCAATCGCGCAACATATAAAACGCAACCACGGGTGTAATCAGCAATAAAGAAATAACATTAACAAAGGCAAAACCGCCGCTGATAACACCCCCGATAACTTTTGCCGTAACCTTCAAAGCATTTGACATATTATCACGAATATATTCTCTGATTTTTTCGGCATCAATATCGGGAAACTTACTTTGCAATTCATAAAAAACCGGCTCAATTTTTTTCATCAATGCCGCAATATAATCAGGAACGGCTAAAAGAAAATCCGTAATTTGCCCTTGAATAACGCCTAAGAGGAGAAACAACAACGGGAAAAAGAGCAAAATAACCAGCAACATCACAATAACGGTAGCCCAAGTACGACTAAGTCCCATTTTTTGAAATTTATCGGCAACCGGATCAAGCAAATATCCGATAATAATCCCGGCAACAAAAGGCAATAAGACGGAGCGCAAAATATAAACGGCAAGACAAAATAAAACAAAAACCGTCAACCAGATAAGCCAATTATAACTGTTCTTTTTAGAAGAAAACATACAAACATCCTTTAATATTCAAGCAAATAAAAATCATCAAATTGTTTCAGATTAAAGCCTTTATTACGCAAGGCACTCCAGATTCGTTCATCAGTTCCGACAAAATCAATCTTAAGCTGAACTTTTCCGTTACCCATGGCATCGACCTGAACTTTTTTCACATACGGGATAGATTTAAGTTGTTTTTCAGCCTTTACCCAATCAGACAATTTTTGAAAATTAAAAATTGCGGCAATGGAAGACTGCACGCGGCTCTGAGCCAAATTAACATTTTTAATTTTGTTTTCAATTTGTTTGACCACCTCGTCAGCACCGTGCGCCAATAGGAATTCCGACATATTTCGATCTCCGGGAACACGAATAACTTCGGCAGCTTTATCTGACTTAAGAGAAGTCAAAGTAACTTTCAATCCTTCGATTCCATCAAAAACGGCATCAGCCACGTAAACATCATTGGCATTATTATTGAGAGCCACCTCTCTTAAAGCGGCAACATCATAAGTCAGAGCTTTTTCGGCATCAATTTCGGCACGACTTATCGGCGTATCGGGAATAGGGATAATTTCGATCAACCCGGCAGATAAAGGTCTTTGCTGCCAAGTGCGCAACCACATATTCGCAGAATCCCATAACAACGGTCTATCCGATTCAAAAGCACGAAACACGGGAATAACAACCACTTTGGATTTATCAGCAACTGCCGTCTGAATATCTTTTTCCTGTAAATAAGCATTTAAGATTGGTTCATTTAAGGTCACTTGCAAATCGGCAAGATAGCGCACATTGGAAGACTTTTCGGAGACAACCGAAACTTCTTTTACAAAATTAACGATCTGATCATCCGTCATCTGACTGAGTTTGGCAGCATCCTGAGCCGAAGTCAACTTTCTAACTATCGTTTCAAAAGCTTGTCTGTAGGCGGAACGCATAGCTTTTTCGCGAGCTTTTGCAGCATCAACATCCGTAACGTCCACATTAACATTAACGGTATAAACGGAACTCTGAGCCCAAGCAGAAAATGACAAGAAACACAAAGACACCAAAATAAGAGCAAAAGGCTTTAACTTAAACAAAGGATACTCCTAGCAAAAGATTTCAAGTTGATTAAAAAAGAAGGAAATTTCGCGAGCGGCGCTTTCAGGGCTATCAGAACCATGAACGGAATTATGCGTTATAGATTCGCCGAAAGTTTTCCGAATAGTTCCTTCTTCGGCAATAGCCGGATTGGTTGCGCCCATAATTTTGCGATAATCTTCAATAACATTTTCGCCTTCCAACACCTGAACGACCACGGGAGCCGAAATCATATATTCGACCAACCCCGTAAAAAAGGCTTTTTCTTTATGTTCAGCATAAAACTCTTCTGCTTGAGTTTTTGTCAGCTGAATACGTTTTTGCGCAACGATTCGCAAACCGGCATCTTCGATCATGGCATTAATTTTACCGGTAATGTTACGCATAACGGCATCAGGTTTAATAATTGACAATGTTCTTTGCATGAAACAAACTCCCCAAAATAAAAATCTGAGAACATGCTAAAACAAAAAGACAAAATAATCAAAAGTTTTTATTACACAATGAATAATTTTTAATAGACTTTTTTTGCTTTGCAGAGTAAAGAAGAATAAAATCAATTAACAAAAAATCAGAGGGAAAAATGTTGGAAAGCAAATTCATACAAGATGTTTTGGCAAAAGCCAAACAATATTACAAGACCATAGTTTTGCCGGAAGGTGAAGATTTACGTGTATTAAAAGCGGCACATATGATAAATGAGCAAAAAATATGCAAAATTATTTTACTCGGAAATGAACCGCAAATCAAAAAAGACTTTATCAATAACGGCTGGAATTTGGAAGGTATTGATATTATCACTCCCGAAACATCTCCCAAATTACCGGAATACACCAAGTTATTATATGAACTCCGCAAAAATAAAGGCATGACTGAAGAAGAAGCCAAGAAAACGGCACTGATTCCGAACTACTTCGGAACATTAATGATAAAAGCCGGAGATGCCGACGGTATGGTATCGGGAGCAAATCACTCCACGGCGGATACGGTGCGTCCGGCATTGCAAATCATCAAATCGGCACACAAAGACAGAGGTGTTTCTTCCTTCTTGGTTATGGTATCAAATGACAAGCCGTATGTTTTTTCAGACTGCGGCGTTATCATCAACCCAACCGCCAAAGAATTAGCCGATATTGCATTAGAAGCATCTTTATCTGCTATCAAATTCGGATTTGAACCCAAAGTTGCCATGATGACCTATTCTACATATGGTTCCGGCAAAGGAGATGCCGTAGATAAAGTTGTTGAAGCCACAAAATTGGCAAAAGAAGCTTTGAAAACCGATGAATTTAAGGACTTAAACATCCAACTGGACGGAGAGTTGCAAGCAGACGCCGCCTTAGATATGGTTGTAGCCAGAAAGAAAGCGCCGACCAGTGAAGTTGCAGGCTCTGCCAATGTTCTGATTTTCCCGAATTTGGAAGCCGGAAACATAGGCTATAAGTTATTACAACGTCTAGGCGGATGTGAGGCTTATGGTCCGGTTTTACAAGGCTTAAATGCCCCTGTTAATGATTTATCCCGCGGTGCCTTTGCCGAAGATATTGTCGGCGTAATCGGTATGACCGCATTGCAAGCAGTAAGAAAATAAGGAAAGAAAAAAATATGAAAAAAATTCTCGTATTAAATGCCGGTTCATCAACCCTGAAATATCAACTTTTCAATGTTGACGGTGAAAATTATGATGTTGTTGCCAAAGGTAACGCCGAACGTATCGGTCGCGATGCCTCTTTTGTCGGAATCAAATATGCCGACGGCAGCAAAAAAGAAGTAAAGGTAGATTTACCCAACCACGACGTTGCTTTTGAAGAAGTTATGAAATTATTGATGGACGGCGTCATTTCCGATTTGAACGAAATTTCCGCCATTGGTCACCGTATTGTTCAAGGCGGCTCCATCTTCAAAAAATCTACTCTTGTAAATGATGAAGTGATTGAACAAATTGCCGACTTGGGCACTTTGGCTCCGTTGCACAATCCGGCTGCTGTTTTGGTTATCAAAGCTGTTAAGAAACAGTTGCCTAACGTCAAACAAGTCACGGTTTTTGATACGGCATTTCACCAAACCATGCCTTATGAAGCTTATACTTATGCATTGCCCACCGAACAAATTGAAAAATACAAAATTCGTCGTTACGGCGCACATGGTACTTCGCACAAATTTGTTGCCGAAGAAGCCGCTAAGATTATCGGCAAAAACAGCCGCATCATCACTTGCCACATTGGCAGCGGCGCTTCCATTACCGCGGTTAAAAACGGTGAATGCGTTGATACCTCTATGGGAATGACACCCTTGGCAGGTATTGTAATGGATACGCGTTGCGGTGATATTGATCCCTATATTCCGCTTTATATTATGAAGACTCAAGGCTTGAGTATCGACCAAGTTAACGATATGTTGAACCGTCAATCCGGCAAAGCCGGCTTAACCGGTTACAGCGATTCGCGTGACTTTGAAGCCGCATACAATCGCGGTGAACCGGCAGTTATTGATGCGATGAAATGCTACATATACAACATTGCCAAATTCATCGGAGCTTATACCATGGCGATGGGCGGTGTTGATGCAATTGTATTCACAGCAGGCGTTGGTGAAAATTCTGCTTTGGTCAGAAAATTGATTATTGAAAGAGTATCGGCTTTGGGTATTGAATTGGATGAAGAAAAGAACCAAATCCGCGGTGAGATTGTAGAAATCAGCAAGCCGACATCTAAAGTCAGAGCTTTTGTTATTCCGACCAATGAGGAATTGGCAATCGCCAAAGACACTGTTGAATTAACCAAATAAACTTTAGAAAAAGCAACAAAAAAAGCGGGGATGATTTTCATCCTCGCTTTTTTATTTCTAACGAAACTTTGCAAGAAGGCGATCAATTTCTCTACGTTCTGCATATATAAGCTCTTGCCTTCGATTTTCTTTTTCCTCAATTCCAGCCCACATTTCTACCAGTTCTTTAATTTTCAGAAGACCTTTATAAGGCGGCAACATTTTTCTAACATTTCCGTCAAACACCATTTTAACCTTCGGCGAAACAAGAGCGTAAAGCCCTCTAATCTCATCAAAACTCTGAGGACAATAGTTTTTGGAAGTCAACCATTTCTTCAAAGCATAAGTCAAATATGCTTTCTGTACTTCTTGATTGGGATATTCCAAACCAATAAGTAAATCCGAATTAGAAATTCTTTTCATAATTATAAAATTTTTAATAACATTAATACTTTTTTAACGTTCTAAAGCATACAAAAAAATAAATAAAAGCAATCGATAATTTGGAAAAAATCAAAAAAGCACTTGATTTTTTTAACAAAACAAATATACATACATCCGCTAATGTATATTTGTTTAGGTAAGAAAAATGGCAAGAAGAACAAAAGAAGAAGCAGAACAAACCCGCCAGGCAATTTTGTTGTCGGCATTAGATTTATTTTGTGAAAAAGGCTATTCAAAAACCACCTTTGATGAGATAGCCAAACACATCAATCTGACCAAAGGTGCTGTTTACTGGCATTTTCGTAACAAGCCGGATTTATTGATTGCTTTGATAAGAGAAGTCATAATCCGCATAGAAAATCACATTCGTAAAGAAGTTCCGAATACGGACACAATAGAAGATTTAAAGAAATATTTTTTATGTACAGCCAATTTGATAAAAAACAACAATCAACTGCGAAAATTTATGTTTTTTGTTCTCTATCAAATGGAGTGGTCAGAAAGTATTCATAAAAAGATTCAACAAAGTTTAGATGACATCTTAGATCTACCATTTAAACAAATAAAAGAAATATTGACAAGCATGCAAAAAAGTGGAGAAATAGCCGCGAATATAGATGTAAATCTAATTTCAGAAATGTTCATTTGTTTTTGGAAGGGAGCAAGCGGTCAAGAGATATCCGGAGCGGCAAATGAAGATTTTATTAGCTTTGTTAGTATAGGATTTGACACTCTTATCAGCAAGGCTATTCAAGGAGGAAAGTAATAAAATGCAAGTAACAAAAATTAATAAAAGTACAATCATAAGAAAAGTTATAATAATGGTTCTCTGCATAGCTGTCGGCTGGTATTTAAAAGCCCGCCTAACCCCGCAAATGGGAGGCATGGCAGGTATGGGTAGCGGAACACCTTATGTTTTAACCCAACAGGTAAAAACAGCGGATGTATCCCCGAAAAAGAGCTATATTGCCAAAGTTGAAGCCATAAAAAGCGTAGACTTAAAGCCACAAATTACCGGATATGTCGAAAAAGTTTTATTTAAAGAAGGTAGTTTGGTCAACGAAGGCGATATATTATTCATTATCGAACAAAAGCGTTATCTTGCAAATGTAGAATTACGCCAGGCAGAACTGGATAGTGCCAAAGCAAATTTAGTTAAAATGGAAAGAGATTACAAACGTCAAAAATCTTTAAGCAAACAAAACTATGCCTCCAAAGCAACCTTGGATACATCCGAAAGTAACTATCTACAAGCTAAAGCAGCGGTTGCCCAAGCGGAAGCTAATTTAGAATTGGCAAAAATTGATTTGGACTATACCGAAATCAAAGCTCCGTTCACCGGCTATATCGGCAAAGCTAATATTACCGAAGGTAACTATGTCACCTCCTCCAGTGACAATCTGGCACGTATAGTACAAGTAAGCCCGATCAGAGTATCATTTAGTGTTACGGATAAAGATGTTTTGGAAAACAAACTTGCTCAAGTAGACAACAACTCATTGCGGACGGAACTGGTTCTTCCCAACGGGAACATCATCAGCGAACCTTTAATTTCTACCTTCAGCAGCAACGAGATTGATTCTTCTTCAGCAACCATCACCATTTATATGGAATATCAAAATAACGGCAATCTTTTGATTCCCGGCAACTATGTAGATATCCGCGTCAGTGAGAGTGAACCGAAAGTAGCCGTTTTAGTTCCGCAGGCAGCCCTGGCACAAGATGAAAACGGCAACTATGTTGTTGTAGTAAATGAAGATAACATTGCCGAACAACGTCGTGTTGTTTTAGGAGATCCGGTAGAAGATTATCAAATTGTAATGGAAGGCTTAAAACCGGAAGAAAAAGTCATAATTCAAGGCTTGCAAAAAGTTAAAAACGGTCAAGAGGTCAAAGCCCAACTGGTAACCGAAATTCAGGAGGCAAAATAAGCAATGTTTTCAAGGATATTTATTGAAAGACCGCGTTTTGCGATGGTAATTTCCATCGTTTTAACATTAGCAGGAGCGATAGCGGTATTTTCATTGCCGATATCTCTATATCCTGAAATAACGCCGCCTGAAGTTGTGGTTTCGGCATCATACCCCGGAGCCAGTGCCGAAGTAATTGCCAAAACGGTAGGTATTCCTCTTGAAGAGGAAGTAAACGGGGTTGAAGACATGTTGTATATGAGTTCTTCATCAGAAGACTCCCGTTACTCTTTAACCGTAACCTTCAAAGTTGGTGTAGATCCGGATATGGCACAAGTTAAGGTCCAAAACCGTATTCAACAGGCGACCTCAAAACTTCCGTCAGACGTTACACGCCAAGGTTTAACAATCAAAAGGCGCTCATCTGATATGCTGGGTTTTATAACTGTTTTATCACCTAACAGAACTTTTGATACCCAACAATTAAGTGACTATGTTGAAAACAATATTAAAAACAGCTTAAGTCGTGTAAACGGTGTTGGCGAAGTTAATATTTACGCATCTCCGTCATCCATGCGCGTATGGCTTGATGCCGATAAGATTGCCTCATTAAATCTACCGTTGGATACAATTACAGCGGCAATTGAAAGTCAAAACTATCAACCATCTTTAGGTAAAGTCGGAGCCATGCCCGGAGACGGCAATCAACAGATGGTATACTCTCTTCAAACCCAAGGACGATTAAATGAAGTCAACGACTTTGAAAATATTGTTGTGCGGACGGCAGAACAAGGTGGGTTGGTCTACTTAAAAGACATCGCCCGAGTAGAAATCGGACAAGAAAGATATAGCATCACATCACAATTTAACAATGCCCCATCGGTCACCATTGCCATGAACTTACTTTCTGGAGCTAATGCTTTGGACACGATGGAAGGAGTGAAAAAAGAATTATCAAGATTATCGACCTTTTTCCCTGAAGACCTCACATACTTAATTGGTTATGATGCTACCAATTATATCAGCGCCTCCATTGAAGAAGTAGTATTCACATTGGTATTAACTTTTGCTCTGGTAATTGGTGTGTGCTACCTCTTTTTACAAGACTGGCGAGCAACTTTGGTTCCGTCATTAACCATTCCGGTATCCTTATTTGCCACCTTTGCCGTAATGTTGGCATTAGGTTACAGCATCAATATGTTAACATTGTTTGGTTTGGTATTGGCAATCGGTTTAGTGGTAGATGATGCGATTGTTGTGGTAGAGCGCGTTTTATATTTGATGGAAGACGAAGGTTTAACTCCGAAGGAAGCCACCATAAAAGCCATGGAACAAGTGTCCGGTGCGGTTATCGCCACCACTCTTGTGCTACTGGCCATCTTTGTTCCGGTAGGTTTTATGGGTGGTATTACGGGAAGAATTTATCAACAATTCGCCGTAGCCATTTCCACGTCAGTATTCTTCTCCGCGGTCAATGCCTTAACCTTATCTCCGGCTCTTTGCGCCACACTGTTAAGACCATTAAAACCCTATACCAGAGGTCCGTTATATATATTCAACAAATATTTGAACTTTGCACGTGACCGCTATACGGGAATTGTTGCCTTAATCGGACGCAAAGTTGGTGTAATTGCCATTTTGTTAGGATTGTTAATTTTAGGAAATTATGCCTTCTTAAAAATCAGTCAAACATCATTTATTCCCAACGAAGACCAAGGTGTTATCATGATGAACATCCAACTACCGGAAGGTGCATCAAGAGAACGCACCCAAAAGTTCATTGACAAGATTTACCCGATTTTGAAAAATGAACCCGGTGTCAGTGATGTCATGAACGTTGTCGGAACATCCATGATTGGTGGTAGCGGTGAAAACGTCGGTATGGGTATTATCATCTTAAAACCATGGAATGAACGTACTGATCCCGAGTTATATTCAACTAATATTCTGAATAAAATTCGCGCCAAATTAATCAATATGCCGGAAGCTGACATTCAACTTTTTGAAGTCCCCGCCATCCCTGGACTTGGTAACAGCGGCGGTATGGACTACCGTCTGCAATCCATGGATACGGACAACCCGCAAAAGATTGATGCGGCATTACAAGGAATGTTGGCAAAATTAAATCAGATGCCCGAAATTCAATATGCTTATTCGACGTACACGGCAAAAACTCCGAATATCTATGTTGATATTGACCGAGATAAAGCCGAAGCCATGAAGGTTCCGGTCGGAAATATTTTCTCAACCTTGCAGAACTATTTAGGTTCGAGCTACATCAACGACGTAAACTTTGGTACACAAGTAAACCAAGTTATCATCCAAGCCGACTGGGCAAACCGTAAAGACATTGAAAGTATCAAAGATCTTTATGTTCAAAGCACAACCGGACAAATGGTTCCTTTGGGATCATTGGTAAAATTGACCAAGATTTTATCACCGCGCGTTGTAACCCGTTACAACCAATATCCGAGTGCAACGATCACTGCCGTACAAAAAGACTCGGTCAGTACCGGACAAGCCATGACCGCAGTAGAAAATATGTCCAAAACTTTGCCGACAGGTTTCAGCTATGACTGGTCCGGCATGAGCTATCAAGAAAAGTCCAACCAAGGGCAAATCGGCTATTTGTTAGCATTAGCAATCACCTTTGGTTACTTATTCTTGGTTGCTCAATATGAAAGTTGGTCAACTCCGCTCCCGGTATTAACATCGGTAACCGTTGCCATGCTTGGAGCTTTGGCAGGACTGTTCATATGCAATCTGCCTTTAAGTATTTACGCCCAATTAGGTTTGATATTGTTAGTCGGTTTGGCAAGTAAGAATGCCATTTTGATTGTTGAGTTCTCTAAAGAAGAAAGAGAAAAAGGCTCGGGAATTGTCAAAGCCGCCATGATTGGAACCAAAGAAAGATTCCGCGCCGTATTAATGACCGCCTCCACCTTCATCTTAGGTGTATGGCCGATGATTGTGGCAACCGGAGCAGGCGCTGCCAGCCGTGTTGCCATCGGTGTCCCGGTCTTTTACGGAATGTTGGTTGGAACGGCAGCAGGTTTGATTGTTATTCCGTTGCTTTATATTCTTTTCCAAACCATGCGAGAAAAGACTTACGAACTGACTCGCGGAAAAGCGGAATACGAACAATTTTCGGCAAAGAAAAAATAAACCGAAAACAACTAAAAAGAAAGCCTTCCTGTTTTGGGAGGCTTTTTAGTTTTAAATACAACCGATTATATCATTTTTTTCATGCCCATATTTAATTTTCGGTTGCAAAAAAAAAAAACGGTTTATTATAGATAGTATAGGCTTTAGTTCTTATTATTTTTGGAGACGTGTTATGAAAAAATCGGCATTTTTTATCGGAACGATAATTTCTTTTGGGATTTTATCTCTTTTATTGAGTGACGCTCTTGCTTCGGACACGTCTTCAAATCACATCACATTATACACACACGCCTTAGAGCTAAAGCCTATACCCTCTTCTTATCAGTTGGCAAAATCCACCTTCCTGCCCGACCGGTTTGATGATTTGGGCTTATCTAATTATAACACTTTGGACAACAATTATAATTCCGTTAATTGCGATATGTATCCGCTCACTTCTTGTCCTGCCGGAAGCAGATGTGAACCTTGTCCTTTTAATGTCAAAAAATTTCGTGTGCTTTCTTGTAATGATCCCTATATTTTATCCGGCGGAACTTGTGTTTGCCCGACTAAAGTTACTTTAAGTTATGCTAATGACCGTTGTACCAAATATTGCGGCTCAACCTGTATTGCTAAGTCTTGTTCACCCTCTTCTAATCAAAGCGGATGCACCAACGGCACCCAAAGTTGTGATAACGGTTGCGGCGCCAATACCAGACAATGTTGTGTGGCTTGTGCGCATAAAGTAACCTCTAAACCGTCTTATGCGTCTTATACCTATTCTTCTTGTTACGACGGTTCAACCAAACAGATTCAAACCGGTTGGAAGTGTAATTCCGGATATCACCAGAAAGACAGTACTTGTGAAAAAGACTGCATTACCAACAACTGCTCGGGATATTCATTATCATCTTGTCCTGCCAATGCCAACTGCACTCCTTGCACCATTACCGCTACCAACTGTACCACCTCCGGCACTAAATATAAATTTAATTCTTGTCAAAAGGGCTATTATCAAAGCGGAAATAGCTGTGTTCAAGGCTGTCCCAACAATAAAATTGATTTAGATACTTTCTGGTGTAACGGAGCTTTACGTTGCTTTTTAGCTCAAAATTAACTTTACCGAAGGAGAAGAAATATGAATATAAAAAAACAAAAATTTTCGGGAGTAAGCCTCTTCACTCTGGCATTTTCTTTTTTGGCAATTTCCGATACATCGGCACAAACTTGTGCCACTCCGCCGACTTGTGAAAGTTTGGGATACACCTTAACCGCCAGTCAATGCACGGGCAGAACCGTTCTTAAATGTCCGCTCGATACATCTAAAATTTTTTGTGTTTCGGCTGCCGAAGCCGGAGAAACAACTGAATGCAGTAATGTCGGAGATATTCTTTATTCCGACATGAGTTGTTCAACCGCGCCGATATCCGGAAAAGTTGCCATCGGTGTGGTTGCTTCTCCGACACGTGGATTGGCTATTGCTTTGGAAGAAGGTATGGCGTAGTGGTCTGATAAGGATTTTGATATTCCAAATTTAACAAACAATAGTAGTGCTCCAACAGCTGATTTTAGCGGTAAAAGCAATACTAAAACCATTGTTGACTATTGTAAAGCTAACAATAAAAGTTGTCCTGCCGCTGAATATGCTTATAATTATCGAACGGTGGGTACAGAAATCGGAGATTGGTATTTGCCGGCAGGAGGAGAACTGCAATCTATCTATATTAACAGAGTTAAGCTCAATGCAACGTTGCAAGCTTTAGGAAAACCACGGTTTAACACCACTGCTACCACTTCCAGTTATTACTGGTCTTCTTCCGAGTACACTAATGACGGCGCTTATGGTTTGAACTTTAATCATGGTGGGGGTTGGTACGGCGGCAATAAGAATATTCCTTTTTCTGTGCGTCCGGTTATAACTTACTAACAAAAAAATAAACTCTCTTCGGAGAGTTTATTTTTTAATACTGAAAATAGTTTTCCTGGGTTGAGCGGCAAGCAAGCGCTGAATATATCTTCCCTGATAAAGATTAATTCCGAGCGAATTTCCGATTTCCACCGCCTGAGGATCATCCACGCGGCATAAAATCATACGAGAACGCTCTGCCTTATTAACATAATCGGTAAAATGTTTGTCTTCGCGAATAATATCCATAAAAGACGGATGCCAAATAATTTTAATCAAATCGCTTTGCAAATTTTCCCGATCAATATACTGGAGCTTATCAACCGTAATTCCGTCGATACAAATTTTATATCCGCGATATTGAGCAAAAGTTTTGGCAAGAATAAAAGCTTTAATATCACTGAAAATATCAATAAGCTGAAATTCAAGCACAATAGTCGAACGTTGCACCGGATTAATATTTTCATCAAATTCCAAAAAATCGTCCGACAACACGGTTGAAACATTTAAATTAAGGCTAAAATTGCTGGTCAGAGCCCCGTCATCATGGCGGCTTGAGTTTGCCAAAACACGTTTATCCAAAGTTTCGGTCAAATACATAAACAACCAAGGATTAGAAAACAAATCCACATCCGGCATAAGCATATCACGCAAATCGGCAATAGAAACAAAAACCTCATCAAAAATCATCTGGGGAGCAGATTTTCCGATAACGGCACACACTGACTGTCTTCGGATAAGGCTTGAAAAGTCCATCATGGAAAGAGCTTTTTGCATTTTAGAGAGGATTGTCGGCGTCAGCTCTCTTTTATTTCTATGTGCCCCCAAAATACTTGCCGCCGGAGAATTTTGGGGTTTAAAATTTTGAGCCATTTTGGGCTGAAAATCAGTCACGCCTTCAGTTTTTGACTTTTTGACTAAAACTTTAAATTCTTCGGCTTGAGTTTGCAGTTGAAAAATTTCTGCCATACCGCTATGCAAAAGGTCGATAGAACTTCTGACTTTAGGATCATCATGGAACAAAAACTTCACTTTAACCAAGCATGCTTGCATTTCATCAAAAGCAGAAGATCCGAAAATAATAATCATATCTTCATTATCAAGAGTAAAGATCTCTCCCTTAGTTTTCTTCACAATATTTTCAAAAGTTTCAATCAACGTACTTCTTTGAGAACTGCGCAAATTTTGGTTTTGCATTTTGCTGATAAACAAATACAGTGCTTGATAATTATCAATATTCGGACCAAGCTTATGCAAAAAATCCAGCACGGCGGTATCTTTTTGCGTAACGGCTGATACTTCCATATTTTTACTAAAAATCACCATAACATCTATCCTAAAGCAAACTTTCCAAATAATCCTTCTGCGGACAACTTTCCCGATACCAACCGGAAAGCAAGCGCTTGCGTTTCAAGCAATCTGCTGCGGAACAATTTTTTGCATTTGGACAATTCCGCCGCATCAAAGCCACTTCCAAATTATCAATATAACGTCCCTGAAAAGCGGTAATACCATATTTAACGCCCCATTTAATAGCTTTATCATCTTCGCATTTGGCTAAGATAATATTATCGCGCCCGACATGAGAAATAATATTTTTCAACTCAACATTATTCATATCATATTCCAACAAAGGCTCCCAAAAAATTTTAATCAAATCGGGATCAAGACGAGCCACATTGAGCATTTTGAGTGTAACGGGAGAAACGGAATCAATAAGGAGCTTATGTCCGCCGCTTCTCAAAATTTCCTTAGCCTTAAAATAAGAGGGCAGATTATTAAAAACATCCATCAGTTGCACTTCAACAATCACTTTTTGATCGGGCTTCAAAAAATTCTTGGCAAAATCTACAAATGACTGAGAAAAGACAGAAGACAAATTGAGATTCAGGCTGATTTCTTTGGGCCAAATTTTAAGTTTTGAGGTAGAAAAGGCAGCAATGGTTTTGGCATCGAGGGCTTGCGTCAAATAATAAAAGAGCCAACGATTAGCCAACAAATCGAGACGAGGATCAAATTTTTTGACCAAATCTTTAACGGCAATAAAAAATTCTTGAAACCAAACATGGAAAGATCCGCCGGCACCGATACGCAACACACTTTGTCTTTTAACAATTTCACTGATATCAATAAAATCCAGCGACTTAATCAAATCGTCAATTTCATCAACCTTAACGGGACGTTTAATATCTTCCTCATTTTCATGAGTTATGGAAGAAGCCTGATCTTTGAGCTGAACCACATAGTCATAAAACTTTTGCAAATCGCGAGGAAAATCATATATTTCAAAAAAGTCCTGACTATCATGCGTATGCAAGATAGGATCTGTTGCCAAACCGTCACGAAGTTTCAACACGGCATCATCAATCACCTCATGCGTAATATTTCGCCCGAGGATAGCAAAATCTCCGTTAGAAAGGATAAACAAAGTTCCTCTGGCATTACCGGCAACACTGTCAAACAATTTAGAAAATATTTTAACAAACTCAGGATGTCTGTTTTTCGGCTTAAGCTTAGAAATATTAATATATAAAACGGAATAGCCGTTTGGACTACGCGCCACCCGATCCAAGGCTTCCAACAAATATTTTTCATATATAATATTTTTAACCATTACCTTTTTTCCCTAAGACAACAATTATAATATAATTATCTCATTATGTTATGGCAAGACAATTACTTTTTTGCTAACAAGGATAAAAAAATAATCAAGAAAGCAGATATAGAAACAAAAAAATCATTTTTTGCCTTGACGGAAGATATTCCTGTGTTAAAAAGTTGATATAAAAACAAGAAATAAGAACTTAAAATCAACTAAACTATAAGGAAGAAAACATTGTTAACACCAAAAAACAACGCCAATTTTATGCGTGCAAAAATATTGATAGAAGTAGCCAAACACTATTTTGACAACAAATTTGCCAATGCCGATAAAATTCCCGCAGATATAAAGCCGGATGATTCCACCCCCTTCCGCGGTTCTTTAAACAAAGACCGCCAAATCATCAGAGAACAATGTCTTACTTCCATGGGTTTCAGTCCGGATGACGGGATCGATGCCGATTCACATACATTGGCAGAGTTTGGAAAAATGGCACTGGAAAGAAAAGTTTTGGTTGCCAGCCAAATTGCCGTTATTCCGGAAGCCTGCAACAGATGCGCCAAACCGCACCACGTAGTCACCAACATGTGCCAAGGATGTTTTGCACGTCCCTGTCAGGAAAACTGCCCCAAAAAAGCCATAAGTTTTGTAAACGGCAAAGCATTTATTGATGAAAGTTTGTGCATCAACTGCGGAATTTGTAAGGATTCGTGCCCATACGGAGCCATAATCAAGACCAAACTCCCCTGTGAAGATGCTTGCCCGGTCGGCGCTATCAGCAAAGATGAAAACGGGATTGAACATATTGATCACGAAAAATGCATTTCTTGCGGCAAATGTTTGGCATCTTGTCCCTTTGGAGCAATTGTTGAACGCTCACAAATGGTTGATGTTTTAAGACAAATTCATGACACGGAAAATAAAGTCATCGCCATGGTTGCCCCCGCCGTAATTGGTCAATTTAACGGCAAACCGCAAAACTTAGTTGCCGCCTTAAAGAAGATTGGTTTTGATGAAGTTGTAGAAGTTGCGGTAGGTGCCGATATCACCACCCAGAAGGAAGCTGCCGAATTTCTGGAAAGGATGAAGGAAGGAGCCAATTTCATGACCACCTCATGCTGTCCGGCATATTTCCGCGCGGCAGATATTCATATTCCAGAGCTGAAACCTTTTGTTTCCAGCACGCACACCCCAATGTATTATACGGCAGAATTAATCAAGAAGGAACAACCGGATTGCATTGCCGTATTTGTTGGTCCTTGCTTGGCAAAACGTGTTGAAGCTGAATCCGATCCTTATGTGGATTATGTTTTGACCTTTGAAGAAATAGCTGCAATGTTTATAGCTCAAAACATTGATGTAACCACGGCGGGAGAAGCTGAATTTTCAAAAGTTTCTTGTGCTCAAGGTCGTTTATTCCCGGTCAGCGGCGGCGTTGCCGGAGCTGTCCAATCTTTGGTTGAAGACAAAACAGATTTTCGTCCCGAAAAGATTGACGGTTTGACCAAAGATAGTGTCAAATTATTAAAACGCTATGCACAAAAAGGCTCAGAAAACAACATGATTGAAGTCATGTGCTGTGAAGGCGGTTGCGTATCCGGTCCGGGGTGTGTTGCTTTAGCCAAAAAAGCAGCCCGAAGCATTGAGACTTATGCTGCAACCGGAGACAAATTAACTTTTGAAACCAAAGTCGGTGAAAAATAGTTTTTATAAATAAAAAAAGCTTGGATAATCTCCAAGCTTTTTTTCAACACAAAAATTATGTATTTATTCCTTCCCAAGTGCCACATTTTTATTAATATAAACACAAAGAATAATTCCGAAGGAAGACATAACCGAAAGCATCACCGTTCCACCGTAAGAAATAAGCGGAAGCGGAATACCCACCACCGGCAACATTCCCAACACCATGGAAATATTGATAAAAATATAAAGAAAATAGTTACAAGCCAAGCCGATTGCAACCAATTTTCCAAAATAGCTATTACTCTTTAAGGCAAAAGAATACGTATAAGCAATAATCAAAAAATTAATCACGACCACAAAAACGGCACCAATCATACCAAACTCTTCGGAAAGCATGGTAAAAATAAAATCAGTATGTTTTTCGGGCAGAAAATTCAAGTGGCTTTGCGTTCCCTTCAAAAACCCCTTACCGAATACACCGCCGGAACCCAGCGCAATTTTAGACTGAATAATATGATAACCGGCACCGAGAGGATCTCGTTCCGGATCAAGAAAAGTCAGGATTCGATTTTTTTGATATCCGTGCAAAAACTGCCAAGCAATCGGCATTGCCAATAAGCCCACCAAAATCACAACGCCGAACTTCCAAAGTTGCACCCCGACAATAAAGAAAATCATACCTGCGGTAAATAAAAGCATCAACGCCGTTCCCAAATCGGGTTGTATCATAACCAAAAAAGCCGGAAAAAGCGTCATCAATGCCGGAGGAATAATTCCGCGAATACTTTCAATGGCTTGCAACGAGGATGTGTGAAAATAGCGAGCCAAAGCCAAAACCAATGCAATTTTCATCAACTCGGAAGGCTGAATTTTAATCACCCCCAAATTAATCCAACGTTGAGCTCCCATACCGATATGTCCTTCAACTTCCACCACAATCAAAAGGAAAAGAGAGGCAAAATAAAACAAATAGGCATAACGCATAAAGATGCGAATATCCAGCATTGCCAAGGCAATCATAATACAAAAACCAAAGGCAAAGCGTATCAAATGATTAAGAGCCCACGGACTCCAGCTTCCGTTTGCGGCAGAATACAGCATTGTTACACCTGTTGCCGCCATAAGAGATATCAGCAAAAGATACATAAAATTCAAATTAAAGAATTTTTCTGTCAAAGACATGGATTGATTTTTAATGGTCGTTTCATAAAATTTATACATTGGCGTCTCTTGTCTTTAGGGTTTAATTGGAGCCTCTGTTTTGGGTTTAATACCATGTAGGCTTTGATCCAGTTTTACGGCTTCCAATAAAATTTTGCTTGCAATCGGAGCAGCCGCTTTTGAACCGCCGCCGCCATGCTCTACCAAAACGGCAACGGCATATTTGGGGTTATCTGCGGGGGCATAACCGACAAACACGCCATGGTCACGATATTTCCAAGGCAATTCTTCTTGTTTCAAAATACGGTTTTGTCTTTCCTTCATGGTAATACGACGCACTTGGGTAGAACCAGTTTTACCTGCCATTTTAATTCCGTGATAATCAAATCTGGAACCATATGCGGTCGCACCGGGAACATTAACCACCTCATACATTCCCTCTTTAACCATATCCAGATAGTTTTGATTAACATTAATTTTTTTAATATGCCTTTTCTCATCATTTGTCAGTTTTGAAAAAGTCGGTTTGACCTCATAACCCCCGTTAGCAACTCTGGCAACCATGGTAGCCAACTGCAACGGAGTTGTTAAAATATATCCCTGCCCGATACCGGAAATCAAACTTTCACCTTGTTGCCAAGGTTCGCCGAAACGTTTCAACTTCCATGCTTTATCGGGAATAAGACCGGATTTTTCATTTTCGAGACCAACATTTATCTTGCTGCCCAAACCAAAACGACGAGCCATATCGGCAATTTTCTCAATTCCCAAACGCAAAGCTGTTTCATAAAAGAAAATATCACAAGAATGCTTTAACGCCTCAATCACATTTAAATAACCATGTCCGATTCGTTTCCAACAGTGGAAGGTATGTGTTCCCAGTGTCATTTTAGCAGCACAGAAAAAGCGCGTATCCGGTTTAATGGTCGCCGATTCCAAAGCCGCTAAAGCCGTAATAATTTTAAAAGTAGAACCGGGAGAATATTGTCCTGAAATAGCTTTATTACTAAGCGGATTTTTTTCATTTGAAATGAGTTCCTTCCATTGAGTATTACTGATTCCCTGAGAAAATGCATTAGGATCAAAGGAAGGAGCCGAAACAAAAGCCAAAATCTCACCGCTATTCACATCCAACAAAATAGCTGCTCCGCTATGATCTTGTTCTGAAAATAAATCATAAGCTTTTTCTTGCAATCGAGCATCCAAAGTCAAATCCACTCTTTCTCCGGGGATTCCTTCATTTTTTTCAATTTCCTTCATGACGCGCCCATAGGCATTAACTTCGGATTTTAAGTTACCGCCCTTCCCACGCAATTTCTTCTCAAACAACTTCTCAATTCCTGATTTACCGATTTTAAAACCCGGAACCTCCAAAAGCGGATCATCTTTTACATCTTTTTCGGAAACAGCAGCAACATAGCCCAAGACATGCGCCATTTTTTCGCCGTAAGGATAATATCTGGAAAGCCCTTCATCAATAATAATTCCGGGCAAATCTGGAGCATTAAGCTGAATTTTTGAAACTTCTTCCCAAGAAAGATTATCTTTAATTTTAATCGGCACAAAACTTTTATTAGACTTCAAATCTTTCTTAATTCTCTGTTCTTCGGCTTCGCTCAGAGGCATAATTTTTTTGAAAGCATCCAATGTCTGTTGCAAATTAGGTGTTTGCTCCGCCACAATAAGAGCTTGAAAATTTTGCCGGTTTGTAGCAATAACGACACCGTTTCTATCATAAATCAAACCTCTCGGCGGCACCAAAAGTCGTGTAGAGATTCGGTTTTCATCTGCCAAAGTTTTATACTTATCTGCCTGAAAAACCTGCAAATAATAAAGCCTGACAATAATGCACAAAAGCAGGACAAATTTTCCCAAAGCAACGATAAGAGAACGATTAATTAGTACCTTTCCTTTGTCATTATCTCGATTCATATTACGCCTCGTCTTGAATCAAATAGTTTTGCACAAAAGCATTCAACAATGACAAAATCGGATAAGCTGCCACAGAAAAACAATAACTGAACATCACCGGAACAAAAGGCAAAAATTGACTGTAATAAATTGAAACCACCAACCACTTACAAATTAAAGTCAAAAAGGATAAAATAGCAAACCCATACCACGTCACAATAAAAGGTTTACCGTTAAAAAAGCGTCCCAAGTTCAAAAGCAACATATAAAGAACCAATAAAGAAAAAAGATTTGTTCCCATAGGCACGGAACTTAAAATATCTTCAAGAATTCCTAAAATAGAAACCGAAAACAAATTAAAAATATCGGGACGATGAATAATCCAATAATAAACACAAACCAAACCAACCGCCGGTCTGATATTTGAAGATAGAATAAAATTTAAAGGAATATAAGACAATAAAATCAGCAACAAAGAAAAACACATCGGCGTCAATCGCTGAAAATAGCTTTTAACACTTTCAGCCATTTCATCTTGCATAACGGTCCGATCATTAATGGATTGAAGACGCCTACTCATTGGTAATAATGCCCTCCAAACCATAATCAACAATCCGAACATACTCCAAACTATTTAAGTTGCTGTAGGGTTTAACGGTAACATTATTTTTTTCAACCGATGCAATCTGCCCGACCGGCAAACCGGAAGGGAAAACACCGGCAACACCTGAAGTAATGATACGGTCACCGATATTAAGCTCTGCATCAAGCGGAATAAAGACCATCTTTGGAATTGATGTATTATCACCGGCCAAAATACCTCTGACTCTGTTTTTTTCAACCATAACCGGAATACGAGAGTTAATATCGGTAATCAGCAAAATTTTAGAATACATATTACCAACCTTATCAATACGCCCGACAACACCCCGATCACTTAAAGCAACCTGACCTTTTTTTATTGCATTTGAATTTCCGGTATAAGCAATTACCGAGTGAGAGAAGGCATCCCCTTCTTCGGCAATAATTCTTGCCGTAATATATCTGGCTTCCGGAGGCGACACATAATTCAGCAAATTAGCTAATAATTTATTTTCCACCTCCAGCACCTTCATTTTATCATAAAGGTTTAAGAGCTTTTTATTCTCCTCTCGCAAGTTCTGATTATCTTTGTAAACTTCTTTAATTTCGCCAAAATAATCATAAACACTGGCAATGGCACGAGCCGGCACAACCAACAAATCAACTATAGGACTAACAAGATCCGTAGCCAAAGAAGAAGTCTTTTCCAAGATAACGCTTTCGGTTTTATTTAAAAGCATCAACGCAAAGGCAGTAAGAAACAAAATAACAATCGCAAATTTTTTTGCCAAGATGCGAATATAACTCAAATGAATAAACAAACTTCTGCGACGTTTCATACAGCACTCATAACCCAAAAAAATTAAACAAGAGGTTCGTTCTGTCTTTGTCTTAAACAATCTGACAAAATAAGAACGAACCTCTTAAAGATAAGACGGATTAATACATAGAAGATAAGACAGACTTAAACTTATCAATATTATCCAAAGATTTACCTGTTCCTTTAACCACACAAGCCAAAGGCTCTTCTGCGATTGAAACCGGAAGTCCGGTAGCATTACGTAAAACCTGATCCAAATTTGTCAGCAAAGCACCACCGCCAGTTAAAACAATACCTTTATCGACAATATCGGCAGCCAATTCCGGAGCCGTATGTTCGAGAGCCACTTTAACCGCCTCAACAATCTGAGCCACAGGCTCGTTCAAACTTTCAGCCACTTGACGCTCGGTAATAATAATCTCTTTTGGCACGCCGTTCATCAAATCGCGACCCTTAATTTCAATGGTACGACCTTCGCCGTTTTCGGGAGCACAAGCCGAACCGATTTCTTTTTTAATTTTCTCGGCACTACTTTCACCGACGAGCAAATTATGATTGCGACGAATATAAGAAATGATGGCACTATCCATCTTATCTCCGCCGACACGAACCGAACGAGCATAAACAATACCGCCTAAAGACAAAACGGCAACTTCGGTTGTACCACCGCCGATATCAACGACCATACTACCGGTAGGCTCCGTAACCGGAAGATCAGCACCGATTGCGGCAGCCATAGGCTCTTCAATCAGCCAAACTTTACGAGCACCGGCAGCTTCTGCGGATTCTTGAATTGCACGGCGTTCAACGGCAGTAGAACCGGAAGGGACACAAACAACGACCAGAGGAGAAACAAAAGTACGACGATTATGAACTTTGCGGATAAAATATTTAATCATTTCTTCGGCAATCTCAAAATCGGCAATAACGCCGTCGCGCAAAGGACGAATAGCATGAATATTACCCGGGGTTCTACCAAGCATTTGTTTAGCTTCGTTTCCCACTGCCAAAACTTGTTTTTTTCCGCGATATTCTTCAATAGCCACTACGGAAGGTTCATTTAAAACAATACCCTTTCCTTTAACATAGACCAAAGTATTTGCGGTACCAAGATCGATCGCCATATCAGCGGATAACCAGCCCATTAAATTTGCAAACATAAATAACCTCTCTCGTCGATAAATTTAATTATTAGTTTATTTTTATAACCATACATATCGAAGTGCAACAATTATAATCTTTTTTTAACATCATTTATTAAATTTTTTTGACCATAGTAACACTCCTTGGTATAGACATCGGCAAACAACTTATTTGCGAACCAAGTTTTTTGCCGTTTGGCATACTGTCTGGTGTGCAATTTTCCCAAAGCCACGGCTTCATCCAAAGAGCATTCCCCATGGATAAACATCATTAATTCAGGCACGCCCAATGCCTTCATGGCAGGCAATGTATCGGGCAATTTTTGTTCTGCCAACTTTACAACCTCTGCCAAAGCCCCTTGTTGAATCATTTGATCAAATCTGGAAAAGCATCTCTGATCCAACTCTTCACGTTGCGGGAGCAGTTTTACGGTAACAAATTGTCCTTCGGGAAGTTTTTTAATCATGGGCTGAGACTGCCATACCGAAAGGGGAATTCCCGTTTGCAAAAAGATACCGTAAGCACGAAAAATTCTGGTTGTATCACCGGGCTGGATTCTGGATGCCGTTTTAGGATCAACCTCTTCCAATTTATCATACATATTTCGCAGTCCGATTTCTCGGCACAAGAGGCGTAATTTTTCACGTGTTTCGAGCGAATTTTCAGGAACCGTTGTTGTTCCGTAGATTAAATTGTTAATATATAATCCGGTTCCGCCGACCACGACCGGAATCTTTTTTGCTTGCCAACAAGCATGAATTTTTTCCACGGCTTTATCAAGCCACTCAACCACCGTACCGTTATGCGAAGCATCATAAATCTGATAAAGATGATGAGGAACCGTAGCCATATCCTTAGGTGTTGGGCAAGCAGACAAAATCGGAATATCTTTATAAACCTGCATTGAATCGGCATTAATAATTTCGCCGTTACAAGCTAAAGCAATATCGATTGCCAATGCCGATTTTCCCGACGCCGTAGGACCGGCAACGACAACGACCTTATTTTTCTGCATGTGGCTCAACTCCTGATTCAAAGGGGCGACAAGAGGCATTTTCAACCAGACGAGCACATAATTCTTCATAACTGATGCCGCAAAATTTGGCTTGTTCCGGAACCAGAGACAAAGGTGTCATTCCCGGAGCGGTATTAATTTCAAGTAAGACCACCCCGTCTTTTTCATTATAACGAAAATCGCATCTTGAAAGCATGGAACAACCAAGTTTTTGATGCAATTTTTCGGCATATTTCTTACAAGTTTGAGTTACTTGTTCAGAAATGGGAGCAGGCAAAACATGTTGTGTCATCCCGTCTGTATATTTGGCTTTATAATCATAGAAACCGGATTTAGGCATCATTTCCGTCACGGCTAAGGCACAACCGTCCAAAACGGCACAAGTCAATTCATGCCCGTCAATAAATTCTTCAACAATGATTTCTTTATCACCTTCATCATAAAAAACTTTTTGAGCATCCTCCGCGTTTTTAACAATAAACACGCCGACGCTGGAACCGTCACAAGCCGGTTTAACCACATAAGGCATTTTAATTTGAGTGCCGAATTTTTGATATTCGGCAAAAGTTTTTTCTTCCCCCTTGGCAACTTTAATACCGTAATGTTCGCACACAAGTTTGGTCAAAGTTTTATCCATCCCCAAAACGGAAGCCTTCATCCCCGAGTGGGTATAAGGAATTTGCAACAAATCCAAAAGAGCTTGGATTTCACCGTCTTCACCCCAATTTCCGTGCAAAGCATTAAAAACGACATCAGGTTTTTCTCTTTGCAAAATATCAATAAATTCCGATACCTTATTGAGAACAAACGGCAATACGGAATATCCTGCGTGTTGCAAAGCCTCACACACGCCCCTTCCGCTAACCAGGCTGACTTCACGTTCTGATGAAAATCCGCCCATAACAACTAAAACTTTTTTCTTCATTGCTATTATTTTCCTTTATAGAATAAATTTTTATGTTAATATAGCTCGCAAGTTTTGAATTTTTATTAAAATAAGGAAAAAAATGAAAAAAAAAGTTTTAACCTTTTTCTTTTTAATGATACTAACATCGACGGCACGTGCCACAACAATAGAACACAACTTCACGGCTATTTTAGGCATATTTAATGCCAGTGACACAACCTTCACTTATTCATTAACCCCTCAAGATTATGCCATCCGCTCAGAAGTAAGAACCGCAGGTCTTTTTGATACCTTATATCCGTTTAAAGCCGTTTACTCGACCACCGGAAAAATCAACGAGCAAGATTTTGAAACCACCAGCTATAAATATACATCACAATCACGCTTTACCAAACGCACCAAAGAGCTTGTATATAATAACAACGGCGAACCCGTATATCGTTTGAGTTCCAAAAATGATAAAAGCAAAAAGGTTGAAATCACACCTGACCTCAACAATAAAGATACCACGGATTTACAAACCGTTTTTGCCAAATTGGCTAAACAATATAATGAGCTCAAATTTTGCGATTCGCGGATGGAAGTTTTTGATGGGAAGCGCCGTTTTGACGTAATATTTAAGGATGAAGGCGAAGATGAACTCACCGCCAACGAATACTCCCCCTTTAAAGGAAATGCCAAAAAATGCTCCATGTACATTGATAAACTCAACTCCAAAGATGATGATTTAATGTGGGAATTAACCTCCAAACATCCGGTATATTTCTGGATAATGGAAGATAAAGAAAGCAAGCTTCCTTTTATTGCTCGTGTATCTGTAGAAGACACGCCCTTAGGCAGATTGGACGTATATACCCAAAACATTTCGATTAAGGATTAATAAGATGCTAGATAAAGCAGAATTACTTTTGCCGGCAGGTTCACTGGTCAAATTAAAAACCGCCATATTATACGGAGCGGATGCCGTTTATGCCGGCACGCCGGATATGTGTTTAAGAGCACAATCCAAATTTACGCTTGAAGAATTAGAAGAAGGTATTGATTTTGTGCATGCGCATGGCAAGAAAATTTACCTGACTTTAAATCTGTTCATGCACAACCGAGATGTCGAAAAGCTCCCGACTTTTATTGAAACCTTAAGACACCTCCATCCTGACGGCGTTTTAATTGCTGATCCCGGCGTTTTTCAATATGTAAAAGACAACGCCCCCGAACTTAACTTATTTGTTTCAACCCAAGCCAACATTTGTTCATGGCAAGCAGTTAAATTTTGGCAAAATCAAGGAGCCAAACTCTGTGTTTTAGGCAGAGAAGTCACCTTTGAAGAAATGAAGGAAATAAGAGAAAAGTGTCCCGATATTTTATTGGAATGCTTCATGCACGGCGCGATGTGCATGTCTTATTCTGGACGCTGTCTGATTTCTAACTATTTAGCCGATCGCTCAGCCAACCAAGGCAAATGTGCGCACTGTTGCCGCTGGCACTACAAATTGCACTTACGTTTAAAAGACGGAACGATAAAAGAACTCATAATCGACGAACATAACAAAGACAGCTTTGAATTTTTGTTGGAAGAAGAATTCCGCCCCGGAGAATATTTTGAGGTTATGGAAGATGAACACGGTGGTTATATGCTCAATTCCAAAGACATGTGTTTGATGCCGCGCCTGCCCGACTTATTAAGTATTGGTATGGACTCTCTCAAAGTTGAGGGTAGAAACAAAACCGAATATTATGCGGCAACCGTAGCCCGCACTTATCGCCAAGCCATTGACGATTGGTATAGCTCTCCCGATACGTGGGATTATAACAAATATATGCCGGATTTATACACCTTGCAAAATCGCGGCTATTGTCTGGGTTTTCACGACGGCAAATTAACCAACATCAGCCAAAATTATGAATATACGAGAACTCTGGGTGATTGGCTTTTCGCCGGTTCAATCGTTGAGTGGCAAGGAGATGACGCCGTATTTGAAATCCGAAATTATATTAATGCCGGTGAAGAGATTGAGTTTTTGATTCCAAATTCTTTGGAAAACATCACACTAAAATTAGATGAGTTTGAAGATTCTGCAACGGGAGAGATAACCCCGAAAGTTTCTGCCGGACAAGAGAAAAAGATAAGAATCAAACCAAATAGTTGGAATCGACCGATTGCAGAAATCAAAAAACTCTTACCGCAATACGCCATTGCCCGCAAATTTGCCCCCTTAAAAGGAGAAAATGCGGCTATGTTACAGCATAAAAAAGAAGAATTTAAAACCTTATGCAACAAATAAGACTTTGTTTTTACTAAAAGAAGAGCCATTTTGCGGCTCTTTTTTTTCATTACATTACTAATTGACAAATTTTGTCTATAGGAATAAGCTACACCAATATTTATATTTTTTTATTTTATTGTTTAACTTATTATTTAAAAAGCTATGGAAGAAAAAAAATTAATCCATTATGAAGGCAAGATTTTTTTGCTTGACGGTGAGAAATTAATTGAAGCAGAAACTCAACAAGAAGAACAATCATTGCGTTACAAATACGTACGCAATTACAGTAATGACGAAATCTGCTATGTCATAATCGGCAACCGCTTCTTTGAATGGAACAAACCCAACAAAGCAGCACGAGAGTTAACGGTCGCAACCCTGTGCCAAAACTCCAGGTTTACCTATTATTACACAAAAGGAGATACCAATATTGTATTTACCGTAAAAAAAGACGGCACAACTTTCGTTTTGGGAACCTGCTTTATTCCGATTTGCGATAATCTCTACAAAATTGGGAGATATGCTTATCAAATTGTTGACGGAGAAGTTGAAAAATTATGCGAGTGCGGAGATTTTGACACCGTAGGAATCAGGGTTGAAATAAGCGCGGAAGAAGAAGGAGTGAGCGAAATGCTGTCCTTTGAAAAAAGAGGAAATCGCTGGAAGAAAGTCAACCACTGGAGACCGGGGAACATCATTCCGCAAAAAAATGTATAACCTTAATTCTCGTAATATTATGGAATATCCTATAATTCGCAGCATAATGAAAATGACAGCCGGATCTATCTTTTTTCCGGTAGAAGTCAAAAAAATCTTTGCTGACCAAGAAGATCATGCAACAGCAGGAATTTGGTTCAAACTTTTAGAAAATGAGTTTTTGTGCCAATATATTTTGTGTCCGGAAATGATACCCAAAGCATTAAGCTCAAGTATAGATGCTCTGACAAAGCATGAAGAAATAAAAGAACAGATAGATAATACGGCATATGCCTATCTCATATATGGTCTGAAAAAATATGCCCACGTCTCTGCTCTTAGAAAATTTTTTCAGCTGGAATTGGAAAAACGGACAAACAAAAATTTTAACAAAACTCAAAGCCAAAAGATTCACGATCATGTGGTCCAATGGTTAGAAAGAACTTTGGAAAAAGAATTCATGATAGAACATCAGGATGAAATATCAGATTTGTTCAAAATCATTATTTTCACCCGAAGTGATATCATGCAAGATCCAGACTTCTACAACATGTTCTTCGAAAAGAGAGCGGACATTGTAGCATTTCTATAATGCCTCAATTTCATAAAAAAGAGGAGCACTATAACCGGTGCCCCTCTTTTTTATACCCTTTTAAAAACTCCGTCTTCAATCGGCGGCAAAAAACTGCTGATGCGTCCGACCACAAACTCCACCTTATCCACGCGAGAATAAGGCGAACCTTTTTGGCAAGCCACAATCATGGCATCAATATTTTCCTCTTCTCCACGCATGGAAATTTCCACCGAGCCGTCGGCTTCGTTATGCACCCAACCGGAAATTCCGCCGATTTCACGAGCCTTATTAATAGCCCAATAGCGGAAACCCACACCTTGCACACGTCCTTTAATTTTGATAAGAACTTCTTTTATCATTTGGTTTTCAAAAACTTTTCAATCTCGATCAAATCAGCTTTGGCTCTTTGACGGCTTTTTTCGGCATCTTCAACCTTGCCCCATTTTTCCGCCTGCCAAATTTCTTCTAAATAAGCTGCCTGAAAAGCCTGCTCGGCATTAATTTTGCCTTTGACTAAAGCCGCAGCCAGCAAAACCGAACGCATATCCAAAGCAGCCTTATAAAAGGCAATCAGTTCTTTATCGGAGAACTTTTCCAAATAACGTTTGAACGCCACACCAAACTTTTCTTCCTGATCAGGCACATCAATGGAAGTAGATGTTTTGAGCTGAATATTAAGCTCTTGCCCGATCCAGCGCAAAACCGGAAACCAAAACTCATTTTGACGCGCCGTCAATTCGGGATTATCGTTCCAAAACAACAAAACATCCGTTTGTGCAAATTCGCACATTTTATCAATAATTTCCTGCTTATTAAGTGAGGCATCTTTCAAAGCAGCTTTAAGCTCTTCCGAAATCATATTAAAATCCTCCTTTAAACATATTCAAAATATCTTTAGCAGTATTTTTCAAATCCTTCACGCTTTGTTTTATCTCTTTTTGTGTATCTTGATAAACCTCACGCGTCGTTGCTGCAACACCTGTCGGTTTGGGGAACATGGTCGCAAAAGGTGTTCCTTGCAAAGCCGTATAACAAGGAGAAGCATCAGGATTAATAATCAGTTTTTCACCGAGATAAGCCGTTCCTCCGGTTGCAATCACACCAATCACGGCTTTGACTGTTTCCTTGTTATCCAAACGGATGGTTGGATTTTCTACCGTTCCGCTGATTTTAAGGAAGGAAGATAAGGCTTGTGCCAAATTGGTATCAACAACTTTGCCGGAAAATGGCTGCAAGGTAAAGCTGATTTTATCATTAACCAAATTCACATAACCGTCACTAACCAAGCTCATTTGTGTTGCATTCAGGGCAATTCCTTGCGGAAAAGTAGCACGACCGTTAGCAAAATCGGCACGAACAACGGCGCAACGCACATCCATATCCATCGTTTTTCTTTTAATTTGCAGGGTATCCAAAATTTGGGTTAAGAAGTTTCCGGTAAAAAAGCTCAAATTACCGGTTTGGATAACCGATTGATTAAGCACAATAGCCGTTTGTCCTTTTAAGCCTTCAAACACCTGCCGATAAGTATTACCGGAACTTTGCAAATTGATATAGACGGTTGTATCGCCGCCGCTTTTAATACCGAAATCATTAGCACCGGTAATCTGAAATTCTTTATGCAGATTTTGCAATTTCAAATTTTTACTGTTAGCTTTCAAGCTCAAACTTTTAGCATTGGCATTAACATTAAGCTCGGAAGAAATATCCCCCCCGCCAAAGGAAAGATTAAGTGGATTTATCGTCAATACACCGTTTTGAAGAGTTCCTTTTGCCACCACATTTTGTATTGAAAAGGCTTTATCAACAATCAAATTGCCGACTGATAAATCAAACACGGCATTAAGCGTTTTCAAAACATCATAGGGAATAAGCTCAGCCGGAATATAATTTGCGGCTTGGGCAGAAGAAATCAGATTTAAATTCGGCAAAACAAAAGCTTGCTGTTGCGGCATAAACTTCTGCACATCAATTTGTGAGCTTTGCAAATTAGCTCTGACAAAGGGAACTTTTTGCGAAATATCGGCATCCAACTCACCGCTCATCACATTTCCTGCCACCGAAAGCTGGCTGATTTTGGTTTTAACATTATCTAAACCGCCGTTGACTAAACCGTCAAAAACAATTTCCGGTGCATTGAAATTTCCTTGCGGATTAACCAGTTGCAAATTGAGGCTATAAGTCAAATTTGAAAACATATTGTTCAAATTACCATTGGCTTTTGCTGCCATACCATAGGCTTTAACTTGCAAATTAATCGGATAAACCTTAGCGGCTAAAGCTTGCGTAATCGAGCCGACCGTACCGCTTGCTATAATTTGCTCACCGTTATAAACCGCATCCACATCAAGCGAAATCAAATCATCGGGTGTCGGAATAGACAAATCAAGATGATTGATAACCACTTCTATTTTATCTCCGCTTTGTGCATCATCATAAACAAGCGAACCGTTTTCAATTTGCACCATTTTAGCCACAATACTGGTCAACATGGCATCGGGAGAGGAAGTTTCAGCCGGAGCAACCGTTTCCGTTGCATTGGCAACCGAAATCAACCACCCGCTTTCGGCTTTTTTGGGTTGTTGTGCTTGAGGAGTGTCCAAAGCAGGAAAATCCCAGCTGGCATCACCGTTTTGCGCCACTTCCAAATTGATAAGCGGTTCTTCCAAAATCACCTTATCAATCACAATTTGCTGTTTCAGGAGAGGCAAAATGGCAAACTTAACATCCAGTTTTTTAACCTTAACCATCTGCGGATTTTTTGCCCAAGACGGATTTGCCAATTCCACATCTTCCAAAATAATCGTCGGAACAAGAGAAATTCCCAAATAAGCCTCTCCGTTAAGAGAAAGCTTGCGACCGAGTTGTTCTTGCACCATTTTTTCGGCATAAGCTTTATAGCTGTTCAAATCAAAAGTCTGAATAAACACCACCGCACTAACAATCAAAACGGCAAACAAAATAAAGATAGTGCTAAAGAGGATTTTAAAAAATTTCCGCATATTAAAACTCCCTGAAACTTAAACCGAGTGCATCCAAATCTGCCTTAAAATAATCGGGCAGCGGCGCTGTAATAATCATTTTCTTTTGATATAAATCGGATAAATCAATTTTGTAGGCATGAAGGTGTAATTTATCACTAATATTGGCAAATTTCTGCCGAGCCGAGCCAAAATACTTATCATCCCCGACAATCGGACAACCGATATATTCCATATGGGCGCGAATTTGGTGTGTACGCCCCGTTAAAGGAGCGGCGGCGACAAGAGCAAACTTGGCACCGACATTATCCAAAACCTCAAACTCGGTTAAAGCCGATTTGCCTTCTTTGGAGATGATTGACTTTTCTCCCACTTTTTCAAGAGCCGCTTTTATCTCGCCGTTTTGCTGTTTGGGACAACCCGAAACCAGGGCTAAATATGTTTTTTGTAAATTATGCTCGCGAAAAGCTTTGGTAAGCATATCCGCGGTTTTGCGATTGCGCGCCAAAATCAAAACACCGCTGGTATCCTTATCAATCCGATGCACGAGCTTTGGCTTTTCTTGCCCATCAAAACACAAAGCCTCCAGCATACCGTCCACATGACGCGTGGTATTAGTTCCGCCCTGCACCGCCAAGCCGGAAGGTTTGTTCAAAGCAATGATGTTGTCATCTTTATAAATAACCATAGATTGAATATAAGCCGCATCTTTAGCGGATACGCCTTTGCGCTCCGGCGTTGCATTAGCTTCATTATCCAAAGGCGGGACTCTGATTTCTTGTCCGGCAACAAGTTTATGTGAAGCCTCGGCTTTTTTGCCGTCGACTTTAATCTGCTTGGTACGAAGAAGCTTTTGAAACCGCCCGAATGAAAGCCCCGGATAATATTTTAAAAACCAGCGGTTCAAACGCATCCCGTCATCAACATCTTTAACTTTTTTAATCTCCACGCCGGACATCAGATTCCCCTTCTTAAAAACTTTTCAAAGTGTAACGGAAGGGAGATAAAAAAACAAGCGAATTTAAAACAAAAAAACGCGAACTTTCATCCGCGTTTTTGTCTTTTTTTAGTTTCTCGTTCACGCTTGCGACGTTCTTGCCGAGAAAGCGGAGTTTTATTGTTTTCCAAAATCACCACATCTCGCTCTGCTGCTTCAATACCATATTCTTCCTTCATAATATCTGTCAACTGTTGCACTTCCTTCGTTGACAAACTGACAAGCTTTTCGGCAAAACATTTCAAATCAAACATAGATACAAATTTTTAAGATTAATAATTTTTTATTTAGAGACAAACTATCACAAATAAGAAAAAAATCAATCTAAAAACAAAGCTTGCCGATTTTAATACCGATAAACAAAAATCCGATTCCCAAGATAAGAGAACCTAAAAGATACAAAAGCCCTTCCGCCATTTTGGCATTGGTCAGCAAATTACCGAAATCGAGCATATAAGTAGAAAAAGTGGTAAAACCGCAAGCATTCCGGTAATGACAAAAGCACGCACTTCTGGACGCAAATCGGCTTTGTTGGCAAAATATTCAAAAGCAATACCAATCAACATCGCACCCATCAGATTCACACTCATCACCGCCCAATGATTACCGATTTTGGAACAAACCAAATGGCGAAGAATAGAACCCAATCCGCCTCCTAAAAACACACTCAAAAAAGTTGTCATTTTTCACTGTCCTTATTTTGCGTTTGTTGTTGTGCTTTGGCACGCTGTTTTTCGGCGCGCAAACGCTCAAAATATTCCACTCTTTTCTTAATTTCTCTTTCAAAACCGCGGTCAACCGGAAAATAAAGCTTGGTACGACGCACGCCGTCGGGAAAATAGTTTGCCCCCGAAAAACCGTCTTCGCAGTCGGGATCATATTCATAGCCTTCATTATAACCCAAATCACGCATCAGTTTTGTCGGTGCATTTAAAATGTTCTTCGGCGGCATCAGAGAGCCTGTTTTTCTTGCCAAATCGCGTGCGGCATAAGTTGATTTGTACAAAGAAGCCGACTTTGGTGCCGTTGCCAAATATGCCGTAAGTTGATAAAGTGCCAAATCTCCCTCCGGCGAACCCAACCGTTCATAAGTTTGCCAGCAGGAAATGGCTTGTGTCACCGCATTAGGATCCGCCAAAGAAACATCTTCCACCGCAAAGCGTGTTAAGCGGCGGAAAAGATATTTGGGATCTTCACCGGCTTCAAGCATACGAGCCACCCAGTATAAACCGGCGTCCACATCCGAGCCGCGCAAAGATTTATGCACGGCGGAAATCAGATTATAGTGCCCGTCACGCCCTTTGTCATAAATCGGCGCGCGCGAACGGATAATTTTCACAATCGATTCTTTATCAAAAATCTCCTCCGGTTTGGCATAAGACCAGACCGATTCGGCTAAATTTAAAATATATCGACCGTCACCGTCAGCCGTATCCTTCATAAACTGGCGTGCTTCTTCATCAACAGGAAGCTTTTTGCCTGTTTCTTTTTCGGCACGGGTTAAAAGCACTTCAAAGTCATCTGAAGTTAAGCGGTTCAAAACAAAAACCTGACAACGAGAAAGCAAAGCGGCATTAAGCTCAAAAGACGGATTTTCGGTTGTAGCTCCGACCAAAATCACCGTACCGTCTTCAACATAAGGCAAAAATCCGTCTTGCTGTGATTTATTAAAGCGATGGATTTCATCAACAAAAAGCAACGTCCCTTTGCCTTGATTGGCTCTTCTTTCCTGCGCATATTGAAACACGCGCTTCAAATCGGCAACACCGGAAAACACGGCAGAAATCTGCTCAAAATAAAGATTGGTATGTTCGGCAATCAAGCGCGCGATAGTAGTTTTGCCGCAACCCGGAGGTCCCCACAAAATAAAAGAAGTAATTTTACCGGATTTTATCATTCGTCCCAAAGGAGCATTTTCACCGACCAAATGATCCTGCCCTACCACCTCTGCAAGTGTTTGAGGGCGCAATCTGTCCGCCAGCGGACGTTTAATCGTTGATGAAAATAAAGTTTCTTCCATTTTTTTACCGATTCGTTAATACAATAAGAACACAATATCAAACTTTACTTTAAAATGACAGCTTTTTTTCACAAAAAAAGAACGAAAATAGAACTTTCAATTATTTTCGAAATGGATTAGCATTTTCTTTAACATCAGAAAAATCAAATGCATCTTCAGATAGCCACCAATCATTATCCTCATTTTCGGAGAGCATTTTTTGGTTTTGCCAGCGTGTTGAAATGTCATCTGCCAAAACGCTTTCCTTATCGGCAACCTGTTCAATAGTTTCAACGGCAGCTTCATATCTATTTTCCAAATAAATATCAATATCTTCCAAATTTTCCAATTTGCAACCCGAAGAACGTAAAACCTCAAGCAAATCAGGCGTATCCATATCCTGTATATTACGCAAATGGAGCAAATCATTATCGGCAAAATAAGCGGCATCAAAAGTTGCTTTCCGTTTTAGACCGTCGAAAGCCAAAAAGAACGCCGAACGAATTTTAAAAGGCATTTTATAAACATTCGGCAAAAACAAAATTTCATCTCCATGAACCCAAGACAAGTTTTTAGCCGCCAAAAGACGATTCGCAACCTTACGATAATAAGCAGAATCTTTAATCTGCGGAACAAGAGAACTATCCTTCTGCACAGAAGCCACAATTCCGCCCGTAGCCATTTTTTGCAACTCTGCGGCGGCATTGGAAATATTTTCTGATAATAAAATTTTATATTGAGTCTTATTAATGATGTTTTCTAAAGTAGTCTGAGAATATTTCAACTGTAAATTAGCCAAAGAATTAGCGGTCAACACCAGACCGATATTTCGAGCATCCGCCTCATGCATAGCTCGAGACAAAGACTTATATTCGGGTTGCTGTTCTGCATTATCAAAAATAAACTGCAACGGACGTTCTCCTTTTTTTGAAGAAGAAGCCATATGATAATAAAGCAACATGTCCACAAACAATTTATTGATAAAATTAATATTTTTATCCCCGGAAATACTATAAACCGTGGTAACCGGATCATCATAAGTTGAGCGCAAATCAGCAATAGAAAAATCACTGGTAGAAGTACGTTCTCGCACGGAAGAATTGCGAAAAAGACTCAACGGATTAAACAGCATCGGAAAAATAACGCTTCTCTGTTTTTGCGAAAGATAAAACAGCTGTTGCAAAATCTCGGTAACCGTATTGTCATAACCAAAAAATTCAGCCTCTTGCGAACAATATTCCAGCACAATTTTCCAAACATCTACCACTTCTTTTTCTTGAGCTTTAACCAACAAAAAACATTGTAACAACCAATCTGCAAACATGGAAAGATTAAGCTCCTTACCTTGCCAAGCCTGAGGCACCCCTTCCCAACTTCCGATAGGCAAATAAGTATCCTTAGATAAAGTATTTTTTTCTAAAGCTTCAATAGCAGGAGCGGCATAATCTTTATTCATGATAACATAATAGCTGAGCAACAATCGTTTATCTTCTTTGGACAAACGATCCTTATCCAACAAAACGCCCAAAAAATAATCATTAGCGGCAGCATGTTCAATTTTGGCAACAAAAAAGCTCAATAAACCAAAAAGTGCACGTCCAGCCAACTGCGGCCAATAGTCATCACTCAAAGTTTCGGCTTTATCATTATAAAAAATAAAATATTTTGCCAATCCCTTCAAATAATCATCTCGCGCTTTTCCCTTTGGAGGCATTTCTTTATTTGATAACGGATTCCAGCGCGGATAATACTCATTTTTCAGCGGAGCATCACATAGGCTCCAATTAAAATAGAATACCGGTCCCAAAGAAGCCCGATACCCACTGGTATATTCAGCCAGCTCATTTTGCGAACTGACAGCCACAATACAACTGTTATCCGCTTTTAAAATGGTCGGAATACAGACACAAGAAGTTTTACCCCCGCTGTCATTACCCAAAGCGAGCAAAGATTTATTATCGGGCATTTGCAAAAGCATATCATCCGACACACCCAAAACACAATATTTTCCGTTAAGAAAATCTTTGTTAATCAGCTTTTGCGGATTGGAAAAATCTATTGTTTCAATCTGACTTTTAAATTTTTTATAAACGGCTCTTCCCTTCCAAATTATCAAAGACAAAAGGAAAAGAGGAAGAATCATCGGAACAAAATGAGCCCCTGACAATTTATTTTGCAACCACAAAGTCTTTAAGCTTTTTGCCCAATCCCAATAAACCTCACCCAAATAGAAGGGATCAAAAAATATTTTTCCGGCAAAAGAAAATGCATCATGAAGAATTTTTAAGCTAAAACCTTTTTGAGACAAGCGGAGAAAAGCAATTAAAACAGCTGCCAACAGAAAGATTCCGATAACGCCTAAAAATATCACCAAAAATTTCTTTAACCAAATTTTTGGTGATATTTGTGCAATATAAGTTTTAATATCCAAGCGTCAAACTCCCTTAATCACGACCTCTGTCTCGATTGATAAAACGCTCAATTTTCACGTTATCTTTAGATTTTTCTTTTATATGAACATCCTTCTGTCTCTCAGGAGAATTTTCTTTAGAAACTTCTTTTTGAAATTCCTGTTTTTTTGCGGCAAGTTTTTTCCGTTCCTCTTCCTTATGCTGCATAATTCGCTCTTTCAACTCTTCATTACGAGCCTTATCTTCATCTTTACGCAATTTTTCTTCTTTAATCTGAGCGACAATTTCCTCACCTTCCAGAGGAGGATTAGGTTTTCCTGCCGATTTTCGAAATAATTTCATTCCGGATTCGACCAATTTGCCGATATCAAGCCCTTTTTCTTTAGTAACATCCCAAACGCCGAACTCTTTTCCGTTATCATAAAACAAATCATGCAAATCAATACCGTTATCTTTTTTCTTTTGTGGCTTTTTAGGAGCCAAAAGGCGAGCCAACTCCTGAGCTGAAGGCGGATGACCGAGCGCTTCGGCAATCTGAGCGGGAGAAATAATACACTCACTTAAATCAAGCTCCCACAGGTTAACCCCACGCAAAGAACATCCGGTAAAATCCACGCCGCGCAAACTCACTTTGGTCAAATCGATTTTAGATAAATCGAGCAAAGTCAGGTTAAGTTTGGTCAAATTGAGCTTATGCGGATAATAGACTGCCATATATTCGACCAAAGCCTGCAACTCTTCAATACCGAGCTCATCAATTTCCACACCGAGCAGAATAGCTTCTTCCAAATTAGCTTCGGTTAAGACAACGCCGTTTAATTTTGCACCGGTAAAATTAGCCCGCAAAAGATTTGCTCCGGAAAGGACGGCTCCGGTCAAATCGGCATGGGACAAATTAACATCCGTCATATTTGCTCCGGAAAAATCTGCCCCGGACAAAATGGCATGCGAGAAATCAGAACCGGTCAAATCCGCTGCCGAAAAATTAGCATTTGTTAAATCTGCCTTGGCAAAATTCTGTTCAGCCAAAACTTGTCCGGTAAATTCTTTGCCTTTGTTTTGGGCAAGTGTTTCTGGAATTTTAAACATTTTATTTTCCACGGCAATCTCTGCCATAGAAATTTGAGAAGGACGCAAACCTTCACTTTTTTTAGGAGCGGGAGAAACTGTTTTCTTTTCTTTTATTTCAGGTTTGGGAGAAGATTTTGCGGCATCCTCCTCAAGAGGAAATTCATCCTGATTGGAAACGGCTCGCCAAGAATAAGTCATTGAGGTATCACCAACCTTTTTAGGCGGATAAGCATGCTTTGAAGAAGAAAAATCAAAGACATTGTCCTCACTTTTCTTATCCTTTCGCGGTGGTATTGAAAACTTATTATTAAAATCGGACATATTCAAAACACTTTCCCAACAAGCAGTCAATTTAGAATATAATAAAATATTTTCTGAATATTGACAACCATTTTAAGCTTATTTTTGTCTTAAAATACATTCAACTTTATCTGCCCGCAATTTATTACAAATATTTTGCCACCCGCCGTTTTTAGACTTAACAATCAAGCGATACATCATTTTACCATTCTGCATAGAACTTTCGATTTTAGGTTTAACGTTTGAAAATTCTGGATAAATTTCTTTAAGCATTTGCCACTCGATATCCGCATTTTCCTTTTGTCGATAAGCCCCGAGCTGCATAACCGGCATTTTGTCATAAACCGGATCTTCGTAAGCATCAAAATTTCCGGCAGGTTTTAGGGGTAAAGTAATGGCTTGAGGCTCTTTTTTTCCGCCCTGATCAATTAAAATTTCCAGCCAATTATCTTGTTTTGCCCACGTATTTCCGGTGTTTTTTGCTGAACTGATACGATTATCTGCCTTTGCCAGCATATCAATCATATCCTGATTAAACGCTTTTTTAAGAGCGACCACAATTTGTGCAATTTTTTCCTTTAACAATTCTTCTGACAAAGGAGACAATCCGGCATGAAAATAAAGGGCTCTTAAAGCCGCAGCCCGGTCAGAAGAAATCTGAGTTTGTTTCCACTCAGATTCATCTAAGAGCAATCTCTGATTAATTAAATCGGACTTTTCTGCATCAGACAAATTACGTTTGCGCTCCGTTGTCCGAATTTCAGAACGTAATTGAGCTGTTTTTGTCGATACCTCCGCAAACTCGACATCAAACGCTTTAACCATGGCATAATCGAGCTCAATCTGAACCATAATAGCCATACCCAATTTATCAAAAGCATTTCGCAAAGCAATTTTTTTCAATTCCAAATCTTGTTCTGACAAATAAGCATGAACATCATTGATAAGGGATTGAGCCACATTTTCAGCTTTTTGGCTTAAATTTTTTTGAAAAAGATCCGTATTTGCATCAACACCGTTAATGTCCAAACGCTTGGTTTCAGAATACGAATTTTCAAGATTTTTTTGAGCATAACGAGGGTTGAAACCAAAAATTTCTTTACGAGCCAAATCAAATTCGGTTCGATAATCGAGTGCCGTATTTTGAAAAGTTGTAAGCTTATTACGTTGATCAAAATCTTGCAGTTCGTAGAAATTTTTGCCCTGTAAGTGCAAATCATTATATTCCACCTTCACTAAAGAGGCAAAATCTTTAACAAAGGCATCTAAAAAATCTTTGAACTGTTGCATTTTATTAATAGAAACTTCCAACGATTTTTTATATTCCAAATCTACCGGAGAAAGGCTGCCGTTTTTCTCTAATTTATTATCCAAATATTTGACGGATTTTTGTTGAGAGGCAATTCTACGGTCCAATTCTTTAATTTTTCGCAACGCAAACAAAGTATCCTGATGATTTTTAATAGCAACCAAAGCTAACTGCTGTGCTGTTTTATTATAGATATAATTTTTTACAAATCTATCATTAGCGGTCAGATTCACGGTTGCATAAACAATGGCAAAATCCAAATTTCTGGAAGCCTCATAAAAAGGCTGTTCACCGTCATTTTTAACATTAGAAATCGAGGCAAAAATTTGAGCGGCGTTTTTCCCACGGGTATCAATAACCGCTTTTTGATACAAATTTCTGTTTGCGGCAACCACATTATATTTTGCGGTACGTGCCATAGATTCATATACATTCAACCTTCCCTTCACCGCTTCGATATCGGTCACGCCGGATTCCTCAACCGGATTCTGAGTTTTTTCGACAGGGTTTGATGTAGAGCAAGACGTCAGGCAACCCAGCAAAAACATTAGGAAAAAAGAAGGATACAACATGTTTTTCATAGCATATACTTTCCACATAACGAGTATGTAACAATATGTAACAAGAATTTAAAAGATTTTTATCAAAACTTTTGCTAATAGTAAACTAAATAAATCAGCAAACTTAAATTTAAGGAATAAAAACTCATGACAAACATAGTCAAAGTTGCCGTAATTGGTGCCGGCATGATGGGAAGAAACCATCTTAAGACCTACAAAAATCTCCAAGGCGTAGAATTGGTCGGCGTATATGACATTTTTCCCGAGGCAAGAGAAAAAGCCGCCGAAATGTTTGGAATCAAAGCCTTTTCTTCATTAGAAGAGGTTGCCCAAAACGTAGATGCGGTCAGTGTTGTAACCACCTCGGTCACCCATGCGGATGTCGGAGAATTTTTCTTAAACAGAGGAATCCACTGCATGATGGAAAAACCGCTTGCCACCACGGAAGAAGGCTGCAAGAGATTAATCAACGCGGCAGCAAAAAATAATGTTACATTGCTCGTCGGACATATTGAGCAATTTAATCCGGCGGTTGAACAAATGCACAAAATTTTGCATGACACTTCCAAGATTCGTTCTTTGACGGCACAACGCATGTCTGCCGCCAGCGGTCGCATTACGGATGTTGATGTTTCTATGGATTTAATGATTCACGATGCCGAAATCATTTTGTCTTTGGTACAATCCCCGATTAAAAACGTTCAAGCTGCAGCCGTTGCCACACCGGATCATCCGGAAGGCAAAGATTACATCACCGCTTTATTAACCTTTGAAAACGGTGTTACGGCAAACATCACCGCCAGCAGAATAACACAAGCCCGTGTTCGTACTCTGACGGTAACAACAGATACCAACTACATTGATATGGACTTCATCAATCAAAGCATCAACGTTCACTCACAAGGTCGTATGCCATATGTCAATCAGGAAAGCATCCCAGATTGGATGAATTACGGATTAAAAGGCAGTGTTGAACAACTGTTTATTCCGACCAATCAACCGTTAACGGCAGAATTGACACATTTCATCAACTGCGTCAACGGCAAAGAAACACCGAGAATTACCGGCGAAAATGCTTTGGATGCTTTGCGTGTAATCTGGACGGTTCAAAAGAAACTGGGCTTGTGGCAGGAAGAAGAAAAACAAAATATTCTGACCTCTGCTGCATAATAACAGATTGCCAAAAGCAAAGTTTTATAATAAAAGGAGGATAAGTTTTATCCTCCTTTTTATATTGAAGACACACAATGCGTTACAAACTAACACTGGAATATGACGGAACCGACCTGCTCGGCTGGCAAAGACAGCTGGACGGTCCGAGCGCACAAGAATATCTGGAAACGGCAATTGCTTGCTTTACCGGAGTGGAAAAAATATATACTGACGAACAAGGCAACACACATAATCCGTTTACAATTTTCGGAAAAGAGCCTCAAATCAGTGTTCAATGTGCCGGCAGGACGGATGCCGGAGTCCATGCCTTATGCCAAGTTGTCCATTTTGACATGGATAAAGAGATTGATGAATTTCGAATGTTACAAGGATTAAATCATCATCTCCGTAGTCAAGACATTGCCATGAGTGTATTAAAAGTTGAAAAAGTAACAGAAGATTTTAATGCCCGTTTTTCCGCCAAAGGCAGGGGTTACATATACAAAATATTAAATCGCCGTTCTTTTCCCGCCCTGCAAAAAAATCGCGTTTGGTGGGTTCCCTATCCTCTTGATATTGAAGCGATGCGCAAAGGCGCTCAATATTTATTGGGACAACACGATTTCAGCTCCTTTCGTGCGGCGGCATGCCAAGCCAAATCACCAATAAAAACACTTGATAGATTAGACATTGTCCCAAACGGAGAGGAGATAGATTTTATTGTTGAAGCCAAATCTTTTTTGCATCACCAAGTCAGGAACATGGTCGGAACGCTAAAAATGGTAGGAAATCATCAAATTGAGCCGGAAGATGTCAAAAAAATCTTGGATGCCAAAGACAGAAGAAAATCCGGTCCCAACGCACCGGCATGCGGCTTATATTTAAGCAAAGTTGAATATTAAAAATCTTCCGTTGCCTGACAAACTTCACATACCACATCATAAGAAAAACCGGCACGAGCCAAAGCCGCCATATCCTTCTGTTTATATTCGGCTTGCTTATCAGAAAGACGAAAGCGTCCGATTCGTTTTTTCTTGGCAAATTTGAGAGCTGCTGCAAGTTCATCATACTCTTGTTCATCCAGAAGGCTGGCAACCAAATCATCTGCCACACCGTTTTCTTTAAGTTTCATACGGATATAGCGCAAAGATTTTCCGGCAGCTTGATAATCGCGGATTCGCATTTCGGCGAAACGAGCATCATTAACATAACCTAAGCGGCAAAAATCGGCAACAATTTCATCAATCCAAGCATAAGCGGCAGCACGGTCAAATTCCTTATTTTGGAAGGCATAATCATTAACGCGTTTTTGCAAAACCTGACGCAAATGAGAAACGGAAGTTTCATATCTTTTGAGGTAATAGAGAGCAATATTTTTCAGCCGTTGAGGTGTAATTTTTTTCAACGGCTTCTTTTTTTGTATATGTTCCGAATTATCAAACAACTTGCAAACTCCTAAAAAAATCATTACATATTTAACACAAAGATATCTAAAAAAACACTAAAAAAGGGGAAAAGATTTGAACAAATTTGACACATGCACCTCGTTTCACATATCCGACGGCGCTTACCGCGGAAGATTGGTTCGCTTAAATGACGTAATAAATACCATTTTAACCAAACACAGCTATCCGCTTCCGGTTTCGGCAGTCATAGCAGAGAGTTCGGTTTTGGCGGCTTTGTTGGCAAGTTCTCTAAAATATGACGGACTATTCACCTTACAAACCGAAAGCAACGGACCTGTTTCAATGGTTGCAGTAGATGTAAAGTCTGACGGCACGATGAGAGCCTGCGCCAAATTTGATGAGGAACATTTAGCAAAATCGCAACGCTTAAGAAAATGCGAAGGAGAAATAGAGCCTGCGCCGCATTTAATGGGAGAAGGACATTTAGCCTTCACGGTAGACCAAGGACCTGACACCCAGCTATATCAAGGGATAGTAGATCTGCAAGGAAAAAATTTAACCGAGTGCGCTTTAAGATATTTCAAACAATCGGAGCAAATTGAAACGGCATTACAACTGTTTATTTTGCCGCCGCAGGGAGAATCAAAAAACTGGAGTGCCGCAGGTATCATGATTCAGAAGATGCCGAGCAAGGGCGGAAAAGAAAATCCGGAAGAAGAGATCGCGCAAGAAGAGTGGAATCAAGCCCAAATATTCATGCATTCTTTAACGGCAGATGAAGTTTTTAACGCCGACTTAAGTCCGGAAGAACTATTACATCGTCTTTATCATGACAACAAGCTGGTCATCACCGAAAGCAAAGAATATAAATTTGGCTGTCGCTGCAGTCGAGAAAAGCTTTTAAAAACGCTACGTTCCTTTGGAGAAGAAGAGATTGAACATTTGGCAGAAAACGGAAAAATAACGGCAGAGTGCAATTTTTGTTCCGAAAAATATGTTTTTGACAAAGGGGAAATATTATCGCATTAAGCCGTTAACGACATTTTAATCTATAAATCATATAAAAAGAATATGATAGAGAACAATAAAGACGGACAAAACAGATGAAAAACATAAAAAGAATTTTACCGCTGGTAGTGGTGTTGATGATGATATCTGCCTGTGCAGCGTTTAAGAGCAACGAAGAAGGCCCGGACAATTATCGCATGCCGCGTTTTACCAGCCTGGCGCCGATAGATTTAAATGTCAAACAAATCGATACAATTTCAGAATTCACACCCAGTTTCACACGTCCCAATGTTGAACATTTATTCCCCATTTCAATAGAAAAGACGGCAAAAATTTGGGCAAGAGATCGGTTAAAAGCCGTAGATTTCAGCAGTGACCGAGTAGCCGAAGTCATTATCAAAGACGCCAGTGTCACGGAAGAGATAGAAAAATCGCAAGAAATGTTTGTAAAAGACCGGATAAAATACCGTGCCAATTTAGATGTTGTTATCCGCATCCAAGACACCAAGAGCTTATCCAAAGCAGAGACGGAAGTCATTGCCTGGAGAGAGCTGATAATTCCGGCAGACACGGACATTACCGAAAAAGAAGAATATTGGAATGCCATGGTAACAAAACTTTTCAACGAGTTCAATGCCAAGATGGATCAAAACATCCACAGATATCTAAATGCATATATTGCCAACAATGAACATATTGAAAGTTTTGAATAAAGACATAAGAACCAAAAATAAAGCCCGGAAATATTTTCGGGCTTTATTTTTTTAATTAAGTACAATATTTTCGGGCAGATTATTTGTTGCCAAATTAAGCGTCGGAATCAGAATATCCTTAGTCAGATTATGTTTTTCATCAACGATTCGGCAACTACCGTAAAAAACGGCATTATGAGAATTCACGGGAGCAGTTGACGTAAACTCAAAATACTCTCCTGGTTCCAATTCGGGAATTTCACCTTTAAAACCTAAGGAATTATCACAATAGAGGTTTCCTTTTTCATCGGAAATATTCCAGCTTTTACCAAGTAATTGAATTTTATGTTTAGAATTATTTTCAATGCAAAGATAATATCCCCACAAATTACCGCGAGCAGATTCTTCAACCAAAACCGGGCAGGCAGAAACGGCAATATCATCCGTAATTTTTGTTTGCATTTCATCATCAAAATTAAACATATCAAAAACCTCTAAATAAAAAATTATTTATAAGTTAATGATTCATTAACTTTTTTTGATTCGCAAACAGAGTCTATGTTATCCCCAAAGTTTTCCTCAAAAAAATAAAGAGTCAAAATTTATGTTTGACAAGTTTAACACATTTCACAAGAAAAAAACGAGTCTCATAAAAGAGCACCGAGAAAATGCTGTTCTAAGTGCTGATAAACTGCAGTCATTAAAACGCATAGTTCAAACCGGCATTAACCGCAGCATTGGTATAATCCGAGCCGAAGGTATAAGCCGCATTGGCAAAGCTGCTCCAATGTTCATCCAAGCTCATGCTTCCGCCAACTTCCAATCTTCCCAACGTGGCATTATCCAATCCGTCTACTTTTCTCAAGGATGTGACTTGAACATCTCCGCTACCGATATTTTGGATAATACTCGGTTTAGCATAAACTTTAGCATAGCCGTGTTTTCTTAAATATGTCTTCTCAAACTTAACTCCGGCTTCTATCTCTACGTTTCTGACATCGTCATATCTTGCCGTCTTTCCGTAAGCATCCCTCGCATCATCATAGTTGATTTGGGTGTAAGCCAAGCGCAATATCGGTTCTATCGTAAAGTTTGCCATTGGGTTAAATACCAAACCGGCTTCGACACTCGCTCCAAACTCTATTCCGTCCGTAGAGGATGATACACCGTCATCCGAACTCATTGACACATCTTGATACCCCAGGAAGAACTGGCTCATTACCCATTGTTTTCCTTCATCATAGCGGTGATAAAGTCCCAAAATATAACTGTCTATATCCGTTTCCGCACCCTTCTTGGAATAATAATCTTCTCCGTCTCCGTCAAAGTCATAATTACCTTTCGGATTGAGCATAATTGTTGGAAAAATCTCCGGTAATATCACCTATAGTACCCTTATAATTATAAATCGCCCCGCCATAGACATAATAAGAATCTGATTGAGCAAAATTTCCGGAAAAATTACCGCTGATATCGCCAATAGTACCTTTATTATAAATCGCCCCGCCATAGGCAGTATAAGAACTATTTACACCAAACCCCTCTAATTTAACATTTTGAATAATCAAATCAGTTTGATCAGAATTAGATTTTCAAAATACAAAAAAGCACCATTATCTCTAATGGTGCTTTTTGTATCATTTTCTATAACTATTGCTTGGTCAAAATATCCAACAAAGCCTTTTGTGCTTCTGCCGGAGCAATATTCTTAAATACGGCATATTCATTAGCCAGCCTGTCTAACGCTTGCTCATAAATTTGTCGTTCGCTGTAAGACTGTTCAGCCAAGTTTTCATTACGATGCAAATCTCTGATAACTTCGGCAATCGCCACCGGAGAACCGGAATTAATTTTATTCTCATATTCCTGAGCCCGACGAGACCACATGATTTTTTTAACTTTTGCTTTGCCTTTTAAAGTTGTCAGAGCATCTTCCATCACATTTGCATCAGAAATTTGACGCAAACCGGTTGTCTCGGCTTTAGCCATCGGAATACGCAAGGTCATTTTGTCTTTATCAAAATTAACCACAATCAATTCCAATTCCGAACCGGCAATCTTCTGTTTGGTAATATCAGAAACTTTACCAACCCCGTGAGCCGGATAAACAACATAGTCTCCGGAAGAAAATGCTAATTTATATGGAGTTTTTTTATTCATTTGTTTGTCCTGTTTTTATGTTATGAAGTTTTATTCTACAAATGTTTTATTAAAAACAGGAATAACATACCACAATTTTGACCTCAAATCTAGTCAAAAAATCACATTTTGTCAAAAAAAATAAAAAAAAGTGAACCTTTAACGGGTTCACTTTTTAAAATTAAAGAAATACGTTGCAGAATCAACCGTTTATAGCCATATTAACGGCAGCTTTTACATGCAGTTCGGAAGAATCAAATGACGGAACACAAAAATCTTGCCGCAAGAGAGAAAATTCCGTACAAGCCAAAATCACAGCTTGAGCTCCGGTTTCCTTAACCACCCGCAACACAATATTTTCCACCAAACGATTCGCATCTTCACTCATATCGCCACGACAAAGATGATCATAAATCAAGTTATTAAGTTGTTTACACTCAACATCGTTCGGAATAACCACCTCAAGACCTTTATCCACCAAATATTGACGATAAAAAGTACCAGTCATTGTATATTGGCTACCCAGCAACAAAACTTTATGATATCCGTGTTTGAGAACACTGTCGGCAACCACCTCTCGAATATCAAGGATGTCTTTATCAACAAACGTTTTCAAACTTCTGACCACACGGTGCATGGTATTGCTGGCAATAATAACAAAATCTACCGAAGGCATATCGGAGATAGCCGAAATAAAAATTCGCAAAGGCTCGCGAAAATTTTTGTTTTTCTCGGCTTCATGAATATCTGCCATATTAACACTCGACAAAACCACACGAGGAAAATTCAGTCCACCCATAATCTCATTAAATTCCATCGCAATGCGAGAATAATAGACTTCGGTGGACATCGGAGAAATGCCTCCGACAATTCCGATTGTTTTTTTCTGATTCATAAGCAAATTTTTTTAATTAAACATAAACTAAACATACTAATTGAGTCACAGAGACAAGGGATACCACAGACAGAAACAAAGTCAACTGATATTTGCAATATCAGCAACAAAAAAAGCCTTGCTCTAAAAAGAACAAGGCTTTTGCAAAACAAATAAAACTATTTGCTGGCTTCGCTGTTAGCTTTTTCAGCCTCGGCAGCGGCAGCTTTTTCAGCTGCAACACGAGCTAAATCTTTTGCACCTTTAGCATTAACATCACGATCAACCAATTCAATGATAGCCATCGGAGCGCAGTCTCCATAACGGAAACCTGCCTTCAAAACGCGGGTATAACCGCCGTTACGATCTTTATAACGTTCAGCCAAAGTAGAGAAAAGTTTAGAAACAGTTTCATTATTGCGCAAGAAAGACATAGCTTGACGACGATTGTTTAATTGACCTTTTTTAGCCAAAGTAATCATTTTGTCAGCAAAAGTTCTCAATTCTTTAGCGCGGGTAACAGTAATTGTAATTTGCTCATGGGTTAACAAAGCGTTGGTCAAGTTAGAGAACAAAGCTTTACGAGCGTTGGTATCCATATTCAATTTTCTGTGGGCCATTCCATGTCTCATGACATATTTCCTTTCATTTTCTCTGTGCTTTGCAGGGCAAAGCGGATAAAAACCAATTCGGCACTACTTTTCATAAATGCCAAACAAAAAAGCAGAGTCGTCCCTGCTCAAATGTGGCTTGAATATATCCTAAACAAATAAAAAAGCAAGTTTTTTATTAAAAAATTTACATTTTTTTCCATACATTAAACAAGACATAAAAAAACTCTCGAAACATCGAGAGTTTTTTTTAATTCAATAACTAGAAGTTTTCATCAACTCTTTTGATGAGCTCTTCAATATTCTCTGGCGGCCAACCCGGAGTATCCATACCGAGGTGGATTCCCATCTTAGCCAAAACTTCTTTAATTTCGTTCAAAGATTTCCGACCAAAGTTCGGTGTTCTGAGCATTTCAGCTTCGGTTTTTTGAACCAAATCACCAATATAAACAATATTATCGTTTTTGAGGCAATTAGCTGAACGAACGGAAAGTTCAAGCTCTTCAACCTTTTTAAGCAAATTACGGTTAAAGGGCAATTCTTCCTTCTCAGCTTCAACTTCAGCTTCAGGTTCATCAAAGTTAATAAACGGTTTCAACTGATCTTGTAAGATTCTGGCAGCGAAAGCAACGGCGTCTTCAGGAGTGACAACACCATTAGTTTCAACAATCATCGTCAACTTATCATAGTCAGTGATTTGACCGACACGAGTATTCTCAACTTTGTAAGAAACCTTTTTAACCGGAGAATAGATAGCATCAACCGGGATCAAACCGATCGGAGCATCAGCGGCTTTATTTTGGAAAGCCGGAACATAACCTTTACCGGTATTAACAGTCAATTCCATCGCGATTTTAGCGCCTGCATCCAAATTGCAAATAACATGGTCGGGATTTTTAATTTCCACATCATGACCTGTTTCAATCATGGCAGCGGTAACCTCGCAAGGACCTTCCGCTTTCAGAGTCATAGATTTCGGACCTTCACCGTGAACGGCGATAGCCAAACCTTTGATATTCAAAACAATATCGGTAACATCTTCTCTAACGCCTGGGACAACAGAAAATTCATGAAGAACTCCGTTGATTTTGATAGCGGTAACCGCACCGCCTTGCAAAGAAGAAAGTAAAACTCTTCTGAGAGCATTACCCAAAGTCAGACCGAAGCCGCGTTCTAAGGGTTCAACCACTATTTTGGCTTTATTACCGCCATCAAACGGTGTAACTTCCAAATTAGTCGGTTTAATAAGTTCTTGCCAATTTTTTTGAATCACTGGGATGTCCTCTTTAATTACTGCAAATGCAAAGTTTATAAACCAAGAATGCGAGGCACGAAACCTCACTTCTCAAACGCTTAAATTATACGCGACGACGTTTTCTCAAGCGGCAGCCGTTGTGAGGAATAGGAGTAACATCACGAATAGAAGTGATGGTAAACCCTATAACCTGCAAAGCTCTAATCGCAGATTCGCGTCCTGAACCGGGACCTTTAACTTCGACTTCCAAGGTTTTCATACCATGTTCCTGAGCCTTTTTACCGGCATCTTCGGCAGCAACCTGAGCGGCATAAGGAGTAGATTTACGAGAACCTTTAAAACCTTGTGCACCTGCGGTTGCCCAAGAAACAGTATTACCTTGAGCGTCGGTTATTGTTATTCTAGTATTATTGAAGGTAGAATTTACGTGAGCAACGCCCGCTGTAATATTCTTCTTCTCTTTTCTTTTCACACGTTGTGTTACTGCTTTTGCCATTTAACAATCACCTTTTCAAACTATTTCTTTTTATTCGCAACGGTTTTGCGTTTACCTTTACGGGTACGAGCATTTTGTTTTGTGCTCTGACCGCGAACGGGCAAACCTTTACGATGTCTTAAACCTCTGTAGCAACCTAAATCCATCAATCTCTTGATATTGACACCGATTTCGCGACGAAGTTCACCTTCAACAACGATATCATTGTCAATAACTTCACGGATTTTAGCCAACTCATCTTCGCTCAGTTGATGAACGCGACGATCTTGAGGGATTCCGGTTTTTGCACAAATGTCTTGGGCAGTTTTGCGACCAATACCATAGATATAAGTCAAAGCGACTTCAACTCTCTTGGCAGTTGGAATATTTACACCAGCTATACGAGCCAAATTAACTCTCCATTTTCTATATTATTAACAAATTTAAAAAGTTGATCACCACTTTTCAAAATTAAGCCGGATTATAGGCTATTATTTATTAGTGTCAACACCCCTTTAAGAAAATTTTGCAAAAAAATGCATTTTTTTTCAAAATTTTTACAAAATCTAAACTAATTTCATATTTACCGCAATTTTTTCAATCTTACAATCTGAAATAACACGATTATTCTTATCAGACTCGAGACTAAAAAGACAACTTAAGCCGCGATTCCCAAAATAGCATCAATTTTTTTAGCCACGGCTTCAATCGTTCCGGTACCGTCCACGGTTCTGAGTAAACCTTTTTTCTCAAAATAGGGAATAGTCGGATAAGTCAACGCCCGATAATTCACCAAACGATTTTGCACTGTTTCACGATTATCATCGATTCGGCGATAGAAATCGGTGCCGCCGCAATTATCGCAAACACCGTAAATTTTGGGCTTTTGAAATTTGTCATGATACCCTTGTCCGCAGGTCATGCAAGCATAACGCCCTAAAATACGTTCCATAATGATTTCATCGGGAACCTGAATTTCAATCACGGCATCAAGTTTAATTCCTTTTTTGGCAAGCATTTCATCCAAAACTTCCGCCTGCGGCAAAGTTCTGGGGAAGCCGTCTAAAATGAAACCGTTCTTACAATCTTCTTCATCAATGCGGGCAGAAAGCATTTTGATAATCATCTCATCGGGTACCAAATTACCGTCATCAATCAAAGCTTTGATTTCCAAACCGAGAGGAGTACCTTTGGCAGCTTCGGCACGCAACATTTCACCGGTTGAAAGATGCGGAATGGCAACTCTTTCTTTAAGCAATCTGGCCTGTGTGCCTTTACCGCAGCCGGGAGCTCCGGTAAAGACCACATGCAAACCTAATCCGTCTTTATTCATTATCTTCTTTTTCCTTTTCCGGCAAGAGAGGCTTTACGAATTAAAGATTCATATTGATACGCAATCAGATGAGACTGAATTTGTCCGATAAAGTCCATGGTAACTTGAACCACGATGAGCAAGGTTGTGCCACCCAAAACAAAAGGAACCGAAAGTTTGGTAATCAAAATCTCGGGCAAAATGCAGAGAGCCACCAAATAAACCGAACCGAGAACCGTCAAGCGTGTAACCACATAGTCCAAATATTCGGCAGTATTTTTACCCGGACGAATACCGGCAATAAAGCCGCCGTGTTTTTTCAAATTATCGGCAGTCTCTTCCGGATTAAACACAACCGCGGTATAGAAGAAGGCAAAGAACAAAATCAATGCCGCATACAAAGTCAGATACAGAGGCTGACCATGACCGAGCATTTGGCTCAAAGATTGAACCCAAGCCGGACCGTTTTCCGAACTGAGCTGTGCAATAGTCATCGGCAACAACAATAATGAGCTGGCAAAAATCGGCGGGATAACACCGGTCGGGTTGATTTTCAATGGCAAATGAGAACTTTCAGCCGCGCCCATTCTTCCCATAATCTGACGTTTCGGATATTGAATAATGATTTTGCGTTGAGCTCTCTCAACCAAAACAATGATGTAAATCAAAGCCAAAACCATCACGAGAAGCATTGCCATAACCGGCAAAGACATCGAACCGACGCGCCCCAATTCAAAAGTTTGAGCCAAAGCCGACGGAATGTTTGAAATAATACCAACGGTAATGATAAGAGAAGAACCGTTGCCCACGCCGCGTGCGGTAATTTGTTCCCCGAGCCATACGATAAACATGGTACCGCCAACCAAAGAAACAATGGTTGTGAAGCGGAAAACAAAACCGGGGTTAATCACGGCAGAAATACCAGCTGAACCATGCATTCCTTCTAAACCGATAGCAATACCGTAACCTTGAATAATGGTAATAAACACGGTCAAGATTCTGGTATATTGTGTAATCTTACGGTGTCCAGCTTCACCGTCTTTTTTCAACGAAGCCAAAGAAGGAATAACCGTTTGACCAAGTTGAACAATAATGGAAGCCGAAATGTAAGGCATAATGTTAAGAGCAAAAATGGTCATACGCTCTAAAGCACCACCGGCAAACATATTAAACATACCCAAGATTCCGCCGGAATTTTTCTCAAAAATCTCCGCTAAAACATGGGGATCAATACCCGGAAGCGGAATAAAAGTTCCCAAACGGAAAACAATCAAAGCCAAGACAGTGAACCACAATCTTTTCTTGAGTTCATCAGCTTTACTAAAGGCAGACATATCCATATTTGCTGCCATTTTTTCTGCTAAAGATACCATTTTTTTAACAATCCTTACTCATTTAAAACATCAATACAGGGCATAAAACCCCTTTTAGCTAAGATATTAATACACGATATTTTTTTTAATTCAACAAAATTATCCACTTACACCACAGATTTGAGGCGATTCTTTAATCCTTGAGCAAAAACCTTGCCACGGTAGTATTTTTTATTTAAGCTAAAAGAAAACAAAAGGAAGGGAAAAATGAACAAGAAAACCATAGTTGCCGTGGGTGGTGGCGAAATTGGCAGAACAAAGATTCTGCCCGACGGAACGACTTACCAAACAGAAATAGAAACAACTTTGATAGATAAGTTTATTATTGAAGCCTCGGGCAAAAAAAATCCTAAAATGCTTTTTATCGGAACGGCATCAAATGATAAAACAACTTATCTTGATATCATAACGACACATTTCAAGAATAGATTAGGCTGTGCATCTGTAGAACCCCTAAATTTGGTCGGAACCAATATTTCTTATGAAGAGATAAAGCGCAAAATATTTTCCGCCGATATTATCTATGTCGGCGGCGGCGACACCACGTCAATGCTCAAGATATGGAAGGAGCTTGATGTTGATAAACTTTTATATGAAGCCTACAATCAAGGAATTGTTCTGTCAGGCATCTCGGCAGGCGCGGTTTGTTGGTTTGAATATTATGATAATAGTGATGATATTGATAATATTGAACAACTGGATATTGTTTCCGGCTTATCTTTTGTTAAAGGCTTTGCCGTTCCGCATTATAATTGCTTAACGCCTGATGAAAAGCAAAAGATAAATGAAAAACTAAAGGATAAAAACATAAACGGCTGGAGTATTGATGATTGCGTTGCCATAGTTTTTCAGGACGATGAATTAAAAATTATTTCGTGCCGACCGGACCGCACCGTAACGCAGATACCATAAAAAAGGAAAAGCTATGCACAAAAACCTCTTTCAACAAACTGTATTTGAAGTTTATAAAAACAAAGAAAAAGCCGGATACAAAGTTATTGAAACACCGACAATGTTTGTTGTTTTATGGAACAATCAAAAACTTTCCGGATTAAATGTTGTACATTGTCAAAAATTTGCAAAAGAAGAATTAGCTTTTTTGCAAAATAACTTTAGCGATATGGAGCTGATGATTGCCAGCAACCAAGAAAGTAATATTGATGACAAACGGCTGACTTTTGATGAACCGGCAAGTGCCATGATTTTAGAAGCCAATATCCTTCTGCCGCAAAAGAAAAATTTTGAGATAAAACTTGTGCAAACGCCACAAGATATAAATTGTTTTTGCCAAATCGCCGGAGAAGTTTTTCATATGCAAAATGAAGTTGAAGAACTGGCGCAATCCTTATCTTCCGATATCAAAGATTCTCAATGCCTAAAATATATCGGCTATGTTGAAAACAAACCTGCCGGAATTATTGAAATTGCTAGAGGAAGAAATGCGGCTTTAATCTCTTGGGTTGGTGTTATAGAAAAATTTCGACGTCAAGGTCTTTGCTCGGCATTATTGACCTATGCTATCAACCAAGAAATCAAAAAAGGCTGTAACAAATTTGTTTTGGTCGCCGCACCAACCGGACAAAAAGTCTATTCCTCAATAGGCTTTAAGGTTTTGAGCAATCGTTATGATTATATTTTGAAATTATAGGACAACAAAAATGCAAGAAAAAGTTTTCAGATATTCAATGAAAGCCATTATCATCAAAGACGGAAAATTATTGGTAGAAAGTTGTGATTATGGACGCGGAAGATTTTGCAAACTCCCCGGTGGAGGACATCAATGGGGAGAAACCATGTGTGACGCCGTAATCAGAGAATGTAAGGAAGAATTGAATATTGAAGTCATCCCGAAAAGACTTCTGTTTGTCCGTGATTATATTGCTAAAAACCACAACAGCTCTTTAGATTTAGACTGTTTTCATCAAGCCGAATTAATGTTTGAATGTGAAGTTAAAGACTTTTCGACTTTGGCTCTTGGGAGCGAGCCCGACGGCGACGGACAACAAATCAAATGGATTGCTCTTGATGATTTGGCAGATTCAGACTTTTACCCCAAAGCCATTGTGCCCTACTTAAAAAATTTAAGCGCTATCAAAGAAACCATCATCTTGGGTGATGTTAATTAATCTCTCCGCAAACATCATCCTATATACTAATGTCATGCTGAACTTATTTCAGCATCTCATAAAAAAAGCAAAACCAAACTCGTGATACTATTTCTCGCATACAGCCTCGCTCATCACACAAAAAAAGGGCGAGGAAAATTCCCTCACCCCTTTTCAAATTTTTTCTCAGCTTTTTAATTAAGCAACAACGTTAACTTTACCGCCTGCTTTTTCAACAGCTGCAATAGCAGCCTTAGAAGCTGAATTTACGCTAATGGTAACATTGCTGGTGATAGCACCGCGAGCCAACAGACGAACACCGTCGAGCTTTTTGGAGATAACACCGGCTTCCATCAAAGCATTCACATCAATAGAAGCAGCATTCAATTTACCGGCATCAACAGCTTTTTGGATAGTATCCAAATTAACAACTGCAAATGTTTTAGCAAAAGGATTTTTGAAACCGCGTTTCGGAAGTCTGCGGTAGATAGGCATTTGACCGCCTTCAAAACCGTTAACAGCCACACCGGAACGAGATTTTTGACCTTTTTGACCGCGACCACCGGTCTTACCGGAACCACTACCGATACCGCGAGCAACACGCTTGCGAGATTTTCTGGCTCCTTCGTTGTCTCTAATTTCGTTTAATTTCATTTTTTTCACCTTAAACTTTTTTCAAAATCTTCCGGCGAGCGAGGACTTCCCCGCCCACCTATCAGATTTTTATTCTTCGACTTTAACGAGGTGAGCCACTTTGCGGATCATACCTCTGATTGACGGAGTATCTTCCAATTCTCTGGTCTTGTTCATCTTATTCAAACCCAAACCGATCAAGGTTTTTCTTTGAATTTCGGGACGACCGATAGGACTAGCGATTTGAGTAACTTTAATAGTCTTTTTATTAGCCATTATTAAGCCTCCTCAACCATTTTTGCGTTAGAAGAATTTTCGCGGCGGCTAACAATATCGCCAACCTTTTTACCTCTTTTAGCGGCAACCATTCTCGGAGAGTTGATGGATTCCAAAGCGTTGAAGGTAGCTTTAATCATATTGTAGGGGTTGTTAGAGCCCAATGATTTAGCAACAACGTCTTGGACACCCAAAACTTCGAAGATAGCACGCAACGGACCACCGGCAATAACACCGGTACCGGCAGGAGCAGTTCTCAAATAAACTTTACCGGCACCGAAACGACCGGCAACGTCATGGTGAAGAGTTCTGCCCTCGCGGAGAGGAATGCGAACCATATTCTTTTTAGCTTCGTTCGTAGCTTTAGAAATAGCGTCAGGCACTTCCGTTGCTTTACCTGTGCCGTATCCAACGCGACCTTTTTGGTCACCGACAACGACAACAGCCGCAAAAGACATGTTGCGTCCGCCTTTAACAGTCTTAGCTACGCGGTTAATATGAACCAGTTTTTCAACCAATTCTTCCTTTTTTTCAGCCTTACGACGATCTACAGCTTGTGCCATTTAATCCTCCTAAAATTTCAGACCAGCTTCACGAGCTGCGTCAGCTAAAGCTTTTACACGACCGTGATAGATATAGCCGCCTCTATCGAAGACAACTTCACTAACACCATTTTTAACCGCTCTCTCAGCAACCGTCTTACCGATGAAGCTGGCAGCTTCAATGGTAGATGTTTTTTTGATGCTGTCGCGAATTTCTTTATCCAAAGTGGAAGCAGAAGCAACAGTAATACCTTTGGTATCATCAATAATCTGAGCATAGATGTGCTTACCGCTGCGAAATACAGACAATCTCATCTTTCCATTCGCAGCTTTTTTCAAAGCAGCACGAACGCGGTTTTTTCTTTTTTGATTTTTTTCAAACAATTTACTTGGCGTACTCATTTGATTAATCCTTATTTCTTCTTGCCTTCTTTACGACGTACATATTCGCCAACATATCTGATACCTTTACCTTTATAAGGTTCCGGAGATCTGTAATCGCGAATTTCCGAGGCAACTTGACCAACCAATTTTTTATCGGCACCAAATACGGAGATTTGTGTCGGAGAAGCACAAGTAATTTTGATGCCTTCAGGAATTGCAAAGTCAATATCGTGAGAATAACCTAAAGACAAAACCAACTTTTTAGTGCCTTCAACACGAGCTTTGTAACCAACGCCGATAAGTTCCATTTCTTTAGTAAAGCCTTCGCTGACACCTTTAACCATGGTATTGATATTAGCGCGGGTAGTACCCCACAAAGCTCTGGCTTGTTTAGAAGTAGACAACGGAGTTACAACAACCGTGTTGTTTTCCAATTTAGCGACTACGTGGCTATCGTCATACACGAGGCTTAATTCGCCCAATTTACCACTTGCTTTAACAACGTTACCGTTGATAGCAACATTAACGCCATTAGGGATAATAACAGGATATTTTCCAACTCTAGACATATCAGTTTCTCCCTAAAATACTTGACAAAGAACTTCACCGCCAACGTTAGCTTTGCGAGCTTCATGATCACTCATCACACCCGATGGTGTAGAGATGATAGAAATTCCTAAGCCGTTGTAAACTCTCGGCAAGTCTTTAACGCTTGAATATACGCGACGACCGGGAGTAGAAACGCGGTAAATTTCGGTTATAACAGATGTACCTTCATGGTACTTTAATTTAATGTGAAGTTCATCAACACCGGCTCTGACATTAACTTTTTCATAACCGTTAATATAGCCTTCTCTTTTGAGAACTTCCAACACATTTTCACGCAAGCGAGAAGCCGGAGATACGACCTCAGATTTTTTCGCTCTTTGTGCGTTTCTAATGCGTGTGAGCATATCGCCCAAAGGATCACTCATAGACATTCTCGATTCTCCTACCAGCTTGATTTAACTAAACCTGGGATTTCACCTCTGCCGGCTTTTTCACGCAATTCAATACGTGCAATACCAAACTTACGGTAATATCCGCGAGAACGACCGGTCAATTTGCAGCGGTTTCTGTAACGAATTGCTGCAGAGTTGCGCGGCAGTTCTGCCAATTTCAAAGTCGCTTGGAATCTCTCCTCAGGAGAAACAGTTTTATCCATAACGATCTCTTTGAGTTTCAAACGGCGAGAAGCAAACTTCTTAGCCATTTTAGCTCTTTTCAAGTTTCTGTAGATTTCACTTGTTTTTGCCATAGTTCAGTCTCCACTTAATTCTTGCACGGCAAGTTAAATGAGGTCAGAAGAGCTTTTGCTTCTTCATCGGTCTTTGCGGTAGTGCAGATGCAAACATCCAAACCGTGAATATTTTCAACTTTATCATAGTTGATTTCCGGGAAGATGATTTGTTCTTTAATACCGAAAGCAAAGTTTCCGCGACCGTCAAAGTTTTTACCGGTAATACCGTGGAAGTCACGAACACGCGGCAAAGCCATATTGATCAATCTTTCCAAGAACTCATACATTCTGTCAGAACGAAGAGTTACTTTGCAGCCGATAGGCATACCTTCTCTGAGCTTAAAAGTAGCAATTGATTTGCGAGCGTGAGTCAAAACAGGTTTTTGACCAGCAATCAATGCCAATTCTTCAGCAGCAGTGTTGAGTTTTTTCTTATCGGTAACAGCGTCGCCAATACCAACGTTCAACACAATTTTGGTCAGCTTCGGAATCTCATGTGGGTTTTTGTAACCGAATTTTTCCACAAGAGATTTCTTAATGACCTCGTTATAAAGTTTTTCAAAATTAGTCATTAGATTTTCCCCTATTTATCGATTACTTCACCGGATTTACGAGCGACGCGTACTTTTTTACCGTCAACTTCTTTGTAACCGACTTTGGTTGCTTTTCCGGATTTCGGATCAACAATGGCTACGTTAGAAACGTTGATGGGAGCTTCCTTCGTAACAATGCCGCCAGGAGTAGTTTGGCTGGGTTTGGTATGTCTTTTAACCAAGTTGATACCTTGAACCACCACTTTACTCTCTTTAGGCAAAGCTTTTACGACTTCACCGGTTTTGCCTTTGTCTTCTCCGGACAAGACAATAACCTGATCGCCTTTTTTAATTTTCATCTTAGGCATATTATAAAACCTCCGGTGCTAACGAAATTATTTTCATAAATTTCTTTGCACGCAATTCTCTGGTAACGGGGCCAAAGATACGAGTACCGATAGGCTCGCCGTCCTTATTAATCAGAACTGCAGCGTTTTTGTCAAAACGGATAACACTACCGTCTTTACGTCTGATGTCAGAAGCTGTTCTAACAATCACAGCTTTTTGCACATCACCTTTTTTAACGCGTCCTTTGGGGATAGCGTTTGTAACAGAAACTACAATCACATCGCCGACCGAAGCATGCATTCTCTTGGAACCGCCAAGAACTTTAATGCACTGCACCTGACGAGCACCTGAGTTATCAGCTACATCAAGGTTGGTTTGCATCTGTATCATTTTTTAATTCCTTCTTTTTTCTAGGCGTTATTAACGATTACAGTCCAAGTTTTGGTCTTAGAATATGGTCTTGATTCCTCAATAGAAACCACATCGCCGACTTTGAACTGATTGTTTTCATCGTGGGCAGCATACTTTTTGCTTTTACGAATGAATTTTTTGTAAACAGGGTGCATAACTTGACGTTCAACTTTAACGACAACTGTCTTGTCCTGTTTATCGCTTACAACAACACCTTGAAGAATTCTTTTAGGCATATCTTTTCTCCTAACTATTCTTCTTGCGCTCAGCGATGAGCGTGTTGATTTTTGCTATTTCTCTACGGACATTTCTTATTACAGCAGAATTTTGTAATTGTCCAGTAGATTGTTGTACTCTTAAGTTAAATTGTTCTTTTTTCTTTTCGAGCAATTTAGCATTAAGTTCATCAATAGTCATAGCACGAAGATCTTTAACTTTAAGCATTAGCTTCTACTCCTTGCTCTGATTTCAATTTAGTAACAAATTTGGTTTTGATTGGGAGTTTAGCTGCGCCCAAAGCAAAAGCTGTGCGAGCTGTTTCTTCATCAATACCATCTGCTTCGAACAAAATGCGACCCGGTTTAACACGTGCGCACCAGTATTCGACAGATCCTTTACCTTTACCCATACGAACTTCAGCCGGTTTGTCTGAAACAGGAACGTCTGGGAAAATTCTGATCCATACTCTTCCGGCTCTTTTCATTTCACGAGTAATCGCACGACGAGCAGCCTCAATTTGGCGAGCTGTAATACGATCAGGTGTAAGAGCTTTCAATCCATATGAACCGAAGCTTAATTCTGTACCGCCCTTAGCATTGCCGTGAATACGACCTTTGTGCTGTTTGCGGAACTTTAATCTTTTTGGACTTAACATCTTATTATAACCTCAAAAATTATTTCTGTTCAGCCAACTTTTTGTCCTGAGCCATCGGATCGTGAGCCATAATATCGCCTTTGTAGATCCAAACTTTTACGCCGCAAGCGCCGTAAGTTGTGTGAGCCGTAGAGGTTGCATAATCAATGTCAGCACGCAATGTGTGCAAGGGAACACGACCTTCACGATAGTATTCTGTTCTTGCAATTTCAGCACCGCCTAAACGGCCTGAGCAACTAACTTTGATACCTTCTGCACCCAAACGAAGAGCAGATTGCATAACTCTTTTCATCGCACGACGGAAAGCAACACGGCGTTCCAATTGTTGTGCAACGGAGTCAGCAACCAACTGAGCATCCAACTCAGGTTTTCTAACTTCCAAAATGTTCAATTGGACTTCAGAGTCAGTCATCTTTTGAATTTGGCTTCTCAAATTCTCAATGTCTTGACCTTTTTTACCAATTACAACACCCGGTCTTGCAGAATGAATAGTAACTCTAGCCTTTTTGGCAGGACGTTCGATAACAATCTTGCTTACGCCGGCTTGAGCCAATTTCTCTTTCAAGAAATCTTTAATTTTCAAATCTTCGTGCAGGTAATCAGCATATTTTTCGTCTGCATACCAACGAGAGTCCCAAGTGCGGTTAACTCCAAGACGAAGACCTGTAGGATTAACTTTTTGTCCCATTAACTTACTCCCCACGCTCAGATACAACGATTGTTAAGTTAGAGAAAGGTTTCAGAACTCTTGCTCCTCTACCGCGACCTCTAGCGTGCATACGTTTCATTACCAAACCTTTGCCGACATAAGCTTCTTTAACATAAAGCTTATCGATATTTAACTGATGGTTGTTTTCAGCATTTGCAATAGCAGATTGTAAAACAGCCAAGGCAGCTTTTGCAATTCTCTTCTTAGAAAAAGTAAGTTCTGCAATAGCTTTTTCAGCATTCATACCACGGATAGTTTGAGCAACTAAGTTCAGTTTACGCGGACTTGTACGAATAGCATTACAAATAGCAATAGCTGATTTTGCGTCTACTCTTCTTTCATTTTTAGTCTGAGCCATAATTAACCTCTCTTAGCTTTTTTATCAGCGGCGTGACCATAGAAGGTACGTGTCGGAGCAAATTCACCAAACTTGTGACCAACCATGTCTTCGGTAACCAAAACCGGAATAAATTTGTGACCGTTGTGAACACCAAATGTCAAACCGACAAATTGCGGCAACATGGTCGAACGACGAGACCAAATTTTGATTACTTCGTTTTTGCTGGAATTTCTAGCATTTGCAGCTTTTTTCAGAAGATAGCCATCAACGAAAGGGCCTTTCCATACGGAACGTGTCATTAGCTTTTCTCCCTATTATTTCTTATTCTCATGACGGCTTCTCATAATGAACTTATCCGTCTTCTTGTTAGTACGAGTCTTATAACCCTTAGTCGGTTTACCCCAAGGAGTTGTCGGATGACGACCGCCGGAGGTTCTACCTTCACCACCACCCATCGGGTGATCAACAGGGTTCATAGCAACACCACGGGAAACAGGTCTCATACCCAACCAACGAGCACGACCGGCTTTACCCAATGATCTGTTTTGGTTATCCGGGTTAGAAACAGCACCGACAGTAGCCAAGCACTCTTCACGAACAACACGGAGTTCACCAGAGCTCAATTTCAACTGAGCATAACCGGCGTCTTTACCAACGAGTTGAGCATAGCAACCGGCAGAACGGACTAATTGACCGCCTTTACCAGCTTTAAGTTCAACGTTGTGAATAATAGTACCAACCGGCATATTTTTCAAAGGCATTGCGTTACCCGGTTTAATATCTGCTTTGTCGGCAGAAATGATTTTATCACCGGATTTAATTCTTTGAGGAGCCAAGATATAAGCCTTTTCGCCGTCTTCATAGCTAATCAAAGCGATGAAAGCGGAACGGTTAGGATCATATTCGATTCTCTCAACAGTAGCCTCGATATTCATTTTATTACGTTTAAAGTCAATAACGCGCAATTTGCGTTTATGACCGCCACCAATTCTACGACTAGTAACGTGACCGAAATTATCACGTCCGCCAGTTTTTGTCAAACCAATAGTCAAAGATTTCTCAGGGGCTCCTTTATAAAGCTCGGATCTATCAACGATTACAAGCTGACGAAGTCCAGGAGAAGTGGGCTTATAATTTTTCAATGCCATGTCTTATATTCCTGTAGTAACATCAATATTTTGACCTTCAGCCAAAGTAACAACGGCTTTTTTGTAGTCAGAACGTTGACCAACATATCCTCTGAAGCGTTTTACTTTGCCGAATTGACGAATTGTATTAACTTTGTTTACTGTAACGTTAAAGATGTTTTCAACCGCAGCTTTAACATCATCTTTAGTAGCAGACAAAGGAACCAAGAAGGTTACTTTACCAGCTTCTGAAGAAATCATAGATTTTTCAGTAATAACCGGACGTACGAGAGTATCATACATCTTAGCGGTTACATTGTTTGATTTTTTAGAGTTACTCATTTCAATCTTTCTCCCAAGCAAACAACCGCATCTTTAGTCAATACCAATTTGTCTTTTCTCAAGATGTCGTAAACATTGGCACCGATTGTCGGCAATACATCAACGCCGATAATGTTTCTGGAAGCCAATGCAAAGTTTTCATCAACTTCTTTACCATCGATGAACAAGCAATTTGTCAAACCGCAAGCTGCCAATTTGTTTTGCAAATCTTTAGTTTTCGGAGCAGACAATTTAGCTTCGTCAATGATAACGAGATTACCCTCTTTAGCCTTAGCAGAGAGAGCAGTTTTCAAACCGAGTTTTCTAAACTTCTTGGTCAGTTCGTGTGAGTGGTCGCGAACAACCGGACCAAATACAACACCACCTTTTCTAAACTGAGTACCTTTGCGAGAACCTTGACGAGCATTACCCGATCCTTTTTGTTTGAACGGTTTAGCAGGCGTCAAAGCAACTTCGCTACGGCCTTTGGTTTTGTGGTTACCAGATTGCAATCTGGCCAACTGCCAATTTACAACGCGGTGCAAAATGTCAGCGCGAACTTCCAAGCCGAAAATGGACTCATCAAGTTCGATTGAACCAACATTTTTATTATCTAAATTTAAGATGTCCTGTTTCATAATTTACTTTCCTTTTTCCATTATGCATTCTCAGCTGAAGTAGTTTCAGCTTTAGCTGCAACAGGTTCATCAACTTTCTTCAAACCGGCAGGCATCGGCAAGTTAGAAGCAGCAGCTTTCTTTACGGCATCGGTAACATATACCCAAGCGTTTTCACCGCCCGGAACGGCACCTTTAACCATAATAAGACCTCTGTTGGCATCAATAGCGGCAACCTTCAAGTTTTGAACGGTAACGCGTTCATCACCCATGTGACCAGCCATTTTCTTACCTTTGAATACCTTACCTGGATCTTGACTTTGTCCTGTAGAACCATGAGAACGGTGAGAAATTGACACACCGTGAGATGCTTCCAAACCGGCAAAGTTATGACGTTTCATAACACCGGCAAAACCTTTACCTTTAGAAGTTGAGCAAACATCAACATATTGACCAACAACAAAGTGTTCTACAGATAATTCGCTGCCGACAGGGAGCAAGCAATCTTCAGAAACTCTGAATTCAGCGAGCTTTTTCTTCGGCTCAACATTAGCCTTGGCAAAATGTCCTTTAAGAGGCTTGGATACGTTTTTAGCTTTAACAGCACCTGTTCCGAGTTGAACAGCTGTATATCCGTCTCTTTCTTGTGTTTTAACATCAACAACTTGCAAGTTGTCAACTGCCAAAACGGTAACCGGGGTATGAGTACCGTCAGCACCGAAAATGCGAGACATTCCAAGCTTTTTTGCGATCAGACCCGTACGCATTATTATTTTTTCCTTTTCTAATTGGTTGACAGCCTATCTAGTAAACCGCCAACATTAAATTAATTACAATTTGATTTCTACATTAACACCGGCAGCCAAATCAAGCTTCATCAAAGCATCAACGGTTTGCGGTGTCGGATCTACGATATCAAGAAGTCTTTTGTGAGTTCTGATCTCGAATTGTTCACGAGATTTTTTATTTACGTGCGGAGACATATTTACAGTAAACTTCTCAATTTGAGTAGGCAGAGGAATAGGTCCTCTTACATTAGCCCCGGTTCTTTTAGCCGTGTGCACGATTTCTTTGGTAGAAAGGTCGAGCAAGCGATGGTCAAAAGCCTTGAGGCGAATTCTGATATTTTGTGTTTCCATCATTTTAAATTTTAATCCTATAACTAGACAGTAAAATTTTAATCATAAAAATTTAGATGAGTAAAATCTTACCACCTAAAATGTTAAACTCAACAAATCATTGAAAAACAACAACTTGTGTTATGGTTTATATCGCATTTTCAGGGCAGATTCGCACCTTTTCCTTCAAATGCAAAGGCTTTGTAACATAATTGAGTCTAATTTGCAAGCAAAAAATTGCATAATTTTGCATTTTTTTCAAGGCTTAAAACCTTATCCAGACTCTTGTTGAGTCGGGTTGACAAAATTTTTAAATTCGAGTCTATTTTTTGTTAAAAAAGAAATAATTTTTTTTGAATCGATTCAATGGGTTAACCAATTTTTAAGAATTGCAAAGACACAAAAAAAGCATCTCACTTCATAAAAAGTGAAATGCTTTTTTATAATCTCATTTCTTGAACCAATAGCGCTCAAAAACATCATAAAAGTCCGTAACGGTTTTAATATTCTCGAAATCTTCATCCGGAACAGCTTTACCAAATTTTTGTTCACAAGACATAATAAAATCTGTCATTAGCAAAGAATCCGCTCCTAAATCATCTGTAAAAGAAGTTTCCTTTGGAATAACAGGTTTCTGGTACTTGAATTTCTTAACCACTAAGACCCCGCCTGTTGGATAATAGCCTGATTCTACTCTAATTTTACAATACTTTTCAACACGTTCTCTGTCATAGCGACTGAAATAATCATAAATGAGTTCTTTAGCCTCTTTAATCATTTCAGGATTATAAACTTTTTCCGGCTGTGACTTTTTCTCTAAATTTTCCATAAAATAATATTTTTTTAGAATTAATAATTAATTGAATTACCGCAAATTTAGTTCCTATTTAATAAAGAGTCAAACAAAAAAGCCGCCCGATATTAGAGCGGCTTAAAATTTGAGATAACAAAATCAGATTTTCAAAATCTCGGGCATTTGCTTGCGCTTAAAGGCCATTTTATGATATTGCTTAACCACCCAAGCAACGGTTTTTGCATCATACCCCAGCGCCACAATCTCCTCTTCTGTTTTCTGTTCATCGAGATACAAACGCAAAATTGCATCCAAAACAGAATACGGCGGCAAAGAATCTTCGTCTTTCTGCCCGTCGCTGAGTTCGGCTGAAGGCACACGGTTTATCACTTCTTCTGGGATAACAAAACCTTGTTGATTGCGCCAGCGCGCCAAATCAAAAATCGTGGTTTTGTATAAATCACCAATCGGCAACAATCCGCCGCAAACATCACCATAAAGTGTGCAATATCCCATCGCCGCTTCCGACTTATTACCGCAAGCCAAAACCAAAGCGCCGTTCTGGTTAGAATAAGCCATCAAAATTTTGCCGCGTTCACGCGCTTGCAAGTTTTCCATCACTAAATTTTTCGGCTCTTCACCAAAGGCTTGGGTGAGAAATTGCTTTTGCGCAACAATAACCGGTTCAATATCCAAAATCTGATAAGCAAAGCCGTTCAAATCGGCAAGTTTTTGTGCAATTTGCAAACTTAAATCCGAGGTGTGTTTGGTTTTCATCATCAGGCAAGATACATTTTCTTTGCCCAAAGCATCGCAAGCCAACACCGAAACCAAAGCAGAATCCATACCGCCCGACAAGCCCAAAATCACTTTTTTGAAGCCGTAACGCTGACAATAATCTTGCAAACCTAAAACGAGTTTGTTCCAAATTTTTTCCATAGTCTTATCTCCCGAATTGATTTTGATAATGTTGAATCATCGCTTGCTGTTTTTGATAAAGCTGTGCATTCAGCCCCACACCGTAATAATGCGGATTGTGCAAACGCTTATATTCTTCCGGCAAAGCCTGCAAATTGCGCTGTGTGGCTTGCTGAATTTCCGTAAGCGGGCGATTTTTGTGTTTTTCATCTACTTGACCTTTTTGCACCACATCTTGCAACAAGAATTGTGCTGACGTTCCGGCTTCAAAGCGTCGCGGTGCTTGGGTTTTATCTTGCAAATGATAAGATACCAAAGGCTTAGTTAAAACCCCGTTTTGCAAATAATCTTCATCTTGCGAAACAACCACATCCCCGTTATATTTTCCGTCTTCTAACAAGCGGATGACATTGGTTTTACCGGGGATGGTCGTTTTATCTCCTGCCACTTTGATTTTATCGGTACCTTCATAATTTTTGGTTTTATAAACGCAACCCAGCGCCGGCATATCATCGGCACGCACCAACTTGGTGCCGAGTGCAAAGCTGTCAATCGGTGCTTTTTGTACTTTGATTAAATCTTCAATAATATACTCATCCAAATCATTTGAGGTAATGATTTTGGTCTGCTTCATTCCGGCATCATCCAAAAGTTTGCGCGCTTGTTTGCTCCAATAAGCCAAATCACCGGAATCAAGACGAATACCCTTGAGCGGAATTTGAGTTTCTTCACTTGCTTTAATCGCGTTCAAAATACCTTGTCTGGTTTCATAAGTATCGGGAAGCAAAATGCCGTCATAAGGATAAGTTTGCAAATAGGCTTTGAAGGCATCAACCTCATTTTCAAAAGACATAATCCAAGAATGCGCCATGGTTCCGACCGGCGGAATATGATAATTCTGCGCCGCCGCCACATTAGATGTTGCCACACAACCGCCGACAAATGCCGCACGCGTCGGGGAATATCCGCCCAGCTCCATAGCACGACGCAAACCAAACTCCATCACCGCTCTTTTGATGCCGTCAGATTGTGCCGCATAAACCGCACGGGCTGCTTTGGTGGCTACTGTGTTTTGCGAGTTAAGAATATTCAATAACGCCGCTTCCACCAATTCCACCTGCCAGTTGGGACCGCTGATACTATAAAGCGGCTCTCCGGCAAAAACGAGCTCTCCTTCCGGCACGGCTTTCACATCAACTTGCAATTTTTGACTCCTGAGTGCGGTTAAAAAATCTTTAGAAAAAAGCGGCTCGCCATTGCTGTTTTTTTGCGCAGCCAAATAAGCAATATCTTTGTCGGTCACCTGCCAATTTTCCACCCACTCGAGAAACTCGCCCAATCCGGCAGAAACGATATAACCGCAATCTTTGGGCATTTTTCTGAAAAAAGCCTCTGAGGTTTTATGCTCATTTTGTTTACCGGCAGCAAACCAACCACCACTCATAGTCAAATGATAAAAATCGCACCACAACAAACTGCCTTCATTAATCAAATTTTGTCTCATCTTAAATCTCCCTTGCTCCTTTAACCAAATTGAACTGACATTTTTTCTCATTCAAAGCCATGCGAAAAAATTGCTTTGACGTCATCATTTTAAGACCGCCTTTTTCAACTGCTTTTTGATAAGCTGGCTGTTGGATGATTTCCGGCATTTGTTGGTTTGCTCCCATGCACAAATCTTCCAAAATTGTGACCTTAGCACCACGGCTTAAAAATCCGTTCATCGCCTGCTTCACACAAATATCGGAAAGCACACCGCAAAGATAAACTTCTTTATGCCTCCAGTCTTGCTGTAAAACGGCATAAGTCTTTTCTTCATTCCATAAATTCGTGGTTGATTTATAAAGATTAATAACCGGAATATTATCCTTAAATTCGGCAGCCTTTTGCCAACCCCAAGTCCCGTAAATGGTATGCAACGGAAAAGATTGTGCTTCTTTGGTTTCAGGATAAGTCTCGGCAAAATGCGTATCCGCCGCATCAATAATTTGCGTGAACATGCCTTTTTGCAGAGATTGATTAAATTGTTGATGTCTTTCAATCAACTCATGATTATTAATGGTAAGGTTACCGTTTTCGGCAACGAAATCGTTTTGAAAATCGATGCGAACTAAAGTGCGTTCATTCATTTTTATACTCCTTAGGCTTATCAGGTTAATCAAGCGACCTCTCTCCCATAAGCCCTGCGGAAGACCAAGGTCAGTAAAAAAATTTAGAGAATTGCTTTTCTTTTGTAGAAATGATCTTCAATCAATTGGTAGTTTTCGGGATGAATAAAGTTTTTCCAGCGTTTATCACCAAACTTAATCATATCGCGCACCATCGTACCGGTAACAAACGGAAAATCCTCCGACGTGCGATCAACATATTCAATATTTTGAAAAGCTTCTTTAAACCAATGCGCATCATAAGAACTACCGGCATAATAAACATCGGGACGTCCGAGTTGCGGCAAACTTTCGTTCATAAAGTCCAAAACATATTCCGCCCATTCCGCCGGATTATTGATGTCAAACAAACCAATGATTTTTAAGCGCGGATAATCGGGAGAATTGCGATAAACATTTTGAATCATCTTTTTGCGCGTGGTGTAGTTAAGCGGGTTACGCTCCGTACCCTGTTCTTGAATCGAACCCAAGATGATAGTGACTTGCGCACAGTCTTTAAGCATACGGTCAATCAAACGGGCATGCCCGATATGGAAAGGCTGCGCGCGCATAATGCTTAAACCGTGTTGATATTTATATTCAGACATAAAAAAAACTCCTTATTTAAGGAGCCGACATCAGAAAGATTTATTTATTACAGTCTACCCTCTGCATTATATTTGCAACTAGATAAACTCATCTATTCTTAAACCGGCTCAGTTTACTTTACCGCCCCTCGTCCATAAGCCCTTCGGACGACCGGAACATTTTTTATAATAAAGAGAAAAAAATAAAATTGCAACAAAAAAGTCTTTAAGACACGCGGTCGAAACTCTCCACGAGGAAAACTCGAATGTCATGCTGAACTCGTTTCAGCATCTTATGAGATTCCGAAACAAGTTCGGAATGACATAAACATGCCCCTTTCCACAAGGCACGCATAGAAACTCGATAATTGAGATGAGTAGAAGCAAAAATAGAAAAGCCGAAAATCCTAGTGTACAAAAACGTACATGAATTTTTCCCTTTTCGAAATTTTTGCTCTAGATGAGCTGTTATATGTGTTCTAAATCCTAAAAGCTCAAGATTTGGAGATTATAGCGTGAAAAACAAGTCTCTCAGAGACACGCGGTCGAAACTTTCCACGAGGCACTTTTTTTAGAACGCAGAGAATAGTTCAGATAGAGTGAAAATAAGAAAGGGAAAAATTCTAGTGTAGTTAAGCCTACATGAATTTTTCCCTTTTCGAAATTTTCGCTCTAGATGAGCTGTTATATGCGTTCTAAAACTTATTTCAAGATTTTAGATACCACACCTGCTCCGACAGTGTGTCCACCTTCACGAATAGCAAAACGCAAACCTTCGTTCATGGCAATCGGGTGGATCAATTTTGCTGTCATGCGAATGTTATCGCCAGGCATTACCATTTCTGTACCTTCAGGCAATTCAATTGCACCGGTCACATCGGTGGTACGGAAATAGAATTGAGGACGATAGTTAGAGAAGAACGGAGTATGACGTCCACCTTCTTCTTTGGTCAAAATGTAGCATTCGCAAGTGAAGTCTGTGTGCGGCGTAATGGTGCCGGGAGCTGCCAATACTTGTCCACGTTCAACTTCTTCTCTCTTGGTACCGCGGAGCAATACACCGATGTTATCGCCGGCTTCACCTTCATCCAACAATTTGCGGAACATTTCAATACCGGTACAGGTGGTTTTTTGTGTCGGACGGATACCTACGATTTCGATATCATCACCTACGTGCAATACACCTCTTTCTACACGACCAGTAACAACTGTACCACGACCGGAGATTGAGAATACGTCTTCAATCGGCATCAAGAACGGTTGATCTTTCGGACGTTCCGGTTGCGGAATGTAGCTGTCTACGGCTTTCATCAATTCAACAATTGAATCGTGACCGATTTTCGGATCGCCGTTTTCCAATACTGCCAATGCAGAACCTTTGATGATTGGGATTTCGTCACCCGGGAAGTCATATGAGCTCAACAAGTCTCTGATTTCCATTTCAACCAAGTCCAACAATTCAGGATCGTCTACTTGGTCTACTTTGTTCATATATACAACCAATGCCGGAACGCCTACTTGACGAGCAAGCAAGATGTGTTCACGGGTTTGCGGCATCGGACCGTCTGCTGCGGATACGACCAAGATTGCTCCATCCATTTGCGCAGCACCGGTAATCATGTTTTTAACATAGTCAGCGTGGCCCGGGCAGTCTACGTGTGCATAGTGACGATTCGGAGTTTCATATTCTACGTGTGAAGTAGAAATGGTAATTCCGCGAGCTTTCTCTTCAGGAGCTTTATCAATTTGATCATATGCTGTGAAGCTTGCACCGCCTTCTTCTGCCAATACTTTTGTAATAGCAGCGGTCAAGGTGGTTTTTCCGTGGTCTACGTGACCGATAGTTCCAATGTTGCAGTGAGGCTTTGTGCGCTCAAATTTCTCTTTTGCCATTTAGATTTCTCCAAATAAAAAATTAAAATAAAAAAAATAAAATTAGTCAAAATTTTGTTTTTGGCGAGGAAGATAGAGTGATTTTGAAAGCAGAAAAATTAAACTTCAAAATTTTCAAGCCTGAACAAAATCGCTCTAGATGCCTCTTTTCCATTTCAATTTTGTTTTTAGAGGAGCAGGTAGAGTGATTTTGGAAGCGAAAAAAATTTTAGTGTACATAAAAGGTACATGAATTTTTTGAGACTGAACAAAATCGCTCTAGATGCCCTATAAAAACGAAATTTCATTATGCGTTTTTGGCTTTCACCTTATCCGCAATATCCTTCGGCACTTCAGCATAGTGATCAAACACCATAGTGAATTGTGCACGACCTTGGGACAAAGAACGCAATGTGTTAACGTAACCGAACATATTAGCCAATGGTACTTGAGCATCGATAACGCGAGCATTAGCGCGTTGATCCATACCGTTAACCATACCGCGGCGAGAGTTCAAGTCACCGATGATATCACCCATATATTCTTCCGGAGTAACAACTTCAACCTTCATAATCGGTTCCAGAAGTTTCGGGTTTGCCTGACGCATACCTTCACGGAAGGCAGCGCGAGCGGCAATTTCAAAACACATAACGTTAGAGTCAACTTCGTGATATGCACCATCATACAAGGTACATTTTACGCCGCTGACCGGATATCCGGCAATAACACCGGCATCCATAGCCGAACGCAAACCTTTTTCAACACCCGGGATGTATTCTTTTGGTACGTTACCGCCGACAACAGTGTTTTCAAATTCAAAACCGTTGTAACCTTCAATCGGTTCAAATTTGATTTTAACTTTTGCGAACTGACCGGCACCACCGGATTGTTTCTTGTGGGTATATTCGATATCGCAAGGTTTGGTAAATGTTTCACGATAAGCAACTTGCGGCTCACCGACGTTACATTCAACTTTGAATTCACGTTTCAAACGATCAACGATAATTTCGAGGTGCAATTCACCCATACCTTTGATGATGGTTTGACCGGAATCCGGATCGGAAGAAACTTTGAAAGACGGATCTTCCATAGCCAAACGAGACAAAGCCAAGCCCATTTTTTCAACATCGGCTTTAGTCTTTGGTTCAACTGCCAATTCGATAACCGGATCAGGGAATTCCATGTTTTCCAAAACAATCGGTTTGTTTTGGTCGCACAAGGTATCACCTGTGGTGGTATCTTTCAAACCAGCCAAAGCGATAATATCGCCGGCATGAGCTTCCTTCAAATCTTCACGTTTGTTGGCGTGCATCAACAACATACGACCGACGCGTTCTTTTTTATCTTTAACCGAGTTATAGATATAAGAACCGGCAGTCATTGTACCGGAATAGATACGGGTAAATGTCAAAGAACCAACGAACGGATCGTTCATGATTTTGAATGCCAAAGCTGCCAAAGGTTGATCATCGGCAGGATGTCTGTCTTCTTCAATATCCGTACCGGGTTTAACACCTTTAATTGACGGAATATCAAGAGGAGAAGGCAAATAGTCAACAACGGCATCGAGCAAAGGTTGAACACCTTTGTTCTTGAATGCAGTACCGCAAAGAACCGGAACAAAATCTTGAGCCAATGTACCTTTGCGGATACATTTTTTCAAAGTTTCGACGGAGATTTCTTTACCTTCGAGATAATCTTCCATTGCTTGTTCATCTTGTTCAACGGCAGTTTCAACCAAAGCGTGATGATATTCTTCTGCTTTGTCTTTCAAATCAGCAGGGATATCTCTTTCTTCAATCGGAGAATCAGCCGTATCACCAGTGTAAACAATAGCTTTCATACGCAACAAATCGACAACGCCGACAAAGTCAGCTTCAGCACCGATCGGCAATTGCAAAGCCAACGGGCGAGCACCCAAGCGGTCAACGATCATATCCAAGCAACGATAGAAGTTGGCACCGATACGATCCATTTTGTTGCAGAAGCAAATACGAGGTACACCATATTTATCAGCTTGACGCCATACGGTTTCGGATTGAGGTTCAACACCGGCAACGGAGTCGAACACAGTGATGGCACCGTCCAAAACGCGCAAAGAACGTTCAACCTCAACGGTGAAGTCCACGTGGCCCGGAGTATCAATAATGTTGATACGATAACCGTTCCAGTAGCAAGTTGTGGCAGCGGAAGTAATGGTAATACCGCGCTCTTGTTCTTGCTCCATCCAGTCCATGGTAGCGGCTCCTTCGTGGGTTTCACCGATTTTATGGTTAACACCTGTATAATATAGGATACGCTCTGTAGTCGTGGTTTTACCGGCATCGATGTGAGCCATGATACCGATGTTTCTGTACATTTCAAGTTTATGTGTACGAGCCATGTTTTTTTCCCTATATTAAAGTTAGAACTAGAATTTGTAGTGAGAGAAAGCCTTATTAGCTTCAGCCATTCTGTGGGTATCTTCACGTTTTTTAACGGCAGAACCTTTATTAGCTGCAGCATCTAACAATTCGTTAGCGAGTCTTTCCGTCATGGTTGTTTCGGAGCGTTTTTGAGCAGCTTCCTTAATCCAACGGATAGCCAAAGCTTGACGACGGTCAGCTCTGACTTCGCAAGGAACTTGGTAAGTAGCACCACCAACGCGGCGAGATCTAACTTCAACAACGGGTTTAACGTTTTCAAGAGCGTCAAAGAAAACTTTTAATGCGTCTTGTTTGGTTTTTTGAGCCAAGATATCAAAAGCCGAATAAACGATTTTTTCAGCAACGGCTTTTTTACCATGCTCCATAATGTTATTAATAAATTTGGTTACAACCTTATCACCATATTTGGCATCAGGTAAAATAACTCTTTTTACAGCGCTATGACGACGTGACATTATTCATTTCTCCTATTTAGGTCTCTTTGCGCCGTATAAAGAACGACGTTGACGACGTTTAGCAATACCTTGAGTATCCAAAGTACCGCGGATGATATGATAACGAACACCAGGCAAGTCTTTAACGCGTCCGCCCTTAATCAGCACCACTGAGTGTTCTTGCAAGTTATGACCTTCACCAGGGATGTAGCTGATTACTTCAAAGCCGTTTGTTAAGCGTACGCGAGCCACTTTACGCAAAGCGGAGTTCGGTTTTTTCGGGGTAGTCGTGTAAACCCTTGTACAAACACCGCGTTTTTGTGGGCAAGCTTTCAAAGCCGGAACTTTGTTTCTCTTGACTTTTGGTGTTCGTGATTTACGAATTAACTGATTAATTGTAGGCATCACAATTTCCTTAAGTGTTATTAAAATTAAAACAATTTCGCTCAATTTTCAAACAAGTAAAAGGACACACCTGTGCCCTCCCTCTAAATTGAGTCTCGGCATAGTAGATTCAGATAACAAAATAGTCAAGAGGCAAAATACAATTTTTTTCACATTTTGAGTCTATTTTTTCGATGCCAGGCATAACGGAAAGAGATTTCAGATTCGTTTAATCCTGTTCAAGACTCGTTTTTATTAAGTGTTTACAATTTATTAATCATTTTATTTAAGTCTAATTGAGTCTATAAATTATGCAAAGAAATGAAAAAAAACTTGCGTTTCATAAAATAAAATAATACTCTCAGCCTAAAATATAAAAACATATAAGGATTATAGCGAGCATGGAAAATCAAGATATTTTATCAGCAAGACGAACCATTGACAAAGAAATTGAAGCTTTGCGCATGATGGAAGATGAATTAAACGGAAGTCTGACTCAGGCACTTGATTTAATGCAAAAAACCAAAGGTCGTATCATTGTAACCGGCATGGGAAAATCTGGACATGTTGCAACCAAAATTGCCGCTACATTAGCCTCCACCGGCACACCTTCCTTCTTTGTTCACCCCGGAGAAGCCAGTCATGGTGATTTGGGGATGCTGACAAACGATGACTGCGTCGTAGCCATATCCAACAGCGGCGAAACCAAAGAATTAAGCGATATAGTTCTATACTGCAAAAGATATGGGATTCCCTTAATATCCATCACCAAAAATCCTGACAGCACTTTGGGTAAAAACGGTGATCTCCTCTTAAAACTTCCCGATGACGGAGAAGCCTGCCCGTTAGGTTTGGCGCCGACATCATCCACCACCGCAACAATGGTTTTAGGAGATATTTTAGCCGTTCGTTTGTTGGAAAGAAAAGGCTTTACCAAAACAGATTTCAGACAACGTCACCCCGGCGGTAAACTCGGTTCATTCTTGAAAAAAGTTTCGGATTTAATGCATACCGGAGATGATATTCCGCTGGTAAAAGAAGATACCCCGATGCAAGATGCTTTGCTGGTCATGACCTCCAAAATGCTCGGATGTGTCGGAATTACGGACAAAGACGGAAATTTGGTCGGCATCATTACTGACGGAGACTTACGTCGTTATCTCGGAGCCGACATTTTAAAAAGAAAAGTCCAAGAAATTATGACCACAAATCCCAAAACCATTGATCCTGACGTTTTGGCGGTTGAAGCCTTAAAAACCATGAACACAACCGGCAAAGGCATCACCCAATTATTTGTCATACAAGACCAAAAACCGATTGGCATTATCCATATGCATGATTGTTTAAGAGCCGGAGTAAGATAAGATTGGTCAATGTAGAGAAAATAGATTCTTTATTTAATGAAGAATCAGAAAAAAGAACCTCTGCATCCCCGGTTGACGGAGTGAGCAAACATACGCGCCGCGTAAATATGGCAAAATTACTTCTTCCGAGTTTTGCCGCGGTATTGATTGCAATGCTTCTTATCTTTCCGTCCTTAAAAAATGATGAAAAAAGCTTTCTGTTTGATATAACCTTACCCAAGAAAGGGGAATTGGAAAAATTACATATCGAAAAAACCGTTTTAAACATCACCGACAAAAACAATCGCGTCAATAATTTTACGGCAGATAACGTTGATGAAACGGAGCCCGGCTCTAAATTAATAAAGTTAAACAACCCGGACGGAGTTCTTCCCACCTCCGATACGGATTGGCTTAATATAAAATCACCGACGGGCTATTATAATCAGACACAAAATACGTTAGAACTTATCGACAACGTAGAAATCTATTATTCGCCCGGAATGAGTGTAAATGTCCCCGATATTTTATACGACTTCAAGACCAACATTGCTCGGAGCGACAAAAAAGTTAAAGCTCAGGGCGAGATAGGAGATTTAACATCGGAAGCTTTTGAAATTAATACGGACACCGGTATCATAACCTTCAAAGGCAAAACCTATATCAAACTAAGAGAAGATACATTAAAAGGAATGAAATAAATGCGCAAAGCCGTCTATGTCATCTTAGCCACAATCATCGTCATTACGTCAGCCCGGGCTCAATATATTACGCTTGATGCCGACAAAGAAGTTATATGGGATTCCAAAGCACAAAAGATGTCAGCCATAGGCAATGCCATAGCCCGCAAAGAAGATATGACCGTTAAAGCAGCCCGCATGGAAGCTTACTATGCCAAAAATAACACCACCGGCAAAAATACCATCACCGAAGTACATGCTTATGATAATGTTATTATGACCTCTCCCAAAGCAAACGCATACGGGGATGTTTTAAATTATGACGTTCTTAAAGACGAAATCGTCTTAAAAGGACAACCGGCAAAACTGACAACAGAAAAAGAAATTATCACGGCGCAAGATAATATCACCTATTATCCGACGGAACAAAAAGCAATCGCCAACGGCAATGTTGAAGCGACGGATAAAGATAACAACAAAATTTTTTCACAAAAAATGATATCCTTTTTCCATAAAGATGAAAAAGGTGATATGGTCATGGACAAGGTCGAAATTTATGATAATGTAAAAATTGTGACTAAAGATGCCACGGTTACTGCCGATAAAGGTCTGTATTTGCCAAAAACTGCCGTTATCAAATTATTTGACAACGTCTTAATTGACCAACAAGGCAACAAACTGAAAGGTGACTTTGCCGAAACAAATTTAAATACGGGAAAAAGTCGTATAATCGCCGGTCAAACCTCTAAAGGCAAAGTATCAGGCATTTTCAAGGAAAAGAAAAAAGATTAAACAAGAGAGAACCAACATGAACATATCTTCAACAGCTCCCGTTTCCAAATTAGAAGTATTCAATATCGGTAAAAAATATAAAAATCGACCGGTATTGCGCAATGTTTCTTTGAACATCAAACGCGGAGAAGCCGTTGGCTTGCTCGGCCCGAACGGAGCCGGAAAGACCACTTGTTTTTATTGCGTTACCGGTTTGATAACCCCTGATTACGGAGATGTGCATATTGACGGACAAGATATCACCAATCTGCCGATGTACCGAAGGGCCCGCATGGGTATTGGTTACCTGCCGCAAGAGGCTTCCATTTTCCGGTCTTTGAGTGTGGAAGATAACATCAAATCCATTTTAGAGATTGTAATTGATGACGAGAGTCAACGAGAAAATATGTTGGAAGAATTGTTATCGGAATTTTCAATCGCGCATTTAAGAAAATCTCCGGCAATAGCGTTATCCGGCGGTGAAAGAAGGCGTTTAGAAATTGCCCGCGCTTTGGCAAGCCAACCGCATTTTATCCTGCTTGACGAACCTCTTGCCGGTATTGATCCGATCGCCGTCGGAGAAATCAGAAATTTGGTTTCTCAATTAAAGCATCGCGGTTTAGGCGTTTTGATTACCGACCACAATGTTAGAGAAACTTTGGACATTACCGACCGCGCTTATATTTTGCACGGAGGAACCGTTTTAATGGAAGGTACTCCGGATGAAATTGTTAATAACGCAGAAGTAAGAAAAGTCTACCTCGGCGATAATTTCTCAATGTAAAAAGCGGAGGGTTAATCAGTGGCGATTACACCCAAACTGGAAATCAGGCAGTCACAATCCTTATTAATGACGCCGCAGTTGCGCCAAGCCATTAATTTATTGCAAATGAACAATTTGGAATTAAGCGCACTGTTGGAACAAGAGATAAACGCCAATCCTCTGCTGGAAAGAGAAACTGATGATATCGGCAACGCTGCGGAAATTCCCCAAACAATAGATGATTATGACCGCCCGACAGAAAATGAATACTCTGAAACCGAATTTTCGCCGGATATGGATGAACGAGAAAGTTTTGATGATTATGGTTCGGATAATGAAGGTTATAATAACCAAGACAACAATTACGGCTGGGAAGATATCAATCAAAGAAAAAACAACTACGACGGCGAAGATTTTGACTACTTTGAAAAAAGATTAGAAGAAAAACCCTCTCTATATGACATTTTAAAAAAACAAATTGGTTTAACCTTTAAGTCAAGAATTGAACAAATAATAGCATTAAGACTATGTGAATATTTGGACGGAGCGGGCTATTTTCGCGGAGATATAAAACAAATAGCAACCCAATTAAAAATATCTGCCCCTCGAATAGAAAATATTTTAAATCGTTTGAAGGGACTGGAACCTTCGGGCATTTTTGCTCAAAACCTAGCCGAGTGTCTAAAAATTCAAGCACAAGAAAAAGGCTATACGGATACCAAGCTATTTTTAATGCTAGAACATTTACCTCTTTTGGGTGAAGGAAAATTTAAAGAGCTAAAAAAAATCTGCAATCTCAATGATGAAGAGTTAAATAAAAACATCAAAACAATCAAAAGCCTCAATCCCAAACCCTGTGCCGACTATAACAGCATAACTGCCGTCAACATAATTCCCGACGTATTTGTAACCCGAGACAAATATGGCATTTACCACATTGAACTCAACAACATGTCATTACCGCGAGTTTTAATTAATCGACATTATTACAGCGAAATCAAAGATAAAGATAAAAAGAGCAAAAAATATTTAAAAGAACAACTGAGTTCAGCCAATTTTTTAATCAAATCACTGCATCAACGAGCCGTAAGCATTTTAAAAGTATGCGAAGAAATCGTAAAATATCAATATGATTTTTTTGAAAAAGGGATAGAATATTTAAAACCGATGACCTTAAAAGACGTTGCCACAAATATTGAAATGCATGAAAGTACAATCAGCCGAATAAGTAACGGAAAATATATGCATACCCCGCTCGGTATTTTTGAGTTGAAATACTTTTTCAGCCAAGCCGCCGGTAGTTATATCGGAGAAGAAAACACCTCGGTATTAAGCATCAAACATAAATTGAAAAAATGGATAGAAGAAGAAAAAGCAGAACATATACTCTCTGATGAAGAATTATCCGAACTTTTAGCTCGAGAAGGAATACGAGTAGCGCGACGTACCGTAGCAAAATATCGAGAATCCCTAGGGATTGGCACCTCGGCACAAAGGAAAAGAGAAAAGCGCCGAGCCTAAGGATAAACAAGTTTTTATTGACTTTTATCAATATTGGGGTTAAGTACAAACTTACATTTGCTATTCTGCCTAAAAATAACTATATTAGATAGGTAGATTGTTTTTTAATATATTTTGTAAGGATACAGATTATGAAAATTGAAATAACTGGAAAACAAGTTGACATCGGAGATAAACTTCACAAACACGTTGAAGAAGGCGTCATGAATTCCGTCAACAAATATTTCAACGCACCAATCAGTGCAACCGTTGCCTTTTCCAAAGAAGGCGAAGAGTTCAAAGCTGAAGTAACCGTTCATCCTGCAAAAAATATTGTCTTGAAAGGTACCAGCGAAAGCTGTGCCGATCCTTATTCGGCATTTGATTCTGCAAATCAACACATAGCTACTCGTTTGCGTCGTCACAAAAATAAATTGAATGACCATAAAGGCAAGGCAGGCTTAGATGAGGCAGAAATTGCCAATCAAGCCATTTTCCCGTTGATTGAAACCGAAGAAGAAATGGACATCAACGAAGATGCCCCGATCACCATTGCTGAAACAGAAGCCAACATTCCGGTTTGCACCGTAAGCGAAGCCGTAATGCGTATGGACTTGGCAGATGAATGCGCCATCATGTTCAAAAATAGCGCTAACGGACATATCAGCATGGTATATCGTCGTAAGGACGGCAATATCGGCTGGGTTGAGCCTAAAGCCTAATCTCGTATTAACAATAAAAGGCACCAAAGATGAAACTTTCAGAAATAATGTCTGAGAAAAGTATTTTAATGGGATTAAAATCAAACAGCAAAAGACAACTTTTGCAGGATTTTTCCGTAAAAGCAGCCGAAATCACCGGTTTAAATGAGCGTACGATTTTTGATACGATTATGGAAAGAGAGAACTTGGGTTCAACTGGTTTTGGCGAAGGAACGGCATTACCGCACGGACGTTTTGAAGGCTTGAACCGAGTATACGGACTTTTTGCACGTCTGAATTCTCCGGTAGATTTTGAAGCTATAGACGGCAAACCCGTAGATTTGATTTTTATGCTTTTATCTCCGGAAGGAAACGGCGCAGACCATTTAACGGCTTTAGCTCAAGCATCAAGATTTCTTAAAGACGAGTCTACACGCAATAAACTTCGTCAAATTTCTTCAAGCCAAGAAATTTATGCTCTTTTAAATAATAACGAGTAATAAGAAATAATGTGAAAAAAAACACCTTCAAAACGAAGGTGTTTTTTTATATCTATTGTACCAACTGAGGAATTAAATCATTTTGCTTGGCAACAATAAAAGCAAATTCTTTATCATCAGTCACGGCAATTTTTTCACCGTCAGCCGCATAAATGGACCACATTTCCTTCCCGTTTTCCCAATCAGGCTTAATAAAAGCCACATTTTCATCATTCCAAAAGCCCATTTTACTTAACGTACGAGAATCAAAATTTTCTATTATTTTTTTCATAAAAGCCTCATATTCTTTGATTATAAAAATATCGTAACAAGACTTTATTAAATTTTAACTAAAATCTGCTTTATATAAATCAGAAGCAGGAGAGAAAAATGTTTGTCAGCCTTAATAAAAAATTCATCTATACCATAGTCATTTTCTTTATATTTATGTCGCTGATATTTTTGTATTCTTTTTATCAGACCTATGGGATGAAATTTCAAGAAGAGTTACAATCCAACATTGCGCGCAATCAAGAATATGTAAACCTTTTATATGAAAATAATAATTTAAAAAAAGAGCTGGCAAATTTAGCAAAAAACAATCCCGACATAAAACTATCATCAACAGTTCATAAAAAAAATCCCTTAGCGCTCGAAAATACAATCTCACGAGAAAAGAAACGCATTTCAGAGCTGCAAAAAAGTTATGATGATCGCTACGCATCAATCTATGAAGGCGCCAAAATTGTCGGTTCATGCTCAATTTTAATCATTTTCTTACTATTTTTATTGTGGTTTTTACTCCGCAGATGGGTACTCCGCCCCATGAAAATATTAACGGAAGCAAGTAAAAATATAACATCAGGAAATTTATCACAACGCGCCGAAATTGAGAAACAGAGATATTTTCTGGACGAAACGGACTTTTTAATAGACACCTTCAATAACATGCTTGATGAATTGGAAGACGGAATAAGAGAAATCCAAAAGACCGAAAATTTCTTACAAAAAATAATAGACGGGATTCCGGATGGTCTCCGTGTTATCGATCAAAATTATAACATTATCATCGCCAATAAAGCATACTATAAACAAGTCGGTTCCAAAAACAAAAACTTAAAATGCTATGAGGCATCCCAACACCGTAGCACGCCATGTAGCACGGCAATAACGGACTGCCCGCTGAATGAGATATGCAAACAAAAGAAAAAACATATTCACATTATTCAACAATTTGCCCATAACCCCAATAATCATCTCTATATCAACGCTGCTCCGCTAAAAATTGCCGATAAGCTTCTTGTAATTGAAATTATACGAGATTTAAGTGATGACATAAAATTTTCTCATCAACAAAAACTCTCTTCATTAGGGTTTATGGCAACCTCCGTAGCCCATGAAATGAAAAATCATCTCGGTGCCATAAGGATAATATTGGAACGTTTAATTGAAAAGAAAGACAGCAGTCAATCAGAAACACAAAAATTGCTAAAATTAATCTTACAACAAATAATAGAAAGCATCCAAGTTCCTGAAAGATTGCTAAAAATATCCAATCTAACACCAAACGACCAACAAAAGATAAATTGCTATGAAAATATAAAAGATGTTATAAAACTCATGGATTATGAAGCTAAAACGCACGGCATAAACATAAAAATAGAGGGAAAGAAAGATTTAACAATAATTGGCAATGAAAATGATTTCAAAATGGTATTGATAAATCTGATATTAAATGCCATAAAAGCAAGTAAAGCCAACGGAGAAATAAAACTAACACTAAAACAAGAAAAGAAACATGTATTAATAGAGGTTTCAGACGACGGCTGCGGCATTTCTCAAGACAACCTGCCCCATATTTTTGATCCCTTCTACTCCAACGGGGAAGGAGGAAATTTAGGTGGAACCGGACTAGGTTTAGCCATTGTAAAATCCATTATGGAAAAACACAAAGGAGAGATTAGCGTTCAGAGCGAAGTAAACGTCGGAACATGTTTCAGTTTAAGATTTCCGAAAACAAATGAAAAATAACATTGCAAAAATAAAAATATAGAGATATATAGAAAACAATAATAAAAAAAATAACAAAGGAATAAATATATGAGTAAAGAAGAACTCTTAGAATTAACCGGCGAAGTAATCGAAAAACTTCCCAACGCCATGTTTAGAGTTAAATTAGAAAACGGCGTAGAGATTTTGGCACATACGGCAGGAAAGATGCGCAAATTTCGTATCCGCGTCATGGTTGGAGACAAGGTTGATATTGAAATGACACCTTATGACTTAACCAAAGGTCGTATAACCTTTCGCCACAAAGATCAATAAAAAATTCCCTGAAACTTTCAGGGAATTTTTTATTTCAATTAAATATACTTAATCAAAGCAAAACTTCCGATAAGCAAAACAAAAAACAAAACGGCAAGCATCCCAAGATTTTTTTCAATAAAAACCTTCATAGGCTCACCAAATTTTTTGAGCAGCCATGCGACCAAGAAGAAACGCCCACCGCGAGACAAAACCGAAGCGACGGTAAACACGATCAAGTCCAGGTGGACAACTCCGCTGGCAATTGTAATAACTTTATACGGGAAAGGAGTGATACCAGCTCCAAAAACAATCCATGCCCCCCACTGATGATAATAATCACTAAAAACATCAAACTCGTGAGCATAGCCGTAAAAATTCAAAAGCGGCAAAGCAACGGCATCAAAAAGAAAAACACCGATAGCATAGCCGAAATATCCGCCCAAAACACTGGCAACTGTTGTAACCGTTGCAATTTTCCATGCCTTCTGAGGTGTTGCCAACACCATGGGTATAAGCATGACGTCAGGAGGAATAGGAAAAAAGGAACTTTCAATAAAAGAAACCGCAAACAAAAAATACAAAGCTGTTGGCCGTGCAGCTAAATCAAGCATATAATCATAACATTTCTGAATACAACCACGGCTGAAACCTATAAAACGAGATACTAATACCATATCTTCCCCTTCTAATTAAAAGTTAAAATGATTCTGCCGAGCAAAAGCTTCATAAGTATTTAATAAAAGCATGGCAATGGTCATCGGTCCTACTCCGCCCGGCACCGGAGTAATATATCCGGCTTTAAGTTGAACATTATCAAAATCAACATCTCCGCAAATTTTGCCATTAATACGATTTATTCCGACATCAATGACGCAAGCACCCGGCTTAATCCAATTTTCGGTTACGATTTTGGGTTTTCCGCAAGCTGCAATCACAATATCGGCTTGAGCAACAATACTTTCCGTATCAAGCGTTTTGGAGTGCACCACGGTAACGGTACAATTATGATTAAGCAAAAGTGCGGCAAGTGGTTTTCCGACAATATTGGAGCGACCGATAACCACGGCTTTTTTGCCCGACAAATCAGAAAAAACACGCTCCAACATATATAAAATTCCCTTAGGTGTAGCAGGCACAACGGCATAAGGAGAATTATTCAGAAGCAAACCGGCATTATAAGGATTAAAACCGTCCACATCCTTCTCGGGAGAAATTCTGGTAAGAATATTCAATGTATTAATATGTTTTGGTAGCGGCAACTGAACCAAAATTCCGTTTACTCTAACATCCTCATTAAGCTGATCAATAAGTTCAAGCAGCTCAACTTCGGTAATATTTTCTTCCAAGTGATAAATATGACAATCCATCCCCACTTCCTGAGCCGCCTTTTGCTTATTTCTGTCATAAATCAAGCTGGCCTCATCATTTCCGACCAAAACCACGGCTAAATTAGGTTTAAGGTCATGAGCTGCAACCTTCTGAGCAACTTCGGAGCGGAGTTCAACAGCTAAAGCTCTACCGTCAATAATTTTTGCATTTGTCATTTTTCTTCCTTTTCTGCCCATTTTTGCAAGAGATTGAGGACCATCTGAGAATTATCATCGAGCCAAAGCTTTTTATAACGATCCGTTTCTCCGCTCACAATTTGTATTTTATTTTTTGGTATTTTCAAATTTTTTGCTAAAAAAGTGATCAATTCCTGATTAGCTTTACCCTTTTCGGGAACACTAACGACATTAATCTTCAAAAAATCTTGTCCGAGAGCATCGGTAAAAACACCTTTTATCAAACACGCAGAAGAGTTAGGCGTTAATCTAACTCTTAAAAAAATACCCTGCCCACTGATTTCATAAAACACTGCAATCTTCACAAAACTAAGAAAGCAGGAATTGAGACAAAACAAAAATCAAGCGGCTGACAAACAACAACAATAACAAAAGAACAAAAGGGGACAAGTCAAAATTGCTGACAACGACAGCCGGAAATTTTTCTTTAATTTTATTATAAACCGGATGTGTAGCTTTTTCTAACAGTTCCATTGTTTTTTGAGAATATTTGTTAGATGTTTCCAAAATTTTAAAATGAATCAGCCAATGTAAAATGATTTCAATGATTACAATTTTGAAATACAAACTGACAATCAAACCGATAATATACAAAAAAGGCTCAAACAAAGCACCCATAATTTCTACTCCTTAAGCATACTGTTTATCCAACCGTGTTTTAAGAGCAACATATCTATTCAAATCAAACGATTGGATTCTATCTCTGTTAACAGATTTTGAAACAAAAGAATTTGATTGTCTACCTCTAAGTTCATTTATCCTCTTAATAACATCAGATTGAGACTGAGAACTAATATTACGTTGCAAAATTTCTTCACTCATGCTGTAATCAGGCACAAAAGATTTCACCCCAAGCTTATACAAAACTTTTTCGGGAACTTCTTTATCGCGACGTCTATATTCGAGCACGGCGCCGCAAACATTACGTCGAATTTGTTCTTCTTCGGTAAAATGTCCGTGATTTTGTGCTGTGTTGGCAACTTTAACCAAATTCATCATTTCAACATGACGAGAATAGTTACGATTAAGATTCTGATCCGGATTGATACGATTTAAAAAGCGCATATCATCGGCACGACGAGCCATATAATTAAGGTAACGCTGTTTGCGCAACTGATTAGCCTTATCCAACTCATCTACGGCAGCCATAGCAATCAAAGTCTGAGCCATTGCCAAACTGGCCTTGTATTCAAAATCGGAATATAGTTGCTCTTGCTGTTTTTCCTCCAATATTCGTTGATATTCCATAGCCAAGCGTTTTTCTTCTTCTTTAGCTTGTCGTTCAGCCTCTGCTTCGGCGCGGCTTTTAGTTGTAGCCAACACAGCGCTGCGAAGTTGTTGCAATTTAGCCAACTTTAGTTGCAAGAAGCTCAAACGATCTTTAGCCTTAGAAGAATTTGAAGCGGCATAAAGAGCCATATAGACTCGCATTTCGGTTTCACGTTCATCCAAAGTAGATAAGAAGTTTTCACGATTATCAATATCAGCGTCATTAATATGACCGTCTGTCATATCATGAATAACTTTATTGGCATCTTCAATCCAGTTAATATACTCATTCTCGGGAGCGACTTCATTTTCAATAGACTGTAAAGCATCCGCTACAATAAAAGCAAAATCCTCCAGATTTTTATCCATCGGCAAATTTTCGCCATCAACCGCACGAGACAAAATTTCCTTAGCTTTTTCCTTTTCAGGACCTTTTAAATCTGGTCTGGCTCGAGCAATACCTTTTTCAATGACCTCTTGCTTTTTCTTCTCTTTTTCCGTTTTATCAGAAAGTGCTTTTTTCGGATTATTATCAGAAGAAGAAATACCTCTCAATTCGTTAATATCAACCATATACGTACCTCAAATTAAGCTTCTTCAAAAATTAGTTTGGCCTCTTCAAGCCAAATAACTCTATCAATTACCCATTGGCTGATTTGTTCAATTTTTTCAAGTTCAACACCCATAGCTTGTCCGACACGACCGATAAGCAAAACTTCCTCATCACTTAATTCATTATCAGCATGAGCCAAGATACACATTTCCTTAATAAGTTCCAAAGCGGCGCGTCGATTATCAATGACTTTAACGGAATCTACAACATCATCAACATTACCAACCTGCAAAATTTCTTGTACTCTGTTTTGCGGCACGCCGTAAATAACGGCAACATCTTGAATAAATTCAATTTCCTCTTTATCGAATTTGCCGTCAGCATTAGCCAAAGAAGCCAAAGCCTTCATAAAAGCGATTCTCTGATTGTCATTTAACTTTGACAAAATGTTCATATTCATCTCCATTCCTAAATTGCTCATAATCAAAACTCCTAAACAACAATAATTTATGATAACGTGAAAAAAAGAGTAATTTCAACAAAAAAAAAGAATAAAAACTCAAAGGATAAAAAAAAAGCAACAAAATAAGCAGAAAATATTTGAAATTATAAGGACAATAGCCTAAACTTAAGATTTAAGAGACCGAGACGATTATTAGGAACTGACTGTGAATAAAAAACACTATTATATCAAAACTTTTGGCTGCCAAATGAATGTCTATGATTCGCAACGCATTGCCAATATTCTAGAAACATTAGGCTATTTTCCTGCCAACACGCCTAAATCAGCCGATTTGATTATTTTCAACACATGCCACATCCGTGAAAAAGCGGCAGAAAAAGTTTTTTCCGATTTAGGAAGAGCATACGCCGTCAAACAAGAACGTGCCGAAGAAGGGAAAGACACCATCATCGGCGTAATGGGATGTGTTGTTCAAGCAGAAGATGAACAAATTGCCAAACGTGCCCCGTTTGTTGATTTTGCTACCGGACCTTTAACCTATCATCGCTTACCCGAAATTTTAGCAAAAATTGGTCGTAAAAAAGGTACTACCGTTATAGATACCGAATTTCCGGCTGAATCCAAATTTGACTTTTTACCGGAAAATCACTCCACCGGCGGCTGTTCCTACATAGCCATCCAAGAAGGCTGTAACAATTTCTGTACATACTGTGTTGTTCCCTACACCCGCGGCGTGGAATGTTCCCGCCCGATTGAAGACGTTTTAAACGAAGCCAAACGTTTGGTCTCTGAAGGCACGTTGGAAATCAATCTTTTAGGTCAAAATGTCAATTCTTATCATGGAGAAGATAAAAACGGCAAAGAGCGCAATTTAGCATATTTGCTAAGAGAAATTGCCAAGATAGACGGATTGCGCCGCATTCGCTATACCACCTCATATCCGGCAGATGTAGATGATGATTTAGTTGCCTGCCACCATGATCTAAAACAACTGATGCCATATTTACATTTACCGATTCAATCCGGTTCGGATAAAATATTAAAGGCAATGAACCGAAGACACAATTCCTCCGATTATTTGCGTGTTGTCGAAAAATTGCAAACAGCAAACCCCGATTTAAGAATGTCATCTGATTTTATCGTCGGATTTCCCGGAGAAGAAGATTCGGATTTTCAAGCCACCTTAGATATTGTCAATCGTGTCAAATTCATTCAGGCATTTTCATTTAAATACAGCCGTCGCGCCGGAACCCCTGCTGCGGTTATACCTAATCAGGTTGAAGAAAAAATCAAGAAAGAACGATTAGACATCCTACAAGATTTACTTTTTTCCTACCAGCGCCAATTCAACGAAGCCAGCATTGGCAAAGTCATGCCCGTACTGTTTGATATGAAAGGTCGACACGCGGGACAACTCATCGGCAGAACCCCTTATATGCAAAATCTGCATGCCGAATTGGGAAAAGAATACTTAAACAAAATAGTAAACATGAAAATAACACAAGCCACGACCAACTCTTTAAGTGGTATAAAGGAGGACTAAAACCATGGCAGAAATCAGCTTTGAACTCTTTAATAACATTTTGGTACAACAACTGGTAGGACCGCAAGATGATAACTTGCGTTTGATAGAAAAGATGACCGGAACCGAAATATCTTCCTTTGGCAACCAAATTAACATCAAAGGAAATCAAGATGCCATAAATCTTGCCAAAAATGCCATAGATGCCTTATACAACAAAGTCAGTCGCGGCATAGAAATCGGCGAAGAAGAAGTAAAAGCGGCAGTAAGGATGAATGGCGGCAATGTTGGGACAAACACGGAACAAAACCTCAGTGATATTGTCTTAAAAACCAAAAAACGCCATATTTATCCCAGAACGGCAACCCAAGCCCAATACATCCAAGAAATGATGAAAAATGAATTGGTATTTGGCTTAGGACCTGCCGGTACCGGTAAAACATATCTGGCGGTTGCTTTGGCAGTATCCATGATGCTGGAAGGAAAAATTGATAAAATCATTTTATCCCGTCCGGCAGTAGAAGCCGGAGAAAACTTAGGCTTTCTCCCCGGTGATTTGAAAGAGAAGGTTGATCCTTATCTGCGTCCGTTATATGATGCTTTGTATGAAATGTTACCGGCAGAACAAGTTGATAAAAAAATTGCCATCGGCGAGATAGAAGTAGCCCCGTTGGCATTCATGCGCGGACGTACCTTGACCAATGCTTTTGTCATTTTGGATGAGGCGCAAAACACCACCCCGATGCAAATGAAAATGTTTTTAACCCGTATGGGAGAAAATTCACGCATGGTTGTCAACGGAGACTTAAGTCAGGTAGACTTACCTAAAGGTACCATTTCCGGTTTACGAGACGCCTTAGACATTTTGAAAAACACCCAAGGAATAAGTTCGGTTCGTTTCACGGCAACCGATGTTGTCAGACATGGTCTTGTCGCCAAAATCGTCAAAGCCTACGAAGAGAGGAGCCAAAAAACTTATGGAGAAGAATAAATTTGAACTCAATATCGAAATTGAAGAAGAGGGCTGGCAAAAAGCCCTCCCTTCTTTGCAAGAATTATCGGAAAAAATTGTTGATACGGTTTTATCCTATGTCAAAGAACATGAAGATATTGACTTTTTGAAAACAGACAAACCCATATGTATAAACTTAGCCTTGAGCAATGATGAAAACATTCATCATTTAAATGCCGAATTTCGTCATATGGACAAACCGACCAATGTATTATCCTTTGCCAATATAGATGATGAACATTTTGAAGAAGAAATAAAAACCGCGCCGCAAATTGAATTGGGGGATATCATGATAGCATTGGAAACCATGCAGCGAGAAGCTCAAGAAAAAGGCATCAGCTTACATGATCACTATTGCCACCTTTTCACACACGGTATTCTGCATTTGTTGGGATTTGACCATATGGAAGATGATGAAGCGGAATATATGGAAAGTTTTGAAATAGCCGTTTTGGCACAAATGAACATAGCCAACCCCTATGAGGAAGAATAAGCATTGCCTTTTTTAAGCCGAACAATTCATCAAGCCGTAAAGCAAATCATGGAGCATAAAAAATTAACATGCCTGATAATAGGCATGATTTCGGCACGAGCTTTACCGCCGTTTTATGCTTTTCCTTTGCTTTTTTTAACAATTTCGGGATTTTTATTAATATTAAACACTTCCCACAATAAGAAACAAAGTTTTGCTTACGGATATTGGTTTGGTTTTGGATATTTTGCCTGCAACATGGCATGGATAGGCAACGCGGTTTTGATAGATTCAGCCAAATTAGGCTGGCTTTTTCCCATAATATTACTGGCAGCGGGAGGATTTTTCGGACTATTTATTGCCCTCCCCGCACTATTAAGCGCCCTATTCAAATCTTTTTACGCGAAATGGCTCTCTTTTTCTGCCTGGTGGGTTATTTTTGAGTGGATAAGAAGTTTTATTTTTACAGGCTTTCCATGGAATTTGCTTGGCTCGGTATTAGCCTTTAACACCCATTTATTACAAGCGGCATCAGTGGTTGGCACTTACGGATTATCTTTAGCTATTTTATTAATTATGGGAGCTCCGGCATTAATAATATATTACCGCAACAAAATAAGCTTATGGGTAACATTGGGGACAATAGTTTTAATTTTAGGAAGTTTAACCGGTTATGGCATCCATCACATGTCCGAACAAGACAATACGCCGTCAACAACCAAGATTCGTCTGGTACAACCGGCAATTCCGCAAGAAATGAAATGGAACAAACAAAAATTAGAAGAAAATTTAGAACAATATATTCATTTATCGCAAAGCCAAAATTCGCAAGACATTGATTTCATCATCTGGGGAGAAACGGCAACGCCTTTTGCCTTAGATTTTGAACCGGAATATATGGAAAAAATCAAACCAGCCATACCGGAAAAGGGATACCTAATCACGGGATTGGTGCGTTATGAAATTTCCGAAGATAAATTTCGCCCGCTAAATTCAGCTTTTATAATAGATAAAACGGGAAAGATAATCAATTATTATGATAAGAGTCATCTTGTACCGTTTGGAGAATATATCCCGTTCCGAAATTATATTCCGAATCAAATACAACCGCTTACCGACACCATATCGGACTTCTTAGCCGGAGACGGTGCCAAAACCATAGAAATTCCAGGGCAACCAAGCTTGGGCATATCAATATGCTATGAAATAATTTTTCCGCACCAAATTATCAATTCTCAAAACAAACCAGACTGGCTGATAAACTTAACCAATGACGGTTGGTACGGAATTTCGCAAGGACCGTATCAACATTTAGTCACAACCCAACTCCGAGCCATTGAAGAAGGCAGAACCATAGTCAGAGCCGCCAATACGGGTATCAGCGCCGTCATAAATCCTTATGGTAAAATTTTAGCCCAAATACTTTTGAATCAAAAAGGAATCATCGACATAAATCTGCCGCAACAATTATATATAAAGACAATTTACGGAGAAATGGGCAATTTTATTCCGCTTATATTATGTATAATAAATATATTAATTGCATTTACAATTAAAAATAAGTGACAATAATTAATTGAAATTTATAATATAAATTCCTATATTAGAAGATATATAAATTAACAATATAATATATTATATAAAATATCTGTTGACGTAATAGCCTAAAAATCATATTTATATAGTATGTAATAAAAAAAGGATATGAATAATGAGTGCAGAATTAGTAAAAAGATCAAGTCGGGGACGCACCCCGCAAGGCGAACCGAATCCGATTGACGTACATGTAGGCAATCGCATTCGTTTAAGACGTACCCTTTTAGGTTTGAGCCAAGAGAAGCTAGCATCCATGCTTGGCTTAACATTTCAGCAGGTACAAAAATACGAAAGAGGTATGAATCGCGTTGGTGCCAGCCGCTTGTGGGATATTGGAAAAGTATTGGAAGTACCGATTGGATTCTTTTATGAAGATATGGATAAAGAAGTGGCAAATCAAAGTCCGCGCATGTTCAGTATACCGGACAGTCACCCGACCGAACTGGCAGAAGAAGATGAAAACATAGACTTAGATCCGATGCACCGTCAGGAAACAATTGAGTTGGTCAAAGCATATTATAAAATCCCCAACCGCAAAGCGGCAAAACACATGTTTGATTTGATTGTTGCCATGTCCAAAACTTCTTATAATAATGACGATGATGACGAAAAATAATCAATAAGGACAACCTGTAAAAAAAAGCTGGTTTTTACCGGCTTTTTTTATTAATATGAGAAAGAAGTATTGATAAAGCAAAGAGAAAATTAAAAGATGCCGCAAGAAACCATACAAAATAAACAGATTCATATTGAATTTGAAGAAAAGAACCCTTCCTTCACCCCCTATAACGGCTATAACAAGCCCAAATTTTACGGACGCCGCAAAGGAAGAATAATTCGCAAAGCCAAAACAACCTTATTGGAAAGTTTTTTACCGTCAATAAAGATAACCGATAAAAGTGAGTTAAATAAAGACAAATTATTTGGAACTCCGGTAGAAAAAATTGCATTAGAAATAGGTTTCGGAGACGGACAACATCTAGCCGGACAAGCCAAAAATCATCCTGAAATCGGTTTTATCGGCGCAGAAGTTTTTCAAAACGGCGTTGCCAATTTATTAACATTACTAACCGGAATAAAAGAAGGCACGCATTTACCGGAAAAAATAAATCTTGAAGAAGGACGCGTAGATAATATTCGAGTTTTTGATGATGACATCCGCCTCCTTTTTCAACAAATTCCGGATGCTTTTTTAGATAAAGTATATATTTTGTTTCCGGATCCATGGCCCAAGAAACGTCACGCCAATCGCCGACTGGTTAATCCGGACAACTTAAAAGAAATTGCCCGAATATTAAAAAAAGGCGGAATTTTACGCATAGCCACCGATCACAAAATTTACAAAGGCTGGGCATTAAGACAAGTCAAAGAAAACGGCAATTTTGTTTGGACAGCAAAATGCGGAAATGACTGGAAAAAAGAACCGGAAGACTGGGTTCAAACCAAATATGAATTAAAAGCATTAAGAGAAGGTCGACGACCGGTATTCTTAGATTTTGAAAAAATTTAAAACCAATAAAGGACACTTAATCAAAAGTGTCCTTTATTTTTCAAACTTTGTAACACACATTTTTGCACGCTGCGCCAACGTTCTTCCAAAAGTTTAGCGTCAAAAAGCTCTTGCTTGGTTGTAGCCCTGTCAGCTTTTTGTTGAAGCTTTTGACACTCTTCTTCAATTTCCGCCAAAATGTTTTCCGGTAATTGGGCATGATACTTTTGAAACAAAAGTTTAAAACCATCCACCTGCAAATCAAGTGCATCCGTAACCTGTCGCAAATTATTGAATTTCTGTTTTTGCTCTGCCAATTTTGTATAATTGGAATAATAAAGAAACCCCATATAAGCAAACAAAGCGACAATCAACACAATAAGAAGAAAAAAAACAAAGACATTTTCCATACACAACAATTTGAAATTAAACAATAATAAATAAAGTTATTTTATAATAAAAACATGTAAAATTTTGTCAATATGGATTTTTAGACAAAAAAAGATATTTACGACTTGCCAAAAATAGTGTATGATAAGTTCATTATAATAAAACAAGAAGGAAAAAATTATGGCTAAAACCACACAAAAAAAGCAAAAACGCAAAGTTGCAAAAGAATTTGAAGTACACTCTTCAGAATTTCCAAAGAAAAAAGCCCCAAAATTAACTCTGGAAGACCGCGTCAATAATGAATTTGATGAAATGGCAGTCTCTGTTGCTTATGGCAAAAATGAAGGAGAAAAACTC
>CALXZL010000005.1 GCA_944393215.1 uncultured Alphaproteobacteria bacterium
ATAACTAGTCTCATTGCTTGGCTCATAAAAAACACCGGAGCAACGGTGTTTTTTATTTCTCAGCACTGGGATCACCATAAAAAAGAGCGCCTTAATGGCGCTTTTTTTTATGCTAATCAGGCGAGACTATCCAATTCCGACTAATGTCATTGTTTCGCTTCGCTTGCTTGCTCACAATAACTAGTCTCATTGCTTGGCTCATAAAAAACACCGGAGCAACGGTGTTTTTTATTTCTCAGCACTGGGATCACCAATGCAAACGGCAGGTATAAAAACCTGCCGTTTTTCTTTATTTTCCAAGGCTTTCAGCAAGTTCGAATGTTCATTTTTTAAATTTCTGGTTTTGGGAAGTTTTTCCGAACTAGTTTGTACAAAAGTCTTTATTTTTCAATTGGTTATTAATTGCAATTGAAAAGACATCTAATTTAGGATATAATTGATACAGATTAACCATTTAAATAGGATATGCTGATGTCAGGTGATTTATTTTTGTATCATGGTTTTAGAAAATCAGAAGATGTTCGCATTGAAAATGCTAACATTCCTGTATCATGCCGAGGAGAAGGTGCCGGCGGACAGAGTGATGGATTTTATGTTTGGAATAATCTGGAAAAAGCAAAAGAGTATTTAGGTGGATATAAATGTGATAATCCTGTTATCTGTAAAATTAAAGTACCAGAAGATGAGGTTAAATATCCTCAATGGCAAATTGATTATGAAGCTTTAGGAAACTTTACCGATACTGATTATGAAAAACAAAAACAGATATGTACAAAGTTAGCTAAGTTATTTGTAAAATATAAGGAGGAACTTTCTACGTCTTGTAATTATAAAGAAGATTTAAAAAATCTTGGCAAAAATGGATTTGAATTGTTGTTTGCAAATGAGACAAAATATGGTGCCGTAAGAATTTTGATAGAACCTAATAAATCTAACGCCAGACTGGCATTATATGAAGGAAATCTGTTGTATTCCGGTTGTGAACAAGCTCTTAATGATTACATGTGCACTCATTCTGACGGATATTTAAAGGAATATAATGAATTATTGAAAGAGGGGCTATCTTGTCATAATGTAGCATTTAAATATGTAGGAAACAAAGAATTAGAAGTTGTTGATGTTTATGATGGACTAGGCAATAAAAATACTGATTTAACCAAACAATTTTTACCGGAGAAAAAACAGCAGGCTTTGCCTGTGTCAATGATTTTAAGGAATATGCATTCAAGAAACTAGCTCGTAAACCGTGAGTTAAGCATCACCATAAAAAAAGGCGTCTTAATGGCGGAATTTGGCATAACTCATCAAAAATTTCCGTTTGGTTCTTATTCATTGTAATTTATTTCTCCGTTTTTTTAATTTTGAAACAGATACGCGCTAAAGGTATTGTACATGGCTAACAGCAACAGCAACCCCAAACTCAACGGTGCTAATACCCTTAATGTGACCAGAAAATATCGCGTGAAGCCTGATGTTACTACTGCCGAACGGTGGATGTTATGAATTATGGCTTTCATTGCCGAATAGCCGACAAACAGCGCTATGGTCATGGATACTATCGCCGCCGTAAAGGTTGAAGACAGCCAATCAAACAACTCAAATATATTGCGTCCCAATATCTTGATATCCCAAATGCCTGAAAATGATGCCGCTACCGCCGTAAAACCTATCAAAGTAATCACCATTACCATTAACACGGCATTGAACCTATTTAGCTTAAACTTATCCATAAACAAATTGGTCAACGCTTCATAAATGGATATTGTCGATGTTATTGTTGCCAATGTCAGCAGAAGATAAAAAGCTATTGACCAAAATTGTCCGCCCGATAACTGCTGAAAAACAACCGGCAAAGAAATAAAAGTTAACCCCGGACCGGATGTCGGCGGAAGTCCTGCCGCGAAAACCGCCGGTATTATAATCACCGCACTTAAAATTGCCGCCAGCGTGTCAAAGATTTCTATATTTTTTACGGATTGGAATAAATTTTCTTTTTTCATTGTTCCTCTTGCTCGTTTATGTGCTTATTTTATTATCCATATTAAAGACTTTTATTTATAAAACATAAACAAGAATTTTTATTTGCTGACATATTGTTTGGTTAATGATGTATATCTCCTACTTTGTCGACAATGATGTGGCTTAATTTATGAATATCTTCTTTTTCCATATCATACAGCGGAAGCGAAAATGCTCCGAAACCTATTTTTTCACAGCGCTTTTGGAGTGGATTATATTTATAGCGCATATGTTTCGGGACTCTTAAACTTATCACCGGAAGCTTCTTAAAACAACATTTGACCACTCGATACTCTGCCGCAATAATATCATTCCATTTTAACAAATGATTATGGTCTATCTTTATACCTTGTTCCGATATTTCTGCCACTTGATGCTTAAACATATATTTATAACCCCACATCAGCAAGGTAACAATAAACAAAGTTATCAACACTTGTAGTTGCCACCAATACCAGCATGCCGGATGTTTTATGCCGCAGCTTATTAATAGTATCAGCATCAAAAGATTTAATATTAACCAAACATAATTTTTCTTAAACGAATAATAAAATTTTTGCGTGCGAGGCATTGTCGTTTCCTCCTTTGCTTGATTATTTCTTCCGTTATTGTATCATAGATTATAGAGCTTGAACAGTTTTTCTATGAGATAAATATGGATTTTAACATTTCTGACATATGTTACGTAATTTTGGAAGTTATTCTCGGGGCTGTTGCTCTTTATTTTTATTCATCCAGAAAATAGCTTAAATATAAAAGAAAAAGCATTTCTCCCTGCAGTGAGAAATGCTTTTTTGTTTGTTTTGTTTGTCAAGCCGTACGAAACGCTTATTCCAATATTACCGCTGTTCCGTACAAGGAGCAGTCATACAGTTTGAACTGCTCGCCTTCGTGCGTAATGTAGCAGTGAAGTCTGGAAATGTCCGGAAGATCAACCTCGATGTCCATTTCACTGTCAAGACCAAGACCAATGGTAAACGCTGCATCCTCTTTCAAAGCTTTAAGAGCCTCGATATGATCTTTCAGGTTGATACGTTTGTGGCTACACTTAGCATAGCTATCACCGAATTCCACAATCGGCGCATTTTCTTCCTTGAAGATACACAACAAGGTTACTTTTCTTCCGTGTTCCACTGCTGTCTGTTTAGCTTCCCTAATTTTCATACGCTTTCTGCCTATTCATGTCCTTTCGAACCTTTTAGCCGGCAGTCATTTTTAAAACAGATCTTAAATCTCTCGGGGAGTTTTCAATTCATTTTAAGCTTGTTAACCTTGATAACATCCCGTTACCAGCGGTAGCCCTCGCACTTAAACTTAAAACAAATCTTATTATCTCGTATCCCTGCTTATCTAAAACCTGCCCCTGATTACACCTGCAACAAAATACAGATTGCGCTCAGAGTGTGAATAAAATAATCTATTTATAATTAATTGATGGAACTATTCATAACACTTTATTTTTTTTTGGCAAGCATTATTTTTGTCAATTTTTATCTTTTCTTTTTTATTCCGTAATTTCAGCTACTTGTAATCTGACTATTTTGCTTAAATCTGCCAATGTTGTTTCTATTTGGCTGCCAATCCGACCTCCGCTGTATATAATGCTGGAAAAATTTTTTGCACTTGCATCTATTGTGACCGGAAATGCCTTCTTCATTCCTATCGGAGAACAGCCGCCATGGATATAACCCGTTGTCGGTAATAAATCTTTTGATTTTAACATCTCGACGTTTTTTTCTCCGACAGCTCCCGCGGCTTTTTTCAAATCCAGTTCCTTTTCTACCGGTATCATAAAAACATAGTTCTTTTTACTCTTGCTTACCGTGACCAACGTCTTAAATACCTGTTCTGGATTTTCTCCCAATATTGCGGCAACTTCCGAGCCGCTTAATGCCACACTTCCGTCATAACTATAACTTTTATACTTGATTTTATGTGCGTCCAAAATACGCATTACATTGGTTTTGCTTTCCGTCATCTTTTTTCCTTTGCAAAAAACCCGCCTGACGGCGGATCTTTTATTTTTGCTCTTCTTTTGAGAGCATTAATTCTTCCCAACTTTTTAGACCTATCTTTTGCCAATCCAGCGGAATTTTCTCAACATGCTGCATTTGTGCTATATAACTGTCTTTGATGTTTTCCAATATCATTTCTACTATTATCACTTCCGAAACTTTTCTTAAGTGATCTCGAACCGACGGATGAATATAGTCTAATATTATATTCTGATCTCCGTTGCGGCGAAATAAAGCATGATCATTACCATCATAGATTATTATCGGTGTTTGCGGTTGCTCTTTTTTGGCTTCTATAAAAAAATAGACTTCTCCTTCTTCTCCTTCCGCCACCATAAATTTTTTCTCGGTTGTATAATTTGCCATGCTTGATCCTATCTTCCCATTTGTTTGGTTGCCAACAACGCTGCTCGAGTTGCTTTTTCTTGCTCTTTTTCTCGTTCTTTTCTTAATGCTCGACCAAATGCCAAGGCACTGACTGCCAATATGGCACCGCCTATAGCTCCCGCCAGTAAACCGTTCTGTTTGCCCGACAGCTCTATTCCGGCATGTCCATCCGGACCTATATATTTTTCCGGTGCTTGTTTCTTTACGTCTTGTACTAATTCTGTCATGCTCCAGCCTGCGCCCACTGTGCCGCACATCGCCGTTACCAGCATGATTTTATTTAAGTTTTTTTCTATATTCATTGACATATTTCGTTTCCCTGTTTTTTTGTTTATTTATATCTAATGTACCATTTTAGACAAATTTTGTCAATATTACTTCTCATCTCTTTTTGCTTCTAGCACTTATCTCTTAAAAAGACGTAAAAAAATCCCCTCTTTTGTTGCTCAAGAAGGGATTTTGAAAATTTAGTCTTGGTACGCGGCTAAATTAGTCAGAAAGGCTTCAACAAAATCTGCTCGGCGGTTCTGATAATCAAGATAATAAGCATGTTCCCAAACATCTACCGTCAGCAACGGTTTTATGCCATGCGCTATCGGGGTATCGGCATTGGAGGTCTTCATTATGGCTAATTTTCCGTCTTTTTCAACCAGCCATGCCCAGCCGCTGCCAAACTGACTTACTGCCGCATTTTTGAATTCTTCGTGAAATTTTTCATAACTACCGAAATCTTTTTCCAAACGGGCAAGTATTGTCCCTTGCGGTTTTCCTCCGCCTTTTTTCATGCACTTCCAGAAAAATGCATGATTCCATGCTTGTGCCGCATTGTTAAAAATTCCGATATATTCCGCTTTGCCCGCAGTTGCTTGGATGATTGCTTCCAAACTCATGGTGGCAAATTCTGAACCTGAAATTAGCTTATTTAAATTTTCAACATATGTTCTATGGTGTTTGCCGTAATGAAATTCCAGCGTTTTCTCCGATATGTATGGCTCCAGCGCATTTTTTTCATAGGGTAACGGCGATAATTCAAAGCTCATTTTTTGCTCCTTTCTTATTCTTTGTTGGCTTTTTTATTTTTTATATAATTATTGGTTCCGATTTCATCAAGCATCTTTTGAGTTTTTAAATCTTCTTCTTTTGCTAAAGCTTCTTTTCTTTGTCGGTCTACTATCTCATATGTTTTTTGTTCTTTGAACATATCTGATATAATGTCTCGGATTTTGGCTATTTCTTCTCGGACTTTTGTTAGTGCTTCTTCAAGTTGTTCTCTTGTTTGCAGATATTTTTTGGTATATGCTCCAAAATCACCTATACTGCCGTGTTGAGCGGCAAAATCCTTTTCTTGCTCATATTCTTGTTGCAACCGACGCAAATCACTCAAAACTTTTTCTTCTTTATTTTGAAGTTCGACCATGATTTTGCGTTGTTCGTCGATTTTGAACTTTTGTATGCGTTCCAATGTTTTCAAAGAATTTTTCATTTGCCTGCTCAGCCTTTATACGGCGTATTCAATATCTCTTGCAATAACTCATAACCTTCGGCAAGACTATAACGCTCGGTCTTTTTCTGACTTAAAAATTCTTCTATCTTCGGATAATAGAATATGGCTTCATCAACTTCTTGATTTGAACCTTTCTTATATGCCCCCAAACGAATCAATTCTGCCATGTCTTCGTAGCTTGCTATATATTTTCTGGCTTTATTGACAAGTTGTGTTTCTTCCGGCGTGTTACAATCCGGCATGGTTCTTGAGATGCTTCTTAAGATGTTTATTGCCGGATATCTGTTTCTTTCCGCTATGGCTCGATCCAATACGATGTGTCCGTCCAAAATTGAACGAACCGCATCTGCTATCGGCTCATTATGATCATCTCCGTCCACCAAAACCGTAAACAGCCCGGTTATTGTTCCGTTTCCCGTTCCCGGACCTGCTCGCTCCAACAGCCGCGGTAATTCTGCAAAAACACTCGGCGTATAACCTTTGGAGGCAGGCGGTTCTCCGATACTTAATGAAATTTCTCTTTGCGCCATGGCAAAACGTGTGATTGAATCCATCATACAAAGCACATTTTGGTTTTCATCTCTAAAATATTCCGAAACCGCCATGGCTACGTATGCGGCTTGCCTTCTCATCAGCGGACTTTCATCCGAAGTTGCCAATACTAATACCGATTTTGCCAAGCCGGATTCGCCCAACGTATCTTCAACAAACTCTTTGGCTTCTCTGCCTCTTTCTCCTATAAGCCCGATGACAGATACATCCGAATCGGTATTTTTTGCCATCATGGACATTAAGGTAGACTTTCCCACTCCCGAACCGGCAAAGATTCCCATACGCTGACCTTTACAGATGGTGATAAACGTATTGACCGCTTTTACCCCCAAATCAACTTTGCCTTTTACTCTGTCTCTAAAGGCTGCCGGCGGCGGAGAACTTTTTATATAATATGGCTTATTGCCCTTAATCAAAGGACCTTTTCCGTCTATGGCTTCACCAAAGGCATTGATTATCCGTCCCAACCAACTCTTATGCGGATATATTACCGGTGCGGCATTTTCAACTTCTACTTTGCAGCCCAATCCTATCCCCTGCAATGAACCATAAGGCATAAATATCAGTTTTCCCTGCCGGAAACTGACCAGCTCACAAATTACTTTTTTGCCTTTGTTTATATAAATATTGCATCTGTCTCCTATGGACATATTGCAACGGATTCCACTTACTTCCACAAACAAGCCTTGCACCGCCGTTACGCGACCATAATAGTCGCTGTCCGGCAGCTTATTGACCTCTTTGGCTATATTTTCCAGCACTTCCGACAAAACTCATCTCCATTTCTTACTTGTTCTCCTTTTATCATACTTCCTTTAATTTTTCAGCTCCGCTCTTCGGTTATTCACAATTCTTATCCTTATTGTCATTTTTTTGTTAATAATTATTAACAGCCTCGTCAAAAAAGTTAACAAATTAAATTTTAAGAGATATGATGTTTTTATCTTAAAGTTAATGTTTTTTTGGGGATATTTACAATGCGCGTTTTACTTGTGGAAGATGATTATGCCATTTCTCAAAGTATTGAAACTATGCTGAAGAAGGAAGGCATGATTGTAGATACTACCGATTTGGGTGAAGATGGCTTGGAAATCGGTAAATTATACGATTATGATATTATCATTTTAGATTTGATGTTGCCGGATATGAATGGTTATGAAGTCTTAAAGAGCCTTCGTGCTGCTAAGGTTAATACTCCCGTTCTTATTCTCTCCGGCTTAACAGAACCTGACAAAAAAGTAAAAGGATTGGGTTACGGTGCTGATGATTATTTGACCAAACCCTTTGATAAATCCGAATTGTTGGCTCGTATTCAAGCCGTGGTCAGACGCTCCAAAGGGCACTCTAACTCCATTATTCGTACCGGCGAAGTGGAAGTCAACTTAGATACTCAAACCGTGACCGTTGGCAATAAGACTTTGCATCTTACCGGTAAAGAGTACGGAATTATGGAATTGTTATCTTTAAGAAAAGGTTCAACGCTTAATAAAGATCAATTTCTTAATCATCTCTATGGCGGTATTGATGAGCCCGAACTCAAAATTATTGACGTTTTTATTTGCAAACTTCGCAAAAAATTAGAAAAAGCTTCCGGCGGTAAAAATTATATTGAAACCGTTTGGGGACGAGGTTACGTTTTGCGTGATCCGGATGAGAAAAAATAGCTGTATTGTCCATTAAAAAAATCCTGCCGTAACAGCAGGATTTTTTTTACCAAAAAAAGACCACCCGTTCGGATGGTCTTTTCTTTTTTAGCGGATGGCTTTGATGGCTTTTATATTGCGTATATATGCAATATCTTCTGCCAATTTTTCCAAATTGACCGGCAAACGTCTTCTCCAATTCGGATGTTGATCTCTATCCGTTCCGGGAAGATTTTGACGTTTTTCAACATGCAATATATTTTCTAATTCTGCCAAAAATACCGGGCAGTTCGTTTTTGCCATATAGGCATTGGCTGCCTCTTCTATCCCTTCAGGATAACCTCCGCCATATATATAGTCATTTTGGCGAAGTTTATCTTGAGGCCATACTTGCGCCTCATCCAGAACCTTCAATAAACGCCAACGATCATTTTCTCGTTTTTTATATTCGGCATTTCTTTTTTCTTCGTTTTCTATTATTCCCAACTGATATGACAATTCTATATCAAAACCATACCACCACATTTTTAACGGCGGCATGTCATGAGTTCCGATAGATGCAAATGCTCTCGACGGATAGGCGTTCGGCTGTTTAAAATCGCCCCAACCAAAATCATATCTTTCCGACCAAAGAACACTTAATGCATAAATATTTTTTGATTCCAATGCTTCCAGAAAACCTTCCGGTACATTGCCGATGCTTTCTCCGACAACGGAACAACGGTTCAGAACACTCTCTAAAGCTACAATGTTGAGCATGTCCTTAAAATTATAATATATATAGGTTCCTCCGTTTAACTTCTCCGGCAAGATAAACAAGCGCATCAGACTCATGACGTGATCCATTCTCAACGCTCCGGAATTATGCATGTTGGCTCTTAATATTTTTATGAATGGTCTGTATGCCGTTTCTTTTAATGCATTAGGAATAAAGGCTCCCAGTGACCATTTTTGACCGGCAGGGAAAAATGCATCCGGCGGCGCTCCCGCTCCGGCATCTTTAAAGAACAGATCCGGTTCACTCCACACTTCCGCACTATCAAGACCTACACCTACCGCCAAATCGCGATAAAGCCCTATTTTCATCCCACTCGATTTAACCGTCCGGCAGGTTTCTTCAAATTGACGAGATGCTTCAAACTGCATATATTTGAAAAAGTTTATTTCTTCCGCATGCTCCTTGGCATATTCTTTTACGGCTAAAGTATTTGGGCTTCTGTATTCTTCGGGCCAATCATGCCAGCTGCCGCAATTCTGTTGACTATATTTGTGATACAAACTTTGGAATACTGCCAATCGCTCTAATTCGCTCCCTTGTTCGGAAACATATGTATTATATGCATCATGCCGCGATGAATCTTGACTTTGTTGAAATCTTTCATAACATTTTTTCAACATTTTCACCTTCAGCGGATAAATGTGTTCATATTGTATCAATTCGCTTTGGCGAAATTCTTGTATGTCTCCTTGTATTTCGTTCATATCTTCCGCGGTAAATTCCGGTACGGCTTCTATGTCTATATATATCGGGTTGAGGTAGAGGCGGCTGATTGACTGATACGGGCTGGCATTTTCCGGATAATCATGACAAAGTACATTGAGCGGATTTAAACCGATAATATCAGCGCCAGAAGCTGCGGCTATCTCGGCAAAATTTTTCAAATCGGTAAAATCGCCGACACCCCAATTTCGTTCACTTCTGACCGAATATAATTGCAATGCAAAACCCCAGCTCTTTCCGTCCAGTGCCGAATTTTGCCAACAATGCTGCGGACATACCGCTATCATACTTTTATAATGTTTGTTTCCTACCTGCAAATCTAAGTCATAATAACCGATTTCCAATTTGCTGGTAATTAAAAACTTTAGGCGGACATATTGTGTCTTACCTATCAACTGATATTCTTCATCATTAATAACTTCAAATGATACCGGTTCCGGAACCATATTATTGTTTGAACTTAAATGTAGGGCAAAATCTTCTCCTTCCTGCTCTGCCGGTACGACTAAATCAAACTCGGCTTTCCCTTCTTCCGTCACATATATTTTTTCAAGAGATTGTTGCCATCTGCGTTTTTCGCATGCTGATATTGAGGCTTTTATTTCATCTTCCGTATTTGCTTTATAGCCCATTTTTTCTATAAAGAATTTTATGATTTTTTCATCTACAATATGTTCTTGACGGACTTCACTTCCATCCAGAAAGCGTGTACCTATTCCAAGTTTTTCAGCTAAAACCTCTAACTCGACGTCCATTAAATTTACTCCAATCTCTTTTATTTATCTATTTCAAATAATAAAACGCTCCATGACGGAACCGTTATTTTTTGGTTGCTGCAAACCGCCGCTTTGGCAACAAATTTTTCCGAGCTGTCAAAAAGCAATTTCCAACTGTATTTCTTATCTATGTCCGGCAACTGCCAATTTATATCATTGGCATTGGCATTTAATATACAGAAGATATATTTCTTGCCGTTGTATACACTATATGCCAAGCTTTTTCTTTTGCCGTCTTTCCAATCTTCCGTGCTTAGGACATGTCCCTGTTCTGTATACCAAGTTATATCTTTTATTTTACTCTTATCTACAGGTTGTCCACTGAAAAATTTCTTGCGCTTAAATATTTGTAATTGTTTTCTCAAACGGATTACTTTTTTTACAAAATGTGCCACGCGTCTGTCTACGCGATTTAAGCCTTCCCAATTTATCCATGTTATCGAATTATCTTGGCAATAGGGATTGTTATTTCCCATGTTGGTATGTCCCAACTCATCTCCGGCAACAAACATGGGGGTACCAAAAGACAATAACAAGGTGGAAAACATGGCTTTTAATCGGTTAAGACGATTATCTATTACAACCGAATTATCCGTCTCTCCTTCTATGCCCGAATTCCAGCTCCAATTACTATCCGTTCCGTCTCGGTTATTTTCATTGTTGGCTAAATTGTGTTTTTGATTGTAGCTAACTAAATCTCTTAAGCAAAAGCCGTCATGTGCCGTTACAAAATTAACACTGCTCCAGATATTCCTCCCGCTGTGATTAAAGACATCGCTTGAACCGGCAATGCGGCTGGCTAAATTTGCCACCTGACCTTCATCTCCCTTCCAAAAGCGACGGACGACATCTCTGAATTTGTCATTCCACTCTGCCCAACCCGACATAAATGCACCGACTTGATAACCGCCGTAACCTATATCCCATGGTTCCGCAATTAATTTGGCATGTGTTAAAACCGAATCCTGCTTAACGGCATATAAAAATCCGCACTCTTGTTTAAACTCCGTATTCATACGACATAATGTGGTTGCCAAATCAAATCTAAAGCCGTCAACATGCATCTCTTCATACCAATATCGAAGCGAATCCATGACTAATTTTACCACGTACGGATTTTGTAAATTAAATGATGCGCCGCAACCGGTGGAATCGTAATAATACCTCTTATTTTCTTTATTCAGGCAATAATAACTGGCATTGTCTATGCCGCGATAGCATATGGTCGGTCCGAGTTGATTGCCTTCTCCGGTGTGATTGTATACAACATCTAAAAATACTTCCAAGCCCTGCTTGTGCATGGCTTTGACCATATCCTTTATCTCGGATAAATCATTACCCGACATATAGTTCTGCTCCGGCGCAAAAAAGCTGAAACTTTCATAGCCCCAATAATTATCTTTAATAAAACCTTTTTTATGTCGGTTGCCAAAAAAAGCATGAACCGGTAAAAACTCTACCGCACTTACACCCAACCATTTCAGATATCTTAAAACTGACTTGGAATTAAAACCGGCAAATGTTCCTCTCTTATTATCGGGAACCTTGGGGTGAAGTTTGGTATATCCTCTTAAATGCGTTTCATAGACGATGGTATCTTCAAAATCTGTCCGCGGACGAACATCATCGCTCCAATCATAATTATCTTCTACAACAACCGACTTGGGAACATATGGTGCACTATCCAATTCACTAAAAGATAAATCCTTATCCGGACTATCTACATCATAGCCAAACAAAGCTTTATTCCATATCAACTTTCCAACCAGCTTTTTTCCGTACGGATCTATCAATAATTTGTTCGGATTGAACCTATGTCCTTCTTGCGGTTTGTATGGTCCGTAAACTCGATATCCATATACCTGCTCGGGTTTTATACCGGGAAGATAAATATGCCATATATTGTTATCGCTTTCCGTAATTTCATAACGCGCCGTTTCATTAATACCCGTTTCGTCAAACAGGCATAATTCAACTTTTTCGGCATGGATGGAAAATAAAGCAAAGTTTACCCCTTGTCCGTCATAATGTGCACCTAACGGATAAGCTGTTCCTTTCTTTGCTTTTATTTTTCCCATCTCCTCCTCCGGTCTTGCTTAGCGAATTGGTTTTAATACGATTGTGGACAATGGCGGCAATGTTAATTTTATGGAATATGGTTTACAATTCCAATCTTGCGTCTCGGCTTGGATTATACCTTCATTTTTTACACCGCTGCCCCAATAGTTTTTGTCATCACTATTGAATATTTCTTGATACTGACACAGTTCGTTAACGCCTATTCTGTAATCATGTCTGACAACCGGCGTAAAGTTAGAAATCACAACCATATAATTTCTCGGATCATGCGCTTTTCTTATATAAGCGATAACGCTGTCATCCGCATTGCTGTGATCAATCCACTCAAAACCGCGATAGTCAAAATCTTCTTCATAAAATGCCGGATTGCCTTTATACATCAAATTCAAATCGCGAACACAATTTTGCATACCTTTATACATCGGATATTCCAAAAGATGCCAACGCAAACTTTCTTCGGCGTTCCACTCCCAGTCTTGTCCGAACTCGCAACCCATGAATAAAAGTTTCTTGCCCGGATGCGTAAACATGAACCCATAATATGCTCTTAAGTTGGCAAATTTTTGCCACTCATCTCCCGGCATTTTTGAAAGCATGGAACCTTTACCGTGGACAACTTCATCATGAGATATCGGCAAGATAAAATTCTCATTAAAGGCATAGAGCAATCCAAATGTTAACATACCGTGATGATATTTTCTGTGTACCGGATCATGGCTGATGTATTTCAGTGTATCATTCATCCAACCCATATTCCATTTATATCCGAAGCCCAAACCACCCATTGATGTCGGACGTGAAACCATCGGCCATGCCGTAGACTCTTCTGCTACGGTAACGGCTCCTTTAACTTGTCCGTAGGCAAGCTCATTCATCTTTCTTAAAAATGAGATGGCTTCCAGATTTTCGTTACCGCCGTATATATTGGGAATCCACTCACCGTTTTTACGTGAATAATCCAAATATAACATTGAGGCAACCGCATCGACACGTAAGCCGTCTATATGATATTCCTTCAACCAATATAATGCACTGGCACATAAGAAATTGCATACTTCCGTTCTGCCGTAATTATAAATTTTTGTTCCCCAATCGGTATGTTCTCCTTTTCTCGGATCGGCATGTTCATACAGATGTGTACCGTCAAACTCTACCAAACCGTGACCGTCCTTCGGGAAATGCGCCGGAACCCAATCCATAATCACACTTATGCCTGCCTGATGAAACATATCTATCATGTAACGAAAATCATCGGGTGTTCCGAAGCGGGATGTCGGAGCAAACATTCCCGTTACCTGATAACCCCATGAGGCATCCAACGGATGTTCCGTTAACGGCAAAAACTCAACGTGGGTAAAGCCCATATTAACAACATAGGGAACCAATCTGTCTGCCAATTCTCTATAGGTCAAATATTCTGATCCGTATTCTCCTTTTCTTCTCCATGAACCTAAGTGGACTTCGTATATCGACATGGGTTTATCAAAACTGTTATATTCTTCTCGATATTGCATCCACGCCTCATCGCTCCAGTGATATTTGTTAATATCATATACGATTGATGCCGTTTTTGGTCTGACTTCCGAATAAAAACCAACCGGATCTGTTTTGGTTAAGATATAATCTTCATGCGTTTTAACTTCATATTTATATACTTCGCCTTCTTGCAATTCGGGGATAAAAATATCCCAAACGCCGCAGGAAATATGTTTGCGCATGACATGGGTACGACCGTCCCAATTATTGAAATTTCCGACAACACTCACACGTTTGGCGTTCGGTGCCCACACCGCAAAACTCACCCCTTTGACACCGTCTATTTCCGTGACGTGCGCTCCTAATTTTTTGTACATATCCAAATGATTACCTTCTGCCAAAAGGTATACATCTATATCTCCTAAAACCGGAGAAAAACTGTAGGGATCATGAAGTTCATAAAATTGATTTAAATCATTTTCGAGTTTTAATTTATATTTGAAATTTTCTCTCGGACCTAAATTGATTTGAAAGAATCCTCTATCATCAAGCTTGGTAAAAAAGCCTAAAGAATCTCCTTTTTCATTTATCAATTCTACTGATTTAGCATGAGGTTGATAGGTTCTTATAAAAACTTCTTTACTTCCCTTGTCTTTATGTATTCCCAACACGGCAAACGGATTTCCATGGTCTCCGTTGATGATTGCTTCCATTTCTTCTTTAGACAATAAATTTTCCATAAATATACTCCTGAGTTTAAGTCCAAGATCTTTAAAAAATTTTTTCTTATCTTTGCTAATCTATAATTGATAATTTATTATTTGCAAGTAAATAAGCCTGCTTATAAATTTTATTTTACAAATTACACTTTTTCAAGCTATTACCTATTGACGTATAAAATTTTGGAGATATAGTATTACTTGTATTTAAAAACATCGTTTTATTGGAGTTTATTATGGTTAAATATAATGAAGATGCTATCAGAGAAGCTGCTTACTATAACTGGCAAAATGCCGGTTGCCCCAATGGTCAAGATGAATATTTCTGGGCTATGGCTGTAGAGCAACTTTCTAAATGCAACAAAAGTTCTTGCGCTAAATCTTCTTGCTCTTCTAAGAAGACTTCTTGCAAAACTTCTACTTCAAAATCTACTAAATCTGCAGCTTGCAAAACTGCTTCTTCTTCTAAAAAATCTAAGTAGTTTTTGTGGTTTTTATAAAAAACTCTTGACCGTCCGGCAAGAGTTTTTTTATGCCTTTCTTCCTGAAATTACATAGCCTTTTACAGCTCTTGACGCCTCTTTTCTCAGCGTCTTTTCTTCTGCTTTTTCTATCTCGAATCCATTAGCTTTTAACAGAGAATCCACATATGTTTTTTGATGTTTATATCTGCCGGATTTGTGCAAAACATATGCCGAATCATTTTCATCATTTTTAGTTATGCTAAAAAGAATCCGACCTCCTTTTTTCAGTGCTTGAGATGCTGTTGCAAAAAAAGAATCCAATCGACCAAAATATGTCAGTACATCTGCTGAAACTATCAAATCATATTGGTTCTTTTTTTTCTTTAAAAATTCAATAATATCTTGGCAATACAGTCTGTTATAAACTTTTTTTTCTTTGGCTTTTTCTAACATTTTTGCCGATAAATCTACTCCCGATAATCCTAAGAATCCGGCATAGGGTTTTAATATTTTTCCACATAATCCGGTACCGCATCCGGCATCTAAAATTTTCATACGAGCATGCGAATCCTTACCATATATTTCAGCTAAAAATCGTGATATAATTTGCGGCGTTTGATATTCTAAATCGGATAAAACTTTTTCAAAATCGGGCGCAAAAATATCAAAAATTTTTGAAATATATTCTTGGTTTGCCTGCTCGGGAATCGACTGATTTATCATGGCTTTTCCCATGTGTTGCACAATTTTATTTTGCGGATATTCATCCAGCCATTTTTGTGCATATTTCTCTATTATTTTTTCTTGAGAATCCAATGACAATTCATAGAGCATATAACCAAAATTTATGTGATGACTTTCATCTTGCGGTGCCTTCTCGATTGCCTTCCAGCCTGCATCCAGCGCCTCTTTTATCATCCCTTTTGTTTGGTAACAACGACTTAGATAATTGTATAACCACGCGTCTTCTTTATTATATTGTAATGCTCTTTCCAATACCTCTAATGCTTCATCCGTTTTTTCTTCTTCCAGAAGTGCCGTACCCAATATATTAAGTGCCATATAATTTTGCGAATCCTGTATGATTGCCTGACGTGCATATTCTTCTGCCTGAAAATAATTTTCTTGCTCCAAATATACATTGGCAATGTTTACTTTTACCAAAAAAGAATCCGGATTTTTTTCTTCGGCTTGTTTATATTTTTGCAAGGCTTCTTCATATTTTTTTTCCATAAAAAATATATTTCCCAGATTTATCAGAACCGTTTCATTATCGGCTTTTTTTCTTAAGATCCGATTGCATATTTTTTTGGCTTTTTCATATTCGTGTTGCCGATACAAATCCAAACTGTAATTTATTTGTTCTGACTCTGTCTTCCTTTGCATTTTTTCCTCTTTTTATTTTTTCCCAGTATAAAAAATTCAATTTAAGAATCAAGCTTCTTCCCATATTTGACATTTACTCTTTTCCGTGGTACTTTTTCTTTGTTTTCAAATTATGATGTGTGATTTCATGACATTTACTTATAAAAAAATTTGGCAAATTTCTTATCCCATTCTTACCGGGATGATTATTCAACAACTTATCGGACTCACTGATACTGCCTTCTTGGGAAGATTGGGCAAAATCGAACTCGGTGCCTCCGCGATTGCTGCCGTTTTTTATGTGATGATTTTTATGCTCGGGCAAGGTTTTTCCATCGGGGCTCAGATTTTGATTGCGCAACACAACGGGGAAGGACGATTTAAGCGTATCGGACAAATTTTTTATCAAGGCATATTTTTTCTCCTTATTTCTGCCGTGTTCATTATTGCGGGAATCCGTTTCTTTGCCGATACCGTTTTAGCTTTTATCATTTCTTCTCCGCTGGTTCTGCAAGCCGCTTCCGATTATCTTTATCCTCGTTCCTTCGGGTTTGTTTTTTCTTTTGCCATTGTCATGTTTCGGGCTTTATATATCGGAACAACTCATACTAAAGTTCTTTCTCTCAATGCTTATATTATGCTTTTGGTTAACGTGGTGCTTGATTATCTTTTGATCTTTGGTCATTGCGGTTGTCCGAAGCTTGGTATTGCGGGTGCTGCGATTGCTTCGGTTGCGGCTGAAGCTTCCTCGGCTGTCTTTTTTCTCATTTATACCTTTTCTCGTTTTGATTATAAAAAATTTGGGTTAGATATCCCTTATTTTCGTAATCTGAAAACTTTAAAACGCGTTTTAAATATTTCCGTTTGGACCATTTTGCAAAATGTTGTTTCTCTTTCTACCTGGTTGTTCTTTATGCTTGCGGTTGAACATATCGGAGAAAACGAACTTGCCATTTCTAACATTCTGAGAAGCGTCAGTGCCTTGCCTTTTATGATTGTTAATGCCCTGCTCGGAGCAACTAACGCCATTACCGGAAACCTTTACGGCGCCGGTGATACTGCTCAAATTAAGCCTACAACTTTTCGCATTATCAACCTCGGATATTTCGGCGGGCTTATTGCTATTTTGCTTTTGGTTATTTCTCCCTTTTGGATTATGCGCATTTATACTGATGACATCAATTTAATCGACCAAGCCATTTCGGCTTATTATGCCTCAATGACGAGTTACTTTACTCTTGTTCCGGGTTTTGTTTTCATGGGCGTGATTTCCGGAATCGGACATACAAAAATGGCTATGTATTTGGAACTTTTGGCTCTGGTTGCTTATACAATTACCGTATGGATTATTGTGATTGTTTTCAGAGCAGATATTGCCGTTTGTTGGTTGACCGATCACTCTTATAATTTGGTATTATGGTTTGGAAACTATTTTTATATTTGTCGTAAAAACTGGTTTAAATCTTAATTTTTATCTTTATTTGCAATTTTATTTTTTTAATGAAAAAAACTGTTGACAGTTGTTCATTATTATAATATCTATATCTCCGTTATCAGATGGGGGTATGGCGGAACTGGTAGACGCGCTAGACTCAAAATCTTGTGGGTTCACTCCCGTGTCAGTTCGAGTCTGACTACCCCTACCAATTATAAAAGCCTTGCAAATCAACAATTTGCAAGGCTTTTTTGGCTGTATCCTTTTACTTTACGATAACACGCATATGTGAAGACAACTTAAAGTACTACATGTTCCACAACTATACAGGTATTTTTTCCGAATCTTAGGATTTATTTTCTCACAACATATAATATCCTATATATTTCTTATCAAATTTCATCTTTTCCTCATTTTTCTATCAATTTTTTTTCTTTGTAATACAATAGATTATATTATTTTTTTGTTTTTTTCGTTTAATTTCGGTTGCAAAAAAAAAAAACGGTTTATTATAGATAGTATAGGCTTTAGTTCTTATTATTTTTGGAGGCGTGTGATGAAAAAATCTGCATTTTTTATTTTTGCGGTAATGTATTGTTGTATATTACCACATTTCTTTAATTGTGCTTTTGCTTCAGAGGCGCCTTCCAATAATATTGCATTTTACACACACACCATAGGACTGGAGCCTATACCTAATTCTTATCAAACTGCTAAATCAACCTTCCTTCCTGATAGGTTTGATGATTTGGGTATGTCTGGTTTTAATTCTATCGGCAACACAAATGTTTACACGCCCGACACCTGTCTTGACTATACTTTATCTTCTTGTCCGGACAATGCCTTATGCTCGGTTTGTCCGACCAGCTCCCAGCGCTACAAAGTCATATCTTGCCGCTCCGGTTTCAATGCCAGTGGAAATACTTGCATTGCTACAAGTTGTTCAAGCGCCGGATATTATGCTTCCGTTCCTTCGGGACAAATCTGCACCAAAATTTCTTTAGGCGCTTTGACTTGTTATAACAATTGCCGTGCCGTCTCTTGTTCCGGATATAGCATCAGTTGCTCTTCCATGCCCGAAAATGCTCAAAGTGTGGCTAAATGTGGCGACTGTAATTCTGATGCTTCTAATTGCGATGATAATGTATGCAAAGTTTCTCAATGTGCAAATGGGTACAAAATTGCCAACGGAGGAACTGCCTGCATTGCGCTCGATGATACTTGTCCCGACGGATATTATAAGGAGTGCGAAACCGGAACACAAGGTGATCCGCAATATACGGAAGCAGGCTCAGCTTGTTATCAATGCAAGCCCAAACCGGTAGGGTGTCCAAGCGGAACACTGGATTTGAACAATTATTGGTGCAACGGAGCGTTACAATGCTTTTTGAAAGCAGACTAATGCTGATTTTAGCATCGATTGGTTTTCTTATTACGACTAAAAAAGGAGAAGGAATATGAAAAAAGAACTTAAAAGAATTTTGGGAGCAAGCTTTTTAACCATTGCTTTCTCCTTCATAGGTAACACTTCGGCTTTGGCGCAAACATGTGCTACTCCACCGACTTGTGAAAGCTTGGGATACACCTTAACCGCCAGTCAATGCACGGGCAGAACCGTTCTTAAATGTCCGCTCGATACATCTAAAATTTTTTGTGTTTCGGCTGCCGAAGCCGGAGAAACAACTGAATGCAGTAATGTCGGAGATATTCTTTATTCCGACATGAGTTGTTCAACCGCGCCGATATCCGGAAAAGTTGCCATCGGTGTGGTTGCTTCTCCGACACGTGGATTGGCTATTGCTTTGGAAGAAGGTATGGCGTAGTGGTCTGATAAGGATTTTGATATTCCAAATTTAACAAACAATAGTAGTGCTCCAACAGCTGATTTTAGCGGTAAAAGCAATACTAAAACCATTGTTGACTATTGTAAAGCTAACAATAAAAGTTGTCCTGCCGCTGAATATGCTTATAATTATCGAACGGTGGGTACAGAAACCGGAGATTGGTATTTGCCGGCAGCAGGGGAACTGCAATCTATCTATATTAACAGAGTTAAGCTCAATGCAACGTTGCAAGCTTTAGGAAAAACACAGTTAAACAGCGGTAATACCGGTCTCCGTTATTATTACTGGTCTTCTTCCGAGTACGGTAATGGCGGCGCTGGGCTTTTGCACTTTAATAGTGGTCTTTGGAGCACCAGCACTAAGAATAATTTTTTTTCTGTGCGTCCGGTTCTGGCTTTTTAAATGGCTTTAGCCCTTTATCCCTTTAACAGCTCCGCAGAAGCGGAGCTGTTATGTGTTATTTTTATATTGGTTTTATCGCAGTTTTATTCATGAATATAAATACCGGCAAGACATAAAAAACAATACGGCTTTTCGTGAGTTATGACATCCCTAAACTCAAAACGTGGAAGATGTTTTGACATCTCCCACGCTTTGCTTTTTTGTAACATAGAAGTTCAGCTTCTTATTAGAAATTTTGTTTGGCAAACTCAAACTTATCAACACCGTTTATGGTTTTGATATTTTCATTTGCCAAGATTGTCGGCAGTTCCATGCTTCTGAAAACGCTACGCTCATCAGCATCTTTGACAAATGCCGTAATGTTACCGCTGGCGCCTTCCAATAAGCGCTTGGATGCAACCTTCCATAAATAAGCTATCTCTTCGTCTTTAAGATCACAGCGACCGTTCTCAAGTCCCATATCCATCATCTTGATACCACATGGCGTATGGTCCAACATTACCATACCGGGATGACTCTTGACAAAGTCAAATGCCTGTATCTTATTTTCTTTAGTCGGCAGAAAACTAATGCTGTATAATACCAAAGAATCGGGCTTGGTACTCACATCATAGGTTTTGGCTACCGATAATGCATTATCATAAAAATCATCCATTGTCTTTTACTTCTTTATTCTTCTTTTTAACAATATCCAAAGTGCCATTGGCAACGATAATCTCTGCCGTATCACCTTCACCAATATCACCATTTAAAATTTTCAAAGCCAATTTATTCTCTATTTGATTTTTTAGCAACCTTTTTAACGGTCTTGCACCGTAAATTGCATCATATCCGTTATTAACAATCCAGATAAATGCCGCCTCATTGACGCGCAACTTTATCTTCTTGTCGCTCAAACGCTTCTCAATATTGTTGATTTGCAACTGAGCAATCTCTTTGATGTTACTCTTATCCAGCTTATGGAAAATGGTAATTTCATCAATACGGTTAATAAACTCCGGTCTAAAAGAGGCTTTGACAATATCCATTACCCTATCGCGAATCTTTTTCGGATCATCTGCCCCTGTTGCCGTGGACAAGATTTCCGAACCCAAGTTCGATGTCATGATGATTATGGTATTCTTAAAGTCGACCGTTCTGCCTTGTCCGTCGGTCAATCTTCCGTCATCCAACACTTGCAACAACACGTTAAATATATCCGGATGCGCTTTTTCAACCTCGTCAAACAATATTACTTGATACGGACGACGACGAACAGCCTCAGTCAAAGCTCCGCCTTCTTCATAGCCAACATATCCCGGAGGTGAACCAATCAAACGAGAAACACTATGCTTCTCCATATACTCCGACATATCAATTCTGAGCAAAGCACTCTCATCATTAAACAAAAACTCTGCCAAAGCTTTGCTCAACTCGGTTTTACCGACACCGGTCGGTCCTAAAAACAGAAATGAACCTATCGGCTGACGCGAATCCGAAATTCCGGCGCGAGAACGTCTGACCGCATTGGCAACGGCTGATATGGCATCTTTTTGACCAATCACACGTTTGCCCAAATATTCTTCCATATGGATGAGTTTTTCCTTCTCGCCTTCCAACATTTTATCTACCGGAATCCCCGTCCATTTGGAAACAACCGCGGCGATATCACTTTCGGTTACCACTTCGCTGAAGCTATGTTGCTTCTCTTGTGCTTCGGCTTCCTGAATTTGTTTTTCAAGCTCGGGAATAACACTATATTGCAACTCACCGGCGCGCTCGAATCTGCCCTCACGTTTGGCAATTTCCACTTCAATTCTGGCTTTATCCAACTTATCTTTCACGGTTGTCAAATCTGCCAAGACCTTCTTTTCGCTCTTCCATTTTTCTTCCATGGTTTTGGCTTTGGCTTCCAGACCGGAAATTTCATAGCCAATCAGTTCCAAACGCTCTTTGGATTTGACATCGCTTTCCTTCTTCAAAGCCTCACGCTCGATTTTTAACTGTAATATTCTTCTGTCCAGCTCATCTAATTCTTCCGGTTTGGAATCAATCGCCATTCTTAAAGAGCTTGCAGCCTCATCCATCAAGTCGATAGCTTTATCGGGCAAGAATCTGTCACTGATATAGCGGTTGGACAAGGTGGCTGCGGAAATCAAAGCCCCGTCGGAAATTCTAACTCCGTGATGAAGTTCAAATTTTTCTTTAATACCGCGCAGAATCGAAATTGTTTCTTCAACACTCGGCTCGCTGACAAAAACCGCTTGGAATCGTCTTGCCAGGGCAGCATCCTTCTCCACATATTTTTTATATTCCGACAATGTGGTGGCGCCTAAGCAGTGCAGCTCTCCTCTTGCCAACGCCGGTTTCAACAAGTTGGAAGCATCCATTGAGCCTTCGCTTGCGCCTGCCCCGACCAATGTGTGCATTTCATCAATGAACAAAATGATGTTGCCCTCTGATGCCTCCACATCTTTCAAAACCGCTTTCAAGCGCTCTTCAAACTCACCTCTGAATTTGGCTCCCGCAATCAAAGCTCCCAAATCCAGCGCCAGCAATCTTTTGCCTCTTAAACTTTCCGGAACGTCATTATTGACAATTCTTATCGCCAAACCTTCTACAATCGCGGTTTTACCGACACCCGGCTCACCAATCAAAACCGGATTGTTCTTCGTCCTTCTCGACAAAACCTGAATCGTTCTTCTTATCTCGTGTTCACGACCAATCACAGGATCAAGCTTACCTTCTTTTGCCTTACCCGTAATATCAATGGCATATTTTTTCAACGCCTCAAAATTATCTTCGGCATCTTCGCTGTCGGCAATTCTACCTTTTCTGAACTCGTTAATGGCTTGGTTTAATTTTTCGGCATTGACACCGCTTGATTTCAAAATGTCATAAGCCTTGGTGCCGCTTGTCATAACAAGAGCTTGCAAAATGCGCTCTATGGTCACAAATTTATCGCCGGCTTTGTCTGCCAAGCTTTCGGCTTCCATCATCACACGCGTGAATTCCTGATTCATCAGGCTTTGGACCGAAGCGCCCTCCACTGCCGGAATTTTTGCCAAAGCTTCATCAACTTTTGATGCAACCGTCAACTCGGAAGAGCCTGCTTTTTGCAACAGTTCTCGTACCTGCGAATCTTTAATTTCGAGCAAGCCCTTCAATAAATGTTCGGTTGAAATGTATTGGTGTTTATATTTTGCCGCCAGATTGATAACATCTTGTATCAACTCTTTTGACTTATTGGTCAGTTTTTCAAAATCCATACTTATTTACACCCCTTTCTTGTCTTTATCTTTTAAAAATATAGTAAGAACCGGGTATATAAATCAAGACCTATTCTGTTATTTTTTTTGCGGATTAATTTGAATCAAAGTGATTTCGGCCGGAGCACCAAAACGCATCGGTGGCCCCCAATAGCCTACCCCCCTTGAGACATAAAGCTGCGTTCCATTAACCTTATATAATCCGGCTAAATATTTGTTGGCTTTTTCTGCTAAAAAATTGAACGGAAAAATTTGTCCGCCGTGCGTATGTCCCGACAAAACCAAGTCAAACTCTTTATCGGTTACCATATCTGCCGTGGTGGGATTATGGCTTAATAATACACGATAATTTTGCTTATTTGACTTCTTGGAAGCTTCATCAATTTTAATGGCAAAATAGCTGTTCATCATTGCTGCCGATTTATCCGGGACACCGCCGATATATAAATTTTTGTCGGCAATCAACACTCCATCATTCATCAAATGTTTGATTTTGGTTTGGTGAAGACTTTTTAAGATTTGTCCCAAGCCATTGTAATATTCATGATTGCCTATCACAAAATAAATACCTCCTCGAGCCTCAAACTTATTCAGAATCGGAAAATATTCTTGAACAACCGAAGCTTTGTCATCAATAATGTCCCCGGTCAACACAATGGCATCCGGCTTTAAGTCATTTACTTCATCAACAATCTTTTGAACACGATGCTCGGATGATGAACGTGTGATATGCAAATCAGACAATTGTACTATTCTTATCGGCTGGTTGATTTTATCAGAGGTTAAATTCACTTCTTTGATTGCTGGTAATTTATTTGCCTCATAGACGGCAAATAGAGATACGCTCATCGCCAAAATTCCCGTAACTATATTGGCATATTTCAGACTCGTCTGATTTTGCGGATTAAACCATGCCCAATCGGCATGAAACAGCTTGCTGATACCGTAACTGATGTACCATATAATATCTCGCCCAAAAATTAACATAAATGTGATAAACGCCAGTCCAAACATGAAATAGCCGCCATAAGTCAAGACATCATAAAACAACCCGTGTAATGAAAATTGTTTGCGGCAAAAATTGACTATAACAGGTGAAAGCCATCCCAATATAATTAATATCGAGATGGCTAACTTATAAAGAAATTTCATGTCCGTATAGGCAACCAATGTTCTGATTGTGATTGTCGAACAGGCAATTGTTAAAATCAGAGAGGCTACCAAAAAGAACATTTTTTTCTCTATCTTAAATTATACGGCAACATCGTCATTATTGACATCGTCATTATTGACATCTACCTTTTTATGCCCCGGACGACGACCTCTGGTTTTGAATTTGTTGGTTTCATTAATATCTTTCTGAACCGTATCTTCGGTAATTTCAATGACTTTAAATTCCTTCTTTTCGGCAATCGGGGCAGCTAATTCCGCAGCAACCAAATCATGTACGGCTGCCTCATCTTCAGCTTTGGCAGTTATGTCCAAATCTGCCTCGTTGGCACTATCTTCTGCTTCCGGAGTGGAATCTTCTGTCATATCCGTTTCAGAAACTTTGGGGAAATTGACAACCTTTTGCGCGGTTTTTTTCTCATTTATTTCAGTTACGATTTTGCGATAATGCTCGGCATATTGCTTAAAAACTTCTGCCGTAACAAAATCTCCGTTTGCATGCGCTTCTTTTGCTAATTCATTATATTTTTTTATTAAATCCAGTGCTGTGCCGCTTATCTTTCCGGCGATACTGATACTGTCAAATTTATAATTTAATGAATAGATTTGATTAGAATTATTATTACGATATTTATTATTCGTTTTCTTCATAAGTCTTCATACCAAAATAAATACTTTTCAGATAATCTCTGAATAAGCCAATTAAAACTATCTCTTAATGTTTTGTTTTGAGAATATTGCAGATGCAAAACAAAAATTTAAAAAAGCACCTCGGAAACTTTGTTTCCTTCTTGCACGATAATACAGATAAAATTTTTAATTGCAAATTATTTTTTTAAAATTATGCAGCGATTTATCCCGCCATAATCCTTCAATATTTCTACCAACGTAAAGCCTTCTTGCTCATATATTGCCGTTATCTGCTTTTCTTGGAAAATACCACCTTCCAAAAATATCTGACCTCCGTCTTGCAATAAATCCTTGGCTACTTTGGCTATCCGGCGATAATGCCGCAAACCGTCTTCTCCTCCGTCCAATGCTGACAGCGGATCATGCCCTTTTACTTCTTCCGATAAATTTTCTATATCCTTGGTGGCTATATACGGCGGATTTGACACTATCATATCATATTTTTTTTCAAGCTTCTCTGTTATGTCCGAATCAAACCAACTCCCATGAATCAATTTTAATCGGTCCGATACGCCCATTTTTTGAGCATTTTTTTGTGCAATCTCAAGCGCTTTTTCCGATATATCCAGTCCCGTCCCTTGCATATCTTTAATATCGCTCAATATCGAGATTATAATACAACCGGATCCGGTTCCTAAGTCTAAAATATTTCGGCATTTTTTGGCTTTGGCATGGCTTATTGCCGCTTCAACCAATATTTCCGTATCCGGACGCGGAGATAACACATTTTCATTGACGATAAAATCATATTTATAAAAACCTTTTGTTCCTAAAATTTTACATAAAGGAATATGCCTTATGCGCTGATCGATTATCTCTTTTATTTTTTGCTCTTGCTCTTTGCTTAATGCCGGACAATCAAAAAATAAATCTTGCTCCTCAATTCCTAAAACATTGCCGACAATTAATCGGGCTTCCAATTTGGCATTGTCAATTTGATGAGATTTTAATATTTGGGCTGTTTTATCAATTATTTCTGACATTTTGTTTGGTTCTTTATTGTTTAAAAAAACAAAACGCCCTCACGGCGTTTTGGGAATCTTCCGCTTTTATTTACTCATGCATTATATCCGTCACGGCTTTTTTCTACCGTATATGTCGGCTTATCATCATTTTCTCCGCGAATCTTCTTCAATCGCAAATCCATGCGCTCACGTGCCGATTTAAAATATGTTGTACTATCAGCATACTGTGCGTAAGACTGGGTATCTATTTTTTGTTCTGCTAACAGATCCATATTTTTCTCCTTTCCTTTTATGCGGCCTGAGCCTGTGTCATTTCCATACGTACCAAATCGGATAACTTTTCAAATGCCTTCTTTTCTATTTGTCTTACTCTCTCGCGACTGATGTTAAATTTTGTACCAATCTCTTCCAAAGTTGTTCCTTTATCCGAAAGCATCCGATTTTTTATTATATATTGCTCTCTGTCGTTTAATTTATTTAAGCAGCTATATAAAACCTTCTTTTTAAAATCTGCCTCTTGGCGTAAGCTTAAATTTTCTTCAATGTTTTGACGTTTGTCTACCAGAAAATCCATCTTTTCGGAATCATCTTCTTCAGATACGCTTACGTTTAACGAAGAATCTCCTCCTAAGCGACAGTTCATCTCTTTCACGTCATCTTCATCTACAACCAACTCTCGGGCGATGCTTTTAACTACTTCGGGTTCCAACTCTTTATTTTCATAAATTCCGAGACGCGATTTGATGCGATTCAAATTATAAAACAATTTCTTTTGCGCAGCTTTGGTTCCAATTTTTACTAATGACCATGAACGTAATATATAATCATTTATGGCTGCTTTTATCCACCATACGGCATAGGTTGCCAATCTGACTTTCTTATCTAAATCAAACTTTTTAACGGCTTGCATCAGACCTATATTGGCTTCGGATATAATATCCAGCATCGGCAAACCGTAGCGGCGGTAGGTCATGGCAACTCTTGCTGCCAAACGCAAATGTGAGGTAATTAACTTTTGAGCTGCCGTCAGATCTCCTTCCCCGTGAAATTTTTTTACCAGTTCCTGTTCTTCCGTCTCACTCAGTAATGGAAACTTTTTAATCTCTTCCAGATAGGCTACCAACGAATTGTTTTCCGCCAAGACCGGCAAATTGCCGGAATTTCTCAAGACTAACTCTTTTCCCATAAAATATCGACCTCTTTTCCTTTATAAAATAATCTTTTTTTATCACTCTTTCCTTTAGAGAGCAAAAATTATTATGCACTATTTTTTTATTTGAATCAATACCCTTAATGAATTTTTTTTAATCATAAACCGTGGTAAAGTCTTTTGATATCGGCTGTCCGGGGAAATTGATGATTTCTACCGTATAAAAACTGTCTTGCGGATAAATCAGTAGGTATATTTCTCTTTCTCCTTTGCTCTTGCACAAACTCAAATCTTGTGATTTTATGCCGTCATTTATTTTAATGTCTATCAATCTATCGGCAACGGCATAGTTTTCCTTCGGCGGAAATGAATTGACGTCTACCGGAACAAATGTTTCTAATTGTCTTAACATTAATGCTTGCCGACGTTTATCAACAATGCTCGGACTGGGCGTTTCTTTATAATATTGTTCTATTCGCGCCAACACTTTTTCCAATAATCGCGGATTGTCACATGACGGGTGGAATACTGCCGGCTTGTCGCTAAAAAATGAGTTTTCATTTACTACCGATTGCAGTTGCTTGCGAGACAGCTCTATGCCTGTTTCCTCGTTTGAACTTATTTCCTCTCCTTTTTTTTGAGGTTCCGTCGATGCGGCATAACTTATATTGATACTCAACATCAAAATGCTCAGAACTCCTAATATATGATGCATGACTTTCTCCTCTTTATTTTTTTTCATTTAACAAAGACAGCCGAGCTCTAAAACCCGGCTGCCTTCTCGCTTTAGAAATTAATTGAATTCGGGGTTCTTGGGAACGGAATTACGTCTCTGATGTTTCCGATACCGGTGATGAGCATCATCATTCTTTCAAAACCTAATCCGAATCCGGCATGCGGAACCGAACCAAATTTACGAGAATCGAGATACCAAGAATAATCTTCTTCCTTCATTCCCATTTCATGAATTTTTTGTACCAAAACATCATAACGTTCTTCACGTTGTGATCCGCCTATCATCTCGCCGATACCCGGCACCAAAACATCCATCGCGGCAACGGTTCTGCCGTCATCATTCAAGCGCATATAGAAGGCTTTGATTTCTTTGGGATAATCTCTCACAATAACCGGACGTTTGAAGTGTTTTTCTGCCAAATATCTTTCATGCTCGGTTTGCATATCAATACCAAATTCCGGCTTATATTCAAAATTTTCACCTGATTTTTGCATAATCTCTATCGCTTCGGCATAAGTAATGCGGGCAAAGCCGTTGTTGATGATGTTTTCCAATTTGGCAATCAAACCCGGTTCGACAAACTTGTCAAACAACTCAATATCATCACGGCAATTTTCCAAAACGTGTTTAACACAGAATCTAACCATGTCTTCTGCCAAATCCATATCATCATAAATGTCGGCGAATGCCATTTCCGGTTCAATCATCCAAAACTCTGCCGCATGGCGTGTGGTGTTGGAGTTTTCAGCTCTGAAAGTCGGACCGAAGGTATAAATATCTCCCAAGCCAAGAGCATACATCTCTCCGTTTAACTGTCCGGAAACGGTCAAATGCGCCTCTTTGCCGAAAAAGTCTTGACTGTAATCTACTTTGCCGTCTTTGGTTTTGGGCAAGTTTTCCATATCCAATGTGGTTACGCGGAACATTTCTCCGGCACCTTCACAGTCTGAACCGGTGATAATCGGCGTGTGTACATAACGGAAACCTCTGTCATGGAAAAACTTATGTATAGCATAAGACAGCTCGGAACGAACGCGGAATGCGGCACCATATTTATTGGTACGCGGACGAAGATGCGCAATCGTTCTTAAATATTCATCCGTATGTTTTTTCTTTTGCAACGGATAATCATCAAGCGCAATGTCATAAATTTCTACCTCTTTTGCAACAATTTCAAATTTTTGGCTACCTCCCTGAGAAGGAACCAAGGCTCCTTTAACGGCTAATGATGAGCCGGTGCTCAATTTTTTGACATCATTGTAATTATTGAGGGTATTATTGGCAATTACTTGTATATTTTTGAGACATGAACCATCGTTGACTTCAATAAATGAAAAATCTTTTGAATCGCGGCGAGTTCTTACCCAGCCTTTGACCAACACTTCTTCCATCGGCGCTTCAGCCGTCATAAGTTTGGCTATTTTTGTTCTCTTTAACATTTTTTATTCCTTATTATTTTCCTCAATTTTTTACAATTTAAAACTTTTTTGCTTTTTAAAGCGTTTAGAATATATATCACTTGATTTTATTTGTCTAGCATTGACAATTCTTATTTGGGGTATAAAATCAAAATAATTTAATTTTAAAGGAGTTTATCTATGAAAAAATTTGCTTTGTTAGCTTTGTTGCCTCTGGCTTTATCTATCAATGCCTGTACCTCAAATATCGGGGCTAATGATTATTCCACCTCCGGCGTGCGTCAAGTCGGTCGTGCCATGGGCTGCACAGTTTTGAGTGTACGTCAGGTTGTGGTCAGAAGTGATAATAATGTCGGCATGATTGCCGGCGCCGGTGCCGGAGGTTTAGCCGGTTCTATGGTCGGCGGTAATGATACCACCAAAATTTTGGGCGCCTTAGGCGGTGCCGTCGTCGGCGGTATTGCCGGTGATGCCGCTCAGAGCGGTCTTTCAAAACAGGAAGGTTATGAATATGTGGTCAAAACCGATAACGGCAATGTTATGACCGTTACGCAAGGTAATGATGTTTTGATGACTCCGGGTGAAAAATGCTACTTGCTTTACGGCAAAGAATCTCGCGTTATTCCGGCGCAATAATCTAATTTCTTCTTTGCAAAAAAAGCGGCTTCTTACAGCCGCTTTTTTTTATTTTCTAATTACTCTTATTTTCTATTGATATTGATTTTTTTCTTCTTACCTTGCTCATTTTGCGATTTGGGGAAAATGACTTTCAACACACCGTCTTTATATTCGGCATCGGCATCATCAAACTTCAAATCCCACGGCAGCGGAATCGTGCGGCTAAATGAACCGTAAGAGAATTCGGAAAAATAGCTTCCCTTTTTGTTTTCCTTCTTTTCTTGTTTTTTCTCGCCGCTGATGGTCAAATAGCCATCGGAAGAGACTTCCAAATCAATGCTGTTTTCAGGAATCCCCGGTAACTCTGCCGAAACAACAACATTATTCTCATTTTCTTCAACTTCTACTTTGGGGTTCATTTGGCGAGAGACACTATTCAAATCACGATTGATATCTCTCGGGAAATCTAACAATCCACCAAAAAAGTTGTTTACCAAATCGCTCAAATCATTGTGATAGCCATAACGCATCGGAGTATTATGACTGTTTTCTTTTTTGTTCATTAAATCAGACATTGTATATCTCCTAAAATTTGTTCTTGTTTTTAACTTTCTAATATTGATATAAGAAACGATTTTATCCGATGCAAGAGTTTGTAAAAAATTTTTTTATCTCTCTTTATTCTTCCTTCAGTTGGTGATTTTTAAGAAAATTTTGATTGGACAGCAAAAGATTTTCCGGCAAATTATCAATATCAAACCACTGCCATTTTGCACATTTATCGGGCTCCATAATTTGCGGATCTCCCTTAAAATCTTGGCAGAAAAAATGCAGTGTGATGTATTGCTTGCCGCTTTCTTTATAAAAATCGTTCGTCACTCCGCGCAACCGTATTTTTTGTTCATCTATATCCAAGCCCGTTTCTTCTTTAACTTCTCGCCGCGCCGCTTGCTCGTTTGTTTCTCCATATTCCATATGCCCTCCCGGCGGACACCATGTGCCTTGACCGTGCTGACTTTTTCTCAAACCCAACAAAACCTGCTTTTGAGGATTGAAAATATAAACACCGACACCGACACGAATTGTTTGTTCCATTGCCTTTTTCCCTATAAAGAATTTAGCCACGCTGCAATTTTGTTATCAACTGCGCTATTATATTTTTCCGGCATGTTGTTAAAGGAAGCGCTTTTTTGTATTTTGGCGTTTTTTGCCATTTTTGCAAAATCTTCAAAATAAGTACCATAATTGCTTCCTTGAGTTGAAAAAGGAACGACCTTTTTCCCCGCAAAATTTGCCTGTTGCAAAAAGCTATACATCGGGGTGGACATTGTATACCACCATACCGGTCCGCCGACAAAAATGGTATCATATTTTGAAAAATCGGGCATTGCTCCGCTCAATTCGGGATATTTTTTCTCAGATAATTGTCTTTTTAAGGTTAAATAAAACCATGGCGTGGTCTTAATTTTTTCTTTTGTTTTTATTTCATAAATATCCCCGCCGAGATTCTTTTGAATCCGCTCGGCAATATCTTTGGTATGATTGCTTAATGAATAATATACTATTAATGTTTTGCCTGCTAAGGGCTTTGCCGAGATTGTTTTTCCTTCATATTGAGCCATTTCTTTAGCATTTCTTTGTGCCACACGATATAAGTGCCAACCTCCGATTGCGGCTCCGATAACCGCAATGAGGATGATGATATAAAAAATTGTCTTCAGCATATTATTCTCCTTCAAAAACATAGTTAGAAGAATATACTTTTCCTAACCAAATTGCAAGAAGCAAAAAAAAAATAGCACATCGAAAAAAAACACAAGCATAACGAAGCAAACAAATGTTACCATAATTATATTCTGTCAATAGACGAAAAAACATATGTCATGGTAAAATCGATATAAGTATACCCAGAATTAAATTTTTCAACATTATCTAAAATTTTTGTGAACTTAAAACCTTTCGTCACCATAAAATTGTTTTATAGCCGAACATAAAGATAAAGGGATGCTCTTATCTTTTTCATGGTTTATTTTTTGTTTCAGCGCTATGAATTTCTTCTAACAAAGCTCCGTTAAAAGAGTGTGTTTTGAACCTATTGTTTAGGATTCAAATTGTAGAATTTCCATTTGCCGCTCCTACTTTGAATATGCAATAAATATTCCGCCTCAGACCATTTCTTTTCTGGAAAAATCCAAGTTTATATGCGGATTTCTGATTTTGTCTGCCAGATTTAAGCTTTTTCCTTCATAATGCATATCTTGAACCAAAGCCGATTGTTTGACTTTGCGAAAATCATTAACACAAAAGTTTTCTGTTATTGCGCCTTGCTTTTGCAAATCAAAAATCTTTTCTGCCATTTCACACAAATCAGCATTTCCTTTTAGTAAATCAGGCTCTCTCGTTAAGGCAAAATCAAGAAAATACATATCATAAGTTAACTTTCCCATATCTGAAGCACTATCTTTTAATCCATATCCCAGCATTTTAACAATCGGACTTTTATTATCCATATTCTTTGCAAACTCTATATTTGTAGCTTTTACTTGATTGACAGCTATTCGTTTTTTTTGTTCTTCTGTTGGGTTTATAAGTGAATATTTAGATTTAAGATTAAACTTTTTTATTGTCTTATTTTCTATCTTCTGAGCTTCTTCTTCGGTGCAGGCTCCGTTATTTTCAAAATATGCTTTAATCTCTTCATTAAAATATTCACAAGCCTCTTCCAATTCCGGATACATCCCATAAATTATGGCTTCGTGATGTTCACTATAGTGTCGATTAGCTCCTTCTGCTTGTTCTTTAAGCTGATTATACCAAGGATTAACCTCCTTAAAAGCCTGTCTACCACTAGCTAAATAAAACAAAATTTCCGTAGGGCATGGATTTTCATCCATTTGCCCTTTTTGTTTAATTTTTCCGCGCAATTTTTCTATTTTATTTTTCATATCACATCTCATAATAACAAAAGCTATTATTAGTATAGCATATTTCACCAAAACATGTCAAAAAATAAGGTAAAGAGATTATCTTTCTTTATGCTTATTAAAAAAATATGAGTTTGATTTTTTTCATAATTGCACCTTCGGTTAAAGCGGAATACATTTTTGAACTTTATTCCAACTCAAGCAATCATTTCTGCATATGTGTTGGTCATAGTCCCATACCAAGCCATTATCAAGACAAGAATCCAATTGATGTGCTCGCTTGATATTCGCATTAAATAAAAACATTTGAAGAAAAGCTAAAAAAATGAGCATTACAAAAATATAATGTTTTTGTTTATATCTATTAAACACCCAAAAAATTAGTCCCCAACACAATGTTGTGATGATTGCCACGTAAGGAATATGCGCCATTGATGCTTCTTCATTTTCCGTAATATAAGCTTCATAAATCAGAAACAAAACTATTGGCGTAATCAAAATTCCTTTAACAATTATATGCATTGCTTTAAGAAATAACTCTTTGGTTTGTTTTTTCATATATGTTTCTCCTTAAAGTTATTCTATGAGCAATATTTATATTTGCAAGTTATTTGTAGTAATCGCGTGGCTTGCGAGAGCAACTTTCTAAAAGATTTTTTCCCGATTTTGCTCCCTGCCAACCTCTACGATTTGCTTCCCAATCATCTGATGATGCTTGAATTCCATCTTTCATTACTCCATACGGAAATTCTCGTGCTGTACTTAAAGTTTTTGCAACAAATTCTCCCCATTTTCCTCTTTTAGCGGCTTCATAATTTGCTTTACAATGAAAAAATTTATCATTTCCTATAGTGGCATCTTCTTCCATCTCTTTTTTATTTTGCACAAAGTCATAAAATGGAGCTAATAACCCTGTTCTTGTTTTTCCTGGATAATTAGATTTATTTTTCTGCATATATTCATTGAGATGAGCCTCTATCTTTTTTCCCCAATTTTCAGAAATATTTGATTTTTTTGTTCTATATGTTTCTAAATAATCCTTTTTACTATTTTCAATATTATCAATAGAAAATTTTTTAGAAGGATCTTCTTGTATAATATCTTATTAAATTACTCATTTCTTTTTCCTTATTCTTTGTTAATTTTAGATACAAAAAAACCGTTGATTTTCATCAACGGTTTTTAGACGCACTTTTCCCAAGTGACATTTTGTCTTTTATCATATTTTCTATTTAAAGTAAAGGAAAAAATTCCTATCTTGTGGGTAATTATGTTTTATGTTATTTAAGATGTTATAAAGAGCTTGCAGACTGACAATCTGCGATTGTCTTTGCTTAGTTTGCTTTGGCATCTAAGCTTGCCGCGGGTGCTGTCGCAACCCTTGCGCGCTAAGATGTTACAAAGAGCTTGCAGACTGACAATCTGCGATTGTCTTTGCTTAGTTCGCTTTGGCATCTAAGCTTGCTGCGGGTGCTGTCGCAACCCTTGCGCGCTAAGATGTTACAAAGAGCTTGCAGACTGACAATCTGCGATTGTCTTTGCTTAGTTCGCTTTGGCATCTAAGCTTGCTGCGGGTGCTGTCGCAACCCTTGCGCGCTAAGATGTTACAAAGAGCTTGCAGACAAAAATGCAAAACCTTTTGCATTTTTGCTTAGCGCTTCCTTTCGGGTTCGCCCCCCTGTCGGGATTATTATCAATACAAAAAAGGTCTCCATAACGGAGACCTTTTTTGTATTGGTGATAGTTTCGCAACGAATTTCGAACTTTTACTTTCTCCTGAGTATTATCTAGCAACAATGCGTTTATATGAAGAAATTAAAAGAAATAATCTTATATCTCTGCAATTATCGCAAACATTTGATAATGACATTTCATTAAATGAGGCAAAACATTATCATTCTCCCCCCTTAAAAATTACAAATTTCCCCATCATTAGGAATAATGACCTGATTTACTAAATCGTTTTTTTGAACAAAATCTTTAACTTTCTTACGGTCAACCAAAGCATGAGGAACAGCGTCCAAATGCGTCACAATGATTTTAGCTTCAGGAGCGGCTTGGCAAACCTGTAAAATATCGTCAAGCCCCATGATGATGGAACCACTGTCGGCAAACTGGGCATCCGCGCCGTTAACTGCAATGATTTTCGGATGATATTTATTTATCGCCACCTCTACTTTTTCATACCAGATAGTATCGCCGACCAGATAAAACGTCTGTTCATTATCGGCTTCAAAAACAACGCCGCTGGCAGTTTCTCTCAGATTTCCGGCATCATAATATTTCTGTGTTGTTTCGGGATGTCCGTGCAAACAATCAATGCGGTACATGGTAATATATCCAAATTTTGTACCACTATAGTTCAAAACTCTCACATCTTCAAAACCATATTGCCGAACAACTGTCGCATCGGTTTCATCCTGCACAAACAACGGAATGTTCTTTGGCAGCACTTTAACGGCAAATTCATCAAGATGATCCGGGTGCAGATGAGTAACAATGATGGCATCAATTCCGGCAATTATTTCTTCAATACCCATCGGTAAATTGACTATCGGCCATCTTTTGTCTGGGAACGGACCGGCTTCCAATGGTGGATATTCATCTTTGGCGGCAAAAAACGGATCAACAAGAAAAATACTGTTTCCATAAGTAATTTTGACTGTGGCTCCACGAATTTGCTGAAATTCCATTGTAAATTCCTTTCTGTTAATCGTTAAACTTATCAAACAGCATTTTGAGTTCGGCAATTTTTTTGTCTTTGTCTTCTGTTGAGGCAAAAGATTGAGCCACACAGTTTTGCAAATGCTTTTGCAAAATGTTGGATTCAACGGCTTTGACGGCAGCTCGTACCGCACGTAATTGACTTATAATGTCCGTACAATAGCGTCCTTCTTCTATCATTTTTTTAATCCCTTCGATTTGTCCGCTGATGCGGTTTAATCGCGGCATATTTTCCATATGGCTCAAATGTGGTTCCGACATTTTTTCCTCTTAAAAAAGTTAATTACCACCCCATAATACTGTTTTTAATTTAAAATGTACAGCCGGAACATACATATTGCCCCGGCTGAGTACAACTATTTAAGCGGCAAATTGGTTACGCCTAATTGTTTGAAAATATCATAACGGTCATATTTTGCGCGTTTTTCTACAATTTTACCGTTTTTGACCTTTAACATACACATAAAATCCATATAAAGCTTTTTGCTTTTGACCGGAACGCCATGCCAGTTGTCTTGTTGCAACTCTCCTTCAAAGGTGAGATAAACGGCAACTCTATCTTCATCGGCAAGCATAAATTGGTTTGTCATCTTAAAATCGCCGAACGGATCCATATTGCTGCGTTCCAAATCAATAAATGCCTGAACACCCTCAAGTTTGGTATGAACTTCGGGATAATAAACAAAATCATCACTGCACAAGGTGGCGGCTTCATCATAGCGGCGTGCCGCAATCAACTCATAAAATTTGCGAACAAGCTCTTTATTTTTACGCACGTAGCAAGTGCACTCCGGGCAACATTTGTTTTCTTCCGTGCATTGGCAATTTTCGCCACAATGGCAGCCAGATGAACAGCAGCAGTTTTTATTATCTTCCATTTATTTTCTCCTTAAACAATTAACACATACCCCCAGTGAGTATATTTAATATACATATACAGGGTATGTGTATTTGTCAAGAATAAAATTTGAATAGATGTGAATATAGTCTTCCAAACTTGTTTCCTAGAAAAAAAGTCAATCCCCAAAGTATTGAAAAACACTTTCGATGATTTCCAATGCAGTTACCAGCGCACTTGGCAAATCGGCGCGGAATAAAGGGCTTTACGGAAAGGATTTAAAACGAAAAAAGAGGAAGTATAAACTTCCTCTTTTCAAATTGGTGATGCTGTTCACCTAAGATTGCGGAAAACTCCCCTAATCACAAGTTATTTATAATCATCACGATGGCTGAATTTATATATTAAAAAAATTAGCAAAATAGATATATCTCGCCAAATAAACAAGAGCCGGTATGGATAGAATTATATAGGCTTTTTTGAGATTTGCTTTACGCTCCTTCCAAGCATAAACCGTAGGTGCAATTATTATTAATAAATCTATTATCGTAAAAATGGTATAGTTACATTTATTTTCATATGCCCAACCTAATGCCTCTGCATTCCATGGCATTTGGTTGCTACTCATTTCTTTTGGATATGTTATGGCATATATAAAAACTAAAAATCCATTTAAGGCCAATAAGAGATAAAACGGTATCAGTTTGATTTTTTTCATAATTGCACCTTCGGTTAAATTTATTCAACGTATATTCAGCATTTCTCTTAAATACAATAAAAATCACCAACAGTCTTTATCATATTTTACATTAAGAATCATATCATGCCCATATTTCTTAAATTTAAATGAGGCTATATATTAAAAAAGTTGATAAAATAGATATATTGTATCAGATATAAAAGAGCCGGGATGGATAGAATTATATAGGCTTTTTTGAGATTTGTTTTACGCTTTTTCCAAGCATAAATCGTAGGTGCAATTATTATCAACAATATTGTTAATGTCATTATGGTATAGTTAAACCTATTTTCATATGCCCAACCTAATGCCTCTGCATTCCATGGCATGCTGTCACTTGTCATATCATCTGGATATGTTACTGCAATGATAAAAACCGCAAAGGCATATAATCCTGACAATAGATAAAACGGTATGAGTTTGATTTTTTTCATAATTGCACCTTCGGTTAAATTTGCTTCTAAGTATATTTAGCATTTACCTTAAATACAATAAAAATCACCAACAATCTTTATCATATTTTACATTAAGAATCATATCATGCCCATATTTCTTAAATTTAAATGAGGCTATATATTAAAAAAGTTGATAAAATAGATATATTGTATCAGATATAAAAGAGCCGGGATGGATAGAATTATATAGGCTTTTTTGAGATTTGTTTTACGCTTTTTCCAAGCATAAATCGTAGGTGCAATTATTATCAACAATATTGTTAATGTCATTATGGTATAGTTAAACCTATTTTCATATGCCCAACCTAATGCCTCTGCATTCCATGGCATGCTGTCACTTGTCATATCATCTGGATATGTTACTGCAATGATAAAAACCGCAAAGGCATATAATCCTGACAATAGATAAAACGGTATGAGTTTGATTTTTTTCATAATTGCACCTTCGGTTAAATTTGCTTCTAAGTATATTTAGCATTTACCTTAAATACAATAAAAATCACCAACAATCTTTATCATATTTTACATTAAGAATCATATCATGCCCATATTTCTTAAATTTGTCGGTAAATTCATCCATCTTATCTGTTAAATCAATACATCCTTTAGAGCCATATTCTTTACCTCCGTGGATTGAAAGATTATCCCTTCAAATAACTCATTGTCAGGATATTCCGTCATTCCATATGAGGGTACATCATATGCGCCAAATTTTTTTAGATAGCTTTTTAGCGGAAGCATATCTTCTATAGCTACAGCTGAAGATGATGCTACATCTTTGTTTAATTTAAATTGTGACATATTTTTTTCCTTATTCTTTGTTAATTTTAGATACAAAAAAACCGTTGATTTTCATCAACGGTTTTTAGACGCACTTTTCCCAAGTGACATTTTATCTTTTATAATATTTTCTATTTAAGGTAAAGGAAAAAATTCCTATCTTGTGGGTAATTATGTTTTATGTTATTTAAGATGTTACAAAGAGTTTGCAGATTCAAATCCATTTCTATGGGTTCGAATCAAATTAAATTTCCAATACAAAAACACCCTCCACAAGGGAGGGTGTTTTTGTATTGGTGATGCTTAACTCACGATTTACGAACTAACGTCGTTCATGTCCACCGACTACTAACATATTATCAGTATTGACCGCTTGCCAATTATTTTTAGCCATTCGCTGCAGTTTTGTAACACCTAATTCTTCTGATTTTTGTAAAACAGCTTCTTTTACTTCCGGCTCTAAAGATAATTCTTTAAATAAGATATTTTCTAACATTTTTTTGGCTGTTTGTGATTCTTCGGACGGAGCTCTTTTGTCGATGGCTGCATAGGTTGTAACTAAATTCTTTACAAAGTTACAGCCAGAAAAATTCTCCGAGTATCCTTCTTTTTGTAAGGGATAAGTTTTTGTATTATAAATTTGCGGAATGATTTTACATAAAGCTTTATTATCTGCATTAATATAATCTAAACTCCATAAATCCGGAGTTACATTTGCAAAGAACGTTGATTGCGTTGTCATTATTTTATCAAACAAATCCATCTGATTGTCATCAATAGATTTTTGTATCCATCTTCCTATGGCAGAGGTAAAATAAGGTCGAGAGTCATCATTGTTGTTTAGCTCATTTTTTTCCATTCGTGAAAAGGCTATTTTAGCCAATGTATAGTCTTTTTTATCCAGCAAATCATCTAATATAAATTGTTCATTCGTATCATACATTAATAAAGATTCTGGTTTCAAATCTAATACCTCTGTTGATTTATAGTCATTTTTTTCAATTTTATTCTTTACTTCAACAAAATTCAGATAGTCACTTTTATATTGTTTGTATCCTTCATTAAACTTTATACCTTCCTTTATACTACCTAAAATTATATCTTTATTTGTATCATCATTCTTTCTTAAATTTGCTATAACTTGTTCCAAATTTTCAATCAAATAATCAGAAGAAACAATTTCAGAAAATATTTGCCGAAACATAATTTCTTCATTTTTCCCCATACTAGTTTTGTATTTACGAGGAACCCAATAACCGCCATGCTCTTCGATTCCGTCGCTTGTGATGCGTGAAGATAATAAAATTCGATCGTTTGCTGATAATTTTATATATATAGGAATATCTGAAGGTAGCTTTTGTTGAGATATATAATGAGTTAAGTTTCCGCATTCATAGCCATCAAGACCATTTTTTTCATCTTGTTGAGTTATGCGAATAAGATTAGTCATCTTGCTATGATATTCACTTATATTTGTGTCAATATTATTATGCTGAATAACAATCATCTGCTTCATAATATTATCACGTTCTCTATCTGTATAACCTATTTCCGTCATAAGTTCAGACATTTTTCTTTCAATTTCTTTTCCGACATATCCACCATAGCAATGTGTGAAAATAACTACATTTCTTAGGTTTTGAGCCGCTGTTTGCGCATCAATTTTATGCAAATCACCTTCTTTATCTTTGGTCGTAAAAAGAGGAACTAAATAATTATCTAGCAAATCAGTTGCTCTAATCACCATAGGAATTTTTCCCATATCATCACCCTCATAATGCATAGAGCAAATTTGCCATTTATCTTTTTGCGCTTCAGGCAATAAATCTTCTGCAATTTTACACATACCATTTGCTTGTTTGGCAGATTGTGCACCACTCCCAGGTAAAATTAAGATTGTTTTTTTACCTAACAGTGAAAATTCTTCATCACAATCTCGCCAATGATTATCCGCGTTGTAATCACGTACACCAAAACCATCATTTAACTTATCTTTGGAAGAAAATTGTCTAATAATACGTGGTCTCATATTATTAAGTTCTTCATCTGTAAAATATTTTTTTAAATCCATTTTCTTTCTCCAAAGAAACAAAATTTAGTTTAATAATATCCAAAAAAACATATATATTCAATATCAATCGCGAAAGCCTCTTAAACTTCAGAAACAAAAAAATTATTGATTAAAAATGAAAGGAATTAAATAAATAAGTTCGGACAAATTGAAAAAATGATGATTTTTGAAAAAGAAACATCCGAACTTGATGAAAGCCTTGGAAATAAAAGAAAAAGCAGCCATTCTCATGACTGCCGTTTGAATTGGTGATGCTGTTAGCCTAAAGTTGCGGAAAACTCCCTCCTCCAGCAATAGACAACTACCATTTATTTTTCCTGTATCATAGCATCAGCTACTTTTTGCGTAATATCTTGTCCGCCGAATACCAGTGTTCCTTTGGCAAAAACATAATCCAGTTTTTCTTGTTTTGCAACATCGGCAATCAATTTGCTTAAATTAGCATCAACCGCCTGAACCTTCTGCAAGTGGTTTTGTTGCATAACTTGTTGCTTCTGACTTAATTCTTGCTGATATTTTTGTGCCAACGAATTTTTATCTTCCGACACACTTTGCGCAGCTATTTCTGCATTTGCGGCCTTTACCCATTGTTGTAAAGCGGCAAGATTTGCCTGATGTTCTTGTCTTAAAATCTGAACTTCCTTGATATGGCTTACAAGCCATTGAATATCAACTACTCCGAATAAAGGTGTTTGATTGGGTAATTTGCTTGATGTTTTTGTATTTTTCTTGTCCATTATCTTACCCCCTCAATGACATATTCGGTTATATCGTCAGCACCGGAAATCACCATTCCTTTTACAATAACCAAATCATAACCTTTTTCATTGGCAATTTTGGTTATGTCTTCGCTTATTAAAGTATCAATTTTTTGCAATTCCTGAGCATATGCTTGTTGAACTGCTTGTTGTTTTTGTTTTAATTCCTGCTGATATTTTTTAGTCAGTTTTTCCTTTTTGGAAGAAACTGTTTCTTTTTCAATTTCTTTTTCAGCGTTGCTTAACCATGTCTGGAGTTCTGCCATTTTGCCTTGGTGTTCAATCTTGAGGGCGTTTACGGCTGCTGAGCTATTAACCACTTTTTGAACATCAACCATAGCTACTTTCTTGGCTATGCCACAATTTATACCCATACCAAGGGCAAAGGCTAAAATAAGTCCGGCTCCGATAAGATAATAATTTTTGTTCTTCTGAAAATATTGCTTTATTTTTCCTATTTGTTCTGTTTGTTTCATTTTTAATCCTTTCTAATAGAACAATTTTTTGTTAGAAATTATATCTGGCTCTGAACATTCCGGTATGACTGATATAATCTTCGCGAATACCTGCATCATAACCGACAGAGAAATTCCAGTTATTGACATCAGCTTCAATACCCAAACCAACCTCAAATTCTAAGCGGTTAATTTTTTCTCCTGTTACATCATAATTTATACCGGCAATATCAACATTGGCATTGTTATCATCTTTTATGACATCATAAGTAACTGCCGCTCTGGCTTTCGGGGTCCAATGAATACCATCTTCTCCGGTAAAGGTTTTAGAGTATTTTGCTCCGGCAACCAAAGTCAGAATATCATTATCATCAACACTGATATGCTGTCCTACATAGTCGGTGTAATCGTCCTGACTGATGTGAGTAAAGCGTAATCCTGCTTCAGGTGTTATACCATTCGGCAAATCATATCCTACATAAGCAGACACTCCAATATTTTGAACATCATAATCGGCTGAATTATGCTTACCGTTAACATCTGATTTTTCGTCATAGCTGGCAAATCCATAATGAGCCATTCCGCGAACATACCATTTGGCCGGTTGGTATTTTCCGTAAACAAACAAGGTGTGTCCATCAACGTCAATATCGCGGTCAAGTGAATCAATATCTGTTTGATTATTGGCATATCCGAAACCAATCATGGTATCTTCATTAACTTTGCCATCCATACCCAATGCAAAACCGGCTGTTTTTCCGGTAAATCCGGCATGAGTAGAAGAGCTGTCTTGTTTTGAATAGTTATACAAGCCTTCCATCCATGCACCGACATTTTGGAACGTATCACCACTGTTCAGGCCTTGCATATCTTGACGGCGTTCAATCTGATGTCCGATAAGATTATTAACATCGACCGTTGTACGAGCGACGGCACGAGAATCCGTCGGGGCAAGGTTGTTCAGGGCTTTGACGTAACCATTGCTGTCATGTTGGGACAATTCGTTCAAATGTGCCTGCATATCATCGGTTGCGGCATTTCTGGTAGTTGGAACTTTGTCCCAAGCCTCGGCTGCCTGTGCGTTATTAATATTTCCACCGCCTTCATTGACAATATCTGTCGGCGAAGCCGTATAGGTAATTTTAAATTTGCCGTTATCATCTGGTGTTACGGCGTAACGGTTGTTGGAAAGCATTTCGGCAAATTTTCCACTAGATGCTCCGTTTACTGTAATCAAATCCAACCCTCCGGTAGAAGCATCTCTTTCGGTAATCAGACCAGAAGCCACCGTCATGGATAGTTTGGATGATTCACCTAAATCTAAGTCATGAACGATTAGCTTGCCGCCGGTATAATCACTGGAATCCTTAGCCATATCGGTAATGGTCATCTTCAAGGTGCCGTTAATGGCTGTATCACCCAAGGTTACCTCACTGGTACCGATATCAAGTGATCCACTTTGAGTGATTGTGGTATCGCCCATTTTGGCGTTCGTTCCCCAAAGAACATCTCCGGCTATAATGGTTGAGCCGTTGCCGCTAACAGTTTGATTCAACATACCGCCGTTTAGGACAAGTCCGCCATCAACCATATTTGTTACTGCATTACCCAAATTATTTGCCGATGTTGTCAGGCTTCCGCTATTAATATCTATCGCTTGAGAAATCAGAGCATTAGCGGTTACATCACCGGCAATAGTAGTTGAGCCGTCACCGTTTATGGCTTGTGTCAACGTACCGCCGTTTAGGACAAGTCCGTCATCAACCATATTTGTAACCGTTCCGCCTAAGCCGCTTGCCGATGTTGTCAAACTTCCGCTATCAATCTTTATGGCTTGAGAAATCGTGCCTGTGTTCTCAACGCTACCGGAAATTTGAGTCGTTCCCGCACCGCCGATTGTGTTTGCATTTACCCCGCCTGTCAGTTTCAAATTACCTGCATTATTAATATTAGCAGTAATTGTATCGGCAGCAGTAGTTAAATCTCCCGTGTCTGAAATATTTACAACATCTTGAGTAATAGAACCTTCATTTATTGATGTGCCTGTGAGATTTAATGTACCGTTACCGCCAATTATTTGGTTAGCGGCAAGTTGAACAGACGTGTTCAAAATTCCGTTATTGGTTAAGGTTTTATTATTTGCAATATTAATTGCCTGTGTAATTGTTTTATCATTGGTTATGTTATCCAAAATAGACAATGTGCCGTTTCCGGTTATATTGCTTTGAACAGCTCCTCCCGTTAGCTCTAACGTGCCTGAATTAACAACGCCAGCACTTGCAATCAAACCGCTTGCGTTCGTATTAAGGGTTGCGCCTTCAGCAATTGATACAATACTTTGTGTGATTGTACCATTGTTGGTCGTGGTTCCTGAGATATTTGTAGCACCGTTTCCTTCAATACCGCTTGCAAGGGTATTATTTCCGGCAAGGTTTAACGTACCGTTATTGGCAATATCAGTTGTATTGTTACTAAAGTTCATATCCGTAACATTCAAGCTGCCGCCGTTATTAACTTCAAGAGCCGTAATAAAGTTCTCCATTGAGGCATTTTCTGAACCGGTCAAATTTAAGGTATAACCATCAGCAACCGTAATACCGTTGTTGTATTTATCCTTTCCGTCAAAACCGGTTAGCGTTGAACCATTATTGACAAAGATATTCTTTGTTGTGTCATCACCTTGAGTTAGACCAATATTCTCATTATCATTTAAGGTTATATCCTTATTGATAGAGAAGTTATTGGCGGTGATTTCACCGGTGATATAATCAGACAGACCACCAGTATAATCTTGAGCCAAGACGTTCAATGAGCCTTCATTCCCTTTGGTAAAGGTGTATTTTTGCTCGGTGGTTACAACAACGATTTGTCCATCTTCCGAACCGCTTAGTTGATATGTAATGTTGGAGTTATTTCCTGTTACATAATCAACATAGTTAGAATAGATACTATCATTTGTCGCAAGCTCATTTTGAACATTAATGACATTAAGGTTCAAAATTCCGGAATTAGAAGTTCCGCCTGTAACATATATTTTATCATTTGAGGTTGCTTTACCTGCATTGTTAGTCATATCTACGTCAATTTGAAGATTACCGTTTCCGGTTAAATTTCCAACCGTCAATGTATTATATGCCGCAGGCTCATTACCCATATCAACGGTTTGATTGTTGATATCCAAAGTTCCGGCAATCGTTCTGTTATCAGCAAGAGTGATATTGTTTTGGAGAACGGTTGTGCCATCGCCAGCAATATCTTTGCTCAATTCACCTTGAAGATTCAAAGTACCTTGGTTTTCAAAATTACCTGCCAATTTTGATAAATCGGAAGTAACGGTTTGAGAAGCCAAGATATTAATATTGCCGCCGGTAATAGTTTGAGCTAAGATCCCAGAGTTCAAATTAACCGTACCGCTGTTGGTAACGGCATCATTAATGTTATCAGCACTAGCTGTTAGTGATTTATCAGTATTAACAGTTATAGCTTGTAAGATAGCAGAATTAACTGTTACATCTCCGTCAATAACAGTTGAACCTGCACCTGTAACGGTTTGAGCCAATGTACCGCCGTTTAAGTTTAATGTTCCAGCGTTATCAACTGCGCCGCCAAGACCGTCTGCCGATGTTGTCAAACTTCCACTTGTAATATTGACTGCTTGAGCAATAATGGAAGAATTTTCAACATTTCCGGCAATAACAGTTGAACCTGCACCTGTAACGGTTTGAGCCAATGTACCGCCGTTTAAGTTTAATGTTCCGTCGTTATCAACTGCGCCGCCGATATTATCAGCACTTGCTGTCAGTAATTTATCGGTATTAACCGTAATAGCTTGTGAAATTAATGAATTAGCCGTTACATCGCCAGCAACAACAGTCAAACCTGTACCGCCGACTGCTTGGGCTAAAGTTCCGCCGTTTAAGTTTAATATACCGGCATTTGTAACATCTCCGTCGATGTTATTTGCACTAGCTGTTAGTGATTTATCTGCATTAACCGTTATAGCTTGAGATATAGCAGAATTGGCAATAACATCACCATCAATAACAGTTGAACCTGTACCAGTAACGGTTTGAGCTAAAGTTCCGCCGTTTAAGTTTAATGTTCCGTCGTTATCAACAGCTCCGCCGATATTACCAGCACTTGCTGTTAATGATTTATTTTCATTAACTGTTATAGCTTGTGCTATAGATGAATTTGCTGTTACGGAACCATCAATAACAGTTGTTCCGTCTGTTCCGCCTATAGCTGAAGCAAGCGTTCCGCCATTTAAGGTAATTGTTCCTAAATTATTAACTGCTTGTGTTATTTTTAACCCGTCAGCGTCAATAGCTAAACTTGAACCGTTATTGATATTAAGTGCTTTTTGAGTAATTGCATTTGCTACAACTGTTGCAGTTGTAGTAGTTGTACCGATATTTGTTGTACCTCTTTGTGTAACAGCGTCGGTTATTGCGCTTAAAATTTCAATATTACCCTCGTTAAGGTTTATTGTAGCGTCATTATATATATTATTATTTGCAGTATCTGTTGCTGCGCTAAATGTTATTTTGTGTCCGTTTTTAGCGTTAAGGTTAAGAACACCGAGTCCTGCTAAAGGCAAATTGTCGTTGGTATTATAAATAGCGCCGCCTGTAGTAGTACTATTATTTCTGCTAAATAAAACATTTTTATCCTGTGCAACAATTGACATTGTTCCAACGTTGCCGATTGCACCATAATCTGATTCATTGTTTATAAAATCCGTATCAATAATATTTGCAACTCCCAAATCTTCGACAAATGGGGCTTCAGGATTAAACGAATTAATTAATACACTATTGGATATTGCAACACCGTTATCTCTAAAAATAGAATTAGTTATATTTGCTTCGCCGATATTATAAACTGCAGCACTATACAAACCATGACTATTATCACTAAAGATATTATCACTAAAGATTGAATCTGAAATATTTAATGTACCACCCCAATTTTCAATCGTAGTGTAATAATCAACATTAAATCCGCTAAAGCCTTTGGAATTTGAATCAGCAATATCTCCGACTTTATCTATTGTCAATGTTTGATTTTTTCTTATAAATACACCTGCAACACTGCCGCTTGCGATAATATCATTTGTATTACCATAAATTGTGAAGTTTCTGTTATCACCTGCAAGATTTCCTAAAGAGGTATCAGCTGTATAATCTTTAGATAGTGAATAAGATGTTACGTTATAATCAACGCCCTTTTGACCTATTGCTTCTTGCAGAGTCATACCGTTTGTTTTTGTTACGATAAGTTCGCCTGCATTATTTCCTTTTGTAAAATCATAAGCATATTGACCCGTTACAGTTCTAATACTATCTGAAATTAGATTTAGACCTGAAATGTTAGAACCTTCAACAAGATTAAATGTCTTTGTTGAATCGATATCACCCTCTAAATCGCCTTTAACGTTAACTGATTGAATATTTAAGTTACCTGTTGCTGTGCCTGCTACAGAAACCTTGTCGTTTGAAACATTTGCTCCATCAAAGTTAACGTCAAATTTGATACCGGAAGCGTTGGTTGCTGTGCTATCAACAGTGAAATTATTTACAGCAACTGTATTAATTGTTTTATCTGAACTTGATAAATCTAAAATACCGTCATTTTTGATTGTCAAATTATTAGTTGAACCAATATAATCAGTTGTTGAATTTGCAATCAAACTGCCATTTGTAATTTCAATATTTTGGTTTGTTAGGTTATTTGCTAATACAACATCACCACCTATAGCGGTAGTCCCTGAACCGGAAATAGTTTGAGCTAATGTTCCGCCGTTTAAATTAACAGTACCGTTATTTGTAAGAGCAAAACCAATATTATCAGCATTTGTTGTTAATGATTTAGCAGTATTAACAACTGTAGCTTGAGAAATAATTGTATTAAGAGCTACATCCCCATCTATAACGGTAGTTCCTGAACCTGTAATAGTTTGAGCTAATGTTCCGCCGTTTAAATTAACAGTACCGTTATTTGTAATTGTTTTTTCGATATTATCTGCAGTTGTTGTTAATGATTTAGTAGCATTAACAACTGCAGCTTGTGAAATAATTGAATTTAATGTTACATCGCCATCTATAACAGTAGTTCCTGAACCTGTGATAGTTTGAGCTAATGTTCCGCCGTTTAAAATAAGACCTTTATTTACAGAGTTTGATATTGCACCTCCAAGGCCGTCTGCTGAAGTTGTTAAACTTCCGCTTGTAATATTGACTGCTTGAGCAATCGAGGAAGAATTTATAACATCTCCGGCGATTTTGGTTGAACCTGTGCCTGTAATTGTTTGAGATAATGTTCCTTTATTTAAAACAAGTCCGTTAGCTACATTATTTTCAACTGCACCTGCTATGCCGTTTGCTGAAGTTGTCAGACTTCCGCTTTCAATATTTAAAGCCTGAGCAATTGATGCACCATCTTCAAGAGTAACTTTTGCACCGGTTACATTGGTTGTACCTGCACCTGTAACACCTTTTTGGAATTTAACGTTACCTGAAGTTAAATTCAGCGTTCCTTCGTTAATAATATCTGTTGTTCCGTTATTGGTGAATGCTGTAGTTGCAATTTCTACAGTACCGCCACTAGCGTTTTTAACAGCAGCGTCCGAGAAATTTCTGACTTCTTTTACATTGTTTAAAGCAAAAGTCTGACCGTCTGTAATTTGAATACCTTCTGTTGAATTACCGTCAAGGGCTAAATTTTTACCGTTAACGGTAAGACTTGTACCTACAAGAGTTCCTAAAGCCTGTGTAACTATTTCAGCACCAGAACCGCCGTCTTTCAAAGAATATGAACGAACAGCTTTTTCCGTATTTGTTACAGCGGCGTAAATATTATCATATAAATCTAACGGTACAAAAGTTAATCTACCCCTAGATGGATCATAGGTAACCTGATAATCAGAGTTTGTATTTGTAAACACAACATCATCCGCAACAGATATAGCATAAGCACCTGCACCTGCACCTGTACTTATTATAGAAACGGATGTTTCTGTCGTTGCATCAGATATGAAATTAATAGTTGAAATTACAACCGGAGATAAACCTGAAAGGGTTGAAGACAGATAATCGGTTTTACCATTTGCTAAATCAACATCTAATTTTAGTTCTGTTGTCGTGCCATAGCCAATATCCCCAACACTAATACTACCTGTGGCACCGTTTGCAATATCTAAAATACCGCCATTAACATTTAATCTTGTACTTTTGGTTAGTTGTTTTCCGCTATTGTCAACACCGATTACCAATTCTCCGCCTTGCAGGTTAATATTTGTGCGTCCAATATTGTCAGCTCCCGAAAAAGTTGCTTTTGCGCCTTCAGTAATATTTAATGTCGCATTATTTCCGGAGCTAAAAATAACAGAATCTGCAATTTCGCCGCCATTACCCAATGTTAGAGTTGCCGAGCTTGAAAGGGTAAGAGTGTTATTTTCAATAACATTATTAACCTCATACAATCCGGTATCAGCAAATGTTAGTTTTTGATTTGCAATATAATCATCACCATCATGACCTGTAATTTTATCATCTATCACAAAACCGGATATACCCTCAAAATCACCGGAATAAGTAGCAGAATCGTAGTCATAATTTGTAAAAACAACTTCAGCGCTATTAATTGTACCATCATCACCTACATAAGCAGAATTGTATATAGCAACAGGGTTACCATTTATATCTTTATTTCCGCTAATAGCATGACTATTAGTATAAGGTGAACTAATAGTTATTTTTGCAGAACTATCGCTATTGGCGGCATTATAGATTGCACCATATTGCCCTTGGTTGCCTTTTATATTTACTTGAGTAAGCTTCATTGTACCGCTGTTTGCGATTGTTGCAATCTTGTCAGTAGAGATATTATTAATAAAATCAGCATCCAAAACACTCATTGTTCCGCTATTATTAATCGCAGAATTATTAGCTTCAAATATGGTATCATTTACAGCTGCACTGCCTGAATTTACAATTGCATAACCGTCATTATTTTTAAATGTGGTATCTTTAACGCTTAGAGCCGCCGACTCGCCGTTATTGACAAGCAATCCCGAAGAAATATTCTTATTGTTCAAGAATGCAGAATTTTTAATTTTGGTATTTGTTTCAACGCTTTCACTTGTGGCTGATACGATTGAACTCATAGAGTCATTATCGGCAATAACGCTGTTGTTTATTTCAACGCTGCCTTGTTCATTGGCAATAAATCCGCCATCTGCGTTTTTAAAACCGACAAGTTTCTGTTTTGCCGTTCCGTCCGGATTTAATGAACCGACATCATTAAGAACTAAAAGCTGTCCTTCATTTACGGTTATACCTTCAGCGTAATTATTTGATAAATCACGACCATCCATGCCGTAGCCTTCGCCATTGATTCCTAAATATCCTCCATTGATTGAACCTAAAGAAGCAGTGGATTTATAATCTTCTTTAAGGGTGTACATTTTACTGTTTACTTCGTTTTTAATGGCACTATCAAGGCTGAGTCCACTACCTTTTGTTATTTTAATAGTACCTAAGTCTGAATCATCCACCAAATAATTATAAGACTTATCTATATAATATTCGGTCATTTCTGTATCATTTATTCTTCCAAGCCCAACTCTTACATATTCATCAGAAATCGGACGGCCGGAATCATTCTGCATTTCATTAATCTGAAGAAATTTGAACTTTTTAGACTCTCCATCTCCTAAATCGGTCGATGAAAGATTATTTACTCTATCAACCGAAAAAACAATATCAGCGTATTTATTCTTTTCAATAGTATCTATTTTCAAAAGGTCAATTGTATATTTATCAATTGCTGCGGTTGAAAAATCAGCGTCAAGATTTAAATGAAGCTCATCTTTTTCAGATAACCCCATATAATTAGTATAAGCACCTATATTAACAGAAGTAATCGCATTATCCAGCGTTGTATCTACAGCATTATAAGTTGGATAAACCGAAGCTAAAGTACCTATATTTTTGTCTCCGTCAATATTAACAAGAGCACCATCGCTTGATCTTAACCTAAGAAAACTAAGCCCCTCATTTTTAGAAGACAGATTAGCAACGGCATCACCCTCTATTGTCAACCCGCGATTATCAACAAGATTATTATTCAAGTTTAAAACACCGCCTCTTTGATAAATAGAAGCATCCATTTCAGCATTAATATTAGCAACACCGTTATATAATTCTAATCCATCACCTATATACCTAGGGTCATTTATAATACTTCCGTCATAATTAACAACACCGTCATATTGATACATTATTCCATTGCGAGAATCATCTTTTATGGTAATTGTGTGATTATCGGCAGCAAAAAGATGTATAGGTATCAAAATATTAAGACCTTGTGTATCGGGATTATCAATCAAAACATCACGATTAATCGCTTGTATGTATATATCTTGATAATTTACGGAAGCATTAATAGAATATTTACCGGTATTATTCACAACATTGGTATCAATCAGAATACCATTTATAGCATCAATGACATTAGAGTCGCTGCCAGCGTTATTATTATAAATATCAGAATTTACAAAATACATCGTGCGGCCTGCTATCGCTGAACCGCCGGTATTATTATAAATTTTAACATTATCTAAAGATATTTTTGATGTATCAAAACCTGAATCATTATTATATATTGCAGCTCCTACGGGGGCATTATTATACGCTATTGTCGAATCTTTAATTTTAACGGCTGTGCCTGAATAAATACCGCCGCCGGTCTCACTTGCCGTATTATTCATTATGGTTGAATTTTCAATATTCGCACCGGTATTAAGATATAAGCCGCCGCCATATTGAGCCGAGTTACCAAGTTCAGCCTTATCACCGCCGATAGTTGAATTTCTTATCACTAAATAATCATAACCGGGAACAGATAAATAAGCTGCACCGCCTCGATATTTTGCGGTATTCGACTGAAACGTGCTATGATCAATAACGGAATAAACACTGCCGACCAGATACATACCACCGGCAATATCCGCTGAATTTCCCACAAAAGTTAAATTATCGCCATTAAAACTTTTGGTCAACAAATAAGCTGCACCGCCACTTGACATATTAGATGAAGATGAATCTTCAAAAGCTCGATTAACAACACTAGCTGAATTATTTGTAAAAGTAGTATCCGTAATAGAGGTAACGCCATAAGAACTATCTCTAAAATGAAGAGCACCACCTAAAGCGGTTGCGCTATTTAATCTATTTTCATCCGTAACCCGATTTTCAACAACATTATTATCAAATATTGAATTTTCTATAGTTGCATAGTGTGGTCTTGAAGCTGAAGAACCAACATAATATATTGCTCCGCCGCCATCAACACTTGACGCTGAATCGTTTTTACCAATTACACTATTACCTGTAAAATCAGTGTCTGAAATATGTAAGTCATTTCCGCTGTGAAAAATTGCCCCACCACGTTTTGTTGCCAGGTTTTCTGAAAAAGTTGTTCTTTTTTGAGAACCATCTAGGTTTGTGCCTGCCTTAATAGTTAAGGTAGGAGCTGTATAACCATAAATAGCACCCCCTTCTGCAGCTTTATTTTGTATAAACTCCGAACCGGCTATTGTTGCTGAATCATCTCCCATACCGGAAAAATGAATTGCACCGCCTTCTCCGTAGCTGTAGTTATCAATGTCCGTATCAACAGTGTTACTTCCTTGTCCTGTAACATTATTGGTAAAAGAATCGTTTATAAAATCAATATGATAATTATCTACACTAAAGCCTGAAACATATATAGCACCGCCTTTATTAGCGCGACCTGCGATTGAAGAAGGAACATTATTTTGAAAACCTGAATTACTTATTACTGTATTTGTTGCTCCATTTTGCAGATCTAAATATATCGCACCGCCGCCAATAGAGCTGCGAAAAGATGTTGAATAGGGAATTATTGTACCAATATTGGCATTAAACCAAGCATAATCAATAAGATCAACAGAACCGGCGTATATTGCCCCGCCGCCAACTGAAGCAGCAGTGTTTCCCGTAAAATGTACATAGTCATTAACCGCACCTTTTATGGTAAGATGCCCCGTAACCTTACCATTAGATGATGTTTCGGTAGCAATTGCGCCACCACCTTTGCCGCCATATGTCGAATCATCACCATACCTAAATTTTGTTGTGTTATTCGCATACGTACCACCGGTTACGGTTAGGTGCGCACCTTCTCTGACCACAAACACGCCACCTTCTCTGGGTACATACTCATCGCTTCCTTCATACTTCGGTTCGGAACCGTTATATCCAGAATAATCCCCAGAAACTTCTTTATTTCCACTAACCTCAATATGCGGAGTTGCCTCGGCGTTGCCTGAAATTCCCACCGTGCCAATAAACACAGCCGCATTAAAGATGGCGCATTTTATCAATATATTCCTATACCATCTGGAAAGTTGGGTTATCGCTGTTCTTGTGTAACGCATGGAAACCTCCTTGGCTAAAAATAATTATGTGGCCGTTTTTAGCATAGCTTTAACGGTCGCTTAAGGTATGCTGTTTTAATATTCAGATATTATTGTTTCTTAAAAAACTAAAAAAACTTTGATTAAGCAAAAAATATTTAATAAAAACAGAATTTTTTCTTGATTAATTTGAAACGATAAAATAGGATAACATAAATTGACCGTTAAATTTTATCCTTTTTTAAATGCTGGCGAACATATTTATTCATAGTTAATCGGCTCACCCCGAAAAGTTTGGCAATTTTGTTCTGAGAGATTTTTTGTGATAACATCCTTTTTATTTCTTCTTGCTTGCCGTCTAATTTATGTTTCCGGTTAAGGCTTCCTTTTTCTCTTCCCAGCTTTTTTCCTTCGGCTTTTAAACGCGCTAAAGCCTCTTTGGTTCGCTGGCTGATTAAATCACGCTCTATTTCCGCTAATAACCCAAATGCAAAAGCCAGAACTTTACTTTGAATATCCATACCTAAACGATAATTATCCTTAATCGTCCAAACTTGAATACCTTTTTGCATACATATATTTAAAATCATCATAATCTGAAACAAATTTCTTCCTAAACGAGAAATTTCCGAACATACCAAAACATCGTCTTTGTTTAACTTTTTTATCATTTTTCCGAGTTTGCGTTCTTCAAAATTTTTAGTGCCACTTATTGTTTCAGTAACCCATCTGTCAACGGAAATATTTTCTTTGTTGCAATAGCGGTTTATTTCAAATTTTTGATTTTCCAAACTTTGTTTGTCAGTAGAAACCCTAAGATATCCATATATCATTATTTTTCCTTTGTGTATAAAAAAATTAATGTTAAGAAGCAACAAACATTAATACATTATTTATGTTTCGCATAATTCATCATAAACCACGTTATTGCGGTCGATTTGGTTAATGGTTTCCGGTGTATCATTGAGGTAATCGGGGTACACCGGTTCATAAATAAGGCAAAAATCACCGCTTATATTTGTTGTGCAAGCGGTTAATGCGCTCGCTATCAGACAAGCTATCGCGAGCTTTTTTAGCAATTTTATGGGCATTGTTTTCTCCTTCCAACTGTTCTTTTTCTGCGGTTTCTTTGGCTTGTCGATAGCCAAACATATATAAAAAAAGAGCGATGGTCGTGAAAACCACCGCTCTAAACTTCTTTAGAATCTCCATCATCTTTTTTTCTCCGATTAATTCCGATATCTCTTATTCCGCTTATACCAAGCATTATTCCCAAACTGGTGAGCAACTGTTCCCAGTCCACCAAATCAACGTGAAAATACGGTGCAATAACACAGTTATTGAAAAATCCGTAGCATAAAATCCAGCCGATTATAGGAATCCAACTTCGTTTATTTAGTCGAAACATAAGTCTATCGGTTTTTGACCGCGTGCCTTGTAAATAATATCTGCGACCTCCGAGCATCCGTTGACTTCACCTCCCGAACTATCAATATCCAAGACAATCGCTTTGATATTTGGATCTTTTAGGGCTTTATTAAAATCTTGAGCAAAAAGCTCATAAGATGTAGCACCACAAACTTTGGTTAAGAGATTGGCATAGCGAAACAATGGTCCGCAGAGCCTAATAACACAAACGCCGTCTCGAACTGAGGCGGCGTTACTATCTTTCATTTCTTTTCCCATTTCTCGGGCAATGGCTTCTGGGGGTTTATTGTTCTCCTTGGCTAAGCTCATCATGGTTTGTAACATCTCCGGGGTTATCGCCCAGATTGTTTGATTGAATAGTTTCATTATGTTTCCTTTCTGATAAAATAAAAACCTTTACTTTCTTTTTTAACAAGTAAAGGATAAGCTACAAACCTTTACTTTTTGCATTGACTTGTAAAGGTTATTTGGTTATGATACTCTTATAATAAAACAAAGGAGATACCATGAAACGTGATATTCAAGGAACTTTAGTGAAATGCTCAGTAACATCTGAAACATATCAAGCCTTTGTTCCTAATCCATTACCACCGAAACCTGATATTGATTTATCAGAAGTATCTGTTTTATTAGAAAAAGCTAATCAATCCATTGGAGAACTAAATGGTGTTGTAGAAACAACAATAGATTCTTCCATTCTAAATTATATGTATGTACGTAAAGAAGCTGTATTATCATCACAAATTGAAGGAACTCAATCAACATTGGATGATCTTTTAAGATATGAATCAGAGCAGACGCAAGGTATTCCCATTGCAGATGCATCTGAAGTGTCTTCATATGTAGCGGCTTTAAATCATGGGTTGCAACGAATTAAAGACGGTTTTCCTTTATCTTTACGTCTCATTCGTGAAATTCATAAAATACTTCTTACTAACTCAAGAGGGAAAACAAAACTTCCTGGAGAGTTTCGTTCATCCCAAAATTGGATTGGCGGAACAAGACCTGGCAATGCTCGATTTGTTCCAGTTCCACCAGAAAAACTCATGTCTGTTCTGGGAAATTTAGAAATTTTTATGAATAGTGAAGATAATATTCCAAATTTAATCAAGGCTGCTCTTATCCATGTACAGTTTGAAACGATACACCCATTTCTTGATGGAAATGGAAGGCTCGGTCGTCTTTTAATTACATTTTTCTTATGCATAAAAGGTGTTCTAGATTCTCCTTTCTTATACCTGAGTTTATTCTTCAAAAAGAATAGAACCATGTATTATGATACTCTCAATGCTGTTCGTAAAGACGGAGATTGGGAGAATTGGATTAAATTCTTTTTAGAAGGTGTTATTGAAACAGCAAATGATGCCAAAAAAACACTTATAAATATTCAAAACATCTTTTCAGCAGATATTGAGCAGATAAAAACTCTCGGTCGAGCATCTGAATCTGCTTTAAAAGTATTTTCAGCATTTCAAAAGAAACCCATGCTTACCGTTTCTGAAATCATAAAAATGATAGGAAGTACAAAACCAACTGTCATAAAATCCTTAAATCATTTAATTGACTTAGGGATTTTGGTAAATAATTCCGAAAAAAAATGGGGCCAAATATATACATATCAAAAATATACAGATCTATTATCTTCGAATGTGGAGCCATTATAAAATTACCAGATATTACCAGATAAGGATATTTTATTTACCAGATACTTCTTTATCTTCCTCCAAAATTACAGTTTTTCCGTTAATTTTGACTTCATCCAAAGAACTGAAAATCTCTTAAGATGATTTCCAATGCAGTTACCAGCGCACTTAACAAATCGGCGCGGGATAAAGGGCTTGTTGATAAGGATTTAAAACGAAAAAAGAGGAAGTATAACCTTCCTCTTTTCAAATTGGTGATCCCAACGGGATTCGAACCCATATTACCACCGTGAAAGGGTGATGTCCTAACCATTAGACGATGGGACCAGTGTTAGTGACAAATCGGTTTATACAGATATTTTTTTATATCGTCAAGTACTTTTTTTTATTTCTGTTATTTTTTATGCATATTTTTTTACGGTTTCATATACCGCATTGAAATCCGGTAAGTCTGTTTGGGCTTTGACATATTCCGCATATCTTATTATTCCTTCTTTATCTATTACAAAAACAGCGCGGGCTAAGATTTTTAAATCTGCTATTATTGTACCGTATTTCATTCCAAAATCTTGATATTGATAATCTGAAGTGGCTATCACATTTCTTATGCCATATGTTCCGCAAAAACGACTTAATGCAAACGGTAAATCCATGCTGACTGATAAAATTATGCCATTGTGCAACAAACTTACTTCTTGATTGAATTTTATTAATTGTTTTTTGCAATCCGGTGTATCTACAGAAGGGAGGGAATTTAATACAATCACCCTACCCGCAAAATCTGCCAATTCTACCGGTTGCAAATTTTTATCAACCACCGTAAAATTCGGCGCTGTTTCGCCTACGCCTAATTGTCTTCCTAAAAGATATCCCGGCTTGCCTTTTATATCTATTTCAAACATTTTTTCCTCCATATTCCTTTTATTAAATATGGCTCTGATGCAATACTTTTACAATGTCACTCAATGGTAAAATTTTGATTTTTTTCTCTGGCAAACTTTTAAGCCATTGTTTTAATGCTTCATATGTTCCGCTTTTGGGATGTCCTATGGCTATGGCATATCCGTTCCTTCTCGCTATCTTTTCGGCTATGCCGAGCTGTTTTTGAATATATTCTACTTTGTTCTCATTATCTATAAATACATTTCTTGAGGCATATGATACCCCTTGTTCTTGTGCCGTTTCTTTGCCTACTGATTTTGCCGTCGTCTTGGAATCCAAAAAGAATAAATCTTCTTTCCGCAAAACCTCCATTACCGCTTGCATCCTTTCTTTATCTTCCGTAAATTTGCTTCCCATATGATTGTTTATGCCTTTTATCCCCGGAAATTTGGACAGCATATCCTTCAGACGCTTCTGAACTTCCTCTGGCGACATTTGGGTACTCAATACATCAGGGGCGACGTCCGCCTTCGAATATGGTTCCATCGGAGCATGCAACATAATTTCCATACCTGCTTCTTTGGCTGCCGCAACTTGCGCATCCAGATCTGTTCCATAACTTAAAAATGCTGCCGTTAACGGTGCTGATAATGAAATGATGTCCGCCGTTCTTTTTTTGGCAATACCCATATCGTCTATAACAACTGCTATCACCGGCTCTGTTCCAAAATATGCCGGTTTGTATGCCGGACGTATATTCAACTGTTTTACATCCGTATGCCGTTGATATATATGATACCCTTCCGCAATTTGTTCCGGTGTTAATTCCGGCTCCTCCCAATTTTCAACTATTACATTGTTGGGAAGTTCTTCTTCATATATTTTATCCAATTCTTCTTGCGGTAATTCTTCTATTTTGGCTTTGTTTTCTTTTAATGGTGCTTGTTGTTCCAATTCTGCCAATTTTTGATAAAACAGTTGCGCTCCGTCTATAACCGATGATGTGTTCGATGCGCTCTCTTCTGCCAATACTTCTTCTTGCAGAGAACTTTGATATAATGCTTCTTGATATGGTTCCGGTTCTGCTATTTTTTCCGTTTTTTGAACTTCAGAGTTTATTGCTTCCGGAACTATTTGCTGATTGTTCTCTTCCCCGATGCTCATCCTTTCCATTTCAACTTCAGATGTTGAAATGTTACCTTCATCTGAATTTATCTTATAAATCAGCATTCCCAAAAAGAAAAAGCCAATACCAAAAAAGGCAGACAGAAAAATATATTTAACTGCCTGCTTAATTTGATATTTGTGCGCTTCTTTATCGCCGTCCAAAATTTTCAAAACTTAATCCTTATTTCTCAAGGTCGGAAAAGCAATCACATCACGGATGGTTTCAGCATCAGTTAACAATATTGCCAAGCGATCTATGCCCATACCCATACCTCCGCAGGGCGGAAAACCGTTTTCCAACGCATTGATAAAATCTTCATCCAACATTTGGGCTTCTTCATCACCCTTTTCGCGATCAGCGCATTGGGCTTCAAAACGCTCTCTTTGCTCCAACGGATTGGACAACTCGGAATAAGCACAGCCCATTTCCATCCCGCAGACATAAGCATCAAAATGCTCAACCAGACGAGGATTGCTTCTATGCGTTTTGGCTAAAGGAGAAATATCGCGCGGCATGTCCATTACCAAAATCGGCTGAATCAAATTGGCTTCAACTTTGGCATCGAAGACTTCGGAAATGACCTTACCCCAGGAAATGCAATCAGAGGCATCTATTCCTATGGATTTTGCCATGTCTTTGGCTTCTTCCAAAGTGTTGGCTTGCATAAAATCAACTCCGGTATATTCCTTTACCAAATCTATCATTGATTTTTTTGCAAAAGGCTTGGATAAATCTATTTCATTACCGCGGAAATTTATTATGGTTGTTCCCAAAACTTCTTTGGCAACAAAAGCCATTAAATCTGGAATTAAGGCTGCCATATCATTATAATCGGCATATGCCTGATATGCTTCCAATCCGGTAAACTCGGGATTGTGGGTTTTATCTATGCCTTCATTGCGGAAATTTCGACCAATTTCAAATACGCGGTCAAAGCCGCCGACAACTAATTTTTTCAAATATAATTCCGGGGCAATACGCAAGAACAAATCCATATCCAACTTATTATGATGGGTGATAAACGGTTTGGCATTAGCGCCGCCCATAATCGGATGCAACATCGGTGTTTCAACTTCAAGAAAACCATGTTGTTCAAAATAGTGACGAACGGCAGAAGTGATTTTGCAACGTGTTTCAAAAATTTTTCTGGAATCGTCGTTCATGATAAAATCAACATAACGTTGACGATAGCGTGCTTCCGTATCCGTCAGCCCATGGAATTTTTCCGGCAATGTTTGCAAAGATTTTGAAATGATGTCAAAACTTTTGGCGGCTATGGATAATTCTCCGCGCGGGGTGCGACGAATAAAGCCTTTTATTCCTATAATATCTCCGACATCCAAACATTTTAATCTGGCTAAATTTTCCTCATCCAGATTATTTTTATGGCAAAAAATTTGTATTTTTCCGGTAGAATCTTTCAAATCTATAAACATACCGCTGTTTCTTACAGCCATGGCTCGTCCTGCCACAATCACTTCATCTTCCGTTTCCGATCCGGCTTCCAAATCTTTGTATTTTTCTTGTAAATCTGCCGCATGGCTGTTTGGACTGAAACGATACGGATACGGATTATAGCCTTGCTCACGCAATGTGTTCAATTTTGTTAAACGAGACTCTCTGTGAATATTATTTTCTGTTGTCATTGATATTTCCTAATTTTTGTTTATTTTGCGTATTACTATATACAGATTGCTTTTTTTTTCAATAAAATATTTAAATTTATCTTTATTTTCCATGACTAAGTTACTATAATATTTGCGATTTTATATGAAAACGGAAAGATGAAAATGAATAAAGAGAAAATACGGCAACAAATTAAAAATCTTAAACATAAAATTACGCAATATTTGCTTAGAACCGGCATTGTTGCCGTTTCTGCCTTTGTACCTGCACACTCATCTGCAAAAGAAGCTAAATTTGCCCCGAACGAATCTCCCGTAAACAGGTCTCTTTCTGCCGAAAACATCATCATTATTCCCGAAGCCGTCAATATTGCAGATTCATCTCGGAATAAACCTGTTTATGAATTTAAAAATAGGGCTTTTGACCACAACAACAATGAAATTAAAGACTATGCCAATGTTACCAAATATTCGCTCTGGGATTGTTCTTATAAACGAGAAGTGGGAAATGAATCCAACCCCGTCGGCGTGGCTAGAACCTTTTACGGATCTTTACAATTTAATCGATTTAATGCCGAGAATATGGCTATTTTCGGGTTACTTTCACCGAATTATGAAAAGCTGGCTTCTAAATTCTTTGTCAAAAAAGCCGGTTTTAATGACGCTGTTGAGAATTTTAAAAAATCTGCCGAAAAATACGGAAACAAGTTCGGTGATGCCAATTTGGTTTATCATGTGGGTTCTTCCGCCAGACAAAAATTGGTGCAATATATTGCCCCTGATTTTAAAACTCTTTTTCAAAAAGAAGGCTTGGCTAATGCTCAACAATTTTTGAATTTGCAACGTGCTTATGCTTCTGCCGTTTATTGCTCTTTTGATGCCAAAAACCTAAATAAAATTGTTGACGCCATGGAAAAATCAAATATTCGTCCCGAGCAAGTTAATCCTGCCATTTGGGGCATGTTCCTGGCTAAGCATATTAAAGGTGGGTTCGGTAAAATTTCAAATCTCATTCAAGGAAAAACTCTGGAACAAATTAATTCCTTGCAATTTGTTAATGAAATGGCAAATTCTTTTCCTGATGTTTTTAAACAAGCTTCCGGAATTGAGGCTTGGAAGTTTGCACAAAAACATTATTCCGAATCTCACTCCATTACAACAACAAAGGAATTATCCGTTATTCTGAACAGACCGGAAATATTAAACAATTACCTTAAATTCTTGGCTTATAATCAAAACGGAACCATTAATTTTGAACAAGCACAGGAATTGATGCAGCATACCATATCGCAAAGATTGAAAATTACCGAACGTCCGGGTTTGACGCATCTCATTCCTCAAAAGTCGGATACTTCTCAGATTAAGACACCTAAACTGCTCAAGAATAAGACTTTTCAAAATCCGACTATGAAGGATGTGATTAAGTCTAAAAAATCTAAATCCCGATAAGTTGTTGACTTTTTATCAGAACTAAAGTAGAACAAATTTATATATTTTGTTTTGTTCTTTTTTTGATGGGAATCTTCAATGCTGACCGAAAAACAATACAAACTTTTGCTTTTTATTAATAAAGTTCTTAAAGAAACAGGTTACTCACCCTCTTTTGATGAAATGAAAAATGCTATCGGCTTAAAATCAAAATCCGGCATTCATGCTTTGATTGAGGCTTTGGAGGAACGTAACTTTATTAAAAAACTTCCGCATAAAGCTCGCGCACTTGAAGTGCTGAGACTGCCTAAACTTAAGCCCAGTGCCATTATTGAAGAAGAAAAAAAACGTGAGCAAGCTTTGCAGCTTTCCGCTGTTGAAATTCCTCTTTACGGCAAAATTGCCGCCGGGACTCCGATTGAAGCCATTGCTAATGAAAATGACAAAATTGCCGTGCCTTTGGATATGGTCGCCAGAGGACAATTTTATGCCTTGACGGTTGAAGGAGATTCTATGATTGAAGCCGGCATTTTAGACGGTGATACCGCTATTATCCGAAAAGCAGAAAATGCTAATAACGGTGATATTGTCGTTGCATTGGTAGATAATGCCGAAGCAACACTCAAGGTTTTGAAAAAAGATAAAAATGAAATCTTGCTTATTCCCAGAAACAGTGCTTATGAAACCAGACATTTTTCTCCCGAACGGATTAAAATTCAGGGCATTCTTTCCGGCATTATTCGTAATTATCATTGATACACCAAGTACAGCTTTATTTAGACTTAAGCCTTGCTCAAACCGCAAGGCTTTTCTTTTAAAACAAAAAAATTTATCCTCTATTTAATTTCCGGATGCAAAAAAAACGGTTATCATGGATAGTATAGGCTTTAGATCTTATTATTTGGAGGTGTGTCATGACTAAATCTATACTATTAACTTGGTCATCCGTATGTTTTTGCATATTCAGTGGCTTTTTTAATTCGGCTTTGGCTCTTGATCCGCCTCCAAAGCATAACACATCTTTAAATACCTACACACTTAATGCGGATCTGAAGCCTACGGTTGCGGTGCCAACACCAGAAAATGTTGCGTAGCTTGTACCGATACGGTCACTTCTAAACCGGCAAACTCTTCTTATACTTATTCATCATGTTATGACGGAACAACCAAACAAATCAAAACCGGGTGGAAGTGTAATTCCGGTTATCACCAAAGCGGTAATACTTGTAATGATCTCTCTATATAGCCTTTATTAATATGGAGAAGATCCTGACAGAAGACTCATATTGCATCACACTTATGCAAACAAATCTTCAAGGCACCAAGAACTGGTGCCTTTTACTTTTAATGATTGGCATTGTTTAATATGCGCTGTTTTTCGCGGTTCCAATCTCTCTCTTTGCTGGTTTCGCGTTTATCATACAGCTTTTTACCGCGTCCGAGACCAATTTCCAATTTGGCGCGACCTCTTTCATTAAAAAATAATTTTATTGCTATCAGCGTTGAACCCTTTCTTGCCAATGCATTGATTATTTCTATAATCTCTTTTTTCTTCAACAAAAGTTTTCTATCTCTTTTTTCTATATGGCTTTCATACCCCTTATTGGCATATTCGGCAATAAACATGTTAGACATATATAATTCTCCTGCCTTCTCTATGCCATATGCATCATTGATATTTGCATGACCTAAACGCAATGATTTGACTTCGGTTCCGCTTAATTGCAAACCGGCTATATATTTGTTTTCTATTTCATAGTCAAAATGCGCGCGGCGATTTTGCGCAACTATTCCGCTGCTGATGAAATCGCTCTTTTTTTTCTTGTCTGACATCTTTTTCCTCTTATTTTTTCATTAGTTATAGCAAATCTTATATATTTCTCAACTCAAAAATATATTTTTCTTCCTTTGATTTTTTATATTGCCAAAATCTTTAAAAAGAAGTATTATATTATTATATTGCTTTATAGGCATTATTTTTATGGGGGTGTGTGTGTCATGATAAAATCTGCTTTCCGAGTGGTCGGAGCAGTGTGTTTGTGTATATGTGTTTATATATACTCTGCTCTGCCGGTTTTGGCTATGGATGTTTCTGTAAACTCAGATATGTCCATGGTTTCTTTTACTGTCTCTTTAGATAACCCTGATCATATGCAACAATTTGCTAAATCTACCTTCCTTCCTGATAGGTTTGATGACTTGGGTTTGGCTGACTATAGTTCCTTCAGTACAAATTATAATACAGCTAACTGTGATATGTATCCTCTCTCTTCCTGCCCCGCAGGCGGAAGATGTGAGACTTGTCCTTTTAATGTTAAACAACACAGAGTGATTGCTTGTCAGGATCCTTATATTTTATCTAACGGAACTTGTACTTGTCCGGCAAAAGTTACTTTAAGTTATGCTAATGACCGTTGTACCAAATATTGCGGCTCAACCTGTATTGCTAAGTCTTGTTCACCCTCTTCTAATCAAAGCGGATGTACCAACGGCACTCAAAGTTGCGATAACGGCTGCGGTGCTAACACCAGAAAATGTTGTGTGGCTTGTACAAACAAAGTAACTTCTAAACCGGCTAACTCTAGTTATACTTATTCTTCTTGTTATGACGGAACAACAAAACAGATCCAAACCGGTTGGAAGTGTAATTCCGGATATCACCAAAAAGACAGTTCTTGTGAAAAAGACTGTATCACCAATAACTGTTCCGGATATTCTCTCGGAAGCTGTCCGGAAAATGCGGACTGTTCTTCTTGTACAATCACTGCAACAAACTGCACAACCAGCGGAACTAAATATAAATTCAATTCTTGTAACTCAGGATATACTTTGAGCGGAAGTAATTGCGTCTTAAAAACTTGCGAAGATGATGGATTATACTCTGCTACCGCATGCTATATATCCGGCGGCGTAAACTATGGTCCTTTATCTTATTGGACCAAAGCCAATATGGGCTTATAATTTCAAAGGAGAATAATTATGAATAAATATACTAAAATAATTCTTGCCGGAGGAACTGTTATTTCTTGTTACCCGGTCCTCCTGTGGGCTGATACTTGTACAAGCTTACCTTCTTGTACAGATTTAGGTTTTTCTGTTCCTAAAGCAAATTTGACTTCTGTGTGCTCTAATAAAACTTATCTGAAATGCCCCTTCGGTGATTTTTATTTCTGCTCGTCTGTGGATGATGGATGTCCGGATTATGTTACCGTAAACTCAGCTCTTGAAGTGTGTACAAAATGGTGTCCGAATAATTCATCTAAATGTTTGGAAAAACGCGCTATTACTTGTAGCGAAGCTGTTAGCAATGCTAATGGTGTTTTAATTAAACCTTCAAGTCCAGGAAGTATTTGCGGTACCAAAACTAAAAACCTATATTTAACCGGTCCGATTAAAGCTACTTGTAGCAGTTCGGCAAAGACTGAATTTATTCAGATCAGTGTATTTCCTGCCAGCAAACTACCTCCTTGTCAGGCAGAAATGGAAGGCGAGGCTTCTTTGGAAATTACTTCTTCTGCAACCATTAAAAATACGGCACAATTTTATGTTCCTACAAAACTCAGCTATTTGTATTTTGATAATTATCAAGGATCGGTAACATTTAATTCCGATGCAGAAGTAAGATCTATTCAGGGATATGCTCACTCTTCATATACCAGACATATCAATATTGTGGCTTCTAGCCCTGATCAAAATAATTCGTCAAACGTTAAGCTCGGTCTATATTGTTCATGTATGAATACTGGTTCCGGATATAATAAACCGAAGTGTAATTTTATCATTCACAGTATATACTCTAATGTTAACTACTATTATTCAGGAGAGTGTCAACCTGACATTGCATGTGATATACCTATCGGTAATGGTACCTGTGAATATAAATATTGGTAGACTGTTTTACTCTACACATAAAAAAATAAGCCCGTTTCCGTGGGCTTATTTTTTTATTTTCTAATATCAAATGTTTCAAAATTTGACTTTAAATAGCTTAATAATTCTTTATCTTCAAAAAACTTGTCACACTCGCTATCCGGCGTTGTGTCTCCTTCAACTTGTCGGTAGCGCTGTAAATAATATTCTTTTACTCCTTTTGCCTTGAGCTCATCCGCAATCTTATAAATATCTTCAACACTCAATACTCTCGGATCGCAAGTGGTGCGGCACTCAAATGCCTTTCCGCTTTTGATTAACATATCCAAACTTTGCATTGCCTTGTCAAATTGATTTATCCCGCCGACGGCTCTGGTATAATGCTCGGCATTTAAAGGTGCCTTAATGTCAAAACCAACCCACACCAGCTCCGGCAATACTTTTTCAAAATGTTCCGGACGATATCCTCCGGTGTGCATGCCTACCTTATATCCCATTGCTTTGACTTCTTTGATATAATCCAACAGGCAATCTTGTACCAAAGGCTCACCTCCACTGAAGACAACCGCATCTAATATACCTTTTCGGCTTTGTAAAAATTCGGCAAACTTCTCCCAAATAAAATCCGTCTCTCCACCGATTTTTTGTAAAGCTTGGTTATGGCAAAACGGACATCGCCACGGACAGCCTTGCATAAAAACAACAGCAGCCATCTGATTTGGAAAATCGACGGTGCTGAATGTTTCAACACCGCCGACTTTTATTTTTTCCTTCATAATTTGATATAATACTATTCTGCTGCTATTGCCGTATAATCTTCTCTGGCTTCCATACCTGCGATTGCTTTGCTCTCAGAGAAGCATACTCTTGAATAAAACTCAGATTTTTTACCTTTGTTGAATTCGGATACCGGACGCAAATAGCCCATTACTCTGGTCCAAACTTCGCAAGGTTGTCTTTCTTCATCAGATAATCTAACATCATTAATATTAATTGTATTCATTTTAATATACTCCAGTTTCTAAGATTTTTATAACTATGCAACTTCTTTTCTAGAGGCTGCGGCTCTTTTTTCTGCCATTTTCTCTTCATCGCAGATCGGGCAGTATTTATGTTCTCCGGAAATATATCCGTGTTTTGGACACACAGAGAAAGTCGGAGTTATGGTAATGTAGGGTAAACGATAGTTGGTCAGAACTTTCTTGACTAAATCACGGCAGACTTTGGCTGATGAAAGCTTTTGTCCCATGTATAAGTGAAGAACCGTCCCGCCTGTATATTTGGTTTGCAAACGTGCTTGCAAATCCAATGCTTCAAACGGATCATCCGTAAAGCCAACCGGTAATTGAGAGGAGTTGGTGTAATATGGGTTCTCTTGTGTACCGGCTTGGATAATGTTCGGGAAGCGTTTTTTATCTTCACGGGCAAAGCGATATGTTGCGCTCTCTGCCGGTGTGGCTTCCAAATTATACATATGTCCGGTTTCTTCTTGAATTTTAACCAATTGTGCACGGATATAATCCAAAAACTTCTCGGCAAAATCTTGTCCCCAAGGGGTTGAAATATTTTCTTTGCCGTCGGTATAGTTCAAAATCATTTCATTGATACCATTTACACCAATGGTCGAGAAGTGATTGCGCAAGGTGCCCAAATAGCGTTTGGTATAAGGATATAAGCCATTGTCTATCAGGCGTTGAATAACTTTGCGTTTGATTTCCAAAGAAGTGCGTGCAATGTTCATTAACTCGTCAACACGGGCGAACAATCCGGCTTCATTGCCTTTATATACATAGCCCAAACGAGCGCAGTTGAAGGTAACAACACCGATTGAACCTGTTTGCTCGGCAGAACCAAACAAGCCGTTGCCTCTTGCCAATAACTCACGCAAATCAAGTTGCAAGCGGCAGCACATGGAACGAATTTGTCCCGGCTTCAAAGATGAATTGATGAAATTTTGGAAATAAGGCAAACCATATTTAGCCGTCATTTCAAACAACAACTCGGTATTTTCATCTTCCCACGGAAAATCCGGCGTCATATTATATGTCGGAATCGGGAAGGTAAACGGACGACCTTTGATATCTCCTCTCATCATAACTTTGATGTAGGCTTTATTAATCATGTGCATTTCATCTTTCAAATCACCATAGGTGAACTCTTGTTCAACTCCGGCAATAATCGGATGTTTATCACGCAAATCTTCAGGGCATACCCAGTCAAACGTAAAGTTGGTAAACGGTGTTTGTGAACCCCAGCGTGATGGTACGTTCAAATTATAAATCAGTTCTTGGAAAGCTTGTTCAACTTGTTCATAGGTTAAATGATCTGCTCTGATGTACGGTGCCAAATAGGTATCTACCGATGAAAAGGCTTGAGCTCCTGCCCACTCATTTTGCAATGTTCCCATAAAGTTGACCATTTGTCCGATTGCGGCAGACAAGTGTTTTGCCGGTCCGGCTTCCGCTTTACCCGGAACACCGTTAAAACCTTCATGCAATAAGTTCTTCAAAGACCAACCGGCGCAATATGCTGCTAACATATCCAAATCGTGAATATGAATATCACCGTTGCGGTGAGCTTCTCCGACATTTGCCGGATAAACGTGGCTTAACCAGTAGTTTGCGGTAACTTTTCCCGAAACGTTCAATATCAAACCACCGTTGGAATAACCTTGGTTGGCATTGGCATTAACTCGCCAGTCCAATCTCTCCAAATATTCATTAATGGAGCTTTCTACATCTACCATCACTTTTTTATCACTACGCATACGATTGCGTTGGTCACGATACAAAATATAAGCTTTGGCTGTGGCAAAATAGTTGGCGGATATTAATACCTGTTCCACAACATCTTGTATTTGTTCAATCGAAGGCAGAGACTCGGCAAATTTATGCTTTAATACTTTCAATACCTGTGCGGTTAACAACCAGCTCTCTTCTTCGCCAAACTCTCCGGTCGTCGTACCGGCTTTATTGATGGCATTAAAAATTTTAGTGTTATCAAACGGTGCTAATGTTCCGTCTCTTTTGGTAACGCTCTCAATCGGAGATTTCTCATTCTCTAGCGGAGAGGATTTGTACTCGGTCTCTGACATTTTTCTTAAACAACCCTTCGTTATTAAATTAATTGGTTAATCCGTTTTGTATCTTTCGACATGCTTCATACCATATATTGTGTAAATAAATTGTAAACATCCAAAATATAGTATCCACATTTTTTATTGCAGTTTTGTTCAGAAAGTTTTTTTCGGGCTTTCCTTGCTTTTAATATTGCTTTATCAAAACGAGGATAACAAGGGTTTTAAAGTTAATAAAATCTTATTTTTTGCCTATCCTATTATATTTATTAGATAAAAAAAATTTGCTCTTGTAGATAAGATTCTGCATAACTTTTTTTATCGGAAAATAAGGCAAAATTTATGTCAAAATACACAAAAATTTACTCTAAAAGTTGTATCTTTTTTTGCGACTCTGATTCTATATTTTCTGACTTCGGATTCGTTTTATACTATATTTTGTATTTCCAACAAAAAAAACTCCCGAATCTTCTTCGGGAGTTTTTTATCCGGATTCTTTTTACATTTTCGGTTTGGTAACGACTTCTTCTCCGATAATGCTTTCTTCTATATATTCATCCGTACATTGCGGTCCGATGCAACGTTTTAAAACCGTGGCTTTTCTGCCTTCCGTTAACCCCATGACACGCATGGACGGAACATATAGATCAACAATGGTTATCTTAAAGATAATATAGGCAACATTTCCTTCTTCATCCGACAGATAAACCTTGATTTTATATTCGTTTGTCTCTGAAGGTAGAACTTTTCCGGTAAAGTGCATGTTCTCTTCATCATACTTCAACCAGGAAGGTAACGGTGAATCGTCATGCAAGCCTGCCTTGGTCATCACTTTGCCTTGAAAATCTATTTTATCCATAATTTCTTTAGGAATCGTGATATCTATATCTTGCCATGTTTCAACCGTGATATCCGGCATCAATATCGAAGATGAAATATTGACCGGAGGACGTTTTGCCGGAATATCCAACAGATACGGACGATTATCCGGTACAAATTCGCCATTACCCCATTTGCGGAAGGTTTTGCGCAAATACATGGCTATTTGAGATGGTTTTTCATTTAACATATAATAAGGAATCGCATCCATGCCCATTGTGGCATACAAATTTCCCAGAGAATCTTGCAATTCAACATAGGCGCCGTAGGCTGCGGTTTCATCTTCTATGGCTTTGGCTGCTTCAAGCTTGCTTTTTTCGGCTTGGGCGCCGTCGGCGATCGTAACATCTTCTGCTATGTTTTCGGATATATCCGCCAACTCTTTGCTGATTTGATAATCTTCCATTGCCGACATATAGCGAGCCCAGGCAACATATACCTGATTTAAAATTAAGGAGGTGATTCTTTGACGACGTAATGTTTCCAAATCATTCGGGTTCGGATTTTTCAGATCTTCAAAAATATGAATCGCAACCTCTCGCCCTTGTTTGGCTATCAAACGATTATAATAGGACGGATTATTTTTATATTTTGTTTCGGTCGGAATCTTATATTTTTTGACATATATTTTTAAATTCTCCGGAGATGTTACCATATCTCTTATTCTTAACTCCGGACGATTGGTCAGTGCCAGCCACTCCATTTCCGACAAATTGCTCTTAATTTCCGGTAAGGCAAAATTGCCATATTCCGGTCCGACTAATTTATATTCGCTGTAGGGATGCAAGCCCATTAAGGTTGCTAAACGAATCTCGGCATTTTCAAACTCTCTTTTTAATGTGGATAAGCTCTTTACGGCTTCCATATATTTTCTTTTTTGAACCATGACGTCCATTGACAGGCTTTGTCCCGTCTTGGCTAGCTCTTTGCTTTGCGCATTGATCTCATCTACCGCCAAGGTCATATATTCTATCATTTCATCTACCGTCGGCAATAACTTCTGCGCCGTTAACGTCTTCCAGTATAATATTCTGGTTTCTTGCAAAATATTGTGTATTACTTTTCGACTCTGTTCATATGCAATATTATTTTTATATTCCGAATCCTGACTTTGATAATAAACACTACCAATATCCAAAATATTCCATGTCTGTTTTAATTCCGTATTGGCTTTGGATGAAGTAACATCCGTTATATATCCGGCAGAAGCAAATACTTCCGGCATTTGATCATAGGTCAACTGACCGGCTTCTATCATGCTTTGCTCATAGCCTGCAATACGACGGGTATAATTATATTTCAGCGCCAATGCCATTGCCATATACATATCTATCGGCTTTTCTATCTTGCGCGGAGTGGCGGCATACATATTTTGCAAATCCGTATCAACTCGGATGGCTCTGTCCCAATCACTATATGCGACAGGTGCAGGTACGCTTTTATCTTCTCTGTTCCAGTCAAAAGCTTCGCAACCGCTCAACATCATCACTATGAGCACCGATAAATACCATATTTTTTTCATGTGTTTATATCCTTTACAGACTATCTTTGCCCTTAAGTTATACTAATTCTTTTTAGATTTACAGTATTTATTTGCTTTTATTCAACTTTCATATATAAAATATTAAAGGTTACATATTAAAATTTTTTTCAGGATTAATCTTTAAAGCGGCTGATCATCTGATGTGGGATATTTTTAATACTGTTTTTAAATATAAAGAAAAAGAAAGTCCGGATAAACTCGGTCTCTATCCCGAAAGCGTCCATGTCGATGCCATGCCCGAACGCCGCTATCTGTGGACATCCCGAATCCTTGTGATTATCGCCTGCATGAGTATCAGCTTCAATATGATGCTTGCCGCTACAATTTATGTTATGCTGCCGCAACGCTCTTCTTATCCCAGACTCTTATATATTAATGATTATTTTTCCAGACTGGACCAAATTGAGCCTCAAGAAAGAAGAATCTCCGCAACGGATTTAATTACCGAACAACATATTTATAATTATATTATGTTGCGTCATGCCATTCCCGAAGATTTTGATGAATTGCGTGAAAAATGGGCGCCTTATGATACACTTTATTGGTATTCCAATCGTGATGTCTATGATACTTTTTCTAAAAATGAAGCCCAATATAGTATGGATCAGTTCAAAAACTTGTCTCTACGTCGTGAGGTGGAAATTCAATGGATTAAAATTATGAGTACCGGATTGTGGCAAGCTCAATTCTTAACTCATGATTATATCAGAAACAATCCAACCCCCACCACAAATATTTGGAGAGCCGTTATTCGTATCGGTTACGGACAACCTCAATTTCGAAATCGTAGTGATTTGGCTAAAAATCCTTTCGGCTTTATTGTTACAAACTATTCTCTCGGATATATGGGAACGCCCGAAACTTCCGCTCACTATTTGGAGACGGCTAAGGAACTGCGCAGTCAATAAATAAAAAACTCCGAAATCTCGGAGTTTTTTATTGGCTATTTGCTATGTTCCTTTTTACGTTTTTTCAAATTGGTCAGTTTATCACTCACAATGGAAGTATCTCGACCTGTTTTTGACAGACGATCATACATCCTTTCAATTTCCTTTTCCAAATATGCCTGCTCTATTTCATTTGCCAATTCACTTTCCGCTTCAACATTGCCATACGCATTAATTTCCTTCATCTGCTCATAGATGTCTTCTACATGGACGGAACTGTCGGTTTTTTTCTTTACAAAATATGGTAGTTCATAGATGAGCTGTCGCGCTTGGGCATATGCTTCTTTGGTACTATCCGTTTTTTGATATCTTAACTTTAACAATCTGAATACGATACTTAATTCCTTACTGTTATCTACCACAATAAAAGGAATCGGATCAGCAAAACCTTCCGAAGCTATAAATTTTAAATATTCTACCAAATGATGAAAAAATCCGTTTACATTATATAAAATAAACGGTTTTACCGGCAACAGACCATCTTGCATGGCAACACAATCATATGCCAATTCATCCAAAGTGCCTACTCCGCCGGGAGCAAAGACCACAAAATCGGCATTTAAGAGTTTTTGTTTTCTTTCTTCCAAAGTTTGTGCCACTATCACATCTTCTATTTGGGAGATTATTTCATCACTTTGATAAAGATTATAATATTCTTTGGTTGTTATTCCCTGAATTGCCGAAGCTTTATCTTGATTATGTTTCCAGCCATCCAAAACACCCTTAGCCACAGCCCCCATTATTCCGCTGCTTGATAAACCGAAGTCTAATTTAAATTCCATACGGGCGATTTGTCGTCCAAGATTATACGCTTCTTCAACATAAAGCTCATCATTTCCCGAACGTGAGCCTCCGGCAACAAACACACGCAAGCCCTTTTTGGCATTTTCTTCGGCAAAACTTCCGACCATATCTTCTAGTTGTTGATTCATCTTATTCTCCTTATAAAGGCTCTATGTCCCCTTGTGCCTGTTTTGCATAGAACTCCCGCGTAAATTCTTCAAACGTTCCTTCTGCCAAGGATTTTCTTATCCCTTGCATTAATCGTTGATAATAGCGAATATTATGCCACGTCAACAGCATTACTGCCAATACCTCATTGCATTTTTGCAAATGATGAATATAGGCACGCGTATAGTTTGTGCAAAGCGGACAATCGCATCCTTCTTCCAACGGGCGCGGATCTTCTTTATGTCTGGCATTACGAATATTGATGGTGCCGTAACTGGTAAAGGCTTGTGATGTTCTTCCCGAACGTGTCGGCATGACGCAATCGAACATATCTACCCCGCGGATAACTGCTCCGACAATATCATCCGGACGCCCTACTCCCATTAAATAGCGCGGTTTGTCATCTGGTAACATTTCCGGCGCATAGTCCAAAACTTGAAACATGGTTTCTTGCCCTTCTCCAACGGCTAAGCCGCCGATGGCGTAACCGTCAAAACCGATTTCCTTCAGTTTTTCTGCTGAAAAGGCTCGTAAATCTTGATAATCTCCACCCTGTTGGATTCCGAAAATGCCATAGCCTTCCCTGTCTACAAATGCTTCTTTACTGCGTTTTGCCCAGCGCATTGACATTTCTACGGACTTTTTTACCTTTTCGTAAGGTGCCGGCAATTTTACACATTCATCCATGCACATGGTTATGTTGGAATCTAATTTATGCTGAATTTTGATTGATTCTTCCGGACTTAAAAAATATTTTTTTCCGTCTACGTGAGAGCTGAACGCTACGCCTTCTTCGGTTAATTTTCTCAATCCCGACAAACTCATTACCTGGAAACCTCCGGAATCCGTCAATATTGGTTTATTCCAGTTCATAAATTTATGCAAGCCGCCCATTTTCTCAACCAAATCTGCACCGGGACGCAACATTAAGTGATAGGTATTACCCAATAAAATTTCCGCTCCCGTTGCTGCCACAGATTCCGGCATCATTGCTTTTACGGTGGCGCACGTGCCTACCGGCATAAACGCCGGTGTATTTACAATACCGTGTTTGGTATATAATTTGCCTAAACGCGTTTTTCCGTGTCGTTTTAATATTTCAAATTTTAATGACATTTCATTTTTTCCGTTACATTTTCTTATAATGTTTTCGATAATGCCTTGATTTCTGATTTTGTGCAAGCAGAATATCTTATTCCGTAACAAAAAAAGGCATCTTTTATGATGCCTTTTTTGTTATTCTTCACTATCATTGTTTAGATTTTTATCTATGGCGTATCCCGTTGCACGAACCGTTCGGATATAGTCCGGACCATACTCATTTAATGATTTTCTTAAACGTCTGATATGAACATCTACCGTGCGAGATTCAACATAAATATTGTCTCCCCATACATTTTTTAATAAATATTCACGAGAAAAAACTTTTCCCGGGGTTTCCATTAACATACGGAGTAAACGAAATTCCGTTGGTCCCAGATGAATATAGTTTTCTCCCCGATAAACTTTTTTGGCGGTTAAATCCATAACAATATCTTCAAAAACCAGCTCTTTTTCATCCAACGGTTCGGGGGCTCGGCGTAATTGCGTTTTAACTCTTGCCATTAATTCCGGAATTGAAAACGGTTTGGTAACATAATCATCCGCTCCGGCTGATAAGCCTTTAATTTTATCTTCTTCTTCGCCTTTTGCCGTCAACATGATTATCGGTATTGTTTTAATATCCGGTTTGCTACGAATCATCTTACATATTTCAACACCTGATAACTCCGGCAACATCCAGTCCAAGATAATGACTGAGGGCATATTCTTTTTCACCTCGGAAACAGCTTTTCCTCCGCGAGCTTCCCAGATAACTTCATACCCTTCTTTTTCAAGGTTGTATTTTAAAAGAAGTGCTAATGCCTCTTCATCTTCTACCAGCATAATTTTGTGCTTCATCAAACAACTCCCGGATCTATTCTATTATCTTATAATTTATGCCCATTATCTTAATATTACCTTAAACTATTGATATTTTTTTGATAATCCCCACCGGCAAAAACCGCCGTTCCGGCAACTAATACATCAGCTCCGGCTGCCGTACATTCTGCTGCCGTAAACGGATTGATTCCTCCGTCTACCTCGATTAAAATTTCTTTGTCTTCCGTCATCTCTTTTATTTTGCTGATTTTTTGCAACTGACTCTCGATAAAATTTTGTCCTCCAAATCCCGGATTTACCGTCATAATCAATATTAAATCCAGTTTATCAAGTACATATTTCAGACAATCTTCATCTGTTGACGGGTTTAGTGATACTCCCGCCTTTAAACCATATTCACGAATTGTGGATAAAGTTTTATCCAAATGTATGCAAGCTTCGGCATGAACCGTAATAATATCTGCTCCTGCTTCTGCAAACCAAGGAATCATTTTATCAGGATTTTGAACCATTAAATGGACGTCAAACGGAAGCTTTGTATAATTTCTAATTGCTTTTATTATTCCTGCACCCAAGGTTAAATTGGGAACAAAGTTGCCATCCATCACATCTATATGTATCATATCTGCTCCGGCTTTTTCTAAGGCTTTTATTTCTTTTCCCAGATTGGCAAAATCTGCCGATAATATACTTGGGGCTATCTTGACCATTTATTTTCTCCTTTTTTATTTTTTTATTCTAAATCTTTATAAGTTTATTTTTCACTAATTTATTTGTTTTTAATTACCACCCCAAAAAAAACGCTTTGGATTTTCTCCAAAGCGTTTTTTTTTATCTCTTTTGAATAAACATAGCTTTAATATTAATAATTGTGCGAAGCTTGTTAACTTATCTAATTTTTTTAAATTGCAATGAAAAAGCTCCGAATATTTCGGAGCTTTTTCTTTTTGATTATCGAGCTTATAATTCTCCGGCGGCATAGCGTTTTGCCATTTCCGACATCGGAATTGCCTTAATTTTATCGGCATGGCCGGCTGCTCCGAAAGCTATGTAACGAGCTTCGCATACCTTTTGCATTTCTTCTATTGCCGGTTTCAAATATTTGCGCGGATCAAATTCCTTCGGATTTTCGGCAAATAATTTGCGAATCGCACCGGTAATTGCCATACGGCAATCGGTATCTACATTAACTTTGCGAACACCTGATTTAATGCCTCTAACGATTTCTTCAACCGGAACACCATAAGTCTGAGGAATAGCGCCACCGTATGCATTGATTAAATCTTGCAACTCTTGCGGAACGGATGATGAACCATGCATTACCATATGTGTATTCGGCAATTTTTTATGAATTTTCTCAATGACATCTATTGCCAAAATTTCACCATCCGGTTTACGTGTGAACTTATATGCACCATGAGATGTTCCGACTGCAACTGCCAAAGCATCTAATTTGGTTTCAGCAACAAAACGTGCGGCTTCATCAGGATCGGTTACAAGACGTTTTTTATCAATGACACCTTCTGCTCCGTGACCATCTTCTTTATCTCCTTTACCGGTTTCCAATGAACCGATAACGCCTAACTCACCTTCAACCGATGCTCCTACGGCATGAGCTCTGGCAACAACTTCTTTGGTGACTTTTACATTATATTCAAATGATGAAGGAGTTTTGCCGTCGGCTTCCAAAGAACCATCCATCATCACTGAAGAATAGCCGTTAACTATTGCTGATTGGCAAATATCAACCGATGAACCGTGATCTTGGTGTATGCAAATCGGCAATTCAGGAAACATTTCAATACCGGCTTGAACCATGTGACGAATCATCGGATCGCCGGCAAATTTACGAGCGCCGGTTGAGGTTTGCAAAATAACCGGAGCATTTACTTTTTTTGCAGCTTGCAAAACAGCTATGATTTGTTCCATATCATTAATGTTAAATGCCGGAACACCATAATTGTTCTCAGCAGCATGGTCAAGAATTTGACGCATTGTAACTAAAGGCATATTTTAACTCCTTTTGATTGTTTGACATATTATTACTGCTGCAAATATATATCCTTCCTTTTCTTTTGCAAGAAAATTATGTCGATTGTACAGTTTCACAAAACTGTCACACTTTTTTGCTTATTTTTATGCTATTATTAAATTATAAATTCCCTCCCCATACGGGCATTGTAACTTTACGAAGAAATCGGCGGATACAATGCCTTTTTATTTTGCAAAAAAGCCGCGCGCGATTTTTATATCGCGGACGGCTTTTTTTCTTAAACACTGTAAAACACCTGTATAAACACAGAAATTTGCTTTACAGATAAAATACATCACTCTTTGACTTCTGATACTTTTTGCGCGGCTGCTTGGCGACGACGGTCCTGAAGTTCGTATTCCGAAACTATTTCATAATCTCCGTTTTCCATGGCTTTGTATGCCCATTCCGTTTTCCCGACTGCTTTCCAATTGTGTCCCAGACCAAATTTCTGTATTTTTGTTCCGTCTTTGCAAACCAATATGGCCTGTCTCGGGGTTTGACCGGAATATGCCTTAACATACAAATAATATGCTTCGCCTTCTTTTTCTACTTCTGCAACGAGCGCTACATATCCATAATTTCTACCGTCTAGCGGGTAAATCCGACATGGCGTGAAATCTTTATTTGTCAAATTAAAACCTGCTTGCTTAGCTTTTTCTACAGCTTGTGAAGCGTAACGAATGTATTCTCTATTTTCCATAATTATAAGTATTTAGAAATTAATTAATAAGATTTGCTATGGCAACGAAATTATCACCTTACATAGCTTTGTCAATATTTTTTCTTATTTTTATTAAAGATAAAGGCTCCTCAACGGGAGCCTTTGTCAATTCCTTATGTTTTTACAAGCTATTAACTGCATTAATTATGGCTTCTACGGTTATGCCGAAATGTTGATATAATGCTCCGGCAGGACCTGAGGCGCCAAATCCGTCCAGACCAATTATCTTGCCTTCCGAACCGACATATCGTTCCCAACCATATTTTGATGCCGCTTCTATGGCTATTTTCGGCGCCGTACCCAAAACCTCTTGACGGTATTCCTTGGACTGGGCATCAAACAGCTCCGTACACGGCATGGATACTACCGCAACCTCAATTCCTGCTTCTCTTAATTTTCTTTGAGCTTCAACTGCCAAAGATACTTCGGAACCGGTCGCAATAAGCGTGGCTTGTCTTGTTTTGCCGGAACTTACATCGGAAATGATATATCCGCCTTTGGCTGTTAAATTTTCCGTTGTTGCGGTTCTTAACATCGGCAATCCTTGGCGGGTTAATGCCAGAATACTTGGTGTATGTTCACTTTCTAAAGCAATTTTCCATGCCTCTGCCGTTTCTACAACATCACACGGACGGAAGGTGTTGATGTTCGGCATGGCACGATATGAGGCTAAATGCTCAACAGGTTGATGTGTCGGACCATCTTCTCCCACACCGATCGAATCATGCGTTAAAACATATATTACTCTTATTCCCATTAATGCTGCCAAACGCATTGCCGGACGCATATAATCCGAAAATACAAAAAATGTGCCGCCGTAAGGAATAATCCCGCCATGTAAGGACATGCCGTTCATGATTGCTCCCATTGCATATTCTCTAATCCCATACATGAGATTATTGCCGGCATAATCTTCTTTGGTAATGGTTTTCATCCCATTGACAAAAGTCAGATTGGATGCCGCTAAATCTGCCGAGCCGCCTACTATTTGCGGAATATGTGGAACTATTTGCTCCAAACACATTTGCGACGCTTTTCTGGTGGCAACTTTTGTTTTTTCTTCAATTGCCTTTTGAGCCATGGTCATTAAGTCTTTGTCCCAATTTGGCGGCAGTTTTCCTGATATCACGTCCGAAAACTCCTTCCCTTGAGCTGTAGCTCTTTTTTGCCAGGCTTCATATTCTTTTTCTTGAGCTTGACCACATGCTCTCCATGCTTCTAAAATATCTGTCGGTATTTCAAACGGAGCATAATTCCAGTTTAATTCTTGACGCATGGCGGATACTTCATCCGCGCCCAAAGGAGAACCGTGGCATTTGTTGGTTCCGCATTTATTCGGTGCGCCGAAACCGATTTTGGTTTTGCAGGCAATTAAGCTCGGGCGATCTGATTTTTGCGCTTTGATGATTGCCTGTTCTATTTCTTCATAATCATGACCGTTTATCTCTATTGTATTCCAGCCGACTGCCTTAAAACGTGCAATTTGGTCCGTGGAGTTGGCTTTATCAACCGTACCGTCAATCGTGATATTATTATTATCCCAAAAGACTATCAGTTTGTTTAATCCCCAATGTCCTGCCAAGGATATGGCTTCTTCCGAGATACCTTCCATCAAACAGCCGTCTCCGCAAATCACATAGGTATAGTGATTGCATACGTCTTCTCCGTATTTGGCGGCGATTATTCTTTCTGCCATTGCCATACCGACTGCCGAGCTTATTCCTTGTCCCAGAGGACCGGTTGTCATATCTATGCCCGATAAATGTCCATATTCCGGATGTCCTGCCGTTTTGGCTCCTAACTGACGAAAATTTTTGATATCTTCGATAGAAATGTCTTCATAGCCCATTAAATAAAGCAATGAATATAACAACATTGAACCGTGACCTGCCGATAATACGAATCTGTCTCGGTCAAACCAGCGCGGTGCTTTGGGGTTTATTTTGATGAATTTTGAAAATAAAACCGTGGCGACATCTGCCATTCCCAAAGGCATACCGGGGTGTCCGGATTGCGATTTTTCTATGGCATCCGCACTTAAAAAACGAATCGCATTTGCCATTTTTGTCAGAACTTGTTTTGATGTTTCCATGCTTATTCTCCCGTTAATTTATTCTCTTGGCTTTATTGAATCGGCGTCTGATAGTTTTGAAGCGAATCCGGCGTTTCATAATATCCTAAATCGACATCAAACAAACGTTGATTATATTTTTTTTCTTGTTTTGATAATTCCAAACCGGCAAAAATTTCAAATTCATACATCATATCTGCCGGTATTTTTACCTCAACCGTCTTTCCCTTAAATTCTTTTTCTCTTTCATCTTTTGATAACGTAACCTCTACAAAATATGTTTTTTTACCCAGATATGCCGGCGGTCCTTTGATGGTATTGGTGAACCATTGGAAGTGGATATCACTCTCGTCCGTATTTCTTAATTTTCTTATTTTAAACAGCGGCGTTATCACGGCTTTTTCTTTTTTTACGCGGGTGTCGAAATAACAAAATCCTTCTACGCCGACGAGTTCTATTTCATAATTATCTTGATAGTTAACAAGCTGAATTAATCTTGCATCTTCTCTTTTAATACTGATCAACGGGCATTGCTTATATCCTGCCGGTATGTTTGATACACACCCGGTTATCATTAAAAGTATAACTAATCCATATAAAATTTTTGGCATGAATTTTTATCCTGTCTGATTTTGTCTTTTTTGATAATACAGGTCTTGTTTTATTTTGTAAATAAGGCAACGAGTTCGCTGTGATTAGAATATGTGAACTGATCTATCAGTACAATTTCCTGCAATGTGTACCCGCCGTTTATCAATATATTGGCATCGCGAACAAAACTATGCGGATTGCAGGATATTGAGATTAACTTTGACGGCTTTTTCGGCGCCGATGCAATTTTTGTAACCTGCGCTTCGGCTCCGGCACGCGGCGGATCAAAAACAATTATATCAAATTCTGACAATTCTTTTTCATCTAACGGATATTTAAACAAATTCTTATTTTTGATTTTAATATTTGAAATCATGTTTCTGTTCACGGATTGCTGAAAACCTTCCAACAAACTTTCCGCTGAATCTATCGCCGTTATTTGATTGTTTTTATTTGTTGAAAGCGGATATGAAAAGGTTCCGACACCGCAAAACAGATCTGCTATTTTTCCCTGTGTTTCTCCGACATATTTCATGACTTGATTTATCATGGCTTTTTCCGAGGCTTTTCCGGCTTGAAGAAATGTTCCTGCCGGAATAAATACTTCTATTCCTCCCATAAGCACATAAGGCTTGGCTTTTTCCAATATGGTTTCCGCATGTTCTGCGGTTTTGCGCCGATAAGATATTCTGATGATATTGTTATGACTTTGTCCGTATTCGGAAATTATTAATCGGTGTTCCAAGACCAATTCCGTTTCTGTTTCCAAAACAACATCCACGCCGTTTTCGGCTTCCGTCAGCCATATATCTCCGCTTTGGATCGACTGACTTCCGATGATTTTATTTTTCTTGCGCAACGGAATTTTTACTTGGCAAAGCTCTGTCAATAGTTCTCTGATGCTTGTTATACTCTCATTTAATACGTCACTCAGAAGCAAGCATTTGTCTAAATTTACAATTTCGTTGCTCTGCTTTTGGTTAAACCCGAATCGAAGCTTTCCTTTTTGATATTTAAAATTAAGTGATGCTCGGCGGCGGTGTCCGTCTCCCATAAAAAACGGTTCTCCGAAACGATAATCCCGGCTTTGCAGACCTGATAAAATTTTTTTGACACGCTCTATTTTGGCTTGCCTATATTCTTCAAACGTCATGGTGCGAAAAAGACAACCGCCGCAATGTTCTTGATATGGGCAATCCATTTTGCTCGTCCTTTTTATTTTAAATCTTCCTCATCAACACCTAATATCGGATAGTCTACCTTTTCTTCTTTGACTTCATTTTGTTCTTCAATTTGGGTGTTCTCTCCTTGGATGTGGTTGGCTTCAATACCGTCTAATAAGGATATTTCCGTATTTTCTTCTTTTTCAAAAATCGGATGACGATTGTTGACTTCATTATTGATACGTTCTTGTGCTTCCTTATTATCGAATGCTTCCATATCTTCTTTTTCAAAAATTTCAACTCTGTTTCTACCGTTTTCTTTGGCTTTGTACAAAGCTTCATCCGCCGTTTTTATCAACGTATCTATATTATCCGATATTTCATATGAGGAAACACCGATACTAACCGTAAAACGAACTTCTTCACCCTCGTCAGAATAGACAACAACTTCAGATATGCTTTCTCTTAACCTGTCGGCAACGATTTTTCCCTTTCTGGCATTGACGCCTGCCAAAAAGACAACAAATTCTTCTCCACCGTAACGGGCTACAATATCAACATCGCGCAATGCTCTTTCGCAAGTTGATGCTAATTCTATCAAAACTTTATCGCCGGTCTTATGACCATATGTATCGTTTACTCGCTTAAAGTGGTCCGCATCTATCATTAAAACACTGAAGGGTTCATTACTTGCCTTTGCGTCCACTATTCTCTTGAATACTTCTTCTTCAAAATAGCGGCGATTGTATAAGGATGTTAACGGATCTCTGGTTGCCTGATTTTTCAGTAAAACTTCTCTGTTTTTGCGAGACGTAATATCTTGGAACGCCGTATAAAGAGCCACATCATAATTGTAGTCAATGATATTGGCTGATGCCAACAGCCAAAACGGCGTATTGCCCGTGGGCGTCTTTACCAAAATTTCAAAATCTTGAACGACACGCTCTTTTTCCAAACGTTCATTTAAAACACGACGATTTTCCGAATCGGCAAAAAAATCTTTAAAATGATAGCGATCAAGTTCGTTGGCTGATATGCCGAACAATTTTATGGCATTGCTGTTTGCCAAAATTATTCTGTCATCACTTAATTTGGAGATAATAATCGGGAAGGGAGAATATTTTATGATTTCTTCTATTCTTTGCGTGTTTTTCTCAATTTCAACACAGCTATCATCATATTTTTTGGCATACATATCCGCCTTTAACATTATCATTGCCACACTCAATAAAATGTAGACAACCGACGGAATATACCATGCATCATAAATGAAATAGTTGAAGCCCAATAATTTTAAACCCATGATTATGGTTGCAGCCAGCATGACCAATCCGGCAAACATAAAACCGCTGCTCCGTCTTTTATTCATTTGCGACATGAACCCTAAAGACAGGTAAGCACAACCTGCCAGCGGGAAAATATAGCGCATTTTGGAAATCATCAAATTATCCGGGAATATATAAAGGAAGAAAACTATTGCCACTAATCCCAAACCACCGAACAGCAACACGACCGGTAAATCGGATATATTATTTACCAGTATGTGTGATGATGCCATTGCCAACAAAAGCATTGAAATTAAGCAGAGTATCATTTCAATGAACACCCAGATTTCAACCGCTTTACCTTGCGCATAAACTTCCATTGAGTGTTGAGAGACATATTGTGTTGCAAAGTCAACAGCCAAACCCCAAAACAGAAGCCATATCCCTTTGACCTGTTTATTTCCGACCGATGCATATATACATGTAAAAAGCAACAAAAACAAAGACATATATGTTACAGCCAAATATCCTGCCTGATTAAATATACTCAAATTACCCATAGCCTCGACACCCTTCTTGCTATTTTCATATTATTCTGGATATAGTTTATATTCCAAGAATATTAATATAGATTAAATTTGTCTTGTTTTTATTTATATTTTTTCAATAAAAAATTAATGATGATAATTTAAAAAAAATGTTGTATCATTTTATTGTGCAAATTGAGCATCAACTATTTTGAAGGATGAAACATGAATAGGAATATTCCCCATCATTACAGTCATAATTTTAAATTAGATATTGATCACACTCTTTCTAAAGCATCTGACCGGATTAAATTGCGCATTTTGTTACCCGGAATTTTTTTGGGACTTATTCTAATCCTGCTTGGAATATTTGAGTTAACCAATGGTTTGTATACTCAAAACCCACTGTTTAAAAATTTTTCTCAGACATATAGTCCAGATGGATATAATTCCTTCATATCTCCTCTTGTTTTTGATGTCTTGATTATTTTGCTCGGTTTAGGAATTATAATTTCTCTTATTCTTTCCTATCTCCGCTACAAAAAAATATTCTTCGACGGTCAAAGCATTACCATGATCAATCGAAGCTCCTGGGGAAAGAAAATCACTTATAAGAATAAAATTTCTAACTTTCAGGGCGTTATGATGCGAATCGAATTTGTTCAATGCGGCTTTATGACCAGAAATCGTTATATTATTGAACTTTTACATAAATCAAGCGCCCAAATCGTGCCTTTGTATATTTCCACTTCGGAAAAAAATATTCGCAAAATTTGGGTAGATTATGCGCGAAAACTTAATTTACCGACACTCTTTTATACCGATGAAGGAATTTTGCAACGTAATGTTCCCGATTTGGATAAATCTTTGACCGAAATGGCTGATATTTGGAATTTACGCGGTAAGTTTAATCCAAATGACAAACACTCTACCCGACTCGTTCTTAAAGAAACTCCCAATAAAATCATTATCAAACTCAGAAAAGTTTTGTGGGACGCTTATAATATTCTCGGAGCTTTATGCATTTTGATGTTGGCTTTGCCCATGTTTATTGTCAGCCTTAATACTCAAGGCTTTTCCAATACTTTTCTTATCGGATTTTATTTTGTGTGTTCCTTCGGCATTATTGCCTCCGTCTTTATTTTGTTCCGAAAAGAAAAATTGATTTTGAAAAAAGACAAAATCGTTCATACACACAAATATTTCTTGTTTTCAACCAAACATGACGAAATTTTTAATAAAGACATAAAAGGTATTTATGTTACCTTTAATCCGGCTACAGAAAGATATTTCGTGACGATTACATCCAGCGAAAAAAACATTATTTTCGGGAAAAAATTGCCTATTCAAGATTTGAAATGGATTAAAAACTTTTTAATCGAAAAAATCATTAATGCCGATTAGTCCGTTTATAATATTAAAATCTGCTTAAATACGCACAAATTTGTACTTTTGTAAAAATTTGCTTTGCTTAAAATTTGATTTCTATTATATATGATAAAAAGGATTATCTTAAGGAGATTTGTTATGGTCAGAAAAAAAGCTCAGGAACAGCATAATGATTTGGAAGATGCTTTTATCCGTGAGATTGATGAAGAACTGAAAAACGAAAAAATCAAAAAATTGTGGGATAAATATGGTTTGTTTATTATCCTCTTTGTGGTTGTTGCCGTTTTCAGTGCCGTCAGCTTTGAAACTTTTCAAGCTTGGAAGGATAAACGTAATCAGGAAATGTCCGACTCTTTTGCTTATGCTCTTAACCTGCAAAATCAAGGACGTTTTGCCGAATCTCAAGAAGTTTTAACGTCAATCAAAAATTCAAACCGCGGAATTTATACCAATATTGCGCAAATGCAAATTGTTAATCTTTTGATTGAACTAAAACAATTTGATAAAGCCATATCAGAACTTGAACAAATTGTTGCCGATGAGGCATTTAACCCCCAAATGCGCGATGTTGCTCGTTTGAAACTTGCTTCTTATAAACTCAATACGGCTTCCGCGGAAGAAATTAATGCTTTGTTGGCTCCTTTGACCGACAAACAAAACGTCTGGAATAATACCGCTAAAGAACTCTTGGCGATGAGAGCTTTACGCGATAATGATCCGGCTCAGGCTCTGAATATTTATAAAGATATCAGTGGAAACTCAAAAACTACAGATACTCTGCAATCTCGAGTTCAAGATATGATTAACGTGTTGTCTCAGCAATAATTTTCTAGATAAGGATATGGGGATGAAATATATTACTTATAAAAAAACCGCAATTTGCTCTCTGGTTATGTTTTTATCCGCTTGCGGTATGTTTGGTAATGAAAGACTCAAAATTGACGGCGAACGAGTTGCCGTTTTGCAGGAATCCGGAAAATTAGCTCCCGATTTTGATGCCAAAGAATTAAAAATTACGCTTCCTCAACCCTATATCAATACTTCATGGAAACAAACCGGCGGAAATTCTTTACACCGGATGGAACATATCCAAGCCTCACAAAACCTCAAGAAAGTTTGGGATGCTTCCTTCGGAACCGGAAGTTCAAAACGCGATTATCTTTTAGCTGCTCCCGTTGTTGCTTATAAAGTTATTTTTACCATTGATGCCGATGCTCAAGTCAGAGCTCTGCGCTTGGATGACGGCGAAGAAATTTGGCATAAGAATTTGAAACCTCTTATTGACGATGAATATGAGATTTCTATGAAGGGCGCCGGCTTAGCCGAATTTAACCGCAAAATTTATGCCACGACCGGTTTCGGCAGCGTTTTTGCTTTGGATATGAAAACCGGAAAACAATTATGGCGTTTTGATGAAAAAGCTCCTATTCGTATTGCGCCGACCGTTGCAAACGGCTTAGTTTTTGTTCAGACAATCGAAAATGCTTTAATTGCCTTGGATGCTGACACCGGTAAGGAATTGTGGCGCTATAAAACCGTAACCGAAGCAACCACTTTGGTCGGTGGAGCCAGCCCTGCTTACGATCCCTTCCAAGATGTGGTTATTGCCGCTTTTTCTACCGGCGAGTTGAAGGCCTTTAAAGCCAGCACCGGTTCAGAATTGTGGAGCTCGTTGCTGGTATCTTATCGCCGAACAAATGCTTTAGCCAGCATTAACGGCATCAAAGCCAATCCGATTATTGACGGGGGTGTCGTTTATGCTCTCGGGCATTCTAACATCTTAGCCGCGATTGACTTGAGAACAGGTGATCGTCTCTGGGAAAGAGAAATCGGCGGTATCAGTCAGCCATGGGTTGCCGGAAAATATTTATATGTTTTAGACAATAGCTTTAACCTTTTGGCTTTAGAAAAATCCAGCGGTAAGATTGTTTGGAATACCAACGTTCCCGTGACCAATAATGAAGATGAAATTTCCGGTATTTATGCCAAAGGTCCGGTTTTGGCAGGAAACAGATTGCTTGTTACCAGCTCAAACGGCTATGTTTTTGCCATTTCACCTTATAACGGAAAAATAATCGGTTATATTACACTCTCTGACGGTGTCAGCGTCTCTCCGGTTGTTGCCCGAGAAATGGTGTTATTTACAACTAATGATGCCGAAATTGTTGCTTATAAATAGATTGGAATTTGAATATGAGTATGAAGGTTGCCATTATCGGTCGTCCTAATGTCGGAAAATCTACCTTGTTTAACCGCTTGGCAGGACGCAAGGTTGCCATTGTACATGACAAACCGGGCGTAACCCGTGACCGCAGAGAAACCCCGACCAAGTTGCGCGACATGAACCTAACCATTATTGACACTGCCGGTTATGAATATTCTAAAGAAGACAACATTGAAAAGCGTATGTGGGAACAGACTAAGCGCGCCATTACCGATGCTGATATCTGCCTCTTCCTTTTTGATGCTCGCGACGGTTTGCAACCTTATGATGAGCATTTTGCGCAACTTTTGCGCCAAATGCATCGTCCGGTTATTTTGCTTGCCAACAAATGTGAAGGAAAATTGCAAGAAGATAGTATCGGGGAAGCTTATAAGCTCGGTTTTGGGCAGCCTATTCCCTTCTCTGCCGAGCATGGCTTGGGCATGCAAGATTTATACGAAGCTTTGCACGAACATTATGTTAAACTGAATCCTAAAGACAAAGCTGATGAAAAAGAGAATAAGAATCCGGCTACCGATAACGGAACGGAAGAAATCAGTGAAGAAGCGTGGAAAAAGCGCACTATTCAGCTCGCGATTGTCGGTCGCCCGAATGTGGGTAAATCAACTCTTGTTAACGCTCTGCTCCAAGATGAGCGTATGCTTACAGGTCCTGAAGCCGGTGTGACACGTGATGCCATTACCACGGCTTGGGAATATCAAGGACGCAAAATCAATTTGGTGGATACCGCCGGTTTGCGCAAGCAGTCTCGCATTTCCGACTCTTTAGAAAAAATGTCAGCCGCCAGTACCAAGCGTGCCGCTTTCTTAGCGCAAGTTGTGGTTTTGGTTTTGGATGCCGATGCCGTGCTTGATAAGCAAGATTTAACTATTGCACGTCAGGTTTTGGATGAAGGTCGTGCTTTGGTGATTGCCGTCAACAAATGGGACGTTGCCAATCGCAAAGAAGCGCTTGACCAGTTGAATTATAAATTGCGCACGTCTTTAACGCAGGCCGAAGGTGTGCCGACCGTTACCATTTCCGCTCTCAAAGGCGAAGGTTTGGATAAGTTGATGCGTGCCGTATTCAAAGTTTATGACCGTTGGAATATTCGTATTCCGACATCTCCTTTGAACAAATGGTTTGCCGATGTGACCGATAACAACCCGCCACCGCTCGGCAAAAATAATCGCCGCATTAAATTGCGTTATATCACACAAGCCAAGACCAGACCACCGGCATTTTTTATTTTTTCCAGCAATCCCGAAGGTTTGCCTGATTCATATTTGCGTTATTTGATTAATAACTTAAGAGAAACTTTTGATATGGGGGGTATTCCAATTCGTATTACCGTGCGTAAAGGTAACAACCCTTATCAGGACAAAGACTAAAACGAAAGACTCTTCCTTATGAAAGAGGCTTTTTTGTTTGAGTATAAATTATTATTTTCTTAAGTTTATATATATATGATAAAATGAAAAATGAGCTTATATGGAGGGCAAAATGTTGAGAAAATATTTTTGTAAACAGTCAACTCTTCCTGCAAAAATTTTACTAATTTATATGATTTGGGGACTTTTCTTTATTCCTATCAATGGCGGAGTCCCTCTAAACTATGTTAGAATCCTTTTGATTGATGATAATTTCAGCCTATTACCTTTTTTCTACTGCGTACTCCTTCTTACTTTTCTAATGTTAAAATCAGCTTGAATCGACGTATTGATCCTCAATATGCTTTGATAAAATTTGACAATAAGACTTATCAAATCAATTTGCAATAAAATAAATATATCTCAAAAAAAAGGTTCTGATTTTACTCAGAACCTTTTTTTTATTATTTCTCAGCTTTTTTAGAAGTTTTTTTAGCTGCTGTTTTTTTCTTAGCCGTGGTCTTTTTAGCTTTTTCCTTCTTAGGGGCTTTTTCTTTGGCTACCGTTTTCTTGGCTGCGGCTTTCTTTTCTGTTTTCTTCTTAGCCGGGGCTTTTTTCTTAGCTTTTTTGGGAGCTCTGGCTTTTTCTAACCGAGCCTGAGCCAAAGATATGGCTTTATCCAATTCCTTCTCCGTGGTTAAACCGATAATCACCGGATTTTTGGGACGCAAAACGGCGCTTTCTCTGTGTGTTCCGTTACGGATGGCATCAATTGTGTTTTTAGTCGTGCCAATCAGTTTGCAGATTTGGCTGTCTGCCAAAATCGGATAATTTTTAATAACCCATGCAATTGCTGCCGGCTTATCATTTCTTTGAGAAGGAGAGAGAATTTTCTTGGCTTTGGCGTTTTTCTCTTTAACATTTCTTTCCATAACATTGGCAACTAAATCGGCGGCAGAATCAGCTTCACAACGATGTATTTCTTCCCAGGTCAGTTGATTATTGTCAACAGGGCTCAATCCCATGATATTACCGGCAACATCACCATCGGCAATGGCTTGAATCTCCAGCTCGTGTATTTCACAAAAGTTTGAAATTTGTCTGAATGTCAGTGTTGTATTTTCAACCAACCATACAGCGGTTGCTTTCGGCATCAATGGCGCTGTCATTTTTTTATCCTTTCTTTAGCAAAACATATATGTTTGTATATAGCAAATTATTTATCCTAAAGATAGTTTTTCTTTGCTTAATATACAAGTATTTTTTTTGCTATCGCGCTTATTTATTAAAATTTGCTGTTTTTATTATATATATTTGCCATATTTAAATATCCGACTTCCAGCATTTGTGCTGTTGCTTGATATTTTGTGGCCTGTATTTCCAGAGCATTAACTGATGATAAGCTTCCGGTACTGCTGGTTGTTAATGGTATTTTACTTTCCGTTTTATTTTGTGTATCTTCGGATTCTTGTTCCTTCATTACATAGTCATGTTTGAAATTTGCGCCCATGCTTACTTGTAATGCATAGCTTATTTCCTCATTTCTTTCCGCCGTATCTTCATTGCGCGTTATCTTAAAATAATAATCTCCTTTTTCTGCCTTATATTCTCCGGAAAGCATGGCATCTATGGCTTCTCTTTCCTTACTACCGAGTTCTGCCGTGCTGTCCCCTATCAACACTTGTTTGTTGCCTTTGGTCATATAGACTTGAATATTTAATTTTTCCGCCGTTAAGGAAAGTAAATTTTCTTCCTCTTGCTTTTTCTTTTCTTCTTGTTCTTTTTGGTAACCTTCCGGATCTAACTGTTGTTTTAAGGCATTAAGGGCTTCTTCATATTTTGATAAATCCAAAACGGTTTCATTTTCTCCTCCGTCTCTCAGAGAAATGGCTAATTTGCCGTTTGATTGAACCTGTACTTTGTAATTATCTTCCGAATCGTAGCTTTCCGCAAGTTTGGCTACTGCCGTAACTCGAGCATAATTCAAACGGATATATCCTAAATCTCTGGCATTGGAAAAGCTCTCATCAACATTATTCATGTCGGTAAGCGTTTTTTCCCACGTTTGGGGCGTTCTGTTTGCCATAGCTTCAGCTATTGTTACCATTTTCCCTCTCCTTACGGATTAAAACCAATTTTTATTATAACATAATTTTTTTTATTCCTCAACACATTGTTAATATATTAATTTATACAAAGCTACCATTTTTTCTGTTTTGTTTAACTTTTTTTCTCCTAAATATTCAAACTCATATTGAGTGGAATACATGCTGTTTTTGATTTTTTCCGTTATTATTATCTCATTATTGTAGGTTTGATCCAAAATATCCATGACATATTCAGTTAAATTACTGCCATCATCAGGAAAATCGACTATGTTACATTTGCTCAAAAATAATAAATTTTCGTCATTTAAATCTTCTTTATATTGTCCTATATCTCTGATAAAATCAGAAGCAAATTTTACGGCTGATTCCGTATTATCATATTCCACACTCGTAAAACCGTCCCGTTCCGTGGTGTTTACTGCCGGATAACGCCCCAATAGATTATATATAATATTCTGAATATCAGACAAATAACTTGTCTTTAAATTCTCCGCATCTTCTATATTGTCATCATAAAAACGAAATTGGCAACTGACATTAACCAAGCTCGGACACATGATATCTACTTTGCTTACTATCGGTTTTTCTTCTATTTCCTGATAATTGCCGTTTAACAATTCTTCCCAACGCGCAAAGCTTAATTTTAGCACACTGAAATCTACCGGTTCTCCTTCAATCACTTTTGCCATCATATGCGCACCGACACCGGTTAAAAATATGGCAACTTTGTTATCCGAAAAAGTTTTTTTGCTGTCATAAAAAGCCTCTAAATCTACTTGATCTCCATCTAATATCTTAAAAGCTTCATATAACAATGAATTGGCTTCCGTTATGCCCAAGCCGCAGAAACGTGCCAACTCCATACTGCCACCATACACAACTAATTTTATACCCAGCTTGGAAAAACTATCCTCAAACATGGTTTTGGAATCTATATTAGCAATTATTTCTCGTATAAAATCTACAATATAGTGTTTATATTCTGCCGGTGCTTCGGGCCATGCCGGTGCCAAACTCGGCTCATATTCATTTAAATGATAAAGTTTGATCAGATTGTTGGCTTTGTCATAAAACTTACTTTCTTTTACCGAGGTCTTTCTTACTCCCGGTGTGCTTCTGAAAACATACCATGGAATCTTATTCAGCAATAGTGGTATTGCCAAAGCTAAGAAGATTATAAAAAAGGCACTAAATAAAATCGGGCGGACTTTGTCTTCAGGAGCTAATTCTTCTACAATCGGAAGAAGCAATGTAACAACTATATTGGCAAATATTAAGCTTAATACAATAATTGATATCAGCTTTAAAATGGCTGAAATCATGTTATTGGTATTGCCGGCATCCGTCTCTTTTGTTTCTTCTTCAATTTCGTAGACATTATTTATGCGTATGGGTTCTTCTTTATCCGTCTTTTTGTTCAATACGCTGACATACTCTACCGTTTCTTGATAGGTATTATCCTGAACATCAAAGATTTCTTTGATGATTTTTACTTTTACACGTTCTTGTTCTCGCTCTTTTGCTAAATTTATTGCTTCATGACGTTGCTCGCTGGCAAATCTGTCTTCCAGTTTCCAACCGTCACCTTTGTCCGTATAAACTTCATAATGTGTGATTTTTACCATTGTTTCTACTTTTGCAAAAAAAAACCTGCATTTAGATTACTAAATGCAGGTTAACAAAACACTAAATAAACAAAACTATTTAGCAGAATCTCCGGCTTTCAAACCAAAGGCTGCAAACTTATTATTAAATTTAGAGATTTGACCACCGGTATCTACCAAGCGTTGGATACCTGTCCATGCCGGATGAGATTTCGGATCAATTTCCAAACGAATCTTATCGCCAGCTTTACCCATGGTCGATCTTGTCTTGAATTCTGAACCATCTGTCATTACATATGTAATTTCATGATAATCAGGATGAATACCTTCCTTCATTATAAAAACTCCTAAAACTTTTATTGTAAACGCATAATTTTATGCCTTTATACATTAGCATTATTAATAAGGCAAGCATTAATTTACATTTTTTTAAATTTTTACGGCTTTATTTCAATTCCTCTATGCGGACACTGTTTTCTTTACCGTTAGCCTCATCTAAATTGACCACTTTGATGCTGAAATTTTTATAGCCTTTTCCCAGCAGATAAGATCTAACCGCAACGGCTCGATTCAAAGACATCCTCTTTTTACGGAAACTATCTTCTCCATTGTCCAAATTATATGAAAGAATAGCTATTTTATTCTCTTTAGCATTTTCAAAACGGTTAATTATATTGTCAATTTGCGCTTCATTTTCGGGAACAAGCTCATCTTCTCCCTCTGCAAAATATATTTCTTCGCCGACGCTGGTTTCTGTGCTCTCTTGCGTTTTTACCAACAAAGAAGGCTTCTCTTCGACCGGTTCTGTTTGAGCCGGAAGCTTTGACGTTTCTTCAACCATTTTCTCTAAAGCGGTTTGAAGCGGATTTTCTACTACCGGCTGAGATGTTGCCGCTTGAGTTGAAATGTTTTCATTTGGGAGGTCTGCTTGCGGCATAGTAACAGCCTTAGTCTCATCACTTACCGGTGTTTCCGGTGCGACCGTTTTTTGATTTTCATTACTTGTCGGCACTTCCTCTTTTACCAGCTGTTCAACAGTTGAAATTGTTTCCGTTTTTACCGGAACACTGGGTGCGGCTTGTATTTTTTCTTCTTTATCTTCCGTTACCACTGTCCGGAATGGGATCTTTTCTGGCTCAGATATTGTTTTTTCGGGTTTCGGAAGCTCTTCCTTCTTCTCTATTTTGACAGCAATATCACTTTTCTTTGGTAATTCTACCTTCTTTTTTTGAGACTTTTTCTCTGTTTTTTTCTTGCTTACAACTGCTTTTTTAACCGACTTTTTGGTTGAGGAAGAAATGACCGGGAAAAGAGGTCCTTGATTGATATTGGGGGAAACGCTGCCTTCCAAATTGTCTAAAACCGATAAATTCACATATACATCATCGGCTCGGACTGAAGATATATTACCGACCAGCACTAAAGACAACACACTTATTGCTGATAACAAATATTTAGCGCGCATCTTTTCCCCCTTATAATTTTGTTGACTTAATTATTTAACAAATCTGATATTTTCTTTCCGATATTGGCGTTGCAGGCAATAATATTTCCCGATTGCAATACGGCATCCAAATTTTCACTACGGGTATCCGTCTGCGCCATATCTAAAATGCATCCGCCTGCTTCCTTAACCAATAAGATACCGGCAGCAAGAGACGAACTCATATTGTTTGAACCAACAACGGCATCAAGTTTTCCGGCAGCGACATATGCCAAATCCAGAGAAACAGCTCCAAAATTTCGATTGGCATTTACCTCCGGAACAAGCTTTGATAAAACCTTGCGACATCCGGCAATTTCTGCTTCGTTGTCCGTTGTTGAAATTATTTTTGCCGATATCATGCTCTCGCTTAATTCTTTGCGGGCTGAAACGCGAAGGCGCTCATGATTACGAAAACCTTCTTTATAAGCTCCGGTTCCGCGTTCGGCAAAATAGCATTCTTCCGTTGCCGGATTGTAGATCACGCCTGCCGTAATTTGACCGTTTTCATAAACCGCTACAGAAACGGCAAAATACGGTATTCCATGTGCAAAATTAACTATCCCGTCTAATGCCGACACGATAAAATGCGGACCTTTGGGTTGCGGCTTTCCTTCTTCGGCATAGGCATATGTCGGTCTTGCCTTAGATAATTCCGCTCTTAAATTTTTTTCCACCTTTTTCAATGCCGAGGCAACAAATTCTTTATAACCGCGAACCGATGATTGTAATTGTTCAATCTCGCTGAAATCACGATTTAATGATGCCGTGGCTTTTTTGACTGCTCCGACGAGCATATTTAAATTTGCTGATAAATAAGACATTATTTGGCTCTTTCGACGTATGATCCATCTGAAGTATTAACGACTATTTTTTCTCCTTGACCAACAAACGGAGGTACCATGGTGCGAACGCCATTGTCCAAAATCGCCGGTTTGTATGAAGATGCTGCGGTTTGTCCTTTGATAACCGGCTCGGTTTCTTTGACTTCGCAGATAACTTGCATCGGCAATTCTACAGATATCGGTTTGCCGTCAATAAAGTTGATGATAACAGCCATGCCGTCGGTCAAAAACGGACGAGAATCGCCTAATATATCAGAAGCCATGCTGAATTGATCAAACGTTTCACTATCCATAAACGTTAATCCGGTAGAATCTTCAAATAAAAATTGGCAGTCTTTGGTTTCTACCATTAATTTTTCTACCATATCTTCCGTTCTGTATCTTTCATTGGTTTTGGTTCCCTCTTCCACAGACTTCATTTCAACCTGCATAAAAGCGCCGCCTTTTCCCGGTTTAACAAAGTTTGTTTTGGTTACGGTCCATGGTTTGTTTTTATATTCTATTACCCAACCAATTCTGATTGATCCAGCTTGTTGTTTCATTTTTTTCTCCAAATTTTATTTTTTTTCATATTTACAATTTTAAAGGATTTATTGGCAAATTAATCTAATCTTTTTATTTTATCAACCAGAATCTTATATTCTGATGCATTTAAAATTATAAAATCTGCTAAATCCAACAGTTTTTTATCTATTTTTTCAAAATATGTTACCGCCGATTGAATCAAAAAAAGTTCCGAATACCACTGCAAAACCTCTATTGCGGCTTTCTGTTCTTCGGGATTTATCTCAAAAATAACAAAATCAGGCTCGGCTTCCGATGCCAACATTGCTTCATGACGCGTCGGGCGGCAGCATATTCCCGTAAATTTTCCTTTTATTCTTTTTTGCACGGATTTGATATATTTGGGAAATTTGTCATTGACCTCTTCTCTGATAATCAGACCGTCTAAATCAGCACCGAAACTATATGCCTCTCCTTCTCCCAAAACCAGTTTATCCGAACTTTTTGCCTGTGATACAATGTTTTTTGATGATTGTGAATCTGCTATATAACAGCATATATCTTCGTTTTCTATGAACTGTGTGTCTGTCGGACCTATTTTTATGATAAACTTTGGCATAAACTCTCTTTGCTTATTGAAAATATAAATGATCTTATTATGATAGTGCCAATATTAAGAGAGTTATCCGTTAATTGAAAGAAAAAAATCGTGACTGATGCAAAAAAAATTGAACTTAACCAAACTGAAAATGCTTTAGCCGAACTCAGTGATCTTTTGCTTAAGCTTAATGATACACTTGATGATAAAAAAAATCTTTTAAATTCTCAAAAAAAAGAGATGATTTCCGAATCGAAAAAAAATGCTGATAATCTTCTCTTGTTGCAGGAAACTTCTCAAAATCTGCTTCATAATATTGATCATTTAATTTCTAAATTAGATAAAGTGTTGGAAAACGATGGCGCAAGTTACAATAACAATTAATGCTCGAGAATATGCCGTTGCTTGTGAAGACGGGCAAGAAGTGCGAATCCTTCAACTGGCTCGAATCCTCGATGAGAAAGCCCGCATGCTTACTCAAGGTGGCGGACAGGTTAATGAAAATATGCTCCTGGCTATGGTCGGATTGCTCCTTGCCGATGAATTATCAGAGCTCAAAAAAAATAACGGCATACCCGACAAAACCCATAGTCAGCCTCAGTTTGACGAGAAATTAATTTCTGAAACCGATGTGTTATTAACAGGCAAAATTAATTCTTTAATTAATCAAATAAATTCTGTTGCATCTAAAATAGAATCATTGTAAACTAATTTACATAGAGGGAGGCTGTCCGGTTTGTATCTCCGCAGATCTTCCGAGCCAACGTATTTTTATAGGGAATTGTCTCTGAACAGATCGTGGTCTGTTTATATGATGCCCACTTTGTGAGAAGCGGTTCGATAAGAATGTTTCCTACGGCTGTGATGGCTCCCTCACTTAAAGTTTTAAGCCCCTTTTCAGGGGCTTTTTAGTTGTTAATCTGTTTGCGAAAGTTTGCTATTGTGAAATTTATTTATTGTGGTGATGTTGTCGCTCGTGCCGGAAGAGAAGCTGTATTAAATAATCTGGAAATTCTTAAACAAAAATATCTACCTGATTTTGTGATCGTTAATATTGAAAACGCCGCTCACGGTTTCGGGGCTACCCCGGCTATTTGTCGTGATTTTCTTGCAAAAGGCGTTGACGCTCTCGTGACCGGAAATCATGTGTGGCAACAGCGTGAACTTATCCCTTTTTTGGATGAGTGTAAACGAATCGTACGTCCTCTTAACTATCCTGAATCTCTGCCAGGTAAAGGCTTTTGTGAATTGGAAACACCTAACGGGAAAAAATTGCTGATTGTACAAGTTTTGGGACGGTTATTCATGGAAGCTGTCGATTGTCCTGTGAACGCTATTGATAAACTTTTAAAAAATTATTCTCTTGCTAAAAATGTTGATGCCATTTTTGTGGATATTCATGCCGAAGCAACCTCGGAAAAACTGGCTTTCGGATGTTATCTCGATGGGCGTGTTTCCGCCGTTATCGGTTCTCATACTCATGTGCCGACCGCTGATGCTAAAATTTGGCCCGCAGGCACGGCTTATCTAACCGATGTCGGAATGTGCGGCGATTATGATTCCGTACTCGGATTTGATAAGCAAGAGCCTATAAACAGACTCGCTCGAAAATACACGGGAGGAAGATTAACCCCTGCAAAAGGAACCGGAACTCTTTGTGCGGTTTTAGTTGAAACGGATGATAGAACCGGGTTGGCAACCCATATTGAACCTATCCTATTAAAAAGCTCAAAATAAAAAAAATCTTCTTATCATTTGTCTCTTAATTTTAAGTTGAACTTAAAAAAGCCTCCCGTTTAGGAGGCTTTTCTTTTAAATACAACCAATATATCGCGCTTATATTTAATTTTGGTTACAAAAAAACGTTTATTATGGATAGTATAGGCTTTAGATCTTATATTGGAGCTGTGTCATGACTAAATCTATACTGTTAACTTGGTCATCCGCATATTTTTGCATACTCATTAGTACGGAATTAAACAAAATAAAAAAGGTAGGAATTTTATTTCCTGCCTTTTTTATTTTGATTATTATCTCAACAGACTTTATTCTTCCTTCTGCTTTTTGAAAAAATGCATATATGTTACAGGCTTGATGTCTGTGGCTTTATAGACCATTTTTCTTATCTTTGCCCTCATATATTCTTCTATCTGTGCCTCTTTATAATTAAGCTTTATCACTTCCGTATCTATGCTTTGCACTATGTTGTTTTTGATTTCCTCTGCTAACTTCTTAAACTCTTCCTCTTCCAAAATATCTATTGATGATATTTGTAAATCTTCAAGCCGCCAATTTTCATCAAATACAACACTGATAAACAGAGAACAATTATATGCTATTCTTTTGCGATTTTTGATTAATTGTGAATTTAATGAGGTCAGCTGCTTTCTGTCAACACCTATAATATCTGTCGGTATCTCGCCCACATTTTCCAACTTCCCCGATTTTAATAACATCACATCTCCGTTTTTGGCTAATGCAACTTCCTTTACGCCGCATTCCAATGCGAATCTTCTTTGAGCGCGGATATTTCTTTTATCTCCGTGAACCGGCAAAACAATTTTGGGCTTTATTATTTCGTATAACTTTTTGATATCATCTTTGCACGCATGTCCCGATGTATGAACCATATATTCTTCACTGGAAATTACCTCTACTCCGGCATCTCTTAATTTTTCTTGCATCCGTTCTATTTTTTCTTCATTGCCGGGTATAATCTGCGAGGAAAATATTATGGCATCTCCTTTGCCTAATATAATATTCTTATTCTCTCCGTTGACAATTCGGGTTAAGCCGCTTCTGTAATTGGCTTGTGAGCCTGAACATATATACAGCATTTTATCAAGCGGAATCTCTGTGGCTTGCTTGGCTTCAACATAGCTTGGCAAATTTTGCAAATAGCCGCTTTCTTTGGCTATGTTAATATTCTGAATCATGCTCATTCCGGCTATGACCGGCGTTCTGTCAGCTGCATGTGCCGCCAATATCAAACTTTCCAATCGAGCTATGTTGGAGGCAAAGCATGTGGCAACCAGCGTATTCTTAAATTGCGGTACTAACTCAATTAATTTTTCTCTTATCACCGCTTCCGACGGACCGGATATTTCATGATTTAAATTTGTTGAATCTCCTATATATAAATCGACACCTTCCTTCCCGATTTCTTTGAGTCTGTCATACGATGTCGGCATAAATGACATTTTTTCATCATCAAAACGCCAATCCGTTGCATGAAAAACATTACCGTATTCGGTTTGGATGAATAAGCCGCAATTATCCGGCAAGGAGTGCGCCATCGGAACATATTCTACCTTAAAATTGGGTAAATTAATGGTTTTATTTTCCTTAATCGGGAAAAGCTCAACTTCTTGATCTAATTTATATTCCGCCAAACGACGAACTATATGTCCGAGTGTGAAATCTACCGCATAAACCGGACATCTTAACTTGCTCCAGACATGAGCTATGGCTCCGAAATGATCTTCATGCGCATGGGTGATGAATATAGCTTCAATATCCTCCTGATAAGCTTCTAAAAATGAGGCATCCGCAAAACCTAAGTCTATTCCCGGGAAATCATCATTTAAAAATCCATAGCCACAATCAACGACTATAATTTTTCCCTTCACGGCATAGGCATACATATTAAAACCTACTTCTTCCGCGCCGCCCAAAGCAACAAAATATAATCCTTCTTTATTAAAACAATTCATCTTCTCTTACCTGTGTTTATCTATATAAAAAATATCCCCGGCATATATTTTTTCTTTTTTATTTCCTTGCTCCAATATCAAAGCTCCGGTTTCATCAATATCTGCAAATATGCCTCGTTTATTTTCTTTTTCCATATGAACTTCTATTTCTTCTCCCAAGCCTTTGACATTTTTTAGCCATTTGTCTCTTATGGACTTAAAACCTTCGGCTTGCCATTTTTCATAATTTTTATCATATATTTCAATGTATTTTCTCAATAATATGCGGCGATCCACTTCATAGCCTTTTTCCTGCAGGCTCGTTGCCGGATACAAAACGCCCTCTAATTTCGGGGCGCCGACCAGATTTACGCCTATTCCGATTATCAGATAATCGCCGGCGCCTTTTTCTAATAATATACCCGAAATTTTGTTATTTTCTACCAATATATCATTGGGCCATTTCAACTTTATATTTATATTTGGAAAAATATCTTTCAAACTTTCAAATAAACTTAATGACACAATAAAGACAATTTCCCCGATTTGCGAAGGTTTTATTTTTTGCAGAAAAGACATAAATAAATTGCCTTCATAACCTATCCAGCTTCTGCCACGTCTACCTCTTCCTTGCGTTTGTCTTATTGCCGTGACAACATATTCCCCGTCTTTTACCCGTTGGCTTAAGGCTTCCGCCTCATCATTGGTACTCGTTACCTCTTCTTTTTCTTCCCAATTCCATTTTCCTATTCTTTGCATTTCTACCTCATTATCGGTTGAAGCAGTGTTTCAAATTGCTCGATAAACAGTGCCGGATTTAATACACCCACCAGAAAAAATATCATATTCAGGAATAAACAAAAGTATATCCCTCTATCCGTACGGTCAAAATTTTTGGTGCGAATTTCAAAAAACATAACCCGAATTACTCTGAAAAAGGCATTTAATAAAAGCAATAAGGCAAGCATGGCGAGACCTATGCTCCAATAGTCTTGCTCTCTTATCATATTCTCCACCGATTGCAACTTACCTAAAAATCCAAGCATGGGCGGCGAACCGGCAAATGATACGATAAATGCTGTCAGCAAGACCGAAACATATGGCTTTTGGGAAAAAATTCCCGAAATGTCTTGCAGCGAACTTACATATTCTCCGTTGCTCTTAAATGCAAAAAAGACGCTATATACTCCGAAGATGGTCAATAAATATGCTATCAGATAAACAAAACTGCTGGTTATTCCGTTGTTGTTAAACGGTAATAAGCCCAGCATGATAAAACCGACGGAATATAGACAGCAATATCCGAAAAGTCTGCGAAGATTGTCTTCTTTGGTGGCGCTGATTGCGCCCCAGAATAATGATACAATAGATAAGATGCGCAAAAACGGAACATAAATTGATGATGCCGTTGAAAAGACATTTATCAATAAATTTAATATGACGGCATATGCTCCGATAACCGGCAAAATTTGATTTATCATTCCGACCGGCAAAATGCTTAAGCCGGATTGTTCTATCCGATTAAAATGCAACGGCGCTATGCCCAGCATATATAATAAAGGCAGCAAAATGCCCGCAAATGCCATAATATCGGCTCTGTTCCACGCGTGTTTGGCATAATAGGCGGCAATCTTTGCATATTCCCAACTTCCGATTTTATGATAAAACCACAATCCGCTCAATAAAATCATTAAGGAAAACATAAACATAAAAACAAAATAGCGACGGTTGCCCATTTCATATTCATAATCTTCCGAACTTAAACGCATCAGATAATAAATTAGCAGAGAACTTATAAAATAAGCGCCGCTTAATACTAAAAAATGAACGGATGATATTAATATCATCAAACTCACAATAAGTCCCGTTCCATAAGCATAATATTGTAATGAGGAACGATTTTTGTTCAAAAACCATTTACATGACAAAAAGAATATGCCCAAGCCGAAAATTTGCACAAAAATTTTATATAGCGTGGTATAGGTATTGTTCTGCACATATTCGGCATAACCCGAGCGATTGTAAAAAATGATACCCGACAGAATCGAAAAAAGGAGCATGATTTTGCTGACGGAATAAAATGTTTTAGAGGTCTTGTTTTTGCGATATTTATTCAGCAAAAACATAATGGGTAATCCCATTAATAAAAATATTTCCGGAGACTGTGCTACCATTTGAACAAACATCTTGTCTCTCCTATGCTCCCAAAACAAACCATAACGGTTTGACAAATGACATTAACAATATAAAACAGATAAACAGCATAAAAATAAATATGCCTTTATTTATATCTTCTACCTGATGCATTTCAACACCGCATTTTTCTATGTCGCGTAACCGAAATAATTCTCTCAACAAAGATGATGAAACTATCACCAATGACAAGAGCATGATTATTCCCATTTTGATGTTTACTGCCAAAAGATCAGATAAAATTAAAAAATTGTTCAAAAATAATGAAGACAACGGCAATCCTACCGCAGCCAACGTCATAAAAGCATAGATGATTGAAATTTTGGGGCATGCACATAAAATTCCGTCATCCATTATTCCCTGCTGGCTTTGCTCCCGCGAGATATAATGCGAAAAAACTTCCAACGATGCAACTATGATTAAATAACTGAAAAATGAAAAGGCTATGTTTAATAATATGACCTCATTTCTGGTCAATATACCCAACAAATACATAATATAGTAGACCGTTATATATGAAAATATTTTATATTGACGGTCTTTGTTGATTAAACCGATTAAGGCAATAAACAACATTGTGACAATGCCTATGATTTGCAATATAAATATATAATTGCTCATGATTGACGGTAAACTTTTGGGTAAGAATCTGACAAACCCATATATGCCCGTTAAAGGTAATATCATTGAAATTAAAAAGACCATCGGATGCCGAATACTGGAATTGACTGAAGATATCCAATAATGGAATGGCCATACCGGTATTCGCGACAACAGAGAGATAAATATGGCTGCCCAGATAAAATATTCCATTTTATCATTTAATTTCATATTGCCTAACTGTTGCAGCTCCAACATGCCGTGTTGATAGTTAAATAAGAGAAGCGTGGCAACAAAAAAGATGACCGCACCCAACATATTATATAATAAAAATCGGTTGATATATTCTCGCCTTTTAATGTCTCCGAACATTCCCAATATCATAAACAGCGGCAATAAGGTCGCCTCAAAAAAGATGTAAAAAGAAAAAATATCTGCCGAAACAAAAAAGCCCGTAATCATACTTAAAAAAAGTAATGACCACACCATTAAAGATTTTTGGTGTTCCATATTATTTCTGACACCGATAAAACCTATGATAAAGGCTATGTGTATTGCCAGAAGCAGCATTAAAGATAAAACATCTACGCCGAAAACAATGTTGATATCCGGATTTTTCATCCAATTATATGTCTCAACCAGCTGTATGCCCGGTTGATATACTTCTATCAACATGAATATGCGCAGTATCATTATGATATTGGCAATAACGGCAAACACCGCAACACTGCATGCGTTCCGCGTACTTCCGTCTTCTGCCTCTTTGGCAAATAAGGTAAACAACATCCCCAAAAACGGAATCACAATTATCAGAGATAAAATGGAAAAAGTGTTTAACATTATTTACCTCTCAATACGGCAATCAAAAATATTAAAGCGACACTTAAAATAACATACATGAAATATCTGACGCCGGAATATACGTTTAACTTTGTTACGTTATTGATTAAAAATGCCGTGGTTTTGCTTATGGAATTAATTAAGGTTCGCTCTATTAATATAAAATCTACCAACAGCCATAAGATTCTTCCCAAAATGGTTAAAGGTGTAATAATCAGAAAATCAAAAATTGATTCAAATACGTCACTTTCCTGAATTTTTTCATTTGCATATGCTTGTTCCAAGCGGCGTAACGGATAAAAAAACAGAAATAATATAAACAACAGAAAACCGACTAAAAGTTCGTTCTGATATTTTTGATATTCGGGATATCCAAGCAATCCGCCGATGACAATCAGCGAAATCAGCATATACCATGTTGGATTTTTTAATAATGCCATTATTCTTTCATCGGCATGAGATGTTCCGAAAAAAATTTGGCGAAAAATATGTGAACTTATCAATATTAAAATTCCGGCGCTGATAATGCTGATGACATATGGCGCAGAGGCTTGTGTTATCAAGATATAATGCACCAGCGCAAACAAAGATACGGTTATTATACCAAAACCAAATTTGGTGCCGCTGATAAAGCCGCCCATCTGTGATACCTTCATTTCATGCGAGCTGGCATGATATACAAAAAACAAATTTAAGACAAAGAGATAACCGCCAAACAAAATCAACTGTTCAACCGTCTCAAATTTTGCCGAGAAAAAAAGCAAATTCATTAACCCGATACCGGTTAAAATTTGAGCAAAACCTATGGCTTTTTCTTTAATGTTATCGATGACTAAGGTTGTGTATATTCCGCAGAGCAGTGTCAAAATCGTCATTATTTTTAATAACGGTTCGGCATAGTCCGATACTGACATCAGAGGATAAAATTTATATAAAATTATTAATCCGGCAAACGGCGCCGAGCAAAAAAGAACATATGACAGACGATTGAAATTTAAAACACTTAAATCATAAAGTTGATTATGAAACATAAATAAACCGAGTTTTAAGCAAACCGAAAATGCCAATAAAACGGCAACCAAATCGCGATGTGCGCCCAACTTATCAAACTTGGGCAAGGCACTGAATTCCAAACTTCCGATATAGCCGTATGCCAAGCTGCAAACACTAAATAAACTCAAATCTGATAACAAATTATAAAATGCATATTTTTTGCGGGCATCCATATCATCTATGGTGCAAAAACCCAGAACGGTAATTAAGCAGCTGCAGATTAAAAGCTGCAACAAATTAACGGCACAGACAGCACCGGTAATTGCACATATATTCAGCATCACCAAGCTGCAAAATCTTTGTTTTTTATTTTCTTCCGGATTGAAATTGGCTATCAACATTGACAACAGAGATAAAACATAAACGGGAAAAACTCGATTATAGCTACGGGCATTTGCCGATAAATCTATATCGACCTGCAAGCTCATGTATTTCAGCCAAGAAAATGCATGAATTTGGTCGGTACCGGATAGATAGTTTTTGCTTAAAATAAAGAAAACGGCTGCCGTGATCAGAAAGCTCAGCATGCCGATCATCCGATTGCCCCGTTTGGGAATCAGGATACTTCCGAAACTACCGCATATAGCTAAAATCAATATACTGTTTATCATTTTTACACCTTACAAAATCTGTTTCAGAATAGCAAAAACCTTGCTTTTTTAAAGCATTTCTTACAGGTTATAAAGATGTTTTAAAATAAAAAAACCTCAGAATTTAATCTGAGGCTTTTAATACTTTCCAAGAAATATTATTTCTTTTTCTTAGAAGTTGTTGTCTTGCTGTTTGCAGATTTTTTAGCAGAAGAACTTTTGTTGCTGCTGCTTTTGGAAGCGGCTGTGTTTCCTGCTAATTGTTGCAAAGCCAAAGACCAGTTTTGCAAATCATTACCGTTTTGGCAACCGGAATTCAACCAGTTGAAATAAGCGGCTGTACGAATATCATTTTCAGTATAATTTTTCATCTCTTTTCTCCAAAATTAAATCAATATAATTTTATGCACTCAAATCTAAATATTTGATTAACATATTTATTATTTCTTCAAAAAAAAATAAAAAGCATAAAAAAAAACACCGATTCCGAAGAATCGATGTTTTTTTGTTTTTGGGCAAATTACCAGAGCTTTTTGTAAGTCTCGGTAATTTTTTTGCTCAATTCTCGCATGTCGGTCTTTTCATCGTAGCCGATTGCGAAAATTCGATATCCCTTCTCTTGGAAGGCTTCGGCAATTGCCGCCCAGTGTTCCACACCATTCGTATTATAGAGAATGATTTGCGGAATTTCCGGGAAGCAGAACAAGCCGATCCAAGTGTGGGTGCCGGCAATGCCAACCATAGCATCCAGCTCGGCGTACATGTTGAAGTACTCAACATGAGGCACTTTGCGGATGCCCAGAACTTCAGGATTTTCCGTCTGTCCGGGGATGTAGAGTTCATAGCCACGCTCTTCCATCCACTTCTGAAGCTGAAGTACTGTCTCCATGTCCTTTACTTTGTCATAATGCTGCCCGAATACGTAGCGGACATTTTCAGCAAAAATGCCTGCAAGGACTTCGTGGGACAAAGACTGCTGTTGCGCGGTCAAACCACACTGTCCGTCCGTTAACCACTTTGCCGGAATAATCATGACGTTCTTTTTGTCTTGGAGCTGAGGATATTTCCTTCCGCTCTTGGCAATCGGCAACCGTATACCTGCTATCTGTTTCCAAAAACCGTCCGGCAAAGTTCCGGCTTTGAGTTCAGAAACTATATCGCGCCCAATCGGCATGCGACCTTCAGGCACGATTTTGAGTGATACACCAAACGGAAGCAACATCGACGCGATGTTGGCTTTGTCAGCTCTTGTTTCGTCTGTGTTTTCTTTACGAGATGCCACTTCAATGTCTGTGTTTAACAAAACCGATGCCGCGCACGCAAAAATCTCATGTCCAAATGAAGAATAAACTGTAATCATAAAAAAAAATTTTTAGATGGTTAGTAATAATAGTCTTTATAATCTCTGTTCGGAGTAGTATATATCACAATTTTAACACCCTGTCAACACAAATAGACAAAAAAAATATTTTTTTGTATCGGGTTCGAATCCCGAACGTCTCTTTATACAAAAAAAAGCTCCGCTTTTGCAGAGCTTTTTACTAAATGGTGAGCGCGTCGGGATTACGCGGCTCGCCGCTCGTCGCTTTGGCATCTAAGCTTGCTTCGGGCGCTTCGCTGCCCTCTCTCGCTAAGATGTTACAAAGAGCTTGCAGATAAAAACGCAAAATCTTTTGCGTTTTTACTTAGCGCTCCCTTGCGGGTTCGAATCCCGAACGTCTCTTTATATAAAAAAAAGCTCCGCTTTTGCAGAGCTTTTTACTAAATGGTGAGCGCGTCGGGATTCGAACCCGAGACCCTTTGATT
>CALXZL010000006.1 GCA_944393215.1 uncultured Alphaproteobacteria bacterium
GGGCGGTCAAGCTGGCTCCATTTAATTTTTTGAGAATAAGGCACAGAAAGTTCCGCCAAGAAAGGGGAAAGCATCGCGGTTTTAAGGCACGGACAGAGAGGCAATCAGGTAGGGCGGTCAAGCTGGCTCCAGCTTGAAGTGGTGGAGCTAAGGAGGATCGAACTCCTGACCTATTGATTGCGAACCAATCGCTCTCCCAACTGAGCTATAGCCCCACGACAGATGATAGAAAAAAACACCGCACAAAGGAGCAAAAGGCGGTGTTTATAAAATGGTGGAGCTAAGGAGGATCGAACTCCTGACCTCTTGAATGCCATTCAAGCGCTCTCCCAGCTGAGCTATAACCCCAAGAACAAGAGCAATATAAAAAAACTTTTTTAATGTGTCAAACAATTTTTTTACTTGCGTAAAAGAAGTAGTATTGCTAGCCTGAAACAAATAAACAATAATTATCACTATTAAAAATATTAAGATTATGTCTCAAAAAATTTTAAGAGCAAATATGCTTTGCTCCTTAGTATTTTTGCTAACAAGTTGTGACGGAGATTTTGTTTGGGTTGACGAACAAAAGACAGTCTTATGCTCAATGCTATTAGCAATTTTGATTATGTGTATAGGAGGTTTTTGGGGAGTTCTTCACAAAGACCGAAAAGATTAAAAAGAAGGGTTCTGCTTTTTTATAAAAGCCAGAACCTTTTTTATGAAGCTTTATTTATAAAAGGACTTTTTGCACCCTTCATCCAACCCATGATTAATTCTTTGGTTTGTGTGGATTCGTCATATTTTTCCGCCAAAATTTTGAAATCATTTTTTTGATAAAAGTTTATTGCCGGCTGGTTGAGGGCATAAACCTTAAGGTTAAGAGAAGATTTTTGCTTGCGAGCATAATCCAAAAGCTTAGTACCGATATTTTGCCGCTGGTAACGAGAATCAACAAAAAGCGCACCGACAAAATTATCAAGAAGAATGGAGATAAAACCTTTGAGCTGATGCTTGTCTTCAAAAACAAAAGTTTCAGCCTGCGGCAGATAGTTGTTTTTCACCTCGTCAAAATGCTTTTGCCAATAAACGGGTGCAATAAAGGCATGAGCTTTGGTGTTAGATTCGAGCCAAATCTGCATAATTTTATCAATATCGGAAGCTTTTGCTTTTCTAATCATCAGATATCCAAATCATCAACAAATTTTGCACGTTCGATAATAAATTTGAAACGCGTTTCCGGATTCTTACCCATCAGGCGTTCTACTTGACGGCGTGTTTCAAAAGCCTCTTCTTTGCCTTCTTCGGTGTTGGTCGAAGGAATAAGAACTTTGAGGAGCATACGATTCTTTTTATCCATGGTGGTTTCTTTGAGCTGTTGCGCGCTCATTTCGCCCAAACCTTTGAAGCGGCTGATATCGGGCTTTTGGTTGCCTTTGACCACTTTTTTGAGGATTCGCTCTTTATCATCATCATCCAAAGCATAGTAGTTTTGGTTGCCGACCACGATTTTATAAAGCGGAGGGGTAGCAATAAAGAGATGCCCGTTTTCAATGAGCTTGGGCATTTGTTGATAGAAAAACGTCATCAGAAGGGAGGCAATATGCGCGCCGTCCACATCGGCATCGGTCATGATGATGATTTTTTCATAACGCAAATTTTCTTCTTTATAGTTATCTTTGGTACCGCAACCAAGAGCCTCGCACATATCTTTGATTTCTTGGTTTTGCATAATTTTATCAAGAGAGGCGCTGGCAACGTTCAAAATTTTTCCGCGCAGAGGGAGAATGGCTTGCGTAAAGCGATCGCGTCCTTGTTTAGCGGAACCACCGGCGGAATCTCCCTCAACGATGAAAATTTCCGTACCTTCGGCAGCGGCTTGCGAACAATCGGCAAGTTTTCCCGGCAGACGGAGTTTTTTGGTCGGGGTTTTGCGATTTTGGACTTTTTCTTCTTTTTTCTTTTTGCGTGCATCGGCACGGTCAATCACATATTCCAAGAGGGCATTGGCATTTTCGGTATCGGATGTGAGCCAGTGGTCAAAAGAGTCTTTAACGGCTTGTTCAACGAGGCGAACGGCTTTGTTAGAGGTAAGCTTATCTTTGGTCTGTCCTTGAAATTGCGGATCGCGGATGAAAACCGAAAGCATGATTGAAGCATCGCTCAAAAAGTCTTCGGCAGTGATGGCAGCGGCTTTTTTAACATTTGCCATTTCGCCATATTCCTTGAGACCGCGTAAAAGCGCGGCTTTGAAACCGGTTTCGTGTGTGCCGCCTTGGGGGGTAATAACGGTGTTGCAGTAAGAGTTGCAAAAACCGTTTTCATCTTCGGTCCAAGTGATAGCCCACTCGACCTTACCTTCATCGTTGGCAAGATCGGCTTCACCGGAGAACATGGTGCGGTTGATAGTGGCACGAGCCCCGATTTGATAATTTAAGAAATCACGCAGACCGTTCGGAAAGTGCAGTTCCATCTCGGGCGGTGTCATATCGCCGTCGGTCAAAATTTCAGGTGCGCATTTCCAGTTAATGTGGATTCCCTTGAAGAGAAAAGCCTTAGAGCGTGCCATACGATAGATTCGGTTTGGTTGCAAATTGGAAGTAACGCCGAAAATTTCCGGATCCGGTTTGAAGGTAATGGAGGTTCCGCGACGATTCGGCGCATTACCGACAAGTTCAAGCGGCGTAATCGGTTTGCCTTTAGAATATTCTTGACGATAAAGCTTTTTATCGCGGGCAATTTCCACCACCAGTTTTTCAGAAAGAGCATTGACGACTGAAAGCCCGACGCCGTGCAACCCGCCGGAAACTTTATAAGCGCCGCCGCCGAATTTGCCGCCGGAGTGAAGCATGGTCATAATCACTTCGAGAGCGGACATATTCGGATATTTGGGGTGAGGATCAACCGGGATACCGCGTCCGTTATCAGTAATGGTAATGGAATAATCGGCATGGAGCGAAACTTCAATTTTGTTAGCAAAACCGGCAACGGCCTCATCCATGGAGTTATCCAAAATTTCCGCCACGAGGTGGTGCAAGGCTGTTTCATCCGTGCCGCCGATATACATACCCGGGCGGTGTCTGACCGGTTCAAGCCCCTCCAAAACTTCAATGCTTTGGGCACTGTATTCTTGCATTAAATTGGTAACAGCATTATTTTCAAATAAATCGCTCATCTTATCCTCAAAAATTCAAAAACTAGAGGCAAGATAGCGCAAACCCCTACGAAAATCAAGACTTAAGCGCAAAATACAAACAAAAAAAGGTAAAAACAAATCGATTTTTACTTGACATTTGAGGGTTAAATTTGCTTTTCTGAAATTAGGGTAAATTTACCCGAGTACCTTGTTAAAAGGTGCGGAGCTGTCAGAGGCTTTTATCCTACGTCGGTGTGGATATTCACCGAAAGATTGACGTATCTATATACATAAATAGATATGTCCTTCAACATATCCCCAATCAAACGGTTGGGGAGCCGCAACGTATGTCCAGAGACGCAAGTCTTAAAGGTTGCGGGGTCATTGCGTAGGATGATTTCTGAACTCTCCGACCACCTTTGATAAGGTGGTTTTTTGTTATAAAGACATAGGAGGAAGGATGACTACGCAATCCGAAATCTCCGTTATCATTCCGGTTTATAATGCCTCAGAACATTTGGCGGAATGTTTGGAGAGTTTATTAAAACAAACCTATGCCGACTTTGAAGCAATATGTGTCAATGACGGCTCAACCGACAACAGTTCGGAAATTCTAAATTATTATCAGAACAAAGACAAAAGACTAAAGGTTTTCAATCAAGAAAATCAGGGCACGGCAAAAGCGCGCGAGCAGGGTATTAAAAATGCATGCGGAAAATGGATAGTTTATGTTGATGCCGATGATTATGTAGCGGCAGACTATTTGCAAAAATTGTACGACCGCGCCCAAAAAGAAAAAGCCGACGCGGTTTTCTGCTACTATTATGAAGATTTTGAAGGAAAACTTAAAAAGCATAAAAAGAAAATCAGAAATATCAAAATCGCCGAATTAGGAAGGTTTCCGTATGTTACCGGTGCATGCAAAATCATCAAAAAAGAGTTTTTTGAAAAGGTGATTTTTGCATCAAATTGCAGCTTTGGGGAAGACAGCTCAATTTCTTTGCAAATCGCTTTGCAAAAACCCAAAATCAGCATTTTGCCGGAATATTTATATTTTTATCGCCGGCATTTGGGCTCGGTTGTTTTGCAAAAAAATAATATTTATTGCCAAATTCCGTCGCTTTTGCAAGGCTATGCCGCGGTTGAAAATTTTTGCGTGAAGCAAAATATTTTTACGCCGTCGTTGAAGGAATATCTGCGAGATAAAATGAGTACCCAAATCAGAAAACTGATTTTGGAGGCAAGCCGATGATAAAAGTCCATTATTGTAATATTTCTAATTTCGGAGATGCCATGAACCCGATTTTGTTGGAACGTTTATTAGGGGAAAAATGTGTTTTTGCCAGTAAGTACAGAGCCGATATCATTGGTATGGGAAGTATATTAACAAGATTGTGTCGCTCGCGCTGGGATGCTAAAATCAAAAATATTTTTGCGCGTCCGTCGGTGGTTTGGACATCAGGTTTTATTAAAGAAGTGAAATATAAAGAAACATTTCGTAAAAATTTGCATTTTGCCGCCTTGCGAGGAAAAATTTCTTTGGAAAGAGTAGAAAAAATTATCGGAAAAAAACTAGATATTCCCCTCGGCGACGGAGGATTGCTGTTTTCAAAATTGTTGGCAAAAGTGCCGGAAAAGCAATACGCCGTCGGTATTGTACCACATGCGGTAGATTTTAAAAATCCGCAGATAAAAAAACTGACGGAAGTTTTGCCGAAGAACCTTTTGATAGATGTCCGGCAAGAGCCGATGCAAGTTTTGAAACAAATTGCCTCATGCGATTTTGTCATCTCTTCCGCCATGCATGGATTGATTGCCGCCGATTCGCTCGGCATTCCGAATAAGTGGATAGAGGTTTCGGACAAAGTTGTCGGAAAGGGGTATAAATTTCGCGATTATTATTCGGTTTTTAAGGATTATAAACAGCAAGTTTATCGGCTTGATGAACAAAACGGCATAAACCAAAAGCAAATCAAAGCTTGGCAAGATGAATATGGCTTAAAATTATCAGAAGTAGAGATGTTAGCGCAAAAGTTGTATTTAGCCTTAAAAAATATGAAGATTTAAGCAAAAAACTCTTGCATTTATAAACAGATAGTATAAAAGAGTCACCGAAAAGGGTGCATGGTGCGCCCTTATAACTCACACGCAAGCTGCGGGGGCTGCTTTTTAAGCCTCACTCCGGTGTTGATTGGTCAACCAAAGAGCTTGCGGAGGTTTAACCGGAAAAAGGAAAAATAAATATGTCACTTCCGACTTTTACAATGCGTCAGATGATTGAAGCTGGCGTACATTTCGGACACCACGCTCGTCGTTGGAACCCGAAAATGGCTCCGTTTATTTACGGAAAAAAAGATAACGTTCATATCATTGACTTGCAAAAAACTTACCCGATGCTCTACACCGCATTGAACGCAGCTCGTGAAATTGCTGCCAACGGCGGTAAAGTATTGTTTGTCGGCACCAAGAGACAAGCTCAAGACATCATCAAAGAAAATGCTGAACGTTGCGGTCAATATTATGTCAATCACCGTTGGTTAGGCGGTATGTTGACAAACTGGAAAACCGTATACAAATCAATTTCTCGTTTGGCAAAGCTCAATGAAATGTCAGAAAAGAACGCTTATGAAGGCTACACCAAAAAAGAAATCTTGAACTTGAAAAAAGAACAAGAAAAATTAAATGCCGAATTGGGCGGTATCATGAACATGGGCGGACAACCGGACTTGTTGTTTGTTATTGATACGCCGAAAGAAAGCTTGGCAATTAAAGAAGCTAAGAAATTGGGCATTCCGGTAATTGGTATTTGCGATACCAATGCAGATCCTTATGCCGTTGACTATGCTGTTCCGGGTAACGATGATGCCATCCGCGCCATTCAATTCTACTCTGAACTCGTATCAAGCGCAGTATTAGACGGTATGCAAGCCGAAATCGCTGCTCAAGGCGTTAAAGTAGAAGAAATGGTTGAAGCAGCCGCTGAAAAAGCTCCGAAAAAAAGAGCTTCTAAAAAAGCCGCAAAAACTGAAGAAGAATAATTTATAAATATCTTTAAGTTTATAAATTTTATCAAAAACGCGGCGGTGTTTTAGAAATTGCTAAGATGCCGCCGCACTCAAAATTATCTTAAGAGGATTTTATTCATGACAAATATTACAGCCGCTATGGTAAAAGAACTGCGCGAAAGCACAAGCGCAGGTATGTTGGACTGCAAAAAAGCCTTGACCGAATGCAACGGAGATATGGAAGCCGCTGTTGACTGGTTGCGCAAAAAAGGTTTGGCTTCAGCTGCTAAAAAAGCCAGCCGTATTGCTGCCGAAGGTTTGGTCGCCGTTGCTGTTGAAGGTAACAAAGGTGCCGTTGTTGAAGTTAACTCCGAAACCGACTTTGTTGCCAAGAACGAACTTTTCCAAGAATATGTTGCCGATGCTGCTAAAGTTGCATTAATGAACAATGGCGAAATCTGCGATATGAAAACTTTCCAATGCCCGAAAGTAAACAAATCTTTTGAAGAACGCTTGACCGACTTGATTGCTAAAATCGGTGAAAATATGAATTTGCGTCGTGCCGCCGTTTTGGAAGTTAAAGACGGTGTTGTCGCATCTTATATTCACAACGCAGCAGGTCCGAACATTGGTAAAATCGGCGTTTTGGTTGCTTTGGAATCAAATGGAGATAAAGCCAAATTAGCTGAGCTCGGCAAACACATTGCCATGCACGTTGCCGCATCTGCGCCGTTGTTCCAAACCATTGCCGATGTTGATCCGGCTGCGGTTGAACACGAAAAATCAATTTTTGCCGAACAAGCTGCTGCAACAGGCAAACCGGCAAACATCATTGAGAAGATGGTTGAAGGACGTGTTCGCAAATACTATGATGAAGTTGTTTTGGAAGAACAAGCCTATATTATGGATCCGGACAAGAAGGTTAAACAAGTCATTGCCGATGCAGCTAAAGAACTCGGCTCTGATATTGTTTTGAAGGGTTATATTTGCTATCGTTTGGGCGAAGGTTTGCAAAAGAAGGAAGAAGATTTTGCTGCCGAAGTTGCCGCTCAACTAAGCAAATAAGCTTATCTCAAAGATGTTTTTCAGACACCAAGCACCCCGCAAGGGGTGCTTTTTTTTATTTTTCATAAATATGTAACAGAATAGGCTTTGACTAAGAACAGAAAATCTGTTATTTTTAAAACGGAAAACTATAATTTATATATTATGAGACAAAAAAATTATTTCATCATCATTTTGGCACTCAGTGCAATGGTGATGAGCTTAAGCTCTTGCGGGAGCCTTGGTAATTATATCGGAAGCGGCACGCTTGCTGGCGTAGCTTCTGATTATTTAATCGGAGCAACCGGTCAACGCGGTGGCCTGATTGGTAATATGATTGAAGGGGCCGCCGGCTCATGGTACGACGATACATCTCGTACGACCATCACCGTAACGGCGCGACCAAACTGGTACACCGTTACCGACCGCAACGGCGTATCAAACGCCTATTATCTTGAGCCTCTGAACGAGGCTGTAAAATGCTTGCCGGGCGGTGCAGCCTTGCAAGTATTGTCGGCATCATCCTGCCGACCAACATTTAGAAAAAGGGATGAAAGATTAGGATGGCTCATCCCGACAAACAAAGGCATATACCAAATTATAAATGGTAAATATGCCAAAATAGAGTAAGTAAAAAGCCCTCAAGTTCGGATAGAACTTCAGGGCTTTCCGCTTTTTTTAAGGCTTACGGTTGATAAGGAACAAAAGGCTTTTCATCGGCAAATTCATCACTAAATTTTTTCTGAATCACTACTTTTTGATAAAATCCGCCGAAATATAATGTTTTTTTCCAAATATATTTGCTTTTATCCTTAACAAAAGTTTCAAGACCTTTGTCCCATAAAATTTCGGCAAAGGGCTGATAGAGGCGATTAAAAGATTTTACAAAAAAGCGAAGAGGATGCCAAATTTTGGGTTTGTGATAATCAATAATCACGACTTTTCCGCCTTCTTTGATGCTGTCCAAAGCCGCTTGAATAATTTTAGCTTTTTGCCGATGAGGAACTTCATGAAGAAGCATATATAAAATCACCACATCATAATTTTTTTTCAAAGGAATATTGGCATTTTGCTGAACGTAGCGGATTTGCGGAAATAAGCGGTCAAATTTTTCTTTGCAACGTTTGAGTTGAATATGGCTGATATCTAAGATATCATAAATTCCGTAGATGCCGATTTTGGAAGCAGTTTCTTCCATTTGGCGACCAAAAGTGCAACCGAGTTGTAAGGCTTTGCAAGAAGTATAAACTTCCTTCAAGAGGGAGGTTATGAGCTTTTTGTTGTTCCCGAAGGTAAGACAAGTTTGCACCCAATTTTTATCAAAAAAAGCACAAAGCTTGGGTTTATTATAAAAATCACCGTAAAGTTCTTTAAGATAGAGAGGGATTCTTTTTCCAGCCATAATCTTTATCCTGCCAATTTTTGTTCCACATCCAAAATACTTTTTTTCAAAATTTCACGCACTTTTTCTGCTTCTTGAGAGGAAATTGCGCCAAACTCAATAACGTTTTCTTCCATTTGCGTGCAAATATCGGTAAATTCAACCATATCAAAAACCAAAGCATAAGCTCTGAGATTATGAAAGCAGATTTGCTGTTTTTCTGCCTCTTCATTTTCAATATTGTTAAGATATTTATGAGCTTCGGAAATAAACTCAAGCCAGAGGCTCTGCATTTTCGCCGAGCCGAAAATACGACGATATTCCTCCATATTTAAATTTTCTTGCTTATCCATTTTTACTGATGAGTCCTTTTTTTGTAGCTTCAACCACGGCACCGGTTCGATTATAAACGTTTAAAATTTTCAAAATGGCCGTTACGTGCAATTTCACCGTTCCTTCGGTGAGACCGAGTTCGTGTGCAATAATTTTATTAGAACAGCCTTTTGCCATCAGTTTTAACACATCAATCTGTCTGGGAGTGAGAGAAATCTTGTGGTCTTTATTTTCAAATTCAGAGCCGATTTGTTCCAATACCGGAAATTGGTTTGAAATTTGATTGTTTAAGAGTTCGGGAGGAATATAAGCCCCGCCGGAAAGCACCAAACGCACGGCGCTCATAATCACGGCATTGGAAGAAGTTTTGGGAATATATCCTGCTGCCCCGATATCAATGGTTTTTTGCACGATTTCTTTATCAAAAACGGCAGAAAGGATGACGATAGGCGTATCGGGAAGTTTCTCATGCATATGTTTAATAGCATTCAGCCAGTTTACTCCCGACATTGCCAAATCAGTCACGATTAAATCAAAATCATGCCGCTGTTCAAGAATATCAAATATTTCAGTATAATTATGAGCTAAAGTAATTTTGATATCTTTGTCCAAATCGGAAAGGATTAACTCGAGCCCCTTCAAAAACAGTTCATGATCATCAGCAATTAATATTTTCATACAATTTCTCCCGGTTTTCACTTCCAATCGCCACAAATAGCTTGCCAACAAGATAATGCGGCATGAACGGCGGTTTCCGCTCTTAAGATTCTTTCTCCCAAGGAAACGGCTTTAGCAAAATTTTTCTGCCGCAAGAGCTGTAATTCTTCATCGGAAAATCCCCCTTCGGGACCGACTAAAATTGCAGCTTTTGCAGTTGATGCATTTTTAAAAACAGTTTGAATATCTCCACCATTTCCTGTTTCATCCATAAAATATAGAATACGATCTTGCGACCAAGTTTCCAAGATTTTTTCCAAAGATTGAGGATCAGAAATTTGAGGAACATCCAATCTTCGGCATTGTTCGCAGGCTTCAATAACTTGAGCTTCATATCTTTCGGTTTTGATACGTTCCGTAATGGTTCTTTTTGTAAGGGTAGGTATAATTTTAGAAACACCGAGTTCGGTTGCCCCGGCAATAATAAAATCGGTTTTGTCTTTTTTTACCGGAGCAAACAGGAGCCACAAATCGGGACAATATTTCATATCCCGAACTTTTTGCAAAATTTTAACGGTGCAATTTTTTTTGGAGAGAGACACGATTTTTCCGACATATTCACCGTTTTGCCCGTCAAAAACTTTGATTTCATCGCCAATTTTCAGTCGCAAAACATTTAACAAATAATGAGACTGAGCATCATTGGGCAACCACTCAATATCTGCGGATAGCGGTGTTGCGGAAAACAATCTTATTTTAATATTTTTACTCATTTATCATCTACCAACAGCGTCATTTTTTTACTGAAAATAACGCGATATTTTTTATCTTTGATTGAAATATTGTCAAGGAACAAGCGCGTATTTCCGGAGGCAACCGCCTGAATTATAACAATTCGTTTTTGTCCGGTAACACGATTAACGGTAATTTTCCCGATTTTTTCATCCAAATCGATGCTCCAAATTGTATCGGGAGTTTCCTCCAAATTAAGCTGTATGGTTGAGCCTTTAGTCACACCGAGCCTTTGCGGAATATTTTCCTGTTCAATGGTAATGTGTCCGGAAAAAGTTTTAAAAAGTTTTTTTGCATATTTTTTCGAATATCCATATCCGGCATCAGGATTTTGTTTTGTGCGATATTTCTTTTTTTTCTTTACGGTAGTTGTTTTTGAAGAGCTTTTCTCCTGCTCTTGAGAAGAAGTTTCTTGTTGTTGTGCCGAAGATGTATTTGTATCAGAGGTTTTTTTTGTTACGGAAGAATTGTTATGTTTAACGGAAGAGCTTTTGTTTGCTTTAGCGGAAGAAGTTCTGTGAGAGACAAAAATATCATTACTTAAAGCATTTCCGGCAGATTGTAAGACGGCAGCGGAAACGGGAGCTGTAAACAAACATGATACAACAAAGCAGAATATAAAATTTCTCATCAACAACCAACCTTATACATAAAATAAAAACCCTTTCTACATTATGCTGGAAATTATAAAAAATATAAAGTAAACTTTTCGTTACAAATCAGATTTTTTGAAAGAAATGATAATGATAATCACAATTGACGGACCTGCAGCAGCAGGAAAAGGCACTTTAGCAAAGAATTTATCTCAAAAATACAATTATGCATATTTTGATACGGGCATGGTTTATCGAGCAGTCGGTTTGGAGATGTATCTGCAAGGGAAGGATTTATCGGATCAGGATTCGGCATTAAAAATTGCTCAAAATTTAACGTTTGAGCACATGCATGAATTAGCCCAAAATCCGGACTTTCGCTCGGCATTGGGCGGAAAAAACGCATCAATCGTGTCGGCATATCCGGAAGTTCGTGCCGCATTATTAAAAATGCAACAGGATTTTGCGACTGCGCCGGTTTTTGCAGATGGCACACCGGCACAAGGAGTGATTTATGACGGGCGCGATACCGGTACGGTTGTATGTCCGCATGCTGATGTCAAATTTTTCATCACGGCATCGGCAGAGGTAAGAGCGGAGAGAAGATACAAAGAATTTTTGCAAAAGGGCATGAAAGCCGATTATGAAGAAGTTTTAGCCGAAGTTAAGGCAAGAGATGAAAGAGATGCCAATCGAGCCACGGCACCGATGAAGCCGGCTGCAGATGCCATAATTTTTGATACATCAAATTTGAATATTAACGAAGTAACCGAAAAAGCATGTGAGGTAATAGATGAAAAACAAAAGCGTTAAATATCTGATAGCAACGGTTATATTAGCCGGTATAATAGTCGGAGCTTTTTTCCTATATAATTCCAAATCAGATTTTGAGATGACGGAACCTAAAGACATGTCATCAAAAATATCCTCGTTACGCGAAGCAATATCCTTAAACAACATAGATGCGGTTGAATTTTTGGTAAAGAAAGGCGTAGATATAGAAATTCCGTTTGACACGTCAGAGGAAAAACAAGACAACGGGTTTACGGCATTAGGCTGGGCAATATTCAGCAATCGACCGGAAATAGCCATGTATTTAATCAATCACGGAGCCGATGTCAAAGCAGAAGTACCGTTGGGAAGCTCTATGTTGTTTTGGGCAATTACGTATAATATGGAAGACGTTGCTCGAGAAATAATAGATAAAGGCGGGGATATCTATCCTCACAACGGCTACAATCCGGCGCTTCATGCTGCGGTACAAGGGCAAAATAACATTGTTTTGATGCTTGAAGCCAAAGGAGTGAAGGCGGAAGATCATCACGGAGAAGAATAAAAAGCTCAACAGCTGTAAAAAAAACTTGAAAAATAAGAATTTACGTATATAAAAGAAACACGAAAAGCCTTAGGGTGCGCTAAGGCTTTTGGTATAAATTAACCCCGCACAAGTCCGCCCGCATTTTTTTATTTTGGGTTGGCATTTTTTGAAATTAAATATTTAATGACAAATACAGAATTCCAAATTCCTGAAACAAATGAAAACTTTGAAGCTTTGTTGAACGAACAATTCGGCTCTCAGGGCATCACAGGTTCAGTTGTTAAAGGTACAATTATCCGCGTAACACCTGATTTTGCAACCGTTGATGTTGGTTTGAAATCAGAAGGTCGTATTCCGCTTCGCGAATTTGGTCAAAATGCCGAATTAAAAGTCGGAGACCAAGTAGAAGTATATGTTGACCGTTATGAAGACAAAGACGGCAACATTGTTCTTTCTCGTGAAAAAGCTCGTCGTGAAGAAGCTTGGCATGATTTGGAAAAATGCCTCAATAGCGGTGAAAGAGTTAACGGTGTTATCTTTGGTCGCGTTAAAGGCGGCTTCACTGTTGACCTCAACGGCGCAGTTGCATTTTTGCCCGGTTCACAAATTGATATTCGCCCGATTCGCGATATCACACCTTTAATGGGCATTTCTCAACCGTTCCAAATTTTGAAAATGGATAAAGTTCGCGGCAATATCGTTGTTTCTCGTCGTGTTGTTTTGGAAGAAACACGCGCCGAAGCTCGTGCCGAACTCATCAATGACCTCAAAGAAGGTTCCGTTCTGGATGGTGTTGTTAAAAACATCACCGATTACGGTGCATTCATTGATTTGGGTGGTGTTGACGGTTTGTTGCACGTTACCGACATTTCTTGGAAACGTATCAATCACCCTGCAGAAGTTTTATCTGTTGGTCAAACGGTTAAAGTACAAGTTATCAAATTCAACGAAGACAACCAACGCATTTCTTTGGGTATGAAACAGCTTGAATCTGATCCTTGGGCAGGTGTTGAAGAAAAATACAAAGTTGGTGAAATTTACAAAGGTAAAGTTACCAACATCACCGATTATGGTGCATTTGTTGAGTTGGAAGACGGTATCGAAGGTTTGGTACACGTATCTGAAATAAGCTGGACTCGTAAGAACGTACACCCGGGCAAAATCGTTTCTACTTCTCAAGAAGTTGAAGTTAAGGTTTTGGAAGTTGATGCAGACAAACGTCGTATCTCTTTGGGTATCAAACAATGCACACCGAACCCATGGGCTGCTTATGTTGAAGAGCATCCGGTTGGTTCCGTAATTGAAGGCAAAATCAAAAACATTACCGAATTTGGTTTGTTTGTTGGTTTGTCCGATGAAATTGACGGTATGATTCACTTGAGCGATATCTCTTGGGATAAAGCCGGTGAAGAAGCCGTTAAAGATTATACCAAAGGTCAAGACATTGAAGCCAAAATCATTGATGTAGATGTTGAAAAAGAACGCATCTCTTTAGGAATCAAACAGCTGAGCGAAAACACTGTTGCCGCTGCTTTAGAAAACATCAAAAAAGGTGATGTTGTTAAAGCCAAAGTTGTTGCTAAAGATGAAAAAGGTGTTACCGTTGAAGTAAACGGTGTCAACGCTACCATCAAAAAAGCCGATTTGTCTCGTGAAAAAGCCGGACAAAACCCGGACAACTTCAATGAAGGTGATGAGGTTGAAGCAAAAGTAACTTCCGTTGATAAAAAGAACAACAAGCTTGGTCTTTCTATCAAAGCTTTGGAGGTTGAAGAAGAGAAGAAAGCTTTGGAAGAATATACATCAGCTTCCAGCGGTTCTTCTTTGGGTGATGTTTTGGGCGAAGCTTTGAAAAAGAACGCTTAATTTTCACCAAAGCATGAAAACAAAAAAGTTCTCAGGGTAAAACCTGAGAACTTTTTTTATGTTAATCTTTCTACGTGGGAGCATATTTCCCACTTTGGAAGATTAATACCTCTTTAAACTGCCCCCGGCAGTAGACATGCCAACAAAGTTCGTCTTTTGAGGTACTGTAATAGGGCTCATAATATTCTGCCCAACAGCCCTCGGGGAGACAGTATTCGTAATAATAAAAAGGATCCAAATATTCGATCCAATAGGTATTGGACCGGATATCAATAACTTCATACTCGCCCCATCCGATTTCTCGGATGGTGTATCCGTTATTTGACCATGGACCTTCAATCTCTTCTGCTCCATAATATGGAGAATCCATATAGGGAGCAGCGTATGAGCACGAGCTCATACTCATGACCATTGCACTGAGTGCCAAAATGATCATGAAAAAATTTTTAGCCTTCATAATTTAAAATTAATATTTGTTACAAGATAAAACATATCATTTTTTTGTCTATCTGTCAAAAAGTTTTTTGTTACAAAAAAAAGACTCTCCAAAAGAGAGTCTTTCTAAAAATTAAGTTAGCGCCGCGTTCTTGTTTCTCTATGCGTCTGACGAGCAGAGGCAGAAGAAGAACGATTTGTTCGCGAACTTTGCTTAGGACGATACTCGGAACGCCTTTGCGTAACCTGTTTTTTGACGGTAGCTGGAGAAGAGCGATATGTTTGTCCGCTTTCTCGATAAGAGGTTCTTCGGTTACGATCCGGTGACGGGCTGTTACGATAGACAGGCTTACTTACAGGCTTACTTTCTCGATAAGTCCTAACATTACGATAATCTCTTCTGTGTCGATAGTCTCGGGCATAAACAGGACGAGGATAAGGTTTAGGAGCTCGATAATGAGGTCTCGGTCGATATTTCCAAAAATGCCAATTATAGAAATTCAATCGATGTCGATGAGCAACATCGTATCTATAGGCATAGTAGCACGGAGCAGCACTTAAGCGCACCAAACGTCCGTCCGGATACAAAAAATAATTGATAAGATTAGCAACAATATACCAACCTAGCGAGCCATTATGATAATAAGGGCGATAGGAGGCAATTCGGCATCTCCACAATCGTTCATAATAACCACGGTCAAAATACCGTAGTGTACGAACAAACCGATTGGCACCGTCAATAATCAGATACAAATTATTAGTGGCAGCCAAAATAGATGTTCCGGCAAGATGCCATTGTTCGCCGGTCAAATCAATCTCCGGATCGATGACATATTCATACGAGGCGTCCCCATAGGCATCATCGTAATACTGAGCTGAGGCGGTCACTCCCACCAGGAGCAACAAAGCCAAAAGGACAAGTTTTTTCATAATAAAAAGGGATTAAAAATTGAATAATCTAATATCTAATGCCCTTAAAAGATATAAAATTTTTGTCCTTTTGTCAAACTATTTAAGCATTTCTTTAATTTTATCAGCAGCTTCTTCAGCAACATTGAGGCATTTTCCCCCTTGAAACTCTAATTTTTTGGGAGAAATGGCGGGAACGGCATAGCCATTATCATAAAGAGATTGTACAAACCGCATTTGCTTTGGTGTAAGCCACTCAAAACCGGTATAAATATAAACGGGTTTCCCTGTACCGCAGGCATCACAAGCCATTGAAACGGAATCTCCGGAGACGATAATATTATCGGCGCAAGCCAAATAGCCCATATAAGGATTTTCCTTTTCTTCTCCCCACAGATAAGTATAAGCGGGAACGTCTTTAAGAATATTCATAATTCGATCGCGAGCTTGAGAACCGGTGCGACGAGAGTCGGTAATCAAAATAGAACCGCCGATTTCATTTTTAAGTTTAAGAACTTCATTGGCAAAACCTTCGGCATTACCCATGGTCAAAGGTTTGCCCTTTACGGCACCGCCGACAATGACAACCGTCCATGGATGAGGCAAATCGGCAAAAATCTTCTCCCATTTGTCTTTAGCTTCCTTCATGGTTTTAATATTTGTTCGTGTCGGAGAACCGATAGTGTAAACAATATTGGAAGAATATGCCTTGGATTTATCATGTTCGGGCACAAAAATAAGATCAAAATCCTTCAAATGAGAGCCGGGGCCGGGGTGTAAAATTTGGACGATTTTGGTTTTGCCTTTAGATTGTTTTTTTATCCAGCGAGCCACGGAAGCGGTGCGTCGTGAGGCGGCAAGAACCAAATCGGGAAAAGGAGCTTTTAAATTTTGTTTAGATTCTGAGGTCAAACCGATAAGAGATGCTCCTTTAAGCCAGTTGGGGAGTTTTGCCCACAAAGTATAAGCAATTTGTTTTTCAACGATATCAAATTCTTGGTCAGAAAAATGTTGCAAAACACCGCGAACGGCATTAGCACTGCCGACGCGAGAATCAAATAAAGCCCAGATAGTTTTTTTCATGTTTGATAACTCTAAAAAATTAATAGTAAAAAGATTATATAAACACTAATATTACATATAATAAATTAATACAATCATTTTATTGGAGAAAAGCATGCGTTTGACAACATTAATGATATTTTTTGGTCTGGTCATATTTTCAACAGGAGCGCAAGCTCAATATTCCTCAACCAAAAATGCTCAATATTTAGCAACCATAAAAGCTGTGGCAAATTATAAAATCAATGATGAAGAAGAGTTCAGAAATGTGGAAAAATTGCGTCAAGATGCACGTTTTAATGAAAAGCTGCAAACAATGTTGAACAAACTGCAAAATTCTAAAACCAAAAACAGTGACAATAAGAGAATTTTAAAAATATTGGAAGATGCCGGTAAAGAAATTTACGATATCTTAAAATAAAGCGGCTAGAATAGGCTATTATAAATATTTGGGAGATAAACCAATGTTTAATGCGGAAGAAAGTTTAAAACACCTCAAAGCAATGCGCCTTTCCGTCATTATGATGAAAGACGGTCAGACGGTTGAAGGAATACCGGCACTGGAACTGGAAGAAGAAAAAAAAGACGAACGGTTGATAATAAAAAATCAGCAGAAAGAGAAAAATGCATGATAAAAAGATTTTTGACTTGTACCCTTCTTTTGATGCTGAGTGCATGTACCTATTTTTCTGAATTAAAAGATAAATTTTCATCGCCGCAAGCTCCGGTCCTAACGTCTGCGGACTATGCCGATTATGCAAAAAATGTCAGTATAGCCGGGCAGGGAGAAAATTATATTATATATGAATACAAAAATATTCGAGTAGACGATTTAGCCGTTTTGGCAGCACTGTATTGTCATGAACAAAACAACAGTCGAGCCTATTTGGAAAATATCACCCTCTATCATAACAACGCCAGACGAGCAAAATTTATGTGCCGATAGGGTGTCCCTTGCAAAAGATTTGGGAACTGCCTATATACAATAAATAAAAGAACAATATTAAAGAAGTGGCGTAAACAAATGAGCAAAAATTTATATCATATCTTGGGAATAAGCAAAGATGCAACAGAGGCAGAGATAAAATCCGCCTATAGAAAATTAGCCCGCAAATATCACCCTGACGTTAATAAAGACAATAAAGAAGCCGCGGATAAATTCAAAGAAATATCCTGCGCGTATGACATATTGGGAAATAAGGAAAAACGTCAGAAATATGATAATAATGAAATAGATGATGAAGGCAAGCCGACTGGTTTCGGAGCCGGATTCGGAGGCTCCGGCGGAGGCAATTATTATAATTATTCTACCGGCGGCAATCCGTTCGGAAACGGAGCGCAAGGCTTTGATTTTTCTTCCATATTTGGAGAAGACATATTTTCGCAGTTTTCCGGAGGACAGCAATCGCGCGGTTTTTCGGGCTTTGGTTCAAGTGCGCGCAGACCTCGTAAAGGAGAAGATATTTCATATTCCATGAGGGTAGACTTTTTAAGCGCGGCTCAAGGTGCGGAGAAAAAAGTTAATATCGGAGGTAAGAATATTAACGTCAAAATTCCGGCAGGAACAACGGATGGACAAACTTTGCGCCTGAAAGGTTTAGGACAACCGAGTTTTAACGGCGGAGAAAACGGAGATGTCTTAATTACGATAAATGTAGATAAACATCCCTATTTTGAAGCACAAGGTTTGGACATACATTTGGAGTTGCCAATCAGCTTTAAAGAAGCGGTGTTAGGCGGAAAAATAATTGTACCGACCATAAGCGGAAAAGTAAACGTGAATATTCCGCCCTATTCAACCAGCGGAGAAAAATTACGCCTTAAAGGCAAAGGAATAAAAAATAAAAACGGCGTTGGTGATGAAATCATCACCTTAAAAGTTGTTACCCCTAAGATAAAAAACGAGAATTTGGAAAAAGCTTTGTCAACCATGAGCGATGAAACAATCCGGAGTTTTTAATGCTGCTAGATTCGTTAAAAGATTTTGAATGGTATAACGAGCCCGAAGATGTTTATTTTATGGAAACAGGGATGTCTGTTGTCAGCAAAAGCAAAACAGATTTTTGGCAAAGCAAAGGACATAAGTTTCAAAAAGATGATGGACATTTCTTTTACACGGAAAGTAAAGGAGATTTTCGTCTGATAATCAAATGGCGCTTGGAAGAGCCGTCCGATTTTTTTTGTCAGAGCGGCATAATGTTGCGAACGGATTCGCAAAATTGGTTTAAGTTCAGTCTGATGTCGGAAAACAAAGAACAAGCCAAATTAGGCAGCAGTCTGACCATATCTGGCAGTTCTGATTGGGCAGTGATAGATTTACCCAACCCGGTCAGAGAAATATGGTATAAGCTGGTCAGAAATCAGGATGATTATATTGCCTATTATTCATTAGACGGCAAAAAATATAGTCAGCACAGATTACTTTATTTGCCGAGTGAACAAGGCAAAGTCAAAGTTGGGGCATATATAGCTTCCCCACAGATAAAAGATTTTGAAGCCTGTCTTGAAATTTTAGACATGGGAGTATAAGATAATACAAAATCAACACAAGAAGGAGAAAATTATGACAACGGCAACCTACAACACCACCAAGGTGATAAAAATCAAACATTTTTGGCTTTATGTGATTGCCGTTGTGGCATCGTTAGGCGGTTTATTATCAGGTTTTGACACCGGTGTCATTTCGGGAGCTTTGCTCTATATAAATGAAACATGGGCTATGAGTGCATGGGAGCAGGGCTGGATTGTGAGTTCAGCAATTGTCGGTGCCGTGATAGGTGCCGCCATGAACGGTTCTTTGTCAGATATTTACGGACGCAAAAAAATCATTGTGGCAACGGGTATTATCTTTGCGGTAGGCTCCATTTTATGTGGCTATGCCCATACCCCGATGGTTTTGATTCTATCTCGCGGTTTAATTGGTTTGGCAGTTGGTATGGTCAACTTTGTGGTTCCGATGTATTTATCCGAGATTGCACCGCAAAAAATTAGAGGAATGCTGGTTTCCTTATATCAGTTAGCCATTACCGGCGGAATTTTGTTTTCATACCTCATTAACCGTATTTTTGCCAATACGGAATATAACTGGCGCTGGATGGTTGGAGCAGGCTTGATACCTGCAATTATATTATTGATAGGCATCAGCTTTTTGGGGGATACGCCGCGCTGGTTAATCAGCAAACAAAGAGACAAAGAAGCCAAAGAAATTTTCAAAAAAATCAATCCGGATGATGATGCTGAAGCTCACGTTAAAGAAATCAGAGCAACATTGCAAAGCGCAGAAAATTCAGGCAAAAAACACGTTTTCCAAAAATGGATGTTAATGCCGGTTTTTGTCGGTGTCGGGATGATGTTTATGCAAATCTGCACCGGAATTAATACCATTATTTTTTACACCACCACCATATTCAAAATGGCAGGATTTGCCGATAACATCAGTGCCATTTATGCGACCATTGGTGTCGGTGCGGTCAATTTCTTAATGACATTTGTTGCCATTTTCTTTACCGATAAATGGGGCAGAAAGCCATTGTTGTATATTGGATTATGGGGAATTTTAATCGCCTTGTTGTCTTTAGGCGCATCCTTCCACTTTGCCTCGGTTTTAGGAGATAATTTGAAATGGGTAGCCGTAGGTAGCGTAATTTTATACATCATGTGCTTTGCCATGAGCTTAGGACCGATTGGTTGGATAATGGTATCGGAAGTTTTGCCGTTGCAAATTCGCGGATTCGCTATGAGTGTTTGTACCGTGGCTAACTTCGGTTTTAACTTTATTGTGGTTTTGAGCTTTTTACCGTTGGTCAATCATATCGGCGAAGCATACACCTTCTGGATTTTTGCCGGTATAGCGGTTTTGAGTTTGTTGTTTACCTATTATCTGGTACCCGAAACCAAAGGTATTTCATTAGAGAAGATAGAAAAGAACTGGCGTGAGCATATTCCCGCCCGCGAGTTTGGTAAAAACTAATGAAGATATTAATAATCGGACCGCTGGGTGCCGGTAAATCTTCGTTAGCCTATGCCATAAATAAGAAATATAAACTTCCGCGGCTGAATTTGGATGAAATCTGCCGTCGTCCGGCAGATGGCAGTTATTATCCGCGGGAAGAACAATTTGCCAAATTGGATTCTTTTTTGCAAAAACACTCTGATTGGGTGGCAGAAGGATGTCAGCGTTATTTATACGAGAAAATGACACCGGATTTAATTGTTGATATGCGTATAAATCGCTTGGTGGCGATGTGGCGTTTTACTTTAAGATTTATCAAAGCCAAGAAGCTGATAGGTAAGGAGATAGATAAAGATTTACCTGTTCAAGCTTATCACTACCGCAAAATAACTTTTACCAAAATCAGAGATTATGATGTTACCGGACAAGAAATAAATGCCGAAATAAAAGAATTTATGAAAGATAACAAGATAAAAACAATCAAATGCAAGGGCTATAAAGATTATCCTAAAGTTTTTGCCGAGATTGAAAAGGAAAAATAAAAGAAAAACCCCGTAAAACCGTAAAAGTTTTCGGGGTTTTTTAGATTTAAAAAATCACTACCAAGAAGATTATTCTTCAGCCGTTTCGGTCGAAGGATCATCTTGCATCTTGTTTTTCTTCAGCAGTTTCTTTGCTTCATCAGCCACTTGAAAAGCAAGTGCTTTGAGGGCTTCGCGCTTAACATAAGCCAAAACACCGCCTCCGACAACAATCAAACCACCGACTGTCAAACCAATAATAGTACTCTTTTTCATGATTTTAAATTTTTAAAAGGTGAAACAATAAGTTAATAAAAATAGTTAAGTGAAAAAGAAAATAGCACTTTTTTGATGAAAGTAAAGAGCAAAAATAAAAAAAACACTCGTGAAAGGGTGTCTTTATAAAAAAATGGCGGATAAAGCTCGATTGGCTCGGCTTCGCTCGCCTCCTTTGTCCGCTGGCAAGCCATCGGCATACTCCCGTCTGCCTGCGGACTGCAGGTCAAACTCACGCCCCGTGAGTTCGAACCTCACCAGTGCCTTGAATACAAAAAAACACCCGTGAAAGGGTGTCTTTATAAAAGAAATGGCGGATAGAGTGAGATTCGAACTCACGGTACGCTTTAGACGTACACACGATTTCCAATCGTGCGCCTTCGACCACTCGGCCATCTATCCAGAGACAACGACAATTAAGCATATTTGATTTTGAAAAGCAAGAAAATAATTACAACTTTACTAAAAAATATTATTCATATATCTTATCAACGCAAAAAGGATATTTTCAATGACCAATTACATATCGTCAATTTCAGTTTTTGAACAAAACGGGCAAGCTTATACCTTATCGTGGCAAAAAAACAACTTGCCGCAAAGCCTTGCTTATGAAATTGAAGATGAATATGGTCGTATTATCAAAGGGAACATTGAGACATCCAAAGATTTCATATTACCTAAATTAGGCGTGGGATATTATCATTTACGTTTGCAAACCAAAGATGACAAACAAGACAGCTTGATAATTATTGCACCGCAAAAAGCTTATACGTCACAAACAACAATAGAACTGCAAACGCCGATAAACTCTTTAAAACAACTAAGACAAGTATTGCAAGAAAAAACAGATTTGCATTATTTCTTCCCTTTTCCGCGGTATGCCGATTTAGCGGCAATCTACCGCTTGGGATTATTTTCAGAAAATAATAATGCCGATGTTTCTGAATATGCTTTATTCTTAGCCTTAAAAAAACAATACAAAATCAATCGCAATTTTCAAGATTGGTGCAATCGATGTTATGATTTTAACAAAATCAATTCTTATAAATGCAAAGAATTTGCACACCAAAATCAAAAAAAAATCAAACAGGCGGCAGGAATAATCTCTGAAGTGGAAGCTTATTTACAAAAGAGCAAGAAGTATCTCCGCCGACAAAATCGAAAAATAATATCATATCCTTCCATGCTGACGGCAGCCGATTATCAAAGTTTTGAAGGTTGGCAAAATAAGAAAATGCTTTTAAGTAAGCCTTGTCAAAAAAATAAAAATTATGTCCCGTACGATTCGCAAATATTAGCGGAGAATTTTTATCAGCCGATAATAGAAAAAATAAGAAATGCCATGTTGGGAGCAGATGTTTTGATGATAGAAGATTATGATTGTTTGGAACAAAACATTTGCGAAAATTTCCCTTTTCCGGAGAAGAGGGAAAAATATGATACGAGCGTTTTGTTAGCAATTTTAAAAATAGAAAGTCGCCGCAACCAATGTATGATTACGGCAGCGACGACCGGAGAAATTTCTTCGGACTTTTTAATGCAAAGTCAAAGGTCGGGAATAATTTTCATCAAATAGAATTTCTGATTTCTTCAATTTTTTTACGATTATATTTGGGCCAAGCTCCGGCTTTAGTGCAAACAAAGGCAGCAACAGCAACGGCGTCTTTATGAGCCTCCAACTGAGGTTTTCCGTTGAGGACGGATTGAATAAACGTTGCGGCAAAAGCATCTCCGGCACCAATGGTATCGGCAACTTTGACTTTGGGCGTTTCAATTAAAGTACAATCATCGGGAGCATAAATAACACTATATTTATCACCCACGGTATAGATAAGATATTTAAGGTTATATTCTTGTAAAAGTTTGTCGCAAACTTTTTCGTCCGTTGCTTTAAGAGAGAAAAGTTGTCTTAAAATAGCGAGTTCCACATCATTAATTTTGAAAACGTTAGATTTTTTAAGCAATTCCTCAATCAATTCTTTAGAAAAGAAATCTTGTCGTAAATTAATGTCAAAAACTTTGAGGGCATCGTTCGGAGCGGCATCAATCAAAGATAAAATACCTTCTTTAGATTTGTTTGAACGCAGAGCCAAGGTGCCAAAACAAATCACATTACATTTTTTTGCAACATCCAAAGCATCCGGAGTTACTTCAATATCATCCCAAGCCACATTTTCAATAATTTTGTAGGTAGGAATACCATTTTCGAGTTCAACTTCAACCGTGCTTGTCGGGAAGTTAGATTCGCGGACGATATATTTAATTTTATTTTTTTCGAGTTCGGAAATAATTTCTGCCCCTAATCGGTCATTTCCGATTTGAGAAATGGCATAGCCGTCAGCACCGGCTTGAGAGGCATGATATACAAAATTGACGGGTGCGCCGCCGACACGTTTGCCGGAAGGGAGCATATCCCACAAAATTTCACCAATTCCGATAATGATATTTTTTTTCATCTTTCCCTCGATAATAGTTTGAAAATATTTTAGGAAAGATAATTTAAATAAAGATTAAGAGAACAAAAAATTAGAATAGTCCTCTTTCGCTGAGAAATTTGAAAAATTTGGCGTCCCCGAGAGGACTCGAACCTCCTACCCACAGTTTAGGAAACTGTTGCTCTATCCTGATGAGCTACGGGGACATGCCGTTAATTTTATAATTTTTTTTCAGATTAATTTCAAGAAATAAAGTAGAAATTAATCAATTTGCAATTATATTAGAAAAAATAAAATAGCTTAAGGAAGATTCTATGGATAAAAAACTATGCTTGCTCGTTGCCTCTTATCTGGTTTTGACAATTTCTCCTTTGCAAGCAAAGCAGTTTAAATATGAGAATTGGACCTTAACTGCCGGAGCACAAGCAAAAGTTTTGTATGGCTATAATTCTTTTTCCCAAAAATATGATTCCGTTAATGATAAAGATGAAACCTATACTTCCCTGAACTTAAATTTTTCTGCGGCATACAATTTTAACCAAGATTATCAATTAGCTGTGTATTATTTGCCCGATTCAAGCGGAACGGAATATCTCAAAAGTTATGACGGAAGTGAGTGGGATCATCAAATATATGGAGCATTAATCACTCCATACGGACAAATTCAAGTTGGAATGAATTATAATGTAGCCTATCAAATGTATGTAGGTGCTCCGTCAATAGGTCCATTAGGTGTAAATGACAGTGGTATAACAGATTTTCTGGATAATCCAAACTGGGATAGAATAGGAGGGAAAGTTGCCTTTTATCCAACCTTGGATTCCACCAGAATGGATACGGATAATATTGCTCCGAAATTTTCATATTTAAGTCCGATTTATAAGGGTACGCAATTTGGTTTTTCTTATATGCCTTCTGCCTATAATCGTGAAGGATTATTAAATGGATATGCGCCTTATTATGATAAAGAAGCTTATGTGGCAGCCTTGAGCAATCAACATCAATTTGGTGAATTTAACCTGTCAACATATGTTGGCTATGGTTTTTATGTAGATGATCATCAAGATATGAGTGTGGGAGCAAGTCTAGCATATAAAAACTGGACTTTGGGAGGTTCCTACAGACAAACGGAAGCAGATAGTGACAATCCGATAAATCAAAAAATAAGTACCAGCCGAGAGCCGCTGTATTATGATGGCTTTCGAGACGGGCGAGTCTGGAATATCGGTTTGAGTTATACATATGAGAACTTTAGTACCGGTGTCAGCTATTTTGAATCAATAGCCGAAAAAAGCGATAATCGTGACCAGTTTGTACAATGGGCAAACCAATATCAGGTAGATGATTACTGGACATTATATGCAGCCATAGGCTATGTTCGCTTTGAAGGATTGCGAGGAACAGCCGCCGATAGTAATGAAGGTTGTAGTTTTATAACCGGCGTCGGATTTAATATCTAAACAAAAAAATCCCTGTCAAGAGGCAGGGATTTTTTGAGCAAGTTGCGTTTATTGCAAATCTTGAGCTAATTTGTTCAAAAATTTGATTTGTGTATCGGCAATTTTTTCAACACTGTCAATTTCCACATATTCGCCTTCGGCATGCATGCCTTCTCCGGAGCCGGAATGCATAATAACAACGGAACCACGAACGGCAAAAGCTCTTGAATCGGTAGCGCCGCCGATATGTTCAAATTCTAAAGCGTGACCGAGAGCTTGTTCGGCAAAATGTTTATAGTCCAAAATAAAGGGATTATTTTCATCCATCACCACCGGCGTGCTTTCGGAAGAAATTTTGTATGTAGCCCCTTGAACCATGCATTTATCCAAATTGTGTTTTAAGTTTTCCACGGTGGAATTTTCGGTTAAGCGGAAATCTAAAACCGCCTCGGCATGACGAGCAATCACATTACTGACTTCACCGCCCTGCATAATGGCAACATGCACGGTATCAATCCACTTATCTTGAGGATTAACGCCGCCTTTGGAGTAGTAAGGATAAATCTGACGAATATTACGTAAGGTTTCCATCAAAATTTCGTTAGCATCGATTCCTTCCCAAGGAGTAGAACCATGAGCAGCTTGACCGTCTGCCATAATTTTAACAAAAACCGGATTTTTGCATTTAGAAACAATTTTGTTAATATCGCCGCCGACATCATTATCCAAAACAATTTTAGCTTTGAGATTCGGATGTGCCTCCATAAAGGCATGAGTGCTTTTTGAGCCTTTTTCTTCATCGGTAGAAAGAATAACCGCAAATTTGAGCGGAAGTTTGTTTTTAAGAACATGTTCCAAAGAATTAAGAGCTACGGCGGCAAAAGACTTCATATCCAAAGAACCGCGCCCATAAAGTTTGCCGTCTTTTATAACGGGAGAAAACATATCATCCGTTGCCGGAACAACATCCAGATGTCCCAAACAAACCACATCATAGTTATCGGCTTCTACATTTGCCAAAAACAAAACGGGAGAGGCATTATCAAAATGATAGATTCCGCCTTTGACCTCCAAACCGTTAAAGAGCGATTTTGCATATTCCAAACATTTTTCAATTTCTTCGGTATTTCCGGTTTCGGTTCTGAAGCGCATTAAGTTTTGCGCAATATCAATAACGTTCATAATTTTCATCCTTTATCTGTCAGTTTTTTACGTTTTCTTCACTATATTAAGAGATAATATATCAAAGAACATAAGAAAAGATTAAAGGGAGAAAAAAATGAAGGCAGCAGTACTTGCGCTTATGGGGTTATGGATGTCAATTTCAAGCGCTTTAGCTCAAGCTCTTCCTGATGAGGGAGAAAGCGGCTTGACGCTTCCACGCTTTGCTTCATTACGCTCAAACCATATTAATGCCCGTTCCGGTCCGGGAGCCAGATATCCGATAGAGTGGGTATACATGCAAAAAAACGCACCGGTACAAATCATTGCCGAATTTGAATTATGGAGAAAGATAAAAGATTGGCAAGGCTCGGAAAGCTGGATGCACAAATCTATGTTAACCGGAAAACGAACGGTAAAAGTGATAACTCCGGGAGAAAATAATATTTATGACAAAGCCGATTATCAATCTAAAATCATTGCTAAAGTTGAAGATGAAGTTGTCGGAGAAATTATAAAATGTCCTTCGGAAGGTTCATTTTGCCTGATAAAATTTGAGTCGATAGAAGGATGGGTTCCCAAAAATAATTTATTTGGTGTTTTTGCCGATGAAAATATAGAATAACAAAAAAGCTCTGATTAATCAGAGCTTTTTTCATTTTAGAATTTTCTCAATTTTGTTTAAGACAGCTTTTCAACAAAACTATATCCGCCTTCATCGCGAACAATGTGGATCACATCGCAATGTTTTATTGGCAGATTTTCAACACCTAAAGCCGAAACCAATGTTTTGATAACACCGGCATGGGTTACGATTCCGATACGCCAATTTTCAGACAGCACTTTATCTTTTTGATAATTGAAGATATCGTCCAAGAGCGGAAAAATGCGTTCCAAGACATCCCAGCCGCTTTCCCCTTCTTCAAAACAGTTATCTAAATGCTGCACTTGCGGATTCAACCACAATTCCATTTCTTTAGGATAATTCTGCTTGAGATAAGAAAGAGAGTGTCCTCCGGCAATTCCATAATCGACATTGCGGAGCGCCGAAGTGGGATAAATCGGGGTATCACACCTCATGGAAATGAGCATAGCCGTCTGTTTGCTTCGATTAGAGATACCGCAATACAGTCGTTCCATTTGCAAATCTTCCAGCGTTTCAGCCATGTCTTTAACACGGATTTTGCCTTCCTGAGAGAGGTAACCGTCATAACCTTTACTTGGCAAAATATTATGAGCTTCCTCACTGCTTTGCCCGACACAAATAATATAAAAATTTGTTTTCATGATAAAAAAATATTTAAAATTAATAATTCACGTTTGCGCTCTTATAACATTTCTCCTCTATTATTGCAATAAAAAAGCTCTCTTCCGAGAGCTTTTTAGAATTATTTGCCGTTTTTGATCCGATCCAACAACTCCTTAACCGAAGGAATTCCGCTACGATAAAGAGGATCAGTCGCAAAACGATAAACTTGGTGTCCGGCAAAGAGCAAATTGTCTTTAATGCTACCGCCGTGGCTGATATCATAAAGTGTTTTATGAATACAATAAGAACGCGGATCAGGTATTTTTCCTGTTGTACCATTGGCTTGAGACCAAGTAGAAAATTGGCATTGAGAAAGACAACCAACGCAGTTTGCGCGGTCAAGTTTCATTTGTTTCCAATCTTCGGGCGTCATGAAAACAACGGTATTATCCGGAGTTTCTTTGATTTCGGTTAAACCGGCGGCAATTTGCTTTTGGGCTTTATCCACGTCCTCAGCTTTAATATAATAAGTTTTTGTTTCGCTGATTTTGAGCGGAGCGGAAAATTCTTCATTTTGCGATTCGCTGAAAACAATCTCTCCGTCTTTGCGATCCATCAATTTTTCCAAAAAAGTATTTTTAATGGCAGAAGAGAAGAAGCCTGTCGGGCTGAATTTTTGCAAAATGACATCGCCTTTTTTAAGTTGAAGCATCAATTTTTTCCAGGCATCGGAGATGGGGCTTTCCTGGGTAATCATAGGACGAGTTCCAAATTGGAAGGCAATTTTACCGATATCGGGATTATTAATATAATCATCCCACTCATCAAGATTCCAAACACCGCCAGCCATAATGATAGGCAAATCATTAAGCCCGAGATTATTTAAAGTTTTTCTGAGTTCAACCAAACGTTCATAAGGAGATTGAGGTTTAGTCGGATCTTCGGCATTAGAAAGTCCGTTATGTCCGCCGGCAAGCCAGGGATCTTCATATACAACGCCGCCCAAAAAATCTTTGAAATTAGCATAAGCGCGTTTCCACAAGATTTGAAAAGCACGAGCGGAAGATACAATCGGATAGTAATAAACACCGAAACGGGAAGCAATTTCACCTAATTTATAAGGCAAACCGGCGCCACAGGTGATTCCGTGGATCAAACCTTTAGCTTTTTCCAAGACACCGTTAAGAATCTGTTCGGAACCGCCAAGTTCCCAAAGCATATTCATATGAATTCTGCCGTTACCTCCGGAAATTTCGTGAGCAATCTGAGCTTGAGCGATTCCGCCTTTAATAGATTGTTCAATCATTTCCTGATGACGTTCTCTACGGTCTTTTTTCAGATATTTTTCCAAAATAACCTGACCATTTTCATCATAATAATCAGGACTGACACCGGAGAAAGTTCCGACACAATTTTCATGAGCCCAAGCTCCTGAACTTCTTCCGTCAGAACCATTTATTCCTTTTCCCCCTTCAATCAAGGGGAAAACTTCTTTTCCGGAAATCAAAATCGGATTAAGACTTTTCAAAATATTTATCCTTTTAACAATTCATTTTACCTGCGAAGCAAGATAACATAAAAAATTTTTATTGTAGAGAAAAAAATTAAGCTTACCCTAAATTTTTAGAGATTTATTGTTTAGGCAAAGCCAATTCGAGCAAATTTTGCGGAATATCATTAATGGAAACCAGAGCAATAATGATGCAAATAAGGGCATAGACTTGAATCATCTGCATCATCCCCCGATTCTTTAAGACCGGCAAAAAGCCATGATATTTTTCAATCGCCCAATTAATGGCAAGCATGAGCAAAGTAACAAAAATAGCTTGAATACCGAGACCTACGGATAAAATTTGTTCCGATAACGGAGCCAATAATTTATATAAAAAAGTAAAAAAGAGCATATAAACGGTTAAAACGGCATAAGAAACAATTTGCATTTTGTGGGCAAAAGCCAGTTTTTTCAGTTTATTTTGTTGCATATGCTCCGTTGTCAAGGAATTGACATCCAAACCGCGGATCATTTCAGGAGTTTCTTTTTGTTTTTTGATATTTGAAAGTTTATGGTAGAATTTATTTTCCACCATGCACAGACCGCAACCTTTAGCCGTAAAAAAGACATGATTTTTATCTTTTTTGCAAATTTTAAGATTATGCATAAGCTTCCAAAGATGCTCCTGCCATTCTTGAGCCGTAGGACGATTTCCGCTTTTGGTAAAAGCGCGTTCAAACATTTCGAGTGTATCTTTGTCAAAATATTCATGAATACTATAAGGATGAGGCGCTTGATAAGTATCGGGCCACAATCCGTAAGCATAATGAAATTGTTCGATTCGGTCTTGGATAGTCAGCATAGGCTCGTCTTTTTTTCTGGGCGTTCCTGAAAAAGGATGAATCCCGTTATTTAAGAGGCGAAAGATAATCACGGCAAGGGCAAATTTATCTTGCTCTTCTCCCATTTCTTCACAATTTTGTTCCATCCCTTCCGGGTATATATATTCTTCGCTGACAAATTCGGCAGGATAGCGTCCGAATTCACCTTTAATCGAGAATCCGTCGCAATCGACCATGGCAACCATCATATTATTTTTATATACGGAAACATTGGAAGGTTTTAAATCCACAATATAATGTTCGCATTTATGCAGAGCCGCCACCATGGAGGCAAGGTTATACGCGGCAAAAATACGATAAGCATAACTTTCGGGTAGATTTAACTTTTTTCGTATGGCTTTTTGCATCAAATGGTCGAGAGAAACGGCATCGCTCATTTTAATAAAAGGCATAAGATAGCCGACACAAAAACCGTTTTCATCTTCTAAAAGAGCTTCGGGCCAAGCAATTTGTACATAATTAATTCCGTCAATAACGGCGTCGGGAAAATGAGGCCGATTAAGAAGCATGGCTTCTAACTTTTGCCGATTGGTAGAACTTTTGCTTTTAGAGTGAAAAATTTTAACAACCTGATTAGGATTATCGGCATTAAGATATATTTTGCCGGCGGCACCGCCTTTATGAATTAACTCACCCAAGCGGATTTTTTCAAAATGTCCGTCACCGAAAATAGCATTAAATTCATTAACCTCAAGTTCCATATTATCCATAATTTACAACCTTGCCCATAAAAGAGTTTTATCATCGGAATTCAACCGTTTGGCTTTAGCATTATTGAGAGTATTCATTAAAGCGCGACGAGCTTTTTCATGGTTTTTTTCTTGCATAAAGAAATTATGAATCGGCAAAAGAAATTGCTTTTCAATATTTCTGAAATCAGCAGAAAAAGAAAAATTAGTCAATCCGTCGGTCATCAGAAAAATAGCATCCGCTTTATCAAACGGAGTAAAACGCAGGTTTTCGAGCCAATTTTCTTGGGTGTAAAAAAAAGTTTCGCACGAAAAAGCTCCATTAGCGGGAGGAGAGGCAATAAAGTCATTAACATTTTCCTCACAAAGGGCAAGAGCCGCACCGTCTCCGATATGAAAGAAAATGCCTTTTTTCTTATAACATACAACCCCGACAACGGTTGCGGAGAAATCCATCATGCTTTTGGAACAATGCGTTTTGTTAAGGCGGTGTCGCAAAACTTTTGCCCGAGCAATTTCAATGGCATTTCGAACCGATTCCTGAATATTTTTGAAAGAAGAATTTTTCAATAAGTCAATGAGCGTATTGCAAACAATTTTTGCACCGATTTTGCCGAATTTAGCGGAGCCTGCGCCGTCAGAAACAACGGCAACAAAATTTTTTCCGCGAGAAAAATGCCGACAAAAATCTTGACAGGGAATATTTTTATTATGATGAAGCGGTCCCTGAATTGTGGCAGCAATAACTTTAACATTATTAATTTTCTTCATCCCAATCTCCGGTATCTTCGAGAAAATCAGGCACATTGGGCGCTGCTTTTGAAATACAGGATACCGAACGACTGAGCCACAGGAAAAATTCGGTAAACTTGAGTCCGGTTAGCCTTTTGGGAGACAAAGTAGAAAATTTAGCCAATTTTTCCAAATTAGCATCTTGAGTCCCGACGGCATGAATAACAACTTTTTTATTTTGTTGCGCATAACGACATTTTTCAGCAACAATTTCCCAATCATAGTCGGTTGGTTCCCCGTCACTGATAAGAAAGATCCAAGGTCTTTTGGAGGTAATACCACAACTATCATAGAGACATTTTTGCTCTTCAATCTTCTGTAAAGCAAGTTCCATGGCTTTTCCGAGAGGAGTTAAACCGCCGGCTTCCATGGTCGGTGCCGAAAAATTCATGGCATCGGTCCAATCGGAAGAAACGGTAGTTTCATCTTTGCCGAAAGCCTTAATAATTAAGAGCTGAACGCGAGAGCTGGCATCGATATCCTCTTTAAGTTCTTTTTCAAGAGCTTTAAGACCGGCATTAAGCTGTTTAATCGGTTCGCCGCGCATGGAGCCGGAACAATCTAAGACCAAGACGCAAGGTGTCCGTTCATTGGCATTATCGGCAAATTCGACATAAGGAATCATTTCATCAATAAAATCATTATCGGCAACCATGAACTTCTCCTAACTTAATGACGCGGGTAAGAGTGCGGGTAACCACTTCCTTCAAGGGGAGAAGGAGAAGAAACTTTACCACAGGCAGAAATACCGAACACGCAGGCAACTAAAAACATAACTATCAACAATTTACGAAAAAAAATCATTATCCACCTTACCATTTTTATCTTTTATTTATATATTAAACATATACTCTTAAATAGAACTTAATCAAAACCAAAAAAGAAGTTATTAATGAAAAAATATATTTTAATTTTTTTATCAGCTTTTTTGTTCAGTCTGAGTGTCAGTGCACGAGATAAGGCTGTAAACATATATGAAGTTCCGCGTGAGATGCCGCAAAGAGAAATCTTCAATGAATTTGGTCATAAAATTAAATTGGACTCATTCAAAGGAGAATTTGTGCTGTTGATGGTATGGTCACGCAACTGTACGCCCTGTGTAAAAGAATTGAAAAATATAAATGGCTTTGTAAATAAGACACGAGAAGATAAAATAAGAGTAGTGATGTTATCTCCGAATACGGAGTGGAATACGTTGGAAGAGCAACGATATTTTGTAAATAAATTCGGCGGTTCTGATTTAGAGCTTTATACGGACAAAGACGGAAAATTAGCAGAAGATTTAGGAATATTTACCTCTCCGCACACGGTGTTGATAGATACCAAAGGTCAAGAGATTGGTCGGATTCGCGGTGCAGCGGAGTGGGATGACGATAAAATAATAGAATATATAAGAAATTTAAAGGAACAACACGGATAAACCATGACAGAAAAGATATATATAAGTTGGGAAGAATTTCATCAAGATACCAAAGATTTATGCCAAAAGATAAAAGCAACGGGAAAATATAATAAAATCATCGCCGTCAGTCGCGGCGGATTAATTCCGGCAGGCATCATCGCTTATGAGTTGGATATCAGAAATAATGAAGCCATAAATTTTTCCAGTTATGATAATGATGAGCAACGAAAAACTCAAGATATAGAATTTGCGGCGGAAGTAGGAAATGTTGATGAAAACACGCTGATAATTGACGATTTGGCGGATTCGGGGCAAACCTTCCAAATCCTGCGGCAACATTATCCGCAAGCTCGCTTCGTTACGGTATATGCCAAAGAACCAGGCGCTAAGCAAGTAGATATCTACGCTAAAGATATACCTAATAAATGGATAGTATTTCCCTGGGATATTTAAAAATAAAAAACAGCTTTTTTAAGAAGCTGTTTTTTATAAAGGTTAAGATAAATCGGGAAATAAGCTCATGCCTTTGCGCATACGCGTCATTTGCGTTTCAATGGATGTTGCCAAATTAAGATTTCCGGTCTTAATAATGCCTCGAACCTGATCACCTTTGGTGGTATCAGGATTAGCAAACAAGTAGTTAATCAAGGGACGTTTTTCTTCCACGCCAACCAAAGTTTGATGCAAAACACCAAGTATACCGCGAGAAAAGAGGTCATAAGCCAAATCTTCACTCATAGAGGTTGAAGAAGCATATTTCACAACAGAATTGATGGCATCTGTAATATTATTAGCATGAATACTTGAAAGAACCAAATGTCCGGAAGTAGCGGCACGCAAAACTTGGCTTGCGGTTTCGGGGGTTCTGATTTCTCCCACAAGAATAAATCTTGGTTTAGAACGAAGAGCCGATTTTAAAGAATCTCCCCAATTATCATTAAAAGGCTGCGTTTGTTTACACAAACCCAAACCACCCTTCATCGATTTATAAATTCCGTCAAGAGGCATTTCGGAAGGATCTTCAATCGTATAAGCAAATCCGCCTTCCATAGTCAAATATTCTTTAAGCAAAGCGGAAATAGCCGTTGTTTTACCGGCGCCGGTCGGACCGGACCAAAGAATTAAGCCACAGGCATTGCTAAGGGAAAGAAGATGTCTGGTCAGCTCCCGTGGAAAATTGAGTGCGGCAATCGGCGGAACTTTTTCAGGCATTTTTCTGCAACAATATTGCACTCCGTAAATGGTAACGGAACGCTCAATACGATAAAAAATATTTTCATAAAGAACGGAATAGCTCGGATTATCTCCATCCCAAGTTTCTTCTAACAGGGTATAAAACACATCCATATCTTCAGGCTTAATAATAGCCAATCCGTTTTCGGTTCGCCCATCAGGCACAAAAAAAGTTTTTTCGGGGGTAATATAAAGATCGGAAAAGCGAATAGTATTGAGTTTAACCATTATAAAATTTCCAAATAAAAAAGTAAATCTATGGAATCAATCATAAAAAAATTCGGTAAAAAAAGAGTAAATCATAAAAAAATGCCAACAAAAAAGCTCTGATTTTATCATCAGAGCTTTTTGACAAACTTAGGAAATTAATAGTATTCCCAAGTAATGGAGTTAGCCGAATCCGTTTGATCACAATCTTTAACGGCAACAGTAGCTCTGATAGGTAAGTCAGACTGATCATAATCGGAATCATTAATAAGCATGCTGACCAAACCTTCAGTACCCCAGTCAGAAGAAGCCAAACTGGTGCAAGTTTCACGTCCCAGACCGGCAAAAGTGATTGTAAAATGCTGAGCATTGTTTGTAGCTTCGGAAATGGTAACGGCACCGGAAAAAGCATTAACAATCTTGCCATCAGTTGCCGCCAAACCGCTCGGCAACATATCTGCCGGAACAATATTTAACATAACGGCGGTAGAATTGCTCAATTCCTTATAGCTTGATGAACCGGAAAAAGCCGTACGAATATTAATCAACAACATAGATAATTGATCTTGAGCTTTAGTCAATTTATATTTAGCCATAGCTTTTGAATATCCGGAAATACCACCAACGGACAAAACGCCGATAATTGCAAGCACGCCAAGCATTTCTACCATTGAACGACCGGATTGTTCTATTTTATTTAATATTTTCATGTATCCCTCCACAAATCAGTATTTTGATCATATAATAATTATATAAGATTAAAAAAATATAAACAAGATTGGCAATAGATATATAACTTTAGTCTATAAGTAGATATTCCAAAGCAAATCATTATTTTCTTTACAAGCCTTCTGCGCATTTTGTTTATTTATCGGAAGCGAATTTGCGCTTCCCCAAGAAAACAAAAGAGTTGTATCATTAATAATACTGACAGAATCAATAGAAAGCATTGTTTTTTCAGAAAAAGGATATGTTGCCAATTCAACGCACTCATCATAATTAAGATTTTTATAAACGATGGCAAAAGTAGGGCTTCCGGGCATAACGGTATTTCCAAGCACATCAGCTCCCAACAGAACATCCTTATTCAAACTGTTTCTGATTTGTCTGCCATTTAACATGTTGGAAGGAATAATATGATTTATAATGGAAGAATAAGTGTTTAATCCCCAAGCGTTAGGTTTATTTTTATAAAAATTTCGCACTTGATTAATAAGTAAATTGACTTGCTCTCCGGCAAGTGTGATTTTAGAATCTGTTTTAATCAAACAAAATACGCCCCAAGCCAGAACTAAGATAGCAAGGGAAGCAAAAGCATAAACTTTATGTTTTTGCAAAGAAGAAAGTATATTTTTGATATACATTTTTACGACTACGCTCCCATTTGATTGGTAATTTGATCTTGCATGGCAAAAGTCCCCATAACCGCCCAAGCAATAACACCGGCAACAGCCAAGATGGCAACCATGTTTAACAAAGATGCTTTTTGTTCAATTAAGTAGACGGATTCGTCAAGCCACTCATTGGCTAAAGATTCCAAGGCTTCTTCAAAATTATCCAATTCGGAATAAATTTTTAAGTCGGCAATAATTTCACGGTCAGGGAAATCTAATTTAGTTTTCTGCAGAGCAACCCCGAGGTTATCACCGTTATTAATAAAGACGAGCGTTTTATCAATACGTTCTTTAAGATAGCGCGTAGCGTCACGACGAAGTGCGCGCAAAGCCGTAGAGACCGGGGTTCCGCCTTTTACCAAAGCAGAAAGAGCCAATAGCCAACTGATGCCGACAAAAACCTTATATAAAGAATACGGCGGCATATTGTCAATCATGGCTCTGATTCTGCCTGTCCAAATGCTAATGGTAGAATAAATAATAAGCATGATAACCGGCAAAGCACTAAACGCTACAAGCCAATATTCCTTAATCCACCCGGATAAATCAACCAAGTCGCGCGCCATTCCGGTCCATCGGGTATCCGGAGCGGCATCAAGCATGGGTGGCACCATATAAACACCGATACCGTAAATAATCAAAACTGCCATCATAAACAAAAATGATGGATAAGCGATAGCGCCTATAATCGGGCGCACCATTTTGGTAGAACCTTCGGTCACGCGAATAAGGTTTATCAAAGCACCTTCCAAGTCGGAAACGTCACCGACGGAGAGCATCAAACGTTCACGGTCGGGAGCCCAGCCTTTAAGCGCATCAGAGAATGGAAGACCGTTGTTTAGGGCTCTTGCCCAGCAAGCAATGGCAATAGCCATAGGTTCGCCCGGATTTTTTCCTCCGTTACTGACACTATCATGTAACATATCCAAGGCGCTCATTAAAGAGAAGCGGTTTTTCATCAAGGATGCAATTTTACGATATATTTTTAATCTGGCATCATTAGAAAAATTACAAATCATCTTGGCATAATATTCTTCCACAACGTTCAACTGACGCATTGCTTTGTGAATAGAATTTGATGTACTTTTCTTTTCGTTTTCTTCTGCCATATTAACCTCTCAATCTTAATATGCCGGACGCTGATCCAGTAATCCGCACCAACGTTCCACTTCTTCCAAATCAATATACCCTTTAACCATACGTTCGATAGCGGCATCCTTCATGGTTCTACCGCCCAAGTCACTGGTCCAATAGTCAATAGCTTTACGCGTTTCTCCTTTGATAATGAGTTCCAAAAAAGTAGCATCCGGCAAAATAATTTCTTGAATACTCATTCGACCTTTAATTCCGGTACCGTCACAAAATTTGCATCCGGGACCGCGAATATAAGTATTTTCAATTCCAAAGTCTCCGAGAGCCACTTTTAATCGTTGTACGGAGGGAAGATTTAATTGATCTTTAACGGAAATGCGGCAATGCGGACAAAGTTTTCGGAATAAGCGTTGTCCGATAAGCCCTTTAACCAATTCCGGATCTCCGAGTTTAAAAGTTTCAACGCCCATATCACGCAATCTGGGAATAATTGCCGGAGCCGAGTTTGCGTGCAAAGTTGTCCACATTCCGTGTCCGGATAAGGCGCCCTTAAATGTAAGCTGTGCGGCAGAGAGAGAACGAATCTCACCAACCATCATCACATCCGGGTCAGAACGTAATGCAGCAGACAAAGCCTTAGTAAATTGTTCATCTTTTTCTTCTTCGGTATTAGCGTTTGTCACCGGCATTTGTCGAGCTCCGGGAATAGGATATTCCGGAGGATCTTCCACGGTAATGAGGTTAATTTCATAATTTTTCTCTTGCAAAAGTTTAATCATGTTTCTTTGCAAGGTCGTACTTTTACCACTACCCGTCGGTCCGGATACAATGTTAACTCCGGTTGGAACGGAACGAAGCCTGAAAAACAAATTTTCTTCATATTCGGTCAAGCCCAAAGAAGCCAAATCGCCGGAACCATTAGGATTATCATCGGCGTATAACAAGCGCATAACCAAATATTGAGAACCGAAAGCAATCGGGTTAAATTGCAAACGAATAGCCAACACATTGTGCGGAAGCATTAATTTACCTTTAGAACCGCGCAAAGGCGTAGAACCAAGCTTTTGGGCACCTTGGAATTCGTTTTGAGCATAGTTTGAATCGGAAATATCTGCAGAGGCAAAAGCAGCACGAACAAAAGATTCGCCCCAATCTTTATTATATTCCATTTCAATAGACATCATACCGTTAATACGGAACATGATCTGAGTGCTGTCGGCAACCACAACGTGAATATCCGACACCTTTTTTTCTGCGGCGCGTGTAATAACATTGACAAAGTCTTTTTGCATTTGCAAAGAAGCTAAGTCTTCGTCACCTTCAATATCCACAGCATTACGTTCGGCATAATTATAAATAGCATTTAATTCATTTTGGCTAACATAAACAGGCTTGGCAATCATAAGTTTTTTCTTACGAGCCAGCACTTCAAAACTTAAAACGCGTCCATCAAATTTATGATTTTCGGAAACAAGAAAGCTTCCGTCAGAAAACAAAGCTAAAAGTCTTCTGGTATCATCATTAATACTAAGACTTCCGCCGGGGATGGTAAGAAGTTTTCTTCCGTTTTTAAAATATAATTCCAGTTGTCCCAGAGAACCGGTAATTTCTTCCGTCTTAGCCGTTTCATCTGTAGCGGAATCTGTCTTAGAGTTTTCTTGTTCGGAAGAAGTTGCCTCTACACGTTCTTCATCATTTTCCATATCGGGCGCCATGAATACCACCCTAACGAATTGTCATTTCCGAAGCCACACTAGGTATTCCGGTAGTCATAACGGCAGGAGCAACAGCCTTTTTCTCTTCTTCCGGAGATGAAACTTTAATCTTCAGTTCTTCATTTTGCTCGGGCTCTTTATCCAATACGCCGCCGGCTGAAAAGTATAAATAACTTTTAACGCCTTCTTTGTCGGCACGCACATAAGTAGATGAAATTTCATCAATAATATGTCCGCTTTGTAAAGCAGTGCCAACCTTAACCATAAAAGGAATACCGCTTTCATTAATTAATTTTGCAGCGATTTTGTTCCCTTGCCCTCTGATTTCCATAACAGCATACAGATCACTAAGCTTTGCATTTTTTTCTTCAGCATCTTCTGCAGCATTGGAATTTTCTGCAAAAGGATTTTTCCGATCATTTGCTTCCAAACGGGCATTAAGGATAGAAATTTGTGTTTGCAAATCAGAAACGGTTTTAGCATAACTGTCACGAACACGAATAGCATCACTGGTAACTTGATCGGCAATTTTGGTTAATTGCAAAAAACGACCTTTGAAATCATTGATTAAAGCTTCTCTTTCTTCTTTTAATTTTGCAATTTCTTGAAACATCTCTTCACGAGCAGTAATCATATCTTGAGATTGCTCCAACATTTTATTTTTATAGTTTTTCAAAATTTTTTCTTGCCGTTCTTGTTCATATGCAATTTCCAAATTTTTTAATTTTTGCTGTTCTTGCAAAAGCTTACGCTTTTCTTCATTTTCCCAAGCCTGAGCTTTGCGTTTTTTCTCTTCTTGGCGAGCTTTTTCTTCTTCTTTAGCCTTTTCTTGAACAGCTTTCAGCGATTCAATATCGCTTTTAACCCTCTCTTTTTTGAGCTCCAAATTCAAGATTGCTGTTTGCTTTTCCAAATCTGACATCTGGTTGAAAATAGAATCATCAACATCAGAAACAAGCTGCATATCAATACCTTGAGGCGATTTCAACACTGTGGCAGGAGAAGGTTGAGATGTCGCGGATTGTACTTTATTATCCTTTTTGTCATTTAAAGCCTGAGCCGAAGCCTCTGGAGCTTTTTCGTCTTTTTTAGAATTTTTATTTCCGAGCAATTCAGCGGCAGATTTAACATTTCCTTTAGCTGCAGATTTTCTTGCCGCCAACAATTCTTTGGCAGATTTAACTCCGGAACTGGGTTTAGCTTGGGGTTGTTGTGCTTTTTTGTTCTTTTTTCCTAATATTTCGGCAGCAGATTTCACACCGGTAGTAGATTTTGCCGGAGTAATTACTTTTACATCAGCACTATCATCTCCGAACAATGAAATTTCATCAGGAATTTCATTTGCATTATCATCAGCCTTAGCGCTGTCGCTTAAACTGACAACACCTTGAGCAGAGCACACATGAACAAAGCCTAAACTCAAAATCAAAGCCAAGGCTGACGTGCCCAATATTTTTTTCATATTATAATGCATAAATTGCTCCCTCATAAGTCCAATCACTACCGTTATAATTAATTACTTTAATATCAAGTCCTGAAAATTTTGTTAATAAACTGCTCCAAACCAAAGGATTATAAGTTGAAGTAAAACTAAATCCAATATATCGATAAGTATAGCGTTCATCTTCACTTATCGCTTGAGAAAACGATCCATTATTAAGAGTTATAGTCCCGCCAATACTTTGAAATAAATTATTCAAGGTTTCTCTCAATTTGGGAATGCTCAGCGTTGGAGGAGATGAGATAACCTCTATTTTAGGATAATTGATTCCGGCAGCCACACTATTACCGTCATTAGCAAAATTAGCGTAAGAAACCTTAAATTTGGTCTTATCTAAAGCCATTTTCATCCAAGACATCCGACCAAAAGTTCTGGTCCAAGAAGTTGTTACCCCGTTTTGGGAGCAAGAAAACGTTCCGATATCCCATCCCGGAGGTAAAATGCTCTTAAATTGACGAATACCTAAAACGCAAGAAGACATAATCTGAGAAGGATTCTTTAGTTTTTCCCAAGGCTTTATTACCGGCGCACGCTCAACTTTTTTCACAACCTTAGGCTGGACGGGAACAACAACAGGTCTTTCGACGGGAGTAAACAACAAGGCGTCAATCAAGCTGGAGAGCAACCACAATCCGACAACGACGGAAATTCCGACGACCATCAATAACTTAGCGCCGCGTAATCCTTTAATCTTTTGGAGTTTTGCCGTTGTACCGCGTTGCAAAATATGTTCGAGCTGAATATTTTCAACATCTTCAATATTCCAACTTTCGGGAGCAATTTTCCGTCCCCAATCAGGCACTGCCAACATGGAGGTAAATTGGTTCCTGGCATCTTCCTCGTTTAAGAAAAGCATATCACCGTCAGAAAGAATAATATCATTTCTGACGCAGGTATACCACCATCCTTCAGGGACTTTAAATACGGCAATAAATGAAGAGCGGTCAGCCAAAGCCGTTGCTAAAGAAACGGCAGCGGCAACGGTACCGCCTTTATATCCTTCTTGAGAAACGCAAATACCAAACTGAGGCGCTTTTCCGGGCTTGATACAGTACAAATCGGCTCCTTCCAAAATACCTTCGGAGGCTTCGATAATCTCTGTAATAGGCTCTTCCTGATTTTGTAGAGGCTGCCAAAACAGGCTGGTCGCATAAGTCTGACCGGAAACGGTTATATGCGTGCCCCATGTCCGAGCTACGTCATCGGCATTATTATCAGAAATATTTGTGTTATCAAGCACTGTTTTTTACCTTTTAATAAGTTTTCATTCTTGATTCGGGCGTCAAAGGAGACTCTAACACAATCGGGGTTAAAATAATCACTAAGAGGCTTCGATCTTTGGTTGCAACGGCAGTACCGCCGAGTAAAGAGTTATCAGCAGAGCCGACACCGGTCTTTTTAGCTTCACTTTCAACACGTTCATAACCACTGAGGATCAAAGATTCACCTGATTTCAGAGCCACTTCCTGGGTGAAACCGCGAGTTTCAATAATCGGGTTCTGAATATATTCACCGGAGGCAGGCTGCGTTGGATCTTCGTTGGTTTGTAAGTAAACTTTTTCCAAAGAGATCAAATCAGACAATGTTAAGTTAAACATCATTAACAAACGACCATGCTCCATAATACGCGGCAACACGTTAAGTGTAAAACCGGTTTCAATTTCTTCGGTTTCTGTAGAAATATCATAATCCGAACCGGAATCAGAACTTCCTGAGTTAGTCTTTGTAATTTCGGAAATATAATTTTCTTTACGTGTAACCTGAATCGGGGCGGGTTTATTATTCAAAGTTGTAACCGTACCGCTGGTAACCAAAGTCGTATTATTCTTTTCGGACAGAGCTTGAATAAAGGAGGTGACGCTCCAATTTCCAGGCGTAATTGTCATATTGATATTTTTCTCAATTTCTTCAGACAATCCAGAAGGACTGGATATGCTCAAGGATGACTTTCCGTCATTAAAACCGGCAGACAAGTCTAAGCCATATTGATCGGAATCTGATAACGTCACTTGCAAAACTTTTACGCTGATGGCAACCTGACGGGACAAACGATTATTTTGTTCATTAATATAGACAGCCACCTTTTTAATTTCGATAGGTGTACCGGTTAAAGTAACGGTTCCGTTTACGGAATCAACGCTGAGCTTAGAATCTTTACCAATCATGGATTCGATAGCTTTTTGCATATTAGTCCATAATTCAAGTTCTGCCCCAGATTTTAATGTTGCCGAAGCATTTCCGCTTTCTCCGGATGATTCTCCTCCCATATTAACTTGCAAAGAAGGCTTTGTCGGCAAGCTATATACGGTAAAGGTTCTAGTCTCATATCTATAAAAGAACAATTCGTCTTTATCATATTTCCACCATAGTCCGAAACGGGAAGATATTTCATTTAAGAGCCCGCTCAAAGGTCCTTTGTAAGAAACCAACATTTTATCCGGCTCAGCCCAATCACTATTAATAGTTTCAGGATCAGGCTTATTAGATCTCGCAACCTCCATCATATTTTCTTCCAAATGGTTGGCAAACCGAACTTTAATGGAAGTAATTTTATTGATCATATCTCCGATTTCGTATAAGGATATCGGACGATTACTGACTAATGTAATTCCGTCTTTAGCTTCCAAATAACTGGGCAAAGGTTGACCATTGTATTCGATTTCGGACTTATCACCGAGCCAAATATCATTTTTAACGCGAACAACATCTTCCGGAGCGGCTTTAGTTGGCATTTTTGATTTTTCGTTTAATTCGGTCGCCGTTTTAACTTCATGTTCAATTTCAGCATCAAGTTGGGTAGACAAAGAGCAAGCAGCAATAATTGCCGTAGCGGATAACCCCAAAGCAATTTTCAAATAATTATTCATAAGCATTTTCATCCTCCAATGTCTCCACAACCAATACACGGTTTCCTTTATAGAAAGTAGCAATCGGTGCCGGTTTTGCACGGGCAAACGCACGGATTAAAGCCGAACTGACATCGGCAAACCGTCCGCGGAACATTGCACCAGCGGTTAAAGTATAATTGCGGTTCGTATTCCAAACCAATCTCCATCCGGCACGATCACTCCATTCGGTCAACAGAGTTTTGAGAGTTTTTCCTTCTTCTGCCAACCAATCTTCAACCGGATCTTCGGTAAGATTTTCATCATTTTGACTTCCTTGAGCACCTTGAGCCTCTTCCGTCTCTGTCATTTGAACGGTTTCTTCATAATCTATGACCTCATCTTCGATTGTCGGAGGAATGGATGACGATAAGTTACTCCCGGCGCCGCCTTGAACAATAAGCTGATCCCGAGGAGTTCTTTCTCCATACTCTTTATAATCGGCAGCCACTTCGGTGTAGTCAACAAAATCATTGCTTACGGGAGGTGTGTTCTGAATGGCATCCTGTGTCGTATTAACCTGAGCTGTAGAAGAAGCCGCAGGGGTTTGATTTGTCTTATTCAGAGGTGTAAAAACAGAACATCCTGATAATATAATGCAACAAGATAAAAACATAAATAGACGTTGTTTTTTGTTCATTTTTAAGGTTCCCAAGCAATATTTTGTCATAATTTTTTACCTATCATACATACGGAAAAATAAATAATCAAGCGCAAGCAACAACTTATTACCATTGCAAATATCGATTTTTGTCATTTGTCTGAATATTTGAAATCTCCTTGTTAATTCTAACAGTTCTTAAAATAAAGGAATTTGGTTCCCTGACGGTAAAAACCGTGTTTATTTTTTCAGGAAGGGCACCTTCATTTATTAAAATATTTTGCAACAAGTTTAGTCGTCTTCTTTGCAAGAGAGGAGAACTTGTGCCGTCAATTCTAATTTCCAAGCCGGTAGTCGGCTCTTCGGCGGTTTTTTGTGCAAAGGCTTTGATCCAGCGGAGGGTTTGTCCGGAAATTTCTGCGCGATTGGGTTGAAAAGACAATCTGATTTCGGTCGGCAGAATTTTTGACATCAATTTATTCTGTTTTCTTGAAAAAGCAGAAAAAAGGGAGTTGGTGGATTCTTCTTCGTTTTCATTTACTCCGATTTCAGGGGTGGTGTCGGAATTTGTTGAAAACAGAGAAGTGATACTATCAAGGATATTGCTGCTTTTCCCATTAGAGTTTTTGTCTTCACGAACAAACTCATCAGAATTTGAATCTTGAAGATTGTTTTGTTTGTTTTCCTCTTCTTTTCGAATTAATCCTTTGGCTTCTAATTCTTCTTTAATTTCTTGATTCTTTGGAGATGAAATAAGCTGAGGTGTTAAATTTTCATCATTTAAAATATCTTCCGGTATGGGAATAAGGAGGTTATCAACGGTTTTTGATGCCAGTAAAACTTCATCATTAGAAGGAGTGGCATCTTTTTTTAAAAAAAGTTTGTCAACCTCTTTATCGCTCAGATTAAATTTTTTGTCATCTTGCAACATCTGATTTTTAGGAAAGCTTTTACCTTTTGCAACCAACCAGGGATCATCATCTGGACGCTTGTCTTTCATGCTTTGCCAAGTGCGGGTTTCTGCGCTTTTTTGTGTTTGTGTTGAAATATTTTTATTTGTCATGCTGCGGATGGGAACATTTTGAGAATTCAGCGCAACTTGATTGGATGTGGCGTCAAGGGAGGTCTTTACTTTTGCATCGGCAAAAAGCTTTTCTGAAGAGCTTTCTAACGGAATAAGCATTAAAGGAGGATTTTGTTCTTGTACTTTGTCATCTTTTTTCAAATCAGAAGAAAACCTATCTGCAACTGCTTGTTCGGGGTTTAGCTGCGCAACTTGATGAGCCTTTTTTTCAAAATTAATATCTTCTTTGCTTTTAGGATTATTGTCGGTTAGGGGCAGAGGTTCGTCCTGCTTCTGAAGTTTTGCCGGAGTTAAAGAGGCAATATCTCTTTGTTGGTGAGAAGAAGCAATTTGATTTGTCTTTTCAGGGGTGTAAATCGGTTTTTTATCAATTTTCTCAATAACAAGAGGAATATCCGCAGAAATATCTGTTGATATGGAAGCCTTATTATCCGCAACCGTAGATAGTTGTGAAATATCCTTATCTTCTTTTTGAACTGCGGAATTTAGAGCAACAACCTTCTCGTTAAGAGGAGCAATTTCTAAAGGCAAAGCCGGAGTGTCTGCAGAAACAATATCTTTGGTAGATTCAATAATCGGAATATTGATATCTGGAGCAGAAGAAACTTCAGGTTTGCTGATTGACATATCGGATAAAATAATTTTTTTAGTAGGAACGGCTACGGTTTTAATAGGGGATATATCGTTGTTTTTTATAAATAAAACAACGTTTTTATTTGATATTTTGAGAGGGGATTTTTCTTCTTGAGAGGCATCAAAAAATGCTCTGTTTAATGTAAAAATAACAAACAGAGAAAAAACAAAGCTGTAAACAAAAGTTTTAAAAGCCGTTTTTTTCATAAAATAACCCCTCAAAAAAGTAGATAAATCAAAATGCGACTCTTGGCAAGAAGTTAAAAAAAAATGATAAAAAGTTGTGGATTCTTTTAAATTAAAAGCATAGAGGAATAAAAGAGAAAAACATAAAAAAAATAACAAAAACAAAAATATAAACTGTGAATTTTTTGTTACGAGAAAAAAATCTGCCTGTAAACAATATGTTAACTCTTTTCGTGTAATAACAAAAATGCTGGAAAAAAAAGAAAAATTTAGTTATGCTATAAAGAGAATAGTATAATTGAATTAAACAAGGAGAAAAAATATGCGTTTTATAAAGAAAAATCTTTGCACAATTTTGTGTTTGGCACTTTTTGTTGTTCTCGGAACAACAGATGCCGCATTTGCACAAGCCGTAGACTTGGTAGATACAGCTCAAAACAAAGCCATTGCCGTATTTAAGGCAGTAAAGAGCATCATCTTTATTGTTGGTGGTTTTGGTTTGGTTGTATTGGCATTTATGGCAATTTTCGGAAAGTTAGACTGGAAGAAATTTTCTATGTTAGCCGTAGGTTTGGCAATTTTGGCAGCAGCAGGATCAATCGTAGACTACGCTACAGGTGATAGTGAAGGTACTGCATTGGGTGATACATTCAGCAATTCTGCACAATAATATAATAATACAAAATAACATCAAGGAGGCTGGTCATGGAAAATTTAATTTTAAATTTGATATGCAGCCTCCTTATTGTTAACTATTATATAAGAAGAGAGAGACAAATGGAAAAGCTGTACATAAGAGTAAAGAAAATGAGTCGATTGGTAATATTATCACTGATATTTTCTTCAGTCTTATTTATAGCGCCGTCATATGCGGCAGAGGCGAGCCTATTTGGCGATTTAACGGCGAAGGGTATAGAAATATTTACGGGAATGCGTGATATTATCTATGTTGTTGCCGGGTTTGGTATTATAGGTGTGGCAATTGGCGGATTTTTCGGGAATATTAACTGGAAATGGCTGGGTGCCATAGTTATAGGTTTAATGGTAATTGGTTTAACGGGAGGAATCTTGACCTATATAGGTGGTAGTGATGCTCCTGCAATATCAGATACCTTAAAATAATGTAAAAGAAGGAGAAAAGCAATGAAGCATAGTGGAAAAATAGTACTTTTGTTTTCGTTTTGTTGCTTGGCTCTTATTTTTATGAGCGGAGACGCATATGCTGCCGATGTTTTGCAAACGGTTAGGGATAAAGCAGCATCATTTATAAAAAGTTTACGCCCGTTAATTTTTATTTTGGCAGGCTTTGGCTTAATAGGTTTTGCCTTCGGTGCAATTTTTGGAAAAATAAGCTGGAAGTGGTTTGCCCATATTGCTATCGGGTTGTTTTTGGTTGCCAATGTCGGATTATTTATTGACTATTTTGCCACGAGAAGCGGTGCGGCAGGACAATATGCCCAAGATTTGGGATATGGAAAATATTTAGATGCATCGGGAGGATATACACCCACCGATGGTTCTCCGTCAGATCCGCAATCGCAGAAGACGCCGAGCGAGAGTGGAGATGGTCAAGACAATAGCAGTAGTGAAAATGCAGATTCCACATGTGTACCGGGAACAGGAACGGGTTGCGAAAAAAATTATTTTGAAAATGTTAATGAAGATTTATTGGATCCCTCTAAAGATATGGCAATGCAAAATTGTACACTTAGGGGTGGAAAATGGAATTCTTCGAGTTCGTCGTGCGAGTATGAGGCTCTGAATTCTCCGATAAGCATACCAGGTATTAATAACAACACCAACAATACGACTAATAACAACACCAACAATACGACTAATAACAACACGTCAAATGTTCCTTCCGGAGAACAAATGAATTCTTTGGCTCAAAAAGCGCAAGATCAATACAATTCAAATGGAAAGATTGATATGAATCAGCTTTTGCGAGATGAGATAGCTGCCGGAAATATGACGCCGGAACAAGCGGCTCAGGCAGGAGCGATATTTACCGAAGTTGCAAATGCCACAGGTGGTGATGTTGGCAAAGCCATTGAAGACGTATTGAGGGGATCGCAGGAGCAGATGGAAGAAGAAAAAGAAAAGGCTAATGAAAATCAATCAGCTGATATGACAGCTTCGGGCTCTTCATCCGATTCTTCAGTATCGGCAAACCAAGATATAATCGATGGAAGTGGTGTTCCGAGCGAAAACCAGGCTTCAGAGGTTAGTGATTTGTTCAATCAACTTTCAAGCGGGGAATCAGGAACAGCACCGGCTACTGAAAATAGCGGAACAGATACTCCGTCAAATGAACCTAAGCAAAATCAGACGGATACGGAACAACAAAAATGCACTGCAAATAATGGATATTGGGATGGTGAAAAATGCATAACATCATCCGCAGGCGTTGATATGAGCAAAATAAAAGAAGTTATCACTGTGAATGGTAGACAGACGGGAGTTACAGAAAATGGACGTTATGTCGATTTAGCAACCGGTGAAGAAGATACCTTTATGGATTTAATAGATGCTGATGGTAATGAGTGGCTGTATAATAAGGAAACGCAAGAATATTTTAATCCGAAAACAGGAGAAACAACAACGGCAGAAATGCTGAGAGCTGAGGGACCAGTTTATGATGCGGATCAGTATAAAGAAAATCAAGAAAAAAGAGCTTGCATGCTTAAATTTTCTAAGGGATATAGCTGGGTTAACGGAAAATGTTTGACTCCGGAAGAGACAGCAGAAAAAGAGGCTCAGGAACAGAAAGAAAAAGAAGAAAAAACGAAGAAATATTGTAAAGAAGGACAAGAATATATTGGCGAAGGTGATATGACAGGACCTATCTGTGTGGATACAGAAGAAACAAAAGCAAAGAAAAAAGCAGAGCAAGAGGAAGCTAGGAAAAAAGCAGAACAAGAGGAAGCTAGGAAAAAAGCAGAACAAGAGGAAGCAGAAGATGACGCTCCATTAGAAGATGAAGCGATGACAGAGGTAGATTGTAGATCTTTAGAATTAGAATGTAAAAATAAATATGCAGCGGCCTTAGAAGCATGTGATGCAGGAACAGAACGAATGACTCAAAAGGAATGGTGTCAAAAAAACCCAAGCAAATGTGCGTATGAAAATAGGGAATATGACAATATGGCTAAAAAACCAAAGGATGCGGAAGATTATAATAAATATATAGAGGAAATGTATGAAGAGAAGCGTAGATGTGAAGAGGCAAGATTAGATACATGTCATTTTGATAGAACACCATCTGAAGAGACATACTGCGAAAGATATCCAAGCCGCTGTACAGAAGTAAAAACAGGCTCAACTCAAGATTCAGGAATGTATCCGACAGGGGAAGGTAAGAATGACTATAGAGCTTATGTTATGGAAGTAGCTCAAAATAAAAAGAATCTTGAAAAATGTAAGGAAGCAGCTGGGGATGCTGCAGATAAATGCTATGCTGCTTGCTCTAAATAATAGAACAATACGTTAACGCATTATTCATAAAAAAAAGATACACTCTTACCATGAGTGTATCTTTTTTTGATTCGCTTTGTTTGTGACAAAAGAAGATGTTTTTGTTGCCAACGAAAGAGTAAAAAGATATCATAAAAACAAATGGAAAAATGTTGAGGGTTTAAAGCATGAGAGAAATGATTCTTAAAGCAGTAGCAAATCCTCCCAAAATATTATGGGGGCCGTTTTTGCCGGTGTTGCTTAATATCGGCTTGCAATTTCCCATAATGTTTATGGCGATAGGTGTGCTGAATATGAACCCGCTGTTTTTTTTGGTGAGTATTTTGATAATGCATTTGGTCATTATATCTTTAGGCTTAAAAGAGCCTCATCTTTCCACCATGCTTCAGGCTTATGGTCAAACATATAAGCCGACAACCAATCTATACAAAGCAAAGGGGATGAAATTTGCACCCTAGTACCGATTTTTTTGATATATTTGTGCAAGGATTATCGAGCGTTGAAGTAATGGTCGCTTTTATCGGCTTTATTTCAGCGGCGGCATTTGCCGGCTTTTGGGCAACCAAATTCGGACATTTGGTTTTGCCGCAACCTCGAGAATCACGAGTGTCAGACTTTTTGCCGTTTAATAAAATGTTATCAGACGGCATTACAATCAAATGCTATAATAATTCATTGGTCAGGGTATTCAAAGTAGAAGGTGTGGATTTGGCTTTTGCCAATGAAGAAAAAGTATTATCCATGCATGAAGCGCGCAAATCATGGATAGACGGGATGTCTGATTTGCAGGTAACATGTCGAGTTATTACGTTACGCGAGAGAATACCGCTGGAAGAAGATGCCGGAGATTTCGGCAATCAGCTATTGGAACAAGTATCGCAAGTCTGGGCACACAATATCGACAGAGTTTTTTCCAATACACACTACATAATATTGTCGGTTCCGGATCGACAAGATGCCTTAAAAGATTTAAACTATGCATCGCAAGCTTTGTTGGCAACCTTAAATGATTATGGCGTCAAAACCATGTATGAAACACCGGACAGCCCGGCAACAGATAGCCCTTTATATGTATTTTCCAGAATATGCAGCCCGATTTCTAAGCCCATGCCGAAGATCAGAAATTCGGAAGGGGCAATGCTTAATCAAATGTTGACGGCAGATCACATCCACTTTACCGGAGAAAACGGAATAATCCGGTTTTTCTCGGGGGATCAAGAGTGCTTCGAAATAACTATGGGAATACGAACGTCCGGAGACTATATGGATGAAGCCATGATAGCCTCTTTATTGGCAATAGACTGCGAGTTAACATTGCTCCATAATATAAAACCGATATTTCGCTCTCATGCCCGAGCTTTGTTGATGCAACAACAAAAAATGGCGGGAATAACCAGTTTTTCTCCGGAAGTTATAGAACAATATAGTGTGGCATTATCTTCGATTGAAGATAGTGATGCCAACTATCAAGCCTTAACCGAATATGCCATGTCGGTAATAATTCGCGGTCAGAGTATTGACGAGGTTGAATTTGGAGAAAGCGAAGTCCAAAGAATATGCCGTTTATTCAGTGTAACGCCGGTAAGAGAAGGCTGGGTTTGTGAAGCCACGTTTTTTAATCAGTTCCCGACCTATGATACTTATCCTCGGACATATAGATATTTGTCTCGTGTTGTTGCTACCGCCATATGTTTTGATAAGCCGTCTGAAGGTTTCAGTAAATCCGACTGGGGAAAAGGAGCCATCAGCATATTCAGAACGACCTCGGGTTCACCCTATCGTTTCCAATTTCACGTATCTTCGGAAGAAGCTGCCGTTGCGCACTGTTGTATTATCGGACCGACCGGACAAGGTAAAACAACCTTGCTGACATTTTTGGCAGGACAAGCCATGCGCCACCATGATCTAAAAGTGTTTTTCTTTGATAGACACCGAGGTGCAGAAATCTTTACCAGGTCAATCGGCGGGGCATACATCGGTTTTGACGGCGATGAAAAAAATGTGTCCTTAAACCCGTTTGACTGCGAAAATATTCCCAATAACAGAGCCTTTTTACGTCGCTGGTTAAAAGCAATCACCATGGTTGATGATGCTTTGGCAGAAAAAGAGATAGCCCGAGCCGTAACCACGGCATTTGATTATCTTCGTCCGGAAGAAAGAATTATGAAAAATTTATATAAGAGCTGTTTTTCACCGACGGGAAACATGCGCCGCGAGTTGTTCAAGTGGGTTAATCCGGATCAATACGGTAATATTTTCAATGCCGATACGGATAGTTTGGACTTAAAAAGCAAACGATTTATGGCATTTGACTTTACCCATATTTTTGAAGATGAAACTCTGGCTCCGGCAGTAATCAGCTACATTATGCACCGAATTATGTCAGAAACCGGAGATGCCGGTATTCCTGCCTTGATTATGATAGATGAAACAGCGCCGATGTTAAAACACCCGATGTTTAGAGATTATTTCATCATTGGCTTGCAAGAAGGACGTAAAAAAAGACAAGCTTACTTATGTGCGTTTCAACAGCCAAGCATTATAGATAAATTAGGCGTCGGTGAAGTTATTCGCGGACAATGTCAAACCGTGTTATTTTTCCGCAATCCTCAAGCCCAGCTTGAAGATTATGCCAACTGGAATTTAACGCAAAGTGAGCTCGATTTCATATTTGGTCGAAGCTATCGCGATTTCCCGTACGCAATTTTATTATCTCGCCCGGCAACCGGAGAATCAGTGATATTAGATGTCGATTTGAGCGGATTAGGCGTATATCTGAAGCTGTATAATTCGGGCAGAAAAAATGTTTTATTGGTTGAAGAATTAATAAAAGAATATGGTGAAGACAACTTTGTTACAAAATATTTAAATATTGCGTAAGAGCAATATTTTAGATTTAATAATAAGAGATTTTTTGGTATACTGAAATTATATCAAATTATTAATCGGAGGTGGAACATGAGTACATTTCGCAAAATATTATCAGCACTTTTTATAAGTGTATTTATCATTTCTGTTTCACCGCAGCCGAGTTATGGATTCGGCATTCCGTCCATAGATGTTCAAGGGCTTGTTCAAGCCGTAAAAAGAGCAATCACTGATGTCCAAAATTCATCCCAATTAGCATGGGCGACCAAAGCTGCCAAAAATGTGCAAGGAGCACTGGGCAAATTTAATGAAGCGATGAACGGCTTTATTAAAAATAATATATTGGCGCGTGTTGAAGATTTAAAAAAAGCCAAAGAAAAATATGAAAAGAAATGGGAAGCGGCTAAAAACAATAAATGGGTTAAAAAAGGTATGGAAGTCGTTGACAAGGTCAAAGAAGGCGTAGAACTTGCCAAACGAGGAAAGGCTCTCTTAGATGAAGCAGAAGCCATAAAAAAACAAGCAGATCAATTAATCAGTGATGCAAAGGCATCAATAGAAGAAGGTAAAAGATTAATATCTGAAGCAGACAAATTAAAGAATGATGCGAAAAAGATGGCTTCAGATGCAATAGAATATGCCAGCGAAGGTCCAAAATTGTTGAAGGAAGGAAAAGATTTACTGGCAGAGGCAGAAGACTTGTTTGCTCAAGCCAAAGCCGTAGCAAATACCAAAAGTAAGGAAGAAGTTGATGCCATGCTTAAAATGGCAGAAGACAAGAAGAAGGAAGCAGAAGATTTAGTGAAAAAAGGCGAAAAATGGATTAATGATGCCAAGCAATTTGAAAATGAATCTAAAGAACTAGAGAAGAGAGCAAAAAAATTGGTAGACGACGGAGAGGCGCTCCTTGATAAAGCCGATGAATATAAGAAAAGAGCTGAAAATCTTTATAAACAAGCAGAAGCTTTAATTAAGAAAGGAGAAGCTTTGATGAAAGATGTCGGAAGTTTTGTAAGCGGAAATAAAGATAAAGAAGAGAAAAAATAGGAGGATAAAAAATGAGTAAAATGACAAGAATAAAACTTCTGAAAAGCAGTTTATATGGCATATTTTTCTCTTCTCTGCTTGTAAGCAGCGGATATGCCGCTACAATAGCCGAATTACAGGCACGGGCAGCTAAACTTGAAACGGAAGTTTCATCGGTAGGGAAGCAAAGTCAACAAATTGAGGAACAATTAAACAAAATAGAAGAAGAATATCAAGAAGAGATATCCATAGCTAAAGAAAATCCGCAAGGAGTAGATGCCTATGATGCTAAAATTGCTGCAGCAAAAGCTAAAAAAGAACAAACGCAAAAGGCTGAAGTAAAAGAAGAGACAGTAGAAGAAACAATAAAAGAAGAAACAGAAAAAGCTACACCGTCATCGCCAAAGGAAAAGGTTGTTCCATATCCATTGGAAAGAAATCCACGTTATGTTGCGCCAAAAAACACAACTCGTGGAAGAAGACCATTTACCAAAAGTGATAATGATTATTTAAAATCAGAAATACACTATGCACAAAGAAACGGCACAGAAGAATTGTCTTTTGCAAAAGAAGAAGCAGTACAAGCCTATGTCGGAACAACCGAAGAAAATGTTTTTGTCTTTTCTGATAATTTAGCCAATTATTGTAAATTTGATACGACCAGTTTGGATAAAATGACAGAGTGTCTGAACAGTATCCTCTCGAAAAGAGCTGAAGGTACGCAAAGTGCCAAAGGGCAAATGAACGAGCTGTTTCAAGAATCATTAATAGATACCACAACACATGCCATAGCAGATGCGGCAAGGTTTAAAAATGATTCGTCAGGATATGAAAAAGATGTATTATTACCATTGCAGGAAAAATCATCAAAAGCTACGGATGAAAGGGGAGATATAGAAGTATTAACTTTAACGGAAATGGAAGCATTGAAGTTAAAGAATAAGTTATTGCAGATATATGCCACGCAGTTAGGTTTAGATGCGTTCAGAGATTTTGGCACATTTGAAGTCAATAACAGAGATTTAACCAACATTGATGAAGAAACAGAATAACAGAGCGGATGGAAAAGGGAGAAAATCATGAAGACCTCCTTTAAAATAGTATTAATGATTATATTTACCGGAAGTTTAACGATTTCTTCCGCACATGCCTTTTTTCCGATACCAGTTCCGCTAATCGGAACCGATATAGCAAATAATGCTGCCGATTTAGTCGAAAATTTAAATGCCATTGGGGAACAGGTTGAACAAGTAGAAGCGACAATCCAGAAAACAATAGAAGAAGTAAAATCGGGTAGTTTTGGTTTTGATGCGATCAAAAGTTATACCGAGACATTAAAAAAGATAGATGTATCGAGATTGATTCCCAAAACCCAAGCTCCATCAAAATTAGCAGAAAATATAAATGATCCGGATAAAGCCTCAGCGGCGGTAGAAGAGGTATATTTGAGCAGTTTTTCCGAAGAAGGCAATCATATGGAACAAGCAAAGAAAAACCGCCAAAAACAGATAGAATTATTACAAATGAACGTTTCTGCAATGTATGCACATGCCTTGGCAACGCGCGTCAATTTAGCGCAGGAAAGAGAATTACCGGAAACAACACTGGAAAGTGAAAACACGCGAGAAATAATACAAGGTAATCGAGCCATGGCAGAAAAGATAGTCAAAAGGTTAAATGATATTGTCTTTATGGAATCACAAATTAATGAATATAAAGCAACACAAATAATGACAAAGATTACTTTAGATTCGCAAACGGCGGCAGAAAGACAAGCCTCCTCAACGCAAGGAGATAATCAATGAGAAGAATATTAAGTGCATTGATTTTGAGTATATTTATTACGTTGGGGACAACAGCGCCCGCATCGGCATGGCTTTTGATGAAATTGTCAAACATGGCGGAAGATGTTACGACAACGGTAACAAAGATAGGAAAAAAAGCACAAAACTTATTGGACAAAGCAGGAAACTGGACGGTTGTCAAGACAATAGGAAAAGGTTTTGCCGAAGCACGTACCTGGATAAAAAATAATGTCAGCAAATTAAAATCATTTGCAGATGAAGTAAAAGCAGACGTAGATGCATATAAGAAAATATATGAGGAAAGCAAAAAAATCTATGATGAAAACATGGGTGGTTATTTGAAGGTAGCCGCAGACATAAAAGCACTGCAAGCCAGTTATGATTCAATACAGTTAAAAATAAAAGAAGTAGAAACCTCGTTTAAGGCACAGATTGAAGCCCAAAAAACAACAATTTCGGGGCAAATTGACGCCTGTACTGAAAATATGTCAAATTTGAAAAAATTGATTGATGAAAATTCAATCGATAAAGAAGCCTATGAAAAAGAATATAATCAGTGGAATGAGAAACAAAAACAATTAGTTAAGCAAATAGATGATTTGGATGTGGTTGCTCAAAAGGAACTGGATTCAATGCTCAACACATATAAAAATGAATTATCAACAGTAAAATCACAGCTGAGCCAGCTCAAGGCCGATTTAAGCAAATTGGCAGGTCTGTCGGATGAAGAACAAAGTGATGAAGATGCACTGTTAAATACGGCAAATTTATATTTTCTGCAATATGACGAAGAATTAAGCCCCAAGCGTCAAGATGCGATAAGATATAATCGATTAAAAGAGAGAAGAGAAAGCATAATAAACGGCTATAGTAAAGCGCTGTCAAAAATTCCGGAGTATGTAACCAAAGATGATGAAACGGAAGATTTGGGGTATAACGGATCCACTATGGATACAACGGCGGGAGCCTGGGGTGTTGCGGCACAATTACAGATAGACAACGTAAAAGCATTGAGTACGCTGGCACACTTATTGGTCTATGATTTAAAACGCCAAACAGCGGTAGAAATGTCTAATTTAACTTTTTATAAGTTGCAGAAGGAACAAAAGAATATAGCGGAATTTACACTGGATGATTATGTTTATAAAAAGAAAGGAGGTAATAAATAATGAAAAAAATATATATAAAAATAATTATCTTCTTTGGCTTAATCATATCATTGGGTATTATTTCTCATCCCAAAGACGCCGTAGCCTTTATTGATCCGGGAAGTTTAACGACGCAAGTACCGAATACGGTAGCATCCGTTGCCAATAAAGTGACAACATATGCCAATAAAGCCATAAAAATGACCTTACAGGCATACAAATCGATAGAAGATTTCTTTAAGAATTTATTCAGCCGTAAAAAGACTAAAATACCGGGTACCAAGAAAATAAAGAAGAGTAAAGTCGCCGATATAACGGATGAGGAGTCAATAAGAAACGCCTTTCCAAAGTTATTTTTCCGTTATCCGTCCAATGAGCCGGATGATCAGCTTGGTTACAAGCATGAAGGGCAAGAGTTTTTTGAAGATACAATGATAGAAGCCTTCACGGCAGTAAGAGAATTAGAAAAAAAGCTGACGGAAATTGACACGCAAATAGTAGAAGCGGAAGAAAAATATACACAAGCAGATGATTTAAATGGCGGATTATATAATAAATATATGATATCAGCCACAACGGATCAGATTTTAATAATTATACAAGAACTTGTAGCCATAAAGTCACAGATGACGGCGGCATATGCGGTTCACGGAGAAGTCGAACCGTTGTATATAGAAGAATAAATATTATTTGGGAGAATGATCATGAAGGAGCTTAAAAGGATAAAAGTTATACAACAAGCCATCAGTTTGTTTATAGCCGGTTTTTTTGCCTGCGGAGCATCAGCACAAGAGAGTTATTCTCCTTTTTACAGCGGCGCCGAAAACAGCAAGACATCTGCGCAACAAAGCACGTCAAGTGCCCCCAAAATGAGCAGTATTCTAAACATAGAAGACTCTCAGCCGACACAAGAGACGCACCCGTTTTCCGGTTCAGAAGAAACAATGGAGGAGTTAGATAAGTTAGAGCCCATTAATACAAATTTAAAAGCAGCGGTAGATGCGCATAATTTGATAAACAGATTGAGAGGTTATAAGAATATTCAGAAACAATACAATAACATGGTAAAATTACATGATCGCTCAGTCGAATTATTACAAAATTCGGAACAATGCACCATAGATTATATGAGCAGATATTTTAAAGATCCGATAAAAGTTTGGTCGGGACGAGACATGAGTGCCACTCCGCAAAATCATGATCTGAGACAAGGTCTTTCCGCATGGGCGGTAGCAATGTTTGAAACAGCAAAATCGGCAGAGGTATCTCCGATAGATATAGATGATGTAGTCAGCGTAGATTTACAAACAAAAGATACGGTAGATGAAGACGGTAATGTTTTGGAAGTAGAGTCAACAATCAACAGCAGTACCAGCACGGTTGGTATTGAAGTTGCGGAAATGGGAGAAGAAAATAATCTTGAAACCATAGGAGCCCAAAGTACAAAACAAGTTGAGAATTTAGATGCCCAAACCGGAGGGGTATACTTCAAAGAGCCCAGCCGACAAGAAGAATTAGAAGCCGAAGATCGAAAAACCGATTTAATGACCAAAGATATAGGTGCCGAAGTTGCTATATGGATGGCAGATTATTTAGCCGGCTATACAACAAGTCAAGGTCCGGAGTGGAACGGAGGAGATTTGGGCGGAGTCAAACAAAGATTTCCGGTATGGACGGATCAGAAAACATTTTATGGTCAATATTTGATAAGAAAATACAAACATATAAAGCAGTATATAAAAGATTACAGAGTTCCGGAAGACGTAAGAAAAAGAATAGCGGATAAGGTTTTTGAACGTCAGGAAGAATATATGGATGAAGCGGAAAAACAAATAACACAGGCAGCTGTTAATGCCCGTTTGACGGCGCTTGGAATTTATAATCAAGAGACGGCACAAACGCAAAAGAAATATGAAGAAACATCCACAACAATCGAAGAAGAGCGAGATAAAACAACAAAACAACTCGACAAAGAATTAAAAGAAACTGTAGCGGTATATAACGCAGAGCAAGCGGAAGGAAACCAAAAACGCGATCAATATATGGAGCAAATAAGCGACATAAATACGGAAAACAGCAACTTATCACAAGAAATAAATGAATTAAAACAAGAAGTGAGCAATTATGATACCTTGTTGGCGGACAGTGAGTTGACGGAAGAACAACGGACCGAATATGAAGAATTAAAAGCCGGGGTTCAAACCGAAATCAGCAATACGGAAGCCAAAATACAAAGTCAAATTTCCGAAAGAGATAATTTACAAAAATTATATGATGAACAAACGGCATATGTCGCCCAAAAGCAACAAGAAAAGGCAGATTTTGAAAGTGATATTCAAACGAAAAAAGGTCAGGTCAATGATAAAGCGGCATATGAACAACAGGTTGCCTTAAATGAATATAATGCAAAGATAGCAAAGATAGAAAAAGAATATAAGGAAAAAATAGAAAGGATAGATGCCGCTGAAGTAGCCGCTAAAGCGACAATAGGAAGCAAGTCCATGGTAACGGCACAACAAATTATCGGACAAACGGATTTGATAATAGAAGATGCCAAGCAGATTGCCTATGACAATACGGATAAGACTTTAGCGGCATTGAGAGCGCTGGGGGATGATTTGTATAGAGGACAAGCTCAAGCAACCATAGCATCATACCATCAGGCATTAATAGATACATTAAAAGGAAAAGAGGCTAATGTTGCCGGATTGGGATTAGAAGCAGCCGATGCAAAAGTCAGAGATATAACCAATTTTAACGTAGACATAGTCATCAGCTCTTACATGGATGCGCAAATGCGAGAAATGTATTTAAGTAATTATCGCAATTCCGTGCATAATACCACAATATTGCTGAGAATTCCGCTGTTTGATAAAATGCTGGAAGGCGTTTACACGGGAGTAGACAGTCAATATTTTGTAGGCTTGCATCCGAAGGAGGGAGATTTTGCAGCCCCCAAAGCATTGCCTGATTATAATCTTCCGCCTTTAAGAGAATATGTAAGATTGGATTATATAGATTTGCAAAATATAGGAAAAGACACGCCTAAAATGGAAGTAGGTAGATATAAGACCATAACGCTTCCGCTGGGAGGAACCAGGCGAGTATGGGAGAAGACGGAAAGCTTGCCGATTTCAATCATAGATAAAGAAAAATTCTTATCTTATGGAGGCAAGATACCGGAAATCTGGAAATTAATGTTGAAAGATAAAGCTTTTGTAGATAGCGAGTTTTATTTGACGGCAGATATGGATACGGAACCGGACGGAACCACACCGACGGAATATAATCCGTTGCAACTCGGTGCAGAAATGTCAACATTATACCGAGGAGGAGTATATCCTTGCGTATTAAAAAATATCAAAAGTGATAAAGGAACATGTACGGCATCCGGAGTAATTGATAACGGAACCGGGGTGGTAGATGTTGCCATAATAGATAAGGGCAAGACCAATTCTAATGAATATTTCATGAGCTTAAGTTTTGTTAAGGGAGAGAGACGGACACAATTATTGTCACAAGGTTTGCCGACCTGCCAAGAAGTATCAGCCAAATGCAAAACCAGGATAGGCATAACGGAAAATGGTATCGGGATAGTATCATCACCTTATTTAACCTTATTAAATAAGGACGATGAAAGCGGAAATACATCAACTTCATTTGTAACGGAAGGTGAGTCGAGCGAATTAGGTAGTATAATAAATGTCTATAGCGGAAAAATGTTATCAGACGGAAGCTATGTTCAGAGAGCCTTTGGCTATAGTCCGTACATGCAATCGGTAGTTAATTACGGAATACGTATGGAAGAACGTGGACAACAAGATGATGCGGAAAAATTAAATGCCGCGGAGCAACAAAATGATGACATATATGTCCGAGCTCAATATAATAACAATCAGGTTGGAGATTTTCTGGATCACGTTGAACTTGAACAAAATTATCAACAAGCTCTGGATGAGCTAGAAGAACAGGTCAAAGAAACCAAAGAAGAACTATATAGTAGTTTAAAAGAATTTGGCTTTGAACCGAGTGCAGATTTTGATATATCGAAAACAGAAGATTATGATTTAGCGGTTAAACAGTTAAAAACAGCGAAGGAAAACTATATGAACACAGCCAAAGGGGGAATAGATAGCATTGAACCCGGAGATTCGGAAGTATTGTCAGATAGTAAAAATTCGTATCAGAGAATATATCAAGGTTTGCTGTTAGATAATGAAGCCGTTGTATCGATGACGATGGATGTAGATAATTTATCGGACTTTTCTGAGCAAATTAAAACGGCAACAACCAATAATACGGTAGGAGATGAATATGAGAAAAATGCCGATGAGGACTTTGAAGAAACTTTAAGGTCAATGAAACCGGCATATTGTGCGGCATATTAGTTGGGGCTGGAAAGTAAAAAATGAATGAAATAAATTCTCTGGGGCAAGGAACAAAAATCTTGTCCATAACGGACAAGAATAAAGATGCACATGTCAATTTTCTGAGCAAAGAAGAAAATGAAAAATTATCATTTAAGCTGGTATATTACATGTGGTTGTCGAGATTGTTCATTTTTTTCAGTACCATATCCCTTCTGGTATTTTTAAGCTCAAGTTTATCTTTATTTCGTCTGGCGCCGTTGGTGGAGGTAGAACCCTTTTTAATTATTCGACAAGATAATTCGGACAATTTAGTGAGATCAGAACCCATTTCCAATAATATGGCGTCCAAAGATTTATTATTGGAAACATTTATCAAACAATATGTAATTTTACGCAATACTGTCATTAGTGATGAAGCAGAAATGAGTAGCCGCTGGCTTCCCGGCGGGATGATAAATTTCTTGTCGTCCTGGCCTGTATTTTACCAATTCCGCGACAGCACCTCCAAAATGATGGAAAAGAAGGAATATTATACATTTGTCAGAGAAGTCGAGATTATTTCCATTGGAAGGCAAGGCGGTAAAAAGAGTGAAGTTTGGAAGGTGGATTTTAAAACTTATGACTTAAGACCGGGCAATTCAAATACCGGAGGAGCATTGATAATGAAGGAAAGATATTGGACGGCATCGGTCACCGCAAGATTTTATCCGGAAAGAGTATTTATGGGAAGAAGATTAATCAATCCGATTGGTTTTACGGTTGTTAGGTATTCACAATCAGAAGTAGAAATATTCTAAATAAAAAATCAAAAAAAACATATATACCTGTTGATAAGTTGGGGATTTTATCTGCTTGATATTAGACATTTATGTTAAAAGAGTTTAATTGTTAAAATAACAAGAAGAATATTTAAATCAGAGAAAGGCCTTAATGATGAGAAATTCTTATAAACTTTTGACATTGTTAACATTGTTTTTATTATCAGGCTGTTTTGGCTCGTATTATGAACCTGAGCCTGTAGGTATAGGTAAAGGTGTAAATGAGTTAAAATTATCTCCATGCGCCTGCATGCATATAGAATTACCGAAGACATTGCCGGATTGGTATATTGAAACCATTTAATTTTTTTGGAAACAAACAATGGTAGAAAGTCTTCAGGGAAATAACAATGTCGAACAAAGACTAATCGGAAGCAACCAGCCTCGTAGAGCTCCGCAGGCGCAGAGACCGAGGACGGAGAACGTTTTTGTGGCAAATTTGGCAGAAAAAAGATATTTGTGGACAGCCAGAGCCTTTGCCATAGTTACGGCGATCAGTATATGTTGCAATATAGTTTTAATTTTGGCAATTTTCCAAGTTATGCCGCTTTTTCGCGTTGAACCCTTTTTGCTCTCGTTTCAAGATAAGGACGAGCAAGTGTTTAATATTGTTCCGCTAAAAAATTTAGAGGATGAAAAAGCCGTTACCGAAATTTTTGTAAGACAATATGTCTTGTTACGTAGTTCGTTTACATCCAATATTCCGGAAATGGAAGCGCGCTGGATGCCCGGCGGACCGATACAGGAAATGTCCTCTCCTGCCGTATATGAAGACTTTCAAAAAAGAACGGCAGTTAAAGCGTTGAGTATAATTAGAAGCAAAGGTTTAACGCGCGCCGTAAAGATTATATCCGTCAACGAGCTAACAAGAGGATTATGGCAGGTCGAATATGAAACAAGAGATATGTTCCCTGACTCCAGCAAGCCTCAAGTTAATTACTGGACAGCTTCATTGAGAATTACCTATAGAGGAAAAACAGTAAAATCGGGAGAGAGATTGAAAAATCCGGTTGGTTTTACGGTAGACAGATATTCATTAACCTATAACAAAGTACAATAGTATAAAAAAGATGGAATGGTGCAAAATATGCTTCACAGAATAAAAATATTTTTTCTCGGATTGTTGGTGCTGACACAAGCAGGCATAACACATGCCCAAGAAAACAGTCTGGACCAGAGTGCAGACCAAGATCAAGGACAGTATCGTTCCATGGATATGAGTTATGCCGGTTTTGGCTCAATCGGTATGATGCAAAGTGCCTGGCTGGATCCCTTGCAAAATTTAGGCGAAGGTCAAACCAAACCGGCATATTCAAAATATTATTGGTCTCCAGATTTGGTTTTGCCGGTTCGTCTGCGAGAGGGCATGATTACAATGATAAATTTCCCCGATTGGGAAATGGTTGAAGATGTTTATATTGGTGATAATTCAACATTTGACGGTCAAATATCCGGACCGAGCACAGTATTGTTGTATCCGAAAAAAGGAGCCAATGTCGGTGTTGATACCAACGTTATCATTTTTGGACGCTCGGGTAATCGCTATGTATTTTATGTAAGAAGTGAGGGCGTGAATACCGAGCGTTTGACAAACTCCATTATAGATATAGATGTCATAGGAGCGGAAAGCCCGAGTGGTTCATCGATAGGAGGTTTTGGAAGTAGTGTGTCGAACGGAGGTAAAGGAGCATCGGGTTATGGTAATAGCAACCCTAAATCTGTAGCGTCAACATACACACGCCGCAATCAAAAGGATGATTGGCTGAAATCAATACCCGTAGATCCTGAAAAATTTCGCTTTGATATAGAGGTTTATGTCCCCAATCCGGAAGATGTTGTGATTGCACCGGAGAGAGTATGGCGGGATGACATATTCACATACATAGATTTGGGAAACAAAGCCATAAATATGACACAGCGCCCGATAGTAACTTTAATAAATGAAAAAGTGGAAACGCCGGTTGGCTTTCGTTCTAAAGGACCGAATAACCGATTGATTGTGGTTGAAGCTGTCGGAGATATGGTCTTGAGAAACGGAAAGCGTATAGTTTGTTTAAAACTGAGACGCTCAGATGCAGCCGGTTTGGAATATGGTGTCTATGCAGATGATGCAGCTCCGGGTTGGGATGTCCCGCCTCCGCTTAAAAACGGAGATTTGGAAACGGCATTTAGTCCGCAAGCAACGCAAAGCGGAGGAAAAGGCGTATCACCTTATAATATGTCGGGTAGCAATATGCAAGGAGCAGGAGAAAACGGACAATATATTTATCCGCAATATGGTGTAAATAACGGAACAATGTCGAACATGCTCATCGGAACCGGCGGTGTAAATTCGGGAACCGGAATGATGATGATGAACGGAAGTTCCGGTGCCGGGATGATGATGGGCGGAAATATGGGGGTAACGCCGCATCAGGGAGCCGTAGCCGGAGCTTATGATTATACAAAAATGCAGAGACTGCCCAATCAAACAATAGCCAACCAAACCAACGGCAATAGCAAATATTTGCAGCAGTTTGGATATGGGAGCGGTTTTGATGCCAACACCAATATATCAATAGAATTGGGTACGGATGCAGATGTCAGTAAGTTAGAAACGCTTTGGGACGGTTTGAGCCGTAAATATAAATCAGATTTGTCCGGATATGAACCGTTTTACTCGGTAGATACTCCGGCAGACGGACAAGGAAAAGAACTATTCCATTTAAGAGTAGGTCCGGTAAAAAGTCTGGAAGAAGGAGATGCTGTATGCTCAAAGCTTGGAAGAAATGGAATATTTTGTAGTGTAGTCAGAACCCAATGATGGAAAATAACAAAGAAGAACAAGCTCCGCTGACACATTCGGAGAATTATGTAAAAAAAACCAACCGCATAATATTAATTGTCGGTATATCTTCGCTTATTATTTTTTTATTGGGTGTAATGCTTCTGATTTCAGAAGATAACAACACATATGAGTATGAAGAACCCTCATTTACGGATAATGATGATGCCATCAATATCGGAGAAACAAACCCTCTGCTGGATAATAGTATCGAATTTCAAACCATAGAAGATATAGGCACGCCGATAACCACAACACCTAATCCGGTGCCCATGGGGCAGGTTGTCCTTGGTACGGATGCTCAAAATGTTTTAACAATAGGAACAAACGGAAAAGCGTCAATAAAAATAGTAACGGTATTATTGGCAGATCCTCCGGCAGAAGGTTTTAGTTTTAATGACGGGTGCAGCGGTAAAACTTTGGTAGGAAAAGATACTTGCCATATCACAATGACATGGGTTCCGGTTGTTGCCGGAAATGTTCAAAACAATTTTATAATAACCTGGCATGAAACAAACGTAGCGGCACAAAATGCAAAGTCAGAAAAAGTTCCGGTGATCGGAAATGCCGTAACCAAAGAAGATTGCTCTTCGTGTGAGCTTCCGCTAAACGGAAACATCTCTGCCTCACAGGGAGATGCAGTAAAACAAGCCATTGGAACAGATGGACAAGTTATCGGCTCAATTGATAAAGAAGGTTTGGTTCGCGATAGCAATCAAAAAATAATAGGACGCACAAATAGCAACGGATTGATAGTTGATGACAATGGCAACATAATAGGAATATCGGAAAACCAAAGAGTAGTCCTGGATGAAAATGGAAACGTAATCGGCTATATCAACGCCGACGGACAGGTTGTAGATAAAAACGGCAATATCATCGGGCGTGTATTACCGGACGGAACGGTAGTAGATAAAGATGGAAATGTAATAGGTCGAGCCGTAGAGACAGGCTATGTATATGATGAAAATGGCAATGTCATCGGAAAAGTGATGCCGGACGGGAGTGTCGTAGATAAAGACGGCAATATTATAGGACGAGTAAACGGTAGGGGAGAGGTTGTAGATTTAAAAGGAAATATCCTAGGAACAGTATCCAAACAAGGACGAGTAGCCGTAGATAAAGACGGCAATAATCTAGGCGTGGTCATGCCAAATGGTTCAGTCGTCAATTCATCGGGACGAGTTGTTGGTCATATAGATGAAAATGGCAATGTTGTAAAAGATAAAATTATCGGCATGACAGGCAACCGAGGAAAATTGGCAGTTACATCAGAAGGGAAAGTGCTGGGATACATTAATGATAAAAATCAAGTTGTTGACAGTCATGGCAATATCACGGCACAGTTAGATGCCAATGGAAATGTATTACAAAGAAAAAAACTAGGCAGTATAGGAGAGAGCAGAAGGTTAGCTTATGACAGTAATGGCAATGTGATCGGCTATGTACAAGATGACGGAACGGTTGTAGATTTTGCCGGAAATGTTATCGGAACAGTAGATGAAAACGGACAAATCAGAGATAAAGACGGCAAAATAATAGGAAAAGCAGGTTCAGAGGTTAATTTAATATATGACAAAAACGGCAATGTAATCGGGTATGCGGAAGACGGAAAAGCCTACAATCTAAAGGGAGAATATATTGGTGAGGTTGATGAGAGTGGAAATGTATTACAAAGAAAAAAACTTGGTAGTATAGGAGAGAGCAGAAGATTAGCCTATGATAACAACGGAAATGTGATAGGTTATATACAAGAGGACGGAACGGTTGTAGATTTTGCCGGAAATGTTATCGGAACAGTTGATGAAAACGGGCAAATTAAAGACAAAAACGGCAACATAATAGGAAAAGCGGGTTCTGAGGTTAATTTAATATATGATGAAAACGGCAATGTAATCGGGTATGCGGAAGACGGAAAAGCCTACAATCTAAAGGGAGAATATATTGATGAGGTTGATGAGAACGGAGATGTCTATACCAAAGATTTAGAAATTGTCGGCAAAATCGATACCTCAATGAATTTAGCCCTAGACAATGAGGGAAATGTTATCGGATATATCGATAAAAACGGCACGGCAAAAGATTTTTCAGGATCTGAATTGGGAAAAGTCAACGAAAATGGTCGTATAATAGGTAACACCCCGGAAATTCTCGGAGCGTTGGTAGAAACGACAATGTTGCCGATAACCCCAAAAGGAACTGTGCTCGGACGAGTAGAAAATGACGGAAGCATCCACAATCCGCAACAAGAGATAATAGGAAGAGTTTTATCAAACGGACTAGTTAAAGACGTATCCGGTTCAGAAGTAATCGCCCAAATGCAAAAAGGCGGATTGGTTGTTGGTTTTGGATGCAAACAAATAGGCATTCTGGATAAGGACGGCAAAGTAAAGCAAAATAATGAAGATACGCAGGCAAAGATAAATTTTGACGGAACGGTAACGGATAGTTCAGGAAAATATTTGGGCGAAGTTGTTCCGGTAGGGAAAATTTATGACAACAAATGCAGCTATATTGGCGATTCTCGCGTGGATGGACTAGCCTATAACAATGCCGGAAAATATATAGGATGTGTCAATCCGGACGGTAGTGTTTTGGATGAAAAAGGAATAGTTATCGGAAGAGTTGCCCAAAGAGGATTAGTCGTTGATAATAATAATAAATATTTGGGTATGGTCGGAGAGAACAACTTAGTTTATAACGTAAAAAAAGTAGCAGTTGGATGTCTCAATATGGACGGCGAGGTTATAAATAAAAAAGGAGGCTATGCCGGAAGATTATTGGGTAAAAAATATGCCTTTGATTTAGAAGGAAATTTTTTGAATGTGGTAGATGATGCCGGAATAATTTCTCTGCCGGGAGATGAAGGAAAATTATCAGTCAATGATTTAGTTTTGGATTCCAAAAATAATATCATCGGAATAACTTTGGATGAAAAAAGTAGCATATATGATGCGCAAGGACAAATTATTGGGCGTCCATTTTTTGATGGAAAGGTATATAATGCCAAAGGAATCAACGTAGGAAAGCTAAAGGGAGAATATAGTTTTTACGGTAAGTCTCTGGGAAGAGCAATAGCTCCGGAAAAAGTTGTTGATTTTAATGGTAACATAATAGGAATGAGCCTTCCGGATGGACAAGTGGTGAATAAATTTGGAGAAGTTTTAGGAAATATAGACGCTAAGGGCATATTCTTTAACAAAAAGGGAGAATATCAGGGTGCCTTACTGAAACAAGGAGCTGCAATTGGTTATGATGGCTCATACTTGGGATATGTAACTCAAACGGCAAAAGTTATGGATTCGGAAGGAAAAGATAATGGAAAAGCCACTTCAGACGGAAAGATAATCAATGCCAAAGGAGAAGTTATAGGAGAAGTGATTCCAGAAAACATGGTTATAGACACATGGGGACATTACAAAGGAATGGTCAACGGATTGGGAGATATCTGGAATATGAACAATGAAACCATTGGCATAATTTTACCCGGAGGCTCATCAGACAACGGATACAGCTTATTAAGAAATGGACCTGTTATTAATTTTTCGGGAGAAATCAGCGGAGCAGTTCAAACAAACGGAGCCGCAATAGATGAAAATAATACGGTAATCGGCAGAGCATTACCGGACGGAAGCGTGATAAGCGAAGCCGGAAAATTATACGGAGATGTCTTAACCGGAGATATAATAATCGGCAATAATGATAAAGTTGTGGGTTATGTAAATATAGATGGTACAATTCGTGCAAAAGATGGTAACATAATCGGCAGAACATTGTCTAAAGATTTGGCAATGGATAATAACGGAAAAATAATCGGCAGAATATTCAAAATCGGAGCAACTGTTTTGGATAATAATGGTAGATATGTCGGAAGATTGACTCCGGAAGGAAAAGTTATTAACTCCGGCGGAGAGACAATGGGATATATAAAGAATAGCGGATCTTATATAGATTTGGATAAAAAAGTGTCTGGCTACGTATTGCAAGAAGTAGCAAAGAACCGGAGGAATTAAACGTTGAATTTTATACGGGGAAAATTATTTGGACAAGTGTTTCACACGGCAAAAGTATTAGCTTTTGTCTTTTGTTGTTTATGCATTAAAGCGCAAAATGTTCAAGCACAAGAAATCACGGCAATAGATTTCAACGGAGAAGTTTTAGGAAAAGTTATTCCGGACGGAAATGTTGTCGGTATGGACAATCGCTTAATCGGAAATATCACTGCAGACAGCATGATTATTAATTTTGACGGAAAACTAATCGGCGGAGTTGTCCCTCAAGGAATAGCCATATCCAATGATACCAGCTTTTTGGGTAAGGTCAGCACGGATGGTACGGTTCGTTCTCCGTCTGGTAAAGTTTTGGGAAAAGCCTTACCGAGTGGATTGGTTGTTAATGACTATTTTGAAATATTAGGAGCTGTATTATTTCCCGGTCTTGTATATGATGATTCGGGAAATACGGTCGGAAGATTAACCGGAGACGGACAATATTCCGATTTGCAAGGAAGAAAAATTGGCTTTATGACGCCGGATGGTTACGCATATCGAAGAGTAGGAGAAGAATTTCTTTTAGACGGCCGTTTAATATCAAGTAAAATGGTTGTTTCGCAAAATGGAGATTTTTTGGGTAGTATCACGCCGGGAGGAGAAGTCTCAGATTTTGACGGGAATATTATCGGAAAAATAAAAGCAAACGGTTATGTCTATAATGATAAAAACGAGATTATCGGGGGTATGGTAAGATCCGGCTATGCTTTTGATAATTATGGTCGTTATTTGGGCTATATTGGGTATAACGGCGAGGTTCAAAATAACGGAAAAATAATGGGGCATCAACGTGCCGACGGTTCAATCTTAAATGAAAATCAAGAAGTTGTTGGTGTAACGATAAGTCTTTCCGCCACGGCAACGGATAACAAAGGTCAATATATAGGAAGAATAATACCGGACGGAAATATTGCCCGTACCAAAGATGCCAACGGAGTAATAATGGCAAGAGGAGCCATATTAAATTCCAAAGGAGAATTATTTGGCAATTTAATAAAGACCGGCCCCGTTTTTGATTATAAATCAAAGATAATTGGTCATGCTTTAAATAATGGTCAAGCAATTTCATTAGGTGGCAGTAATATAGGCAAAGTGCAAAAAAATAATGTATATAACATGCAAGGACGCATTATTGGTCAGACCATGAGCGCACAACTGGTTTATGATAATAATAATCAATTTATCGGCGTGAGCGGAATCAATGGAAAAGTGGGAGACGCAGGTAATCAAATACAGGTAACGCCATATGGTAGTGTATTGAATTCAGAAGGTGCTTTTGCCGGAATGAGTTTCCTGCCGCAACCACTTTATAATAAAATCGGCGCTTTATTTGCCGAGATAAATTTGGCAGGTAATGCCGAAAGCGCTGGTAAAAATATAGAAGGGAAAGTAACTCAGACCGGAATTTTGGTTAATGAACAAAATGAATTTTTGGGACAAATTTCTTTAGCCGACTATGCCGTAAATCATCAAGGTCAAAATATAGGCTTGGTCTCGCAAACCAATATAGTTACGGATAGAAATAAAAAGATAATAGGCAAAATTATGCCCGGCGGTGCAGTAGTAAAGTCGGACAAGGAAACAACGTCAGATATAATGCCGCAAATAGGAAACGGATTATCAGCCAATATGTTTTTTGGTTTTGACGGAATATTACAAGGCTATGTAAATTCTGACGGGCAGGTATTTGATTTTAATTACAGCCCAATCGGTAAAGTTCTTGCCGACAAAAAGGTGATTGATAACAACAATATCTTAAGCGGCTATGTTATGTCTGTACAAAATGTAGCAGATGATAATTGTAATTTATCAGGTTTTGTAACCCCGAAAGGAGAGGTGAGAAATTTCAAAGATATTTTTGTTGGCCATATACTTGGAAACGGACAAGTTATTAATGAAACGGGAGCAGTTGTCGGGCACGGCATTCCGGAGGGGCTGGTAACAGACCAAAACGGAAAAATAATCGGAAGTTTTAACGGTGTCGGACAAGTCATGGATTCCCAAGGAAAAATTTTGGGATGTTCCGATTATCGTCATTTTGTAAAAAATAATAACGGAGAATTTTTTGCCGGCTATATTCCGCAAGGATCCGTAATCGGTTTTGATGGAAAAATCAAAGGAAGAAGTTCGGAAGAAGGCAGCGTTATCGGAATCGACAGCAAAAATTTAGGCTATGTTCAACCAAGCGGCAATGTTAAAAACCGAAGCGGGGAATCTATAGGACAAATATTAAGATACAAGGTAGCTTTTGATAATTCCGATCATTATATGGGCAGAATATCTGATGACGGCAATGTCTATGACGAGAAAAATAACCCAATAGGAGCGGTTGATTTTGACGGTTTTGTTGTTCGGGAAAATGATAAAATTGGCTATGCCTTATATGATTTCTATGTTTATGACAATAATTTCAAGGTCGTCGGCTTAATAGAAAAAGACGGAGTGGTAAAAAATTTCGGAAACCGAACATTGGGCAGATTGAAAAGAGGATTTGTTCTCAACAATTCGGATGAAGTTATTGCCCGTGGAAATCGAGATTTTTATATAAGATCCGCCAGACAAGAAATTATGGGAGAATTATTGCTTAACGGAGATGTGGTTAACGATTCTCAGCAAGTTATAGGTAAATTAGGCACGTCAGGCAATATATTAAATGATAAGGGAGAAAAAATAGCGCAAGCCAACCCCTTGCAATTTTATAGTCGAATAGGCTTAGTTGAAGAATCAGGAAAAAATATAGCTATTGGAGGAGACGGTACGGTTCTCGGCTATGTTGATGCCAAAGGCAATCTTTTTGATAAAGACGGAAATAAAATAAAAGATCAAAAAGTGAATAAAAAGGGACTTATTGTTAATAGTTCGGGAGAAGTCGTTGGCAAGGTTATAAATCCGAACAATGTTGTTGATAAAGACGGAAATATTATTGGTCAAAAGCGAGATGACGGAAGTGTTGTTGACGAAAACGGCGTAGAAATCGGAAAGATAGATGCATCCGGTTTTGTGAGAAACAGCAACAATGAGATAATTGGCTATAGCGGAGATAGTAATAATGTTGTTGACGAAGACGGAAAAATAATCGGTCGTTTGCAGGAAAACGGCAACGTAATAAATGAAAAAGGTCAAACCATAGGCAGTAAAGATGCCAATAACAACATTGTTGATAAAGACGGGAATGTCATCGGTATTTTAGATGATAGCAATGCCGTAAGAGATAAAACAGGAAAAATTATTGCCCATGTTCAACCGGATAATAAAGTTGTAGATTTCAAAGGAAAAATTATCGGAATTAAAGATGCTACCGGAAGAATATTAGATAGTATGGGTAATCTTCTTGGAAAAGTTTTCAGTGACGGGAAGATTTTTGATGAACGAGGAAATTTGGTTGGACAGTTGCAAGCTGACGGCACGATCAAAGATTTAAATGGAAAAGTTGTCGGTCAAATAGATGATGAAGGCAACGCTCGAGATGCCAATAAAAATATCATAGGTGGCATGGGAAATAATTGGTATGAAAAAGTAAAATCTCCGAAAATAAAGAAAAGAGATGAAAGCATACCAGTAATCGGTACTTTGGGTGATGAAAAGAAGCCGCAAACGTTAGATACAAAATATCGCAAATCGTTAAACATAGCTCTGACACCGGATGGAAGTTATTTGGGCGAAATTATGGATGACGGAAGTGTTGTTGATAAAAAGGGAAGAGTAATCGGTCACAAATTACCGGATGGTTTGGTTGTTGACAAGGACGGAACCTTAATCGGAATTGAGGAAATAGAAAAGCCCAAAGGAGGAGAAATTTTTGTTCCGGCAGGTAGTTTTGGCGAAGGATCGGCATACGGAACCGGAGTAGGGCCGGGAGATAATCTCGGGCCTGGCGGTGGGTATGGTCCCGGAGAAAGGTATAATCCACAGAGGAGTGCCGCATTGTCGGTAGCGCAAGGACAAAGACGCCAAAATATGCAGGTAGGAAAAATCAGCACCAATATCAGAAAAGAAGCTTTTGACGGAATGCAAAAAGATTGGAGCGAACAAGGTATAGAGAAATCTATCTCCTCATGGCGTGTAGATATGAGTGAAATGATATTGTCAGATAAACCGATTCCGGCAGTTTTGGCTCGCTCGATAGATTCAAACAACCCGACACCGGTAACAGCCTTTGTTGAAAGAAATGTCTATGCGGAAGAAGGAAGAAATATATTAATACCGGCAGGCAGCAGATTTATAGGAGAATTGGGTGGTTTGTCACCGACATCGGAAGCATCTTCTGAATCGGCAAAAGTTCAAATTAGTTGGCAACGCTTAATACGTCCAGACGGATCAATGTTTAAGTTTGACGGTTTAACGGCAGATGCCCAAGGTCGCGGAGGCGCATTAGGTTACATGGACAAACAGTTGTTCAAGCGCTACACCATGCCGATAATGACCACGGTTTTAACAAGTACCATGGCATATATGATGTCAACGGATGATAGCAGTGACGGAGAAACGGAAAGCTCAAAACAAGAAGCCGCCAATGATGCGCGTCAAAATTTCTTAGACCAAATGAATCAGATGTTTGAACAAATATTGCAAGACAAATCAAGTATACAAGCAATGTCGTATGTCCCTGCGGGAACACGAATTATTATTTTCCCGAAAGTTGATTTGTGGTTAAGAACGGTAGATAATGATGCCGATGCTCAATACATGGGAGAAGCAAAAGTTTTGATTAATGATGAGGCTCGTCTCCAAGGTCAAGGCGGACCGGTAGGAACATCAGGTGGCGTATCATCCACAGGGGGAAGTTCCGATAACGGACAAGTAAGTTATGAAGAGAGTAACGATGGTGGCTCGCAATCAGTCCCATTAATTGCTTCGGACAGATATAAAAATAATAGGAATAAACAACCGGTAGCAGTTCCGCCGCCACCGCCGTCATCATCAGGCAGTACAGCATCAACACCGTCAAGCAGCAGTGCGGGAACATCAACAGGCGGTTCAAACACAAGCAGTAGCGGAAAAAGTGGATCGAGTAATACATCGGTTCCCCAACTATTCTAAAGGAGAAGAATATTATGACATTTGCGGTATTAGAATCAGTGCTTCGCCCTTTATCTTATTGGTATAATCAGGACAATATCGAGGAAGTTGCAATCAACAGATCCGGTCAAATATGGCTTCGCCTAAGAGGAAAAAGAGCCTATCCGTGGGTAATGTATAAGGATGAAAAATTAACCAAAGATTATTTAGTTGATTTGTTATACATCATAGCCAACACATATGAGCTTCCGTTTGATCCGGTATCAGGAAGTCCGGTTGTATATGCCACGATTCCCGGAGAACACCGTTTTTCGGCAATAGCTGGAAAAAATGTCATGTATGATCAGGATGATTTAACCGGAGGCGTTGCTTTAACCATCCGTATTCATAGTGACGATGTAGCTTTTGGTTTGGGAGATTATGGATTATCACAAGGCGCAAAACTACATCAAATAAACGTATTAAAGCAAATCCAAGATCCGGAAGATCCTTATGAAAAATTGTTACTGAGTATCAAAAGAGGGGATCATATATTGGTATCAGGAGCAACGGCAACCGGAAAAACTACTTTTTTGAATAACCTGCTAAAAATTTTGGATATACATAAACGAATATTAACCATAGAAGATACTCGAGAACTTATAGTTCCGCATCCGAACCGCGTACACATAACGTTGTCTCGTACCGAGCAAACCAATGATTTGACATATGCCAAGGTGATAGACTTGGTGGTTCGTTTTACGCCGGATGCCATAATCGGCGGAGAGATATCAACGAGTAATGCTTCGGCAATATGGGAATTGATGGGATCAGGTCACGACAACTGTCTGGCAACCATCCACGCTGAAAGCTCGGAAGCAGCGTATAATGCTTTTGTTGATCGTATTATGCACGCTTCTCCAACAATCGATAGAAACAAAACAATACAAGAAATGAAGAAAAAGTTGCGTGTTGTTCAAATCAATCGAGACGGCAACCTCCGTGCCGTTACGGAAGTTACGTAGGCAACAAAAAAAATCCCGAGAAATCGGGATTTTTTTTGCATTAAGAAGAAAATTATTGAAGAGGAGGAATGTTAAATTGAGCAATTTCTCCGGGTTTAATTTTCCGGTTAGAATAACGCATATTACCTGTCTCGATAATGAAGCGCTGACGACCGGTTAATTGCGATGCTAAATCATAAAAATCACTTGCACTGAGTTCTTGGCGTTGAGGGTTCATAATATAAAGGACGCAGCCTTGAGTTTTTTCGGCAACACCGCAACGAGCTCTTCCTCTTGGAACCTCGGAATTAACAACCACGCCTTGCAAACCGTCACGGACAACTTTTTGCTCGCCCAAGATAAGTTTTGCAAATAAAATTCCGATAACAAAAGCGCCGATACCGATAGCAATGGCAATTTTCTTAGTAACAACATTTCCGGCAACAGAATTAAAAGCAGCCGGATTTTGTTCATAAGCCAATTCTTCATCGTTAATGAAATGCGGCATTTCATTTTGTGATAAAGATTGCATATTATCTTCATTGGATAAAGTGGGTAAATTAGAATTTTCGGAATATGAATCCATATTAAATGCGTGAGCATTATTCTGATTTTGAGCGGCGTTAGTATTCACCTGATTAACGGGAGAAATCGGCGCATTAGCTCCTTGAGGCACAATACGTTTAATCGGACGTTTAACTTTTTTAAGGCGCCTTTCTGGATTTGGATTCATTGGGTTTTGTAAATTAGGCATATCGTTCATGTTAAAAATTTCCTTTAACCAGAATTAAATTTTATTTTGTAAGTGTTGATTGGTTTTCATGGTTCGTATAATTCTTGGAACCATAAAAACAATAGTTTGAGAATCTTTGTCTTTAGAACCAAATATTTCATTAGGAATACCGATAATCAGGAAGTTTTCTCCAAGCTGACTACGGATAGAAAACTGAGAAACTTCGCCTTCTGTTGAATCTAACGTAATATTTGAAAAGATTTTATTATTTTGCTCAATAGAAGCTTTAGCCAAGATAGATAGGTTAGCATTAATATCATTTCTTTGTCCGCATTTTCCGACATCAAAACGAGCATACCAAAGATTCGGCACAACAAATTTACCTTGAGCAACGGGAACAACTTTTCCCTGCATGGATAAGAAGAGGTTAAGCGCCTCAATATTGAGTTCGTTAGACGTTGTCAGAACTCTACCGATAACACCGGTCTTCGCCGTTTTGATAGTGCCGTAATCAAAAGTATTAAGCAAATTTTGCCACTGAATATCTTTTTGAGGATTTGTCGGATAGACTTTAACAACATAAACATCAAAAGCAATAAGCAACGGATTTTCTTCAAAATATCCGATAAGTGTCAATATTTTGTTTTTAAGCTCAAAATCGGCATCAAAGGTAATAGAATAATCATCCCAGTCAGAGGTGATATCAGTAATGCCGGAGCCGCGCAACACGTCGAGTAAAGCCAGCAGAATAGGTCTAGACTTAGGAACATAGAGACTAAAATTAGCTTTACGGCTGATACGCAAAGTTTTGTTATGAGCATCATAAGCATAATAAATTTCAGCGGCATCAGCAATCATTTTAATAACTTCAGAGAGTTCTCCGCGCAAATTTTCTGCAGAGATACTGGCATAAGGAGGATCTTTGGCAATTAATTTAATTCCGGCTTCTTTGGTAAGTTTATATAAAGCTTTTTCGGCGGGCATTGTTTCGAAGGAAAATCCGGTAACCTCGAATCTGGGCATCAAATCATTATTTCCGTTTTGAACTAAATTAAAAGCCTTAATATTATAAGGGATAGTTGTAATCATTTGTTGTGTTTGCCAATTAACGGAACAACGCAATGGGGTTTCCAGATCAAAAACGCGGGCTCCTTTAGGTGTTCTGATAATGTTAGAATTCTGAGGTATGGTAATTTTAGCCTCAATACCGGATTTTTTGAAATTGATAATTTGCTTAGGTTCCTCGTGCTGTTGACAAGCAGTCAAAGCAATCACCAAGGAAAACAAACAGGACAGATATGTAAATTTTGAAAGCTTCATTATTCTTCAACCTTATCAGGTACAGCCTGCGGATTTTGCGGAGCAACAGGTTTAATAATTTTAACAAGTTTTTTCACGGCTTGGGGCTGTGGCTGAGAAGCTGGAGGAGCGCTGTTTTCAACCGGTTTTTGTTGTTCTTTGCTCAAAGCCAAAGAGCTTCCTTCAACGGCTTCCAAATTTTGTTTTGCCATCAGCTTTTCAATAACTTCATCCATACTCATACCGGCACCAACCGTAGGATCCTGAGCTTTATCCGCCTCAACGGAGCCAAGGGCTTCCTTCATTTTTTCCAACTCTTGAGCAGCATCTTGCTTAATCATATCCGGAGTAGAATTGTTTCTAAGTTCGGTTTTATAATCATTAAGATTTTTTTGAAAAGCTTGTAACCCGCCGGCAATTTTCTTTTCCACATAAGGATACAATTCTTTGTGAGCCAAAATAAAATCACCGCTTTCGCTTATTTCCTCTAAAACATCCAGAATATAATTATAGAACGGATACTCTTCAATAGCGATATTTCCTTTGCGAATACAACGGGCAGCAATTCGAGAAACGGTTCTGTCAAGATAGTCTTTAAGCAAGATATAATTATCCAATACCCAAAGAGTATCTTTATCTACCTGAGGCAATTTTGGTGTTGTATTTTGCTGTTCATCCATTGTGAGCTCCTTCAATGAGTATTAATTTACTGTAGCCGGACAGCTTTGTAAATTATTATTTTAAGGTTTTAAATCACTATTTACATGATATGGCTCATTTTCATCAGATTCGGTCTTCGTATCGGGAATAAAGAACATGTCACTGCTTGGCGGAATATGTTGCCTTTGCGGGCGAACGGGATTTGAAGGCGCCGGGATATCCGGTTGCAGGGATATAATATCAGATTGTAAATTACTGTTTTCCAGACCGTCGGTATAACTGTTGTCTGCGATATAAGGATCACTAACGGAAGATGTAAATGAGTCAAACAGTTCAGAAAAATCAGCATCACTATTCTGATTGTCTTCTGTTTCTGAACTTTGTGCCGATATGTTGCTTGCTTCACCTTCTGTTGAAATATCTGAAACTATAGATGTATCGGATTCGTCAGAGGTGTCATCTTCATATTCCCACTCCCAATCTTCGCCGTTCTCATCCTCTTGAGCCGCAGCGTTTTGTTGCAGAGTTGTATCAGAAGATTCGTCAGAGGCATCATCTTCATATTCCCACTCCCAATCTTCGCTGTTTTCGTCCTCTTGAGCCGCAGCGTTTTGTTGCAGAGTTGTATCAGAAGATTCGTCAGAGGCATCATCTTCATATTCCCACTCCCAATCTTCGCCGTTCTCATCCTCTTGAGCCGCAGCGTTTTGTTGCAGAGTTGTATCAGAAGATTCGTCAGAGGCATCATCTTCATATTCCCACTCCCAATCTTCGCTGTTCACGTCATCTTGAGCCGCAGCGTTTTGTTGTGGAGTTTCATCAGAAGATTCGTCAGAGGCATCATCTTCATATTCCCACGCCCAATCTTCGCCGTTTTCGTCATCTTGAGCCGCAGCGTTTTGTTGCAGAGTTTCATCAGAGGATTCGTCAGAAACATCATCTTCATATTCCCACTCCCAATCTTCGCCGTTCTCATCATCTTGAGCCGCAGCGTTTTGTTGCGGAGTTTCATCAGAAGATTCGTCAGAGGCATCATCTTCATATTCCCACGCCCACTCTTCGCCGTTTTCATCCTCTTGAGCGGAAGCATTTTGTTGCAGAGTTGTATCAGAAGATTCGTCAGAGGCATTATCTTCATATTCCCACGCCCAATCTTCGCTGTTCACGTCCTCTTGAGCCGCAGTGTTTTGTTGTGGAGTTTCATCAGAAGATTCGTCAGAGGCATCATCTTCATATTCCCACGCCCAATCTTCGCCGTTTTCGTCATCTTGAGCCGCAGTGTTTTGTTGTGGAGTTTCATCAGAAGATTCACTAAGGGACTCTTCGGCATTAAAATTAATATCTATATCAGACGGTATGTCATGAAGTTCAAGCACATTATGATCTGTTTCGTCATAAACATTTTCTTCGGGACTATAGACAGGAGATGTATCTACTATTTCATCTGGTTTGCTATCGGACAAATTCGTGATTTGAGTATCTTCCGTTAAAGGTACGGAAAAATCTTGATTAGTTTCAAGGTTCGAAAAATCAGATATGATTTGATCCGATGCAACATCACTTGCGTCAGATGAAATTTCCGTTTGAAGAGGAATATTTTCAAACAATTCGTTTTCTGAGGAAACAGAAGCATTATTATCAGGGATATTTTCAGATTCCGTACCAAAACCGAACAATCTTTCCAATTCTAAATTAGCATCAGAAACGGATTTAATATTATTTTCAGATTCGTTTTTCTTCTTCTTTTTTTTCTTCTTTTTCTTCTTTTTAGAAATGGTATCCTCGGGTTCTTCTGATAAATTTGTTTCTAAATCAACATCATCGGAAATATCAGAAAGATTTTCTGTGAGAGTGTCCGATTTTTCGGTTTCATTAAAAACATCATTGACATCAGGCAAAGCGCCCATTTCTTGATTTTGAAGATTGTTAACATCAACTTCCTGCTCTTGTTGCTTATTTTGAGCACGATTAAACATATTGCTGAACACTCGTTTAAATCCGGCAGCAGCACCTTCTTCTTTGTCTTGATGCGTTTGTTTATAATCAAAATCAGCGGGTTGAACATCGGAGCCGACCACATTGGGAAGAGGTTGATACAAAACAGTTTTTTGCTGAGCTTGTTGTTTAAGAAAATTTAAGTTTTCCTTCTGAAATTCAGAAAGAGCCTTAATCAAAAATTGATTGGATAGATGATTACTTTCCTTCAAAGCTCCGGAAATGATAGTAGAAATTTCCTTTGTTTGTTCTTTAGCCATTTCACGAAAAAGCTGAGATTGAGCTTTAATAATATCGGCAATCAGATCTTGCTGATTCGGAAAAGGAACATTGTTGATTTGAATATTATTAGCATTATTGGCATTATTATTTGCATTAATAGCATTTTGTTGCAAGAACATTTTAGCCATTTCTAATTGAGATTCTGTAATGGCTTTGGTAATTTCTTTTGTATTATCAATAACTTTAACGTTTCCCTCGGCGGTAGATACAATACTTGCCGAATTTTCTTTAGCGGTAAGTTCCTTCAGCAAGGAAGCTGTTTGCTGTTGCTGAGATTTTGTCAAAGCTTGTGTCATAAGATATAATTCTTTGCTTCTTTTTTCGTCAGATTCGGTCAAAGCTTTAGAAATGACGGCAGCAATATCTTGAGCAAAAGCCGCGTCAGGTTTCACGATTGTCTGTGCTGCAGGCTGATTTGTATATTGAGGTTGCGGCTGATTTTGCATATTTTTCATCATCAACAACATTTGTTTTTGCAGCTCCAGAGTTTGGGCGTTAATATTATTATTTTGCGCTGTCTGTGGCTGAGATTCTTTAGCTTGAGGCTGATTATCTGTAGCCAAAGCGCTGGCAAGAATATTAGAAGTATCAGGAGCAATATCACTAAAGCCAAGATTTTGATTGGGGTTAATTCCGTTTTGTTCTTCCAAATCATCAATATATTCTTGCAAGACGGATCCTCCGGGAAGCACATTACACATATGGCGAATTTCGGGAGGTTGCTGCAAAATCATATTATTAAAATCGGCTTTTTGTTTGTCATCTAAGATATGCATTTGCCGAAAAATATTTAAAAGGCGTTGAACGATGACGATCGGATCTTCAACTCCGGCCACCTTTTTATTCCTACGCGGAGATAATATATTTTCCTCGCTCAAAATAACGCCCTCTAATCAAAAAAATATCTATACTCTATCCATAATAGCAAGAATATAATAAATCTTGTAAATTTCAGGTTAATAAAGAAGAGAAAAAGCAAAAAAAACTCTGCAACAGCAGAGTTTTTTTGAAAAGCCAAAAAATTACAAATAAATGGCAACCACTTTATGAATTTTGTTCAAATCATCATTTCCAAGTTCAATGCGATCATCCGGATTCCAACGCATACCATACAATTTGCCGTTTTCATCTTCACGGATACTCAATATTTTGGCATCATTTTCAGAAGTATAATAAATGGCAATATCACCAACACTGACCATTTCTTGAGGATCAACAAAAAGTACGGAACGTGTCGGTAAAAGACTTCCCAACCTTCTGGTACACAGATTAACGGCATAAGCATCTTTTTTGCCATAAAGCGTAGAAGGACGTTGAACTTTTCTTGTTTCTTGAGAAAAATCAATAAACACATCTCCGTCTTTACCGGCAATACCATAGACAGAAATTTTCAGTCCGTCTGGATTAGAACTTCCGAAGGAAGAAATTGCACCGCGAGGAGTAGACAACAATTTATATTTTGCGTCATTTCTCTGAATAATTTCATCAAGCATACCCTTATCTTCCAAAGCTTTAATGTCATTTTTCAAAGCATCAACGGAAGTATTTAAAGCCTTGGCAATATTTTTCATTTCCTTATCGGAAACTTCTCTTTGTCCCATTTCAATACGGTGATACACAGACAATGTCATATCGGCACTTTCAGCAACTTCAATCAGGGTAAGATTCTTTTCATTTCTAATTTGTCGCAACCCAGCGCCTAAAGTTTTTAAGCCGGTTTTTTCATTAATTTTATTACGTCTTTCTTGTTCTCTGCGCCAAGCTTGAACAATTTCTTGTTGAGAATTCTGTTCATTAACAAACAAATCCTGTAAAGGGCAATCTAAAAACTCAGCTACACGTACCAACTGTTCTTGGTCGACGCGACGATATCCTTTTTCAATTTTTGAAATAGCCGAAAGGCTAACAGACAAATGATCAGCCAATTCCTGCATGGAACGACCGCGCAAACGTCTGAACATTCTGATTTGATTCGGGAAAATAATTTCTTCCATTTTTAGCGACCTCTTAAATTTTGATATAGGACTTTAACTAAGGCATATCTTAATATAAGAGAGAAATTAATCAAGGAAATAGTACAAAAAAAGACAATATGTGTACAAATTTCTTTTTTTGTGCCAAAATTTTTGACTAACGTAATTCGCCAATTCTGTCAGGTTGAGATTTTTGACGTTGTTTTAATAAAGCCTTTTTAATTTTTTGTTGTTCTTCTGGAGAAAAGGCAATGCCGCCTTTTTGTTCAAAAATCTGAGCAAAATCACCGTCGACATCAACACCGTATTGGGTACGTTGTGCATAATATTCCGATAATCCGTATCGCTCTGACGTCTCATATTTTCCGGTCTTTTGGTTAAAGGTTTTCACTTGCTTTTTATTAATCATTCCATCAGTTGCCAACGTCACTTCATTTCCGTCTTTATCTTTGTCAACGGATTCCAAAACGATTCGATTAGAGTCTGGATCGGTAGGCATGGTCATACGCAAAGTTTGAGAAGCACCGTTATTTCCGGTTTTGACAATTTCAACAACTTCTTGCCCGTTTTCATTTTGAGAAATTTTAACCTCATTTTCAGAAAAACCTTTATTAACGGGCAAACCGGACTGAGCCGCATATTGTTGTAGGGCAGCAGCTTTAATCATTTTTTCGGAGAAGGCAGAATTTTTCAATGCAATATTTAAAGAAGCGGCATTAAAACTTCCGTCGCTGTTACGAGCCGCTTTAAGTCCTGCGGTTTGAATTTCCACTTCGGAAGAAACAACACGAATTTCACCGGTTTGAGCATCTTTTTTAGCTGTTTCAACCTGTTTTAGATATCCGTCAGATCTGGTTGTTACAACTTTACCATTACCATAATCTTTACTGGATTCGAGCATTTTGGTTCCATTATTCATAACGGTAAGAGTTTTAGTTTTGTTTCTTCCTCTTGCCCAAGATTTACTTTCAATCGTATAAGTTTTTCCGATAACATTTCCGTCTTTATCGGTCACATCAACTTCTTTACCGTGTTTTTGCAAGTGGTTCATTTGTGCGTTGCGTCGCATATCACCAAGTTTTTCTTTGGCATTTTCAGCCAAAACACCACCGACTTTTTTAGCTCCGCCCACGGCTTTAAGTCCAAGCTGTTTTGTTCCTTGAGCAGCCATACCGCCGATCTGTTGTCCGATTCCGCCGGGAATACCGCTGGGGGCAAATTGGCTCGCAAAAGTATTAACTTCTTCCAAGATTACCCAAGTCAAAAGAAGAATAAATACAATTTTCAAAAGAGTAACGCCGCCCCAAACAAAGGTTGTAATAATGGCTTCTTGGAAGTTGGAGTCGGTTAACTGACCTACACCTCCTTCCATAATAGTATTTTCAATAGCTCCGGTCAGCACATAGATAACCAAACTCATAAATACAAAGTTGAATATGGCGTTCATAAATATTTTCCAAACTTCGCTGGAATATTTTTTTGTCAGTTCAAACGGATAAGAGCCGATAGCAGCAGGTAATAATGCACAAGCAACAGTCAAATGGAAAATTGAATCGACTAAAAGGAACGGGAAAATAATTATGACGATTCCCGCCCCGCAAAAGATAAGTAATCCGGAAATCAGATAAGTAAAGGAAGGAAAGATAAATAAAACCCCTTTAACATGAAGCCCGACACACATGGTTGCAGCACCCAGAGCCATTGTTTCAAGTAATTTATTTTGAATAGCTTGTAACGCGCATAAAATGCTTTCGCCCATAGATATCGGAAGACCGCCGTCTCGCATTAAATTATATTTGGCAATATCACAAGCTTGTTCGGAGCTTGCCATTTGAGCTAATTTGAAACCGGTGTTAAAAATAGGTTCCATTAACATGGCAAAGAAGGTAGAAGAATCAGCTTGTAGAAAGACAACGACAATAAGAATAACAAAAGATTTATTCAACAAAGTTTTAATCAAAGTCGGTGCATCTTGAGATTGAAAAGAAGAGACAAATTTCAATACTTGGAAGGCAATCCAAATAGCCCAAGCAAGCAAAACAATAGTCAGAACGGGAGTTGCCAATTTATCGAAAGTCAATTTTGCAATATTACTTGCAGTATTGAAGATAACGGCAAACAGAGGACAAGTCATACAAGAGCCATAACTCATTTTATATTGGCTGGGAGAACAATCTTTATCAGATACGTGCGTAACATCACTTCCAGAACCACTTCCAGAACCACTTCCAGAACCGCTTCCCGAACCGCTGCTTCCGCCACTGCTACCGGAACCACCGCTGGCACCGCTTGCCGAACAGTTAAAAGATCCGGACTGATTCCCTGTGCAAGGATCTTTTCCGGTAACTTCTTTGACAATTTCTTCGTAAGATTTTTGTTGATTTGCAGGTTTTTGCTGTTCTGCTTCCCAGGCTTTACGAATTTTCATAGATTCGAGAGCTTCGGAACCTTCTTTAGCGTTACGTTTTTGTACTGATTCTCTGATTGCAGGAGATGAACTTCCGTAAAAGTAGTCACGACGAACATACATAGCTTCCAAAAGTTCTTCTTCAGACATTTGAGCCGGATCACCTATATTATTTTTAATAGATTTCATCAATTTGTTCACACCGCCAGGGGATCCCATGGCAACGGCAGCGGAAAAAAGAGCCATCTGCAATTCCGGAGACATAGAATTAAAATCAATTCCATAATTTTTTTTGACAGCATTAGCCGCAGTATCATAATACATTTTCTGCATATATTTTTCTTGAGCGGCTTCGAAGCTGGCTGCTGCTTGAGAATCATTACAGATTCCCTTCCATTTGGAAGCAAAATCGGTCGCGGGAGCGGCACAAGCTCTGGAATTCATTTCTTCAACGGAACCACCACCGAGTTGAGACCATAAATTAGCATTTGACGATTTTAAAGTACTAAGGAAAGTTTTAAGACTACCCGATGAACAAGCTAACTGACTCGAACCATAGCTACAACCGCCGATGTCGCCGGCAACGCAATTATTAAATGCGCAAGGATTTCCGGCAGATTCATATTTATGGTGCAATTGAGAAATATTATCTTCGGGATACATCTTAGCACATCCGGAAGAAGAACATTTAGAAGCCAAGGTTCCGCTGACGGATCCGGAAGAGGTATCAGCTGGAGTAGTATCGGTGGCAGTTGTTTGAGCCAAAGAAGAAAAAGAAAATAAACAGCCGACAAGAAAACAGATTCCGATAGCCAGTCGAATACTGCCTTTTTTTGCGTTAGTATGTCTATTTCCTTTTTTTACCATATTTCATATCCACATATTTTTATAAAATTCTTTTAATAAAAATTTATTAATTAATCTCACTTCGTGTTTCGATCTTGAGGGTTGTTAGGCGGTTCGCGCCGAGGTTCTTCTTGAGGACGAGGAGAAGGATTGTCTCGCCGGTTATTATCACCGACAGGAGGCGTATTCGAAGTCCGCGGCTGAGAAGGTCTATGTTCCTGCGAAGTCGTAGAGGTTGAAGACAGTTCATCCAATCGAGCCGCTTCGGCATCTTGTTCTTGTTGCCAAAGGTCTTGTTGTTCTCGCTGACGCTCTTGTTGCTCTTGTTGGCGCTCACGCTGACGTTCCCGTCTACGCTCTTCCTCGCGCTGGCGCCGACGTTCTTCTCTAAAGCGACGATTCTGTTCTCTTCTCTCGGCTTCATTTTCTTTAGAGCCGATTTCTTCTCCGGCGGCAGCCAGAATAACATTTCTGCCGAGTTTAAGAGTTTTGGCAGCCACAGAAAGAGTTTTGCTACCCGATTTAAGAGTCTTGGAAACAGCTTGCCCAACAACCGTTCTGTCTTTAACACCATGATATAAAACATTTGCACCTTGAACCAAAACATTTCCGGCTTGCATGGTTCCTTTGGTTAAAGATTCGGCAGCTTTATAGCCGGCATAAAGCGTATTATCAACAGTTTTAGCAGCAAATCCGAGAGTTTTCCCGACACCTTTTAACGGAGCTCCGACAAAAGTTCCGGCGAGAGGACGTGTTACGTATTTTGTATATTGATAAGCAACATTTAAGCGGCTGGCAACAACACTGATGGTATCTCCGGCAACCGAAGCCAAAGCCAGAGAACTATCTCCGATAGCGTAAGCACCGTAGGTTAGGGAGCTTGCAATATTTTTAACCGGAGCTGTCACGGTTTGAGCAATACTAATTCCGGTAAGGAGCGCCCCTTCGGACAAATTATAAGCGCTGTCCAGCGTTTGGGTAGCGGTATCGGCAATAGTCATTCCGAGCGCAACGGCAGGTCTGACAACACCGGTACCCAAAGTTTCAGCAATACCGTTTCTTGGACCTTCGGCAACGTATCCAACGCCGGAACGTATATTCCTTCCCAAGTTTCGAGCCGTGGCAATACCTAAAGAAATCCCGGTAAGATTAGCTACAGTATTAGCCGCATTGCTTTGCAAGCCGGTTTCTCTCTCCGTAGCGATTCTGAAATCATCAACAGTTTCTCTAAGATCATTAACACTATTAACCACATTACGTTTAAAGGCTTGAGGAGACAGGCTTTGAGCAGCTTCCTTCAGATCGGTTCCTGCTAAAGAAATTCTATCTTTGAAAGATTGTCCGATAGTGTTTAATCCACGAATATTTTGTTTGCTCCGTGAAATATCCTGTTGCGTTCGCTTATATTGATCGGCATAATATTTTCCAACAGGTTTCAAGAAGCTTCCGCTGGTAACATATTTGATAGATTTCTTGGAAAGAGCAGCCAATTTATCTGCAGCAGCACCGGACTTAATATTTTCATGAAGATTTTTCGCTTTAGAAAAGGCATTAGTAAGACCTCTTTTGCTCTTATTAAAGGTATTTGTTGCGCTTTGCGCCAAAGTAGAAGAGGCATTAGTAAGACCTTTGACAGATTTATTAAAGTCTTGATGTGCCGAGATGCGCATGGCATCCTTTTGTTCCATGAGAGAATCAGCAAGTTTTCCGAGTTTTGGAGAGCGTTTCATGACTTTGATAAGCTTGTTAGGCGCCAAAGCGGCAACATTTTCCTTCAGAGCCCCGCCAAGATTTATTCCGGCATCTTTAATTTCAGCGCCCCCTTCTTTGGCAGCAGAAGCAATTCGACTAAAAGTATCTCGACCGGGAGACATCATAATATCTCCGCTTTTTTCCAAGCCTTTACCGAGTTTGTTGACTGATTTAGCAAGTCCTAAACCGACAGAGGCACTGATTTTCCCCAATTTACCTTGAAGTTTAGTAGCCGTTCCAGCATTATGCATTTTATTATAGTTATCCAAACTATCGGCGGCAGCTTTAAGATTTTTCTGCCTATTCACCCAACCGGCAGTTGCTTTGTTAATGCCTCGTCCGACAAATTTATTGGTAGCACCAAAGGCGGCACCGGCAGCTCCGATACCGACATTAGCGGCGGCTTTAGTTGCCGTAGTGGCGGCTTTACCGGCTTGGTGCGCCACAATTTGAGCTGCAGTTTTGAAGGGTGCGGAAATTTTATTAGTTGCCCACATGGTCGCAGCGGTTGCCATATGATGCAGGGGAGATCCGGCGGCACTGGTCATACCGGAAGCAAATTTACCGGGATAGTCATTGGTAATGGAAGAAATCATCTTAATACCGTAAATATAGCAGAAAAGGATAATAAGAAAGGCAGGACCAGTAAAATCAAATAAAGATTCGACATATTCCACGTTATCAACTTCAAAAGCTTTAAACAAAGCTTCTTTTCCAGAATAAGTTTGCCCGTTAATATCCAAATCACCTTCAGCAGAAAATGCCTCACTGATAAGACGAATGGCATAAGAAGCAGATAAAGCCAAAAATAGGAAGGTAAAAGCTGCATTAAGAGCAATTTCAACCACAGACTTTAATTTATCGGAAGTCATTTTAAAAGGCCATAACCCGATAACAACCGGTAAAGCTATAATAGCAAAACCAATTTTAAAGGGAATATCAATAAGATAGTAGCATACGGATAGAACCATCATAAAGCCGGCACACCAGATAGCAGCCCCACAGAGCCAAAGCCATATATCGGGAATATTAATTTCAATGATTCCTGGAACATAAATATGTAAACCGTTTTGGATGGAAAAACAAGTTAATCCGCTTCCGATAATAAGGTTGGTTGCAACTTCATTACTAACGCCTTCGGAAAGTTTTAATATTTTATCCATAACCGGTTTTGATACAATATCAGTTGGTCCCGAATATTGGTTTTCGGCAGCCGGATCGGAAGAAATATCAATATTTTCGGTTTCAAGTAACATGGCAGAACCAAATTCAGCGCCGGCACCGAGAATAGGGTTTATGGCATAGCTGACAAGAGTTCCTATTCCGGAATTGATAAAACAATAAGCAACCAAAACTTTACCAAAGAAAATAATTAGTTCATTTGTCATGGTAGAAGGTTCTTCGTTTGCCAGGGAAGAAACTTTTTGTAAAGCCCAGAACGCCAACCATAGAGCACTACCAAGGAGCAAGAGCTTATTTCCGGCTTCTTTTGACACATCATAAACCTTGCTTGCGGCACGCATAAAAGAGGCGAGTAAAACATTAACAATTTCGCAAGGGAAACAATCCCCTTGATAACGTTCTTTTAAAACATTCATGCCGGGGCAAGCCACCCCGTTTTTGATATTTGAATTATCAACTTGCGCTCTGAAATTTTTGTCAGTTAAATATTTCATTTCACATTGTTTTTTAGACATACCCTGACAAATATCGGAAGCATAAACGGAAGAAGAAAAACAACAAGCGGAGATAAAGCACATAAAGACAGAGAACCAAAAAATTTTGGAAGCAAAGATTTTGACAAATATATCATACATATTTTTTATCAACATCAGTTCCTACCTTTTCCCTGCCAGAGTAGCAATTTTTCTCTGAATTTCAGTATATTTTTCTTTAGCTGCTTTATATTTTCTGTTTGCAGCCATAGCCGCTTTACCAATATGGCTGTTTTTAGCTTTATCCACGGCTTTTTGAACTTTTTCTATTTTCTGGACAGCCTCAAGCCCTTTTGAAGCCCCGGCGGTTAACCAAGCCAAAATTCCCTTACCGACCATTTTAACCAAGGCAGCCAATTTTTTCTGGAAGTTAGCTTTAATAGATTCTCCTCCGACAATGGCAGAAACCATTTTTTGCGCTACGGATAAAGTATTTTTAATAAGGAAGGCAACGAGGAGTAGGGCTAAAATTGCGGGGTTTAATTCTTTAAACGTCTCTTTTTGATCGCCTTGCGGATTAAATACATCGGGATTATCCTGCAAAATTTGCATAACGGCAAGCAACGCCATAGAGATTAAAATGGCAATCATCATCATAAAGGCTGCAGAATTGAGGATAGATTTAAAACCGCTAACTGCCCATTTTTTTGTTTGATCAAAGGCATAAGACATAATCAGGATAGGGAGCATAACAATCATCAAAGTAAATTTAAAAATAGTATCAACAAGATAAAATACAAAAGACAATTTGATGATTGTAAAGGTAACCAAAATAAGGAGCCCGACAATGGTAGCCATAAATCCCGGCATTTTCATAACTTCAAAAGCTAGAGCGTTACCCAAGGTCAGGCGTTCGTTAACGGCACAAATCATACACTCCATCATTTCTCTGGGAGCAGAAGGGAAGCCTGAGGTTGAAGCCTGCATAGAACCGGTAGCACGACAAACCACATTTGAACCGGCAGTAATGGTTTCGCCAAAAACAACCACGGTATTATTTCCTGCCGCATCGGCACCTGATGTAGCCTCAAGCACTTTACTCCCGAATTCTAAAAAGGCATTATATACAGGAAAAATAATCATATTAAGCACCCAAAGTAAGCCATCAGTAGAAGAAGCCAGCCATCCGCAGACAAAACAAATTAAGAGCTTTTTCAGTGTCTCATTCCACATTTGAGCATTTTCCCCGCCAGTATCCTTAATAGAACTGACAAATTTAAGAAGACGGAAGGAAAACCAAACGGCAAAGGCGACCAACATCAAAGTAAGAGCCCCTTTGGTAATTTTAGAATACATCCCCATAGAGACAGAGCCCATAGTATCATAAAGAACAGTTAACATAGACTTTTGCCAACAGTTGCGATGCTCTTTAGCCACATCTTCTGAGTTTACACCTTCAGGAGTTGTGCCATCTTTTGAACAACCGGACAGGGTAAAGGATACTGCAACCAAAAGAAGCAGCATTGCCAAAAATCTGATTATGTTTACCCTTCGAGTCATAGCACAATTCCATTATAGAATATTAATAAACGTTATTATTCCTCTTCTTTTTCCTCTGTTTCCGTTGGTGTTGCACTATTAGCTTCTTTTACCTTTCCGGCTGTTTTAGAAACTGTAGCTCCGGTCTCTTTAACCGCTTTACCGGTTGTCTTCATAGCGCTACCGGCAACTTTTCCTGTAACAGCAGTAGCCTTCATCGTTGCGCCTGCAACCATACCGGCACTTCCGGCAACAATTCCTCCGACACTACCGGAAGCCAAAGCCGACTTACTGGCATTCATTGTTGCATTAGCTCCTTTATCAACAACATTGCTTACATCTTTAACGGCTTTTCCTCCGGTTTCCATAGCTCTTCCGGCAGTTTCAACAGTCTTACCTGCAACTTGAGCAGTGGATGCTGCAAAATTAACCGCCGCCGCCACCGGAACCGCCGCCACCACCGGGAGCGCCACCACCACCAGGTGCACCAGCTCCACCGGGAGCGCCACCACCGGGAGCACCAGCACCACCAGGTGCACCAGCTCCACCGGGAGCACCGGCACCACCAGGTGCACCAGCTCCACCGGGAGCACCGGCACCACCGGGAGCACCGGCACCACCGGGAGCACCGGCACCGGCTCGCCCGCCACCACCGGGAGCGCCACCACCGGGAGCTGCAGCATTTGCACCGGTTTTGCCTCCAAATTTTCCTAATCCCAATTTTTTAGCCACAGCATTTCCGGCTTTAGATGTCACATCTTTTGCCTTATTTGCAGCGGCTTGTCGTACAGGTCTAGTAGCCGTTTTAGCAAGATTAGCAGCGCCACGGGCAGCCATACCGCCAATTCCTGAAGCAATATTAATACCAGCACCGCCAGCCATTTTATTAGCTAAAGTAGAAGATTGGCTTGAAAACTTAAACCCAAAAATACAACAAAAGATCAAAATTAAGAATCCCCCAAAACCTAAATCGGTTAATTCCTTCACTTCATCAATATTATCCCCGCTGAGAGCCTCCGCTAAAGTAGACATACCTCCGGCAGTAGAAGAAGAATCTGAAGATTCTGTTTGAGTGGCAGAAGCAGAACTGTTCATCGCCTGTCCGATAAGTTGAGAGTTAATACTGACAACAATTCCCACAAATACAAATGTAAAGAACACATTAAGGAACATATCAATTCCGGTTTTGGAATATTTATTTGTAATTTTAAAGGGCCAGCAAGCAATCAAGAATGGCATCAAAGCACCGACAATACCTAAAGTGACTACGCCGTCAATTAAAAAGAATGCAAAAGCCAAGGACAGCATTAAAGAAAAGCCCCAAATAAATAGTCCTTGGAACACCATGTTAAAATCCCAAAATCCGGCAATTTTACCAGCGGCAGCATGTCTGCCGACGCACATTAATGAAGAACCGATAGCTTGGTTTGTAGCAATCTCCACTTGAACGGTACGAACATAGCAGTCTAATTTTGCATAAAGAGATACAGGTAATAGTGCCGTATCGTTTTCAACAGACATCCCTAAGCATTCTTGAGCCATATCCGAAGCTTGAAAAAGCATGGCAGAACCAAATTCTAATCCCGCACCTAAGACGGGAGAAATAAAATATTGATAAATTTGATCAGGATTCATCAAAAACAAAAAGGCAAGAAGAACTTTAAAACTTTGTGTCAACAATTCTTTAATAAACGGAGGTGCATCAGTTTTGGTAAAGGAGCTGACATGAGCCAACACTTTAAAGGCAATATAGATAGCAAAACCGAGCAACATAACGGTAGCCATAGGCGTAGCCAATTTTCCGAAAGACAATTCAGCCATTTCCTGAGCCGCACCGTATAAAACAGCAAACAAGGGACAGAACGTACAACTCGAAGCATCTGCAATGGCAATGGGAAGAGGGGGACAACCTTTAAGGTTACCTTTAATAGCAGCAGCACCACCGAAAATAGTTTTTGTATATTTGATTGTTTCGCCGGTAGCCGGATCAACATATTCATAAATATCGCCTGTTATGCTTAAGTTACTGAAGAAATTGAAAGCAGTTTTAATTCCGCCTAAAGAAAAGCTGACACCTGTTTTGACAACACCTTTCAACGCTTCCCAAGCAGCGCTTCCGTAATTTCCTTCTTCCCATTCTTTTTTTGTGGCAGCAGCAGATTCTGTGGCAGTATCGACCACATCTTTAGCTGCATCATAAATAGCATCACCGGCAGCATTTAAGCCGGTATAATTATCTCCGGTATCTTTTCCTTTTGAACTTTCAATTCTATCTTTTTCGTTTTGCTGGGCTTGGTTAAGATAATCATGAACGTTGGCACTTGTACCGGAAGAAGAATCAGAACCCGAATTGCTTCCCGGAGCGGCAGTCTGAGCAAAAGCAATGGTCGGCATTTGAACAAAAGCCAAAGCAAAGATAAAAGTAGATATTCTAAAAAAATTAATTATCTTTGTTGTTCTCATTAGAATTGCCCTCCGTAAAAGGATTCCCGATAACCTTCCACCCAATGAATAATAAGATAAAAACAAGCAAGATGGCAAAAAACAAAGCATAACGACCGGTAAACCAGCCAAAAAAGTCAAGATAATATGCTGCAAAAATCAGCAGCAGGATAAAAATATTAACTAAATATGTTTTCATGTCATTACTTCTTATTTCTATTATATTACCATAAAATCCTTTAAAACAGTGTTACAGTTTTTTTATTTTTTAAAATATCCGTTTTTTAAGAAAAAAATTGTCTGTTGAACAATTTGACTATTTTTCAAAGGGTTAAAATGCCAATTCTTAATATTAAAATATTCCTTTATGTTAGAAGCAGTCGTCTCATTAACCATATATATCTTTTTACGATAATCATCAGGTAAAAGAGCAATAAGATTATTGATTGGTCCACCGCAATTAATGACGCCGCACTCAATGGTTTTATCAATATCTGGAAGATAATTAACCTTTTGAGGAGTGGCATCTTTGAGCATCGGACCAAAAACCAAATTAGCAATTTTATATTGAGCAAGAAAGGAAAAGAGTTTAGAACCTTGGTTTGGTGGATCAATTTCAACAATGCGGTTAATTTTGATTTTTTTTGCCCATTCCATATTTTGTCTGTTTAGAAGCTCGCGCAAAATTAAAGCCCCTACGCCTTTGGTAACAAAAGAAACTTCATTAATATCAACTAAATTATTCAAAAACATTTCAAACTGAGAGACATGAGCATCGAGAGATTTTTGGGAAGAAGGATAATTAACGGCAGCGGCACAAAATTTATGAGTGATAGCCGCTCGCCAAAGAGGTTTAAAAATATTTTTAGAATCGAACAATCCGTGAATCATAATAATCATATGCCCTTTTTGTCTCGGAAGTTCATAAATTTCGATATATTTATAAAATGCTTTGGAGCAAGTTTCAAAAGTTCCTGAGCAACGTTGAATATCCCAAGGATCGAGCAATCGACATTTTTTAGATTCAAAATGTCTTTGAATCCGCCATTTTTGATAGAAGAAAATATCTTCCCAAAGTTGTGCGCCGCCAAAAGTAAAAAAGTCAAATTTCATAATGCTCTCTTATCTATATGTATTTTGATTAGGAATAGCCGTTATGGTAACTTTAGATGAATCAGAACCGGTTGATTCAATTAAAATTTGAACAACGCGTTTATTTCTTCCATATGTCATCTGACTAAATTTAGCACGAACCGTAGCCACTTCCACCCAATTCAACTTAGGCATTTCAGACATATAGAAGTCAAAGACGCTACTAGCGTTGTAGGGTGTATCAAAAGCAAGGGATCCGATCCAATTTTCTCCGCTTCCGAGAGCTTTGGTCTCATCCAAATCTACATATGATTCCTGAGGAAAAGGGATGTCGGGAAATTGAGCAAAAGCCGGAGGAATCGCCGAGCCATCAATAGCAGTGATTCTGGGTTTTTCAGAAGCACAAGCGGTAAAAATGAGTAAAGCTATTACTAATATACTGTTTTTCAACATATTAATTCGTCCTATAATTAAAAAATGCATTTTTATAAAAAAAATATCATAGAGAGGTTAAAAAAAAGAAAATATTAAATAAAAAAAGATTTTTAAATAAAACAAATGGTTAAAAGAAAAATAGCAAAAAAGAGAAAAAAATATAAAAAAAGGTGTTGACAATGGAGAGGAGGGAGGATATAAGGCTGTTTGTCGCTGTGATGAGCGGTGGCGGTTATAGAAGAGAGTAAATAAGAGATTTAAGAGGATACGCAG
>CALXZL010000007.1 GCA_944393215.1 uncultured Alphaproteobacteria bacterium
ACAGCTGCTCATTTTTGTACCGGCACTAGATAAATTAAACAAAAAAAACTCTCGGTGGATTTATCCGAGAGTTTTTTTGTTTTAAAATAAAGTTACATATCCAAATTTACTTGCTGTCCGACACCAATAGTTAGTGATTAAGCTCTGCCATATTTGTTTTCACCTTCCCTTCATTTTAAACTTTAGAGATCATAAACATAATATAGCGCTGTTTGCTCTTACATACCTTCATGTCTGATATGTTTGCTATATGTAACAACCATTTATTTGGTTTTATAATTCTTGGAAATGATTCTCCAAAGCTATGGCTAATATGAAACAGCTTTGATTATACGACATTATGAAACTCCACCGGCTAATGCCGGTGGTATCATTTTAGTTCAAGCCAAGCTTGCCCCATATCTTCGCGCCCTTGGTGTTCAATGTAGCGTTGTATCACTGCCTCGTTGATACCAACAGTACTGACAAAATACCCATCCGACCAAACACTTTCCGTGCCAAAATAACATTTTTTAAGAAACGGATAAGTTTTCTTCAAATCTCGTGCCGTATTAGATTTAATTATACGCACAACACTACCCACACTCATCTTTGGTGGAATAGATACCAGAAGATGTATATGATCTTTGTCATAGTTTTGTTCAATGAACTCTATTTGTGGGTAGTGCTCATGAATTTCTCCTAGCCGTTTCTTAAAAAATCCATATACGCCAGCATTAAATATCTTCTTACGGTATTTTGTCACTATCACTATATGATAATGGCAGTGATACACGCAATTACTCTGTTTTCTATATATTACCTGTTCCATATCTCCTTTATAGCGCGAAGATATGGGTATGTCTACATCTACCTGCTTACGCAGGTAGTGTTACGTTCGAATCATAAAAAAAAGGGCGGAAAATCCGCCCTTTTTCTCTTTAGTGTTTTTGCTTATTCCGCTTCAAATTTGTGTTTTTCTTTTAAAAATACAATTACACCTACCGGAATCGATAAGGCATAAAGCACTGTTAAAGTTCCTAATGTCAGCCAGGGTTGGGTGATGATGAAACTTGCAAATAAGGCAACAAATAACATCATCGGCATAAACATATAAGTCGGAACTTTTAATTTTTTGGTGGAAAAAGTGGGAATCCTGCTCACCATTAAAAATGCAACAACGCATAAAACCGTGGCGCAAAATCCGTGCGTGCGAACAAATGTCCACTCCGGCATTTCAAATGATATCATAACCGGCATCATGGCTAATGCTGCCGCTGCCGGAGCCGGTACACCAACAAAGAAGTGTGACCAATATTCCGGTTGCGGTTCTTCTTCCAACATGGTGTTGAAACGCGCTAAACGCATTGCCATGCCTATGCTCATCAATAAGCAGAAAAACCAGCCGAATTTCGGTAAATCAAACAATGCCCATTGATATAGCAATATTGCCGGGGCAACACCAAAACTTACAAAATCTGACAGAGAATCTAACTCAGCGCCAAATTTGGTGGAGCCTTTTAACATACGAGCAACGCGTCCGTCCAAACCATCAAAAAATGCGGCAATGAATACGCATAAAACCGCTTTTACCCAATCTTCCTGTATGGAATATCTTATGGATGTTACTCCCGCACATAATGCCAGCATGGTAACAATATTGGGCGCAATCTTTCTGAAAGGCAAAGATGTTAACTTGTGCCTTATCATCATCTTATTTTGTTGTTCCATTATCTGATTGCCCCTTTAACTTGACCGGCACCATTGGTTAAATTGGCAATTATCGTTTCGCCGGCTACCATTGTTTGTCCTAAGCAAACTTGCGGTTCTACGCCTTCAGGCAAATATACATCTAATCTCGAGCCAAAACGAATCAAGCCAAAGCGCTCTCCGGCTTTGTATTCCATGCCTTCTGAGGCTTCACATAATATGCGTCGCGCCAATAAACCCGCAATTTGCACAAAACATATCTTCTTGCCGCTCTTGGTCTTCATGGCTAAAAGCTGACGTTCGTTGTCTTTGCTGGCTTTGTCCAACGTGGCATTAATAAATTTGCCCGGAATATAAACCGATTTAATAATCGTTCCGGTTGACGGAGCTCGGTTAACATGAACATTAAACACACTCATAAAAACACTTACTCGCGTGAATTTTTCGTCCCCAAGACCTAATTCTTCCGGTGCTTTGACTTTTGTTATCATCTGTACAATACCGTCCGCCGGAGAAACAACAACATCTTCTATTTCCGGCGTTATTCTTTCAGGATCGCGAAAAAAATAAAAACACCATACGGTCAAAATTAATCCTATCCAGCCCAATGGTTGCCATATCATTGCCAGTAACGCTGTTACTGCCGCAAAGATTCCGACAAAGCGCCAGCCTTCATTATTTATGTTGGGCAATATATAGCGGCGCCATGATATATCTATTGTTTTCATATCATTAATTCCTTATAAATCATTGTGTTTGCTTTGCCGGGACGCTGTCTCCTGCCGCAAAGCACAAAAGAACTATTTGCTTTTGCTCTTTTACTCAAACATATTTTTGCATAAGACTCAAGTTTTATGTTGCATTTATTATTTTTTCTTTGTATAACCATTTCTGTTGATGCGCTTGTGGCGGAACAGGTAGACGCTGCAGACTTAAAATCTGTTGGGAGCAATCCCGTGCCGGTTCGATTCCGGCCTAGCGCACCATTTATAAAAAAGCACCTTTCTGAACTGTCCAACTTTTGGGGTACACATCATTCTTAAGGTGCTTTTTTGTTGCGCTTTCCTTGTATTTTTTTATATTTTATCTAAAATAATCGGATATTTTCGAAGCATTTTTCGAAAGAGTTTGATTGCTTCTTTTCTATCCAATATTTTCGGTAGTTTGAGGGTAACACTATCGGTATTAATTTGTTTTCCCGTCCTATCAATCAGGCAATATTTATTGTTTACGGCTACTATTGACTCTCCATTGCAAAATTCTCCGGCTTTATCAAAAATTATCGGAATCATGATTTTCCCGCTACTATCCATATACCCCCAATGCTTATGCCATGAAACCCGTTTTAGCTCTTCTCGGCTGCTTATGTTTGTTGAAATGTTATCCCCTTTATCGGGTAACTTTTTAACTCTGTATTTCCCGTATTCATCTCTGAAAATGACTGTTCCGCTTGCTGTTATATCTTCAACCGACTTATTGGCAAAAGTGATTATTTCTTTGCCTTGATAATCAATAATTGTCTGCCAGGAATAAGCTTTGCCTAAATATTCAAAATTTCTTTTTATGCACCAATATTTACCGTTAGACCAATAATCCTCAATATATTCCAAATTAAAATTATATTGTTTTTGCAAACGTTTTATTCGACTTATTCTTAAATTTAACAGTTTTACCTTGGCATAATTGGCAATGTTGCGATTTTTGGCGCTCAAATTAACCCAATTTTCAACAGGAGCGTTGCTTCTTATTATGGCATTATAAAAATTATCAAACAGTTCTTTATCAAAATTGTCTTTAAGGCAAAATTCTTCAAAACCGTGCAAATCTACATATTTTTTCAAATCTTCGGACACAAATGCGGCAAGATTATACATATAATTAAGCAAGTCGTATTTCTTTTGTTTAAGCAGAACGGAGATATATTCTGGAGAGTGCGACTCATTTCTTGGGAAAAGACTCAAAATTCGCAAAATTGCAGCGCGTGACAGCAGATTGCTTTCACGCTCTAATTTGTTTTTGTCAATAGTTATACGTATAGGCTTTGCAAGGGTAAATTTTACATAATAAAAAAAGGGCAAAGCAAATTCCATGCAGTAACAATAACAGTCATTTTCTTGTTTTTGACGGTAAATTTTGATCCATTTGGAGATAAATAAATCTTGATATAATTGTTTTTTTGTCATTATTCGCCTCTATATTTTATTATTTAATATAGTAACAGCTCATGACAAAATATGACGCAGTATAATTTTGCTGAGAATTTATATTCTATTGACCTTTGAAATTTGAGTATTGTATTAATCTCTTATACATCAAAATCGGCTACAATCATTCGGTTTGACGGCACTCGTCGGCAAAAACGGTGTTGTGTTGACACCTTGACTGTTAGTCCCAAGTAAACTCAAGGTTTTTGTATATCATTCACAAATCTGTCTTAGATTACTAAATTTGTTGCTTTTCCGCGCTTCATTTTTTCTCTGCTTCTACTGCCGCTTTTTCTTCCTCTTGCTCAGTTTTTCTGCCACGCAGGTTTGCTAAAAACTGGGCTTCCATTTTCATATATTGCGTTAATAACCAGCGCGATTGGAACAAAACCAAAACCGTACCACAAAGCATTAATAATATGACTTCTACATTTTCAGTTAAAAAATGGTGTACTACCGTAACAATAAAAAAGCATATCAGCAATAAACGCAAACTGGTCATCACGGCTAACGGAAGACGATTGCTCTTTTTTGCCATCCATAGCTTATAATAAATCTTTGCCAAAACACTGTTTGATACAAAAAAGTTGCGCACGTTTTCTATATTGGAAGCCCAGCCACTGCAAAAATCAAATCGATTTTCCAATTTTTGCACCATACCTTCTTTGACTTCTCCCTCAGGCGTATCTGTTCTTTTTTTCTTCCAAAAGAACAGCGATCTAACCACAGAAACAATAAAACTCGGCAATATTGCCTCCCAGCCTATTAAGGCTTTTAAAAACGGTGCCATTAAGACCAACGTAATTGTTGTGGTGCTTATTCTTCCCCATATTCCAGGAAACAGACTATGCATAAACGGTTGGATATAACTGCCTGAGATAATTATGATGAAATATAGTATCATTGAAAACAATATCAGACGCAAAAAGTAGTTCTTAAATAATTCTCCCCACATCTTTTCTTCTGACGGGGTTGCGTTTGGCGCAACTTCGGTTTTATTAAAATATTCAACGAGTTTAACCGGCAATATTTTCATGAGCCTTTTATAAAACGGATCTGCAGCCTTTATCATCATCGGTGTGAAAAAGGTGGTGATAACGCAAACTGCCACAATTATCGGATAAACCCGGGCATTTAAGACTCCTAAACTCATTCCCAATGATGCAATAATAAAAGCAAATTCGCCGACCTGAGCCAATGAAAATCCTCCTGATATGGCAGTCTTGAGCGGTTGTCCCGAAACAATAAAGCCCAAACATGATAATGTGGTGTTTCCTACCATCACTATGGCGGTTATGACTAATATCGGTTTTGCATATTCAATAAATAATGCCGGATTGACCATCATACCGACAGATACAAAAAAGACAGCACCAAAAAAATCTTTCAGCGGTTTGATATTTTTTTCAATTTTTTCAATCAGCTCCGTTTCCGACAGAATAGAACCCATCAAAAAGGCTCCAAGCGCCGATGAAAAACCGAATCCCGTTGCTAATAATACCATACCGAAACACATGCTGACCGTGATTAAAAGCAACATTTCATCATTTAAATATTGACTGATTTTATTTAAAAATGTGGGGACTATGTATATGCCTATTATAAAGCACAAAATTAAGAAGAAAAGCAATTTTGAGGCGCTGATCAGCAACTGCCCGCCGTCAATACTGCTTCCAACGGCGATCATCGGAAGTATTACGAGGAGTAAAATGCCGACCAAATCTTCAACAACTAAAACTCCGAAAACCAAATCCGTAAATTTTTGCTTCTTGATATTTAAATCATCAAAGGCTTTTATGATAATGGTGGTGGAAGACATGGATATCATACTGCCTAAGAAAAAACTATCCATTGTTGACCAGCCTAAAAGCAAACCCGTACTATATCCGATAAATAACATGAATAGTACATTGGAATTTGCCGTTATCATTGCTGATTTGCCCACGTTCATCATCTTCTTAAAACTAAATTCCAAACCTAAGCCGAATAATAAGAAAATTACACCGATATCTCCCCATAGGGTTAGATTTTCTTTATCACTTACCGTGGGCAAAAGGTTAAAATACGGCCCGGCTAAAATTCCGGCTAAAACATAGCCTAATACTATCGGTTGTTTGAATTTTTTACAAAATAAGGTTGTCAAACCGGCATAAATCGTGATTAAGGTCAAATCTACTATCAGCGTATGTATTGCGTGCATTAAGAATCCTCAAAATTTTTATTATAATTCTTGTAACAAGTCTTTATAATAGTTTAATACCACACGATTTTTGGCAATATCTTTACTTCCCTGATGCGTTATCAGATGCAAAGAAATGTTGCTCCGACACGGTAAATGGTCCAGATAGAGCATTCCTTCTTGCTTGAAACGTAACGGCATTATTCCTATTCCTAAGCCATTTTTTAAGACTTCATACATATAATAACTGACATTAGTTGCAAAATTATTACTTTTTGATTTTTTTAAAACATCTTCCCAACCTTCTATATATTTTTCATAGCCTATTTTATTTATCAATCGGTGGTTGGCGGTTAAATCTTCCATATCCCGCGGATAACCATATTTACTGATGTATTGCGGTGAGGCAAAAAATCCTAATTCTACTTTTTTTGATAATATTACAACAGAATCCGAATCTGCCGGAATATGCGGCGATATCATTATGTCAAAATCTGATAAGGGAACTGTTTTCCTTCCTTCTTCACTGTTTATATATTGTAATAATTTTATCTGCGGATAGTGTTCGCAAAAATATTGCAAATCTTTGCTGAATATTCCCGAGGCGGCGATCGAGGATATGGAAATTCTGACTTCTCCAGATATTTCTTTTTTGTCTTCAATGTTGCTCTTTATATTATCCAGGACACCTTCTATTATTTCCGATTTTTTCAATAATTCTTTTCCACGCGGTGTCAAATAAGATCCCCTGACATTGCTCGACAGCACTTTATACCCTAATTCTTGTTCCAAATTATCAATATATTTATTCAACGTATCCAATGATACACCGAATTTTTGTGCTGCCTGTTTTTTACCGGCATATTTTTCTATGATTTTGAGATAACATATGGCTTGCAATATATTAATGTCTTTGATATTCATTTTTGCCTTCACTGACTTGCACAATAAAATAAATAGTTTATAATTTAGCTTAATTTAATTACTAATAATTGTAAAGGATTTCTTATGACAAAAATTACGTGGAAACCAGGTACGCTGCTTGCCCCGGTACCTCCGGCTCTCATTTCTTGCGGAACTGTTGATAAACCTAATGTTATGACTGCGGCTTGGACCGGAATTATTGCCTCTGATCCTGCGATGACTTATGTTTCCATCCGTCCCTCCAGATTTTCTCATAAATTGATTAAAGAAAGCGGTGAATTTGTTATTAATCTTACCAATTTGCCTTTGGTTAATGCCGCTGATTGGTGCGGTGTGAAATCGGGAAAAAATGTGGATAAATTCAAGGAAATGCACCTGACACCGGCTCCTTGTGCTCAAATTAAAGCTCCGCAGATTGAAGAGGCTCCCGTTTCCCTTGAGTGCAAAGTTAAAAATGTTGTCAATTACGGCTCTCATGATATGTTTTTGGCTGAAATTGTTGCCGTTAACGTTGATGACAGATATATTGACGAAGAGGGAAAACTTTGGCTGGAAAAAGCCGGCTTGATTGCTTATGTTCACGGTTTTTATTATACTCTCGGTCGGAAAATCGGCAAATTTGGATTTTCGGTTGAAAAAAATCCTAAAAAAATTAAAGAAAAGGATTTTGAACCGCATATTTCAACAAAACGCCCCACGTTTTCTTCCGAAAAAAAGAAAAAAATTTTTTCCGTTTCTCCTAAAAAGAGAAGATAAAATTATCCGCATAATAAATCTTATTTCGAAGCCGCAGATTCTAAAGGTTTGCGGCTTTTTTATTTGTCGATTCCATCTCGATTCTTCATTTTCAGTCTATTTTGCGACAAAAAAATGCATTTTTTGCGACTATTTTTCTTTTTTTGTACCGATTCTTTTTTAACCCACATCCTATCTACACCGCAATTTCCCTTGGGCTACAAAATATTATAGACCTAAAACTTGACAAAATTTTAAAAATTTGTTATGCTTACTTGCGTAATGCAGAAAAACTTGGGAGTTTGATAAATGCCTAATTTTGATGACACTAGAACCAAAGAATTTGAAAAATTATTTTCAGAAAAAGATATTGTCGGTCTGGAAAACTTTATTGAGAAAAATTTGGAATATAAAAAAATTTATGACCTATTCAAAGGGCGCTTCTACTTCGACACAAAAGATATTTTCACGTTTAAGATATCTCCTAACCACCAAACAGCTGCCCTCATCTCTCTTCTCCTTGAAAAACAAAAATCCCTCTCCTTCTTCTCCTCCACCCCTCCTCAATATAATCTTGAAATCTTAGTCGCCAGATACGGCAATGACGGAAATTTTCACCGCTCTGAACAAATTCGATACGATTATTCTGATAATATGAAATTTATTGACCTGGAAGATGATGCTCTTCTCCTCTCTCAAATCGATAACCCCGAACAAGTCTTCCGACGTTTCCTTCGCACTTCTCACGACATGAACTCAATTCCAAAACTCGAACTCTTAAATAAACAAGAGATTGAACTCAAAAAACAACAGCTCATTCTTATTCGTGATGAATATAAAAGCCGTATGGCGGGAAAAACGAAGGAACGGCAACCATTGCGTCCAAGTTTTATGGCTTTGGAAGGTCAATATAAACGCAGCGTTTAATTGCTTATCAAAAAGGCGGAGTTTTCTCCGCCTTTTTTACTAGCTTATCCAAATACTTTTTTATCGAGTTTTTCCAACTCATCAATATAACCGGAGATAAGTTTCAACCCCATATTCCAGAATTTGGGATCATTGGGATTTAGTCCAAACGGTTTTAACAATTTGTCATAATCGGTAATTGCCGTCTTCTCCAACATTTGCAGATATTTTTTCGGAAAATCTTTAACACTGCCGTCCTGACTGACCTGATACAGTGAGTTTACCAAACAATCGGCAAAAGAATAGGCATAAACATAAAAAGGTAAGAAAAAGAAATGTCCGACTTGCAACCAAATATATGCCGAATTTTCATCCACATTAACATATGGACCTAACACATCTTTTTGTACTTCCAGCCAGATTTCAGCCAATCTTGCTTCCGACAACTCGCCTGATTTTCTTTCTTCATGAGCTTTACTCTCAAAAAAGTGAAAGGCTATTTGCCGAAATGCCGTATTAATCATGTCATTAACCTTTGAGGCTATCAAACACAATTTGGTTTTATCATCTTTTATATTTCTTAATAAAGATTGGAAGGTTATCATTTCTCCGAATACGGATGCCACTTCTTCCGATGTCATGCGCGAAGTTTCGTTCAAATCACCGTTCTTTTGGCGTAAACGCATATGACAGCCGTGTCCCAACTCGTGAGCCAAAGTCAAAACATCATTTTCTTTGCCGACAAAGTTTAATAACAAATAGGGGTGCTTAACACTGCTCGTCCCTGCCGCAAAGGCGCCGCTTCTTTTACCGTCACGCGGCGGAACATCAATCCAGGCATTTTCAAAAAACGGCAATGCGGTTTCATATAACTCCGGAGAAAATTCTTTATATGCATTGAGTACCGTGTCCACCGCTTCTTGCCAACTATAGTGCAAATCTGCCGAAAACGGCAAAGGTGCGTTTCTATCCCAATATTCAATTTTATCAACCCCCAACCATTTGGCTTTCAGCTTATAAAAACGGTGGCTGATGTTTTTATAATTCTTTTTTATTGTTTCTGCCAGCGCATCAACAACCTCATCAGAAACATTTTCACTTAAATTGCGTTCAGATACCGGCTTTTTATATTTTCTTTTATTATCTTCTATTAATTTGTCTTTAATCACCATATTATAAATAAAGGTAAACAGAGGGGAATTTTCTTTGCTGACTCGATTTAATTCTTTGCCGGCTTTTTCTCTTGTTTTGGCATCTTTATCTTGTAAAAGCTTGGAAATTTCTGCATCGTTATATTCTTTGCCGTCGATTGTAAATTTTAGCCGCGACGATTGTTCTTCATACAGACGAACCCAAGCCGAAGATGACGTAACGGATTTTTCAAGCAAGACTTCTTCTACTTCTTCACTCAGCTCATGCTTTTTGAAACGTAAAACTCTTTCAAACCATGGTCTGTAGAATCCGACTTTATCATCTTTCAACCACTCTTTGATTTTTTTATCGGGAAGTTGATTGATTTCCAATGTGAAAAATACAAGCGGCTTAGCATATTCGGTTAATGCCTCCGAGGTATTTTGGTAAAAAGCCATAGCCTCGCCGTTTTTCATTTGCGTACACATGTTTAAGTAGGCAAATTCTCCCAAGACCGTACCTAAAGTCTCCAAATGTTCATATTCAACCAACGCATTATATATTTTTTGGGCATCAAGCTCTGCCAACTTACCTTTATATTTTTTGGCAAAATCTGCCGCTTTCTTTTTATATTCTGATAAATCTTTTTTTATTTGCGGATCTTTTATGCCTTTGTATAAATCCGACAAATCCCATGCCGGCAAATCATTTTGCTTTTTCATTTTTCTTTTCCTCTTTCGCTGCAGAAATTTGTGTCTCAAGCTCATCACTCATTTTGATTAAATTTTGCATATCGGCTGTCGGTGTTATTCCCTTTTTGATATATTCGGCATAAAATTCATCGTCTTCTGCCGGCATATTCGGTAATTCCGGTTCAAAAATATAATTAGACCACGGCGCCGATTGTTTTCCTTGTCCCCAATCTTTCCAGCCTTTTCCGATGACTTTCAGGTCGCACCAACTATTGGCTAAAATATGCTTGATACCGCAGCTGTATTTGTTTTCTTGCGGACAACTCAATAAGTTTTGAGCCAGCGCTTCCGTACAAGGAATAAAACCTCTTTTTTGGACATCATATCGCGGGGATAATAATATCAGCAAAAAAAACATAAAGCCTACCAGCAAGATAAAGCTCATCAGCAAGCCAAACCAATAATATTTCAAAAAAGCCGCTAACTTCTTCATGCTGATTTTTTTCCGTTTCTTTGCAGATACAATTCTTCCAACAAAGCCAGTTCTTCTCTGGTATTTGCTGCCGAAGCTTCATATACCGAACATTCTACCGCACTGCATTTTAAGCCTTTTTTCAAGGCAATTTCGACGGCATCGGTCAGATAATATTCTCCGGCGGCGTTGTTATCCGATATTTCATCCAATATTTCAAACAACTTTTCTCCGTCAAAGCACATCATGCCCGAATTGCAGAACTTAACCGCTTTTTCTTCTTCATTGGCATCTTTAAATTCTACTATTCTTTCCAGCTCTCCGTTTTTCATAATCAAGCGTCCGTAACGGGCGGCGTCTTCCGGACAGAAGCCGACACATACTACCGCATAGCCTTCTCTTCTTTTGTTTAAAACTTTTTCTATGGTTTCTTTGGTATATAACGGCTGATCTCCGAAAATAACCAAGACATCTCCCTTAAAGCCATTTAAGGCTTCTTTTGCACATTTAACGGCATGTCCCGTTCCCAACTGTTTATCTTGGACACAGGTCTTATACGGTGCAACTTCTTTTTTGACCAAGTCTCCGTCCGGGGCAATAACCACCACAACATCATCAATTTTTTCGGCTTCCAATGTGTCTAATATGTGTCTTATCATCGGTTTTCCGCATACCGGCATCATGACTTTCGGCAAATCTGATTTCATTCTTGTGCCTTTGCCTGCTCCCAATATTACGGCTGCTACTTTATTATTCATTTATATTCTCCTTCATAATCTTTTTTTAATTAATATCAGTTTATATTATCAGAGGTATAATTTTTGTTAATATCCGTGAGGCGGTTATGCGAAAACTTTTTCTTGCAATTTGTTTCATTATTTCTCTATCTCCCGTTCTGTCTTTTGCGGCGGTCAGAACCATGTCCAGTTTGGAAGAAGCGCAACATAACAGCCGTGAAAATAACCTGCCCGTCTCTGAAGAAATTATGAAGGAAAAACAATATTTCAGAAATATGACGCAGGAACAAATGCGGGAATATCTCAGAGACAGATTGTTCCATGTGGTGATTAATGAGTTTGAAAAAACAGACGGTTTGAACGGCGATGGTACCATTAATGTGCAAAAATCCGATATTCAACGTGAAATCGAAGCTCAAAACAGCAAATCTATTTTTGAGAAAATTTATGACAAAGCCATGAATAATCTCATTAATATCACTGATCCCAAACCTGCCGCCAAAATTTATACCGATGGACGAAACCTTTCAAGAAATATGCGTCCTCAAGCCGCAGAAGATGCTGAAATGTTTTATAATCAAGAAATGGCTCAACGCCAAGCTTGGCTTAATTCTAATATTGAGATGATTGATGTGGAATTGCCCCCTTATAACAAAAAAACTCTTGTGCCGGCTCAGGAGCATATCCCTTATTTGTTCTCACGAATCGAATTACTGCCTGACGGACTCACTATGTTTTCCGATACGATTGTTGTGGTGGCAAATAACAACAAAATTAAAAATGGTATTCAGCGCGCTTTTCCTAAATTTGTGATCGATCGCGAGGGCAAACGACAAAAAGTGGATTTTAATCTGCTCGGGGTTTATATTAACGGGAATCCGGTTGAATATAAAATTTCCGATCGGAATAATTATGTTTTTATGGAACCGAAATATAATTTTCAGCTCAGCCCCGGGGTTTATGAATTTCAGTTTGACTATACTATTGATAACCAGATATTCTCTTATGACGAATTTGATGAGTTTTATTGGAATCTTACCGGAAGTGTCTGGAATCTTGTTATTGCTCGCGCCGGTGCCGTTGTTATCTTTCCGCCCAACACTCAAACTCTGGGACAAAATGCTATCTCCGGATATCCAGGATATTGGCGAGATGATACCGTTGTCATTTCTCAAGAACAAGACAGTGTTTTGGGCTTTGCCTCAAAATCGCCTTTGTTTATCGGGCAAGCATTGGAAATAATCGTTTCCTTACCTAAAGGTGCCGTTTCCAATATTTCCTGGAGCAAAAAATTCTTGCGTTTTATTAACGAATACGGTGATATTTTGTTCGCCGTCTTCGGTCTTGCCGCTATTTTCTTGTCTTATTTCTTTTCTTGGCGCTCTATCCGAAAAAATAAAAATTTGCGTGTTAAAGGAATCTTACAAAATGCTCCCTTATTAAGATATCTTGCCAAAGGTATCGTCGATAAAAAAACTTTCGGAACTTTTCTTCTTGAGCTTTATCGTAAAAATATCATTGATATTGAACAAAATGATAATAATATCTTGCTGGTGAAAAAGACTGATAATCTTACTTCTTTATCTAACGGTGAAAAAAAAGTTCTTCTCTCCTTATTTAAAGATAAAGAAAATATTTTAAACATTAATTCTTTTTCTGCGTCCAAAATCAAAAAAGCTTTTGATATTCTTAAAAACCATGTCTTATATCAAGCTAAAAAACTCGGCTTAATTCTTAACTTTACATATCTCCTGTTCAGCATTGGCATGTTGCTTGTAACCGAAGCTGCCATTGCTTTTCTTTCTTATGATTTTGCTTATAATTTTTTGTTTTTACTTCTGAGCACGCTTGTCCTTGCTTTGTGTCTGTGGCTGTTTCAATATAAATTTTCTTGTTCGTGGAAAAACAAAACCGCTAAAATTTGTGCCATATTCTTTGCCGCATCAACTGCCTTTATCATGCTGGCAACAGTCAATTTGCCTACCGTCTTGATTATTGCGGTAACCCTTATTATTATTCAAGAATTTACCAAACTTTATCTTCAACGCGACGGCTTGCTTGCCACTTGTGTTAAAGATGCCTTAAACCTGGCAACCCTTTTACAAAATAAAGCCGATGCCCTGTGCTTGGGAAAAGATTTTCTTAAAAATCAGGCTGCTATATTTGCTTTGGACTGTGAATCCTTTTATTCTTTGCAAGAAAAAAACAAAAACATTTATAAACTTAATATTATCAATATGATGGTTGAAAAGATGCCCGATATTGATTAGTTATCCGAAACCTGTTTTTGCTTCTTGTCAAAATAGATAAAATATTGATAAATATGCGCCAGAAACGATGCCTTTATCGTATCATTTAAAAAGCCTATCATTGTCAAACTAAAACTAAAAATCAGATTTAGGAAAACATTATCAAATCGGATAGCAAAATATAAGCTGCTGACAAATATATTAACCAGCGACATCGGCAGTGCCAATATAAACAAGCCCCAAAATATGGCATTTATGTTTCCTTTAGTCAGTTCAAAAGATTTATTAAAGCTCATTTCCGCATCTTCTATGGCGATACCCGGAAAAACCAAGATATATCTTGATAAATACATACTGATAATAAAGAAACTTATTGCCGAAAAAATAATGCCTATTTGTTTGAGACTTCCGAGTTTTAATATACTACCAATTACACCGAACAACAAACCGATGATTACAGAAAGCAAAACAGCCGCAAATATTAATTTCAGCATTGCCCATATATATTTAAAATCTTTTGTACCAAATCTCGGGCGGAAATATTTTCCTGTCTCTGTTTTGGTAATGACATAAATTATATAGCTTATAATGATTGATATTCCGCCAAAAAATAAGCTCCATTGATATAGATTTAATTTTTGTTCACTCACACAATTTTCCGAGCCTATCGGACATAAGGATGGAAAACCTTCGCAGGCATCTATCAGGCAGGTTAGCACCCCCCAAAACAAACTTAAACGAATATATACGCTTAGATGACTGAAAACAAAATTGAAACTTCTTTTAATTGCTTCTCCGAAAGGTAGATGAATTTCCTTCATATGTTCTCATCCCCTTCTGTTGAAGCATATAAAATATCATATTGCATGTTTATATTATTGATAACAACAATATATAAAAATAAGGAAAAAAAGTCATATACATATTCGGACAAAAGTTGATTTAAAATCGTTATACTTCCGGTCAGAGATTTAAAATTGGTATATAAATTGCCAAAAATGAACATTCCTATTGTTAAAATCAGCATAAAACTTAAAAATATTTTTAAAGTGTTGCCAGAAGTTTTGTTCCAAATGTCAGATAACTTCTCTCGCTTTTGTCCTCTCATGGCAAAACCCAATACCGTATAAAAACGCAATAAAATTATCGGCATTAGAAATCCGATTGAAACAAAGGCAAAAAAGACCATTTCCACCTGCCAGTTCGGATCGGGAACTCTCACATATAATACCCACCATGACAGTAGCGGTAAGAGATTTAAAATTAAAAATAAAAATAAATAACCGGAAAATATCAAACATCTTCTATCAACCGAAAATAGTGTTTTTCCGGCAAAAGAAACTCCGGCATTAACATATTCATACCATTTAATTCCGACATATCCGAAAATTAATATTCTGATTAAGCTGTGCCCTATATATCCGTATAAGGAGTTGGAACAATATAAAACCTCTCCGGAGGGCTGACCATAACTGCATAAATAATTAAATCCGAGCATTGTCGAAGACAGGCAAATCAGCAGTGCTGCCGGTAACGCTAAAGAAAAAAATATTTTTCCGTTATCTAAAATCTGATTCAACGGCGCAAACATTAATCGAAACAGCGGCAGTTTTATCTCTTTTTCTCTTTCTTGCTCATCTGCCGGAGCCAGAAATCCGCCTTTCTGAAATAAAGACGAAGACGAATATTTTTGCTGAAGTTTGGTAAGAATTTTATTAAGCATAATCAAATTTCCTTTATTGTGGTTACGCCTGATATTCCTCTGATTTTGCTTATGGTATCATTCACAAAGGCAAAACCGCCGGAAAGTTCAATTCGGACATCCCATTCCGGATGCTCGGGTTTGATATATATCTTATTTACGCCGTTATTATCATGACGCAAGACTTCGTGTATCGGTTTGACGGCACTGACATCATTGACATAAATTATCATCCCGCTGGCAACATTTGCGATGGCATGATCTAATGTTTCTACAAAATTTATCATGGTGCGCGGCATTGATTCTTCATTATCTTTGGTGATATTGACACTTACCAGCAACGGAAGTCCGGAATTGATTATATCTTCATATTTGGCTAAGCCTTCCGAAAAAACCAAGCCTTCAAAACTGCTGCTTCCGTCCGAAAGCTGTAAAAAGGCATATTTGTTACCGCTTTTACTGATGCGCTTTTGACAAGAGGTGACACAACCTGCCAACTTGGCGCGGATATTATCCCCGACACGAACACTGCCATATACTTCCGCTGCCGATTTAACACCCAATTTTTCCATACCTTCGCGATAACTGTCTAACGGATGCGCCGAAAGATAGAAGCCTATGGCTTCCGCCTCAAGTTTTAATTTTTCCAATTCGGGCCAATCGGGTTTATCTGCCAACTTAACTTTGGCGTGTAATTCTTCCGTGCCAAACAAAGATGCCTGTGAGCTCGTTTTTAATTCGGTTGAGGAATATATGTGTTGAATGATTGTTTCAATATTGGCAAATATCTTCCCGCGATTTTTTTCCAAACAATCAAAAGCTCCGGCTTTGCACAGTTGCTCTAATTGGCGGCGGTTGATTTGTTTGAAATCGGTACGATGAATAAAATCAGATAAATCTTTATACGGACCATGTTTTTTGCGTTCATCAACAATGCTTTGCATATTGGCGGCGCCCACACCTTTAATTGCGCCCAAGGCATAGCGAATGTTGCCGTTTTCAACGGCAAAGTCGGCTTCCGAATGATTGATGTCCGGCGGCAAAACCTTAAAACCTAACTTTTTGCATTCTTCTTTATAATTTTGCAATTTATCAACATTGGTCATATCCAAAGTCATGACGGCGCACATAAATTCAACCGGATAATGCGCCTTCAAATATGCGGTTTGATAAGATACCAATGAATAAGCCGCTGCGTGCGATTTGTTAAAACCATAAGATGCAAATTTTTCCATTTGGTCAAAAATGGCGGTTGCGGTGGCTTCGGGAATACCTTTTTTCAAAGCACCTTCGGTAAACATGGCGCGTTGTTTGGGAATTTCATCGCGCATTTTTTTACCCATGACTTTACGCAATTTATCCGCTCCGCCCATGGTATAGCCGCCTAAAACCTGTGCAATTTTCATAACCTGCTCTTGATAAACCATAATTCCGTAGGTTTCATCCAATATCGGGGCTAAGTCAGGATGCAGATAGGTGATTTCTTCTTCTCCGTGTTTGCGTTTGATATAGGTTGGAATATTATCCATCGGTCCGGGACGATACAAGGACACAATAGCAATTAAATCTTCAAAACGGTCGGGGCGAATCTGTTTATGAACATCCTTCATTCCTGCCGATTCAAATTGGAATACGGCTGCCGTATCTCCACGGGAAAGCATTTGATAAGTTTCTTTATCATCCAGAGGGACACTATCTATGTCTAAATCAATGCCATGGCTTACTTTTACCCAATCTACCGCTTTTTTAATGACGGTTAAGGTCTTTAACCCCAAAAAGTCAAACTTAATCAAACCGGTTTCTTCCACAAACTTCATATCATATTGCGTAACCGGCATATCGGCTTTGGGATCTTTATATAAAGGAACAAGTTCGTCCAACGGGCGGTCGCCGATTACCACGCCGGCGGCGTGCATACCTGACTGACGATACAAACCCTCTAACTTCATACCAATATCAAAAAGTTTATTTATCTGCGGATCATTTTGCCGCATTTCTTCCAACTCGGGTACTTGCTCCAAAGACTCCTTCAACGTGGGGTTTTTGCCTTGAACACCGGGAGGAATCATCTTAGAGATTTTATCGGCTTGCGTATAGGGCATTTGCAAAACGCGCGCCACATCTCTAATTACGTTTTTGGCTTGCAGCTTACCATAAGTAATGATTTGTGCCACGTGGTCAAAACCATATTTGTTTTGCACATATTCAATGGTTTTGTAACGATTTTCCTGACAAAAATCGACGTCAAAGTCAGGCATGTTAACACGTTCCGGATTTAAGAAACGTTCAAACAACAAGTCTAATTTTATCGGATCTAAATCGGTAATTTTTAAAGACCACGCCACTATGGAACCGGCACCGGAACCACGCCCCGGCCCAACCGGAACACCATGTCCTTTAGACCAACGAATAAAGTCCGACACGATTAAGAAATAGCCGGGGAAGCCCATTTTTTTGATAACGCTTAATTCATATTCCAAACGGGCATAATATTTTTCATCAATTTCTTTTTTTTCTTCTTCTGTCATACCTTCATGGTAGACATGAATCTTCATCCTCTCGTTCAAACCTTTATAGGCTTCTTCGGTGATGAACTCATCTTGGGTTCTGCCGCCGGGACATTCAAAAATCGGCAGAAGAGGATTTACCTTCTGCGATATAAAATTGCAGCGCATTGCAATGTTAACCGTGTTTTCTATCGCCTCGGGCAAATCTTTGAAAAGCTCAATCATCTCCTCAGTACTGCGTAAGCGATTGTTTGGCGAAAATTTGCGGCGGTTTTCATTGGCAACATATTCGCCTTCGGCAATGCATATCAGGGCATCATGCGCCTCATACATATCGGCGTCCATAAAATAGGCTTCATTGGTGGCAACAAGAGGAATATTATATTTATATGCCCAATCGATAAAGGTTTCTTCGGTTTTTTGTTCCTGCTCCAAACCGATACGAGAAATTTCCATATAAAGGCGGTTACCGAATATTTCATGAAGTTTGACTATATGGGCTTCAGCCTCTTCCTTGCGGTTTTCAAGAAGCAAACGTCCGGCTTGTCCCTCCCAGCCGCCGGTCAAACAGATCAGTCCTTCGTTCAGCTCTTCCAAATCGCTCATTTTAAGCTGAGCTCTTTCTCCCCGAGGTGGATTATCCAGATAAGAACGTTTCATCAAATGCATCAGGTTTTTATAGCCGGTTTCGTTCATCACTAAAATAATAATTTTGTCCGGCTCTATCACGCGTCCTTTAGACTTTAACAAATCATCGGCATCAGGATTGCGCAAAAAGAATTGCGCCCCCAAAATCGGCTTAATACCTTCATCCGAGGCATATTTTGACAAAGCCTTACCACAAAACAAATTGGCAGTATCGGTAATGGCAATGGCGGGAATATTATTGTCATGCATAAAGTGGATTAAATTGGGCACAAGAATAGCACCTTCCGACAATGAATAAGCGGAATGAACACGTAAATGTACAAATTTTGGTGCCGACATCAGAAACCCTTTCCCAATATGCTTTCAGATTATAGCAATTTTGCTTCGGCTGGCAACTACAAAAATCAATATATTATTACAAAAAAGCTCTCCGACCAGAGAGCTTTTATTTTTTAATCTAATTCAGACAACTTTTGCGCTTGATCCTCGGTTATCAACGCATCTATAATCTCATCCAACGCATCTCCCGATACAACTTCATCCAACTTATACAAAGTTAAGTTAATGCGGTGGTCGGTCACTCTGCCTTGCGGATAGTTATAGGTTCTGATTCTTTCGGATCTATCTCCCGAGCCGACTTGCAATTTTCTTTTTTCCGAATATGCCGAATCAATACTTTCTTTTTGCATGTCATACAATTTGGCACGCAAGTGATTCATGGCTTTTTCTTTGTTCTTAAATTGTGACCTATCATCTTGGCACTGAACAACGACGCCTGTCGGAATATGCGTAATTCTAACTGCGGACTCGGTTCTGTTGACGTGTTGTCCTCCAGCACCTGACGCCCTGTATACATCAATTTTCAAATCTGCCGGATTTATATACATATCCACTTCTTCAATCTCCGGCAAAACCGCAACCGTTGCCGCCGAAGTATGGACTCGTCCTTGCGACTCCGTTACCGGAACACGTTGTACACGGTGCGCGCCCGACTCAAATTTCAAACGTGCAAAAACATCCTTCCCCGTGATTTTTGCCGTGGCTTCTTTATAACCGCCCAACTCATTTTCGGTTACGTCATTAACCTCAAATTTCCAGCCCATTTTTTGCGAATAGCGCTGATACATTTCAAACAAAACTGCCGCAAATAATGCCGCCTCGTCACCACCCGTACCGGCTCTGACTTCCAATATGGCGTTCTTTTCATCTTCTTCATCTTTGGGCAGCAAAAGAATCTTTACCTTCTTTTCAAGCTCCGGCAATTTTTCTTTTAACTCATAATATTCAGCCTCTGCCATTTCGCGCATTTCTTTATCTAATTCGGCATCTTCCATCATGGCTTTGGCATCATTCATGTTTTTTTCTGCATGGTTCATCTCATTAACCGCTTCAACAACCGGGGTTAATGCCGCTAACTCCTTATTCATGCGCACCAAGTCTTCCGAACTGATGTTCGGCTCGGACAATAATGCCTGAATTTCATCATGGCGATTGACAACATTACTTAACTTCTCTGCAAATGACATCTATTTCTTCTTTCCTTATCCTATTTTTTTTACTCTTTCTTCTACCAAACGAACCAATTCGTCAACAATATTTTCATTTTTAACCTTGTGATCGGGCTTTCCGCTTATGAAAATCATATTTTCATCACCTTTTCCGCCACAAACACCAAAATCGGTATGTCCCGCCTCTCCGGGACCGTTAACCACACAGCCCATAACCGCCAAACTCAAGGGCTGATTGATGTGGGCTAATCTTTCTTCCAATGCCTCTATGGTCTTTTGCACGTCATAGCCTCTTCTGGCGCAGGTCGGGCAAGAAACAATCCGAATCCCTCTGTGTCTTAAATCCAGCGCTTTCAAAATCTCGTATCCGGCTTTGACTTCCTCTTCAACATCTGCCGTTAATGAAACACGCAACGTATCTCCGATACCTTGCATCAACAAAGCGCCAATTCCCATGGCGGATTTAATGGTTCCCGTTCTCAAACCACCGGCTTCGGTCACGCCCAAATGAAGAGGATAATCACAGGCTGCTGCCAATTTTTTATATGCTTCTATCATCAACATGGTGTTTGATGACTTGACGCTGATTTTAAACTCATCAAAATCATTATCTTCCAACATCTTGGCTTGTTCCAAGGCACTTTCTACCAAAGCATCGGCACAAGGTTCGCCGTATTTTTCCAATAACCTTTTATCCAACGAACCGCCGTTAACCCCTATGCGAATCGAACAACCATAATCTTTTGCGGCTTGAACCACTGCCTTGACTCTGTCTGCTCCACCGATATTTCCCGGGTTTATTCGCAAACATGCCGCACCGTTTTCTGCTGCCAAAATTCCTAGACGATAGTCAAAATGAATGTCGGCAACAACCGGAATTTTTACTTCCTTTGTGATGATTTTTAAGGCTCGTGCCGAATCTTCATCCGGACAAGAGCAGCGTGTTATATCGCACCCGACCGCTTCTTGTCTCTGTATTTGTTCTATTGTTGCCTTGGCATCTGAGGTCAATGTGTTGGTCATGGACTGAACGCTTATCGGAGAATCTCCTCCGACAAAGACATTTCCTACTCTTATCTTTTTACTTTTGCGGCGAACAATTTTTTCCATTTCATTTTCCTTTTCAATACAGAAAAAGGAAAATAGCAGACTCCTCTGCTATTTCCCTTTCCTTCTATCCTTTGCTAATCTTCGGCTTTGCTGATTATTTCATCTACAGAAATATTCATTTTTTTATTGGGAGAGAATTTATAAATTTCTTTTCCTTCATACAGAACCTTTACTCCGTCTGCTCTTCCTACCGATAATTTTAAATTATCGGCTTTGGGCAAAGTATAGCTGTCTCCTCCCTGCAAAACCTTACTGATATACAGCGTTTTGTCATTTCTGACTTCTATCCATGTTTCTTTTAATATATTTAAAACCAATTCGCTTTTTGCTGTTTTTACCTTATCTGTCGATTGAACTTTTTCTTCCGATTTTACGGCTTCGGGCTGTTCTGCTTCCGTTTTTTCTTTGATTGTTTCTTGTTCTTCAAAACTTTTATTTGTTACCGTCACTTGTTGATTTTCTTCCACAGAACTAACATCTACTATCGGCAGTTCTTCTTTTGGCTCTTCAGCCTCCGTTTGTTTTGGGTTTTCTTGTTCTTCGGCTTCAATTACCTCGGCATTGGTACTATAATCTTCTACCTTGAGCGGAAAATTTACGTTTGTATCTTCCGTAACTTCCGTTGCTACCATTTCTGAAGGCGAAACTTCTTCTGTATAGGCATATTGATTATACAGACTCCAGGCGCCATATACCAAAATCAGTGCTATTAAACTGATTAAAAGATATTTCTTACTCGGAACCGTGGCCTCTACTTGCGGCTCCATTACAAAATATGGATGTTTCTTCCTAAAATCTGCCTCGGCTTCTTCTTTGTACATCTTGACAATATTATTTCCGTCCAGCCCCAAATAATCGGCATATGAGCGGATAAAACCTATTCCGTACGGATATTCCGGAATGTTATTATAATCACTTTCCTCTATCGCCTCGAGATAACTTTTACGGATGCACAAATCTTGCGATATTTCAGAAAATGTTTTGCCTTGCTTGTTGCGCATTTCTTTAAGCAGAAGACCTACTTTTCCTTCTTCCTTTTTTGTGGAAACGGTTTTCTTTTCTGAACTTTGTTCTGTTGCGACGATCTCTTCTTTAGCTTCGTTTTTGGCTTTTTTAGGTTCCTTTGTCACTTTGTTTTCCTCTGCTTTTGTTATGAATTTTTTTGATTGTTGCATAATTTTTAATAAATTTCAATACCATGGTCATGGGCGTAGGATATTAATTGTGGTCTTAAAGTTTTTTTGTTTGATTTCAATAAACTGTGAACATAATCTTCAATTTCTTCAACGTTTATGCTTCTGACCATGCTTTTTACCCTTCCGAAGGAAGAGCCAGACATTGATAAGTTTCTGTATCCTAAACCTATTAATGCCATTGCCTCTATCGGATTTGATGCCATTTCTCCACATACCGAGCAATATACATGATGTTTGTTGGCTTTGCTTATTATCTCATTCATTACCGTCAAAAACGGTGCCGATAACACATCATATCTTTCCGTCAGCCTTGGATTTCCTCGGTCGCAGGCAAAGATAAATTGTGCTAAATCATTGGTCCCGATCGATATAAAATCGGTTTGTTCCAAAATCGAATCTAACTGAAAAATGACTGACGGTACTTCTATCATTAAACCAACATTGACCTTCTTTGGTATCTTATCACTGCGACGCTTTTCTTTTTCCAATTCCAACATCAAAGTCTCTTTTGCTTCTTCAAACTCACTTAAATTGGTTATCATCGGAAACATAACATTTAATTCTTTTCCTGCCGCCGCTCTTAAAAAAGCACGAATCTGTTTTCTTAAAATGGCTCTCCTATCTAATGTTATGCGAATCGAACGCCAACCTATTGCCGGATTTTCTTCTCCGACATTGCCCCAGTAAGGCAAAAGTTTATCCGAACCAACATCCAAACTTCTGAAGACAACTTTCTTATCTCCGGATCTGTCCATTAATTCCTGATAATAAGAAATCTGACGGTCTACATCCGGCATTATCTCTGATGCCATAAACGGTATTTCCGTTCGGTATAAGCCTATACCGTCACAGTTGGTACTTTCTATATAATCTAAATCAAATGCCAGACCTACATTCAGATATAAATTGATGTTTATGCCGTCTTTGCTGCACGCCGGAAGTTCTCTTAACTCGGCTAATTTGGCTTGTAATCTTTGTCTTTCTTCTATCTTGGATCTAAAGTTGTCTTGAACTTGCTGCGACGGTCTGATATATACATAACCTTCCATCCCGTCCACGGCTATCAGCTCTCCGGTTTTGGCTTCACTGAAAATCCCTTTAATTTTTGCAACAACCGGAATATTTAAGGCTTTGGCAACAATTGCCACATGCATGGTCGGCGTGCCATCTTCTATGATTAATCCTCTTATTTTGCTATAATCATAATCCATTAAATCTGCCGGTCCCATGGTTTGTGCCACAACAATTATATCCGGACTATCTATACTTTTGACTGAACCAAAATCTCCGCTCAAATATGAAGATAATCGATCCGATACATCTCTTAAATCATGTAATCTTTCTCGCAAATAAACATCCGTTGTGCCTGACAACCGGTTCCACATATCTTCATAAGCACGTTCTACCGCAGCTTCTGCCGTTAAACCGCTCTGAATATTGTTTACCAACTTTTTATACCAACCCTTATCGCTGGCAAACATGCGGTAGGCATCTAATATATCAACATGCTCTCCTATGCCTAACTTAGCGGCATCTAACTTTTTATCCAAGTCGGCATTCATTTGACCAAAGGCTATTTCCAAACGGTGCAGTTCCTTTTCTTTATCTTCCGCGAAAATTTTGCTGACAATTTGGCGGCGTCTATGCACAACCGCAACACCCATGCCATAGCCTTTGCTTAGACTCAGTCCTTTGAGTTTTTCTCTATATCCCATCTGACTGCCGCGATCATAATTCTTGCGCCACTCCGACATTTCTTCAGAAGATACGATTTCGCTTAAAACCATTGCAACCGTTTCTAATATTTCTGTTTCTAATGCCGTATATTCGTGAAGCTCTTTGCTCTGCAACGCTAATACACCGACCGAACGATGCCACCTTATCAGTGGAATTCCGATGTAGGATTTATAGTTATCCTCTCCCAATTCGGGCTTATGCACAAATTTTGGATGAGACCATGCATCTGCCACACTTATTGTTCGGCTATTTTGCGCAACTTCTCCCGTCAAGCCTTCTCCAAAGCGAAATAATACTTTGTTGATTGCTTCTTCATTCATTTGATAGGCGGCAAATAAAACCAATCTGTTTCCGCCTATCGTGATATAGCAGGCGGCTGCATCCGCTTGCATTTGCTCAGCTATCATCTTGACTATCTTATTTAATTTGACTTCTATGCCGTCTTGACCTTCACTGATAGAGCGTAGCTGCTGTAAAATTTCCATTGCTTTGTTTATCGCCGGAGATTGCATATTTTTCCTACCCTAAAATTTTTTTCTGTTGTGATTTTCTTTATATTCTTTATATTATCTTTCATCAAGTTAATTTTACTTATTAAAGGATAAAAAATATGACCAATAATTATAAAAAAGGTGATAAAGATTCACGCCCCTGGGGCACTTGGGAAGTTTTGGACGCCGGAGACGGATTTTGCGTTAAAAGAATTTGCGTCACTCCCGGAAATATTCTTTCTTTACAACTTCATCACTTCAGAGCCGAACACTGGATTATTGTTAAAGGAGAAGCTTTGGTTACTCTCGGAGATGAAAAAATCATTAAAAAAGCTAATGAATCTGTTTATATTCCCGCAGAAACAAAGCACAGAATCCAAAATAATACTCAAAATAATATGGAATTTATTGAAATTCAGACCGGTGAAAATTTGGACGAAAACGACATTGTCCGTTTTCAAGATTCCTACGGACGCGTTTAAATTTTTATCTTGCTATTCCTTATCTTGCATAAGTCGGCTTTGCCGACTTATGTTTTTTTATGCGAAAGATTCCGAAATGGACAAATTTTGTTCTTGATTTTTTATATTTTGGCTATATATTTGAATAAATTTTCAAGGACATTCTAATGACTAAATATTTGTTACCAAGCAAAGAAGAAATTCTTTTTGCTATGAGCGAACAGCCCCTCGGCGAAGGTGCTGAAGCTAAAGTTTATAAAATTCACACCAATCCAAAATATATGACTCGCGTCAGTTTGGATTGTCCGCCTTTAAATGAATTGGCTAAAATTATCAACGAAACTCCCATGATTGAGCAAAAAAATATTTTCGGTGAACGCAATTTTGCTCAAACTTTGGCGTATTGGAAAGATCCGGAAAATCCTGAACAGCCTCTTTTGACTATTAATTTTTACTGTCCGGGAATTTCCATTGAAGTTCATAAATCTGGTCGGCCAAAACCTGATCCCGAAGAAGCGTTAATTCGTACAAAGGTTTTAAGTGAAACAATCCTTAACCTTCCCGATAGTGCTTTTGATAAAATTTATGACGATTTGCACTTCCTTTCTTCCAGAAAACATACTTTGGATGTGGGCGGAGGTTTGTTTACAAATACCGGTAATATTTTGTATTCTGCCGTTGATAACCAGATGTTTATCATCGATTTGCAACCTTTTATGGCTGATTATCCCGGTATTGATAAAAATCAAACTAAAGGTTTTAACACACCTCTTTATTTGACCAGAGGTTTGATGCCGGGAGCTTATTGTTATCGCAATGAACATGCTCAAGATCCGGACTTAATTAAGTATCGCACCGAAATTCTTGAGAAAATTATCTCCGGTGCCGAACGTAATAACCTTAATGATGTCGGTGGTTATCTCAGAGGTAATATGGATAAAATGCTCGGCTATTGGGAAGCTCAACTTCATATATTGAACATTCCCGAAAAATATAGCGAAAATTTCTTAACCAGAATCGGTTCCGTTAAAGATAAGCAACGCTATACCATTTCAAAAGATATTTTGACTTATGTTCGCGTCAGTGGAAAAGATATCTAAAAAAATCCCTCCGAATCTCACGTTCGGAGGGATTTCTTTATTTTCCTTGTTATACTCGCTTTGCCCATACTTCCTTAAATTCCGGACTGCGTGAATTTTCCAACCACTCAAATATTGCCATTTCTACAGTTACAACATCCACGCCGTTGTGTAACAATCTTTGTATTCCCAATGCACTTTGCATTTCATTTCTTGAGGAGCAGGCATCTGCCGCTACAAATACCTCATATCCTTCTTTTTGCAAATCTAACGCCGTTTGCAAAATACATAAATGGGTTTCTAATCCGGCAATAACTATTTGTTTTTTTCCTGACTGTCTTATTCTTTCTCTTATCTCTTCATTTTTGTAGCATGAAAAAGTATCTTTTTCATAATAGGTAATTTCATCTCCTAAAACAATCCGCAAATCTATCATTGTCGGACCAAAGCTATTATGATTCTGCTCGGCAACGATGAAAGGAATATTAAGTTTTTTGGCAATATCCAACAAAGCCGCACAACCGTTTATTACATCTCGAGGTCGTTCCTGTGCCGGTGCCAAGTGTTCTTGAACGTCTATTATTAACAATAACGAATCATCCTTCTTCATCAACATTTCGACCTCCTTTGTAAATAGGTTATTGACTATCTTAACAAAATACATAATACTTCGCAATAAATAATTTAACTTTTATATCAGAAGAAATATCATGAAATTTATTGATTTGGGTTTAAGTGAAAAAACTATTCAAGCTATTGAAGAATATGGCATTAAAGAGCCAACTACCGTTCAGTGCGATGTTATCCCTTCCATTTTGCAAGGGAAGGATGTTTTTACCATTGCTCCGAGCTTGTGCGGAAAAACCATGTCTTATATCTTTCCGCTTATTGATATTATCAGCAATAAAAACGGGCAGAATATTTTAATCATTACTCCGAATTCTGATTTGTCCGTCTTAGTTTCCGACAGACTCTCCGTCTTTAATAAATATCACGAGATTAATGAGGCTACGGTTAAAGATGCTCATGAGGATATTGATGCCGAAGCTAATGTAATTATCGGTTCTCCCGATTTGCTTGTCGATTTAGCCGAAGATTCTAAATTTGATTTTTCAAAAACAAATATTTTAATTGTTGATGATATTAATTTGATTAAGAAAAACAAACAACTTGATAATTTGGAAAAAATCTTGGCTATTTTGCCGGCTCAAAAACAAAATATTGTTTATACCAACCGTCGCTCTAAAGAAACTCAATCTATTTTGGAAAAAATTCTTAAAGCGCCAGAAGAAATTAAGGTTGATAAAGACAAAGAATTGGAAACTTCCTTGAATCCGCAAACATCTAAGAAAATGGATGTTGCCGAGAAAAATAAAAATTCAAATGATTTTGCAAAATCTAAAAATTCGCCGACCAGATCAAAGCAAAGAAATAGTCGCGATGCACAAAAGAATAATAAAGGCTCTTCTCTTAACCCATTGTTTGATTCAGAAGCTGCCGAAATTGCTAAGAAATTTAAATCGTTTAACGGAAAAACACCTGACTTTATTTTAAATAAAGGGATTTTGGCTGAAGATAATGATTGTAATTCCTGCAAGGTGGATGATTTTAAAATATCATCTCCCTATTAAAGAATTGAAGTTATAAAAAAAGCTCCGAAACGGAGCTTTTTTATATTACCAGGGGATTCCATTGATACAACGTTCCGGTTTGGTGTCACATATATCGTTACCCATTTTATACAACTTTTGACGATCCGGTTTTAATTCCCCCACCGTGCATCCGGCAACCATTAATATTAACATACAACATAAAATTTTTTTCATTGTTTTTCCTTACTTAAAATATTGACCATATATTTATTGCTAAAAATAATGCTATCAGCAAACGAGATAAAAATTTCAAAATATTGCTGCGTTCAAAACTTGCCGAACTTCTCAACACGCCTAACCAGACACATATCCCGTAATATAAGAAAAAAACAACAGCTCCGATATAACAAAGTGTAAAAAATATTGCCCAACCATTAAAATTTATCGGGTTAAAATAGTGCAAATAATAATCTACCAGTCTTATATTGCCTATTTGTTTATGCAGCAGAAACTCAAAAACTCGAACAAATACATGAACGATTAATGTTCCAAATATTCCAAATTTCCAAAAAGTTTCGCCTAAACCAAATTCTCCGCTCAAAAGTTTTTTTATCATTTTGTGCCTCTTTCCATTGCATATATGCTCATAGTCTTATAATTTTTTTCTTTTAGCAAGCAAAACCATCCTCTTTCTCACAAAAAAAGCCTGAACGCATATCAGGCCTTTTTATTTATTAGCAATTTGCCACATTTACTGCCAAACCACCCAGTGAGGTCTCTTTATATTTATTGTTCATATCGCGCCCCGTATCAAACATGGTTTTGATAACGCTATCCAACGAGATTAAGTGATTGCCGTTTCCCTTCATGGCAAGCCTTGCTGAATTAACTGCCTTGACTGCTCCCATAGCATTGCGTTCTATGCATGGAGCCTGGACCAAACCTGCCAACGGATCACATGTTAAACCTAAATTGTGCTCCATGGCTATTTCTGCCGCATTTTCAATTTGTTTCGGAGTTCCGCCCATGGCTGCCGCTAATCCGGCTGCCGCCATTGAGCAAGCTACTCCAACTTCTCCCTGGCAGCCGACTTCCGCTCCTGAAATTGAGGCATTGCTTCGATATAAACTACAAATTGCCGATGCCGTTAACATAAAGATTTTGATGCCTTCTTCTATGCTGTATTGTGATTTATTTGCCGCAAATCTTTCATAATATCTTAAAACCGCAGGCATTACTCCGGCGGAACCCATTGTCGGCGCCGTTACAATCTGCCCGCCGCCCGCATTTTCTTCCGCCACGGCAAATCCCCACAAATTTATCCAATCTATCGTCATTAGCGGATCATAATCATTATTTTTGAATTTTTCTTCCAAACGAACATATATTTCATGCGCTCGCCGCGGAATATTTAAACCTCCGGGTAATATGCCGCTTGCCTTCATCCCTCTGTCTATAGAATTTTGCATTATTTTATGTATTTTCATTATTCCTGAAATTACTTCTTCCTGCGGGCGTAATGCACTTTCATTTGCCAACACCAAATCGGCTATACTCATGTTGTGCTCGGTACATAAAGATATTAATTCGGCACATGTATCAAAATTATACGGAATCTTATATGGTTCTCGCGATATTCGTTTTGAAATCTCGTCTTTTCTGGCTATTGTTCCGCCACCTACCGAAAAATATGTTTCTTCCAACAACAAATTGCCTTCTTTATCAAAGGCTTTAAATGTCATGCCGTTGGAGTGCTCCGGTAAAAAAATGTCTTTTTTGAATATGATATCCTTATCTATATCAAAATTTATCACTTTTTCATGGTCGGCAAGTAAGGTTTTATCTTTTTCTATTGCCAGCATATACGCCTTTTCGGGGTTGATTTCTTCCGCCTCCAGTCCCATTAAACCATAAGCTATTGCTTTGACCGTGCCGTGCCCGACTCCGGTTAATGCCAATGAACCATAGAGTGTTGTTTCTATCTTTTCTAAATCATTGAATTTTCCGGCTACTCGTAAATTTTTGATATATCTTTTGGCAGCGCGCATCGGTCCGACCGTATGTGAACTTGACGGTCCGATACCGATTGAAAATATTTCAAAAAAACTGTAATACATTAAAAATATGTCCTGATTTCAATATATGGTTTGATGCCGATTTCTTGCAGAGTTTTGGCAATATAATTGTGTATGTCTTTCCACTCTGTGTATTTATCAATAAATTCTTTGGCTTTTGTTGCCGATTTTGAAAGCTGAACTTCTATGGTTTCTGCCAAAATTTTATTCATAACTTCCGGCAATTTGGCAAAATCTATTTCTAATTTGTTGTCACTATTAAACCTTATTGCTCCATGTTCCAACAAATAGTTAAAGTGAATTAAATCGCCCATGCGATGCGGCTGAATCAACTGCGGTTTCGCTTTCAAGAAAATGCGGACAATCCACGTGGTATAGACTTCCTTCAAGGTCTTTTCATCAATAATTCCTGCCTTTACATATTGCGGCATCATGGCTATCGATACAACATCGGCTTTGTTTTCTTCTATCGTATGTTTATACAAGCCCAAAGAATTCTTAAAGCTGCTGTCCGGTCCCAATGAGTGGCCGTTTTCATGCCCGATTACAAAAATATGCTCAGCTTCGGGATTATAATATTGATGCAGATTTTCTGCTACCAGCGCATTTAACAATTTTTTGGTTCTTTCTTTATCCTGACTCATTCTTACTTGGCGATGATATACATTTCTTCTGCCACCGCCGGTTTTTATTGATAATTTATCGTCATTGGGCAAATTTTGCGCCGTGGTAATGGCACCACGGCATTGAGCATAATCTCCTTTTAAGGCGATTAAATCTACATCCACCATGGTTTGTTTCAAATCCTGACCGGAGGCAATGTTTTGTTTATATTTCTCGGCATAGGGCATTAAACCTGCCAAATTTTTCATTTGCTCCTTAAATGTCAGTAGCAAATCCGTGCCTTTTTTATTTACAATCCCTACCCTTATTCCGAGCATGTCTTTGGAATTGACTTCTATACCCAAATCATCCAGCATGGATTTTAGTTCCGCATTATCACATATTGTCGGCGTCATTTCATCATCATAATTTTCGCGGCTGACCGTAAATTCCAAAGGCGAATCTTGCAAAACCGCCCAATGTTTGTCTGCCAACATATCCATGTCTTCATTATTTTGAATTAAAGCCTGTGCCTGCCAGCCGAGATAATCTTTGAATGCTTCATCGGCGGTATAATGCGCCGCAACTTCCAACTCGTTTGCAATTGCTGAAAACGGTTTTTCAAAATATTGGGTATAATCTATTCCTTCCAGCTCGTCCCCTTTTCTTCTTACCATGGTTCGGGCACTTAATATGCGGCGGACTTCATCATGTTTACCTGCCTGTAACATTTTTTTGACAATCTTATGAAATTCATCAACGCTTAGGTCTGACGGGTAATAATTGCGCCCTTTTAATACTTTAACATCTTTAAAAATTTGTATTGGCTCGGGATCTATTCCGTTCAATCCGGCAACGCCGCTAAAACAGTTGAACAAACGCAATGCTTTGGCGGCATGACTGTTTTTCTCCGCTTCTTTTTCCAAAGCTTTTTTTAAATGCAAATTTAACGGATGATCTTGTTCCAAAGCAACATCATTCATTATTTCTGCGGCTTTAACTAAATGATTTAATACCTTTTTTTCATTTTCGGGTAAATTTTTATATCCCTCAAATTCCGGTGTAATCAGCTCTATCGGACGCAATTTTTTTGCAAATATTTCATCTAATTCTTCTTCTCTTAAATTTAACTCATATCCGTCAATTTTCATCTTTACTTATCTCCACTGCTTTAAATCTGTATACTTTGATTTGATTGGACCAATAAGCCGGACTCATACCGGTTTTGATTTTTAAATTATTTAAAAATTCCTGCGGCGAGGCATATTGTTTCCACTCTGAGGGGAGAAATATGCCTTGTCTGTTGCCGTCTCTGATCACCAGACCATCACTCCCGATTTGCAATTTTTTCAATAAATCGGCTTCATCTTGATAGCTGATTTTTTCATATCCCGTTAATAAGCTCATTTTGATTTTTATTTTTGACAATTCTTCCGGTTGCAGAGGCGGAAAATCTTTATCTTCTACTGCCGCACTATATGTATTTTGCGCCACGGCAAATGCTATGGCTTGGGAAGGAAGTAAAGAACCGGAGCTCCCTCGTAATGCGTTATCTTTATATAAATTAATATATACAGCTCCGCGATTAAATAAGACATCCGACGTGGTTTCTCTTTCCGGTTTGAGCTGTTTTTTCTTAAGAACGGCTGTTGACAAACTCTCCATGGCAATATTAAACAATTCTTCCCCATGCAATCGAGCAAATGCAGTTAAACTCTCAACTTCTTGTTCCAACGTGGTCAGCGGTTTGTCATTTTTTAATTCGGACAAGCGATAGTTTTGTTCGGCAATGTCTTCAAAATTAACCAAATCAAATATCTTCGGATATAGATGAGCTTTTTGGGCTAAATTTACAACCAAATCTATGTTTTCTGATGAAGCTTCCTTTTGTTCTCCTTCGGTATAATGCCCTGACATATCTGCCGAAAAAATTAGTAAATTATGTTTAGATTGAACAAGGGGACATAACAGCTTTTCAACTTGTGCCGTTTGATTGGCTCCGTAATATAAAACGGCAAAATTTATTTTTGAACCGAAGATTTGGCTGATTAACGGTAATTGTTGGGATATACCAGCTATGTTGCTTAAATCTTCAACTCTAAATTTAACCTCGGAATTTTTTTGCAAAAACTCGTTTAAGCCTTTGCTCACTATCATGTTTTTTCCGTTTATTTCCAACTTCCCTGCTTTGTTTATATTTATTGTTGAAAAATTTTTGTCTTTACTTTGAGCGATAAGTACAACATTTTTTATGGTATCCTTCCAGGGAAGAAGCCAGTTATATGCTTTGGCAACATTTTGTTCGGAATATAAATAACCGGAATACGGGACAACAAAAATTCTCGGATTGGTTTGTGACGCCAGTATTTTTTTGCCTTGTTTATTGTATGGATAAAAGAAAACCGAACTGACCGGTATGCGAAATTTGTCCACATTATTATCTATGGCAATGAAATTATTTATTCTTTCCGGATTGGATGAGATATGTTTGGCAAAATATAAATAATTTACCCAGCCTAGTGCCATGAGCGCGACAATTATTAAGATTATATTGATAATCTTATTTTTTTCATCCATATTTTCGTCTTCGCTACTCATTTCTGAAAACCTTTTGATTTATATTTGTTTTGTTATAGCAAAAACTCTTTAACTTTTCCCTAATTACTTCGTTTCTTTTAAAAAATTAAAAAATTTTTCAAAGGAAGAAAAATAAGCTATATCGGCAGATAACTTTTTTTCATCACCCCAAATGGCTTTGCCGATGCGGATGGCTTGTGCATGGGCTGAAAAAGCACAATCACTGTCCATTTTGCTGTCTCCGACTATCCATACTTTTTCGGGGGTGAAATCTTGAGGCGCTAACCAGCCTTGTAAGGCAAACCAGGCTTGCTCAGGATAGGGTTTGTCTTTTGGGGCTTCATGCCCGGCGATAATGCGGTCAAACAATGATCTGTCAAAAAGCAAAGGCAATTCAAAATCTAACAATTTTCGGTCTTTGTTGGTCAGAATTATGATTTTTTTGTCTTGGCTTTTTAAAAATTCTAATGTCTCCTTGACTTTGGGAAATGTGGTCAGTAGCTTTCCAACATTTTGCTTATAAAGCTCTGCATATTCTTTATATGCATCCTGCGCATTATCAACTCCGAAAATGTTTGGAAAATTGTCACGAAAAGACAAGTTTGGATCGCGTTTTGTTTTTTGATGTTCCCAATCGGGCAAATTATATTTTTTTAAAATTTCATTGACCGTTGTTACCAAACAAGTACGACTTTCCGCCAAGGTATTATCCCAATCAAATAAAATATATTTAACTTCTTGTAAATTAATCATTTTCCTTCTCTCAACACAGCAAAAAAGCGCCCTTGCGGACGCTTTTTTACCTCTTAAAAATTTATGCGTTTTTACCGATTTTGGCTACGCCGCCCATATAGGGACGCAATTTTTCCGGAATATTGACCGTACCATCGGCATTTTGGTGATTTTCAATAAACGGAACCAATGCGCGCGGGGTGGCAATTCCGGTATTGTTCAAAGTGTGAACAAACTTAACTTTACCGTCGGCATTGTCACGATAACGCAAATTGGTGCGACGCGCTTGCCACTCGGTGATGTTGGAGCAGGAGTGGGTTTCACGATAGCAATTTTGCGACGGAACCCAAGCTTCCAAGTCATATTGACGATATTTCGGAGCACCCATATCTCCGGTGCAAACTTCCAAAACTTGATAAGGCAATTCCAAATCTTGCAAAACTTCTTCCGAAATTTGCAACAATTTCTTGTGCCATTTTTCACTTTCGGCAATATCATTTTTACAGATGACAAATTGTTCGGTTTTCATAAATTGGTGAACACGAACCAAGCCGCGGGTATCTTTTCCGGCTGCACCGGCTTCACGACGGAAGCAAGGAGAAAATCCGGCATAAAGAATCGGCAGTTCATTTTCTTGCAAAATTTCATCAGCACGCAAAGAATTTAAAATCAACTCTGCCGTACCGGACAAATAGATATCATCTGCCGGCATGTAGTAAACTTCATCACGTGAGAACGGCAAATAACCTTGACCATATAAAGGTTTCTCTTTAGAAATTGACGGAACGGTAATTACGGTAAAACCGTTGGCGCGCAATTTATCCAAAACCATCATGTGCATAGCCAATTCCAATTTTGCCAAATCGTTCTTAATGGCATAAGTACGAGAACCAGAAACTTTGGCAATACGTTCCATTTCCGACCAATCGTTTAATTCCATCAATTCAATATGGTCACGCGGAGTAAAGTCAAACTTGGGTAATTCGCCGACTTTGCGACGAACCACATTTTCCGAATCGTCTTTTCCAACCGGACTTTCAGGGCTCGGCATGTTGGGCATGCGCCACATAATATTATCAAATTTTTCTTGCTCGGCTGCCTGTTTTTCTTGTTCAACTTTTAATTCTTCGCCAATTTGTTTGCTTTTGGCGATAATTGCCGGACGTTCTTCTGCGGAAGCGGATTTGATTGAGTTACTGAGTTTGTTTTTTTCTTCGGACAGAGCTTGGGATGAGGTTTTTAATTTGTTTATATCTTTATAAAGCGCAATCAACGCATCAATATCTATATCTTCTTTAGTGTATCCTTTTTTAGCCAGTCCTTCTTTTATCAATTCCGGATTTTCGGCAATGTATTTAATATCTAACATTATTTTCTGTCCTATTTATTTTGTTATCAACTCAAACAGGCTCAGAATAACAATTTTTTATATAAAAACAATAGAAATTTACATCTAAAAAACAAAAAACCTTTGGCGACACAAAAGTCGGCAAAGGTTTTCTTTTAATCGTCATCATCGTCATCATCGTCATCATCGTCATCATCGTCATCATCGTCATCATCGTCGTCGGTGTCGTCATCGTCGTCGGTGTCGTCATCGTCATCGTCGGTGTCGTCATCGTCGTCGGTGTCATCATCGTCGTCGGTGTCATCATCGTCGTCGGTGTCATCATCGTCGTCGGTGTCGTCATCGTCGTCGGTGTCATCATCGTCGTCGGTGTCGTCATCGTCGTCGGTGTCATCATCGTCGTCGGTGTCATCATCGTCGTCGGTGTCGTCATCGTCGTCGGTGTCGTCATCGTCATCGAAGAGACTGGGCGATTCATCATCATCGTCATCTCCGAAAAGACTGTGGGATTCACCGTCGTCGTCATCATCTTCGAAAAGACTGTAGTGCTCCTCTTCCTCCTGAGAAGGTTGCTCCTCTTCCTCCTGAGAAGGTTGTTCCTCTTCCTCCTGAGAAGGCTGTTCCTCTTCTTGATAAGAAGGTTGTTCCTCTTCTTCCTGATAAGAAGGCTGCTCCTCTTCTTCCTGAGAAGGTTGTTCCTCTTCTTCTTGAGATGGTTGTTCCTCTTCTTCTGACGTCAGACGCGCACGTTCATGCCAATATAAATGCTCTTCCTCTTTATGATACTCCGCATAATCTTTTGCTTGAGTTTCATCAAGGAAGCCATCATTATTTTGAGCATTATATCCTTGGAACTCATGATAACTCTGTTCGTCGCGACCGTGATAACTTTTTTCTAAGACCGGACTGCTATATCCGGATGAACATGGGCAAAGTCCTCTCTTTCTGAGGTAACCTACTCTTTGCCCCATGGCTACGCAGTAATAGCCTTTTTCCGTCCAAACTGCTTGTTCGCATTTCATATCTATAATTTTAATAATTTTTTCCTTTTGTCTTTTTACCATAAAATAGACAAAAAATCAACTCTAAATAAAAATTTCTTTATATATTTTTCCTTATCCCTTGATTTAATTTATGCTTTGGGCTATTTTAGTGCCAATTTGTAAAGATGATACATACAGAGAATTTGATGTTTGAAAATAAAACTATTTTAACCGGTGTTAAACCTACCGGAAAACCTCATCTCGGCAACTATCTCGGTGCAATTAAGCCGGCAGTTGAACTTGGAAAAGAAGCTTTGGCTCAAGGCGGTAAACATTATATGTTTATTGCCGATTATCATGCCATTAATGCCGAAAAGAATCCGGCGGTTTTGAACGAAATGACCAAAGAAATCGCCTGCATTTATTTGGCTTGCGGCTTAGATCCGAAAAAATCTTATTTTTATCGTCAGTCTGATATTCCCGAAATTCCGGAAATCACCACCATTTTATATGCTTACACACCTAAAGGATTTATGAACAAGGCGCATGCATATAAAGCTGCCGTTGATAAAAACCGTGAAGCCGGCAAACCTGATGATGACGGTATTAACATGGGGCTTTATACCTACCCCACCCTCATGGCTGCCGATATTTTGGCTTATGATTCCGATATTGTTCCTGTTGGCAAAGACCAAGTTCAACATGTGGAAATCGCGCGTGATATTGCCGGCGCTATCAATGCCCACTATGGTAAAAAGCTTTTAAAATTGCCGACTTATCGTTTTGATGAAAATGTTGCCGTGGTTGTCGGTATTGACGGTCGCAAGATGAGCAAATCTTACGGCAACGTTATTCCTTTGTTTGAAGACGACAAGGCAATCAAAAAAGCCATTTTCTCCATTAAAACCGACTCCCGTCCAATGGAAGAGCCCAAGAATCCGGATGAAATTTTGGTTTATGAAATTTATAAATCAATCGCTACACCGGAACAGCTCCAAGAAATGGGTGACGGTCTGCGCCAAGGCAAGCTTGGTTATGGGCACATCAAAAATATGTTGCTTGATGCAGTTGTTAATGAAATCAAAGAGCCGAGAGAAAAATATAATTACTACATGGCTCACTTTAACGAGGTGGAAGAAATGTTGCTGGAAGGTGCCGAAAAAGCACGTCCGTTTGCAAAAGCAACTCTAAAACGCCTCAAAGACGCCGTTTTCGGAAGATAATAATTTTATAAAGCCCTCAAATGAGGGCTTTATTTTTGCTTTTAAAAAATTTTTTATCAAAAGACAAAATTTATACTTGATTTTTATGATAATTGTTTGTATGTTTCTTTCGTTGTTGCCGCTGTAGCTCAGTGGTAGAGCACGTCATTGGTAATGACGGGGTCGCAAGTCCGATTCTTGCCAGCGGCACCATTTATCAGTTTCTGGCGTTTTTAGTAGTTCATCGAATGGCTTAACTATTGAAAACGCTATATTTTTTCCTTCAGTTTTGCAGTCCGATAATATTAATTTCAAAATGTCTCTTTTTTCAGAAATAATCGGACTTTTTAAGAATTTTCCTACATTTGCAGCTATTTCCGCGATATTTGCCAAGATTTCATCTGTTTCGGTATCAATCTCAAGGTATCTATCCATATCTTTTTGTAGTTTTTCTTTTTCCATTTCAATTTCAGTTTTTAATTCATTATACATTTTTTCATCGCATTTACCTCTCATATAGCCACGAAATAAGTTTTTTGCTTCTTCATCAAGCTCATTTAATTTAATGGTAATGTCTCGTTTGAGATTGGCTGTATTGATATTTTCGGCTTTGAGTTGCTTTTTTACTTCCAACTTAATATTTTTTAACATAGTGTCACTAATGTTAATAGGTAATGACAATTCTTGTTCAAGCTGTTGTAAGATTTTTGCTTCATTGATTGGTTTTTGTGAACATTTGGAACGTAATTTGTTACATTTTAAATAATTGTAAGAATGTTTATCGTCTTTTACTTTAGTTTCACAAGTCATTAAACTACCACAACAACCACATCTGACTAAACCTGTAAAAATATATTGTTTATCACCATAATATAATTTACTTGGTGCTCGTTTTCTTCCTTCCATGGTATCTTGGACAATTTGAAACAATTCTTTATCTATAAATAAAGGATAAGGATGTTTGTAAACTTTGCCTTTTTGCGTAAAATATCCAATGTAAAAAGTGTTTTTCAGTATATTTTGAACTTGAGCTCGACTAATCGTTTTATTTACACGACACATTTTTGAAGATAATCCTAAGGTTCTGGCTAGATTGGTAATGTCTTGCAAGGTTCGTCCGCCTTTGGCATATTCTTCAAAAAGTCTTTTAACCTTTGGTGCTCGTTCTTCATCTATAATTATATCGGCTGAAGTTGTTCTGGTTTTAGATATATTTAAATATCCTACCGGTGCACAAGATTGCCATTGTCCTGCTTCTCTTTTATATTCCTGACTGCGTAAAACATTGTCTCTTAAAGCACCTACATACATCTTAGCGGATAAAATTCCCATATCCCAACGTAAAATATCAGATGAATTGCTATCTCTATGCAAATAGAAACCTTCTTTATAAAAATGTATCTCAATCCTGCCTTGTTTACGCAAATCGTCTAATTCAACACATTCCTTATATCCTCGTTGCAATCTATCGACACAATTTACAACAATAGCGGTTTTGTGTTTTTGTGATTTTACAAACTCAAGCATTTCATAAAATTTTAGACGACCTCCCCGTGTCGAACTTTCTACAATAGAGAATTTATCTAAAATCTTAAACTTGTGATTGTCGCAATAATCAATAACCGTTTTAAGTTGTGCATCAATGGACGCTCCTTTCTTTTGTTCTTCCGATGAAACTCGAGCAAATATAACGGCTTGTTTACATTCTTCATCTGCAATATTTTGATATTTATTCTTTTTAGACATGATATTACTCCTTAAAATTAGTCCGATAATGTTATTATGTCGTGTTATTTTGGGAAAGTACGCAGTTATTTTCAGCTTTTTGCAATTTTTTTACTAACAAATTACTGATATTTCAAAAGACTAACCTAATTCCCAATTGGAACGAGGTTATAAAAAGTTATTGTCGTTAACGTCACAAAGTCAAAAAAAATAACCTCTGCTGAAATTTACAGAGGTTGGGAATATTTAAGTTGATTTAGTGTCGTTGATGTCCGTTAATGTTTTTTCAGATTGCTTTGCATGATAAACAGCCTTTGCTCCTAAATAGAAAAAACGGATTAATTTGTTAGTCATTTCAGTTAATTCATTATCCGTAAAATCGGGATAATAAATCTTTAATTCCTCTTTTATTTCATTAAATGTATCAGTCATAATAATTATATGTCGGGATTGAATAAATATGTAAAACAGGAAATAAACACCTATTTTGATATATATAAATTACGACTGATACAAATTATAAAAAAAATCCAATTTTGTAGCTATTATTTTGAAGAACAGAATATTAATCCATTTTGAGTTTGGGAGCAAACAGAATATATATCTCCTTTATACCAACGAGTTTCATGTAATTTATATCCTACATATCCGCCAAAACTATTTTTAGCATTATATTTTACCTTTGTGCACCATCCCAACAAAGGCGTAGCAGGAGAATCTTTCGCAGGAAAATTGCATCTATAAGGCTCTGACCAAATAAATTTAGCACTATCAGGATCTTTCAAAAGCATTTTTATGCCAGTTTCAGTAATAGCTTTATATTCTTTGGGTAATGTTCCATAATCTTCATTTGTTGAATTTTGTAATAAGACCTTTAAATTATTCTGATATTCTATTTGTGTTGCAGAGCAACTACATAAAAAAACAACCAATAAAGTAAATATTCTTTTCATTAAAATAAATCCTTTATCTATAATATTATGCATATAGCATATGTATATATTATTAAAATAACGTAAAATTCTTTACCGTATATTATTCAATGTAAGGCTTTAAAAAATCAATATTATATCTTGCAACACAACGACAACCATCAATTTCAGATACTGGAGCACCCATACTATCATCCCCAGGATACATCATTTTTTCTCCAGAAGGAAGAATAAAAGGTTCAGAAAATGGAATGCCTTTTTCTTTGCTATAAACTTTTCCCATATATGCATGAGATTTTCTTGTTCTATTATCTCCACAATCATCCCACCATTTAATAATTTGATTTTCATCAATTAAGCCTTCTTTTATGATTTTCTTTAAGCTTTCGTATTCTCCTTTATTACGTGCTTTTGTGTACTCTCCTTGAATAATTGTATTAATAAAATTCATAATCAACTTATTTTTTAAGGACAAAAGAATTCTATCAATCTGCTCTGTAGATAATTTTTCTTGTTTTTGTATTGCTTTCTTAACACTTTTATCATATCTCTTATCGCGACATTCAATTAACAGATAAGCAGAATCTAAATTTTCTAATAATTTTTTTATTTGGAGGATATTTTCATTTTGAAATTTATCAATATCAATTACCCCGCCAATTCTCTTTTTAGTAATATGATCTATCCTACCGACAATTTCTAAAGAAGCTTTTTTAGGATTTTGACCTTTTTCTAATGCCTTTTTTAAAATTTTACGAATTCTATTTTTTTGTTCATCTGATAGTTCTGTCAGTGAAGATAAATCACTTTCAGATATAACCTTTTCTGTTGTTAAATTACGCATAAAATTAATGTTTATTACCATTTTTCCTCTGAAACTATTCAATTCATTATTCTATAAATATTTTAATACTAAAAAATTGTAGATACGACCAATATTTTTAAATATAAACATTTATCACAATCGTAGCAAAATGTCATCAAGAAAGTGAGTTTTAGGGGCTCGCGAATGGGAAAATACACGGCATAATATAAATAGTTAATGAGTAAAACAACTATTTATGAAAGGAAAAACAATGTGGTATGTAAAATTAAATAATACAATTCTTCCAACGCCTTATCAATATTTTAGCGATTGTCTTAAGGAATGCAAAAGACTGCAATGGGTTATGGTTGCCGTATCCACGGAACCTGTATTTGTTGACTAATTTGGTATCAAGGAGATTTGCTATGTTAAAAAAATTTGAAAATTGGTTGTTAAATAATAATTACAGACCTACCACCGCTTTTGATTATCAAGGAAGAATTGAAAGATTGTGTCGTGCTGAAGGTTATACTCTATCTCATTTGGTTGAAAATATTGCTTTGATTTTACCTGAATATGAAATTAACGGTAAAAAATCAAGTTATGGTAAAAGAAGTCATACTTCGGTTAGACAAGCCTTGAGACGTTTTAAGATGTTTTTGGTATCAAACAAATTCATTGAAAGCGTAAAATAATGACTGATATCAAAACCTTAAATGATAACTTTAGAAAAACCTTTAGCGGTGGAAGAGTTACATTATCTTGTGGAATATCCGCCAAGAGTCAAAGTGAATTAGCTGAAATATTAAATCAAGTTAGGTGTTTTAATAACTTTACCAAAGCAAACGATCCGTATAATGAGCATGATTTTGGCAGTTTTTACTATAAAGGAGAACAAATTTATTGGAAAATTGATTATTATGATAAAAATTACCGATTTTATTCAGAAAATCCATGTAATCCAAATATAACCAACCGAGTTATGACGATTATGTTATCTCACGAATATTAAAACAATTTAGTCCGATTTGAGTAGTATCAAGTCGGATTTTTTATTTTTGATATTTTAACTTCGTAACCTCAATGACAACAAGTTATTTTAAACATCTTATTTTTTAACCCGTGGATACAACCTTTTTATTTGGTATAGGTTTTATTACTTTTATCAAATCCGGTTATCCATGGGTTGTTTATGGAGATGTATAATATGCTAAAATTCTTCTTCATGTTTTTTTATAAACTTAATTATTTTTTCATAAGCTGTTACCACATGTTGATAATAGTCATCTTCCAACTCATTTAATGCACGCTTTTCTAATTTGTAATTATGTAAAGTTTTTTTAGCTTTAACATAATCATTATCAAGTTTATTAATAATCTTAAAAAAAGGTAAATTGCATTGTTTTTTTATTATGTTGATGTTCCATAAAGTTGTATCGCCATTAGTTTGTTCTACAAATTTATCTAATAAGTCTAAGAGACCAGGGGCAACATCAATATTGTTTGAAATTAACTGTTGAAACAAAACCCCATATAACTCAGGTGTATATTTTTCAAAGTCGATATAAAAGATTAAGTTGTTTCTCGGCAAATATGACTTCTTAGTATTGTATGTTTCAACATACTCATGAATATATTCTGCCCGTTTAACACTGTTTTCAGAAATATTTATTAAATCGTATGTATGTAGCTGAGACAAAGAAGAATAATCTTGCTGAAAATACTCTTTGATATTTAATAAGGGAAGTTTTTGATTAAACAGTATATTAAATTCTTTAGTCGCTTCTCTTTGAAATTCATAATTAGAAACTATTTGTGTAAACTTTTGAGAAGATAGAGTCTGGTCATTTATTGCATGAATAAAAAATGAAACAAGATATCTATTTTTGTCAAGTTCACTAAAATGATTATCTAAAAGTCTAACTTCATCATATGAAAGTTTTTGTAATATTAGTTGGTACTGTTCATAAGATATTGGCAAATCACCTGAATTATATGCAAAATAAAAATGTTTAAATTTAGTTTTTTTCAAAATTCTTATTAGTGTATTTACTTCAGCTTCAACGGCTGAATTATCAATTTTAGGCAGAGAAATATTTTGTAAAATAGAAGATTTTATACTGTTATATAAATCAATATCTTTTAATTTTACAATCTCCAGAGTTTTAAATATATAAAAATCCACATTTTGAGATAATAATTCATATTTTTCTTCAAGCGTTTGATATTTAAAAATGCTAGCAGCTTTAAGTTTATTAATAATAATTTTAATTTCTCTAATATTTTGTGGATAATAGTATAAATTTAAAGCACGAAAAGAAGTTTGATAACTATTAGTTTTCTCTTTCCATGTTTTTAATTCAGTATCTTGGCTTATTAAATTATCTAGTAATGTATTCAAATCTTCCGCTGTAATAGTAGGTACTTCGAAATATAGATTGATTATTTTATCACAATAATGTGTTGCAACATCATTATTGTTAGAAAATTGTTGGAAATATTTATCAATACTATTTTCTACTACCTTTCTATCAAGACAAAGAATAAAATATACATTTTCAAAATTTGCCACACATCTAATAAGTTTAAATATTTGTAATATCTCTTGAGGATCTAATCGATCTAAATCATCTATTGTAATAATAAATTGTTTTTCGCTCTGATTAATCTTTTGTTGAATGATTTCTTTTAATTCTTCATCAGACTTGTTTATAAAAAATAAGATAATCTTTCCCCAAAAGCCACAATCTTTATCTAGAATATCTTTAAACGCTGACAAATAGACTATATTTATTCCATAATTTATTTTTTTTAATTCAGAGTTTAATTTATCAACAAAAGCATTAGTATAATTTATATTTTTAGCAAATACCCAAGGTTGAAATGAGAAATGATAAAAATCAGGATACTTACCACTTTTGATTATTTCTTTTATTTGTTTTAAGACGTAAGTTTTTCCATTCCCCCATTTCCCATCTAATCCTATAACAAGATTATTTGTTCTATTTTTGTCTTTATAAAAATTATTAATCATTTGTAAGATATTGTCTGCAAAAATACGTTTACCAAAATCATATTTTAAAATATATCCATCATTATGTTCGAATAAAGTATCTTGTTTTTCCTTGGCCTTGAAAAACAATATAATATCTTTAAACAAACTTACAAAACTATTCCATTTTAAGGCAAGAAAAAGAGTAAACAACCAAATATAGAAATATATATTTTGTTTTATATGTAATATAAACTGAGAAAACCAATCGTTTCTTGTACTAAAGAAAAAAGAATGCTCGTAATAATCGTACAAGGCTATCCCCCACGGTAAGAAAATTATGGAGATATAAACTAAAGCAATTAATATTTTTTTTAGAAGTATTTTCATTTTGATATCATATGTCTGTAATATTTATTTGATAAATTGTATAAAAATAATCCTATAGATACAACTTATCTTTTTCAACCACAAAAGTAAAACAATACAACTTTTGTAAAATTTAGCAGAAGTTAAACATAATAATACCTATTTACAATGTGTTATAACTATCCAAAAGAATCTGATATAAATGTATTGTCGTGCATATTGGGATTTGTAAACGGTTAAACTTCCATTATGATGTTTTTTTATAATTTAGTTTCTTTGAGGATTAAGATTAAATAAGTCTTCAGAAAAAATCATATGGTCACTATCAAATTTACCATTCCAATATATTTTTATTTCTTTCATACAATAATAAGTAACATTTAACAATTTTGGTTCAATTGGTTTTAAATTCATGCAATATGACGGTAAGTTTTCTCTCATCATTGCTTGAAAAATAGCATCTTGGAGTTCTTGTTCACTAAATCTTCCTCGATTAAATAATATATGAAAATGCCAGTCCGAACTTATTCCATTTTCAGCAAATGCAATAAACCGAAGATGGTGATGCTCCCAATTGTTCATCAAACTCTTTTCAAATGCTTTCATAATGTTTCTTAAATGACTAATTGAGTTATATAAATCTTTAGTCTTCTTGTTTTCTGGTAGTTGTACGGTTAAAAAGTGAGTCGGTTTATATTCTTTAGCAATCCATTTATTTAATCTTTTTTTTATCGTGGAAGAATTTGTTGCCTTTTTTCCTTGAGACACAGATTTTATGATATTACCCATTTTTTGACTGTAGGAATCAGTATTTTTATTTGGTATAGGTTCGATTGCTTTTATATCATTTTGTAGTTCATGGGTTGTTTTAGGCTTGTTTATGCTCGTGTTTTGGTTAAGATTTTCATTATTAGCACATCTGGAGATATAAAAGAGTATATTAACTATTTTCTGTATATAGTTTATTTTATTTTGCTTGAGTTTTCCATTATAAATACTCTTAAATTTATTATAAAAACCATTTAATAAAGAAGAATTAACTAAATAATCCTTAAAAGAAATACCATATTCAACAAGAAAAGGACTCAATTTTACTTTATCAATAACAGAAATTAATCCATATCTTCTTATAATACCTAAGACATATACATAATCATCAATACATCTTGTTGCATGACTTATTGACAATTTTAACATCTTGTTTTCTGTCATTATCTCTTGCAACCATACTCTTTCATATTTGTATTTATTCATTTTTATCATCCAATTAGTATTTATTTAAGTTATTAATTTTATTTATTTTTTTAATAATAATTAAGTTATTTTTTGATATAAAAATAACAAAGGCCGCCTGAATAAAAGCTTCCTCGTATCCCGAACTGATGAAACAGTTATACCAAGATTATGGTGGATTTTGGTAATCGGTTTATAATGATACATTTAAATAGAATTGTTTTTTTCACAAAATCTAATGATAAAATTTCTTAAAGATAAAAATTTTTTGGTTTTACATTTTTGTTTTCCATGACATTATACATATAAAATCACATAAAAATAATGATTTAACTTCATTCCCAATAAGAATTAGGTTGTTGGATTATTTTATAAAAAAGTTATTGTCGTTAACGTCACGAACTTTTAACATCTGAATGTCAAAGGTTGAAATCATTAAATGACATTGATGTCGGTTTATCAACTTTTGTAAAAATTTGCAGAAGTCTATTTGAAAAATAAAAATCAAAGAAGCTCTCTCACACGTAAAGGCCTTGACTAAAATTCGCTTAACAAAAAAAATAATCTTATCCAGTACGGTACGGCATGGCTGTATGGTATCCATGGAAGGTGTAGGTGTCGGGTATCCTTTATGGCGGTGGAGCTATCCCGTTATGCTTATGCCAGTCCGATATTAAAATAAAGAGACAAAGACGGTTAAATCCTTGCCTCTCTACGTGTCTGTCTATGCAGTTTTTGAACTCCAAAATTATATTGTCGTGTTATTCATCAAATCGGAGCGGTAAAAATTTGGCTTGTGCGTAAGTTTAACAATCTGCATGAGATTAATATTTAGTTGGATGGTAAAAATTTTGGAAGTTTGCCACACTCTTTCTTTATTGCCTTAGCATTACCACCATTATCTATATAGCTACTTCCATAACAACTGCAATATTTTTCATCTTGAGGTAATTTTTCATCTCCATAGGAATTTATACACAAGGCATATATATTTTCTTTTGCTTCAGAAATTCTATTCTGATGTTCTTCTTCTGACTGATAATTGTTTTTATATTCAAAAACAATTTGAGAAACTGTTTTTTGTGCCCCTTCTTTGTTTTGGTACTTATATACTCCATTTCTGACAGCACACTTGTCTGAGGGAACTTCATAAATCATACCATCATATAAGTCTTCACTAACTTTATCCCCAAAAATAAAATTCACATTATTGCTATAAGCATCACTGCAGTCTGGAGTAAAACATTCAAAAGCTAACCCAGTATTATGATGTATAGCTTGTAATACTTTGAATCTACGAACACCTATACAATTTTCATTATCAACTCCAATTTCACTTAAAGAATCGATAGTTGAACAAGATGTTAGTAAAAGTATAAGCAATAAATAAATTTTCTTCATAGTAACCTCTCTTTTTAGATATACTATAAAAATAACTTTTAATTTTCAAATATATTCTTTACTTTCAAACATATCAATTTTCCTACTCAAAAGCTTAAAATCATCATAGAAATTAGTCCGATAATTGCATAGTATCTCGCACCATTAAAACACAAGAGCGCCCTTTAGGGGCGTTTTTGTGTTTTAAAAGTATTGTTTGTGAGAAATCGGACTTGCGGGGACAAGAGCAAGTCTGACGACAGAGCCAAGCGAAGTTTGGCGAAGGAGAGCGAGCAAAGCGAGAACCTTTGGTTTGCGCGGTGGCAGAGCCGCGCGCACAAGCTTGCCAGCGGCACCATTTTTAGAAATGCACCAATTAAGGTGCTTTTTTGTTATGAAAACCAAGGCTTTCAGACAGTCCGATTTTGGAAGTTTTGAAAACAGCATTTTTTGATAACCTATCGGACTTTTTGTGCAAACGCTAAGAAAATCAAGCTTCTTACCATTTCAAATCCCAGTCCGATAAAATAAAAAAATCTTTTATTTTTTGCTCAACTATGGTATCCTTCAACTATAATACGAATGCGGAGGTTATTATGGTTGCCAAATATAAGGAAGAAGATGTACTAAACACTCGTCTTACTTGGAATGAAAAATCAGATGATTTAGACAATATTTTATTTAAGCAAAATGGTTTTTCAGTAAAAAGGCTAAGTGTTGAATCTCAAATAAACGGGGCTCAAAGTAAAATTGATGCTAATGCTTTAGTAGGTTTGGGAACAACATTATTAAACGACCGACAATCCAATCAAAACTTTTATTCTTTATTACTTCCTTCACAGGCATGTTTTTGCGGCTCTCACGCTGTAGCAATGGCTGTTGATAATAAAAGCAAAACAATTTATTATCATGATTCCCACGGTGAGGATATGCGTAAAGAGATGAAAGACTTTCTGGGGATGTTATTACCTGAGTATGAAATTTCTATTAATCATTCCAAACAGCAAGAAGATGTTATTAATCCTCTTGTTTCAGAAGAAAATGATAATTCTTGTGTTTTGCTTACCAAATATAACTTGCGAGATATGTGGTATAAAATCAACGGGCAAGAAGACAAAATTTGTGATTACTCTTCGCTAGAAGCCAGAAAAGATGCTTGGAACAAGTTAAAAAACATTCAAAAGGAAGAAATTGTTAATGCCGTTGAAACAAAAAAGTCTGGTTTCAAAATTGGAATAAAAAAAACACCATCAAAAGAAGAATTGAATGCAATAAAAGAAGCTGAAAAGACTGATTTTCAATATCGTATGTATAATGAACCCAATTATAAAGACTTATTGCAAGGAGCTGTCACAAAAAGCAAAATCTAATCATTTGGCATATTGCAAACAATTAATGGTACAAAAAATTAGGTAACCCTTTCTATTCAACATAATATGGCTGAATTCAATGTACTATGTATGAGGTGTAATTTTTAGCTGTCCTCAAACATCTTAATTTGTCTTGATAATTCCTTAAAATCATCATAGAAATTAGTCCGATAACTGCACAATAATCAAAAGCGGTAGAAGGTTTATAATTCTGTTCCAAAAGCCAGTTTTCAAAATTCTTTAACATCTCAAATCTCCTTTATCAAAAATTTAGCCAATCAATACCGGTTCGGAAAACACAGCCACCATAACCCGCTGCAATCTTTTACACTCAGCCAGGCAATCGCTAAAATATTGATAAGGTGTTGGAAGAATTGTATTATTTAATTTTACATACCACATTGTTTTTCCTTTCATAAATAGTGTTTTGCTCATTAACTATTTATATTATGCGGTATATTTTCCCATCCGCGAGCCCCTAAAATGCAACTTGCCAACGACATTTTGCTACGATTTGGACGGGATTGCTAAGAAACGGACAAAAATCCTTTAACTTTTCGGTAAATCAGAAAAGAAGTTTTGTATAAATGATGTTTTTGATGTGATATATTAATTTGTCCAAGCCTGAAATAAAAGTACTAAAACAAAAATTTCAATATTAAGGACTATGTATTCCTCTATATTAAATCTGCATAAGGCAATGATTTGATATAGTCTTCCATATATTGCCAATCAGGATCACCTTTTTGCGTTATTGGCAAACGAATAGTCTCATTACAAAATTTATTATAAAAAGCTTTTCTGCCAAATTGAAATTTATACTTATTTTTCTTCATAATTGTTGTTATAAACAATGCATTATATTTATTTAGTTTCTCGTTATGGAAACAGTATATTTCATCTGATGCTGTAAATTCATTTTCTACATAAAAAGCAGATGCAAATGTATTATATACTATGCAATTTTTTTCTATAAAAAGAGGATTGCTAATCTGATCTGTTTGGCTATTGTTAAATTCGGAAGCTGAATAATAATCAATATCGCCACTAATTCGATCTTCAGCAATTAATCGTTGCCCATGTGTTATTCGTGTCCATAGTTTTTTATCTATAAAGGAAAATTCGCCCCATTTTTTTATATCTTTATAGCAAGTTGATATGTTTAAAGTTTCAATAGGATTAAATTTTACATTTTTTGTTATATTATTTGTATAATTCTCCATATAATTCCAATCAGGCACATTGTTTTTATCTACAGGAAGAAGGATATTTTCTCTTTCCAATCTACTATTACTTATCTCTCTTCCAAAATTATACTTATAACGTATTTTTTCAAAAACTGGCTTAAGATATAGAGCTATATTTTTTGTTAACATTCTACCTTTAGGCCAAAAAACCGTAACATGATCGGATGCTATAAAATTATAATTATGATAAAAAAGATATCCGACACTACCACTATTGCTAATTGTTAAGCAATTATTATAGACAATTACTTTAGCTCCTTTTTTTGTTGTTAAAGGGGGTGCTACATAGTCATTAATGCCATTATTATCTTTAGAGGAAGAAACATAAGGAATATCTCCTATAATATGCTCATCTTCTGTAAAGCGAACACCTCTTTTATAATCAAAAACCTCAGAAAAAGGAAAATATTTAAATTGCTTCATTTTTATTTTCCTTATAATATGCGCTCAGAATATCAAGCATTTCGGCCTCTGACTTTTCTTCAAATAATATACCGATGTCTTTTTTAGCCTCAAATATCATATATTCACGCACAGAATTAATAAAATCCTGTTCAGATAAATTAGAATAATCTGTTTTACTATGTGCATAAATAGTCCACTCATCTTTGGGTTTGATTTTTGTTTTTACATATATGATATCATCTGGTTTTTCACCATTATTTGTTCCTCTTATTATAGATAATAATTTTTTTTCAATGCTATTCCATTTATTGTAGATATCTGTTCTGCCTTTATTTTTAGCAAGAACAAAGCCATCGTCTCGCAAATCATAAAAAATTACTTCATCATTATTATAATCAAATGCCCTATTGGTTTCAAAAATAGCTATAGCTGTATGAGTAGAAGCATTTGGTTGGAATAAATCCTTTGGCATATTTATTACTGCTTTTAATGTATGTTTTTTTAAGATGTTATCACGAATAGCTTCATCTTTAAAATACATACTTAGAGGAGCAATAACTATCCCATAACGAGAACAATTATCTAATAACTTTGTTAAAAATGTTATTTCCTTCGGTGTTGGATCTTCTTTATTTTCCTTGCCGCTGTAAGGAGGATTAATAAAACCAATAGTAGCTTTAAATTCATCTAGCTTTTCTTGTGCTCTACAATCTTTTATCGAATCATAATTGTAAATAGATGATTTTCCATCGCCTCTAAACATCATACTTGATATAGCACATATATACATAGTAGGATTTATCTCAAAGCCAAGTAACTGTGTCTGTTTTACATTAGCAATGGCTTCTTGTTTATCTGTTCTATTGCTTTTTTCAATTTTATTTATAATAGCATTCATCCCAGCAATCAAAAAAGCTCCTGTTCCACAACATAAATCTACTATTTTATCATTTTCTTTCAAATCGATTAGTTTAGTGAAAAGGGTTGTAATATGGCGAGGAGTCAAAACAATACCTTTTTTTACATTAGAAACACCTGCATATTTTAAAAATTCTTCATAAAACCTTCCAATAATATCATAATTTGAAGATTTAGCAAAATTACCAGTAAGTAAAGGAATAACATTATTTTTTAGTTCATCCAGAATCTGTTTTAAAATATCACTTGTTCTTAATGTAACATCCGTTTTCAAAAATGCTAATTCAGTATCTAATACTTCTAGCTTTTCAGCCGGAATTCCTTCGTTTTTTAAAACACGAGGAGCTTGAAGTAAGATATTATCCGCTAATGTGGTTGTATCCATAGTGCTATAAGTTGCGGAGAAAGATCCTGTATTTTTATTATGAAGACATATCATCAAAGCAGACAATAAAATTGGTCTTTTTTGCGAATCTATAGATCTAAGAAGATTATTTATTTTTTTACTTGAGGAACTTATTTTTGTAACAGCCTCTTCTTCATTCAAACTATTGAATAAAGCTAAAAAAGAGTCTTTATTTACAAAATTCGTAATCTGAGGAACAGAAATAATCTTTTGCTCTCTATTGTCTAGCATAAAACAACTAAATTTATATTGATATTCTTTTAATAAATCCCCACTTACAGCAATACCTAAAATTCTCCATGATTTAAAAACATTTTTTTGAGAATTGTCTAAATTATTTTCTTGAAAACGACTTAAATACCATTTAATGCCACTTACAGCACCCTTTTCTATATCTTCTAAATCATGTTCTTTCATTGTGGGCTTTTCTTCAACAAGAATAAGCAGCTTATTCTTTCCATCGCAATAAATTCTATCCGGATAACCTTCACGCCCTGTTTGTCTCTTTGATGAGCAAGATAAAACTTTCTTAATATCATCAGTTAATTTGCTTTTAGAATCATCCCAATCCGCAACATGATATCCTAAATTCTGCAAAACAGTTGTAACAGATGGTGTTATATTCTTATCTTTTCTTGCCATAATATTTCCCCGTATAACTATATTTTTATAGTTATATTAATTTTTACACAATAATATAAAAATTTAGTTAATATTAACATTAATTTAATCTTTAGCCGTTAACGACATCAAACAACGACTCGTTAAAAAGCTCAACTTTTCTTATTAACCGCTTAAATTCATCATAATTTTCAGTCCGATAACTGCACAGTATCGCGCACCATTAAAACACAAGAGCGCCCTTTAGGGGCGTTTTTGTGTTTTAAAAGTATTGTTTGTGAGAAATCGGACTTGCGGGGACAAGAGCAAGTCTGACGACAGAGCCAAGCGAAGTTTGGCGAAGGAGAGCGAGCAAAGCGAGAACCTTTGGTTTGCGCGGTGGCAGAGCCGCGCGCACAAGCTTGCCAGCGGCACCATTTTTTAGAATGCACCCTTTGAGGTGCTTTTTTTGTATGCATTCCAAGGCTTTCGATTAGTCCGATTTTAGATGTTTTTAATTTGAAGATTTTCTACAATAAAAAAATTTAGCTAACAATACTTTCAATAGCTAACATCGCTGCTTTTTGAGCATGTATCAAAGTTGTATCATAAACCGGTAGAGAAATATCCCTATTTTATTCTACCGATGATGAAAAATCGATTTTGGATAGTGTCAATAAAATTTTATCTCATTATAAAAATATTAAGATATACTCTTTTAAAAATAAAGGACACTTTGTTTACAGCACTATCGGTTCAACTTTTCCCGAACTTTTGAAAGTTATCTCCGAATGATTTTGTTACAGAATAAAGGCTTATATCATGAAACTTTATCATTATACACCCAAAGAAAATTCTTGCCTTGAAAAAGGTATTTTATCTGTTTCTTTGCTTCCGGAATGTTTGTCTCACTACGCTTCAAGAGCTAAATCTGAAAATCCTGATCTTATTATAAAATGGCTAGATAGTACATTTTTCGGTCGAAGCCGATCAGTTGCTTGTTTTACAGAACCGTTAATGCTTAACGGGAAAATCGTGGCGGTTGATGATGGATGTTTATTTTCTTTTGATATTAACACGCTGATTAATGATAACTTGGTTGAAAGTATCTACCAAAAAACCAAGTCAGGAAATGGTGGTTATATTGAAGAGTTTAAAAAAATTGAAGCGGATGAAATTGATTATTCCCCTTTAGACTTTTCTCCATATAAAACTGAGGAAGAAATCACAAACGTATTTTTCAGGCATTACTTTGTTGTTTTGAAAAACGGATATATTCCTCCTCAATATCTTACAAAAGAAAAATGAAAATGAAAATTTTTATTATCGGCGGACCGGGAAGCGGAAAAACGACCTTAGCCCAAAACCTCTCTAAACAATACCATATTCCGCATTTTGATTTGGATGAGATAAACTGGATTAATGAAAATGGTAAATTCTACGGTCATAAGCGCGATAAAAAAGAGCGAAGCCTGATGTTGGATAACATCTTAACATCTCATTCCGATTGGATTTTTGAGGGTGTTTACTTCAAAGATTGGATTGACCCGATTATTGAACAAGCTGATAAAATTATCATTTTAACCCCTTCAAACTGGCTCAGATGTTATAGATGTTTTAAACGCTTCTTAAAGCGAAAGCTTGGACTTGAACCTTCTCCTCACAAAGAAACTTTTATCTCTTTTCTTAAATTGACACTGTGGAATCATAATTATGATTCTTGTTTAGAGGTCTTTCGTCAAAAACTCAAAGACAAAAATCTTAATGACAAGATTGAAAAAAATCTCTGATAAAAAAGCGTCACTAAAAATTATTTCAGTTTTTGTAGGTTTATGGTTGCGGATATGATATGCTTCGCTTGCGGAGCGAGTTTGACACAATAATCACCCACGTTTGATGGCTCCACACAAACAAAGGTTTTATATTGTTCGGGGCTCATTTCGGCTAAATCTTTGGCAGGATTCCAAACAACCGTGGTTTTTGAGCCTTGCTTTTTCATAACAATTTCGCGATTGTAAGCTTTATCGACGATTTTAATCGGTTCTACCTGATTTAAGAAAATGGAATCAAACTCTCCGTTAATTTGCAAATCTTTATCCAGAGTATACATTTTGCCGTCCAGCGAATTTTTATACTGATGACCGGATAAGCCTTTAATCTCAATATCATTGACGGAACTTACATTAAAATAGGCGTGCAGAGCCTCGCTGAAGGTGAACTCTTTATCACTTAAATTAGTTGTTTCCAGCGCATATTCCAATTTATCGGTGATTTTGATTAAAAGCCTTACCGACAAATTGAGATTATATTTACTATCCGGTGTCAAAGAAAGTTCGGCTTCGATTTTGTTTTCATCAACATTCACATTTTGCAAAGCCCATGTGGAGAGCCTTGCAAAGCCATGACGGGGGAGATGATTGTTTAATGCTTCTTCGGCAAAGCGCGGCCAACAAACCGGGATTCCGCCCCGGATAGCTTGAACATTGTCAAACTTATTCAAATCGCCAAGCCAAAAAACATCATGTTCTTCGTTCAACGGACGATAAGACAATAAATTTCCGCCCCAGAGAGAAATTTTGCATTCCGCTACAGAATTCTTTAAACAAATAAAATTCTTATCCTTCATCTTCCGTCTTCCCTTAAAATTGATTTTTTCTCAACCTAACATAGAGATTGTCAAACATCAATATTGATTTTGCCGTTTCCTCACAGCAGATGTTAAAAGCTCACCAAAATATTGCGAAAATCATTATATTCTTATCTTATTGAAAATACTTTGCAAAAACATTTACATCATTTTTCTTTTATGTTATAATCAGTTATAGGTTAGAGATAATATATCAAGAGAAAAGCTATGGATATTAAGCAAAAAATTCAAAAGTTAAAAAGAAGGAGTCTTGAATTGGCGACTCTTGCTCTGACCTTATTTCCGTCATCCGGCGCCACGACTACCGTTAACAGTGACAAAAATACAGACCATAACAAAACGCAACCTTCTTCTGAACTTATTGCTTCTCAATCTATTGCAGACTTTGTTACCGACGGCATAGAATTGAATATCCATGAGCTTAAAGAAATTGTTGATAATAATCCTGATATGGAATTATCTGCCGACTTGTTATCTGCAATTAAACCCGGTCCCAGCCAGAAAAAAATCAAATCACTCCTTGCAAAGGGATTTGACTACACTGTGCGCAATAGCCGCGGAGAAAGCAAACTGGTTAAATGTAGCTTAAATCAATCTCCTAAAGGATATTGCTACGGCGCTTTGAAACACTTGCTCTATAAAATATATAAAGAACCGAAGTCTAATTTTCTTTCGGCTTATCAAGAAAAAGATAAATTATTGCAATCTGCTAACTTTTTAGCCATGCCGATTGAACTTCAAGATATTGAAAATTGTCCGCCAAGTACCGTTGTTGTTATTCCTAAATGCAAAGGTCACAAACATGGGCATATTTTTACCGTGGTGGAAAAAGGTGTTTATTGTTCTGACGGTAAGGAAGTTGCCGGTGCTTATTTTGAAAACAATTATAAATCGGCAAAAGGAATCTATGCTTTTATTCCCGTAGATGCCTCCATTACTTTGACGCCCCAGGTTTTGCAATCTTCTCCGAAATTGTATGCTGCCGTTTTGTTACAGCAAACCGGTAAAGATATTCATCCCTTGCCGGATGCTCGCTCTGATACTCCCGTGATGTTTGCCGAACTTTCTCCTGCTCAAAAAACAAAAGACTTTAGTCGATAATTCTTAGGAGCATTTTCTTGAATATTTATTTTATTATCGGAAATCTTTTTTCTCTTTTTGCCGTAATTTGTTTGGCTGTCTCTGTTACGAAAAAAATAAAAATAAGCTATCCAAATCTGTCACCATTGTATTGACTGTTTTATGCGTTATTTTCGGCGCTTTTGCCAATACTCGCGGTATTATCGGCTGGTTTCCGATTACGGCATCTGCCAGCTATACTTTATTTATGTTTATGACTAAAAATGAGCAACAAATGCGTTTTGCTCTTATCTCAAATCTGTTGTTATGGTTTGTACATGATATATATATCCAAGCCCTTCCCTCCGCGCTTGCCGATCTGACGCTCTCAGTTTGGACCGGATATCAGGCTTTTAAAAACAGAAAAACACCCTCTTCTGTCTAAAGAGGGTGTTTCCGGCTTAATTATTACGAAGGCTGTTGATAATGCTTGAGGCAATACTTTCTGCTTCAGAATCGATTCCTGCCGCTTGTAATGCCATTTTTTTCAAACATGTATTAACAATCTCTTCCTTGGTTGTGCTTATATCTTGTGAAAACAGTGTGCCGTTTTTCAATTTGCTTTGTGCTTCACTTAGCGCACAAGCTCTGAATTTTTCCTGTGCCGTAGCATTTGAGCTTACGTTCATATATTTATCCAGCTCGGCACAGTTACTTAATAATGCAACAACGCCAAACATTAATATATATTTTTTCATTTTTTTCTCTTTCCTTATTATTTCCATGTTATGAAAATATACTCAAACTATTTAATTTTTTATAAAAATCTTTATCTGCTTTTTCCAAAAGTTGATATTCGTGGTCATAGGTACAGTTTAACTTATCATTATATATATCCAGTTTTTTCTGTAATTCGGGATTTTCTGCCTTAAATTCGCGAATCGTTATCTTATCATAATTATAAATTCCCATTGCCGGCATATTGGCTAGACTATCGGCATTTTCATTTCGATATACATATTTTTGTTTGTTTTGATATTTTTTTGCGGCAATGAAACATAAATTGTATCTATTTGTTTTTTTTAGTTTTATTTATACCTCGTTGCTTTTGCTCTTCTTTATTTTGATAGTTGCACAAACTGTCTACATTGTATTTTTGCCCGTTTGACTTTGTATATATCCAACCTTTTTCGGTGTAACATAAATTATTATAAAACTCTTGAATCGACAGTGTATCTTTATCTATCACCACTTTTGTTTGATTAAAATCTTGCTCATTTTTTTCTGCTATATGCCGCATAATCGATATGCCGGATACACTGCATAAAAGTATTCCGGTACAAAAGCCTATTTTTTTTATCAGTTTATTTTTCATCTTATTATCATCACCGTTTCAGTGTTTTAATTATACCCTCTTTTCTTTTTTTGGGCAATCTTATCATTATTGACACCACCTTGTTTTTTATGTATAATTCTTCTATGTTCTGTTTCTAAAAAGGATAAAAAATGAAAAACCTTACTATTGAGCTTAATCGTTTTAAACAACGCCTTAAAACAAGTATTATGGCGGGCGGTATTGTCTTATCTTCTTTAAGCGGGGCATCTGCCGTTGCCGCACAAAACACTCAAAATAAAAATCAAGACAAATCTGCCTTAGTCATTGATTTAGACCAACTTCATTCCGCCGAAAAATATCCGAAAACCGGTGACAATTTATATCAATATTTTTATAAAGACGGAACCGATAGCGGCATTCATATAGAAATTAAAGACTTGGCAAAAGGTCTGGCTGCCGCTTGTGTTACCTCAAAATCTGCACAATTTGATCAATTTTGCACATCTTATTTAAATTATATTGATAATAACGGTAAAATTACTTTTTGGAATTTTAATAAAGTATTGCAGGAATCTTTATCTCCTGAACAAATTACAGCTTTCAGCGATGCTTTGCTTCAGGCTTTTAAAGAAAGAGAAACACCTAATTTAAAGAAAAAAGTTGCTTCCCCGAAAGATAATAAGTGGAAAAGCATAAAAAACAAATATGCTGATATCAAATATAGCTTTTCAGAAAACGGGATGCGTATGCAGGGCACTTTTTCCATGAATCTCAGCAATTTGATTCCGCCTGTTGTAAAATTAGAAAACGGGAAATATAAATGCGGCATCGTCTCTCATAATAGTTATTCTCTTGCCAAAACGTTGGAAACATCAAAACTAAAAAGAGTTATCATGGAGCATTTTGTTTATAATGATCTGTTAAATTCTGAATATGTTTCTACTCCTGCGATTGAACGCTTTTTAAACCGTCATCAACAAGATATGAAAAAACATGGTCTGATTGTTGATGAAACCGGAAGGTTTATCCAAAAAGACAGACAAAAGCAAATGAAATTTATTCAAGATGCTCTTTCTCAAAAGCGTTAAATATTTTCTTATTTCCTTCCGGCTCGTTTTTGTGCCATTTTGGCAGCAAGCAAGCGTTGATTGACTCTGACTTTATTTTTCTTTTTGGTCATAATCACAAAAGAATAAGGTTTTAGCGCATATTCGGCTCCGGCATCAAATTGACGCATATTTTTACTGAATTCTCCTTCTGAGGTATCCAGTAAAAGCTGCCACTTTCCGCCCGATGGCGGTGTCGGCAATTTGTAGTTAATGGTATGATAATTATCTCCGGAAACCATAATCAGAAAATCGTCATCCGAAGCTCTGTTTTCCGTAGCGGCTCCGTTTAACATATAAGCTCCGGTTTTATGATACGGTAGTGTCCACTCGGCAACCGTCATTTCATTACCGTCAGGACGAAGCCATGTGATATCCTTCACTCCGTTTTCCGGATTTTCTTTACCCTCAAATAAGCTCAAATCGGTAAAAATCGGGTGTTGACGACGCAAAGCATTTAACCGACAAATCTGCTTAAACAATTTTTTCTCTTTGTCGTTCATATTTTTCCATTGCAGCCATACCGTATGATCATCTATGCAATAGGGATTATTATTGGGGCTGGCATAGCTTATCTCATCACCGTTTCGCATAAGAGGAATTCCCTTACTTAAGATATTCATTGCTGCAGCCGTTGCCGAACGCCGATAAAGCTCTTCTTCATCATATGATTTTGCATAATGATCCGGACTACCGTCCCGTCCTTGCTCTCCGTTATCTGTTGTATCTTTATGATATTTAAATGCTCCAACCAAGCTGAAACCATCATGAGTAAAGGCCGTGCCTACCATGGCTGTTTCCTTCTTTTGATAATCTGATATGGATGAGCCGGATACTTGTTTTCCGAATTCTCCTGCCATATTTTCTCGAGCGCTGAAAAAATCTGCCGTAAATTCTCTTCTTTTATCGCTCCACTCCTTCACGCCGGGAACTAATCTGGAAAAACGTCCGGTATAATTTCCGCCCATTGCACTCCATGGCTCCACAAACATTTCCATATTCAATTCATTTGCCGCATATTTCAATTCTTGAATAAAGGCTCCGTTATCTTGAAACTCTCCATATTGATTTAAGGCATTATCTCCGCCCAAATCCCAACGAATTCCGTCAAAACCAAGAGCATGCATATGGTTGATATAATCATGCAACAACATATGTCCGAGTTTGGAATCCAGATTAAAATTATTATGGCAACCGGTTGAATTCATATAATCGGCTTTTGTGTTTCCTGCCGGTCGATAATAATTCGGACTGTCTAAAAGCTTAAACGAGAGGGCACGGTTCCAATATCCGCGGGCGGCATGTTCTCCGGTATGATTTAAGACCGCATCTATGGTTAATTTGATTCCGTTTTGGTGCAATTTGTTAATAACTTCAACCATATCTCGCAAATTGCCGTAACGCGGATCAACCGCAAAATAGCAATAAGGATTATACCCCCAACTGTCAAAACGTCCTTCCGTTTCGGGAATTTGCCGTCCGGGGCATGTTGGGGTTATGGGCATGAGCTCAATGTTATTGACACCTATTTTTTGTAAATATTCTATAGTCCAATCATCTGATAAGGCAGATAATTTACCTCTTTTTTCTTCCGGTATGTTCGGATTAAGGTATGAGAAATTTTTAATATGGGTTTCATAAAGGATATTACTTCCCATTTTAAATTTCGGACCTTTGGCTAAATAAGGATATTTTTCAGTATCAAAAATGGCATTTTTATCAACCACCACGGCTTTGGGCATTAAATATGCCGTGTCCGCATCATTTTCTACACTCAAATCTTCTGAACGCCAATTCTTAAACGTTGAAGAAACTTCTAAGGCATAGGGATCCATGGCTAATTTATGCGGATTGAAAAACAGACCTTCATCCGGATTATATTCCCCGTGGGCGCGATATCCATATTTTTGTCCCGGTTTGATTCCCTTCACTTCTGCTTGCCAAACGTCTCCTTGCCTTTCCATCGGGATACGTTTTTCTTCTTTTTCATCCGGAGAAAACAGGCATAATTCCATTTTTTGTGCATGTTCCGAAGCAACGCGAAATTGTGTATTGTCCTTTGAATATTCTGCTCCCAACTGTTTTGAATCTGCCATTATATCCTCCTTATTCTAGCGGGGTTTGTCAACTTTCAATAATGTTTTGTTTTCATATTATATAGTTTAGCATAAATTTTTTATCTTGCAATTCTTATCCTTTTGTTAATCTTATTGTTGTAGAGTATAGTCCTAACCCGTTTATGGAGAACAAAATGGCTGAAACTCCCAAAAAGGAAAATAAAAAACGTTCAGAAATTCGTTTTGAACGAGAAGCAAAGGCTTTGCAAAAAAATTTGGAAAAACGCAAAAAACAACAGAAAGCTCGTGATGAATTGAAAAAGTCTGCCGAAAATTAGTCGCAGGCTTTTTTTGACAACTTTAGTATTGGAAGGAGAACGGTTATGGATAAAATCAAAATTATCGGCGGAAACAAACTTTGCGGCAAAATTTATATCAGTGGGGCAAAAAATGCCGCACTCCCTCTTATTTGCGCCAGCTTACTCACAAAAGATACCGTCACTCTGACCAATATGCCCGAACTTTCCGATATTAAATCCATGAATGTTTTATTATTACAGCTCGGAACTCAAATTGATGAATTTAATGATTTTGTTGACGGTCATCCCACTAAAACTTATTCTTACCGGACACAAAAGGCAACTTCCCTGATTGCTCCTTATGATTATGTGCGGAAAATGCGTGCTTCTTACTATGTTTTAGGTCCGCTTTTGGCTCGTTACGGTCATGTTGAAGTTTCTCTTCCCGGAGGTTGTGCTATCGGTGCTCGTCCGATGGATATTCATTTGTCAGCCCTGGAACAAATGGGAGCTAAAATTGAAATAAAAAACGGTTATATTATTGCAGATTGCCCAAATCGTCTGCAAGGGGCTCAAATTTCCTTCCATACGGCTTCTGTCGGTGCTACTTGTAATATCATGATGGCGGCAACTCTTGCAGAAGGCGTAACCGTGATTGAAAACGCCGCTAAAGAACCGGAAATTTCCGATCTGGCTGAATTGCTTATTGCCATGGGCGCAAAAATTTCCGGACAAGGAACCTCAACCATTACCATAGAAGGGGTTGATTCTTTGCATGGTGCAGCACATAAAGTTATTCCCGACAGAATCGAAGCCGGATCCTATGCTGCCGCCGCAGTTATTACACACGGTAAAATTGAACTCATTAATGCTCAACCGCAAACTCTGCAAAATCCTTTGCAAATTCTTAAAGATATGGGCGTAAAAATTTCTGAAACCCCTGACGGAATTTTAGTAGATGCAACCGATGTACAGCTTATCGGGCAGGATATTATGACGGATTATTATCCCGGATTTCCTACCGATTTGCAGGCTCAATTTTTGGCATTAATGCTCACTGCCGAAGGAGCCGCCATGATTAGTGAAACCATTTGGGAAAACCGGTTTATGCATGTGCCGGAACTCTTGCGTATGGGTGCCAATATCAAGGTTCACGGACATGCTTCTGCCATTGTTCGCGGCGTGAAAAAACTTTCCGGGGCTCAAGTTATGGCTACTGATTTGCGCGCCTCGTTTGCCCTTATCTTAGCCGGTTTGATTGCCGAAGGTGAAACTATCGTCAATCGTGTTTATCACCTGGACAGAGGCTATGAACATTTAGAAGAAAAACTAAAAGCTGTCGGTGCAAACATAGAACGTATATCTGAAATTGATGAATTGGCTGCCGAATGAGCCTGATATAAGCCTAACTACCTTACTCCCGGTGCCTTGAACAACTTCTGTTCTTGGCACTTTTTTTATAATGTTTTGTTGCCCGGCAAGGCTTTTCTTTTAAATACAACTGAATCCAGTTTATAAAAAAATAAGCTCGTTCCTACGAGCTTATTTTTTTATCTATTTATTTTCTATGCTTTTTTCTTATTTTTACTTGCATCCGTTATCATTAAGTCGGGCTTTGCGCCTTCTGCCGGAATCGGCTCTCCTATGCGCATGCAACGTCCGTCTATAAAAGCGCCCGGCTCAATGGCTATGGTGACATGTGTGGCATCTCCGATTAATTTGGCACTCTTGGCAATAAATATACTTTCAGCTGCTACTCGACCATTTAGTGTTCCGTATAATTGCAGATTTTTTACCGTTACAGAGCCTTCTACTATGCCTTTGGTGCCTATCACCAATTCATCACAACTTATATCTCCGGTAACCTGACCATCTATATGTAATATGGTATTGCTGATTATGTCCCCGTTTACTCGCGTTTGTTCACTGATTATGGTCGGTACCGGAACCGAATTATTATTTTTATTTATCGATCTGGCAAATTTTAAATATAACAATCTTTTTAAATTTTTCATATTCACCTCTATATCTTTAAATCTTACGATATTTTTGCCTTCATAAACGGCATGGGATCAACCGGAACCCCTCGATATAAAATTTCATAATGCAAATGCGGTCCCGTAGAACGACCGGTGTTTCCTACTTCTCCGAGAACATCTTGTGCTTCCACCTGCTGACCTTTCTTTACATATATTTTATTCATATGCGCATATTTTGTCTTAAAACCATTGCCATGATCCACTTCTACCAAATTGCCGTAACCACCAGCAAAACCGGCTCTTGTTACTTTGCCTTGCGCCATGGTTTTTATTTTGTTGCCGGTGCGGCTGGCTAAATCTACCCCTTTATGACGAGCTCTTTTCTTATTAAACGGATCTGCTCTGCCGCCAAAGGGCGATGTTAACCAATAACTCCATACCGGCTTGCCTAACGGAACGAATCGGACTATCTCTTTATAATATTCTAAATCATCTACATCTTTGTATATTTCACTTATTTTTTTACTAATCTCTTTATCTCTCAGTTTGGGTGTTTTTTCGGGCTCAAATAAGCCGCCTTTGGCATTTTTACGATTGGCTTGCGGGTTGAAATATAAACCTTGTTTTTTCAACGGAACATTTATTTCCTTAAAGGCACTCTTTATTTTTCCAACTTCTTTGGAAGATATTTTGGAAACCTTTTCCAAAACTTCCATTTCCGCTTCTTTGAGCTCGTCAATGATATCTTCCATTTCATTCATTTGGCGTTTGAGCTCATCTCGTTCGGATGCGGCTATATCTCTTTGTAAAACAGCTTCACTCAAAGAAATTTTCTCTTCTAACTTTTCTTCAGATGCCCAGTCATTGCTGGCGGATAATAATTTGATTTTATCTTCCATCACGCTGGCTTGTCTTTTATATTTTTCTATTTCTTTAGAAGAACTCTTTCCGCCCAAGTTGCTCAATAAATTACTGATGTTTTTTTGCAAAGACATAAAATCTCCCATCAGATTTGTATATGCATCTCTTGTGGTCTCTAACTCTTTGTTCTTTACCGAGACCATAACGCCGGATTTGTTGTATATATGATAAGAATAAAAGCTCCATGCGCCTATAACAAACAGAACACACAAAAACAGCACCTGAGCCTTGGACGATATAGTCAAGACTTTGGCGCGATTTTGACTGCGAAATATAATCTCTTTTTCAGAAAAAAGCTTTTTCTTTTCTTTATACTTTGGGTTATATTCTCGCGTATTTTGCGTTATATTATTCATCAAAAACCTGTGTTCCTGCCTTTCGGCTTTTATTTTATTTTGTTTTATAACTTAAAAAAATATTAAAATACAGTTTTTTTCTTAACTTATCCTATTTTTATCTCTTCCGACTTGTCTTTTTTTTGTTTTTTAGGTAAGAATAATTCTATTCTTTTTTTTCGTTTGACGGGGTTTGATATGCATAATGCTCAGTTTAAAATTTTAGAATTTTTGGCAACATGGTTTTATTCCGGGAAAAGTCCTAAAGCTCCGGGAACTTGCGGCTCTTTGGCTACTCTTCCTTTTGTTTATGCTTTGGCTCATTTTTACGGAACCTACGCTGTTGCGACTTTTGCTCTTATTGTTACTCTTATCGGAATCCCCGTTGCCGAAAAATATGCTCGAGCTCTGAATAAGAAAGATCCCGGACAGATTGTGATTGACGAAGTTGCCGGTCAATCCATTGCTCTTATCTTTGCGGGAACAAATTTGCTTCTCTTTGCTTGCGCCTTCCTTCTTTTCCGGTTGTTTGATATTTCCAAACCTTGGATTGTCGGGTGGGCGGATAAAAAATTAAACGGCGGAATCGGAATTATGCTTGATGATGTTTTTGCCGGTATGTTTGCGGCAGTTCTGATTTATTTGCTTGCCGTTTATGTTTTATGACGTATTACTTGTTTTCTTCCGTATCTAAGATTACAAATTCTTCCGATCCGACCATATTTAAAACTACTCGGGCTCGTTCATCTAACAGGTCTAAATCCAAACTGCTTGAAGAAAGTAATTTTACTTTTTCTTCCAGTTTTGACTTCTCTTTATGATACATATCGGCAATCTGTTGGGCTTCGGATATTTCATTGCGAAGATACAGAAGCTTTAATAACCCTCTTTCCCCGCTTATGCCGTGAAATATAAAATATAAGGATAACAATGTGCAGAAAATCAGCACGCCTGAATTTTTTATTCTGTTTTGTATGTCTGCAAAAATTCCCATTTTTCCCCGTCTTTTCCTTCATAATAAGGTTTAAAGAATAAGATATTTCATATATCTATTTATGGAACATTTTAAGTTAAAATTTAGTTACGGCTTATCAGAAAATCTTATATATTTCAAAAAACGCCAAGGATATCATCCTCGGCGTTTTTATGAGCATTTTAATCTTTAATGGTGCCGGTTAAGGGAGTCGAACCCCCGACCCACGCATTACGAATGCGTTGCTCTACCAACTGAGCTAAACCGGCTTTTACTTCGGCTGTTAATCTATATCATCAAATTTTATAAATCAACACTATTTTACAACTTATTGAACAATCTTATAAACTCGTCTCCTCTGGCTTCAAAGCTCTTAAAACTGTCATAACTCGGTGCTGCCGGTGAAAACAGAGCCATTTTGCCGCCGACTTTTTGCAACTCTTCATACATTTTCTTCACCGCTTGCTCAAAATCTGTCTCTTCTAAAACAACAATATCTTTTCTCTTCAAAACTTCTTTTAAAGTTTGCGCCACTCTTCTTCCGGTTTGAAATAAGGTTATCACGACCTTAACTTTATCATCCTGATTGATAAACTCTGCCAACTCATGATAATCTTGCGCGCGGTCATAGCCACCTAAAAATATACCTAACGGAACATCAAAAGACTTCAAAGCTGCCATGGCTGTTTCGGGGGCAGTGGAGATGCTGTCATTAATAAACAAAATGCCGTTTTTCTCCCCAACTTTTTGCAAACGATGCGGCAAACCGTTAAAAGTCTTAAAACTCTCAACCGCTTTGTTGGTATCCAAGCCTAAATATTTGATAACCGACAAAACGCCCGCCATATTATCCAAATTATGATATCCTTGCAATTTGGTTTCTTCAATATGCAGCAAAGGTTTTCCGTTCTCGCATAAAACATTATCCATTTCGGCAAAGCCTTCTTTCTTATTATAATATTGATAGGGCAGACTATAAGCGGAACAATATTTTTTCAGTTTTTCGCACTTGTCATTGACAAAACACACATCCCCTACTTGCTGGTGTGCCACCAAATGTACCTTATCACAATAATAATTTTCATGACTTCTATGCCAATCAATATGCTCGGGGAACAAATTAGTAAACAGCACAATTTTGGGCGATACGCTTAAATCGCTGCATTGATAAGATGACAACTCACAAACCACATAATCATGCTTTTCTTGCAACAGCTCAATCAGCGGACGTCCGATATTTCCGCCCAAAGCCACATCTTTGCCTAAAAATTGCAATGCGTGATACAACAACGAACTCGTCGTGCTTTTTCCCTTGGAACCGGTCACGCCAATCACAGTTGTTTGCGGATGATTTTTCAACATTTCCGATAAAAATATATCTGATGATGATGTCACCTTCACGCCCCTTGCCTTGGCTTGAATTATTTCATCTTTATATATACTTACGCCGGGGGAACGAATGATAACATCAACTTTGTTCAATAGCTCTTCAATATCTTTGCCGTGATAAATTTTTAATGCCGATTGGGAAATTTCAGAATCATTATACAAATATAAATTTTGATATTTTACATTGGCTTTGATAAACTCGGTTAATGCTAAGCCTTCTTTACCAAGCCCCCAAATCAGCAGATTTTTATTTTGCAATTCTGATATTAACATTTAAGATATTCCCTAAATTTTTCAGGCAGACATTGTTTTTCTGACGGTGTAAACACCTGCTCTTGCCATTTTTGCAAGGCACTTAAACCATATTTTTGTTCAACTAAAGGATAAAGCTCTTTAACCAGCGGCTCATTTTGCCATTGCTGATTTTGCGATAACAAATACATGGCAACGCAACATTCTTCCAATTCGCCAACGCACTCAAACGGCTTATGATTGCTTAATCCCAATAATTCCTCATAACCCTGTTTCTGCTTGATATCTGCCAAAATATTTTTGCCGACGGCTTTGATTAAATCTTCCTTATCCATAAACGGTGCTAAAGCCAAAAAAACAAAGCGGCATTTGTCGCACTCACCGCACCAGCGCTCCAGTCTTTTTTCTTTATCAATTTTGAAAGCTTTGTTGCAACTGGTGAAAACCTGATGATAGGGCTTTAACTTGGCAAAACGTCTGGCAATATCTAATTCCGACAACGGGCGCAGAAAAGAAAAATAGTTAAAGTTTGCAAGCATATATTTATGATTAAAAGCATTAAATATTTGCTCAAACTCTATTGATTTGCTCCATTGATGATTGACCTCAAAGTTATCATCTCTGACCAAATTACCAACATTGGCAGAACGCTCGTTGCCCATGGCTACTTTATCATACCCGTAAAGCACTGCCGCCAAAGTCATGCAAAAAGCATAAATACCGCTTATCGGCACATGACCGTTATAAACACCTGCTTGACCGTTTAAGGCTATCAACTCCGGAGAGATTGTTCTTGCAAACTCAATATCCGGACACCCTGATACTTCTATGCTTTCTTTTATTGGGCGCGGGCGACCTTGCGCTATGCATACCACATTCTCGCCATGAGATTTTAATGTTTCTAAAACAACATTAGAATCTTTGCCGCCGCCAATCGGTACCGCCGTCATATCCGGCAAACTTATCTCTGAAGCCTCTTTAACACTTGGTTTTTCTGCATAGGGAAAATTTATCTTACCACTCAAATTCAATCCGTTGCGCCAAGAAAATTCGCCCAAGCCTTTTTCATAAAAGGTTTGAAAAAACTCTGCTTGCTCCTTATTCAAGCATCCGCTTTCAATCTCTATCTGAGAAGGAATAAAGGCTTTGTAATAGCTGATACCGCATGCCATATGCAAAAAGAACAAAATTTTGTTAACGGCTTCTTTTTCTGCCGCCGTCAAATTGGTTTTGGCATTTTTAAATTCTATGGTCTCGGTGAAAAAATATTCATCATCAAAAGCATAATCCAAAAATACCGTGGCAGATTTTTCATCATAGCGGCAAGAAACAAATCTAAAATTTGTGATATCACTCACCCTTTTTGTCCTCTGATTTTTTCTTTGGATGTTCATCTTTGTCTTCTGCCTGCAATTTTTTTAACAAAGCCGCTTTTAAATCCGCATCTCCAAGCGTTATTGTCTGTTGCGGGAACGGAATTTCAATTCCCTCTTCTCTAAAGCGTCTGTCAATTTCAAAGCGTAAATCACTTGGAATAACCCACCCGGTCCAAATGTCGCTGGTATAACAACGCAACTCAAAATCCAAACTGCTGGGACCAAAGTCTTTGAACACAACAGATGGCGCAGGTTTTTTCAATACGCGTTTGTGATTTTCGGCACATTCTAACAATATTTGCGCTACTTTTTGCGTATCTGTTCCATATGCCACACCAACATTAATTGACATACGAGATGAATTGTCACTATGAGTTAAATTTGTTACCGTGGTTGATAACAAATTGGCGTTGGGTATAATCAAACTGGTTTTCTTAAAGGTTTCAACCTCGGTTGCACGAATGTTAATTTGCTTTACTCTGCCTTCTTCGCCGTTGATGCTCACCCAATCTCCCACTTTTATCGGACGCTCAAACAGAAGGATAATACCTGATACAAAGTTGTTGACAACATTTTGTAAGCCTAAACCAATACCTACTGACAATGCACCGGCAATCAAGGCTAGATTTCCTAAATCCCCTCCCATTATGGCAATGGCTAATAGAGCTGATAAGACATAGCCTACAGAACCGAAACCCGTTTCTAAAGAAGCCTTGATACCTTCATCAATATCCATTTTACACAAAACATTGCCAACTAAGTTGCGTTTTAGGGCTTTTACTATATTAACGGCAATGAAGAAAATAATTATGCCTAAGAAAATGGACAGCAATGAAATTTTAATTCCGCCAACGCTGAATCCGGTCAATACCTTATAGATGCCATGATTTAATATTTCAACCGAAACACCCCATAATGCTAATATCATATAAATGGCAATAAAAACAAACAAAGGATCCACAACCAGACTTATCCAAAAATTGAGTTTGGATAAAATCCTTCTCTTGATACGAAAGTTCTTTGCCCAAAAGCGCATTAATAATACGCGATGTAAAATTTCTTCAAAGGCTTTGCGGATGATAAATAAAAAGCCTAACAAGATAAAGGTCATAATGATGTGGTTTAAGATAAATGACGATAAAAACGGATAACCACATATGGCTATTAGACATAAAATCAATCCTGCAACCGTGGTGAAGAACGTGATTTTGAAAGATAAGCCTTCGCCGTCATCTTCTTGGGTTTCTTCATCTTCCTCTTCCGGATTTTCATTTTCAACATCCGGCAGACCATCCCATAAACTGCGCTTGACGATCAACCAGATGAAAAAAGCCTTCACAAAACAACCGATGGCACTGATATATGCCGATAAGTCTATATTGTAATCCGAGTGGTCAGAAACATATTCTAAAAAGCCAAACAGACCTATGGTATATATCATCCCGTAAAAAGCCGAAGCCATACTCAAGGCTTTTTCATTATTCACATTGACCAAACGCCATCTTTCATTATAAGGGGCAAAGACAACTCTTGCGATGGCTCTTCCTAACAAAACATACAGCGAATAGAACAGAAAACTTCCGATTACCGAAGCAAAATATCCGGTTAAAATTTTGGATGACGCAATCCAGATCAGCATTCCCACAATGATACAGGAAGGAATTACTCCATAGCCTATTGCCACACAAATTGCCGCTGATACTTTTTTGCCATAGCGTGGATGTTCTATATTATTATCATAGCCAAATTTGCGCATTATCAACAAACGCAGATAAACACCTAAAATTAAGCTCAAAGCAAAAATAAAAAAGACCGGTAAAACATTGCTGTAAACTTGCGCCTTCTCCGTTTGACTCAAGCTTTCATACCAATTTATCGGAGAATAGACTATATCATAGATAAAACTTAATAAATATTTATTGGCTTCAAAAAAATTGGCAGGATTAATCAATGGATTTTGTTTATTGAACAAATTTCCAAATAATTCTTTACTGCGCAAATTTAAAATACGCGTATCCGTTTCATCCAAACGTGCCAATATTACATCGGCTTCTGCAACTTTGCCTTTTTGTGTGTCTAATTCCGAGGTAAATTCTTTGCGCTTTTGAGCCAGCAATTTTGACTCTTTGCCGCCTTCCGGAACGTTTCCCAAAGCATCAAGCTTCTTCTGGGTATATTCCATATCTTGTTCCAGAGTTTTCTTTGCATCTAACGCCAGACTGCGCATTGTGGAGGATAATCGAATACTGGCTTGCAGATAGTCTGCTTGAGCTGAACCGCTTTTTAGGATCTTATCCATGTCATTCAACATGGTACTGAACTTCATATAATTAAATTCGGTTAAGGTTTCTTCCGTTTGTGTTGTCGTTGTTTTGTTCTGAGCCAAAACATTATCCGTACTTATCAACAAACAGAAAAATGAAAAAAGTAAAAGCGGTAAAATCTTTTTCATCGGACTTTTCCTTAATCTTTATGATAATAAATTATTTTCCTAACATTAATTTCATAACATTAAATGCATTTTTGGCAACCCCGACACGCAAGTTATCAGCCACACACCAAAAACTAATGCCGTTTTCAACCGAAACATCTTGGCGCAAACGGCTGACATAAACCTCATTTTCACCCTGAACATCACTCATAGTAACATAGCCGCCGTTAACGTGCTTGTCAAACACGACCACACCTTCAGTCTTGCTCATAAGGGTACGAACATCTTCAACATCCACCTCATCGGCGCATTCTACATTGACAAACAAACCGCAACCGATAAATGCCGGAATAACCGCACAGTTGGCATGTACCTTAACATTGCCGTTCAAAACCTTTTTGGTTTCAGCATTCAATGCCCATTCGGTTTGGGTTTCATCTCCTAAAAACTCACCAACTTGCGGAATGACGTTAAAAGCAATCTGCTTATTGAAAACTTGTTGATCATCCACCAAAGAATCGTTCATATAAATTTTTCTGACCTGATTGAAAAGCTCATCCATACCTTCTTTTCCATAAACGGAAGTAGAACAGTATGAGGTAATGACCAAACGATTAATCAGATATTTTTCATTAACCTTGCTCAACGGCAACAACATTTGTGTTACAGCAGCAGAAGGAATCGAAACCAAACCTCGCTTGGCTTCACTGACCTTGGCATCATTAACACCTGCCACAATCATCGGGACATCAGTTTCGGCAAAGAAGGCAGATGATGTATCTATCACCTTAATTCCCTTGCTTAAAGCCTTGGGGACATAGCGTTTGGCAAGCTCGGCAGTTGTGGCAAAAATGGCAACATCGGCTTTGCCAAAATCAAAATCATCGAGATTAAAGACATCTAAGTCATCATCTTCGCCATAAGAGACCTGATTTCCCAATGCCGATTTATAATCAACTGCAAAAACATCTTTGGCTTTGATACCGTCTTCTTCCAAAAAGCTCAAAATTTCACGTCCGACGTTTTCCATTACGCCGACAACAGCAATCTTTGTCATTTGCGAATCATCCTTTTTATTATCAATTCTTTTTTATTCCCTCTATATCATCTTTTTTTAAGCTTACCAACATTTTTTTCAAAAACTTTTATATTTATTCATTGACAGATTTTGGACAAAATTGTATATTTTTATTGTTTTAAGATTATTGTGGTTATTGTTATTAATGGATTGATTGATTCTTTGCATAGGGGAAACAGTCGGTTGTTTTTTTTGGCGATGATGATAATAAGCTTAAGGCTCTTGCTCCGAAAATCGGGTAAGATATTTTATTCATTTAATTTTTTTAATTTATGAAAAATTCTAAATTTGTGGCGATTATCATCGCCGTCGTTGCGCCGATTGTTAAATGGTTTCCGTCTTGGGCGCTGAAGTATACAAAGAGGTCAAACAAGTATGCCAAGAAGTTTCAGCTTTCCGCTGTTGATGAGGAAAAATTTCTCTTAAAACATCCGCAATCAGCAGAATGGATCAGAGAGCGTATCTGGCACTTGCAAACTCGCAAGTATTTCTTTGAGCAAAAAAACTCTCAACCTGCTCTTTTTGAGGCGTTTATAAGCAATATTGAAAGTCGAATTATTTTCGATGTGGCTTATAAAATAGCTCCGGAAGAAGCAATCAAAAGCAAAAGCTATACTCTTGATGCTGACCGTGTCATCAAGGCTTGTAATGACAATGTGAATTATCTTTTCTCCTTGGCAGACAAGCAACCGCAAAGTTTTACGGTTGATTTGGTTAGAAAATTGTCGAAAGACCGTCAAGACGCCTATTTTTCTTACCTCTTTACAAAATGTCAGTGGGATAAGATGGCGGCATTTGATGTTTTGTTTTTTGAAGATGTCCAAAAAAATGAAAACGCAAAAAATTGCCTTTCTTTTTTGCTCTATCGTAAATCCTACTACCCCAATCTGTCACCCGAGCAATTAAGTTCTCTCGGTGATGAATTTGAACAGTGGTGCCAACATGCCGATGTGAAATTGGTTCTTGAAAAAATGACTGATTTTTGGAAGAAGAATAAGAACTTTTCCGCTTTGTTCAATGCAATGCAACGTATTACGGGCAAAAACCAAAATCTGTTATTGCCTCTTTTGCAAATTTTACGGCAAAGTGAGTATTATCTTCAGACCGTGGAGCTGCTTTTGCAAAAAGGAATCGCCTGTCCGCATGACTTTGCCGTGCTTATTGCGGCAAAATCTGAGCTTATTAAACAAAATGTTGAGCTTTGCATTTTCAACAAACTAACGCAGTATATTGATCTGCAAGATATTGAAAAGCTGGATTATGAGCTCAAGGTTCGCATTTTGACAGAGCAAGCCGAGAACGGTTGTCTTTCTTTTAAATCTCTGCAAACCGTTAAAGACGTTGCCTTACGAAAGAAACTAACCGAGATTTTGGAAAATAATGCTCAAGTTAGCTGGTTTAAATCTCTGCCCGATCAGCTCAATGACGATGTCTTAGAACAAGCTTTATCAACTATTGAAAAATATGCTGAAAAAAAAGCACTTTGTTCTGGAATACAGGATTTGAGTTTACAAAAATCATATTGGGCAAATGTTTTTGCAACCCGCAAATGGTATGACGAGGCGCATATCTTAAAACTTCTTATGTACTGCTCTTTTGATTCGGTAGTTCAAAATTTTCTTCGAGAAAATAAACTTTCGCAAGAGCAATATGAGGCTCTTCTTGCCGGTCCAAATGCCGCATTGTCTATGGAAGCACAGCTCTTACCTGAGGCGTAAAATACCGCTTGCTGTTTTGGTTCGACAACGGTTGTGATCAGTCAATCTTTATTAAACATTAAACACTCCGGCTTGAGAAAGTCGGAGTGTTTTTTTTGCTTAAAACATAAAAAAATCCTCGAAAAGATTTCCGAGGATTTTTTCTTTAACTCAACGCTAAAATTATTCTGCGTCTTTATTATCATCGCGAGCTTTGGCTGCGGCAGACAAATCGTCGGCAATACGAGCAGAACGACCACGCAATGCGCGCAAGAAGTACAATTTGGCACGGCGAACTTTACCGATACGAGATACTTCAATTTTAGCAACATTCGGAGAATACAACGGGAATACACGTTCAACACCTTCACCGAAAGAAATTTTTCTAACTGTGAAGGAAGAGTTCAAGCCGTCATTTTTACGAGCGATGCAAACGCCTTCATAAACTTGGATACGTTCTCTGTCGCCTTCTTTTACTTTGGTGTGAACGCGCAAGGTGTCACCTGGTTTAAAACTAGGAACGTTTTTACCTTCGGTGAGCTTTTCCATTTGCTCTTTTTCAATATCTTCAATTATGTTCATCAGTTTTACCCTTTTACTAATTTTTTTAACTTTATATATCTAAACTCTTTTAGAATCAAGATATTTCTTTAACAAATCAGGTCTTCTTCGTTCAGTTATTTCCAAGGCTTCCCGGTGTTGCCAGTCAGCAATTTTTTGGTGGTGTCCGCTCAATAAAACTTCCGGAACACACCTTCCCTCCCACTCTATCGGGCGGGTATATTGCGGGTGCTCCAACAGATAGTTTTCAAAACTCTCGTCAGTGGTGGAATCGGCATTACCCAAAACGCCGGGCAAAAGCCTAATTACCGCATCTAACATAATTTGCGCCGCTTGCTCGCCTCCGGTCAAAACATAGTCGCCTATGCTTATCTCTTCAACATCAAAGGCATCTAACACGCGTTGGTCAATGCCTTCAAAACGACCGCAAATAATTGTGAGTTCTTCTTCTTTGCTCAACTCTTTGACTTTGTCTTGGCTCAAGGGCACACCCCTTGGGCTCATGTAGATGATTCTGCCGCCATGATAATTGGCTTTGATTGCCGCGCCCAAAACATCGGGACGCATGACCATTCCGGCTCCGCCGCCGCAAGGTGTGTCATCAACCGAGCCATGCTTGTCAAAAGCATAATCTCTGATGTTGACCGCCTCAAGCGACCATTTTCCTTCTTTTAAGGCGCGACCGGTTAAAGAATAGCCCAAAAACCCCGGAAAAATCTCCGGAAATATGGTCAAAACCTTAACCTTCATTATCCTCGCCCTCAAAAGAGATTTCTTCCTCATCTTCTTCGGCAAAGTTTATGAGCGAACGAACAATAATATAACCATCTTTAATATTTATTGTCGGGACATATTCTTTTGTAAAAGGCAGCATTTCAGACTTTCCGTTTTCGCTTAATTTTATTTCAAGCATATCTCCGGCACCAAAATTATAAACGCCGACCACTTCACCCAACACCTCAGAATCCTCGTCTTGAACTTTTAACCCGATTAAATCGGCATGATAAAATTCTTCCTCTTCCAAGGCAGGCAAAACATCTTTGCTTACATAAAACCCTGTGCCCTTCAAAGCCAGAGCTTCATTTCTGTCATCAAGCCCTTTTATCTTGACCCGTAACAAATCTTTAGAATGACCAACGACTTTAATCTCAAATTGGCGTGTCCCTTCTTTGTTCTCGACCATTCCATATTGGTCTATGTCTTCGGCAACTTCGGTAAAGCTCTTGACCTTAACCTCGCCCCTTATTCCATGAACTCCGACGATGGCACCCAAACATATGCGATTGTCTTTTTTGCTCATCTAAAGCTCCGTTAAAAAAATAACTAAACGTTCAAAGTTTCTTATTCAGCAGAAGCTTCAGCGTTAGCAGCTTCAGCAGCAGCTTTTGCTTTTTCTTCTTTTTCCTTCAATCTTTCCATAGCTTTGGCTTTAGGAGCAGATTTTTTCGGTTGAGCATTGATAACCGGTTTGGCTACCAAGCCCAAATTAGCAAACATTTTTGCCAATCTATCCGTCGGAAGAGCGCCTTTAGAAAGCCACTCTTTGACTTTTTCTTCATCAACAACCAAACGATTTGCGTGGTCTTGAGGCAACATCGGGTTATAGGATCCAACGCGCTCAATGAATCTACCGTCACGAGGAGCTCTGGCATCGGCTACAACGATACGATAGAACGGACGTTTTTTAGAACCACCACGAGATAGTCTGATACGTACTGCCATTTTATTTTATCCTTTCTTTATTATTAACACTACCGGATTGGTTACCCTTTCCGGCACTCAAATCCGTTCATCAGAACGGAAATTTTCCTCCAAATCCGCCGAAGTTTCCTCCGAACGGACCATTTTTCATTAACTGAGAAGCAAGCGGCGACTTCAACAATGAACCCATGCCGCCTAACTTACCCATCTTTTTCATCATGGTTGACATTTGCTCATAAGACTTGAGCAACTTGTTAACCTCGTGAACTTCTACTCCGGCACCCATAGCAATTCTCTTTTTGCGAGAAGCCTTGATAATGTCCGGATTTTTTCTTTCGGTCTTGGTCATGGAAAGTATAATCGCTTCTTGCTTTTTGATTAAGCTATCAGATCCGGCTGCCTCAATTTGGCTTTTGAATTTGGACAACCCCGGAATCATCCCGACGATAGAACCGATACTTCCCATATTTTGAATCTGGCGGAGCTGACCTAACATATCTTCCAAGTCAAACTTGCCTTTCATCATTTTTTTTGCCATTTTTTCGGCTTCTTCGTGATCCACCTTTTCAATGGCTTTTTCAACCAAAGAGACAACGTCTCCCTGACCTAAGATTCGTCCGGCCATACGTTCCGGATGAAACTCTTCAATCTCGTCAATCTTTTCACCAACGCCCAAAAACTTAATCGGGACGCCTGCCACCATTTTCATACTCAAAGCGGCACCGGCTCTTGAACTGCCATCCACTCTGGTCAAGACCAAACCGGTGATGCCGATTTGTTCATTAAACTCTTTAGCCACATTGCAGGCTTCTTGACCAATCATTGAATCGGCAACCAACAAAACCTCGGTCGGATTGGCGATTTTTTTAACCTCTTTAACCTCATCCATCAGCACTTGGTCGATTTGCAAACGACCTGCCGTATCCAAGATGATGACATCATAGCCGCCTTTTTTACCTTCGCTTAGCGCGCGTTTGGTAATGGCTTCCGGCTTCTCTCCCTTAACAATCGGCAAACAAGCAACGCCTATTTTCTCTGCTAACTGTGCCAACTGCTCTTGCGCTGCCGGACGGTAGATGTCCAAAGAGGCCAATAAAACTTTTTTCCTTCCCTTCAACTTGTTGGCAATTTTGGCAGAAGTGGTGGTTTTACCTGAACCTTGCAAGCCGACCATCAACACACAGACCGGCGGTACGGCTTTGAAATTGAGCTCACTTCCTTCTTCCGAACCCAAAAGTTTGACCAACTCGTCATGAACAATTTTAACAACCATTTGTCCCGGTTGGATGGATTTGACGACCTTTTCGCCCAAAGCCTCAACTTTTACCTTGGCAATAAAATCTTTAACCACCGGCAAAGACACATCCGCTTCCAACAAAGCGATGCGAATTTCGCGCATGGCTTCATCAATGTCTTTTTCCGTCAATACACCTCTTGATGTAATCTTGGAAAAAACCGAACCTAATTTATCTGTCAGAGCCTCAAAAATTGTCTTATTCCTTTCAGGCAGGGCCTGAGCCCCACACCACTCACCCTCTTGCCCCGCGTACCGCGTTGCTCTCACGATACTACACGAAAACAAGTGCCTATATACTATTGCACGCAGGCGACGGCCTGAGCGAACACCCACTTAACCTCTTGCCCCGCGTACCGCGTCGCTCTCACGATACTACACGAAACAAGTGCCTATATACTATTGCACGCCAGTGTGCGAACCCTCGCTGACTGGCGGCACTCCTCGGAGTGTTATATGTTTCTCGTGCTTTTCACTTGGAAAAGTTGTTATGTTGCTGATTTTATAATTGCTTTTATCTCAAGAGTCAAGCTTAAAAATGGCTATTTCTTAACCGATTCTTTTGTCTTTTTATAAAACTTGATACTCTTTGCTCCCAAAAACACATTTTCTCTTTGTTTTTACCCGAAAAATAAAAATTCAATCTTTCTTCGGATTCGCAAGTAAAGTATTAAACGAATCGTTAATTTACAGATAAAAAATTTATATTTTTTTGGTTCTAAGCTATTGACTCGAAGTAATTTTGTTCTAGAATCTGCTCATAAATCAAATTTTTCTGGAAATATTAATCTTATAATTTATTCGTATGGAAGCTATCTTCTTTTTTCTAACGGAAGGTCTGATTGGCTTTTTGTTCTTATTATTGGTTTTGACCGGGATTTATCAAATTTATTCCGGTTTGTTCCCAAAATATAAGTTATGAATATTAGTTTGGCATGTTTGACATTTAAAGCCTTGAATTTAGTACGTTTCAGCTGGCGTATTTTATTCAGGGCTTTTGTTGTTTTTAAAACATATAAAAAGAACCGAATTTATCATCCGGCTCTTTAATTTTATATTATAATCTTGCCAAGGCTTGATTGATTCGATTTATCGTTTCATCTTTGCCCAAAATCACGGCAATTTCCGTTGCACCGCCCGGTGTGGTTTCTTTGCCGGACAAGGCTATGCGTAACGGGTACAAAATTTGACCGTTCTTCACACCCAAAGTTTCTGCCAGAGCTTTCAAGCTTTCAAACAAAGCTTCATTGGTCCAAACGTCTGCTTTAGACAATACAACTTTGGCTTCGGCTAAGGTCTTTTTTGCCACCTCGGCATCACTCTTCATTTTTTTATTGAAATACAAATCATTGGAAAAATCTTTGACTTGTTCAATAAAATCAATCTGGTTTGGAATATCTCCCAAAACCTCAACACGCGGCTGCAAAACTTTGCTTAAAAATTCTTCATCCACTTTTCTTGACAAGCATTCTTGATAATATGGCTCTGCCAATTTGTGAAATTCTTCCAAAGACAAAGCGCGGATATAGCAACCGTTCATCCAGGTGAGTTTAGTGATGTCAAAAATTGCAGGGGACTTATTCAATCTCTCCACCGAGAAGATTTTTTTCAACTCATCCAAAGTGAATATTTCTTGGTCGGTTCCCGGGTTCCAGCCGAGCAAAGCTATATAATTAATAATGGCTTCCGGCAGATAGCCTTTGGCAACCAAATCTTGGAACGAAGCATCGCCGTTTCTCTTACTTAACTTATGTTGCGCATCTTTCATAACCGGCGGCACATGAACATATTGCGGATGTTCCCAACCGAAATCTTCATAAATCAGATTATATTTCGGGGTGGAAGAAATATATTCATTTCCTCTAACCACATGGGTAATCTCCATTAAATGATCATCAACAACATTGGCAAAGTTATATGTCGGCAAGCCGTCCGATTTCAGCAAAACACCTTCATCCAACTCGTCATAATCAATTTCAATATCACCATAAACTTCATCATGATATTTGGATTTGCCGGTTTTGTTGATAGTTTGGCGAATGACATAAGGTTCGCCTTTAGCCACTCTGGCTTTGGCTTCTTCCAAGCTCAAATGTTTGCAAGGATCTTGAAACTTGATATTTTGCTCTTCGTCTTTTTGTTCATCGGCATCTTCTTTGGAGCAAAAGCAATAGTGCGCGCCGCCTAATTCAACCAATTTGTGCGCATATTCCGCATAAATGCTCTTTCTTTCCGACTGAATATACGGACCATATTTTCCGCCGATATCCGGACCTTCATCCCAATTCATGCCCACGCGTTTTAAAGTGGCATAAATAATATCGGTTGCACCTTCAACATAGCGTTTTTGGTCGGTATCTTCAATACGCAAAATAAAATCTCCGCCTTGGGCTTTGGCAATCAAATATTCATACAAAGCCGTGCGCAAATTACCGATATGCATATATCCCGTCGGACTGGGGGCAAAACGAGTTCTGGTTTTCATTTTTTTACCTTTTTGTTCAAATTATTAAATCTGCCTTACCTTAAATCAAAAATATTTCCTTGCCAAGATAAATATTAATTTCATCATTACTTCAAATAAGTTTAAATACAACCGGTTATATCATTTTTTTCACGCAAATGATTCATTTTTAGTTGCAAAAAAAAAAAAACGGTTTATTATAGATAGTATAGGCTTTAGATCTTATTATTTGGAGGTGTGTCATGACTA
>CALXZL010000008.1 GCA_944393215.1 uncultured Alphaproteobacteria bacterium
TGGTCGGGACGAGAGGATTCGAACCTCCGACATCTTGCACCCCATGCAAGCGCTCTACCAGGCTGAACTACGTCCCGACTAGTTGTTTCAACAACGAACTATTATATAAAACGCTTATAAAAGAAATGCAAGCATTTTTTTATTTTGGCAACGTATTAATCCACACTCTATGTTCTTGGTGTCCGTCAATAATCGAGGGAGAAATTTCTTCGCCACCACACTCACGCATAACCGAAATCATGGCTCGATAAGAAGCAACATTGTCAAAATTACAAGTCAACAGAGCTTTCCCAATTCCCAAATTTTTACGAGCATAATCTAAAGAGAGTTTGAGACCGGCTTTAACATAACCTTTGCGTCGTGCGGAGGGAATAATCTGATAAGCAATATGTCCGCCGTTTTGCATCAGATAGTCGTTAAGTCCATGGCGAATATCAAAAGAGCCGATATATTGGTCATCATCAATAAGCCACAAAGTTGTGTTTGGAACATATCCTTCGGGTAAACCGATACCCAGTCTTTTATTTTCAACGTCTTGAAAATAAGCTTTAAAATTGTCTTTTTGTGCATCAATCATAATTTTAACGACTTGAATATCAAAAGGCGAGGGATGAGCTTGATATTCCGCAATGGCATTTTTGACGGAATCTAAATATTTTGGTGTCGGTAACACAAGTTTCAGCATAAATTTTCTCCTAAATACAAAAATATATTGCCAGATAAAAATAAAAAATCTACTCTAAATTGAGCATAGGGAGAAAAAAATGATAATTGCATCAGAAACTATAAAAGGGCAAAGAATAACGTTGCAAAAAGCCGTTAAAAGCTTTGAAATGGCAAAAGCGCATATTCAAGAAGTTAAGAAAAGTTTGCCGGAATTATCACCATGGTTGGGCTGGGCGACGGAAGATTATAAGATTGAAGACAGCTATGAATATTTGCAAGGTTGTGTGCAAGAATGGGAAAAAGGCAACGAATTTAACTATATGATTTTGGATGAAAACAAAAATTTTATGGGTATGATTTCCGCATTAAACGTCAAAGAAAAGGATAGAAACTTAGAAATCGGCTACTGGATTTCAACTACCCATGCCGGGAACGGATACATGCAAGAAGCCGTCAAATTGTTGGAAAAAGAGTTTTTTGGTTTAGGAATAAACCGTATTGTTATTCATACCGATGTTTTGAATAAAAAATCAGCAAACGTGCCGCAAAAACTGGGTTATGTTTTAGAAGGCATACAAAGGCAATCTTTGTGGAATAAAAAAGAGCAAAGGTTTAGAGATATAAATACATTTTCCAAATTGAGCAATGAATATGAGCAAAATTTATAAACCTGATTATAAAAAAAGTTTGGTCAATTTATCTAATTCAATTTTGCAATATTTTGAATGTCCGATACATCATTCAACTTTGCCGGCATTGGATAAGTTTTTAGAAAAAGATTATCAAACCGTTATACTTCTGGTATTGGACGGTATGGGGGTGGATATGCTAAAACATAATCTTTCAGAAAAAAGCTTTTTAAGAAGCCATATAGCAGAAGAAATATCTTCGGTTTTTCCACCGACCACAACAGCCGCCACTACAAGTATTTATACCGGATTAACTCCACAAGAACATGGTTGGGCAGGGTGGCAATGCTATTTTAAGGAATATGGAAGAAATATCGAACCTTTTTTGAAGCGCGATTTTTATATGGGTGAAAGTTTGGATGTGGATGTCGGTAAAGAGTTTTTGCAGCACAAAAAATTGTTTGAGCAAATAAATGAACAAGGAAAGTATAAAGCTTATGGCGTGGCGCGTTTTTGGGGCGGTTATGATGTGGAAACTATGAATGATGTCTGCAATAAGATTGCCGAGCTTTCCAAAGGAGAGGAAAAAAAGTTTATTTTGGCATATTATAAGGAACCGGATTCCACCATGCACCGAACAGGTTGTTATAGTGATAAGACCAAAAGCAAAATCAAATCTTTAGATAGACGAGTGGAGGCTCTGGCACAAAAATTAAAAAACGCGTTGTTAGTTGTGACGGCTGACCACGGCTTGATAGATATAGCAGAAGATGTGAGATTAGAAAATATCAAAGAAATTAATGATTGTTTGCGCTTGCCTCCGGCGATTGAACCGAGAGCAGTGGCTTTTTATGTGAAAGAAGATAAAAAAGAACAGTTTGAAAAAGAGTTCAACAAAAGATTCGGAAATGATTTTATTTTGCTGACTTCGGACGAATATATCAAGCAAGGTTATGCCGGAGAGGGGAAAATGCACCATAAATTCAGAGATTTTTTGGGAGATTATATGGCATTGGCAACCGGAGACAGAATTTTGCAATATCAAACCGAAGGAGGTGTAGATTCGATTGAGTTTAAGGCACATCACGCCGGTTTGACAGACAAAGAAATGTTAGTCCCGCTGATAATTTATGAAGCGGACAAATAAAACTTGATTTTTGTCTAAAAATATGATATCAAGAAAACTCAAAGAAATTTTTCAGAAAATTATTAACCTCAAAATACAAAGCATATGGAAATAAAAGTAGCATGTGCGTCAAGCCTTTTTAAGGAAAATGGGCATGACTTGAAGGGTATTTTTACTCTTTTTTACAATGCGGTGTATGCATATTTTAGTCTTGCAACAATGAATATGCATAACATCTGCGATCAGGAATGTTGTTTAGTACAGCTTTCTGATAACAGAGAATTGGTTGCCGGATGTATACTGAAAACGTTGGAAACCTTCCAGCCGGATTTGGAGGCAGCCGCATCTCGCGTGTCTCAATTTGATCGGGAATATAAAGAACTGAAGGAAATAAGTGAAAAAATAAAAGAGGTTCATTTCCTTACGATTTTAACCCGAGCAGATAAAAAAATAAACGCCTATATCCGGAGAAGAAAAGAAATTGAAGAAGAAACAATCTCTTTGAAAGAATTGCTCAATGTGGCTTTTTACAAGTTTACGCAAGTAAATGGCACCAGAAAGCAATTTAAAGAGGGTTTTGAACGCTTCCTAAAGTGAAATAAAAGACAGATATTAGAAATTGATATCTGTCTTTTTGATATTTAAAATACCAAATTAACAATAAAAAATGAGCGTTAATCAAAATTAACACTTTAATAATTAGATAAAAACAAATATTATCGCAAAAGATGATACAAAGAACAATCAGGACAAATACATGAGTATTTCAAAAAAATTGGCATTGTGGCAGGAACAAGACTTAATCTCGGCAGAACAAGTTAAGAAGATTACGGCATATGAAAAGGAAAATCATAAGCCGGTCTTTACGTTTCCTTTTCTACTGTTAGGTTTTTTTTGCATAGCTTTGGGCTGTGTCTCAATAATATCGGCAAATTGGCAAGAGATATCAAGTTCGGTCAAATTAGGTGTCTATTTCACAATCATGCTGGTTTTATCCGTGGGTGTTTTTTACAGTTTTCGCACTGAAAAAGAGAAATGGTATGAAGGACTATTATTGCTTTTCTGTTTAATGGTTTTAGCTGGAATAGGGCTGATAGCTCAAATATATCAACTTCAAGAACCCGGTTTAAGGGCATATTTTCTCTGGTGTATACTCATTTTCCCGTTGGTGATTATCAGTCGACGCATCATTTTAGCTTTAATCTGGCTTCCTGTTTTTACGGCATCATCGGTAGATACATTAAGTAACATATACTTTTTCCGAGAATTATTGGAAATAATTGAGCATACATTTCCATTTGCAATTTCGGTCTGCGGCATATTAATATTTGCTTATATCTATCGATTTGTATCATACTACTTTCGCACACGTTTAGCGCCGCAAATCAAAGCCATGAAATTTTGGCTCGGATTTGATATTGTATCATTGGTCGTTATCATGGATTTTGGAGCCAGCAATATGTTTAGCGGCTTATTTTATGATGATATTTTGAATGGAGACAATTATCGTTCGATTCTTGTCATATGTTTTTTAATTTTAGCAAACGTTGGTTTCGGATATTTCAGCTACAAATACAATTATTCTCGTTTATTGACTTGTGTTTTGGCAATTTTGCTTGGATTTTCGATTATCTATATGGTTTTACCGGATAATGTAACAATCTTAAATTTATGGGGCTTTTTATTAACAATGTCCATTTTAAGCACGGTAGTGGCATACGCCTTAATCAAGAACCGAGTAAAATTGTTAAATATAGCCACCGCCTGTATGGCAGTTCGCATATTCTTTGTTTATATTCAGGTGTTTGGAAGTTTAGTCACAACGGGAATTGGTTTGATAACATCGGGCATTTTGTTTCTTGGTCTGATATATGGCTGGAAAAAACTGCATTTAAATACCATGCTGATAATAAAGGAATCAAAATAATGACAAAAAGCATTTGGTTGGGAGCCGCCTTGGCGTTTCCGATAATTTATTTAAGTTCATGGTCTTGGTATGTCTATGAAGGGATAAAAGAAGCTCCGGAAATCACAATAAGAGCAGAAGGCTATGATCCGCGCAACTTAATATCCGGTCATTATTTATATCTGCGACTAAATTGGCAAGATACGGATTGCACGCAGTTTAAAGACAACTTATGTCATCCGAACCGTTTTGAAAGTATATACAAATATTATATTCCGGAAGATGCCGCACCCAAGCTGGATGCAGCTGTCAGAAAAGAGGGAACGAAGGTTGATTTGGTTTTTGCTTATCCGGAAAATAAAAGCCCATATTTGAAAAAAATGTTGATAAACGGAATTAAGTGGAAAAAATGGCTTAAAGCTCAAAAAGAATAAAAAGAAAGCCTCCCAAAGCAGGGAGGCTCTCTTTTTAGCAATAATATTATTTTGCCAGTTCTTCTTCGGAAAATTCTTCCTCACCGGTGTTTTCATTAGGATCATAATCAATCCCGAGTTTAGAAAGCATATCATCGTTAACATCTTCACGTTGAGCCACAATCCAGTCGGGAACGTTTGGTGATGCCGGAAGTTTTGCCAAAGCTGTCATGTGCTTGTCTAAGAACCAACGCGGAGCATCTGCCATAATCGGTCTATCAATAAACCCTTGCATAAGCACCACTTGTTTTAATGTCGGCAAACTCAACAACTGAGTGGTACTGATAACGGGAGCACCTTGTAATTGATAGCTGACGTTTTTAGAAAACGGATTCTGCCCTTTAGCCATACCCAAACCACCTTCCGTTTTAGAATAAGAAGAGGTTTGAACGGTTTTGTTACCAATCATTTTAGAAAAACGTTGAGCTGTTACTTCGTTGTTTTGAGACAAAATAACTTTACAAGCGGTTGTAGAAATAACGGTTTCCAAATCGTCTTTACCATATTTACCGGAAATTTGTCCCAAGTCTTGTCCGATCAGAAGGTAAGAAACTTTTTGACCACGTCCTACGGCAGGACCTTCAATAATAGCGCTTAATTTCGGCATGGTCGGAAACTCGTCGAGCACAAACAGAGTCGGGAAGGGCCCCATTTTACCGTCACTTTTGTTGACAAAGTTTGGCGGGTTAGCAATCAGATAGTTAGACATCAAGTCAATAAATGTACCGGAAATAACGCTCAAAGCTTTTGCATCAACTTGGTTAACGGACAAGTAAACGGAAATTGGTTTCCACTCGCCCGTAATCGGATCCTTCATACCGCGCAAGTCTTTAAAGTTAATATCACTGAAACTTGTACGCGCCACAACCGCCGAGTTTTTGAAAATACCGATACCCGAAAAACCGGTAGAAAGCACGGAACCGCGCTCTTTATCAGGCATGGAGCTGAGCTGGCTCAATTCCACGATACAACGTTGCGAATATCCGAAACGGCGTGCTTCGGTAATAGCTTCTTCCAACAAATCACGCATCGGATCTGCCATGGCAGCCATTTGGTCACCTTCTTCCAAACGTCGTTTAATATCTTGTGATTGCTTAATTTGAGCTTCGGTAATCCACTCAAGAATCATGGCAATACAAGCCTCACGCCCAACCCAACGTTCCGGTAGGAGGTTCCAAGAACCGATAGGCAAATAGTTATCAATGGTCAAATTTCCGGATCTGAGGTTCGCCACGGCACGAGCTGCCATCGGATCATTCATCTCCAGATAATATCCCTCTAAAACTTTTTTATCTTCTTCATCTAATTTACCTTCATAGATTCGTCCGATAAAATAGTCATTAGCGCGAGCTTTTTCGCATTTAAAGGCAATAAAATGTAAGAATCCGGTCAGAGCGGCACGACCTGTTTTAGACCAGTGAGGATCGGCACCGCCTTTAGGATCTTCCACCAAAACATTACACATAGAGTCAATATACATATCGCGGTCAGGACCGGGAGCCGGGATAGCCGTCGGAGAAAGCGGATTCCAGCTGGGGTAGTAGATACCTTCGGCAGGATTATCTTCGGCACCCCAGTTAATAACAAACACTGGTCCGACCTTAGCTCTTGCGCCAGTAGTTTTAAAGCACAATTCAGGCTTAGGATCATTAACAACAATACTCATTCCGGGAGAGTGGAAAATTGTAGGCATCACAACGCCAACGGTTTTACCGGTACCCGGAGGAGCACAACACAGAGTTGATAATGTTTCGTTCATTTTCAGCAGATGCCCTTTATATCTGCCCACCACTTGGCAAAAGCCGTTCAGCAAGCCCATTTTTTTGATATCGCTGAGTTCAGCCAAGCGAGCGGAACCGTGAATATTAGATTGAAAACGATAAGGATTTGTCACGATTCCGACAACAATGATAATCGGCAAGCTTAAAAAGGGCAAAATAGGCAACCATAAACTGATGGAAAAATCGCCCTGATAGTGAAGCAGTTGTTTAAACCAGCTCCAATAACGAGAAAACAAATAATCGGGATTTGAAAAAATAATGGAAATAAATCTCCCGACATCATTAATGGATTGTTTGGAAATACCGGAGCCGATAAGATATCCTAAAGGCATGGATATAATCGCTAAAAATATAGTAATACCGAATGCGAGCAAAACCGTAACCGTCATCCATTTAACGGCACTATTATATTCTTCCCATTCTTCACCTTTTTTTTCTATAGCCATTTTTTTACCTCAATTATGACTTAAGCCAAACTTCTGATAAGTTTTTTTACTTTGTCTAACTTATCTTTGTCAATATTTTCGATTGCTTCATCAAGAGTTTTTGAGAATAATTTCAACTCCTTCGGCGTTCCGCGATCGATACGAGTAACATTAATACCGATATCGTCCCAAATTTCGAACATATCTTCAGCATTAATGATATTGCCGATTTGTTCAATAACATAAGCTTTAACATCAAAATGAAAATCGGCATTTTCAAGCTTATCGATTAAAAATTGTTTGGTAACATCCGCTTTTCTGACCGGAGAAATTCTATGAGAACTTTCAGAAAACCAAAGAGGCTCCTCATCATTAAAGCGTTCTTCATCAGCGAGCCAATCTCCGGGTTCTTTATCAATCAGACAGATACAAATTTGGTTAGCGGCAATACCGATAAAGTCAATTAAATTATTTTTAATGGTAACGCCGGTAATAACTTCATAACCTTTTTGTTTAATAACGTCGAGAGTAGAATTTTCGTTAGATTTTCCGGACGGTTGAGAGGTGTTTGAATTATTTCTGTTTTTTTGTTTATTAGTGGGTTCACGTAGTTGCAGATTATCTTTTTTAGAAGTTTTTTCTTTTTTGGATGATTTTGCCGATTTTTCAGCAACCGGAGCAGGAGCAATATCTTCATCATTTTCGGCAGAAGTTTCGGCTTTGTCATTAGTTTTATCATCGTCGAAAGCATCAAAATCAAAATCAAAATCTTCTTCATCATCAAATTTAAACAAAGAATGATCGAATTTATTTTCGGAGGAGGGCTGAGAAACATCAGACGGAGAAGCGGCAATCGGAGCTAAAGGCTCAATAATTGGAGCGGTAGAGATAAGAGGTTGTTTCTGAGCGGTCGATGCTGTTTCAAAAACATGATCATCCATAGGCATACGCACGCTTTTTGGTCTGATTTCTTTGTAAGATTTTTTCTTTTTGACTTTTTTAACACCGGTTGTTGCCGCAATAATTTTTACTTGCTGGAAGAACAATTTTTTGATAAGGATCATTGGAAATTTTATAATAGAAAGAAACACTTTTTCCCAAACAACAACACTTAGAGCAGCCCACCCGGTCAGCCAAAGAGGAATAAAAGTCAAGATAATAAGAACAAAAGCCCATTCTTTGGCATCAGAGATAATCCAACCTGAGAGCCACAAATCCCATGCATATTGCCAATGTTCTGTTCTGAGGATATCGAAGCGCCAGTTTTTGAGCATAATAACCCTGATACCTTCCAGAAAAAAGATACTCCAGAAGATACCAACGAAAATAATGCGCATCAGTATCAGTAAAGGCTTCAAATTATACTCCTCACGAATCCTAAAAATTCTGTTATTTTAATTTACATCAAATTTATTAATAAGTGTTTATTTTTATTCATGTTTTACAGAATTTATTTTTTCGGCAACGGCAGCTCTGATGCTGTTCACCTCGGCATCTGTTTCAATTTTCATTTTTGGTTTGACTTTAAGTTCAATTTCTTCTTCAATCTTCATACCGGCAACCCCCATATTTTTCAATACAATACGTTTAGAATCCGCTCCGTATTTGTTGATAATATATTGGTTATATTTCACAATCGGAAACATCAATACTTTTAACCATTGAATATTGCGAAAATATCTCCACCCGAAATACCAACAGGGTAAATAGGCGCCTAAAAATAATAAAAGCAAATAGTCCTTCCAGGTGTGAATAACGCCGCCGCTGTCCCAATAACGGTAGACCACATTCCAATTTGCACTTGAAAGGATATTAAAATTCCAACAAAAAATAAATATTCCGCTTGAAACAATCAAGTAGATATAAGTCCAAAGAAACAACATTAAAATTGTTGCAAAATACTTAAATATTTTTTTCATAGATAATTATTATTCTCTCCCTTGTGGACGTAAAGGAATTACGGGAGCTTGATGATTTTCTGTCACATTAATCATACGATGTTCAGAATTCAACCCACCCATAATAAATTGTCTGGTTCGTGCTGCGTTTTGCCGTCTTAAATTAATATCTTGAGTCGCTGCATCAAGTTGACTTTGTTCTATGTTAAGACCGGAGACAATATAGTCACGATTACGTATAATGGCAGACTGTTCGGCAGTAAATTCTTGCAAAGTCCTCGGTTCATTTTGGCGAAGATCATTTTGATATTCGTGAAGAACCGTATTATCTTTCGGATCTTTGCCGTTTTCGTCATAACGTTCTTTTTTATAGTCCTTCAGACCAAACTCTAAGGCATTATTCATATCTTTAGCCGCAGTATTAATAGTGTCTATAAATATATTAAAATCTGCCTGTTGTGGATTGTTTTGAACTTGTTTGTAAAGGCGCGCAGATAAAATGGCGCCGGCTTCTTTTACTTTTTTATTATAAAGATCTTCGCTCTTTTCGCCGTCATAAGCATGCTTATCGTTCATTTTTTCATCTAATAAAGATGCTCGAGCATAAGCATCGGTATATTGTGCATAAACGGTAGCCATGGAGGTAATAATCGGTACGGTTTTTTCGGGTTCTCCGCGAGATAATAAGCCGCCGATATCAATGCCTGTCTGTTGAGCAAAATCACGTAACAAAGGATTTTGCATAACGGCATCTTGAGTATTTCCGTTCCGAATTTGCTCAATAAGAGCCTGATTATCGTCAGATTGTCGTAAAGAAGAAGTTCTTTGCGAAGAGACATCCTCAATACCGGAATAAAACTGGTGTGTTACATCAGGTTTTTCCGGAGTCTCTTCTTGTTCTTCCATTTTACGATTTCGATAAGATTTTTCTATCGTATCCCAAACACCGGCAGCGGCATATTCAACCTGATGAACAGCCCAGTTGGTTGCCGAGTTGGCAAAAGCCAAGAACCAATCTTGGAACATGACCTTAATAATATCATCTTCCTTCCAATAGAGCTCATCAGGTTTTTCGCCGATTTCATTAGCAGCATCATTATTAATATCAGATTCGGTTTTCTTTTCGCTTGTCTGTTCATCAAATCTGGTTGTGGTTGGAGAATCAGCTTCTTCATTTCCGCCTTCATTAACAGTAGTTTTATCCTTATTTGCTTCATTAAACAGAGTATTTGGTTTATCTTGATCACTAATGGTTGTTTGGTTTTTGACAATAGACTTATCCAATTTTTTATTGATAAAACCGTTCCATATTTTCTGAGAAGATTTAGCCAAATTAAAAGCACGAATGTCTTGAGTAGATAAAGCTTTGGGATCACTAATATCAATCAACGTTTCAGTCTTATCATCATTAACAAGATAAAATTGGTTATCTTTGGTTAATTTATATTCTACGGCATTGCCTTCGTTGTTAGTATACAAGATATGAGCATCATTGTTTTTGTCATATTCAACACCACCGATTTCATTTCCGTTTTTATTTGTAAAGGAGAAGGTCTTACCGGCAATGGATTTCTTATCAGGCAAATCATCAATAATAGCTTCATTTCCGCTGATGGTAACTTGATCTAAGTAAGGTATGGGGAGGGATTTCTGAAGCGTATCGTCAGTTTGAATTGCAACATCTTTAGGCATTTTCAAGCGGCAAGATTCCATTGTTTCACGTAAATTATCAATTTTTGATTTAAATTCCGTACCGGCAGATTTGAAACCAAATTCTTCACAAAATTCCAGAATAGATGAAAAGTCGGCAGGAGAAAAGCGTCCGTAGTGTAAATCGACCAGATATTCATTGATTTTATTTTGCAGAGTTTCATTGTTCAAGCTTTGTGCCAATTTTTGAGTCTGAGCATCAAAATCCGGAGAATCTTTAGAAGCAGACCAGTCTAAAGCCAAATCTTCCAAGCTCAAAGTTTCCATATTCTGTGCTGTTTTGTTTTCGACAAATTGTTGTGTCATTTTCTTTATATCATCTGCGGTAGACATGGCAAAACCCTCAATTATTAATCTAATTTAATATAACACGCTTTTCTTGTTTTGTCTATAATTTTCTCTAAAATCACACCTTCAAGTTTTTAAGAAAATTTCCCAGTTCTTTATTAATTCTGATGCCGTCTTCAGGCTTGGCTTTGATCATCCCGAAAAAGCGATCTTTTATTTTGCTGACATCAATGGGCGCAAAAGTTGCAGGATTATTTGTCAAAACTTGAAAGGCGCCATCAGCATCATTTTTAGAAGTTTTAAAGTAGTTATGAATTAATTTTTCGGCATTAATGGGAAATTGTTTTTCTTCAATCGCTTTAATATATTGATTCATTTTATCGATGCGTTTTTGATGTTCTTCAATAATTTCCCGTTCAATTTTTTTTCTTTTGGCTTTGAGACGACGTTTTTCATAAGCAATTTCGCAGCTTTCAAGCTCAATCAATACTTCCACGTAAGAGATAATTGCCATTTGCAAATTTTCATCGGTTGTTTTTTCGGCATAATCCAAAAGTTCTTCATCTTTAGCCGCCGGATTAATATTCATAATACGTGTAGGATAAGCTTTAATCATAACATCCCAGCCGACAAGAGTATCGTAAGCAAATTTTTCTCCCAAATAGGGCTTGTATCTGGGATAAAGCATCTCTTCGGTTACTTTAAAAGTGGGTGCGGGAATATGAGTAGCTTCGGCAATTTTACAAATGGCAGTACTAAAATTTCTGTGAGCCTGAAATAAATTATTTTCTTCTTCACAAAGGTTTGTTTTCACCGGAGCGGAAACATCAACGGAAGGAGCAGGCTGACTTTGAGCTTCTTGAAAATCATTGACAATAGTATCCGTATCGTCTTCGGTAATTTCGGAAGAGATAAATTCCTTTAACAGTTTTTCAAATTCTTCATCATCGGTATCGTCAAATAAACTGTCAGTATTTAGGGTATCATTATTTGCGGACTTACTCATGGGCATAACCTAATTTATTTTTAAAGTTGTTTTAATTTTGTTTGACTGCGTATCATATATAATGACACGATCTTCAAAACCACCTCCGACAGCCAAAATATAAAGCAAATTATTTTCAACTCTAAATTCTTTAATATAAGTTCCTTGAGGTTGTTGAAGATTAATATTGATAGGCTCGTCAGAGGTTTTGTTATGCGTTTTTTGAAGGAAAAGACCAAGGACGTATAAAGTGCAAAAGACCAGTAAAAAGGTCAGTACAAAAACCGTAAATTTAATCCATTTTAACTTATCCATTTATTTGTCCTCATTTTCAATCAACATCAATATTGCAAAATAAATATTTCTTTGTATTTTAAAATAAGATTCATTTAATGTACACAAAAACATGATAACAGATAATAATATATATAGCTCACAAATAGTTAAAAAAGAATATAAAGGTCTTCGGATAGATAAGTTTTTAACCGTTTCTTTTCCGGAAATGTCCCGCACACAAGTGCAACGTTTAATAAAAAACGGTAATGTTTCTTGCGATGATAACATAATAGCTGACAATTCATTTAAGGTTCGGGAAGATGATGTTTATCAAGTTTTTGTTCCACCGGCACAAGAGGCAGATCCGCAACCGGAAAATATAGCCTTGGATATAGTATTTGAAGATGATGATCTGATTGTTGTGAATAAACCGGCGGGGATGACGGTTCATCCAGCCCCCGGAGCTCCGTCTGGTACATTGGTAAATGCACTTTTGTATCATTGTGGCAGCAGCTTATCGGGAATAGGGGGGGTAAAACGCCCCGGTATTGTTCATCGCATAGATAAAGACACCAGCGGATTGTTGGTTGTTGCCAAAAATGATGTATCACATAGATTCTTAAGTGAACAATTTTTTGATCACTCCATTGAAAGAACATATTTTGCCTTTGTATACGGTACGCCAAATCCTGCAAACGGAAAAATAGAGGGAAATATTGGCAGGAGTCCATATGACAGAAAAAAAATGGCAATTGTTTCAGCCGGAGGAAAACATGCCGTAACACATTATAAAACATTGGAAAGGTATAAAGATGTCGCCTCTATGATACAATGTAATTTAGAAACGGGGCGCACCCATCAGATCCGTGTTCATATGTCATCCATAGGATGCAATCTGATAGGGGATAAATTGTATGAAAAATCAAAGAAAACGAGTCTGAAAGGTATATCAGATACTCAAAAAAATTATATTAATACCTTTTCTCGCCAAGCATTACATGCGGCAACGCTAGGTTTTATACATCCCGCAAGCAAAGAATATATAAGCTTTTCATCATCTCTCCCCACAGATATGATGCAATTACAAGAGATGTTGAAAAATATATAATATCATATGGTTATAGAATTTTTCGTTAGCTAAGCACTAAAATATTAAACTATCTCAATATACAACCTCAGATTAGGATTTTATCCATTAGAAGTTACTTCTAAGGGAAGGAAAATATAATGACTGAGAAAAAAACTTTTGACGGATTTGACTTTTCGCCGGAAATAAATTTAACCCGTTACCTGCGTAGTATTCAAAAATTTCCGATTCTAAGTCATGAAGAGGAGTTTTCATTAGCCCAAGAATATCAAAATAGTAAAAATCCGGAAGTATCATACAAACTGATTACATCGCATTTACGTTTAGTCGTAAAAATAGTGTCGCAATACAAGGGGTATGGTTTGCCGGTCGCCGATTTGATTGCAGAAGGAAATATGGGCTTGTTATCGGCAATAGAAAAATTCAATCCGCATCGAGGGTTTCGTTTTTCAACCTATGCCATGTGGTGGATAAAAGCCAGTATTCAAAAATATATTTTGAATTCATGGTCATTGGTCAAAATAGGGACAACGGCGGCACAAAAGAAGTTATTTTTCAATTTACGGCGAATAAAAGATAAAATGAATTTGCTCAATGATATAGAAATGTCTAATCAGATTATAGATGATATAGCACGGCATTTAGATGTCAGCAGTAAAGAGGTTATATCAATGAACGAGCGTATGAAAGCACATGATGGTTCGCTTAACACAATAATAAGAAATGACAGCGAAAAAAATCATGAGTGGCAAGATTTTATTGCAGATGGAAAACCTAATCAGGAAGAAATTTTAGGGCAATGTGAAAATATGCGTTTCAGAAAAGAAAAATTTGCCGCATCATTAAAATGCTTAAATGAAAGAGAAAAAAATATTCTCTTTAAAAGAAGACTTGAAGAGAAAACGGTTACATTGGAAGAATTAAGTCAATACTATCACATTTCTAAAGAGAGAGTGCGCCAAATTGAAATCAATTCAATAAAAAAAATACAGCAATATATAAATATGCAGCAATAGAATTATTGTTTAATTTTATTTGACTGTTCATTAAAGATTTGCTCCCCCCATTCTTCGGAAATTTTTGCCAATTCTTTATCAATATTAACAAGACGTCTTTGAGAAGAGTTCTGAGTAATATAAACAAAAAGGTTAGGCATCTCATAATAAACAAGAAAGCCTAATGCTGCAGATCCCAGTATAATGACCATATTAAAGACATCACCTAAGATAGAAAAAGCATTATCCATACTGAATTGATTAATAAGGTTAATCAGATAAACAAAAAGACCGGACAAATTGAAACATCCGATAATTACCAATTTTGCCGAATTTTTAGGATCGGTAAATAAAATGGTGATGGTGGGCAAGAGACCAATCAAAATCACAATTACGGCAGGAAGAACGGATGACGCGAGAATAGCTAAAAAAATGAATAAAAGACTTTTTCTTGCCAAAGAAAGAGATTTAAAAGATTTTTTAAAGTCAGATGACGGTTTTTTTGTAATTTTTTTCATTTTGAAATCCATTGAATAAGGTTAAAGGTAAAAGAAGCAACCATAGTCATTACTGCTAAAATACTGGCAAATTTAATAGCATTTTCGTTTGCTTCTTCAATAATTTGGGAGCTTTGAGTTAAAAGTTTATTTTTTTCGGAAAGCAAAGCCATAACATCCTTCTTTACTTTTCGATACATTTCGAGATCTTTTTCTTTAATTTCAGGATTTTCCAAAACTTGACAGATTTCAATAATTTTTCCGCTTTTAGCAATTTTAGCCAAATCTTTTTCAATTTTTTTCTGAATTTTCAAATTATGATAACTTTCAATCAAAGGCTTAGAAATACTGCAAAGCCATTGTCCGAGGTTAGTTAATAAAGCCGGACCATATTTCTTTTGCATATCAGCATAAAGACGAATAATGGCAGAAACATGCAAGCTTTCTTTGTTGGCATTAAGATCGAGGATAATACCGTCAATTTTTTTTCCGAGTTTGCATCTGAGATAGGCGATAATATTCTTATCATAGGGTTTAATTTCCCCTTTAATATTGGCATAATTAGAATCCAGAGCTTTAATGAGTCTGGAAGCAGTGTTAACATATTCAATTCCGAGTAAGGGACTGAGACAGGGCAAATCTTCATCCAATTCATAAATAATGCGTTCTATACCATATCCGATATCTTTGCGATTGATATTAATTCTGAGTTCGGAAAGATTAATCGGAGACCGTAAATCCGGTTGTTCCAGATACCATTTTCTAATAAGATCGGAATTAAACAAATCATAGAAATTATTAATATTAATATTGTGTTGCATACAATAGAAAATAGCCTTAGATGCCCCGTCAGGAAAGACGGAAATATCGCGCATATGGATAGGGGCGCTGTGATCAAGTAAGATACACACTTCAGCAATGATCGTATCATGACTGATAGATTCGTCGGTCTGAGAAATAATTTTTTCTATATTATTATAAATTTCTTCATTTTCGAGACCGTTTTTCACCCACTCAAGCAGTTTGCCCGATTTAATAATTTCCCATCCTTCGTTAGGATTAAGGAAAAGATTATAAGCCACTTCTTTAGCCGAAGAACATTTTTCTCCGTTTATAGTCATGGAGCGCTTTAGATTTTCTTGGATATTATGAGAAGGGACATAAGGAGTTTTGCCTTCCAAGAAATTATAAGTTTGAATAAAAGTCCAACGAGCAGCAGGATCATCAGCCAGAAGTCCTTTAAGGACATTAACGAATCCGGTCGGAATTTTTTCATCGGCAGATAAGGCGGAAAAAGAGCCTTTCTTCATTTTAATTCTAATAACTTCGGCAGTGCTTAAGTCGCTTAAAGGCTCTTTTGAGCATAAAAGCCTTAAGCAGGTTGCACCGATAGAATAAATATCATTTTTTTCAGAGCCGTTACCGCGTCCGGCAGGCATTGCCATAAGACTTTCAATAGTTTCGTATGGAGCCGGCTGATAATAAGCAGGAAAAGCCGCGGCGCAATCTCCGATAACAATTTCTTGCATATCTTTGTTTTTAAAAAACAGATTATCGGGGCGGATGGCACGGTGAGAAATCCCATATCCTTTAAGAGCTTCAGCGGCAGAAATAAGTCCTAAAATTATGTGTTTAAGCTTAAAGGGATTAGCTTTTAAATTAAGTTCATCTAAATGGTCAAGAACTCTTCCTCCTTGTGGGATAGAATAAATTAAAACGATGCAGTTGGTTTTCTGATTAGGATCATTGATAATACCATATTCAACCAGTTTCATAATATTGGGATGATCGAGTGATTTTAAATAAGGGAGAAATGAGCTTCTCGGGCAAGTATCTTTAGAAGCAACCAAAGCAAACAATTCTCGCCTGGTATCAATCCTGTCATTAACTTTATAAGCTTTTGCTCCGTTACAATTAAAATTATCTAAAGGAGCACGAAAATTAATTTCATAGCGCTCTTTAAGTAAAACGATCTTTTTTTCGTTTTTTTCATTAATTTGCTCTTGTTGTTCCGGCATTTCTTCCGGAGTCGTTTGAGAGATAAGTTCTTCTGCCATATTTTTTCTCACTAAAACTAAAATCTTTTTTAAGAATTTTAATATATATATGTTAATAAAGAACAAATAAATTGTGAAAAAAATTTTTTATATTTAATATTAAATAAAAAAATAATAGTGGTAAAAGAAAATGGCTGGAGAAAACAAACTTAATTTCGGAGCAGATAACCTAGCTTATTTGGAAGAGCCGGACGAATACGGGGTAGCATCAACGGATGTTGATATTCTCAAACGGGCATCGGACTTTGGTGTTGATTTAGATATCATTGAAAGTGTGGATAGCGGCTTAAATTCTCCCAACAGTAAAACCTCTTCATTTACGCCGCTTTTAGTAAATACGGGAATTACTGCCAATCAAAATTCTCCAAAAAGTGCCAGGCTCAAAAGTGAGTGGGGCGCTTTTTCTTTATCAATGTCAGATGCGGTCATAAAAATATTTGAGCTTTCCGATCGTCCGTTTATCATAATCAGAGATGATAAAATAGCTTATGCAAATAACACGGCATTGGCAATTTTGGAAATACAAGCAGAATCTGATGTTGCAGGACAAAGTTTTTGGAATTATGTAGATAAGCAAGACTGGGAAATGTTAGCTCAAAATATCGGCGCCATGCTGACTGATAACAGAATAATTCAAACCCGTCTGAAAACGGCAAAAGAACGAATTTATAAAATCAATCTGCAAGCCATGTATATAGATGATACGGAACATTTTACTTTTGCCTTGGTCGGAGACAGAAAAATAAAATACAATCCGGGAGCAGGGTTGTATGATGCCGTCACCGGTTTGCCTAATTTTTATCTGTTTGAAGACAGAGTCCAAATAGCCGTTAATAATGAAAAATATAAAGATATGCGCCAGCGCAAAAATATGATGGCTGTTTTAGGTGTGTCCATAGATAATATGGAAGAGTTAAAGGAAGCTAACATGGTCGATTTTGTCTTAAAGAAGCTGGCATCAAAATTAGTCTTCCGTCTGAAAAAAAGCTATACGGTAGCCCGAGGTCTAAAATATCCGTTTTGGCTTTTGATAAATGATTTTAATAATGAGCATGATTTAGAAGTTGAGTTAGAAAAAATCAAAGCAATTTTTGACGAACCTGTAGTTGGTAACTATATGGATTATAATGTGGTAACAAGTTTTGGATACAGCATATATCCGAACAATGCCAAAACCGCTAATAAGCTGATAGAAACGGCAATAGATGCAATTCGTACGGCGGTCAAATATAAAAATAACTAAATCTCGTCAAACCCCAAGCCTAAGCGCAAAATTTTATGAGCAGTTTCGGTATATTCCCCATTATCAAGATGTATAATCGGACCATGAAAAATTTTGGTTGGGGTATGATTGTCTTTTTGCGCACGAATAATGATGCGTTTAGCATTTTGTCCGGCTTTGGAAAAGAGCGGAATAATTTCGATATGTCCGAGCTTCCCGTGAATACAGGCTAAAATTTCATCAACGGCTTCGGCTCGATTAATCATATAAAAATAAGCATGAGGCGCCATCATTTTGATGCAAAAAGCAATCCAGTCTTTCAAAGAAAAATTATGATGATTATGAGCCAAAGCCTTACTCTGATTAGGAGAAGGCATATCATCCTGAGCGTAAGGCGGATTAGAGATAACATGATTAAAAAAACAATTTTCAAAAAATTGAAGTTTTTCTTTAATATCACAATTTAAATATTGCAAAAAACTATCAAAATGATTTTCTCTGGCACTGAGGTTTGAAAGTTCAACCAGATCCGGTTGCAATTCCACACCAAAAATTTGAGGGCTTTTTTCGACAAATCGAGAAGCCAGACACAAAGAAATTGCTCCTGTTCCGGAACCCACATCTAAAATACGATCTCCTTTTTTTACCTTAGATACCATGGAAGACAATAAAACGGCATCGGTAGAAGCCCGATACCCGTTTATCGGCTGGAATATTTTCACTTTTTTATCCAATAAATAATCTTTAGAAAAATCAACCATGTGAAGATCCGTATTTATTCTTGATAAGAGGCACGTTTAATGCGGTCATTAATAGCCAAACCCAAGTCATTATTGGGAATAGGAGCAATGGCAATACCGCTGAAACCGGGCTGTCTGTCGGCAAAACGCAAATAAGCGAACAAATTAGCTGCGGCTTCGCGCAAATTGGCACTGGGACTCAAGTTCAAATGAGCCCGAGGCGTATCTCCGAAACCGATATAAAATTCATTGTTCTCGGGTTGAGTCACATTAATGCGTAGGGGTTTCCCCGGAGCATAGTGTTTTAAGAGTTGACCTGGTGCGGAAGGTTTATTGGGATCGCCGTGAGAAATGATAATTTTCTCACCGGTATAGTCTTCCAGTTCTTCTTTACTCATCCCTCCGGCACGGAGCATAACCATATCTTTTGTTGTCAGATCAATGATAGTTGTTTCCACACCGACGGTACAACGTCCGCCGTCTAGAATCATATCGACTTTGTCTCCAAGGCTGTTATACACATGATGAGCCGTTGTCGGAGAAATTGTTTTAAATTTATTGGCAGAAGGAGCAGCAATCGGTGTTCCCGATAAACGGATAAGCTCCAAAGCAATGGGATGGTTAGGCATTCTGACGGCAATATTCGGCAGACCGGAACAAACCAAATCGAGAGCATGGTTTTTATCTTTTCTTTTCAAAACAAAAGTAAGCGGTCCGGGCCAGAAATGGCGAGCCAAATCCATAACACGACTGTCTGTTTGTGCATATTCGGGTAAAAAGTCAATGTCGGCAATATGAGAGATAAGAGGATCAAAAGTCGGTCGTTGTTTGGTCTCAAAAATATTTGCCACTGCTTTTGTATTATAGACATCTGCGCCCAAGCCATAAACTGTATCGGTCGGAAAAGCGACCAGTCCGCCGTTTTTAATTGTTTCGGCAGCCTTCTGAATATTTTCTTTACTGTATTCAAAAATATTATCTGTCATATTTAACCTTTATGTTTGGAAATAAAATCTTGCTATGTTTTATCATCGAAAACGTAAATTTGTCAATTATTTGATAAAAGTATACGTTTTTTTATCATTTTAAAATTATTCTATGAAACAAGGAGAAAAAAGATGCTTGAAATTGTTTTTGATGAAGGAAAAGATGCATTATTTATGGGGCAATCCTGTAAAATGCAAAAATTGGAGACGGAAGCAAATCCCACCTGGACACAAGCGCGAAGCTTTGCTCAAAAAATCATAGAGAATAATGCGGAAGAAAGGGTATTAAAAGTTCAATTTGACAAAGAGAGCAATATTCCGCTGTTTTCTCTGGCATTTTGTGTTGAAGCATATGATGAAAAGACCAAACTGGAAACCTTGGTGATAGAAGTAAGTAACAGTAAGGAAATGATAGCTGTTTTTGCTCCTTATGCTGCCTTAAACAATGCCGTAAGATACATGAGAGATTTGTATCATATGGAAGAAAAAGAAGCCTATGCGGATATAAAACGTTTAGGATATCTTGGATTGCAGGTTAAAGAAGATTATATAAAAAAACAAATCACGGTCAAATGGCAAGCCGGGGAAAAGCTCAAATATTATAGCGCTCAAACAACAAATGCCGCTTTTGTTTTGGTCGGATTGTTCAAATTTTGGGCAATAACCAAAGCAGATACGAGTTATATCGGTATAATCGGAAACACGGCAGAAGAGGGCGAAATTATACCGAATTTAAAATCGGAAAATGAAATGATAGAATATGTAATAAATCATACGGTGAGAAAAAATGCAAATTGATGACAGATTAATAAAAATGGCAGAACAGATTGTAAAAAAATCAATCAAAGCCAAAAAAGGAGAAAAGGTTTTTATTGAAGGTTTTAGCGATTCGGTAAAAGACTTGTTCAATGAAGTGATAAAACAAGTTACCAAAACAGGAGCGGTTCCTTTTTGGTACTTTAACGATAATGCTTTTATCAAAAGCTTTATTGATAAAGCATCTAAAGACCAATTACACGAATTTGGCAAAATGCACGCCGAAATTATGAAACAGTGTGATGCTTATATCGGTATCCGCGGCTATGATGATATGTTCCTGCTTTCAGATGTTTCCGAAAAACAAATGGCGCTTTATCAGCATGAGTTTTATACGCCGGTACATTTTGACGTGCGGATACCCAAAACGCGTTGGGTTGTGATGCGTTATCCCAACAATACCATGTCGGTATTATCTCGTATGTCAACCAAGTCTTTTGAAGATTTTTATTTCAAAGCTTGTTTGGTTGATTATGACAAAATGGCAAAAGCCATGCTACCTTTGAAAAAACTTATGGATAAGACCGATAGGGTCAAAATTATTGCGCCGGATACTCATCTGGAGTTTTCGATTAAAGGTTTGAAAGCAATTTCTTGTGCCGGAAAAATGAATTTACCCGACGGAGAAGTGTATACCGCACCGGTTAAAGATTCAATCAACGGGGTGATTCAATTTAATACCGATACGGTTTATGAAGGAGAATATTTTTCCAATATTCGCTTAGAGTTCAAAGACGGAAAAATTGTTAAAGGAACATCTACCGTCAATAATGCCAAGTTTCAAAAGCTTTTGAATTTAGATTCCGGCAGTCGTTATATGGGTGAGTTTGCACTGGGTGTTAATCCATATATCACTAAGCCGATGCTCGATATTTTGTTTGATGAAAAAATATCGGGTTCGCTTCATATGGCAATCGGAAATTCTTATAATGATGAAACTTTTAACGGTAACCGTTCGGCTATTCACTGGGATTTGGTGCTTATTCAAACAGCAGAGAAGGGCGGTGGCGAAATTTGGTTTGATGATAAACTCATCCGCAAAGACGGCATCTTTATTCCTAAAGAATTGCAGGGGCTTAATCCTGAAAAATTGGCATAAACTAAAAAAAGAGAGTTTCACATAAAGAAACTCTCTTTTTTTTGATTAACTTTTAAAGAGGAAGTTCAGCCAAAAGGCATTTCCCTTTTTCCGTACAAAGATACCAGCGTCGTCCCTGAAAAATAAATTCATCATCTAGTTGCAAAGGTTCAAAACAAACATTTTTTGAATTGAAGTTAGGCTCCTCTTGGAAAATCGGAATAAATTTTTCATGAGATTTCCAAGCGCAGTTAATAATATTATTCTGTTTGTCTTTTACCAGGCAGAAATGAAAATCTTCATCAGGAAAAATCTGCTCCGGATAAATCTCAGAAGCCACGATTTTCAGAAATACGATAGTATAATCTTTGGTTGCTCTGTTGTGTTTATAAAGAAACACTTTATTGTTATACATAAAAGCAGATTCATACGGGATGATTTTGCATCCGGTTAAAGAATCAAGCTCTGTTTCTTGAAAACGTTTTTTGCTGAACAGGATAGTTCCGTTATTAAAATTTCTCAGTACCCATCCCAATTCATTTTGCGGGGTAAGAACCAATGAAACTAAATTAGTCAAAGAGGCTTTGTATTTTTTAGGAACATAAGGTTTAAAAAATTCAAGAGCCAATGAACGTTTAAGAAATAAATTCAAATCCATAACTAAAATAAATAATTAAATTAATAAATAAGTAAACTGGAAAGAAAATGTCACAATTTATCAAAAAAATCAAGAATAAAAAAAAGAGGAAAATTTTTCCTCTTTTTTTTGTGGCAGATAAAATTCTTTATTATCTATTATTTTGAGTATTTATACGATCATAAATATATTCAATCGTAGCAGTCGCATCATGTTTAATACCTTTAGCTTTTCGTTCTGCAATATGCTCATTGAATTTTTTAGCACGACGTGTGGTTTTATCGCGTGAAATAGCTTGTTCCTGACTCTCAACCAGATTAGGATCAATGGCAGCCTCACTGCCTTTTAGAACGGTCTCAAAATTATTTTGTGTTATGGTATCAGCATCACGATTGCGTAAAACACTAAATAAATTTTGAGGGTGATTAGGGTGCAATTTTTCCTCCATATTGCCTTTATGAGCATAATATTCACAAATGGCATCATGAAGTTTTTGAGCTTCTTCCATATTATCTTTATTTAAAATATCGGAAAATCCTTCGGTCTGAGCCAACGTTTTAACTTGGAAAGCAGCTTCTCTGTTAATGGCACGTTGATAGTGTCCGGGAAGTTTAGAAAATTCGCTTTCTTTACCGGAATCTTTATCAGAATTGGAAAAATAGAAATTTTTATTAATTATGATTTTGGCTAATTTTTCATCAATTTGCCAAACTTTATTCTCTTCGATCTCAGTCATAAAATTTCTCCAAAAAAAATAGAATCAATAAATATAGTCTATAGTCTATTTGTCCCGAGTCCAGAGACATCTGTAGTTTTACACCGGATTCCCGATGAATATAAAAAGAATATCATATTTATGAGGGTTTGTCAAATTTTGTCTTTTAAAAGGAGGATAGATAAGATGAAATATTACCTAATACAAAAAAACACTCTGACATAAAAGTCAGAGTGTTTTTTTGTATCTAATCTAAGTTAAAAGCGATTATTCGGCGGCTTCAACTTTGAATTCGGACATATGCTCTAAGAGAGAACGTTTTTCATTGACGTTTTCTTGAGCTTTGTTGAGCAAGTGCTCATAACGTTCCGGATTAGCTTTGTTGACAATTTGGAAACGGGTTTCGTTTGCCATGTAGTCAGACAAAGGTTTAGACGGAGCTTTAGAGTCAAGCATCAACGGAGCTTTACCTTGAGCAATGTTTTCCGGATTGTAACGATACAACGGCCAAGAACCTGTTTCAACAGCGTCTTTTTGGTGGCTCAAACCATCAGCAAGGTTGAAACCTTGGGCAATACAGTGAGAGTATGCAATGATGATTGACGGACCATCATAAGCCTCTGCTTCGTTCATGGCTTTGATAACTTGAGCATCGTTGGCACCAAAGGCAACTTGAGCAACATAAACATTACCATAAGACATGGCAATCATGCCCAAATCTTTCTTCGGCAAAGATTTACCGGCAGTGGCAAACTTAGCGGAAGCACCCATCGGGGTAGCTTTAGATTGTTGACCACCGGTGTTGGAATATACACCCGTATCCATAACCAAGATGTTGATGTTTTTGCCGGAGGCAATCGCATGATCCAAACCGCCGAAGCCAATATCATAAGCCCAGCCGTCACCACCCAAAATCCAGACGGATTTCTTAATCAGGTAGTCAGCCAACTTATCCAAGTGTTTGGCTTCATCGGTGTTAATTCCGGCTAATTTAGCGCGCAATTCTTTAACATTGTCGCGTTGAGCATCAATTTCAACATCGGTTGATTGCGGGTTGTTCAAGATTTTTTCAACCAATTCGGCACCAATCTTGTCTTTCAAACCTTCAAGTAAAGATTTGGCAAAAGAGGTTTGTTGGTCGATAGAAAATCTCATACCCAAACCAAATTCGGCATTGTCTTCAAACAAAGAGTTTGCCCAAGCCGGACCATGACCTTTTTCATCTTTAGCGTACGGAGTTGTCGGTAAGTTACCGGAGTAAATTGAAGAACAACCGGTTGCGTTGGCAACAACCATGCGGTCGCCAAACAATTGGGTCAACAATTTAACATACGGGGTTTCACCACAACCTGCGCAAGCACCGGAGAATTCAAACAAAGGTTGAATCATTTGAGTGGTCTTCGGCAAGTTTTTAGCAACTTCGGTACGTTTTACATAAGGCAAAGTCGTAAAGAAGTTCCAGCAAGCTTTTTGCTCATCCAAGTGAGATTCAATATGATCCATATTGATAGCTTTCTTAGAAGGATCAGCTTTGTTCTTAGCCGGGCAAGCGCTGACGCAGATACCGCAGCCTGTGCAGTCTTCGGGAGACATTTGCCAGATGAATTGTTTTCCGGCAAATTCTTTTCCTTTGTAAGCGGCAGACTTAAAGCCTTTAGGAGCATTCTTTAATTCTTCTTCGGTTGCAACCTTCATACGGATAACGCCGTGTGGGCATACCAAAGAGCATTTACCGCATTGGATACAAGTATCCGGATCCCAAACCGGAATTTCGGTTGCGATACAACGTTTTTCGTATTGAGTTGTTCCTGTCGGCCAGGTACCGTCAACAACTTCTTCAAAAGCAGAAACCGGCAATTCATTACCACGGTCGGCAATGATTTCGGCGGTTACCTTCTTAACAAATTCAGGAGCATCGGCAGGAACCGGAGCCAAACGATGAACTTTAGAAGTAACGCTTGACGGATATTCAACTTTGTGCAAGTGAGCCAAGGTAGCATCAACGGCGGCAAAGTTCTTTTGAACAATAGCATCGCCTTTCTTGCTGTAAGTTTTCTTAATTGCATTTTTAATTTGGGCAATAGCTTCATCTTTGGGCAAAATGTTAGAAATTGCAAAGAAGCAAGCTTGCATAATGGTGTTAATGCGTTGTCCCATACCGGTTTCACGAGCAACGTCAACGGCGTTGATAGTGTAGAAGTTCAATTTCTTGTTGATGATTTCTTCTTGAACTTCAATCGGTAAATGATCCCAAACTTCTTTTTCGCTGTAAGGAGCGTTCAACAAGAAGGTGGCACCGGGTTTGGCAATTTTCAAAATATCAACTTTTCTCATGAACGGGAATTGGTGACAAGCAACAAAGTCTGCCTTGTTGATGAGGTAAGCTGATTTAATCGGATTGTCGGAAAAACGCAAGTGAGAAGTGGTCATAGAACCGGATTTACGAGAGTCGTAAACAAAGTAACCTTGACCATATTTACCGGCGTCTTCGGCAATAATCTTAATGGAGTTTTTGTTAGCACCAACAGTACCGTCAGCACCCAAGCCGAAGAACACGGCACGAACAACGTCTTTGGGTTCGGTGTCGATAGAATCATCAAACGGCAAAGATGTTTTGTTCACATCATCGGTGATACCGACGGAGAAACCGTTAATCGGTTTAGCGGCAGCGCCGTTATCAAATACGGCTTTAACCATTCCGGGGGTAAATTCTTTTGACGACAAACCGTAACGACCGCCGACGATTCTCGGCATAGAAGCCAACTCACCGCGAGCAAAAGCTTGAGTGATAGTGGCAACAACATCCAAATACAACGGTTCACCGATTGAGCCTGATTCTTTGGTTCTATCCAAAACAGAAATGGTTTTAACGGTTTTGGGCAGAGCTTTTAAGAAAGATTTTTCCGGGAACGGACGATACAAGTGAACTTTCAATACGCCGAGTTTAGCACCTTGAGCATTGAGGTAAGCAATAGCTTCTTCAGCGGTTTCACCACCGGAACCCATAATGACGATAACTTGTTCGGCATCAGCTGCACCGACATAGTCAACAACGTGGTATTGACGACCGGAAATTTTAGCAAACTTGTCCATTTCTTCTTGAACAATGCCTTCAACTTTGTGGTAGTAGGGGTTAGCAGCTTCACGACCTTGGAAAAATACGTCAGGGTTTTGAGCTGTACCGCGAATAACCGGAGCTTCAGGACGAAGAGCGTGTTTAGCATTGAAGGAATAATCAACACCTTCAAGCATAGCTCTCAAATCATCATCGGAAAGGAGTTTGATTTTTTTGATTTCGTGAGAAGTGCGGAAACCGTCAAAGAAGTGCATAAACGGCACGCGAGAACGCAAAGTAGAGGTTTGCGCAATGGCGGCAAAGTCATGAGCTTCTTGAACGGAGTTAGAGCAGAGCATTGCAAAGCCGGTTTGGCGGCAAGACATAACATCGGAGTGGTCGCCAAAAATTGACAATGCGTGATAAGCCAAAGAGCGAGCGGCAACGTGCATAACGAACGGAGAGAGCTCGCCGGCAATTTTATACATATTCGGAATCATCAACAACAAACCTTGAGAAGCGGTAAATGTTGTTGTTAAAGCACCGGCTTGAATAGAGCCGTGGCAAGCACCGGCGGCACCGGCTTCGGATTGCATTTCCTGAACTTCAGGAATAACGCCCCAAATATTCTTTTGTTTAGCTGCAGACCACGCATCAGCCCATTCACCCATCGGAGAAGACGGAGTAATCGGGTAAATAACGCAGACTTCATTCATGCGGTGAGCAACGGAAGCGGCAGCTTCGTTACCATCCATCATTTTCATCTTAACGTCAGACATATTTAATCCTTAGTTTAGAGTTAACATAAATAAAGCCGGAGGTAAGACGATTTTATGCCTGATCTGCCGGCTTCGGGTTTAAATTTTTAATAGAGTCGTTCTATATGCGCGTTTTATATCACGGAAGTTTTCAAAAATCTATCAAAAAATACAATTTAATCAGCGTATTTTTGGGTTTAGATAAAACAAAACAAGGGGAAGAAGATATTTTTATTGATAAGTGATAAGAATTGTGCTAAAGCGGAGGACATATTTTGTATAATTATTCACAATTAAATAAAAAATTATGATGTATCCCGAATTTGACAAAGTTGTAGGCTGGTGTCAGACAGATCGAATATATGGTCGTCCCCAGCTCACTCAAGAGACAGAAATTGAGTTTGCAAAAGATTTGCATAAACTGGTTCAGGTAATGATAAAATATTATCAGGAAGATTATGTTGGATTAACAACGGAGCTCAAATCTATTTTTGATAAGCTGGAGATAATAGCGGAAAACTATCCGGAACTGTTGGATGATGATATATTTCTGAAGTTTTTATCAGAAGTTCTCGGTTCAGGGCATTTACCTCATCCCGAAATTTATTGCAGAGCCATGCTTGTGAGTGTTGAAGAGATGATGTCGGTTATGGCATTATACATAGAGCAAGAGGGCGTGCAAAATTGGATTATAGAAAACTGGGAGGTTTGCAAAGCTTACAAACTGGAGATAGCCGAGCAATTAGCGCAAACATCAACAAAAACACCGAAATTGGTTAATTTGTGCCAAAGACACTATTTCTTAAAAAGTATCATACTGCTTTTAATGATAATAGCGTGCGGAGCTTTGTGTTGGTATGGTATTTACTACTGGGTAGCGGCTTTGTTGTTGATTGCCATGTTTGTCTTTATGTTGAAGGAGATATGCAATTATATGTGCATATCGGCAAAACAGGTCAAAAACATTATCTGGAGATAAGGGAAGGAAAAGAGCTATGCAAAAAATGCAAAGCTCTTTTTTTTATGCTTGCAAGTTTAGATAAAAGTAATATTATCGAGAGCGCAAAGGCAGGCATAATTCAATGGTTAGAATGCGAGCTTCCCAAGCTTGAAATGCGAGTTCGATTCTCGTTGCCTGCTCCATTTATTTTTGAGTATTTTTCCATGATTGTAAATGAACAATATAAACTCCTTGGTCGCAAAGTTGAAGATTTACGCCAAAAAGAAGATTTTTATCCCACGCCGCGTTATGTAACGGAAGCGTTGCTCAACAATTACAAATTTGAGGGAAAAATTTGGGAACCCGCATGCGGAGACGGCAGATTATCGGAAGTTCTTTTAGAACATTATGCAGATGTTGAAAGCTCCGATTTGGTGGATCGAGGATATGGAATAGGTGGCGTAGATTTTCTAAATTCTGTAAAAACAGCCCCAAACATTATAACTAATCCGCCGTTTCATTTAGCGTACGAATTTATCGTTCAAGGTTTGAAACTTTCGGAAAAATGTTTAGCTTTGTTGTTGCCGATACGTTATCTGACCGGAAAGAAGCGAGCAAAATTATATGCAAAATTTCCGCCGGCAAAAGTGATTGTTATTCCCAATAAAGTTGATTTTCTGGGCTTTGGCTCTCCGGCGATGGAGTTTGCCTGGTTCGTGTGGGAAAAGGGGGTTACACAAACAAGCATTATATGGGCAGATGTCCAAAATGCTGATTTGAAGGGAAAAAGAAGGAAAAAATAATGCGCAAAGATTTTTATGTTTTTCGCCACGGAGAAACGGAGCTCAACAAGCAGAAGCGCTGGCAGGGCTCAGGAATGGATTATGATTTAAATGAAAACGGGGTAAAACAAGCACAAGGTTTGATAGAAAAATTAAAAGATAAAGGCTTAGAAAAAATATATAGCAGTCCGTTAAAAAGAGCAAAACATACGGCAGAGGTTGTGGCAGAAGCATTAAAAATTCCGGTTGAAATCAGAGCTGATTTAAGAGAGTGTTTTTATGGAGATGCGGAAGGAAGGTTGATATCGGATTTACAAGAAGAAGTTCCCGAGATAGTAAATAACTGGAATAAGCCGGAATATTTTGACATCAGATTTAAAAATGGCGAAAGTAAAAAAGAAGCCTTAAACAGGGTGTTAAAAGAATTAATTAAAGTAACTTCTGAAGATTTTCAAACAGCAGGAATAGCTATACACGGAGGCACCATGGCAGCGATGCTGAATTATTGGAGTTACGATTTTGACAAATTGGCAAACTGCGCCGTATTTCATTTGGTCTATAAAAACGACACCTGGAAGATAGAAGGCAGTATATTTTAAAACTAAAAAAAGCCTCCCAAATCAGGAGGCTCTCAAAAAGCTTACAGATTTAGATTAAAATTCTGTTTCTTGCAGCTGGAAGAAATAAGCTTGCGGATGATCACATACCGGGCATTTTTCCGGAGCTTTCGGAGATTCAACGCGGTGACCGCAGTTGCCGCACTCCCAAATAACTTTGGTCGGACGTTCAAAAATCTTGCCTTCGCACAAAGAATCTAAAAGGGCTTGATATCTTTCTTCATGACCTTTTTCAATTTGAGCAACGGCTTTGAACAAATATGCAATTTTGGTAAAACCTTCTTCTTCAGCTTCTTTAGCCATACGAGCATACATATCGGTCCACTCATAATTTTCACCGGCAGCGGCATCTTTAAGGTTTGTAATTGTATCGGGAACAGCATCATCATGCAGGAGTTTAAACCACAATTTAGCATGTTCTTTTTCATTATTTGCGGTTTGTTCAAACTTGTCGGCAATAATATTATAGCCTTCTTTTTTAGCTTTAGATGCATAATAGGTATATTTGTTGCGAGCCATAGATTCGCCGGCAAATGCATCTATCAGGTTTTTTTCGGTTTTAGAGCCTTTTAATTGCATAAGTTGTCTCCAATCAATAAAAGTTAGTTACACTCTTTTTTATGACACTCCGGACAAACACCTTTGAAGGAAATGTCATAATTTTCAATGATTAACCCGGTTTGGGAAAAGACCTTGTCAGCCAAATCCGGAGCAACATCATAAGGCACATCATATACCTTATTACATTTTATGCAAATGAAATGATAATGATTTGTTAGATTGTGATCAAAATGCAAAGAGCCGTCCAATCCTTCAATTTTTTTTATCACTCCATTTTCTGCCAGTTGGTTTAAGTTGCGGTAAACCGTAGCCAGACTTATGGAAGGAAGTTCTTTTTTCAAAACCTTATAGATATAGTCCGCCGTAGGGTGAACCATATGCTCTTTTAAGGTATTTAAAATAAGTTCACGTTGTTTTGAATATTTCATCTTTCTTCCATAAAGTGATAATCATTATCATTATTGTTTATAGAATAAAAATCGACTTGTCAATCACAATTTTAGATATTATCTATATATGCAACAGTTCAAAAATTTTAAATGGGAGAAAAAATATGAACGGCGTAGAAATCAAAAAAGACATCTACTGGGTAGGCGCCAAAGACTGGAATTTGAAGGAGTTTCATGGTTATACCACACCCAAAGGATCAACTTATAATTCATATTTAATTATGGATGAAAAAATCACTTTGGTTGACGGTGTCAAGCATTATATGACCGAAGAACAGTTGGCTCGCGTCAGAAGTTTGGTAGATTTTTCTAAAATTGATTATGTGATCGCCAATCATATTGAACAAGATCACTCCGGTAGTATTCCTGCCATTATGAAATTGGCGCCGCAAGCCAAAATTGTGACCAACGCCATGGGAAAAAAGGCTTTGGAAGACCATTATGATACGCAAGGTTGGGAATATGTGATTGTGAAAACCGGCGATAGCTTAAATATTGGTAAGAGAAATTTGTCTTTTGTAACCACACCGATGTTACACTGGCCCGATTCGATGATGACTTATGATAAAGAAGACAAGTTGTTGTTGTCTAATGACGGTTTTGGTCAACACTATTGCACCGATGCTTTGTTCGTTAAAGACGCTCCGTTTGATGTAATTATGCGTGAGGCGCAAAGCTATTATGCCAATATTTTATATCCCTATGGTGCGCAGGCAGAAAAAGCTTTAAGTACAGCCACCGATTTAGGTTTGGAAATTGATATGATTGCCCCGTCTCATGGTTGCATTTGGAGCGGTGAAAAAGAAGTCAAAGCCATTTTGAGCGCATATGACAAATGGGCATCAGGAAAAGACGAAGGCAAGGCTGTTATTGTTTATGATACAATGTGGGGAGCAACCGCAACTTTGGCAAATGCCGTGATGTCCGTTTTCCAAGATGCCGGAATTCCGGTTGTTAAATATTGTTTGACACATCACGATATTTCTGAAGTTATGGTCGACTTTTTGGATGCCAAATATATTTGTATCGGTACCCCGACCTTGAATAATGAAATGTTCCCGAGAGTAGCAGCTTTCGTAACTTATATGAAAGGTTTGCAACCTAAAAATAAGAAAGGTTTTGCTTTCGGTTCATATGGTTGGAAACCGGGCGTTGTCAATCAAATTCAAGCCGTGTTTGAGGCTTTGGGGTGGGAAACGGTTGCCCCGTTTGAAGAAAAATACACCCCGAAATCAGACGTGGTAGAACAAATCAAAGAACGCGTTAAAGAGATGATTAAATAAGAAACGCAGAATAAAAAAACACTCTTGAAAAAATCAAGAGTGTTTTTTTTAGCACTGTTCTTTAAGCCAATGCGGGCTTTCACCATATCCTAAACCAACCGTTCGACCGAGGAAATGAATTTTATCAATCACTTTTTGTAAGGTTGCATCCGGCGTATATCCGGTTGTGGTCTTGCCCGGATAAAGCTGATAATATTGCCGAAAGTCGGTGAGGGTGATATTGGGCATAATCACATTCGCACCGCCGTTTAAGGCTTTGGTCTGACCATCCGGTGCAAGCGTTTCCATAGCCGTGGTTGCAGGAATATTAATATCGGGCAACAAAAGACGCGTAAGAGCCATAACCTTAAGTGAAAGATTGAGCTTTTTCCCCTCAGCATCTTTAAGAGGCGTATCGGGATGCGGAATAAAAGGTCCGATTCCAATCATGTCGCAGTCTGTTTCTTTGAAAAAAAGAATATCATCTGCCAAGGAAGAAAGAGTTTGATTCGGCAATCCGACCAAACAACCAGAACCGAGTTCATAGCCCAAAGCTTTGAGGTTGCGAATGCAGTCGGCGCGCTCCTCCCAACTCATACCGGGATCATTATCGGCATAAAGCTTTTTGTCTGTGGTTTCAATGCGGATAAGATAGCGGTCGGCACCGGCTTGCTTGTAAGCGGCATATTCTTCTTTTGTTTTTTCACCAATGCTTAAAGTCAAAGCCAAACCGAGTTCTTTGATGCCTTTAATGATTCGGCACATCCGTTCGGTGTTGAAATGCAAATCTTCCCCTGATTGCAAAACAACGGTTTTGAAGCCCATGTCTTTGGCATGTTGAGCCAAAGAAATAATGGTCTCTTCATCCATACGATAACGGGACAGTTTTTTATTATCACGTCGCAAACCGCAATAGAGACAATTATTTTTGCAAAAGTTAGAAAATTCGATCAAGCCGCGCAGATGAATTTCATCACCGACATAAGTTTTGCGAACCTCATTTGCCGCATCAAGTAAAGGGATAAGATTTTTTTCATCTTGAAGCAGAAAAACAAGCTCTTCTTTAGTCAGCAGATGTGTTTTTTTAGCTTTTTCAATAAGTTTTTCCATAAAATCTCCAAATTAAATAATGATAATATAATAATACAAAAGATGTAAAAAAAATAAAGAATTAAATCACAAAGTCAAGTAACAAAAAACTGCAAAAAACTATTACCCAACTCTTGACAGGGGCAAGAAAAAGAGTATTGATAGCCGCTGGTAAAAAAATAATGAGAAAAAAGTAAGAAAGAAGAAAAAAGAAATGTTTGCATTAATGAATCGTTTTACGAATTTTTATGGTAAAAATTTTGCCCCGAAATTGTTAGAAGTTTTAAAATCAGGTTACGGAAAAGATGAATTCAAGAGAGATTCCGTTGCCGGTTTAACCGTCGCCGTAATTTCAATTCCGCTGGCATTAGCTTTAGCCATTGCATCAGGTGTTACACCGGCACAAGGATTATATACGGCAATCGTTGCCGGATTTTTCATTGCTTTTTTGGGTGGTAGTCGTTATCAAATCGGTGGTCCGACCGGAGCTTTGAAGAGTATTACACAAAGCTTTTGATGAGGAAGGAATAGATATTCACGGAATTTCCGTAGCATCAAATTTTGAAAATGTCTTAAAAATAGCCAAACGTTATTTGAAAACATATGAAGAAAATGAAAAAGAGGTTTGTATAAAATAAGATTGCCTGTTGCTTTTTTGAGGCAAACAGAGATAATAAGCAAAGAAATAGTGCATAGATAATTTCGAATTGAGTTCGATTTTAAACACTTGACAATTTTAATATATTACATATATAATATATATGAAAATTGAAAAAAAGGATAAAAATTATGACTTTTGCTTTAGTTTTAATGTTTGCGACCGTATTTAGCCTACCTGCACTTGCAAATCCGGCTTGTGCGGTTTGCACCGTGGCTGTCGGAGCCTCTTTGGAAATTGCACGCCATTTTGGGGTTGATGACAGTGTTGTTGGTGTTTGGGGCGGTGCCTTTATGGCATTGCTCGGCTTCTGGCTGGTCAAATGGTTTGATAAAAAGGGCTGGAATTTTAAAGGACGGGATTTTTGGTTAATTAGTTTAAGTGTCGCCATGATAGGATTTATGTATATGGGACAGCTAACCTATAACCCAAGACCGATTCTCATTTTTTATCTTGATCCGTTTTTATTCAGCGCCATATTAGGAGCATTAGTCTTTATCTGGGCATCGGATTTCTATCAGTGGATGAAAGCAAGAAACGGCGGACATGCTCATTTCCCGTTTGAAAAAGTTTTTGTTCCGGTTGCTGCATTGGCGCTGGTAAGCCTATGGTTTTATTACAATCCGCTGTGTGCACCGGCTTCCGGTTCTGAAGACCTTTTGAGTTTTATGGAGTAAAATAAATGAACAAAGCCAAAAATGTTAAAGAATTTGTTGAAAGAATAGATAGTTCAAAAAAGGTCAATCCCAAAGATTTGTCTTCGGATCAGGATCTGACCATTGCGATTATGAATCTGATATCCATAGAGGAGCATTTGGTCTTTTCCGGAGCTAAAACCGGCAAAACCGCGTTTTATGATTTGATAGAAGATATCAGAGAAAAACGCAAAAATCTGATGCAAAAAATCATCCCTTCATATGAGGGAGAAGTTTGGTGCATTTCAAAACACTTGTTGGCATCATCCATGCGTTTAATGGAAGTCGGTACCAAACAACAAAGTTTAGGCCATAAAGACCAAGCTTATGACTTATTTAATCAGGCATATGAATTATATTGTTTGTTCTGGGGTTTAAATATGAACATGCTTAATGTGGCAGATGTTAAATGGGTTCAAGACAGTGTTGAAGATGTCAAGAAACTGACGGCAAAAGTAAATGAAAATCTGTCAATGGCAGTGCCGACGGCTGAAGAAAAAGAACCGCAAGGTGTCTTGGCAAAAATGAAATCCTTTGTAAAAAAAGCAGTTGATTGCTGTATTGAATAGCTCAGGCATATAAACAAAAAGCTCGCTTAATGCGGGCTTTTTTATTGCACTTTAATTTTTTTATGCTATGTTCTCAACCGCAAAATAATAATTATGCTAATTACTTAACTTAAAAAATAACATTATGATAACGGAAATTCCTGTTTTTTTAAGAAATGCGACTGAAATGGACTTATCAAAGTTCCGAAGAGAGTTGCAAACATTGGATCTGAAAGAGATAACTCCTTATGAAGGGTTTTATTTAAATAAAGATCAAGAAGAGAAGGGCTTTTGTTTCAATGTTGAAGGAGAAAGCAAAGAGGAAATGATTTCTAAGTTGCAAAAAATTATGTCTGCCGGATTAGGTTCAGTCGAATTCGCCAGCATAAAATTTTGCGGGACGGGTGCAAATTGCTGCTTTTCCATTATAGATAAACCAATCGAAGAGATTAGTGCTCAAATCAAGGCAAATCCGAGCAAAACTTTTTCGAGTTATCTGATGCGAAGAAACAACAACATCACATATTCAATATCAGTATTGGATCCGAAAAATTTGCAAAATTTAGAATATGCGGATTGCTTTCAAAGAATAACGGATTGGAAAAAGGAAGTCCAGTCGATGATGGAAAATCTGCACGCCAGTTATATTGATTTCATGCAAATAGGCTATTGTTCGTTATAAAAAAAAGCGTTTTCCTTTCGCGGAAAACGCTTTTTTTAGTTCATGCACATTACCAAATTTTTAAAAAACGGATGTTGCTGTGCCGCTAATTTCCATGCTTTCAAGACAGAATTGCGAACAGATTGCGACATGGGATCTACCCATGAAGTACGCAACAAAAGCTCTTCTTTTGCTTGAGCTGAAAGTTTAAGATCAATTTTGACTTCCGGTCCGCGGACGCCTTGAAAGTCATAAAATTTCCCGTATACCCAAAAATCAGAGCCGTTTCTCACTTCAAGAAAAGCCACGTTCTGACCGCCATTGTAACTCCGTCGAGCAAGCAGAGTATTTTCAATTTTATAATTTCCGACACCTTTGAAAAAAGAGTCCAATCGCGCAGCCTCACGCCAGATGTTACGCACGGCAACCAGAGCGGCAACCGACCAAGGAAAATTCCAAGAACTGTGATATACAATCTCACTAAATACTTCGGGAGAAAGTTTAAGGTCAATTTTGACTTCCGGTCCGCGTACAGCAGATTTTCCATTAATTTGACCATAAACCCAAAGCTCAAGGTCATTTCTCACTTCAAGAAAAGCAGCATTGCAACCATTGTTGTAAGTGCATTTGGCAATAAGATTAGTAGAGGTAAGTACATTTTTATTCATAATATAGATAATTTAATAGGTTTTATGGCAAAACATATAGCATGATTTTCTCCCGAAGGCAAGTTTTTTGTCTATATTTTTTGTAAAAAAAAGCACCCGATTTTTTTACGAGTGCCTTTTTTCAATAAATTGTAAAGGTAAGTTATATATCACCGAGACCGGCTTCTTTATAATCCACCTTCACGTCATAATTAGAACCATAAGCATCAACCAATAAATCAGCAGATTCTTGAGATATTTCAGCGGCTGTCTTCATGAGCAGGGCATTAATTTCATCTTTACTGAGTTTTTTATTGGCATCAACAATTTTATCAGCCACGGCAACAATGGTAACATTATCATTAGTAAATACTTTAGCGCTATTTAAAGGTTCTTGAAACATTTCTCTCATTTGCAAAGCATTCAGATTTGCAAAAGTCTCGTTTCGTTTTAAGGGCTTGGTCGTATTTAATTGCAGTTTAAACCGAGCGGCAACTTCATTAATGCTGTCACCGTTTTCCAAGTCATGAGAAACGTCATTGAGAATTTCTTGTGCAATAGCGCTGCGTTCATTATCAGCCCACATTTTTTCGATTTCGGGCTTAACATCATTAATATCCATGGGGTGAGCATCAATAATCTCATCCACATTAACAATGACAAAACCGTCTTCTTCCTCAATAACCTGACTGATTTCATCAACATTATAAGAGAATACGGCATCAACAAAATCGGTAGATTTCAAGAGTTTTTCTTGACCTTTGCTGATAGATTTTGCCTGACCTTGATCATCAACGCCGATAACGGTAAAAATCTGAGCCTTGTTATCTTTGGCAATATCGGCAAAAGCTTTCCCGGCACCGATTTCATCTTCGATTTGAGCCATTTTTTCATAAGCAATATCATAAGCATGCTCTTTGCGCAAATCGGCAATAATTTTTTTGTCGGCAGAGGCACGAGGCATTTCGGATTTAGGTTGAATTCCGATAAGTTTCATAATATGCCAACCCATTTCCGATTTAACCGGACCGGCGATTTCATTTTTCTTGGCATCGAACATTCTCTCTCCCATATCAGCAATGAGCTGATCTTTAGCTACCCAACCGAGTTCGGTCATTTCTTTGTCTTGTTTAGCCATTTCATTGGCAACGGCATAGAAGTCTTGCCCGGCATTAAGTTTTTGCATGGCGGCAAAGGCATCATCTTCTTTATCAAAGACCATTTGTAAAATATTTCTTTTTTCGGGAGTAACAAACTGATCGATATGTTCATCATAATAAGCCTGAATTTCCTCTTTAGAAGGAGTAAACTGAGCAGACATATTATCAATATTTAAGACAATAAAAGAAGCATTACGTTTTTCCGGTTCGGTAAACTGAACGGAAAAGTCCTGATAATATTGCTCTAACTCCTCTTGAGAAATTTTACGATCGACGGGAAGTTTGTCAGTATCGATGGTAATGTATTTAAACACCTTTTGTTGATTGGCAATTTTCTCCAGATAAGGGGACATGAAAGCCGGAACATTAAAGGTGCTCACAGGACCTTGTACCAAATGTTGTTTAATAATATCTTGTTTCAAGGTCTGGATATATTTATTTTCATCCCAACCGGAAAGAGCGAGCAATCTGATAAATTTTTCATGGCTGAATTGCCCGTTAGCATCAAGGAATTCGGCTTGAGAAAAGATGATTTTACGAATATAATCATCACTGATGCTAACGCCCAAATCTTGAGCAGAAGCTTTGAGAATAGCATTAACGAGCTCTTTTTGCATAATATTCTGCAAAATAGCAGCTTTCATATTTTCATTAATTTCAAGATTATCCCCGAAGAGGTTTTGAGCCATTTGCAATTCGTGAGCATATTCGGCATTAATTTCTGCCTTATTTATTTTAACGTCATCAACTTCAATAACGGGGCTATTTTTGCCGGCACTGCCGATATAGCTGGTAATACCGAACAAAGAGACAAAGCTCAAAGCTGTAAGAGTTAATAAAATCTTGATAATCCAAGAATCTTTAAATTTGGATAATTTGGTAATCATTTTCATCCACCTTAAAACAAACATTTAAAATTGAGGCAATTATAAAACATTTTTGGCAGATGTCTTTATAATATTTAAAATAATACACGAAAATCTTTATAAAATAATGGTGTTAAAAAGTTTTTTTATCTGGAAAATTAAAATTTGTTATGCTAAATAGAAGGACAAAAGAGTTTTATAAAAAAAAGGAAGGAAAAAATGGCTAGAAAAATAATGATTGCCGGCAACTGGAAGATGAATGGTCTTTTGGAAGACGGTGTAGCTTTGGCAAAAGGTGTTGCCGCTGAAGTCAAGAAAATGGGCAAACCGGAATGTGAATTTTTGGTATGTCCGCCGTTCACATTGCTAACTTCGGTTAAAAAAGCTTTGCGCGGAGCAAAAGTTGCTTTGGGTGCGCAAGATTGCCATTTTGAAAAGAAGGGTGCTCATACCGGCGATGTAAGTCCTGAAATGTTAAAAGATGCCGGATGTCAATATGTTATCACCGGTCACTCTGAAAGAAGAGCCGATCACGGAGAGAGCAATGAACTTATTTGCCAAAAATCGCAAGCAGCATACGATGCCGGATTGAAGGTAATTATATGTATCGGAGAAACCTTGGCTGAACGAGATGCCGGTAAAACCATAGATGTATGTACCAAACAAATCATGGGTTCTGTTCCGGAAACGGCAACAGCATCTAACACCGTGATTGCATATGAACCGGTTTGGGCTATAGGTACCGGAAAAACGCCGACCGCTGCAGATGTTGAAGAAGTTCACGCCGCAGTAAGAAAAGTTTTGGCAAAGAAATTAGGCAAAGGCAATGCCAACAAAATGCGCATTTTATATGGCGGTTCCGTAAAGCCGAATAATGCAAAAGAATTTTTATCTTTGCCGGATGTTGACGGCGCTTTGATAGGCGGAGCCAGCTTGAAAGTAGAAGATTTTATTGCCATAGCTAAAAATGCCGGATTTTAATTAAACATAGTAAAAGGAAAATAAATATGGGAACAGTTTTATTGGTCGTCCACTTAATCGTAGCCATTTTTTTGGTAGCGGTCATCTTGTTGCAAAGATCTACCGGTGGCGCACTTGACGGATTGGGCGGCGGAAGCGGAGCCAGCAATTTTTTGACCGCCAGAGGAAAAGGCAACTTTTTAACCCGTATGACGGCAATATTGGCAACAATATTTATTATAACGAGTATATCGCTTTCTATCTACCATAAAGGAAATGAAAACACATCAAATTCCATTTTGGAAGCAGAAAGCTCCGCCCCGGCAACTCCGGCAACCGAGCCCCAAGCACCGGTAGCGGCAGACTAATGGATAGTTTAATTAACATAGAGGCACCTTTTTTAAGGAAGGTGCCTCTCTCACTTTAAAAAATAAGGAAAAGATATGTCAGACAAAACCAAATTTATTTTTATCACCGGCGGTGTTGTATCTTCTTTGGGAAAAGGATTGGCATCGGCTTCTTTGGCATCAATATTACAAGCCCGAGGCTTTAAGGTTCGGATGAGAAAATTAGATCCGTATTTAAATGTTGATCCGGGAACTATGAGCCCGTACCAACACGGAGAAGTATACGTAACCGACGATGGCGCGGAAACAGATTTGGATTTAGGACATTATGAAAGATTTTCAGGCGTTGCATGTCATAAAACAGACAGCATTACCTCAGGAAAAATTTATCAAAGAGTAATAGATAAAGAACGTCATGGCGATTATTTGGGCGCCACGATTCAAGTTGTTCCGCATGTGACCAATGAAATAAAAGATTTTATCTTATCAGATATCAGTGATGAAGACTTTGTTCTGTGTGAAATTGGCGGTACGGTGGGTGATATTGAAGGTCAGCCGTTTTTGGAAGCGATTCGTCAGGTTGCCTATGACTTGGGACGTGAAAGAGCCATGTTTATTCATGTCACCTTGTTACCATATATTCCAACGGCAGGAGAGCTAAAAACCAAGCCGACACAACACTCGGTCAAAAAATTACAAGAATATGGAATACAACCGGATATGTTGTTGTGTCGTTCTCAATGTCCGATTCCGCAAAATGAAAAGAGAAAAATAGCATTGTTCTGCAATATTCGAGAAGAAAATGTGATAGCGGCATTGGATGTAGACAATATATATCAGGTACCGGTTGCCTATTCGCATGAAGGCATGGACAAACAAGTATGCAAACATTTTGGCATTGAGTGCGAAGGAGAACCTGATTTAAGCAAATGGGAAAACATCGTAGATATAATACGTCATCCGGAAGGTGAAGTAAAAATTGCGGTTGTCGGAAAATATACGCAACTGTTGGAAGCATATAAATCCATCAATGAAGCTTTGGTACATGGTGGAATTGCCAATAAACACAAAGTAAAAATAAAATGGATAGATTCGGAATTATTGGAGAAGAGCGAACCGGATATATATTTGTCAGATGTTTCGGCAATATTAGTACCCGGCGGTTTCGGACAAAGAGGAACGGACGGTAAAATAGAAGCGGTAAAATATGCCCGTGAGAATAATATTCCGTTCTTGGGAATTTGCTATGGTATGCAAATGGCAGTGATTGAAACCATGAGAGATGTTGCCGGCGTTGCCAATGCCTATACCACCGAATTGCGCCCGAATTGTGAACCTGTTGTCGGCTTGATGACGGAATGGGAAAAAGACGGAGACAAAGAAAAACGATCTCAAGACGGAGATCTGGGCGGCACCATGCGTTTGGGGGCTTATCCTTGCGTTTTGGCAAAAGATTCTTTGGCGCGCAAAGTATATGGAACGGACAAAATTTCCGAGCGGCATCGTCATCGTTATGAAGTTAATATTAAATATGAAAAACAATTAAATGATGCTGGCATGGTTATCACCGGAAAATCTCCGGACGGCAGACTACCGGAAATAGTCGAAATTCCGACACATCCGTGGTTTATTGGTGTACAATTCCATCCGGAATTGAAATCAAAGCCGTTTGATCCGCATCCGTTGTTTGTATCTTTTGTCAAAGCGGCAATAGATAAACAAAATAAAAAATAAAACCAAAGCCCTTCCAAAAAAGTGAAGGGCTTTTGTTTTGGTATTACAATCCCCAAAAAGCATGCTATAAGAAAACCAATCAATCTATTATTAACTTTAAAATTTAAGCTTATGTGTAATTTAAAAAATTTTGACAATGTTCGTAAGGCATATGAGGCGTATCAATACCAATCAGATTGCTTTGCCTTCAGGACGGATGCTCGCTTGGCAAAAATGATTTATCTTATCGACGGAAAAGATCCGATAAGTGAAAAAATCATTTCGGAACTTCGCGGATATCACTCATTTTACAGTACGTACAAACTGGACGCAAATATGAGTGAAGAACCGACAGCCGAACAAGTACAAAACGCAATCAATCAGATACGTGATATAGGTTTGCAAGGCAGCGGCATGCTGATAGCTCATCCAAACTTGATAGAGGAATATCCTTCCTATATTCGCATGTTGGGGTTGGTTCGTCCGGATTATGATGAAGATTACATCAAATTAATGTCAGACTTTGCAATAAAGAGGCATTATGCCTCTCGCATAAAAGTCATGAAGGAAAAAAAGTATTGCAATCTGAAAAAAGAGTGCTATAAAAGCCAGATATTTTACAATTAACGAAAAATTAAAAGAATTATAAATAGAATACGCAGCATAGCTGTTAAAATAGCGGTCCGACCGTAGTTTAGATTAAGATATGATGATATCGGAGTCGGAGACGCCTTCGGAATTATAATTCCGAAAAATAAATAAACTCCAAAGAAGATAGTTTGTTTTTAAGTTGATAAAAATTATTGCCAAAAGAAAATTTTATGATATAGAGAAAAAATGTACAAAAATAGGAAAGGTTGATAATGCAACAAAGAATAATCAAGATTGGAAATTTTGAAATTTCAAATAATAATCCGATGGCAGTCTTGGCAGGTCCATGTCAAATAGAAAGCCATGATCATGCGTTGATGATTGCGGATGAAATGGTAAAAATAACCAAAGAATTGGGAATAAACTATATTTTCAAAGCATCTTTTGATAAAGCCAATCGTACCTCAATTAACGGTGCAAGAGGGGTAGGAATTGAAGAAGGTATGCGTACTTTTGCCGATATCAAAAGCAAATATCCTGATTTGCCGATTGTAACGGATGTACATGAGCAAGAACAATGTGCAAAAATTGCTCCGTATGTGGATATGCTACAAATACCGGCTTTTTTGTGCCGTCAAACTGATTTGGTTGTTGCAGCAGCAAAAACAGGAAAAGTCATCAACATCAAGAAGGGACAGTTTTTAGCTCCTTGGGATATGAAAAATATTGTTAAGAAATGTGATGATTCCGGAAATCATAATGTTTGTTTAACTGAACGTGGAGCCTCTTTTGGCTATAACACTTTGGTAACGGATATGAGAAGCTTTCCGCAAATGGTAAAAGATACAGGTTGTCCGGTAATTATGGATGCAACCCATGCCGTTCAACAACCGGGAGGTATGGGCGCCAGTACGGGCGGGCAAAGAGAATTTGCTCCGGTTTTGGCAAGAGCCGCAGTATCAGTCGGTGTTGCTGCCGTATTTTTGGAAACGCATGAAAATCCGGATAAAGCCTTATCAGACGGACCAAATACAATAGCCCTAAAAGATATGAAAAAAGTTTTATCAGAGTTGAAGGCATATGATAAAATAACCAAAGAAATTGTTTGCCCGTATGAAGAGCCTTACATAGTTAAAGTTGCAAACATGTAAAGATAAAAAAACAAAAAAACGCAGCCCCGAAATGGGGCTGATTTTTTAGGAACAGAAATGAAATTCACGGATGAAGGCTATATAATTAACGTCAAAAAACATGGAGAAAACTCGGCAATTTTGAGTATTCTGAGTAAAAACCACGGCAAAGTTACCGGCTATGTTAAAAATGCGTTGAGTAAAAAAAATCTGGGTATATATCAACTCGGAAATAAGGTCGGATTTGAAGCCTATGCCCGCGTTGATGAAAACATGTTGAGCTTAAAAGTAGAACTTATAAGTCCGGATGCCGTCAATTTTTTGGCAGAGATGCCCAAGCTCGAAACCATGGCGTCTCTATGTGGGCTGTGTAACGTTTGTATGCCCGAACAACTGCCGTTGGATAGGCTATATTATTATATTGAAAGTTTTTTCGGGTTGATAAATCAAGAAAATTGGCTGGTAAATTATGCTTTTTTTGAGTTTTATTTACTTGATTTTTTAGGCATTTCATTAGATTTAAGCGAGTGTTCAGCCACCGGAAGCACCGAAAATTTGAAATATGTATCTCCCAAAACCGGAAAAGCGGTTTGTGCCGAAGCCGGAGAGCCCTATAAGGAAAGATTATTTAGTTTTCCACAGTTTATTGTCGAGAAGAATTATACTCCAAATCCGCATGAACTCAAGGATTTGCTCAAAATGACGGAGTTTTTTTTGAATAAGAACTTTTTTCAAACTCACAGCTTGAAATTGCCGCTAAATCGTGCTAATTTGCTAGCAAATTTAGAGATATGACGGAAGAAAATATGGAATTAGTTGAAGAAAAAATAAAAGACGTTCATTTGGCGGAAGAGTTAAGCAGCCGCTATTTGTCCTATGCCATGTCCACGATTGTCGATCGAGCCTTGCCTGATGTAAGAGACGGCTTAAAACCGGTTCATAGACGTCTGCTCTATGCCATGCGACAGCTGCACCTTGATCCCAAATCGGGTTTCAAGAAATGCGCCCGTGTGGTAGGTGATGTTATCGGTAAATATCACCCGCACGGAGATACGGCGGTATATGGGGCAATGGTAAGATTGGCACAGGATTTCTCAGTCAGATATCCTTTGGTCGACGGACAGGGAAACTTTGGTAATATAGACGGCGACGGCGCCGCCGCCATGCGATATACCGAAGCCAGATTAACCGAGTTTGCCATAGCCATGATGGAAGGCTTAAACGAAGATGCCGTTGATTTTCGCGATACCTATGACGGTGAAGAAAGTGAACCGGTTGTCATGCCTTCCATGGTTCCTAATTTGTTGTGTAACGGTTCGGTAGGTATTGCCGTCGGTATGGCAACCAATATCCCACCGCATAATTTAAGTGAAGTCTGTGATGCTTTGCTTTATCTGATTGAAAATCCCGATTGCGGCATGGAACCGCTGGTTAAGAGAATCAAAGGACCGGACTTTCCGACCGGAGGCGTAATTATTGATAAATTTTCCACCATTTTGGATGCCTATACGCAAGGAAAAGGCACTTTCCGCATTCGCGCCAAATGGGAGAAGGAAGACTTAGGTCACGGTCAATATCAAATTGTGGTTACCGAAATTCCGTATCAGGTTATCAAATCAAAACTGATAGAAAAGATCGCCGCTTTGTTGATAGAAAAGAAACTTCCGTTGCTTAATGATGTGCGAGATGAGTCATCTCATGATGTGCGCATAGTTTTAGAACCCAAAAACAGAACCGTTGATGCCGCATTACTGATGGAACATTTGTTCAAGCAAACCGACTTGGAAGTTCGTTTTTCTATGAATATGAATGTTCTGGATTCAGATACAGTGCCGAGAGTGATGAGCATCAAAGAAGTTTTGTCCGAATTTCTCAATCATAGGCACAATGTTTTAAAGCGTCGGGTTAACTTCCGCTTAAATAAAATTTTGGCACGTATGGAACTTTTAAGCGGCTATTTAATCGCTTATCTCAATTTGGATGAAGTAATTAGGATTATCAGAGAAGAAGATGATCCCAAAGCCATGTTGATGAAAAAGTTTGAACTGACCGACAATCAAGCTGAAGCCATTTTGAATATGAAATTGCGTTCATTACGTAAATTAGAAGAGTTGGAAATCAGAAAAGAATATGACGATTTATCAGCAGAGAAGGGCGAGCTGGAAGCTCTGCTTTCTGATGAACACAAACGTTGGGAAGCTATTGCTAACGAAATTAAACTAACGAAGGAGAAATTTGGTAAAAAGACGGCGTTGGGCAAACGACGCACCGAGTTTGCCGAAGTTTCGGAAGAAATAGACGTTCCGGTTGAAGCATATATAGAAAAAGAGCCGATAACCATAATCTTGTCGCAAAAAGGCTGGATAAGAGCCTTAAAAGGTTATAGCAATTTGACCGAAGACTTCAAGTTCAAAGATGATGATGCTTTGTTGACGGCAATTCATGCTCAAACAACCGATAAGATTATATTGTTTGATACATCAGGTAAATTTTTTACAATTTCGGCAAATGAGATTCCTTGCGGACGAGGTTTTGGTCAACCGTTAAGATTGATGATAGATTTGGGTATCAATGATAATATTACGGAAATGTTTGTATTTGAAGCCAAAGCAAAATATCTGATAGCGTCAAACAGCGGGCGAGGATTTGTCGTTGATGAAAATCATATTTTGGCACAAACCCGAAACGGCAGAAAAATAATGAACGTAGAAACCGGAGAATATGCCAAATTCTGCAAAAAAATGGACGGGGATATGGTTGCCGTGATAGGAGACAATCGCAAGCTGTTGATTTATAAGGCTGAAGAAGTTCCCAGCATGGCAAGAGGACGCGGCGTATCATTGCAAAAATATAAAGACGGCGGTTTGAGCGATATCCAAATTTTTAAGGAAAGTGAAGGTTTTACATATACGCGAGCAGGCGGTAGTAAAACCGAAACAGAATTGTTAACATGGTTGGGACATCGCGGGCAAGTGGGTAAGTTAGCTCCCTTCGGCTTCCCCAAAAATAACAAATTTTTGAAGGAAAATTAAGGAGAAAAGGCGGCAGGCAAAGAGCCTGCTTTGCTTTTTTTGTGAAAAAATGTCGGAAATACTGTTTGAATATGTTCGTCAGGGACAATATATAAAGGTTAGTGCGATTGAGCCGGAAACCCGAACGGAAGTATGCGTTGTGGTGCCGGTCGGCATGAGTGAAAAAGAAATGCAAATACAAGCATTAAAAAAATTGCAATATGTATTGAAGAAAAAAGAGGAAGAATAAGGATGTTAAGTGACATTGAAATATCGCAACGGGCAGAATTGGAACCGATAGAAAAAATCGCCGAAAAAATAGGCTTAACCGCAGATGATATAGAATTATACGGAAAATATAAAGCCAAAATCAGTTACAAAAAATTGCAAGAAATAGCAGCTTCTCCGTTGGAAGAAGGTAAATTGATTTTAGTAACGGCAATCACACCGACGGCAGCCGGAGAGGGAAAATCTACCGTTTCCATAGGGTTAGGAGATGCACTTAACCGACAACATCAAAATGTGATCATTGCGTTAAGAGAACCCTCATTGGGACCGTGTTTCGGAGCTAAAGGAGGCGCCACCGGAGGCGGCTATTCACAAATAGTACCGATGGAAGACATCAATTTGCATTTTACCGGTGATATTCATGCCGTAACAACGGCGGCAAACTTGTTGTCAGCCATGATAGATAATCATATTTATCAAGGGAATAAGTTGCAAATTGATGAAAAAACAATTACATGGAAAAGATGTGTTGATTTAAATGATCGCACATTAAGGGAAATAACCATAGGTCAAGGCGCCAAAATAAACGGCATAGAAAGACAAGCAAAATTTTGTATCAGTGTTGCCAGTGAGATTATGGCAATTTTATGTTTGGCGGAAGACATAAAAGATTTGAAAGCCCGTTTGTCAAGAATAGTAATTGGGAAAAACATAAAAGGAGATTATGTCACGGCAGCAAATTTAAATGCTGTCGGAGCAATGTCGGCAATATTGAAAGATGCAATAAAACCGAATTTGGTGCAAACATTGGAACATACGCCGGCATTGGTACATGGCGGACCGTTTGCTAATATTGCGCATGGCTGCAATAGTCTGATTGCCACCAAGACAGCATTGAAATTGGCAGATTATGTTATAACAGAGGCTGGATTCGGAGCAGATTTGGGCGCAGAAAAGTTTATGGATATCAAGTGCCGCCAAGGAAATATTTCTCCGGCAACAATAGTGATTGTTGCAACGGTACGAGCATTGAAAATGCACGGCGGTGTAGAAAAAGAAAGATTAAATGAAGAAAACCTAGCCGCATTGTCGGAAGGTTTTTCCAATTTAAGGATTCACATTGAAAATATGCAAAAATTCGGAGTACCGGTTGTTGTGGCAATAAACAAATTTTCGCAAGATACGGAAGCAGAATTAAAACTTTTGCAACAAAAATGTGAAACTTTAGGTATTGCAGCCGTTTTATGCGAAGGTTGGGAAAAAGGCGGCGCCGGAGTTGAAAATTTGGCACAAATCGTAATGGAAAAGAGTCGCGAACCGAACGAATTTCACTATATGTATCAGGAAGACGAGCCGTTAGAAGACAAAATCAGTCAACTAGCCAAGAGTATATATAGAGCCAAATATGCCGATTTTTCAGATTTAGCTATGGAAAAACTAAAAAGTTATGCCCAAAGGGGATATGGTAAATTATGCGTTTGCATAGCCAAAACTCAAAACTCAATTTCACATGATAAGTCATTGAGAAATGCACCGCAAGATTATGTTTTACCGATAAGAGATGTTTCCTTATCAGCCGGAGCTGGATTTGTGGTGGCTTATGCCGGCGGAATAGTTGACATGCCGGGTTTACCGGAACATCCTGCCGCAGAAAATATAGATGTGGACGAAACGGGCAAAATCAGCGGATTATTTTAAAAAGCGGTTCCATTGTGGATAACTTTTAATCTGTCACTTTAATATTTAAAAATCAAAAAAAGTAATATAAACTCATCCGGTAAATACCGTGAGGGGAAGATGGTATTTGCTCAAATGGAAAAATAAAAAAACTAGGGAATATATTTATGTCAAATCAACAGATTGATACGCAAAATCAAGCCAAAAAGAACATGTCGCTTCCGGGTTTTATGTCAGAAAGCAGTAATATAGATTATACGGAAGAAGCGCAAGCCACCACCTGGCTCGCCAATAACCTCACACGTTTGATGATAGGTATATCTGTTTTATGGTTTATCATTGTATTAATATATATTACCCAGTTTTTCGGATGGTCGAACCTGTTTTTGATGATGCCGGATGAATTCGGCGGTTTTTTGGCAGGAGTAACTCTGCCGTTAGCAATCATATGGGTTGTAATGGCATATATAGATCGAGGCACAAGTTTTAAGAATGAAGCCAAATTTTTGCGTGCTTATATGAATCAGCTTGTTTATCCTGAAGAAGGCGGCGCCCAAACGGCAAAAGCCATGGCAGATGCAATCCGCTCTCAAGTAGTGGAATTGCAAGAAGTTACCAAACATGCCATGAAACAAACCGAAATCATAAAAAAAGAGCTGGGTGATCGCGTAAATGATTTTTCCAAGTTGGTAAACACACTTGATAATTATTCTTCCCATACAATAGGTGAGTTAACGGAAGGAGTTAAGACTTTGGTCGAAAATTTTGATTATATAACGACCAGAGCCCAAGTCTCTTCTGAAACGTTTAAAGGCTATGTCGGAGATTTTTCAAGTTCGGCACAAGCCATGGAGCAAAGTTGTCAAAAATTATTTGAAAAAATAAGTCCGAACGTTCAAGAATTAAAACAATCATCTCAACTTTTCCAAACTTTGATGGAAGGAAATGCCGCCAAAATCAGCAAAGCAAACCAAATGTTGGCAGACTTTGGTGATTTGACGGTAAAAAGCGTAGAAAATGTGGCTCATATCTTAGATAATCAGACGGCAAAATTACAAGAAACAGCACAAGGTGCGGTAGATGCGTGTGATACAATCAGCCAAAAAATAGATGGAAGTGTAAATAAAATAGAAAGCGTTTTAAATAATCAGACTGCAACGGTAGAAGGGTATCTAACTAAAATTGATGATGTGGCTGGAAGTTTAGGAGACAGTTTTGGAAATCATAGTCGCACATTGTCGTCAGAAGTTGAAAAAGTTGTGTCTCGCGCCAATTTGATAGATGAAACGATAGCAATCCAAGTTAAACAGTTGCAAGGCGTATCAGAAAAAATTTCAGAAGAAATACATGCTGTAGAGAATAGAATGTATAACAGCATAAACAATATAGAAAATAATGCAGCACAAATAGTAAAAGATTTAACACAAGTTGTTGAAAGAAGCGAAGAAAGTGGAGCGCGTTTAAATACATTATCAGAACAACATATAGCCAATGCTGCGGCAATAGCATCAGATGTAAGCAATCATAATGAAAATCTGCAAAAGATAAGTGACGGAATCATTTTAAACTTCAAGTTACTATTGCAAGAATTTAAGAATAATATTGGCGTATTACAAGAACAAACTGATGCCGCAAAGGTAAAATTGGATGGTGTTTCCGATATTGTAAAGAAAAATATTGATAACTTGAATGAAGCATCATCGCTGGTTGTTGCTCAAAGTAAAGTCGGAGAGACGGCAATTATTCAGCAACAAAGCAACATAGAAGAAATGGTCAAGAAAATAGATGTTATCAAGACCGAATTAAAATATCAGATAGATGAATTGATGAGAACATCATCATTTTTGGGCCATGAATCCGGCAATATGGTAGATTCGCTCAAGAAGCAATTATCAGAAACGGTAGAAGTCTGCACCAACATCTTATCAAAGACACAATTAGTCAACAGCAGTTTAAGTGAACAGAGCGGACAATTTAATGATAAGGCGGATGAGGCATTAGGAAAAGTTGCGCGCATGGAAAGCATATTAAGCAATCAGTCTGCGGAAATGGATAAATTAGTCAAATCAATAGCGGAACGCTCAATAGTCGTAGCAGAGACCATGGAGAAACATGCGGCTAATGTTAACATAGCCACTGCCAATTCGGAAACAACCTTGCAAAAATTAAATAATTCGTTTGTAGTACAAAATGAAAATATCAGCAAAATAGCAGAGACCACAATCAAATATGTTGCAGATCTTGTTCAAACCATGGATGAAAAAGCCGAAAACATAAGCTTATTATTCAAACAACAAGAAAATGAATTTTTCAATATTTGTGACAGGTTAACGGAAAATACGGATACAATGGGCAATACGTTGAAAAAACAAGTTTCGGTAATAGAGCAAAGTGCCGACAAAGTCTTTTCACGGATGACCTTATTGGAAGAAGATGTGAATAAGAGAGTAGACGCCGTTGTTGCCAATACGGTAAAATCCATAGATAAATTAGCAGAAGTTAACCAATCTATTGCAATTCAAAACAATGATGTCAGCAAATTTATTCAAGAAATCACCGATAAATTAGCCTTAATTTCGGGAACATTCAGAGAAAACTTCCAAGTATTTAATGACACGGTAAAAGACTTAACCATAAGTTCTGATGATTTTACAAATTCCATTCTAGGAAATTGTGAAAAAATAAATCAAGCCAATCAAAACATGGTTTTAGAGAGTAAAAACACCGTATCGTTGTTAGACAGCCATGCTCAAAGTATTGATTCAATTCTATCCAAAACAATGACGCAATCAGATTTAATAAAAGAAAGTTTTGAGCGTCAGGGAGAAACCTTGGCAGATATAGCCAATACGGTAGCGGCACAAACCAGGTTAGGTGAAGCCTCATTGGCACAACAATATAAATATTTATCGGATGCATCCACCGAAGTAGCAGAAAGGATAAACGAAATTAATAAAAATATGAAAAACGGAACCGATAACATATTAGAAAATTCAGCCAAAATTGCTTATGAATTTAATGTGTTGGGAGACAGGTTGCTCAAAGTAAATGAAGATATAAACAAGAGTTCGAGAGAGTCGATAAAAAATGTAGAACAAATGAATATTTCATTGAGCCAATTGGTAGAAGATTTTGGAATTAATGTAACCAAGTCAAACAATAAAATAGCGGCAGTGATGGGCGATTATGAAAAATATATAGCCAATTTCAATACGGTTACGGCAGAAGCCAGTAGCGGCGTGTTTGAGATCAATAATCTGATTTCATCACAAAGCGATAAAATGATAAAAATATCGGAAGATACCAAACAGCTGGTAGAATGTTTTAATACGGTATTAAATGATACGTCAGTTCAATTATCAAATCGAGCCAACATGGCATATGATAAAGTTAAAGGTTTGGGAGAAGACTTGAAAACATTAAGTATGCAAATGGATGAGGCTTCAAAAATGACATTAACAAACTTTGAAAATACCGGAAATAAATTGCGTGCGACGATAACGGAAATTGCCGGCAATGCCGAAAGAATATCCAATGAGATACGCTCATCCGGGGAAGTCTTTTTGAAGCAATCCGGCGTATTAGTTGCCGCCGGAGACGATACATTAAAAAAGGTATCGGATGTCATGGGTGTGTTGAATAACAGCAGTTCGGAATTTTCAGAACGCGGAGATGAATTAATAAAGAAATCAGTTGCTTTTAGCGACATCATTAACAAGCAGCTGAAGATAATGACAGAAACCTCTCAAAAGGTAGAAAAAAATATGTTAGATATAGAAAAACGCTATGAAAATGCACAAATAGACACATTTTTGAAAGACGCGGCATATATAATAGAAAGACTGGAGACGGCATCCGTAGATATCAACCGCATATTTAATCCTAATGCGGAAGAAGAAATCTGGAAGAAATATTATAACGGAGATACGGCAGCTTTTGTGCGTTATTTAGCTAAGAACATGACCAAACAGCAAATTTTGGAAATTCGTAAGTTATATGAAAAGAATATGGATTTCAGAAATATGGTCACAAAATATCTGAGCGATTTTGAAACATTGGTAGCACGTGCCCGAGTTAATGAACATGCCGGCGTTCTGTTGTCAGTCATTTCGGGGGCGGATATTGGTAAAGTATATTATATATTAGCCAAAGCATTGGATAAATTAAATTAGTAGGGCAAAAGGATGAATATTTCGGCAGCGGACAACAAACTGAACGGAATATATGCGGATTTAACCGCACAAATCAGACAATCCGTAGAAACAATAAAGCAAAAATCGGATTTTGCCCCGCAAGTTGCCGATTCGGGAAAAGAAGAATCAAAAAGACAAGGTACGTCATTTTCCGTCGGTAATTTTGCATTCAGCTATTTAGAGCCAACCACAGCATATAATATTCATGTTTTTTCTTCTCAAAATGCAACATCGGAAGATATAAACAAGGAACAATCTCGCCAACCGCAGGTTGAAGAAGAGGAAGAAAAATTATCGCGTTCTGGCAGTTCGGAGGTTGAAGAAGCCTCATTTTGGGAAGAACTGCAAAATCATATAGCGGCAAATTATGAACAAATAAGCCGTTTATATCAAAGACATGATATGGGCAGTTATTCGGATATTCCGTTATTTATTGAAGGGAACGGCTATAAAGGTTATGATGCTGCTTATGCCGCCCAGATATATAATTTCACTTTTAATCTCAATAAAGAAGCGGATACGCGTATAGAATATATGTATAAAAATAACAAATCTTATGATTATAGGATCTAATGGGAATATTAAATTTTGACAGTCGCGTATTTTTAGCACCGATGGCAGGTATCACCGACCGTCCGATGCGTCGTTTGGTGAAAAGTTTCGGGCAAGGGCAGGTTGTTTCGGAAATGGTTGCAATTAATGCTATACAGAGAAAAAATCCCAAAAGTTATAAAATAGCGGATGTCAGAGAAGAAGAATATCCGGTAATTGTGCAATTAGTCGGAGGCGAGTCGGAACTTTTTGCCGAAGTAATTCCGCTAATTGAAGAATTGGGCGCTTGTTCGATTGATATAAATATGGGCTGTCCGGTCAAAAAAATAGTCAATAATAATTCCGGTTCATATCTGATGAAGGACATTAAACGAGCTGAAGAAATTATTCGTACGGCGGTTAAAACGAGCAAACTTCCGATAAGTATAAAATTTCGTAAAGGTTGGGATAACAATCATGTCAATGCCGTGGAATTTGCCAAGATGTGTGAAGCCAACGGTGCTTCATATATAACGGTTCACGGACGTACCAGGAGTGATTTTTACTCTGGAGAGGCAGATTGGAAGATCATCCGAGAGGTAAAACAGGCAGTAAAAATTCCTGTAATCGGTAACGGAGACATAACATCACCGCAAACAGCCCGCAAAATGTTGGAAGAAACCGGTGCAGATGGTGTTATGATCGGAAGAAGTGCGCTCGGCGCTCCTTGGCTGATATCGCAAATACATGAATATTTAGAAGAAGGGAAGGAAGAGACAATCGTTCAAACAGAAACGATAAAGAAGGCATTGTTAACGCATATTAAAGAATTGATTGACTATTATGGAGAAAGATTGGCACTGGGTATATCTAGAAAATATGTGTGTTGGTATTGCAAAAATTGTCGCGATGCACGTCGCTTTCGTGAAAATTATGTAAAGATAGATAATTTTGAGGATGCTTATGCAGAAATAGATCGCTATTTTGACAATTTGCAGAAGGAACGGTAGGAAAAAGACATGAAAATAATAGTATGCGGAGCCGGCTCTGTCGGTAGAAGTATTGTCAGTTATTTAGTCAAGGGAAATAACGATATAACCGTCATTGATAACAATCAAAAACGCTTAGATGATCTTGCACAAGAATTTGATATCCTTCCGGTATTTGGATCAGCCTCGTATCCATCTGTCTTAGAAAAAGCCGATGCTTCGCGGACGCAACTTTTAATCGCGGCAACCGACGATGATGAAGTGAACATGGTCAGTTGTTCTGTTGCTCAAGCCTTATTCAATATTCCGAGAAAAATAGCCAGAATAAACTCTCGAGAGTTTCAAAATCCGCTATGGTCAACCCTATACGGGGATAAGAATATTCCGATAGATTTGGTAATATCTCCGGAAGAAGAAATAGGAAAATACATATATAATATATTAAAAATTCCCGGTGTCTCGGAAGCTCATCCGCTGGTAAATTCAAAATTATATTTGATTGCATTTAAAATTCCGGAGAATAGTCCTTTTATCAAAGTTCCGTTGCTCAATCTAAAACAGATAGATCCGGATTTGGATTTAGAGGTTGTATGTATAAACAGAAGAAATAATATATTTATTCCCTATAAAAATGATTTTGTTGAATATGGAGATGAGGTATATATATTAACTGCGGCGGATAAAATCAGTTTAACCATGTCAGCCTTTGGAGCGGAACACTCTGCCATAGAGCGCCTGGTTATTTTCGGAGGCAATGCCGTATCTCGTTGCATCGGCAGGATGATAGAAAAGGATGACAATATCATCAGCTGTAAAATAATTGAAGAAGATTTTAAAAAAGCGGATCAAACGGCAAGGGAACTCAATGATACGGTTGTGATACAAGGTCCGATGATGAGTGATAAAATTTTAAGTGAAGCCGGAATATATGGAGCGGATGCAACAGTAGCGGTTACATTAGAAGATGAAGATAATCTTCTGTCATCATTATTAGCAAAAAAATGTGGTGTAAAGAATACAATCGCCTTGGTCAATTCCCCGGCATACAATAATTTGGTAGACATAATCGGAAATAACATATTGGTAGACCGTTCATCAGTGACCATCTCCCACATTCTGCACGAATTAAGACGCACGGAAGTAAGAAATGCTTATTCTTTGGGACGAGGCTTTGCCGAAGTATGGGAAATTCCGTTGGATGCAGATTCCAAAACAGTCGGCAGAAGCATAAAAAGTCTGGATTTACCGGCAAGTAGTAAAATCTGCGCCATTATAAGAGAAGAAGACACAATATATCCGTCGGAAGAAGAAGTTTTGCAAGCAGGAGATATGTTGTTGCTATATGTTGAATCCGTTTCGATTCGGAAGGTTGAAAAAATTTTAGCATAGATGCAACTTAAATTTGTGCTTTGAAATAAAACAAGACTTTACTAATAAAAAAATAAGATTAATATCAAAAATATAAAATATAATAAAAATAAAAAGGTAAAAGTAATGACACAAAACGTACAAGAAGATTTTTTAAACAATTTGCGAGACAATAAAATATCCGTAACGGTTTTTTTGGTAAACGGAGTTAAGTTACAAGGTTTGATAACATGGTTTGACAGTTTTTCGTTACTGTTACGCCGCGACGGTCATACACAATTAATCTATAAACACGCCATATCTACCATAATGCCGAGTTCAGCCGTAGATATTGAAATTGAATCAGAAACATCCGATTCCGAAGAATAAATTTGCCTAATCAAGATTGTCGAAAATCTCAGATAAAATCCTGTGTCATTTTTCCTTCAGTCCAAGGAAAGGAAATTTCCTTATCCCCGGAAGCCCGACTTGAAGAAGCCGTCAGATTGGCAGAAGCCATCTGGCTTGACGTTGTTCATGCCGAAATAATAAAAATAAGGGAAATAAAACCGTCAATATTTTTTGGTAATGGTTTTTTAGAAAAACTCCGGCAAGACATAGAAGAAAAATCAATCGATTTAGTTATAATAGATAGCAGTTTAAGCCCGATACAGCAAAGAAATTTAGAAAAAAAACTAAAAATCAAAGTCATAGACAGAACCGCTTTGATATTAGAAATATTCGGAGAAAGAGCCAATACCAAGGAAGGTAAATTACAAGTAGAATTGGCACATTTAACATATCAACGCAGTAGATTGGTCAGAAGTTGGACACACTTGGAAAGACAGCGCGGCGGTGCCGGTTTTTTGGGCGGTCCCGGAGAAACACAAATAGAGTTAGACCGAAGAATAATTGATGATAAAATCGTAAGAATTAAGAAGGACTTGGAAAAAGTTAAAAGAACGCGCGAATTACAACGAGGTGCCCGCAAAAAAGTTCCTTATCCGGTTGTTGCCTTGGTGGGATATACCAACGCCGGAAAATCGTCAATATTCAACATGTTGTCCCATGCCGAGGTCTTTGCTCAAGATTTGTTGTTTGCAACATTAGATCCAACCATGAGAAAAATAAAACTTCCGTCAGGAAGAGAGATAATATTGTCGGATACGGTCGGTTTTATCTCCGATTTACCGCATGAACTTGTAATGTCTTTCCGCGCCACACTGGAAGAGGTTCTGACGGCGGATATAATTGTTCATGTCCGAGATATTTCCAATCCCGATAATAAACAACAAAAGAAAGATGTATTGGATGTTTTAAAACACCTTGGTTTGGATAATATTGAAAATCAAGATAATTATATAGAGTTATGGAATAAAGTAGATTTATTATCGGTTGACGGGAAAAGCTATGTAGAAGAGACAGCCAAACGTTTTTCGTATATTATTCCGAGTTCGGCAGTCAGCGGAGAAGGAAGAGCGAAATTTCTATCGGCTATAGATGACAAATTATCATCCCGTCATAAATTGATTTCGGTAAAAATTCCGTCGGAAGATGGCAAAGAATTGGCATGGCTGTATAAAAATGCACAGGTTCAAACAATCGAAAATCACGATTCATATCAATTAATTTATGCCAAGATAGATTCTGTAAATTTGGCAAAATTGAGCAATCGAGTAAAAATAAAATTAATAGATTAAGTTGATTTTAAAAGAAGAAAATATAAATAAAAGTATTATAAATTAACAAGAAGGGAGAACAAGATTATGAAAAAAGTTATCTTTTCCGTAATGTTTATATTGATGGGTTGCGCCAGCGGCAACGGATCCATAGAATATCAAGAGACAATGGAACAATGGGTAGGCATGCCGGAGCCGAGTTTGTATGATTCATGGGGAACGCCGACATCTGTGTGGAACGTAGATGCTCAAACCAAAATTGTGACTTACGTTACGAGAGAAAATAAACCTATAGACGGCAACACAGATCCGTATAACGGTGTCGGGGTAGATGAAAACGGCATTTCTCAAGAAAATTTCGGTGAAAATTTATGGGATGACCAAAACAATAATTACTATTGCAAAACATCATTTACCATAACCAACGGAGAAATAGTCAATTATAATTTCAACGGAGATGATTGCGTCTTGCCGGAGAATTAAAATGCTTAAATTTGTTCGTATAAATAAAGAACAAAGACAAGAATATGAAAAATATTATCAGCAGTGTCCGGAAAAAAGTTCGGATACCGCCTTTATAAATTTATGGGCATGGGATAAAAAATATCAAACGGAATTAGCTTTTGACACTGATTTATGTTGGTTGAGATTTAAAAAAGGATCGGAATATATATACGGACCGCCGCAAGGAAGTTGGGATAATGTTGATTTTACCGCAATATTATCACAAATTGAGGAAAAAAGAGTGAAATTCACGGCAGTTCCGGAAGAATTAAGCACAAGATTACAGAAAATATACGGTCAAAAATTGGAAATAAGAGAAGACAGAGATAATTGGGAGTATATATATAAAATATCAGACCTCATCAAATTAGAGGGAGAAAAATATCGCAATCAGAGAAAATTGTCTAATCAGTTTTTGCAAAATAAAAACTACAGATTGGAGAATATCAATGAACAAAATAAATCAAAAATTGCCGAGTTTCAAAAACAATGGATGAAACAAGAAGAAATTGAAGCAAAAACAGAGGGGTTACAACAAGAAGATGAGGCAATAAATAAAGTGTTGCAATCTTGGGTTGATTTTTCCGATAAGCTTTTGGGGTTTTGTTTGGAAGATGAAGAAAAGATTGTTGGTTACAGTATTGTTGAAAAACAAGACGATAACCAAATTCTTATCCACTTTGAAAAAGCTTTATATGCCGTAAGAGGAAGTTATCCGGCATTAAATAAACTGACGCTTGAAAATTTTTCTGATTATACTTATGTCAATCGGGAACAAGATTTGGGCATTCCCGGACTCCGGCGGATGAAGGAAGAATATAACCCGATCCGGTTTATAAAGAAATATCAACTAATTCTGACGCGAGATTAATTCTTGGTGAGAAACCTTCATACCTCGACGCAAATTTGTTCGCTCTGCCGTACCGGCATTGAGCTCAATCACGGCAATGGTGTGAGGAGGAGAATAAATAAGTTTTTCGGAAAGAGGCTGAGCCTGAGATACGATTCCGGAAATTTGCATTTTTTCATTAACAAAAATCATATCCAAGGGCAGATAAGTATTTTTCATCCAAAAGGCGGTTTGAGTTGGTTTTGGAAAAAGAAAAATCATCCCTTGGTTTTCGGGTAAAGATTTTCTAAACATTAAACCAAGCGCAAGTTCTTCGGGAGTTTTAGAAGTTTCAACATCAAAAGCAACAAAGTTCTCCGAATTTCCGAAAACAAGCGGAGAAAGTGCACGCTGCGGATTTTTTTCAGTTTCAAAACAAGAACACAATAACAAAGAAACAACAAACAAAGCAAAGATTTTTTTCATCATCTTAATCCTGTTTCTTAACTTTTTTCGGCTGCCATTGAGAAACAACAACCGGACCTCTTTGCGACATCCGAATTCGATTGTTGCTGAAATTATCTTTTTCCGGTGTAAACAAATGAGCAATTTTAGCCATATCAAGCGCCACCACCTGATTTTTATCATAAGAAGACAGAAAAGCTTGACTTTGAGTGATAAGAGAACGCAATTCGATCAAAGGCAAAGCGGCATATTTATTCCAAATTTTTTCCAAAAAGGCAGCCGTTTTATCATCAATTTTGATATGAGGCATATAAGGATGCCCGTTTGCAAAAATTTTTAAGATATTAGGTTCGATGAATCCTTTTTCGGTTACGAGAAACATGGATGGAAATAAAATTTCATTTCCGTGATTTTGCAAATAAATAATCTGAGAAAGAAAAAGTAAGTGATGAAGTTTTTCATCTTCAATAAAAAAATTTTTATTATCGGCAGAACGTAAAAACCAATAAGCAACATCAAAAACGGAAGGAGCGGCAATTTTAGTCATAAGACAATCCTCTGAAATATTTTTTTATTCATTATAAGACATAAAACGCAAAACAAAAATGTTAAAATATGCCTGTTAATTATTTTTTATCTCTTGTTTTATCAGGCATAATAATATATCAATAATGAAGGATAAAATTCGCAATAAAGATATATTTGGGATTCAAAAATATGAAAGCGCTTCAAAAAACAAGATTATACATAGGAATAATGGGAATAACCGCCATATTAAGCGGTTGCTCTTCGGCTTTATTTCCGGATATCACGGAAAATGAAGAAGATATGGTTGTTCAAGACAACGGAGAAGACAGTGCCTTCGTCGGACACAAGAGCAAGAAAATAGAATTATCGATGCCGGAAGAAGGAGAAAGTTTGAAAGCTGACACCAAGAACATCGCTTATGATCAGGAAAAGCCGGATATTCCGTTTGCCGCCAAAAGCAAGCCGGTTAAGAAGGAAGAGCTGAAGGAAAGCAAAGCTGAGGCAGAAAAAGCTTTATCAGAGAATCAAAAAGCGGCAAAAAAATCTGCTAAGAAGGCAGAAAAAAGCCAATCGGCTGAAGCTAAACCGGTAGTTTCCGAAATAGATTTCAGTCCTGCAGCGGAAGAAGAAAATGCCATACCGAGCGTCAGTTACAGATTAGATACGTTTTATTTTGCCAATGGCAGTTCGACTCTCGATTCCCAATATAACAAACAGATAAGAAACATTGTCAAACTGGCAAAATCAAAGAAAAACGCCATTGTTACGGTAAAAGGATATGCTTCCAGCAGAACCAGAAATACCGATCCGGTCAGCCATAAATTGGCAAATTTCAAAGTATCGGCAGAAAGGGCTCAAAGTGTGGCAAATGCACTGAGAAGATATGGCTTGCCGGCCTCTAAAATACAAACGGAAGCATTATCGGATACCATGCCGGCTTATCAAGAAGTCATGCCGGAAGGAGAGCGTTTGAATCGCCGTGCAGAAGTTTATATAGCCTACTAAAAGGATGAGGTGTTCAGGTGGATGAAACCTCAGAAAATGAAAAATCATTAGGGGGCAATCGCTGGAAGGTTGTCCCCGTTAATGAAAGAATTATTGAGAGCATAAGCCAAAAATATCAACTTCCGTATTTGGTTGCGCGAGTATTATATTTGCGAGGAATACGGGAAGAAGAGATAAGCAATTATATCTGTCCCAAATTACAAACATTATTGCCGGATCCGTCATGTTTAAAAGATATGGATAAAGCATCGTCACGCATCGCAGATTCCATAGAAAAGAAAGAAAAAATCGCCATTATCGGAGATTATGATGTTGACGGAGCCACATCATCATCCGTATTAAGATTATATTTGGAAAGCGTGGGCATAAATCCGTTAATACATATTCCTGACAGAGAAGAGGGCTATGGTCCGAGCAAAATGGCAATAGACGAGTTTGCAGCGCAAGGCGTAGATTTAGTAATTACCACGGATTGCGGAACAACGGCATTTGAAACATTTGAATATGCCAAAGAGAAAAAAATGCCGATAATAGTCTTAGATCATCATGAGGCGGAAGTTAAGTTACCTGATGTTTACGCGTTGGTAAACCCTAAAAGGCTGGACGAAACTTGCGAAGTTGAATATTTGAAATATATGGCAGCGGTAGGTGTTGTGTTTATTACCATTGTCGGAATTAATAGAGAATTACGACGTCGCGGCTTTTTCGGGAGCAATAATCCAGAGCCGAATTTGCTCCAATGGTTGGATTTGGTTGCTTTGGGAACGGTATGCGATGTTGTTCCGCTGAAGGGATTAAATCGTGCATTTGTCAAGCAAGGTTTGAAGGTAATGTCTCTGCGCAACAATCTCGGAATAAGAGCCTTAGCGGATAAATCCGGAATAAATGAAGCACCGACGGCATTTCATTTAGGCTATGTTTTAGGACCGAGAATTAACGCTTGCGGTCGTGTTGGAGATTCGGGACTTGGAAATAAACTGTTATGCATGAAGGATGAAACGCAAGCCCAAATTTTAGCAGAAAAACTGGATGAATTTAATCGGCAACGCAAAGAAATAGAAAATTATGTTTTATTAAATGCCATTGAGATGCTGGAAGGCACACCGCAAAATTATCCGATTGCATTTGTTGCCGGACATGATTGGCATCAAGGCGTAATCGGGATAGTTGCCGGCAAATTAAAAGAAAGATATAATTTACCGTCCTTTGTTATGTCCATTGAAGCGGATGAAGTAAAAGGTTCGGCACGCTCAATTCCGGAAGTGGATTTAGGTGCATTAATAATATCTGCCAAAGAGCAGGGCTTGTTGACAAAAGGCGGCGGACATACCATGGCGGCAGGTTTTTCGCTTAATGAAGATAAAATAGAAGCATTTAAAGAGTTTGTCGGAGAATATGTCAGCAACAAAATCGGCAAAGAAGCGATTGTTCCGATTATAGATATAGACGGAGAATTAGAATTATCGGGTGCCACGTTGGATTTAGCAGAAAAACTGGAAATGTTGGAACCCTATGGCTCGGGCAATGCCGAACCGAAGATATTGTTGCACCGAGTAAGAATCAACAAAGCTTCCATAATCGGCAGCGGACATGTAAAATGTTTTTTAGGCTCGGATTCCGGAGGTTCGGTCAAAGCAATAGCTTTCAGAGTGGCGGATAATGATATGGGACAAGCCATGCTCAATGCCAAAGGAGAAATTTTTGATGTTGTTGGTGTATTGAGAAAAGACAGTTGGCAAGGTCGCAATTCCGTGCAATTTATTATAGAAGATATCAAGAGGTGTTAAATGAGCAACAATACAGATGTCAAGAAAAGAGCAATTCATATAAAGAAAATCAGATTAGAAAGAGAAAAAGCCGTCTTTATGAAGGTGGGCGCCAAGATACGAGCCTATTTGTTTACGGGGATTTTGGTGACGGCACCTGTTGCCATAACCTTTTACATGGCATATAAATTTATATACTGGATAGACGGCATGGTCGGTAAGATGATGCCGCCGCAAGTCAGAGAATATTTCATAATGTATGATATTCCGATGATACCGGGTTTGGGACTGGTAATTTTGATTGCCGCACTAATTTTGGTGGGAATGTTTGCCGCCGGTTTTTTAGGCAAATTTTTTATGAGACTTGGCGAGTGGATAGTATATAAATTGCCGGTAATTTCAAGCATATATTCTTTGTTAAAACAAGTTTTTGAAACATTTTTGTCCAACAAAACGCAATCATTTAACAAAGTTGTTCTGCTGGAATATCCGCGTAAAGGAATATGGATATTAGGTTTTGTCAGCTCAGATACCAAAGGAGAGGTCAAAAACTGTTTTAACGGAGAAGAAATGCTGAATATCTTTATTCCGACAACACCGAACCCCACTTCCGGATTTTTAATTTTTGTCCCCAAAAAAGATACGATAGAATTAAATATGAGCGTTGAAGAGGGCTTAAAATTTGTCATTTCTTGCGGAATTGCCGAGCCCGATGCCGAAAAAAACAAGAAAAAATAAATTTTTTTGTTAGATATGATGAGAAAAAGCTTGATTATTTAAGAAGAGTATTTTATACAAGCTTTAGTTTTTTGATTTGCGGCCATGGCGGAATTGGTAGACGCGTAACGTTGAGGTCGTTATGGGAGGTATCCCGTGGAAGTTCAAGTCTTCTTGGCCGCACCAATTAAAAAAATAAAGAGACCGCCCGCTGAAATAAAGAAGAGCGGGTTTTTTATTGGAAACAATTCGGAGGGAATATGAGTAAACGTAACAAACGTGTTGTCTTACTTCCCAAAAGCAGGAAATTTACCAAGAAAAAGCATAAGAGCAAACAGATTCTCGGACTTGGTCCAAGGATGATAAACTCTGTTACCAAAGCCTTAGAAAACAATAACAGTAAATATATTCGTAAAATTGTAGACGGGTTGAGCGAATATGAGTTGGCGCGCTTGCTCGAGAGTCTGGATAATGATCAGCGAATCAAGCTGGTAGATATCTTGGGAGATAAAATCAATCCGGATGTTTTTCCCGAATTAAATGAAATCGTTCAAGAGCAAATCATTGACAATTTAGATGAAGATCAGGTCGTCAAAATTGTCAATGAGTTGGATTCGGATGATGCCGTTGAAATTTTGGAACACATGGATGATGACGAACAAACGCAAATCATCAACCGATTAGATCCGGAGTTAAAATATCAGGTCAAATCATCCTTTGCTTATCCGGAAGATTCTGCCGGTCGTATCATGTCACGAGATTTTGTCTCCATGCCTAATGACTGGAGTGTAAAGGAAGCACGTCAATATTTGCTCAAAGAACAAGATCTACCGGATGAATTCTATGAAATATTCATTACCGATTCATTATATCATCCGGTCGGACAAATCAGTTTGGACAAACTTATCCGCTCCAAATCTTCAGCAATGTTATCAGACATCATGGACGGAGAAGTATGCCCGATAGATGCTTATACCGATCAGGAAGAAGTGGCACATATGTTCAGAGAATATGGTTGGAAGTCAGCCATGGTTGTTGATAACAAAGGGCGCTTGGTCGGAAGTATTATGGTCGATGATATTGTCCATATTGTTCATGAAGAAGTAAGTGAAGATATCATGCACTTGTCCGGTACGGAAGAAGGCGATGTATATAAATCGGTCTTTAACATATTTCGTTCAAGAGCCGTCTGGCTTATCACCAATTTACTTGCCACCATTGTCGCAGCTTCGGTTGTAAAAGGATTTCAGGATATAATAGCGGAAGTATCAACGCTTGCGGTTTTAATGCCGATAGTCGCATCAATGGGCGGCACCACGGGACAGCAAACGTTGGCAGTTGCCGTCAGAGCCTTAGCCACAAAAGAATTAACCTCCCGTAACACCATTAAGGTGATAGGCAAGGAATTTGCCGTTGGTTTGTGCAACGGATTGCTTTTTGCCGGTTTAATCTGGGGAATAACCCATCTTATGTTTCCCGAAAAAATAATGATAAGCAACATCATCGCCGTTTCCATGTTGTGCAATTTAATGATAGCTGGGTTGGCGGGAATATTAATTCCGTTAACGTTAAATAAATTAAAAATAGATCCGGCAATATCCTCGGGAGTATTTTTAATTGCACTAACGGATTCCGGAGGATTTTTCATCTTTTTAGGTTTGGCAAAATTGCTGCTGTTTTGAATTAAACTATGAATATCTTTGAGTTTTGTCTTTTTATTGCAGCAAAAATAGGCTAATGTCAAAATAGAATAATATGTGTATATGGAGTTAGATAATGTTATTAGGGTTGGGATGCGCACTGGTTATAATAATTTTAGACCAGATTTCCAAATATTACGTTATGGAAAATATTCTAAATGAATATGGAGCCATAAGTTTCACCTCATTTTTCAATTTGGTCAGAGCCTGGAATACGGGGGTTAGTTTTTCCATGTTTAATAACGGCGGCATGTTCGGAACAGCGGTTTTAACCCTTATTTCACTGACCATAGTCGGCTTTTTGATTTATTGGCTTCATAAGGAACAAATAAAAATAATTCAAATTTCGTTAGGTTTTATAATCGGCGGAGCCATAGGAAATGTCATAGACCGTATAGGAAGGGGCGCCGTATTTGATTTTTTAGATTTTCATATAGGAGAACATCACTGGCCGGCATTTAATATTGCAGACAGTTTTATTTGCATAGGTGCCGGAATCATAATAATTCATGGTTTATTTTTTACAGAGAAAAAAGAAGAGGAAAAAAAATGAAAAAACAAATAGCGGTAGTTTTAGCCGCAGTTATGGTATTAAGTTCTTGCGGAACAATAAATAAAAAAACGCTCGGTTTGGAAAAACAAGCTCCGAACGAGTTTTTAGTCACGACCAAAGCTCCGCTGACCATGCCGCCCGGAGCAGATATAAATCCGGTCAGCAAACCTGTCTCGGTACAGCCGCAGATAGTCTTAAATGACGTGAGTAAAGATGAAGCAAGTTTTGCATCTAAATTTGAAGAACAACCGACAATAAGCGCTAGAATAGATGAAATAAGCAATGCCATAGATAAAGAATTGCAAAGATTTAAACGTAATGGCTAAAATATATAATATTATATTTACCGTATTAATAATCTGCTTTTGTATAAAGGATTCAAATGCAAAGTTGTTTGGCGCACAAAGTTTCAAACTGGATAACGGCATGGAAGTAATTGTGATAGAAAATCACAAAGCGCCGATAATCAAACATATGATATGGTATAAGGCAGGTGCCGTAGATGAAAAAAACGGCAAAGGCGGTACGGCTCATTTGTTGGAACATTTAATGTTCAGAGGCACATCAAAAGTCAGCGGAAAGGTTTTTGATGAAGTTTTAAAGCAAAACGGCGTAATAAACAACGCTTTTACTTCATATGATTTCACGGGATATCATCACAGTGCAGACATTTCAAAACTTGAATTAATAATGGCTTTGGAAGCGGATCGTATGGAAAATTTAGAAATTTCTCCGGAAAACTTTGCCTTGGAAAGAGATATTGTCTATCAAGAAAGAAAACAGGTTGTAGACAACAATCCTGCAGCGCCGTTCAGTGAAAGTTTTCGCAAGGTCTTGTGGCAGGAGCATCCTTATTCCCGCTCCATAAGCGGCACGGAAGATGAAATAAATTCTTTAGAATTGAAAGATGTTAAAGATTTTTATGAAGGCTTTTACGCGCCCAACAATGCTATTTTAATTCTTTCCGGAGATATTGATATGAACACCGCCAAAATATTGGCTGAAAAATATTACGGAAGATTAAAAAGCCGCCCGCTGGCAACAAAAGCCGCATTTAAACCACTAAAAGAAAATTTGTCATCAAAAATAAAAATGTCCCTACCGCAAATAAAAACTTCGCGATTGATAAAAACTTATATTGCCCCGTCATATAATACGGATAAGGAAGAAATATATCCATTGGCTGTTTTTTCCAAATATGTAGGAGACGGAGAAACATCGGAATTATATAAGGAATTGGTATTAAAGCAAAAATTAGCACTAACCATATCCTCTTCTTATGATTATGCCACAAGAAGTTACGGAAAATTTAGCATTTCGGCATTACCGGCATCCGGAGTAAAACTTGAAGACTTAGAAGTTGCAATTGATAAAGTTTTGCAAAAGTCCGTAAAAGAGTTGAATATAGATAAGGTTAACAAGACCAAAGACAAAATGTTATCCGGTTTGGTCTATTTACAGGATAACCCGCTTGAGGCAGCAGGAACGGTAGGCTTTATGAGTGCAATCGGTATGAGTGTGGACGATATAGAAAAACATGCCGATAATTTAAGAAAAGTCAATTATCAAGCTGTGAAGGAATCTGCTCAAAAACTTCTATCGCAAACACCGGTTGTAACCGGCATATTAAGTCCGAAGGGAGAAAAATAATGGCACGTAGACGTCGCGGCAGAACGGGAGAAGGTACGGTCAAATTTTTGACATTTGGTTTATGTCTGGCTATGGTTGTCGGATGCTGCTATTATATATATCAATATCATATCAGATTTAATCCGGATAAAATATTAAGTGAATCGATTTTAAAGGAAAAGAGTTTTGCTTCCAAACCAATAGAAGTAATATCACCCAAAAACAAAATTAAAGCCTATCTGATTGAAGATCGCAACGTTCCGATAATCAGTTTCAGCTTTTTATTCAAAGGTGCGGGTTATATATCAGATCCCGAAAAGCAACAAGGAATATCCAAAGTTGTTGCCGCCATGTTAACGGAAGGAACGCAAAAATTAACCTCGCAAGAATTTAAAGAAAAACTTGAAGATAAGGCTATAGGCATTTCTTTTTCCGTAGGTTTGGACGATTTTACCGGGGCGATGGTTACAACCAAAGAACACAAAGAAGAAGCTTATTCTCTTTTAAAAGATACCTTAACGGAGCCTCGGTTTGACAATGAAGATTTGCAACGAATAAAATTACAAATACAAAAATCTTTTTTGTTGCAAAAAGAACATCCGAAAAACTTACTCAGCTTAGCATTTAAGGAATATATATACGGTCGTCATCCATACGGGCGCAATCCTCTAGGCAAATGGGAGGATGTCAGTCTTTTAACTCCGGCGGATTTACAAAATTATATGCAGAGTCATTTAGGTAAAAATAATTTCATTATCGGAGTTACCGGAGATATCACACCGCAAGAATTAGGCAAAGTTTTAGATGATATTTTCGGTCAGCTACCGTCAAATTCAGCCATAAATTTTGTAAGAGCGCCGCAAATAGATTTTTCTCTACCGGCATATAATATTGAACATAAAACCGGCGGACAGAATATCAGTCGTTTTGCCGCCAAAGGGGTATCCCGAAATGATGAAGATTTTTATCCTTTATATGTAGCCAATCATATATTCGGAGGCTCGGGATTAAGCTCTCGTTTATCCCAAGCGGCTCGAGAAGAAAAAGGTTTAACCTACAGCATATACAGTTATTTAAGTTTGGCGGACAAATCTCCGCTAATTCAAGGAGGTTTTTCATCAACGGCAGATAAATATGAAGAAGTAAAAGAAATATTTGAAGAAGAGTGGGAAAAGTTTGGCAAGGCAGGAGCCACCGAGGAAGAAGTGGAAAATGCCAAACAATATCTTTTATCTTCATATAACTTACGATTTGCCTCAGTTGCCGATTTGGCAGAAATTCTGCTATATATGCAAAAAGAAAATTTAGGATTAGATTTTTTACAAAATCGGAATAAAAATATAGAAAAGATTACAACCCAAGAAGTAAATGAGGCTGCCCGTAAATATTTTGTCCCGAACGGTTATGTTTCGGTCAACATCGGCAGCTTTACCAAAGAATAAGGAGAAATAAATAATGACATCAGCAGTTAATAAATTAAGAGCATGGAAAAAATTGGAACACCACGCCAAAAAGATGAAAAAAATAGAAATGAGAGATTTATTTGCTGAAGACAATAAGCGAGCCTCAAAATTCAGCTTGCAATTAGAATCATTATTATTTGATTTTTCCAAAAACCGCATCACGGAAAAAACGGTTTCATATTTGTTAGATTTGGCTCGCGTTCGCGGCGTGGAAGAAAAAATAAAATCCATGTTCGGCGGTGAAAAAATAAACTTTACGGAACATCGAGCCGTTCTGCATACGGCATTGCGCAATCGGGATAATACGCCGGTTTATGTTGACGGAGAAAACGTCATGCCGAAAATAAATGAAGTATTGGCAAAAATGCGCAAATTTTCGGAAGCCGTCAGATTCGGCAAATTTGTCGGTCACACCGGAAAAAAATTAACCAACATCGTCAATATCGGAATAGGCGGTTCTGATTTAGGACCGTTCATGGCAACCGAAGCATTAAAGAAATATAAAGCCAAAGATATAAACAGCTACTTTATTTCCAACATAGACGGAACGGCATGTGCCGAAGTTTTAAACAAATTGGATCCCGAAACAACCTTATTCATTGTGGCATCCAAAACATTTACAACCATTGAAACGCTGACCAACGCCAAAACATGCCGAAAATGGCTGGTAGATGCTTTGGGTGAGCATGCAGTCGCCAAACATTTTGTAGCATTATCCACCAATGCCGAAAAAGTAAAAGAATTTGGTATCGATACCGAGAATATGTTTGAATTTTGGGATTTTGTCGGCGGCAGATATTCCATGTGGTCAGCCATAGGCTTATCCATTGCCATTGCCATCGGTATGGATAATTTTGAAAAAATGTTGGAAGGTGCCTATGCTATGGATTTGCATTTTCGGCATACCGATTTAGCCCGCAATATTCCGGTCATGCTGGCATTGATAGGCATATGGAACAACAACTTCATTGGTTTTCACAGTCAAGCCGTAATTCCCTATGATCAATATTTGCGCTATTTACCGGCATATTTACAACAACTGGAAATGGAAAGTAACGGTAAATTTGTCAGTGAAGAAAATGAGTTTGTAAAATATAATACCGGAGCAGTCGTTTTCGGAGGCGCCGGAACCGATGTCCAACACTCATTCTTCCAGATGTTGCACCAAGGCACAACGCCGATACCGGTAGATTTTATTATTCCGGCAATTTCACATAATGAAGTCGGAGATCATCATGAAATATTAATTGCCAACGTTTTGGCACAAGCCGAAGCCTTGATGAAAGGTAAAACGGTAAAAGAAGCAGCAGAAGAAATGTTGAGATCCGGAAAAGATAAAGAAACAATCAACTTCATGAAAAAATACAAGAGTTTTCCGGGAAACAACCCCAGCAATATGATTGTGTGCAAAAAAATTGATCCCTATACCTTAGGCATGCTTGTTGCAATGTATGAGCACAAAGTTTTTGTACAAGGCATTATCTGGGATATTAACTCATTTGATCAATTTGGTGTTGAGCTGGGCAAAAAAATGGCTCTGGATATTTTACCGGAATTACAGGAAAATGCCTCAAGCATTAATCATGACAGTTCAACGGCATCATTAATCAGATATATTAAAAACCTGAGAAAGTAAGCATATGAGCATCAGAATCTTACCGTCAAATTTAGTCAATCAAATTGCCGCCGGAGAAGTGATAGAACGTCCGTCTTCCGTAATTAAAGAGCTGGTTGAAAATTCGATTGATGCCGGAGCTTCCTCCATTGAAGTAACTTTGGTTGACGGCGGAAAGAGTCTGATAATTGTTACGGATAACGGAAAGGGAATGTCGCCGGATGAACTTGATTTGGCGGTTGAAAGACACGCCACGTCAAAACTTCCGGATGATAACCTTTTTAATATCAATTTTTTAGGCTTCCGCGGCGAAGCTCTTCCGTCAATTGCTTCCGTTGCCAGATTAAGCATAACGTCAAGAACCAAAGATTCTGACAGTGCCTGGAAAATTGAGGTGAACGGGGGAGAAAAAAGTCAACCGATACCCGTATCACATCCCTATGGAACCCGAATTGAAGTCCGAGACTTATTTTATGCCACACCGGCACGTTTAAAATTTTTGAAGGCATCAAGCTCTGAAACCAATGCCTGTGTTGACATTTTAACCCGTATTGCCATGGCAAATCCGCATATTTCTTTTTATCTGAAAGACGGTGATAAGAAAAAATTGAGTTTGAACGCCGAACAAGGAGAACTTTTTGACGCCAGATTAAAACGCTTGTCAGACATTATGGGTAAAGAATTTGGCGAAAATTCGGTTTTGATAGATGCAAACAGAGAAAATTTGCGCATATCCGGATACGTTAGCCTACCGACCTTAAATAAGGCAAATTCTTTGTCGCAATATCTGTTTGTAAATAACCGCCCGGTCAGAGATAAATTATTGTTGGGGGCAATCAAAGGCGCCTATATGGATGTTTTGGCAAGCAATCGTTATCCGTTATGTGCTTTGTTTTTTGATATAGATCCGGCTTATGTTGATGTTAATGTGCATCCGGCAAAAGCAGAAGTCCGTTTTTATGACAACGCTCTGGTTCGAGGTCTGTTGGTCAGCGCTATTCGCAATGCTTTGACAATAGAAAGCAGACGCTCTTCCAACACTTTGGATATTAATGAGTTTGTCAGAGATACCATACCTGATTTTGGAGTGCCGAGCTCGGCAGAAAACAAAATTCCGGATCTTATGGAAAACAATTATTTGCATGAAAATAATCAGCCAAATTCCATCCGTCCTTTAGGTTTTAATTTTCAATCGGCAATCAATAAACCGCAGCCGCGCAAACAGGTAGATTTACCCGATTTGGAAGGAAAATTTTCGGTTAAGGTGGAAACACCCGATGTTTATGAAAATCTGCCGGTGGCGGAAAGCGGACCTTTAGGAATCCCCAAAGCCCAATTTCATAATACATATATCATTTCTCAAACCAAAGACAGTATTGTAATAATCGACCAACATGCATCCCATGAACGCATTGTAATGGAGCGTTTAAAAGCCAATTTACAAAAAAACGGAAGGTTGGCATCTCAAATGTTGCTGATTCCGGAAATTGTTGACTTGGAAGCATCTTCCAAAGAACGTATATTGAGTATAACAACAGAATTAATGCAACTTGGTTTAGTGGTCGAAGAGTTTGGAACAACGGCAGTAATTGTGCGAGAAGTTCCGGCTCTGATAAAAGATTGTGATGTCAAACAACTTATTACCGATTTAGCAGATGAAATTGCCGAATGGGGCGGAGAATATGCTTTAACCGATAAGTTACATCACATTTGTGCTACATTTGCTTGTCATGGTTCAGTCAGGGCAGGGCGAGCTTTGAATTTTGATGAGATGAATCGTCTTCTCCGCGACATGGAAAAAACCGACCATTCCGGACAATGCAATCACGGTCGCCCAACCTATATTGAGCTCAAACTCAAAGATATAGAAAAACTTTTCAATCGCCGTTAAATCTTTATAAATTTTTATACATATTCCAAGTGGAAGCAATAATATTTTCCAAATCGGAATGTATTGGTGTCCAACCCAAAATCTCTTTGGCTTTATCTGATTTTGCCGTCAATTCGGCAGGATCTCCGGGGCGACGCGGCGCAAACTCATAAGGAACTTTCTTACCGGTCACTTCTTGGGTTTTGTTGACCATTTCCAACACGCTGCTGCCGATAGAAGTGCCGAGATTCAAAACTTGGCTTTCACCGCCTTTTTCCAAATATTCCAAAGCAAGGGCATGGGCCGAGCCTAAATCGGTAACATGAATATAATCTCTGATGCAGGTACCGTCGCGGGTAGGATAATCATTGCCGAAAATTTTGAGCTTTTCACGCTTTCCGATAAGGGCTTCCATAACTATCGGCAATAAATTTTGCGGATTTTCTTCCAAGCCTTTAATGTCACCGTTTTCGTCATAGCCAACGGCATTAAAATATCGTAAAGAAACAAATTTGATACCTTTGAGCTGGTCATACCATTTTAAAAAGCGTTCCGTTTCAAGTTTGGTAAAGCCGTAAAAACTCATCGGATTAACGGGATGATTTTCATCAAGCGGCAAATATTGCGGCATACCGTACACTGCGGCGGAAGAAGAGAAAATGGCTTTTTTGACATTAGCCTCAACCATGGCATTTAAGACATTGATAACGCCATTGATGTTATTCAAAGCATATTTCATGGGGTTTTCCATAGATTCTCCCACAGCTTTTTTGCCGGCAAGAAGCACAATACCGTCCACATTTTGTTTTAAGGCAGAAAGAATTTGATTATAGTTAAGAATATCTCCTTCAATAAAACCGGCTTGCGGAAATAAATTAAGTTTTGTTCCGGTCGAAAGATTATCAAACACGGTTACTTTCATATTGCGATTAAGCAAAGCTTTAACAACGTGAGAGCCAATATAACCGGCGCCGCCGATAACTAAAATATGCATGATGTTTCTCCTCAAAATTTAGAAAAGGATAAATTAAAATAGTAAAAATTATCTTTATTGACAATAAAAAAGAGAAGTGTTAAAAGCGCAAACGCAACAAAACAAGAAGGAATAATTAACATGACGCAAGATTTTTTTTGCGGCATAGATTTTGGCACGTCCAATTCATCTATCGCCGCGGCTTCTGCAACGCAAAAACCTGAAATGATTGCTGTTGAAGATGAACATATCACCATCCCCTCAGCCATATTTTATGAAAATAAAAAGACCTGTCCAACGTTCGGACGATTAGCCGTGCAAAAATATATGAACGGTGAGGAGGGACGTTTGATGCGTTCTCTAAAACGTGTTTTAGGCACAGATTTAATGCAAAACGGTACGATTTTAAATGGGAAAACGGTCAAATTTGAAAATATTTTGGCTCAATATATAAAATTTCTGAAGGAAAAAGCCGAACATGCCGTAGGAAAAAAGATTGAAAAAGTCGTCATGGGCAGACCGGTTCATTTTCGCGATAATGATAAGAAGGGAGATATCGAAGCCGAAAAACAGCTGAAAGATATCGCTGCAAAAGCCGGTTTTAAGGAGATATATTTACAGTACGAACCGATAGCCGCAGCCTATGCGCATGAAGAAAATATCAAAGGAGAAAAACTGGCTTGTGTTATAGATATTGGCGGCGGAACATCAGATTTCAGTATTATCCGATTGGGCGAAAAATTAAAAAATAAGAAAAACCGAGAAGACGATATTTTGGCAGACAGCGGTGTCAGAATAGGCGGCAATGATTTTGATAAAGATTTATCAATCAAAACCTTCATGCCGGAATTAGGTATGCACACCACCTATGGCAAAAAGAATCTTTTTGTGCCGACATCGCAATATTTTGATATGGCAGAATGGAGCAAAATTAACATGGCTTATACCTATCAAAATAAAAAATAATCAAAGAAGTACTATTAGAAGCACATAATCCCGAAAAATATATACGCTTGCAGGAGTTATATGAACAAGAATCCGGACACAAGCTTTTATGGTTGGTGGAAAATACCAAGATAAACTTGTCAAATCAGCCGCAAGTAATGACGATTCTTGATTTTTTAAGCGGAAAACCACAAATTCAATCGACGGAAGAATCATTTAATATATCTGTTGAAAGCGATTTATCCAAAGTCAAAAATTCCATCAAAGAATGTTTACAACAAGCTCAGATAAAAGCCGAAAAAATCGATTTAATTATTCTAACCGGTGGTTCAACAGAGATACCGATTGTAAAAAACGAACTCTGTCAAATTTTTCCTAATGCCGAGATTTCTGCCAAAAATAAGCTGACATCGGTCGGCTTGGGCTTGGCTTATGATGGATATCATTATTTTTAATTTTTTTTTCAGAGTAGGGGGATGTTTTTTTCATTTTTGTGAATATATAGAAAATGTCTTTAAAAATGATATAAGATATTATGCAACTAAATTTAGATTGTATTTTATGTTGACAATTAAATGTGGGTTGATAAGATAAAAACGTCTCAATAAGAGATAATAACACAGGAGTTAAAAAATGAAAAAATATTTATTATTAGCCGGTGTGGCTTCTATTATGAGTTTTAATGCTAATGCTATGGAAATGAAACCATACGTTGGTTTGGATTATGTCTATTCTATGATGGATACAGATGAGGTTGATGGGATAACAGCCGTTGAAGAAGATTTGAATGCTTATGCCATTAGTGCAGGTGTTAAAATGCACAAAAACTTTGGTGTTGAAGCATTTTTCCAACAAACCGAAGAAGGTAAAAAACATCATGCAGGCATGGAAGTAAAAGATAAATATCATGCTTACGGTGTTGATATGATTGGTTACATGCCCTTAGGCTGTGATGAAAAGATTGAACTTTTGGGTTCTTTAGGTTTGGGTTATTATGATGCTGAAGTAAAAGCAGATGTACTCGGTCACAGAGTAAAAGAAACGGATGATGGCTGGGGCTGGAGATTGGGTGCCGGTGCACAATATAACTTCACCGAAAACATGGCTGGTCGTGTAATGGTTCGTTATGCTGATGTTGATATTGACGGCATTGACAACATTGTTGATTTAACAGCAGGTATCAGATACAGCTTCTAAATTAAATAAAGTTATAACCTTTGCAAAAAGAAGAGAGGGCAGTATAAGTTCTCTCTTTTTTTATGTAAAAAGAAATATTGCTGTTATGGAAATAAAAAAACTCTAAACGAAGTGCTTTAAGATTGGCGGAGAGAATTGCTAAGCAAAAATGACCTTAAATGTCATTTTTGTCTGTAAAATCAATGATGTCTTAGCGGAGAGGAGAGCGACAGCCGACGAGCAAGCTTTAGACGAATTGCAAGCTCTGCCCGCAGAAGACAAGCAAAGCGCAGTTTGATGCGTATCTCCGCCATAAAGGCACAAAAAAAGCACCTCAAAATGAGATGCTTTATAAAATGGCGGAGAGAATTGCTAAGCAAAAATGACCTTAAATGTCATTTTTGTCTGTAAAATCAATGATGTCTTAGCGGAGA
>CALXZL010000009.1 GCA_944393215.1 uncultured Alphaproteobacteria bacterium
TCACACGCCTCCAAAAATAATAAGAACTAAAGCCTATACTATCTATAATAAACCGTTTTTTTTTTTTGCAACCGAAAATTAAATATGGGCGTGAAAAAAATGATATAATCTGTTGTATTTAAAAGAAAAGCCTTGCAGTTTGAGCAAGGCTTAGATTTTGATAAATAAGAAAAATTATAAATTATTAAGGCAACTGTTGGCAACCTCTTTGCCGTCTTCTAAACAAAAGATATGATCACTATTCTGGACACAAGTTCCACAGAATGATCCTGAATATCCCCAGTTTCCTTTTCCGGAGCACTCACAGCGATATACTTTTGAACCGTCACGTTTAATGCAAGTGTCAGCAACCTTAATAACAGAGCCATGAACATTATCGTAACAGTTCGTAAGCCCTTTATCAGATAAACCTTGGAAAAATCCCATTTGGCATTGAGGCGATTTTCTTCTGCAAGTTAAAGTAGTTCCTCCTTTCCCATAAAATTGAGAACCATAAGCTCCGTTACAATTTGAATTGTATGTGGAGGGACAATCACATTTTGTATATAGAGTGATACTATTGCCATATCCGTTGTTAAATTTGATATAGTCGCCGCCAACTTCATAAGCTGGATTTTCTGTACGGCAAGAATAGGTATCATATTTATAGGAAGTATCAACAGCACATTTGAAGGCAATTTCTTCACTGTAATTTTGGCAAATTAAGAAATTATTTTCATTACCGCAACGTTTAGCCACTTCATCAAGAAAAGCTTGAGAGCGCAATTTTCCTTGGAAGGAATAGGGATAAAGTTTAGGATTGCATTTACAATTTTCATAACGAACTTCTCCGTTATTTTCTTGACAATAAGAACGTTCATCAACAATCATTTCTGAATTGCCGCAACTGGCATCGGTTGTATATCTGAAATACTTGCAATTACACTCTGTTGCAGACATTTGCGAAGAAGCGTCAGTTTGGCAAAATTCACCAGCCAAAAGACGGTTAGAGTTGGCAAAATAAGGAGAAACGGCACGATAAAGGCAAGAATCCGCATCATATTTAAATTTATCAGAGTTACAACTGCAATATTTGAATTTTGTTGAATCAGCAGGACACGGACCGGATAAAACACGAGGCGCTGCACAATTAGAAGATGTAAAAACATATTCTTGGCACACATTTTGTGAAGATAGTGAGCCATCATTTGGTCCGAAGTTAAATTCTTTTTCAACATAATCAGGCAAGAATACAGTTTCTGCCACTTGATAAGAAGCATCTGAAACAAATGAATTTTGCAATTCTAAAGAAAAAGCTGAAGCATCAGAAAAAGAAATGAAGGCAGATGCAAAAGCAAAAAAAGCTAAAAAATTTTTCATATCTTAAATCCAAATAAAAAACAATAATCAGTTTATACCTGATTTTTTGCATAAAATCAATAACCTTAGCATGACAGTTTTGTGACATTTCTACAAAAAAGAGAAGGAAAAAGTAAAGACGTTATTTTTGAGCCAATTTGTCTTTTTCCTTCAAAGCAAACATTTTGCTGTAAGAAGATTTAATATCACTCACCATCAATTTGAACTTTTTAAGGTCTTTGCCAGCCAAATTATTTCCGGTAGCGGCTCTGATCGTTGTTGGATTAACACGTTTTCCGTTTCTGACAACTTCATAATGCAGATGAGGTCCTGTAGACAAGCCTGTTGAACCGACATACCCAATAACTTGACCTTGTTTAACTCGTACGCCCGGACGAATACCCTTGGCAAATTTCCACATATGACCGTAGGCAGTAGAATATTCGGAATTATGGCGAATTTTGATATAATTGCCGTATCCGCCGTTATATTTAGCAACTTGAACAACACCATCGCCACCGGCAAAAATCTTAGTTCCTTTAGGAGCGGCATAATCAACGCCCCAGTGAATAATCCAGCGTTTTTTTATGGGATGTCTTCTTTTTCCGAAGGGAGAAGAAATGCGTGCATTTTGAAAAGCAAGAGGTTTGCGATGCAAAGTTTTCTTCATTGCCAACCCTTTTTCGGTATAATAATCGGTATTACCTTTAGCATCCGTATATCTGTAAAGAGCAACTTTTTCATTTCTTAATTGCAAACCGGCATATAAAATATCACCGTAAGAAGCAACTTTTCCGTCTTTAGTGATATTATTTTCAAAAATAATCTCAAACTTATCACCTTTACGCACATCTCTTCTAAAGTCGACGGAATAAGAGAATATTTTAATAAATTCTTGAACAATTTTGTTGGGAACCCCTTGGTTATTCATAGATTTTGAAAGAGAGCCGCTGATTGAACCGCTGGCACTGTTGACTTCGGTAATTAATTCTTCTTGATTGACAACGGTTTCATACTGTCCCTGATCATTTTTTTGGAGGCAATAACTTTTGATATTATTTTCGTGGATGATAATACTTTCAACGGAAGATAATTTATTAAGTTTATTATCAAAAATTCCGTTCACGACAATTTTCTGACCGATACGAATATCGGCAGGATCGTAAATTTTCTTAAATTTTTTATACAAATTATGGGCCTCATCATAACTGAGTCCCATAGAACCAAGAAGGGATATAAAATTATCTCCTTTTTTGACGATAAATTGGTGTTGTATATCTTTTTCGCGTTGATAACTATCAACCATATCATAAAGAGAGCGAATATTGAGGATTCTGTCAGTTGGATAAATAGAAGCCGTATCTTCAATATTTTCGTTGATGGCATTTTCCAACATAAAATAATCAATTCGGTCTTGGTAAGAAACGGAAGCACTCACATTGGTATTGTTTGCCAGAGACAAAATAAAAGCAGAAGTCACGGCAAGAGCATACCCGAGGGTGATGACTCGATGTTTGTGTTTGGGTTTAAGATTATTAATAAATTTTAATACCATAAAAAACCACGCTCAAAGTGAATATACAAAAGTTGGAATATACCAACGCTCCAAAATATAAAATCAAAATATTAAAATTCAAAACAAAATTAGTAATGAGTGTGCATAACTAACAATGTTAACCAAAGATAACAAAAGAAATTTAAAATTTTGATAATAAAAATATCATATCATAATTTAGAAAAAACAGGAAGTTATAAATTTAGAAGAGCAAAGAGAAAGAAAAAAGAAGAAAAATTCAAAAAAAAGACTTGCAATTATTATTATAGTTATGTATAAGATACGACGTAACCCGCAAGGGGGGTGTAGCTCAGTTGGTTAGAGCGCCTGCCTGTCACGCAGGAGGTCGCGAGTTCGAGCCTCGTCACTCCCGCCATTAAAGAACCGCCGAGAGGCGGTTTTTTTGTTTTTGTAGAGAGGCGAGAAGGAGCGACCTCGGTCGCGAGCTCGTGAAATAAAAAAATTCTTTTCTGCCGAACAAGGCACAAAAGATACGCCAAGAAGGAAGAGAGCATCATCTGGGCACAGCTATGGAGGCAGTCAAACCGATGCGGTCAAGCTGGCTCCAGCTTGCGACACGCAGTTAGCAAGCGCAAGCGCGCTTACTAAGTTAGACGAGCCTCGTCACTTTTGTATTTTATAAATTAAAATTCACTTATTAGAAAGTAAATAAAAAATCATTGCTTTTATTTAGAGTATAGATTACACATGATCTATACTTTAACTTTAGAAGATACAGCTATGCTATACAAAGAATTAATTGAATTTGCTCGCCCTAGATTAGAAGATTTCTTTAAGAATGTTAAAACTTTTGATAATCAGTTCAGGTATGATGATAGTTCTGAAAAATATTATAATTTTATGTATGCACAAAACAGCTATGATAATATTCGTACTGTAAAAGAATTAAAATATGAAATTCCAGAATTACAAACTTTGTGTAAATCTTGTGGTAGTTTTTTTATGAAGCAAAGAAATAATAGTATTCCTAAATATGATATTATAATGGGACAACAATTTGAAAATATATTAATTGACTTTTTACGATATAAATTTAAATTTAATGTAATACATGGGGATAAAAGTGATAAAAGATACCCTGATTGTATGATATTAGGTAAAGATAAAGGAATTATTGCATATTTTGAAGTGAAATACCATGCTTCACCTTTTATTTGTGCTATAAATAAAATTAATCGTTATTGCTATGAAGGTAGTGCAACATTAGATTATAAAAAAATAATAAAACAATTAGAAATAATTGAATCTGATATTGAAAGACCTGTATTTTATATTCATTGGATTGATTATCCTTGTTTGAAAGGAATTTTTTTTGAGACATCAGAACAAATAAAAGATTATATCTATAATTCTGAAAATTTGTTTGAAAGAAAAGCAAGAGAAGGAGATGCTATGAAATCTCCAAAATCTATTTATTTGAAAAAAATATACTCTCCTCTCTTATATATGGGAAGCTTTGAAGAATTTATTAAGAAAATTCAACATTTAATAAAGGGAATATAATGAAAAACATAACCATACACAATAAAACATTACCTATTCCTTCTTTTTTTCAAGTCTTGAATTATGGTGGAGGTGCAGGTGATAAGACCAGAGAACTTGTCTATGCATATCTATCAGAAAATATACCAGCTTTATTGAATTATTACTATATTAATAATGAATATACTCATGTATTTCAAAGTCCTTATTTTAATAATATACTATCATTTAATACAATTGGCGATGCACTAAATTATGTTAAGCAACAGATAATTACAAAGGATGGCAGCTTTTATAAGAAAGTTGATATTCAACCCTGTGATTTTAATAAAAAGGTTATTCTTTTAGACACAGGCTCCAGTAATATTGTAAAATATGTAGCAAAAGAATGCAATTACAATATAGAAAAGTTTAAAACTAAAATAGTGGAGCATGCTATTAATTATTATAATTTTGCTAATAGATTAAAATTTGATATGGTTGTAGCTTTTGATTTAGGAGGAAAATATACCTTCAAAGATAATGAGGCTAATAACCTTAACCTTCAGACTTTTTATACTCAGTTAAATAATGCAGAAATAAACCATTTGTTACTTAAGGAAACAATAAAATATTTAAAACATAATCAAAAATTTTATCCTTATGTATTAGCAACAGTTCACGGTGATACCCCCAGTAATTATGAAATCTATACAAAAGAAATATTAAAACTTGAAAATATTTTTGAATATAATTTTTTTGGTTTTGCTTTAGGAGGCATAGCTAGTTCAAAAAACATAGATTCTTCTTGGTATGATGGAATAGAGTTTTCTAAAAATAAAAAAGTCAAAGATGCAACTCTGCCAGCTCGGGCAATAAGTATTGTTCATAATATTGTTGGAAATAGGTATATTCACGCTTTAGGGTGTGGTGGTTATCCTAATATACCTTTAAATTACTATTGTGGAGCAAGTTCTTTTGATGCGGCATCTCCAGCAAGACGAGTTGGTGACGGAAATATACTATCAACAAAATATATTTTTTCTCCCAAAATAGAAATACCTCCTCATGCTAAATTTAGTAAATATTTTGTAGGAGGTTACAATTCAGATAACAGTCCGAGAGAGGAAAATTTTGACTATATTCCATTATTGGATGTCGATAATAATTTAACTTTATGCGGATGTACTGCGTGCAATCAAATTAAGAGTATTTCTGATTTAAAGACATTGTACTCACTGCAAGCAAATAACGCAGAGGCTTTTTACTATGCAAGACAACTTATGAACATACATGCGATTAGCCAACATAGAAAATTATGCCAAATTATTTCTTTATATAACTCAATGAAAGATTTTTATAATAGTAATCCCAATGAGCTTAATTATGCTTTATTGTCAATATATAATCAAATAATGAGCAAAAAAGATATTTGTTGAAATTGTATAATTATTTTCACTTGACCCTTTGGATTTTTTTTAATATTATAAATTGTTATTGAGAAAAAATTAATTTGAGGTTTCTATGAAAACAGATGTTATTTATTGTAAATCTAGCGAATTCATGACAGAAATAGAAGATGAATCTGTAGACTTAGTTGTTACTTCACCACCATATAATATTGGGATACAATACGGAAACAAAACAGCCAAAGGAACTGTAGTGGCAAGTAAATCAATAAAATACCGAGATAATTTGCCTGAAGATGAATATAGGAATTTGTTGAAAACAGTTTTTTCTGAATGTAAACGTGTGCTAAAAAAAGATGGTTCTATATGGGTGAATATAAAAAATAGGTATATGAATGAATGTATAATAACACCCTTTTGGATAGAAGATTATTTTAAAGATATGTATTTAAAAAATTTAATAATATGGAATTTTGATTGGGGTGGTTCAACAAATCGTAGATTTTCGCCAAGGTATGAATTTATATTTTGGTATACAAAGTCTAAAGATAAATATAATTTTGATTTAGATGCCGTTAAAATACCTGCATTAAATTACAGACCAGACAGATATAAATCACAGTTAAAGAATCCTAGTGATGTATGGAAAATACCAATGATTTCAGGTAATTTCTTGGAACGTACAGGACATCCAGCACAATTTCCTGAAAAATTAATTGATAGAATAGTAAAAGCGGGAGCTAAACCTGGAAGCATAATTTTAGATCCTTTTATGGGGAGCGGTACTACGGCTGCTGTTGCTAAGAAAAACGGTTGCAAATTTATTGGTTATGAAATAGAAGAAATTTATGTTGATATGGCAAATAAAAGATTACGAGGTATAAGTTGATAATAGATGATAGCTTACATATTGAATTTGGTGATTGTCGAATACTTCTAAAGAACATTATGACGAGTAGTATTACGACTATTATTACTTCACCTCCATATAATATAGGTAAAAAATATGGCAAATATAGAGATAATATAGATCTTGATGATTGGATAAAATTAATTGAAGATGTTGCCGAGGAAGCTTTTAGAGTATTAAAGCCTAATGGTAGTTTCTTCCTTAATTTATCCCCCATACCATATGGAAAATATAAGGAAATTTTACCTTTACCATACCTAGGTTATGATATCCTACACAAAAAAGGATTTAAAATTAGAAACATAATCACTTGGACATTTAACAATATGCAAAACTGTGTTAATAGGCTCTCAGGACGATATGAAAATATTATATGGGCAGTAAAAAATTTGGAAGATTATATTTTCAATTTAGACGCAGTCCGAATTCCATATATAACGCAAAATGATAAAAGGTTAGAAGGAGGTAAAGGTCGTAATCCAACAGATGTTTGGTATTTTAATAGAGTAAATAATATGACAAAAATGTCATTAGGATTAAAACATCCAACAATATATCCTATTGAAATGATTGAGCGTATTATCAAAATGTCTTCAAATAACAATGATGTGATTCTAGATCCTTTTTTAGGAAGTGGAACAACAGCTGTTGCAGCATTAAAACTGGGACGAAAAGCTATTGGATTTGAGCTCGATTCTTCTTATGAAACAGAAATCAAAAAAAGATTACTAAATGAAGGTTATCAAAAGCAACAATTTTAAATGTCTTAAAATAGATTTTTATAATAAAAGCTCCGAGAAGAATGTTCTTCTCGGAGCTTTTTACAGGAGATTTAAAAACTAAAATTTATATTTAGCATTTAACAAACCTGTGTGGTCTTGATAATCTTGACGGAATTTACCTTCATAAGCTGCAGAAATCTCGACATTATCATTAAGATCAGCAGTTAATCCGGCACCGAATTCCATACCGAAACGATCCAAGGCATCGCCTTCAACCGTATAAGCCGTACCATTTGCTAAAGTAACGACAGAATTGGTATCATCGTTCATTATATCGTAAGTTGCAGCAATTCTGGCTTCAGGTTTAAGATTGATACCATTGTCAAGTGTCCAGGTTTTGCTTACTTTTGCACCGATAACACCGGTCAAAATATCACTGTCGCTGCTGGAAACACTTTGGTCAGCGGAATCAGTGTATCCGTCTTGGCTGATATGAACGTAACGCAAACCAACCTCAGGGGTAAGACCGAAATGTTTCATTTTGATATCATATCCGGTCATAGCTTGCAAACCAAAGGTTTCAGCGTCATAATCAGCTTTAACATTAATACCGGAAACATTTTTGTCTTCGGAATAATCAGACCAACCATAAGAAGCAATGGCATTAACATACCAGTTGCTGGGTTTATATTCACCATAGATAAATGCAGTATGGGTATCAACATCGGTGCTTCTCTTAAAGCCGTCAATATCTGTTTTGGTATAAGCATATCCCAAACCGACTTTGGTATTGTCGTTAATATATTTTTCAGCCCCCATTGCAACGCCGTTTGTATCAGCATCAAACCCCTTAGCTTTGGCGGTATCATCCAATTCGGAGTGGTTGAACAAACCTTGAACCCAAAGGGCTGCACGTTCGAAAATATTATCACCTGAAGACATACCTTCACCGCCGGTAGAAACGGTTCCTCCGGTTAAACGCGTTCCGACAGCGCCGAAAACTTGGTTTGCAGTTTGTGTTTGTGTATGTTGAACCATTGGCGCTGTTTCGGGAGCAACAGCGGTTAATGCGTCCACATAAGCCTTTTTATCATTTTGAGACAAATCATTTAATTTAGAAGCAACACTCTGAGCAGTTTCGCTGGCAGAAGTATTATCCTTCATAGCATCCCAAGCTTCAGCTGTAGAGGCATTATTTGAAGTGCCTCCTGTATTGTCAACAACGTCAGAGGCTGTATTTTCATAAGTAACTTTAAAGTTTTTACCATCTTCGGAAGTAACAGTATAACGGTTATTTGAAATTTCTTTGGTGAAATTATCGGTAACGTTTCCTTTGAATAATTCAAAACTTTCAGAATCTCCGATTTCCATTTGTTTGGTAATATTCAATGCCAATTTTGAACCGCTCATACCATTGATTGTATTAGCTTGCAAAGATCCGTTAGAATTTTCACCGATTTCAAGTTTAAGAGTAGAACCGGAATTAAATGTGGCATCCCCGTCGATAACGGCATTGTTCAAACCAATATTCATCACGCCGCCGTCGGTCAGATTAACATCACCGGTTACTTGAGCGCTGTTTGAATTAAAGTTAAGAGTACCGTTACCGTCCAAATTGGTATCTAAGGTTCCATCAATATTTAATATAGCGGCAGAGCCGAGTATAGCGGTCGTTTCAAGCTTATCATTTCCGCCATAGATACCTAAAGTTGAGCCCTCGGTAATATTAATGGTACCACCGTTGAGATTAACGTTTCCGCTGCTTGAAAGTTCAGCTTGTTGACTATTAACATTTATGGTACCGGAATTTATATTTAAATCATATATATCATCATCAGGAGCATAATCTGCAATATTATTAATGATGGTTTCCGTGCCATTCATATTAATGGTAGCATTGTCAATGTTTAATTCTTTGCGGGCATATAAACCGGTTCCGGAGCTGTAAGTGCCATTATCTGTCAAGGTAATTTCGCCGCCGGAAATATTGATGTTACCCTTCCAAGCAGACATTTCTCCGTTGGTTAGCTTAACGGTTCCGCCGCTGATGTTCAAATTTTCAAAACCTTCGGCATTAACATTGGTATGAATAAATGTTCCGCCTTTGATATTAAAGTCTTTTACTCCTAATGTACCGTTAAAAGAACTCCCCTCATGTTGATCTTTAACCTCAGATATTTGACCGCCCTCTAAGGTTACATTACCGTTTTGAGCCATAACTTCGGGAGCGGTTAATGTACCGTCCTTAATTGTAATATTACCATTTTGCGAAATTAGAGAGCTACTTGTAAAATTGTGATTTCCGCCATTGATGATAATATCTCCGTCAGCAGAAATATACGAGTTTGTTAAGTTAGATTCTCCGCCTTCTAAAGTCAGAGCGCCGTCTGCCGATATACCATGATTATCAGGATCTTGAGAAGAAGAATTGATTGTCAGATTTGTATTTGTAATTGAAATATTTCCGTTTGCCTCCAAGTCGGAATCTTGCATGTCTACGGTAGCACCCTCGATAATCATATTGGAATTATTTGCTAATTCATCGGAATCATTTCCGGCTTCCAAAACACTACCGTTTGAAAGGTTTAGGTTTCCGTTAATTACAATATCATTATTAGCAGTATCTTTTTCGATTGTTTTAATATCCGAGTTGGAAATATTTAATGTTCCGTCCGTTCCGACTTGGATCGTTTTGTAATAATATAAGTCTTGGTCAGAAAGAGTTTGTTCGTCATTAATGACAAAATCCTTATCCGGTTCTCCAACCCAAGACTGAGCAAATGCATCTGTTGTGCAAACAACAGCAACCAATGCAGTTGAGATTAAAAGTTTATTTTTCATACGATCTAACATCCTTTTTATAACCAGTTAAAGAAAAAACCGCTCAAAAGAGGCGGGCGGATGTTCGAAAACCGTATACGTCCAGACGGCTCGGCTTATTTGGCTGAGCCTTATTCACCGACATCCGTCCCAAAATCAGAAGTCGGCACAAATTTTAAAGTCATGTGCACATGACCAAACGTATAAAGGGTTTTCGACGCCCTAAGCAAAATTCTATTCAAAAACAACATACAAAAGAAAGAGGTTTTAATCAAGTGAATTTTAAGAAAAATACTCTGGAAATTAGAAAATATATTGTTATAGTTATTGCGGGGAGAATAAGCATGTTCAAAATATTAGTTCTTTCACTGTTGTTGGCGGGATGCCAAAGTATAACGATTCCATCTGACTATGTCTATAAAGAAATCCAAACGCGCAATTTTGATATAGCCTCATGGCAAAAAATAAGCAATCCGAGCGACGTGTATAAAATATATATCGAAGGCGACGGCTATGCTTTTAATGCCTACGGACAGCCGACACAAGATCCCACGCCGAAAGGAACATTAATGCGAGAGTTAGCATTTGGAGATAAAAGCCCGAACGTAATTTATTTGGCACGTCCCTGTCAATATGTTAAGAGTCCGATTTGTACTCAAAGACATTGGACCACGGCACGTTTTGCCCCCGAGGTGATAAATTCCGAATATGAGGCAATAAAACAGATAGTAGGTGATTCTCCTATAATTCTGATAGGTTTTTCCGGCGGAGCGCAAATTGCCGGACTTGTAGCTTCGGCAAAAAACGGGTTAAACGTCAAAAAAATCATAACCATTGCCGGAAATTTAGATCATGAAAGTTGGACACAATATCAAAAGCTCCCGTCTTTAAATGAGTCTATGAATTTGGCAGATTATCGGATGCGGTTTGATAAAATTCCGCAAATTCATTATGTCGGAACAAATGATAAGGTAATTCCGCCGATATTAGCAAAAAATTTTATTGGGAATAAGGCTCGGATAATAATGGTGCAAGGGGCAACTCATAACAGCGGTTGGGAAACGATTTATGATAATATCCGTAATGAAAAATAAAAAAAAGGCAGTTTTTTTACTGCCTTTGGTTTATAAAGAAGAGTTTATAAGAGGTGGATTGTGTGATTGATATAAGTCACTTTTCTTGTTTCATTAATCAAACATTGTAAAACGTATTTGTCATCATCATTGAATTTTTCCAAGGTAATCTTTATTGTATCTCCTGTTTCCACAGCCAATAGATCCGGAAGAAATTTTGGCGGGAGAGAGCAAGCAACAAAACTATCTTGTGGAGCTTCAATCAAACAATAATATTTATTCTGAAACAGCGTTTGTCCACCGTCAAAAGTATACATCATCGGAATCAAAAAGAACCTTTCGATATTCAAGCTAAAACTGAAATAAAACCACCCGGCATCATTTTTTTGAACCTCACCTAAGTCCGCATAATTTCGTGACAAATTCTGACAAGAAATAACGCCCATAACATCAGATTGGTCATATACGGGAGATAAGCGCAACATCAAAATATCATTTTGCTTTGCCATAAGAAAAGTTGATGCATCTATATATCTGACGACACAAGAAAAAAGCTTATTATCCGTAGTCAGAATATGACACATGAACGGATAATCTTTATGAGCAACATAAAGAAGATGAAGCTTCAAAATCTGAAGTTTAACCTCATATAAACTACCTGTTTTAATAAAAGTCATTTCCATAAAATAATAAGTTTAAGGATTAATAATAGCATTTATGAAAGATGAATAAAATAATAATAGATAAAAGTCAAGAAAATGAAAAAAGTAGCAAATTTTTATTTATTTTCGAAAAAAGATGGGTAATATAAACAAAACGCTAAGGGGAAAAGAAGATGATAGAAATTGTATTAGATGAAAATAAAGAAAATGAATTTTTAAATCGGGCAAGACCGGTTTATCAAATAAGCAATTTCCAAGGGGAGGATCTTAAGCACTATCGCGCCGAAGCCAAAAAATTAATTGCTCAATACAAAGAAGAAGAAATAGTTATTGTCCGAAACAGTGTCGTCAATTTTTCCTTAAACAAATTTGCCTTGGCTTTGTTCATAGAATCATGCTTATGCGAAAATAATATTGAATGTGTGGTTTTAAAGGTTGAAGATTCTCAAAAAGCAACGCAAGCATATAAACCATATGTTGCGCTTTGCATTGCTCTCAAATTTGTGATGAGATTATGCCATGAACCGGCGCCGGTTATATATAAAGAAATATCAGATACCGGATATCTGGGGCTGTCTGTTAACCAAAATTATGCCGACCAAACCATTACGCTAAGTTGGAACGGTAAGAAAAAAATGGCGGATATGCAGGGTAAAACGCCGGAAGAAGCTCTGATAATTATCGGCATATTGAAAACCTTCTCTTTGGCAAAGCTGGACTATGCCATACATGCAAAAATTAAAATGGATTCGCAAAAACAAAACATCAATCAGGAAAAAGTTATATCTGAGGTTTGTCGTTATGCGCTTCCGCATTTACCTTTTTGATTTTTCTTTAGCCCAAGCCAAAGAAACCTTGTTAAGAAGAGTTTCGGTAAAAACTCTGAGCGGGCTGGAAAGAAGCAAAGGAGAAAGATCCTGCGGCTCCATATTCATATGGGTTGCCAAATTGACAAATTCATCCCAGTCTATGGCATATTTAGGACACAACAATTTATATAAATTATGACAATCATAACGAAGAGACGGAGAAACATAAAGCCCGGTTCGACTTATGGCAGTCGGAATAGCGGCATTTGTCGTTTCGCAAGCGGCATAACTATCAAGAGTATGAACGACCAACGTGTTGTCAAAACCTAAAATACCGGGATATATGTTACCGAGTTTTTGTTGGATTTTGAATTCATTTTCAAATTTTCCGAAATATAATCTCCAATTTTGTGGTGTTTTTTCATCCTCAAAAGCAGCAATTTTTTTACAGTTATAAAACAAAATTTTAGGCTGCGTTAAAGATTGCTCAAACAAAAAATCGGAAACATTACTCGGCGTACGAAAACCGTTCACAAAAGCAACGGCATAATCATGTTTTACCAAACGTAGGGCATCGGAAAATATTTTTTGAGCATAATCCAAATCAAATACAATTTCCGAACCATCCACACGCCCGCCAAGACAGAAAACCACTTTTTTAGGGGTATTGATAAATGTTTGTAATTTTTGTAAATGAGGTTTTAAATCAACATCTTGAGCTGTTTCGGCAAGTTTAAGTTTAAGCTCATTAAATTTTTCGGTAACTTTTTTTCTGGAAAAGTTATTAATGGTTCCGAGCGTGATGAGAACTTTTTTACGTAATTTTTTCTTTTGCAAAAGACGGATTCGAGAGCTAAGAGTTAAAACATGTTTCGGAACATTAATCAAATCAACATACTTATAATTATGCAGTCGACTGGTCAGAACCGCAGTAAAAATAAAGCCAAGGTCATGTGCGGCATAATATTCCTTAATAGCGCGGCACAACATATCCACATTTTCACCGGCGTTTGCGCTTTCGCTTAAATTATAAACCGTCAAAAAAATTCTGGGAACAAAATTGATATGAGCAAAATAATGATCCAACATTTTAAAAATGACATTTTTAAAAGCGGAATAATCTTTGTAAAGAGAAAAATGTAAAGCGTTTTTCACTTCGGAATAATGATTAATCCCTTCGGGTAAAACGAATGCCGTTTCCAAAGATTGTTCGGAGCCGGTTAACTCTGCCAAAGCATTTAAAGCTCCCAAAATCTGATTTCGGGAACCGACATCGGCAATGGCTAAAGAAAAAGCATATATTTTGTTATAATTCATTTTGTTATCCTTAAAATAATATAGAATATAAAATGTTTATTGTTAAATAAGCGTAAAACAAGCCCTTAAAGTTATTGCTAATTTGTTTTAGGAGATTATACTGAAGGAAAAGATTTTTAAGGAGCAACAATGATAGATTTCAGCAAACAACTTTCGGTCATAGCCAAATTAAAATCATTGGTAAAGATTCCCAAAAGATTCCGTCGTCACGGAGAAGAAAACCAAATTTCGGAATCAATTGCTAAAAAGATTCAAAAAAGTTCATATGAGCAAACACATAGACCGCAAGATACCAGATATACGCCACCGTATAAAGAAATTGCCGAGCAGCTTCAGGTCAACAATGATCAAATTTTCCGAGCCGCGGTATTCAATTTAAGCAACATAGCCATAAACAGAAAACAATATACCGCAGCCATATTGAGCATATTGGAAAAATCTTTGGAAAATAAAATCAGAACAAAAGAACAGCTGGATTATGTTCGTGGCAAAATCATCCAAATTAAACAATCTCAATAAAAAAGAGGTATCCGGCAAAGATACCTCTCGAGGCGTGTTATGTCTGTGTCACGTTCTGTGCCTTTAGACAATAGCATGAATTCGGGATTGGCACAATATGAAATTGGTATATAAAACCAAAGCATAGTTTAGCTTTTGTTTTTGCGCTTGTTTTGAAAAAAAGTTTTTAAGAGCGCGGAAGCCTCTTCTTCTAATATTCCGGATTCCACCAAAGGTTTATGGTGGCAAGTCGGCGCATCGTAAAAACGCACTCCGTTAAGGACGGCACCGCCTTTAACATCTTGAGCAGCATAGTAGAGATGAGCGATTCGCATAAATGAAATAGCGGCAGCACACATGGTACAAGGCTCCAAAGTAACGTAAATATCCATATCGCGCAATCTGTTTTGTCCGAGTTTTTCGGCAGCCCGTCGCAAAGCCAAAATTTCGGCATGAGCGAGAGCATCGGTTGAATGCTCTGTTTGATTATGGGCTTGCGCCAAAATTTCGCCGGTTTTAGGATTCACGACAACGGCGCCGATAGGCACTTCATCAAGAAAAGCCGCGTGTTTTGCTTGTTCCAGAGCCTGTTGCATATAAAAAAATTTATCCATGACATTTGCCGCTTGTTGAAAAAAAATGTTTTCTATATTAATATAACGAGCAAAATAAAAAAGAAAGAAAATTTTATGAGTGAGAGATTAGCAAAATTCATTGCCAGAAGCGGAATCTGTTCCCGCCGGGCGGCAGAAGAACTTATTCTGCAAAAACGTGTTACGGTCAACGGAGAAATAATATCCTCTCCGGCATTTAATGTTGAGGGGAGTGAAAAGATTCTGCTTGACGGAGAGAAATTACCCCAAATTGAGACAACCAGAGTCTGGATATATTATAAGCCGGTCGGTTTGGTTACAACCCATAAAGATGAAAAAAATCGTCCGACGGTTTTTGAACATCTTCCGGAAGGCTTGCCTCGGGTTATTTCCGTCGGTCGACTGGATTTAAATTCGGAAGGCTTACTCTTGCTGACCAATAATGGCGAACTTTCTCGCAAATTAGAGTTGCCGTCCAACGGTTGGGCGCGGCGCTATAAAGTACGCGTGCATGGAAAAATCGATGAAGCCAAATTAGCCGACTTAAAACAAGGCACGGAAGTGGACGGAATACAATATGGTTCAATCAAAGCGGAAATAATCACCGTAAAAGGAAGCAATGCATGGCTGCAAATCACGTTGACCGAAGGCAAAAATCGTGAAATCAGAAAAGTGATGAAATCACTGGGACTGGAAGTCAACCGTCTGATTCGCTTATCATATGGACCGTTCCAGCTGGGAAATTTGCAGCCCGGAGAAGCTAAAGAAGTCCCGCAAAAAGTTTTAAAAGAACAACTGGGAGCAAAATTTGTCGGATGAGAATCATAGCCGGAAAATATCGTGGAAAAACACTCTTATCACCTCGTTCGGAGCATGTTCGCCCGACATCTGACCGAGCCCGCGAAGCCATTTTTAATATTTTATATTCAAAATTAGAACAAACTTTTGCCGAAATAACACTATTAGATGTTTTTGCCGGGACGGGAGCTTTTGCACTGGAAGCTATATCACGCGGAATAAAATCGGTGATGATGATAGATATAGATACCCGCGATTTACAAAAAAACGTAGCTCTGTTTCCTCAAGAAAAAAACAAGATTCATATTATAAAATCAGATGCCACGAATATGCGTCAGGCAACGGAGCAATATGATGTTGTTTTTATGGATGCGCCGTATAATCAAGGATTGAGTGAAAAAGCGCTGGCTGGTCTCGCAGCTCAAAACTGGTTAAAACCTAATGCTTTATGTATTGTAGAACTTGAAAAAAATGAAAACATTGAAATTCCTCAACAATTTATGTTGACAGATAAACGTTATTACGGACTGGCACAGGTCTTATTTTTGCGTTATCAGGGTTAATTAAATTTTTTTACTGCAATTTTTTCAATCAGCAAAGCATCATCGCGTACGGAAATCGGCGTAGAAACCGTAAGATATTGATCATTTTCATCTTGTTTATAAGATTTTCCCGAGAGCAAAATCTTGGCAACAAAAACACCTTTACTGTCAAGCCAATTTTTATGTTCCAAGTCATCAATCAAAACAGATAGAGCTTTAGAAGTGGTATTAAGTTGTAAAATCGGCTTAAAGTTTTCATTAAGATATAAATTACCTTTACCAACCAAAAGTAAAGGAGACCAGCTGAGATTAAAATCTTTAATTTCCCAATGCCCGTCTTTTGAAAGCCACTCACGCAAATCGGAGCGTAAATTGTTGGTAAAATTGATTTTCCCGATAATTTCACTATTCAGATAAATCCGACGAATATCCTGAGAAAGAGGATAATTGAGCAGTCCGTTCAGCTTAATATCGGAAATTTCAAAAGCTAATTTAAAAGAAGGAGCAGGTTGCTCTAAAGATGTTGATGAAATCTGATTTCCGAGAACAATCACTTGTTTGATATCGGCAATATCGGCAACGGAAATATTAAATAATTTAAATGATAACAAGTGAATTTCACCGTTATCATCAATATTTAAAATAAATTCCTGATTGGCAAGTTCAATCTTATGCACGCCGTTAGGCAAAGTCAAAAATTGTTTTCCGATTAATTCAAATTGTAATTTTTGACTGCGAAGGATGCTGTTATCAAAACGTATGGTCTCACAATTCCAAGAAGTTTTGGAAAATTTATTATAGAGTTTTAGATTATTAATTTCGCCCAAAGGAAAAAGCGGAAAGGCATGAAAAGAAACATTATCATAGGCAATATCCCAGCCAAATTGGTTAAGCGCCTGTATGGAATAAGCCATTTGTTTTTTTATGTGAGAAATAAGAACCTGCCTTTGCAAAAAAGCATGAGTAAATAAGAGCGAAATAAAAAATACGGCAACAAAAGAGAAAACGCCCCATTTCCAAAAAGAAGGAGATTTGAGATCTTTCTCTTCGGGGAAATTGTCGGCAAAATCAATATTGTTGGATGTATTTTCCTTCACGATATTAATCCTTTTGAGCTTGTTCCAATAACATTTTGGCATGAGGATAATGTGCGGCACTTTCTTGATTTAATTCGGCACATTTTGTTTCGATTCGATTTTTTAATTCTGCCATAAATTCTTTTTTATCCAGTCCCAAGGGCAAAGGAGGTAAAAATTCGATGATAATTTTTCCGGGATACCTGAGAAAAGAATTTTTAGCCCAGAAAAGCCCGGTATTAAGAGCAACCGGAACAACCGGCACGTTTAGGTTTTGATATAAGAAAACCAATCCCGGTTTATATTCGGTTGTTTTGCCGGGTTTTGTTCTGGTTCCTTCTGGAAAGATGATAATCGGTCTGCCGCGAGCGATTCGATCTTTAGCATCAAGAAGCAATTTTTTCAAAGTGGCACCGCCGGCGGCACGATTAACGGCAATCATTCCGTACAGATGCTGAGCCCAGCCGAACAAGGGAACATAAGTCAGTTCTTTTTTCAAAATAAAAACAGCTTTGGTAATGTAAGAAGAAAGACAATAAGTCTCAAGAGCGGACTGGTGTTTTGCGGCATAAATAACGCCTTCTTGTTTAATATACTCTTTGCCGCGGATTTCAATGGATATACCGCAAATTTTTAAATAAGAGCAACAAAGCGGCATCCAAAATTTATTCCAAAAGGGCATGGTCGCTTTGCGGCTGAATAAGCCGACAATTGTTCCCACAATGCATCCGCAAGCCAAAGTTAAATAAAACAAAAAATTAAAAATCAAAGAACGAATATACAACATAAGATTTATCCTTGAATATTGAGTCGGCGCATCAGCCAGACATAAAGAAATTTATTATATTCAGAAGCAATCAAACAAAAACTTCTGTTTTTGAGCCACCATTTTTTAGCCACATTTTCAGAAAAGACCGGATGAGGAACAATAACCAGATCGGCATTTTGAAATTGGAATTCCTGCATACTGCGAGGGAGATGGTAGTTTGAAGTAACAAGTCTGATGGAAGAAATTCTGTTTTTCTTAAGCCAAGCTTGTGTTTCAATGGCATTTTCAATGGTGTTGGTAGATTTTTTATCCATGAGGATTGGTTTTTGCGGCAACGGAATATTTTGCAAATCGGAAATATCTTGCAAAGAAGTATTTTTTTCCACACCGGAAATAAAAAGTTTATCGGCAAGACCGTTGTTAAGGAGTTTAACGGCTTCTCCGATTCGGTTTCTGCCGCCGGTAAGAACGACAATCGCTTGCGTGTGGGTTGAGGTATCAATTTTATAATGATTAATATGATAAGCAAAAAAACAAAAGCCGATAAGCCAAGCCGCAAAAACAAAAATGATACCAAATACAAACAATTTTTTCATCAGGAACCTACATCAATTTTTGTAAAGTTTGTTTAACGGTATAATAAGCCGTCAGCATGGCAATAACGGAAGCAAAGGCTGGCAAGGCAATAATGGCGGACCAATCCAAAACGGAAAGTTTTGCCTCGCTGATAATTCCGCCTTCGATTTGGTGCGCTAAAGAAGCAATTCCAAAAATTGTCGGTATGGCAATAATCAAGCCGATTAAACCGCCTTGCAAAGCAAGTATGGCAGATTGTTTGGCATATTGTTGTGCCACATAAGTATCTTTAGCCCCCATAAGGTGCAAAATTTCAATAGTATATTTGTGCAAACCAAGGCTGGTTTGAGTTGTATAAAATATGGCGCCGGAAGTAATCATGATCACGAGAGCCAAAATGCTCAAAGCTAAAATTTTAATTCCGTCTGCAAACTGAATAAGTTTATTGAGCCAGAGCTTATGATTATCAACCGAGGCCATAGGGGTAGCTTGCGCCAATTTATAGGCAAGATCCATAAAATCGACATCGGCACCGGTTTTAAGTTTCACATCGATGATGCGCGGCACGGGCAAATCTTGAATTTCGATTCCATCTCCGAGCCAAGGCTGAATAAGTTGTTCGAGTTGTTTATCGGTAAGAGGTTCTGCTTTTTCAACAAAATCAAGATTGCGAAGAATATCTAAAGCTTTGTTTTGGTGAGCCAAAGTTTCGGCAACGGCTTTGTCGGGGTTAATGTTTGTAGAAGGCATAATCTGCACGGTAAGAGAGCCTAAAATACTATTATTCCAGTTTTCCAACATGGTATTAATGGAAAGTACCCCGGAAAGAGTTACGGCAAAGAGAAAAACGGCAATACCGACCATAATTTGCAAAAACAAGCTGGTACTGCTGTTTTTGAGAGGCAATTCTTCGTGTCTGGCAATAAAAACAGGTTGTTTAGGCATGGCGCACTCCTAAAAGAGAAGAATTTGTCGGAGCAAAAACCTTCAAGCCATGATTTTGCAAATGCAAGCGGGGATAAGCAAAATCGGTAATAAGTTTTTCGCTGTGAGTTGCAATCACAACGGTTGTCCCGAGTTTATTAAGTTCGACAAAGAGTTTCATCAATTTTGGAGCGATATCGTTATCAACGTTGCCGGTCGGTTCATCAGCGAGCAAAAGTTCGGGGCGGTTAATAACGGCTCTGGCAATGGCAACGCGTTGTTTTTCGCCGCCGGACAATGTTGCCGGAGTAGATTGGATAGATCGATCAAGTTCAACCCATTGCAAAAGCTCCATAACACGTTTACGCACTTCATGTTCATCCATACCGCAAACGCGAAGAGGCAGAGCCACGTTATCAAAAGCAGAAAGATGATCAATAAGGCGGAAGTCTTGAAAAACGACGCCGATTTTACGTCTGAGCATAGCTAAAGAGTCGCGATTGGCAAAATTCACATTTTGCCCAAAGACGGAGACGGAGCCTCGGCTAGGTTTCTGAGCCAGATACATCATACTGAGCAGAGAGGTTTTTCCGGCGCCGCTACGTCCGGTAAGAAAATGGAAGGAACCTTTGCGCAGAGATAATTTGACATCGCTTAAAATTTCCGGACCTTGCCCGTAGCGGATTCCCACATTGTGCATTTCGATAATGGCGGAAGATTTGTTAGTTTCATTAAGCAATTTTAAAGGCTCCTGAAAAAAATAAAATATGCCCTATCATAAGATATGATAAAGAATAGGTCTACCAAAATATTTCACTTAATAAAATGTTTTTTTTCTTTTCTAAAATAAAAAATATGCCTATATTGCGAGAAGAGGTGAAAATGCTGATTTATTGTCCAAAATGTAAAACCGGTTATGAAATTGATGCATCTGTTGTTCCAGAACAGGGGCGTCGTTTACGTTGCGCCGTATGTCAAAAAGTGTTCAAATGTATGCCGGAAGATTTGATAGAAGGTTCAAAATTAAGAGCCGCTGAATTTACGGAAGAAGAAAAGAAGCATTTGGATGAAAAAGGACAATTACAGGAAGAGCCCCAAATTAAAGATTCGGAAGAGAACCAAGTTACCCCGGAAAAGTCTGAAGATAACATAACAGAAGATAAGGAAGCAGATTCGCCGGAAAAAGCGGAAGATTGGGAAGAAGAAGTTGCCGCAACACAAAAGACATTGGATGAGCTGGCATCAGACAATCAATATGTCAAAGATATATTTCAACGTTTGTCCGTAGAAACGGAAAATTTATTTCAAATAGATCAGGAACACCCCAAACGCAAATACATTTTTGGAATAAGAAAAATGTTGGGAATAGTCAATCCGAAGAATTTACAATATTATTTATACGGATTACTGATTTTTCTGGGATTGATTTTATATTATATGCGTTATGAAGTAGTTCGCTCATTTCCGTCCACGGCGCAAGTATATGAAGCGTTAGGAATAGAGGCGGTTGTTCCAGGAGAAGGATTAGAGTTTCAAAATGTGGTTCGCCGAGAATTTGAAGATGACTATGTTCCGAAGTTGGAAATTAAAGGTTTTATCGCAAACAAGACGGATATAAATATGGATATCCCTAAAATAAAGATAGAGCTTTTGGATAAAAACGGAAAGGTAATTCAATCAGAAAATTTCGATTCGATTATTCCTTTGGTTACGGCAAAAGCCAAAATACCGTTTAGTCATATAATATCGCGTCCGTCACCTTTAAGTAAATATGTGTATTTAACATTTATCAATCTCCCACCGGAAGAGGCAAAGAAAAAATAAGATGAAGCTCCGTAAAAAGAACGGAGCTTTTTTTTATAAAAATCATAAAATATTTTTTTTGGCACGCTTTTTGCATAAGATATGGCAAATGATTTTAATTATCCAAAACTATTGGGGAGAATATAATGGATAATACAAAATATGTAGCGTTATCACGCCAAATGGCATTATGGAAACAAATGGATGTTGTTTCTAATAATATGGCAAATATGAATACATCGGGTTATAAGCAGGATGAAGCGGTTTTTGCCTCATATCTGCACCAATCGGATGAAAATGTCAAAGTAAAGGGATTAGCCGCAAAACCCTTATATTTCACGCAAGATTACGGAACATACGGCAATTTCAGCGAGGGAATGTTGGCTGAAACGGGTAATACTTTAGACGTTGCCATAAAAGGGGATGCATTTTTTGCAATTCAAACAGAAGGCGGAGAAAGATATACAAGAAAAGGCAATTTCACCTTAAATTCGGACGGGATGTTGGTTACCTCGGAAGGAGATCCGGTTTTATCGGAAGCCAATGAGCCGTTTTTCATTGCGCCGGGAGAAAAAGAAATCAGCATTACGGAAAGTGGTGAAATATATACTGAAAATGGCTTAATCGGTAAGATGAAGATAGTCAGTTTTGCCGATAATCAGAAATTATTAAAAGTCGCCAATACCATGTTTGAAAACGTTGAGGGAAATTCCATGGTTATAGGTGAAGACAATATTCGAGTAATGCAAGGAAAATTAGAGAAATCAAATGTAAATTCAATCGAAGAAATGACCAAATTGGTTAACCTGCAACGTTCATATGAATATGTCCAACAAATGATAGACGAAGAACATGATCGTCTCTCCAACACCATAAGTGCATATACACAAATGATATAATAAGGGAATAAAAAGATGAGATCATTAAATATAGGTGCCACCGGCATGTTAGCCCAACAAACCAACGTTGATGTAATATCCAACAACATTGCCAATATGAACACCACCGCATACACAAAACGTCGAGCCGAATTCAATGATTTAATATATCAAAATTATATCAGACCGGGAGCACAATCAACGGCAGGACAAACCATTGTTCCGGCAGGGGTACAATTAGGAACGGGCGTAAGAACGGCAGCCGTATACAGAATAACGGACGGCAGCGGCGTTACCAAAACGGACGGCTCATTAGATTTGGCAATCCAAGGCAGGGGTTATTTTCAAATTGAGCTTCCGGAAGGAAAGGGTATAGGTTATACCAGAGACGGAGCATTTCAGAAAAACGGAGACGGTGTCATTGTCACTCACGACGGTTATATTGTTCAGCCGGAAATCACCATTCCTGATGATGCGGTAGAGGTATATGTCAACACCTCGGGAGAAGTTTGGGTAAAACAAGACGGAGAAACAGATGAAGTCAATGTTGGTCAATTAGAGTTGGCAACATTTGTAAATGAAGCCGGATTGGAAGCCATTGGAAACAATCTGTTTACGGAAACGGAGGCATCAGGAGCCCCGGTATTGGATAATCCGGATGCGGAAGGGTTTGGATCAATATTGCAAGGCTATTTGGAAACATCCAACGTAAATGCGGTATCAGAAATAACAGAATTGGTATCAGCTCAGAGAGCTTATGAAATGAACTCAAAAATAATTCAAACATCAGATGAAATGTTAAGTACCATTAACCAAATGAAATAAGCAGGGTAGGTATAATGTTTAAATTTTTTCTGTTCACATGTTTATCCATATTGAGCTTAGGAATAGATTCTGTTTTGGCGGCGGTCAATGTCAGTACGGAAGAAGTTGAAGACGCCATAAAAAAAGAGTTTTCCGAACAAGGATTGGAAGACGAGATAGAATTGGAAATATATGGAGGACAGAGCAGTTTTAATTTTCCGGAAGCAAATCAAGCCAAGATTATGGTAAGCAATTTGAAATATGATGAGACTCAAAATAAGTTTACGATAAATGTGGAAATTTTTGCCGACGGAAAATCATCCGCCAAAGATTCGTTGATAGGAAAATATTATCTTATGGAAGAAGTTTTTGTTCCGGCAGAAAATTTGGATAAAGGTCAGATAATACAAGAGCAAAATTTAAAGAAAATAAAGTTGCGCAGCAGCCGGATAAAATCGGCATATATAACGGAAAAAGAAAAGCTGATAGGCAAAGAAGTCAAGAGAGCATTAAAAATCGGAAAACTAATCAGCAGCAAAGAGATAGGTATGCCGCTGGCAGTACATAAAAATGATAAGGTAAATTTAATATATAAAACCGAACGGATGCAAATTATTGCCAAAGGCATAGCGCAAGAAGACGGCTCCAAAGGAGAAAAAATAGAAGTTGAGAACAGCCAGAGTCGAAAGAAGGTATACGGAACGGTCGTCTCTTCGGACACAATCGAAGTAGAGAACCAATAGGAGAGCAGGTTATGAATAAACAAATAATGAAAAGTACAATGGTATTACTGATGGCGACTTCGCTTTCCGGATGTGCCGGTATGTGGGACAGACTAACATCTGTCGGAGCAGAACCGAAGTTGACGGAAATAGAAAATCCGGTAGAAGCAGAAAATTATAAACCGGTTTCGATGCCGATGCCGGAAACAAAACCGCAAAAGCAATATGCAAATTCATTATGGGTACAAGGTTCGACCGGCTTTTTCAAAGATCAGAGAGCGTCAAAAGTCGGAGATATATTAACGGTTAATATTGTAGCCAAAGATACGGCATTAATGGAAAATGAAATGGAACAGAACCGAGACAATAACTCCGATACGTTAGGAATAGGGGCTTTGGCAGGTTTTGAAAGAAATGTCAGCACGGTTTTGCCGTCAGGTAATGAGATGGATGCCTTAATAGATGTTTCATCCAACCGCGAAATAGCAGCCGACGGCAAAGTAGACCGCCAAGAAAAAATAGATGTGACAATGGCAGCCGTAGTAACTCAAGTTTTGCCGAACGGCAATTTAGTCATAGAAGGCACACAAGAGATTCGCGTAAGCTATGAATTAAGAAGACTAACGGTCAGAGGAATAATTCGTCGTGCGGATATCAGCTCCAACAACACCATCCAATCAGATAAGATAGCGGAATTAAGAGTATCATATGGCGGCAAGGGGGTTGTATCGGATGTACAACAACCAAGATATGGTCGACAATTTTTAGATATTTTGAGCCCGTTCTAGAAAGTTTTGTTCAAAGTTCGTTATTATTCCCTAGGCGAATTTTGAGGCAAAAGAATTATTATGTTCCCAAAAGCGAGAAAAAATCTCCCCATTTTTTCTCAAAAATTTAGAACATTTTAAGTTTATTGATATATTCCCTATAAATGAATGAGAAATGTTCTGATTCTTCCCAAAGGTCTGCCGCCTTTTGACGGCAGACCGCAAGGAAAAAGATAATATAATAAAAGAAGGAAGTAAAAATGAATACAACCACAAATCAAATTGATGCAGCGGAAAAAGAAGCTGTTGTGTTGAACAGTTTTGCCAATGCTTTATTAAAGGCTGCCGAGAGTAATAATCAGCATGAAAAATTATTGGCAATAGACCACAATTTGAAACTCTGGGTTGAGATAGAAACATCGCTCAAAAGCGCAAAGAATTTGCTTCCCGAAGAAGTAAAGAAAAATTTATTCAAATTGGCAGATTTTGTAAAATATATGACCATGAGTAAAGGTATTAACATGAGCAAAGAAGATTTTAAGAATCTCGCCAATATCAACAACCAAATATCATTGGGAATTCAAGAATCAGTAAAAAACAATTTAGCAGCGGAAGAAGCCTTTTCATTGTTGAAATGTGCCATGGATTTATCTCGCGCCAAAGAAAAATCTAATGCCGGAGAATTAGCTAAAGCACTGGATAACAATATGCAATTATGGGTATATATAAAGACATTGGCAAATTCAAAGAAAGCAAAAATTCCGGAAGAAATCAAAGGCAATTTGATAAAATTGGCAGACTATGTATCGCAGAAAACGATTGAAGTCGGAAAAAACATAGACAATATCAATGTTAAAGCCTTAGACAGTATGATAGATACCAATTTACAAATCAGTGAAGGCTTGATGAGCAAGCAAATGTTGAGTTTGAAAAAATAAGACAAACCAGAAAAAAGCTCCGGATAACGGAGCTTTTTTTGTATAAAAACAACAGAAATAGAAAAAGAACAAGGCATTAACTCTCCACCAATGACAGAGACAGCATCGCGTTTTCTAGCCCCGATTGGTACGGCAATCAATTAGGGCGATCAAGCTGACTTTTGTTTTTTATCTACACGAGGCACATATGCTCCGCCTGGAACAGAGAGAGCATCGCGGTCACAAGGCACCGCCAGACAGGCAGTCAAACTTTTGCGGTCAAGCTGGCTCAGCTTGTGGGGTTAAGCTGCCCTTTGTTAGAATAGAGCACAAACTTGCCGCCAAGAATGGTGATTGTTCTCGCCTCTTTATCTCGGCAATCAGTTGTTGCGATCGAACGCGTTTTTTTGTCTGAGCAAGGTACATATGCTATGCCAATACGCAAATAGCAACGCGGTCCACAAGGTGCTGTTTTCTCGGCAGTTAACTGATGGGGTTAAGCTGCCCTTTGTTAGAATAGAGCACAAACTTGCCGCCAAGAATGGTGATTGTTCTCGCCTCTTTATCTCGGCAATCAGTTGTTGCGATCGAACGCGCTGCGTTCGCGTTTGAGCATAACTTCGGGAGCTTCAATGCCGAGGAGATAGAGCAGTTGCACCAAAATATCTCTGACCAGACGCGACATTTTGAGACGAGAGGAGGCGAGCTCAGCAGATTCGGCGTTCATAATGGAAGAAGCATTATAGAAGGTGCTGAATGTTTGTGCCAAGGTGTAGACATAATCGGAAATAATGCTCGGTTCATGCTCGATATGGGCACGCATAATTGTATTGCTGAGTTGAGAAATTTTGAGCGCCAAATCTTTTTCTTCGCGATTGGAAATAATGATATTTCCTTCTTTAATTCCGGCGGCATTAGCCTTACGGATAATGGAGTTAATGCGAGCAACGGCATATTGAATATAAGGACCGGTTTTGCCTTCAAATTTGGCAAAATCTTCGAGTTCAAAAATATAACCCGAGGCAATATTGTTTTTGAGGTCTTGGAACTTGATGGCCGCCATGGCAATTTGGGTGACCATTTTCTCAATTTCTTTTTCGCCATAACCCTCAACTTCGTTGGGCAAAGGAAGCGATTCGCGAACCTTGTCTTTAGAAAGTTTAATAAGGTCTTCGAGGTTCATCACACCGCCGTCACGCGTTTTGAAGGGTTTGCCGTCGGCACCGTTAACCGTGCCGAAGCCGATATGCAAAAATTTGACATTCGGTGCGAGGTTGAGTTTTTCGGCAACTTCAAAAACCTGCTCAAAGTGCAAGGATTGGCGTTTATCGACAACATAAATAATTTCATCGGCGTGGAGATCATCATAACGCATTTTAATGGTAGCAATATCGGTGAGCTGATAGCCGAAACCGCCGTCACTTTTAACGAGAATAACGGGAGGACGTTGGCTTTTAGTTTCATCGAGGCGGATGATTGTGGCACCGTCATCAACTTCGGAAATACCGCGTTCTTGAGCAATTTTAACTACTTCTTTGCAAGTTTCGTGGGCATCACTTTCGCCGAGCCAAAGGTCAAAATGAGCCTCGAGTTCGGCATAGTTTTTCTTCACGTCTTCAACCGAAACTTTACGCAAGTGCTGCCATGCTTTGTAAAATTCGGGATCTTTGTCTTGAATTTTGGTGGTAATCAAACGAGCTTGCTCTTTAGCAGATTCATCTTCTTTGCAGCGAATATTGGCTTGTTTGTAGAAAGCGGAAATTTGTTTGATATCATAAGTTTCAACTTTTGAAAGATTGCCGTCTTGGCGGATAATTTCTGACAAGATCATGCCCATGGGGGTTCCCCAGTCGCCGAAGTGAACATCGGAGATCGTTTCATTACCGACAAAGTTTTCGATTCTCCGGATTGATTCGCCGACCACGGCAGAACGGAGGTGACCAACGTGCAGAGCTTTGGCAACGTTTGGACCGCCAAAGTCCATCACCACGCGATTCGGTTTTTCAACTTTGGCGCAACCGAAGTTTTTATCAGCGGCAATGGCATCAATATTGTGAGCAAGGAAGGTGTCGGCTAAAGAAAGGTTGATAAAGCCCGGACCATCAATGGAAATTTTGGCAAAATCGGCATCTTTTTCAAGCTCGGCAACAATTTTTGCGGCAATTTCGCGCGGATTTTTGCGTTCCGATTTTGCCAGAGCCAAAGCACCGTTGCATTGAAAATCGCTCAAATCCGGACGGTCTGAAACCTTAACAACAGCAAATTTTGCATCCAAATTGAGTGTTTGAAAAACATGAGCCAATTTCTGATTAATTAAATATTCCAAAGACAAATTCATAACCAATTTCCTATACTTAAAACGAGTTTCGGCATAATTTATAAAATAAATTGATGAAATACAACAAAATTATTTCATTTCATCCATGATAGGGATATTAACAACTTTTTCTTTTTTTGGCGCAACCCCGGCACATCTAAAGTAAAAATGATTGGGAATAAAGATGCGACAGGTAAAAGATGTTTGTTTTTCCGGCACGGCGTAAGATCCGGTTTTGTGTTTGATACACTCTTGATTAGCCAAAGCAAGAACATCTGCATAGGGCGTTGTCAGAGCATTATAACAAATTGCGGGACGATCGGGAGTTGATTCTCCGACATATAAACTTTCTTGCGTTTGGGCACCGGCTTCGCGGCGACGGTCAACAAAAGGAGCAGTAAAGGAACAGGCATTGACAAATAAGGTCAAAAGCAAAACGGATAAAAAAAATCTGCTGGACAAATCATAAAACTCCACTAAATTACATACAGTTAAAGTTATATATAAACGAAGAAGATTAAAATGAAAAGTGAAAATAAATATATTGGTGATGAAGGTTTTAAAAAACTTCTCGAACATTATAATTGTGAAACGCCGTTAGATATAATAAAGATGCGTTTTGCCGGAGCAATATGTTCGCCTAATTTGGAATTGCGTCCGTCAGATGTCATTTCTTCATTTTGGCAACAAGGACAAGAGCCGAGGTTGCAGACCAAAGAAGAGGCAGACTTATTTTTCAAATTTTTCATGGGATTATGGGATGAAATTTTTGAAAGAGTTAAAGAAAACAAAATTGAGTTACCTTTTGTAAAAAAAGAAAAAGATAATTTGGCAGCATATTGTGAAGCCCGATATCACCAAATAGAGTGGGGCTATGTCGAAGGTTTTTGGGGCGGCAAGCAAGATTTGAAAATTCCGGCATATTTGGCGGAAGTAATAGATTCGCTCAGTGATTTAGCGGGAGTTTATGCCACATTAGAAAAGAAATTAACCAATCGCAGTGATTCGGATGAAGTTTCAAAATCATTAGAGCATACGGATAAAATGGCAGAAAGAGCAATAGCTTTTATCATCGAAAATTCGGTTTTGCCGAGAATAGAAGGTATTGCTCGCGTTGTGAATTAACTAAAGATTAGAATTTATCAAATAAAAATAAAACGTTACACAAACACATTAAGGAGAAATCTGATGGATTTGATGGAAGGGTTGTTAACTCGTCGTTCGGTACGCAAGTTTGATACCTCAAAACAAATTTCTAAAGAAACCATAAAAGAGTTGATAAAAGCGGCACAATATGCCCCGTCTGCACACAATACCCAGCCATGGGAATTTTTGGTTGTTGAAAATCCGGAAGTTTTAAAACAATTTCGGCATATGCAACGCTCGGCATTGTTTGCAGAATCTGCCACTGCCGTGATTTTGGTTTGCGGAAATACGGATAAATCCTTCAGCCGCGAAAAAGAAGGCTGGAGCTATGTGGATATTGATTGCTCGGCAGCCACCGAGAATTTGCTCCTTGCGGCTCATGCATTAGGTTTGGGTGGATGTTGGTGCGGAGCCTCACCGATGACCGGTCCGATAGCAAGTTTGAAGGAATATTTCAAATTACCGGAAAATATCAAGCCGTTTTCGATAGTCGTTTTAGGATATCCGGCAGAAGAGCCGAAGCAGCCGGAGAACAGGTATAACGAAAATGCCATCCACTGGGAAAAATGGTAAATAAAAAAGCGGGGTTTGTTAAAACCTCGCTTTTTTATTGTTAGAAGAAGAACGGATTAGAGTTCTTCCAAGAACAAAAGTTCAAATTTTTCGCCGAGCTGCTCCCCTTTGATAAAGAAATAGTTGAACTTTTCTTCACCTTGGAACTTGTAAACACAGATCTTGGTATCTTTGCCGTAATCATCTTTATAAATGGTTTCAGCATTGTCGAAAGCAGCCTGCGTAGCCGAGCTCCACTCCTTGCGGGGATGGTCATAGAGATAGCATCTGTGCTCTTTGCTGACAGTCTCGGAAATCTTTGTCAAAGCATATTTCAGCATATTGGCAAAGACCTTTTTCACATGAAGATTGTGCTCGCATTTTTTCACGTAAGAAATAACGTCTAAAGGTGAGAAGCCTTCGCACTTAGTCACCAGTAAAGTAAAATTTTTCATAATTAAACAAATTTTAGTTAATGTATCGAGTTAATAATTTGCGCACACTAATAAAAGTTACAGTCTCTTCCTTAGCATAAATAGACAAAAAATCAAGCGTTTTTTGTGAAAAAAATTGAATAAATTGTCAATGACAGAAGATTTGACTTGAAAAAAAAAGAATAAATGCTACATTATCGACGATAAAATTTAGATAAAAGCTCGTGCGGGGCAGTCCGCATAATAGATAAAGGAAGGAAATTAATATGACAATTCGCGTCGGTATTAACGGCTTTGGTCGTATTGGCCGTTTGGTATTTCGTGCCGCTCAAGCAAGAAATGATATCGAAATCGTCGGTATCAATGACTTGATTGATGTTGAATATATGGCTTATATGTTGCGTTATGATTCAATGCATGGCAGATTCAACGGCACTGTTGAAGTAAAAGACGGTAAATTGGTTGTAAACGGCAAAGCTATCCGCGTAACGGCAGAAAAGAACCCTGCTGATTTGAAATGGGGCGAAATCAACGCAGAGTATGTTGTTGAATCCACAGGTTTATTCTTGACCAAAGAAAAAGCACAAGGACACATTGATGCCGGAGCAAAATATGTTGTTATGTCTGCTCCTTCAAAAGATGATACCCCGATGTTTGTTTGCGGTGTTAACACCGATTCTTATGTTAAAGGTACACAATTTGTTTCTAACGCATCTTGCACCACCAACTGCTTGGCACCGATTGCCAAAGTTTTGAACGATGCTTTCGGTATTGAAGATGGTTTGATGACCACCGTTCACTCCACCACGGCCACTCAAAAAACCGTTGACGGTCCGTCTATGAAAGACTGGAGAGGCGGTCGTGCCGCTTCCGGCAATATTATCCCGTCTTCAACCGGTGCCGCCAAAGCTGTCGGTAAAGTAATTCCGGCTTTGAACGGCAAATTGACAGGTATGTCATTCCGCGTTCCGACATTGGATGTTTCCGTTGTTGACTTAACGGCAAACTTGAAAAAAGCCGCTACTTATGAAGAAATTTGCGCCGCTATGAAGAAAGCTTCGGAAGGCGAATTGAAAGGTATTTTGGGTTATACCGAAGATCAAGTCGTATCATCAGACTTCTTGGGTGATGCTCGTACCTCTATCTTTGATGCTAAAGCCGGTATTCAATTAACTCCGACTTTTGTTAAAGTTGTTAGCTGGTATGATAACGAATGGGGTTATTCTAACAAAGTTCTCGACCTCATCGCTCACATGGCTAAAGTAAACGGCTAATGTATAGAAAATCCCCGCTCTTCCGAGGAGAAAATGCATGCTGCATTTTTCGTAAACTCGGGGCGGGGATTTTGCTTTTTTAATAGGAAAAATTAAATGACCGAATATAAAACAATTAAAGATTTGGGTGATTTGAACGGTAAAGTCGTTATGCTTCGTGCAGACTTGAACGTTCCTGTTGATGAAAATTTGAAAGTTACCAATACCGCCCGTATAGACCGTACGGTTCCAACCATCAAATTGTTGATGGAAAAAGGTGCCAAAGTTGTTGTCATCTCTCACTTTGGTCGTCCGGAAGGCAAAGGCGATATGCGCAACTCTTTGAGCCATATCGTTGCCGATTTGGAAAAATCTTTGGGCAAACATGTTGTTTTTGTTGATGACTGCATTGGTGAAAAAGTTGAACAAGCTGTTAAAAACATGAAACAAGATGAAGTTTTGTTGCTTGAAAACCTCCGCTTCTATAATGAAGAGAAAAAAGGTGACGAAGCTTTTGCCAAAGAGTTGGTTAAAGTTGCCGATGCTTATGTATCTGACGCTTTCTCAACCGCTCACCGTGCTCATGCTTCTATGGTTGCCGCTGCTAAAGAAAAGCCGGCTGCTTTTGGCTTGTTGATGGAAGAAGAAGTTAATGCTTTGTCTAAAGGTTTGAACAATCCGGAACGTCCGTTAATGGCGATTGTCGGCGGTTCAAAAGTTTCTACCAAATTGGATTTATTGAACAACTTGGTAAAGAAGGTAGATAAATTGGTCATCTCCGGCGGTATGGCTCATACCTTTATGAAAGCCAGCGGCGTTGATACCGTTAATGAAGCAAACTCTCTGGTTCAAATGGATATGATTGAAACCGCCAAAGAAATTATGGCAACAGCCAAAGCCAACGGTTGCGAAATCATTTTGCCTCTTGATGTTGTTGTTTCCAAAGAGTTCAAAGCTGAGGCTGAACACAAAACCGTTGATTTGGAACATATTCCTGCTGAAGGTTGGATTTTGATGGATGTCGGCGCAAAGACCATTGCCTCGATCAATGCCAAATTGGATGAATGCAAAACTTTAGTTTGGAACGGACCTTTGGGTGTGTTTGAGTTGAAACCGTTTGATACCGCAACCAACGAAGTTGCGGCTCATGCGGCGGACTTAACCCAAGCCGGTAAGTTGTTAACCGTTGCCGGTGGCGGCGATACAGTTTCTGCACTGGCTAATGCCGGAGTTGAAAAGAAATTCAGCTACATTTCAACCGCGGGCGGTGCCTTCTTAGAGTGGATGGAAGGTAAAGAGCTTCCCGGTGTAGTTGTTTTGAAAAAATAAACAAGCTTAAAATAAAGCCCGCCTTTTGGTGGGCTTTGTTGTTTTAATAAAGGAAAAAAGATGAAGGTAAATAATGAATTAGACCAAGACGGATGTTTGGATATAGAATTGATTGAGAACAGCGTTGCCTGGCAAAAAGAAAAGGGTGGAGACAATATCCTTTTGCAATATATAAACGGCGGCGAAAATATGCGTATAGTTGAGCGTTTTTCGGAAGATGTGGATATTACGGAAACACATCACTGGGGAAAAAGTTTAGTCGTAAAATTAAGCGACGGCAATTTTCAAAGTTATTTCCAGGATAAAATGGGAAACTATAGACTGATAAAAGACTTGGGCAATAATAATGCACGTGACGATCACGGTCCTATAAAAAATGGACAAAAAGAAAGTGAAGAAACGAAAAAATATAAGAAAATCGTTGATGCTTCTATAGTTTTAATGCAAAGGCGAAATAGAATATACTGATTTTTTTGTCAAAAAACATATTGTCTTTATTTAAAAATATGCTATGATAAAGATAAATAATAAAATTAACGAGGTTCACTCATGGCATATAATGGCAATAAATTTTTATTTACACATGTTGTAGCAGATAAACCGATTTCTCCTGACGAGCCGGAAGCCGTATTAACACCGGAAGAAGAAATGCAAACATTGGAAGAGCGTTTGCAAGAATATTCCGAAGGTTGGAATCCTGATTTTCAGTTAAGCTATGAAAAAACACAAGAAAACGGGAAAGACGGTTATAATATCCATTTGCCGTATGGGGTTGATTTTCGTATTGAACACGGAAACATCACTTTTAGTAAATTTGGCTTAAGCAAAGATGAATTGAAAAATGTTTATACCTATTTGTCTCAATTAGGTATATCCGGCTTAAGTTTTGATCCCAATGAAAGAGATGAAGCCTTTAAGCAGGCTGCCCACGCTGCCGAACAAGAATTAAAAAATGAGGACGGTTTGTATGAAATGGGCATAGGAAGTGCGGGCGCAGAAGAACCGTCAATGCCGACTCCCGCAAATAATAATACGCCGATGCCAAGGATAGATACAACCGGCTTGAGTGAAGAAGATGCCTTAAATGCACGTCGCGAAATGGCAAAGCGTTTAAGAAACAATGTCGGATATACAATTCCCAAAGAAAGCCCGAAGAAGGAGGAAGTTCACCCTAATATATCCGATATAGAAAACTATATTTCTACTCATGTTAAGGTAACGCATAAAGATCAGTCAAATAACTATCGCAAAATAGCAATCGGCAACGGTTATAAATTAATGTGGTATAAAGATGCCGATCAAAAACGTGAAGGTCCTAAAGCTGATAAAACCGGCAAAGTTACACCGAACTTTGACGCCGGTTTAAGAGCACAGATTGTTCAAAGAAACGGTAAACCTCGCTTATCATTATCAATATTAACACCAAAATACGGAGATGCCGCGGATTGGGTTTTTGATGAAGCAATGAATTTGGCGGCAGAGTGTAAATCAACACATGTACGTTTTATGGCAACAGCAGCTTTCAAAGGTAAATTCTTAGCTGCCTGTGGTAAAAAAATGATGGTTCCGACCGGCGTTAAGATTAAAGAAAAAGAATTTAATGTAATTATGAAAGCCGCAAAAGAAAATAATGATGATCCGGCAAAACGAGCAGCATTTTATAAAAGATTTGCAGAGCAGCTGGAAGATGATTTAATCCGAAGCGGCGATAATTCCAATCCGGATCATCCTTATAACCGAATGATCAAAAATCTGCAAATTCAGATTGCGGTTGAAGGCGGAGAAGAAAGATTTAAGCGTTTTAATAACTTCTATGAAAAGAACATCCAAGGCAAAGCCATATTGGATAAAAATAATAAGCCGATTGATACCTTTAAGGTTAAAGATAAAAAAGAGCAACCTAATGCTGCCAAAGAACTGGCAATGGGAAGAACTTATGTTGATTTGCTGTCGCAATATCTTGATAATCCGAATATGAAAAATATGAGTGATGAACAGTTAATGAAAAAATATTTGGAATTATATAACAAGAATTTATACTTGGCGCACAACAGCCTAAAAGAAAAACTGGATGGATTAACAGCCATGAAGGAAATAAAAGAAGCCATAAATTCTGAGTATCAGTTGGTTCAAAGAAATATCAATGCCATCCAAGCTAAAGTCAATTTTGAAGGCTTTGATAAAATTATGACTCCGAAAATGGATAAATATACCAGTTATAACATTGCTGAAGCTGAAATAAATATGGCAAAAAGGTTAGGATTAGGCAAGAATAGTGTCAGGGCAGAAAAAAGGACTATTCCTCTTAATCGAAATATGTATGAAGAACGTGCATAAGATAAAGAAATAAAAAAAGCTCTCAAGGAGAGCTTTTTTTATTTACCAGACTAATAAGTTTTAACAAGGTTTGATGTGCCAAATGTTTTTAGCATATTCTTCAACGGCACGGTCGCTTGTAAAGTAACCCATATGAGCCACGTTGATAATAGCTTTTTTTGCCCATTTCTTTTTGTCTTGGAAATCAGATTCGGCTTTTTTGATAGTCTCATCAAAAGAGGGAAGATCTGCCAATACAAAGAAGTAGTCGCGATTAACCAATTCTTCAAAAATAGGCTTAAACAAGAGCAAATAATCTTTTTCGCAGAACATATTAGAATTAACAGCATTCAAAATACGTTTAATATAGTTATTGTTATCATAAATACTGCGAGGATTATAAGTAGCTCTTTGAGACTGAATTTCTTCTTCCGTCAAACCGAAAAGATAGAAATTTTCATCTCCGACATTTTGACGTATTTCAATATTAGCGCCATCGAGAGTACCGATAGTCAAAGCGCCGTTAAGAGCAAATTTCATATTACCGGTACCGCTCGCTTCAAAACCTGCAGTGGAGGATTGTACGCTCAAATCTGCGGCAGGCATTAAAGATTCGGCAAGAGAAACTTTATAATCGGGAATAAAGACAACTTTAATCATATCTTTAACTTGCGGATCTTTATTAATAACATCAGCAACATTATTAATAAGCTTAATAATCAATTTTGCAAAGTTATAAGACGGAGCCGCTTTCCCTGCAAAGATATAAGTTTTGGCATGTTTGGGTTTATAATTATCTTTAATGATAGCCAGATATTCTCCGATAACTTGCAAAATAGTCATGAGCTGACGTTTATATTCATGAATACGTTTGGCATGAACAATGAACATACTTTCCGGATTAACCATAACGCCGGTTGTTCTAAAGATAATTTTAGTCAGTTTTTCCTTATTGGCTTTTTTGATTTCAGAAAACTTAGTAACAAATTTTGCATCATCGACATAGTCTTGTAATTGTTGCAAATCGGAAAGATGGGTAACCCAGTTGAGACCGATTTTAGAAGTTATAAGATCTGCCAAGGCGGTGTTGGCATGCAACAACCAGCGTCGAGGAGTAATACCGTTTGTGACATTACAAAATTTTTCGGGCCAGAGTTCATAGAACTCGGGAACGAGTTTTGTCTTAATCAAATTAGAGTGAATTTGAGCCACACCGTTGACGGAGAATGAACCGACAATGGAAAGGTTTGCCATACGAATAATTTGATTATTACCTTCTCCGGACACAATGGAAACTTTAGCCAATTTTTCAGAATTATCACCAAATTTCTCACGAGCAAATTCCATAAAACGACGGTTAATTTCGTAAATGATTTGCAAGTGTCTGGGTAAGAGTTCTTGGAAAATGCGAGCAGGCCACGTTTCCAAAGCTTCGGGAAGAAGAGTATGGTTGGTATAAGCGAAAGTTCTTGTAACAATATCCCAAGCCGTATCCCACTCTTGACCGTGAATATCAACGAGCAAACGCATCATTTCGGCAATGGCAATGGCGGGGTGAGTATCATTAAGCTGTATACAAACCATATCAGGGAGTTGTTGAAAGTCATTACTCTTTTCCAAGAAGCGACGGATAATATCCTGCATAGCGCAAGAAACAAAGAAATATTGCTGAGTCAGACGCAACTTCTTGCCTGATTCGACGGCATCGGAAGGATAAAGCACTTTAGAAATGGTTTCGGTTGCGATTTTATCTTTAACGGCATCGATGTAGCCACCTTCGTTGAAGATATTGATATCAAGTTCATCGTCGGTTTTAGCGGAGAACAAACGCAAATAGTTAACGGATTTGCCGTCATATCCGACAATCGGAAAATCATACGGCACACCGTAAATATATTTAGTATTCATCCAAATAAAGTTTTTATGTCCAGTTCCGTCATCAATGACTTCAACATCACCGTAAATTGGGATTTTGACGGTTCGGTCTGGACGCGAAAATTGCCAAGGAGAGTCTTCGCCGAGCCAGCTGTCCGCTTGTTCAATCTGATAACCGTTTTCAAATTTTTGCTTAAACAGACCGAATTGATAGTTGATTCCATATCCAAATCCGGGAATTCCGAGAGATGCCATCGAGTCAAGGTAGCAAGCTGCCAACCGTCCCAAACCTCCGTTTCCGAGAGCGGGATCGTATTCGGTATCAAAAATTTCTTGTAGGCTGAAATCGGGCATACCGTCAATTTTAATATCTTGAAGAATATGGTATAAGCCCAAGTTATGCAGATTATTTTCCAAAGAACGTCCGATAAGATATTCAACTGAAAGATAATAGATTCTTTTAGTATTAACCTTATTATAGCGAGCCATGGTTTCATACATTTTATCCATGGCAAATTCTCTGACAGCCAAAGCAATGGCGTTCAGAGCTTCATCCTTATTGATTTCGCTGGTTCTTTTGCCGATAAAATATTTGATATAATGTTCAATAGAAAGTTTTAAACGGGCTTTGTCAATTTCGTTAATGATAACAGAATTACTTTTTGTCAATTTCATTTCCTCCATGGCTTACATACTGACTTATCCAAGTTATAGAAAAAAATGTTTGAAATATAGTTAATATTGATAAAACATTTGACGTAAAACATCGTTAAATAGTTATATATTTTTTAATAAATCCGTTGCAAAATTATGATAATAACATATAATCAAAACAATTTTGAGATGAAAATTCAGAGGTAAAATTAATGAAAAAAACGTTTGTGGCAGGATTGTTGGCAGCAAGTTTTCTTTCAACACCGGCGTCAGCAGAAACAATATTTGAGGCATTAAGCGAAACATATAAATCAAATCCGACTTTGCAGGCACAGAGAGCCTATTTGCGTTCAATTGATGAAAACGTTGCAATAGCTCGTTCGGGATATCGTCCAAGTATAGCTTTAACGGCAGGCTATAGTCAGTCAAACGGTTCTACGGAAAATCCGGGCGGAGATCCAACCGCGGATGATGCCGATACGGACGGATCCACAACCAGCTATGGAGCAACATTGTCACAGCCGATATTTAACGGATTCCAAACCGTAAATGCTGTCAAAAAAGCCGATAGCTCGGTAAAGGCGGAACAGAATAATTTATACAGTGTTGAACAGAACGTATTTTTGGATGCGGCTACGGCATATATGGATGTTCTGCAAAATCAGGCAATCGTAAAATTACAGAAAAATAATGAAAAATTATTAAAAAAACGTCTGGATGAAACAATTCAAAGATTCAATGTCGGAGAAGTGACCAGAACCGATGTCTCGCAAGCCAGAGCGCGTCATGCTCAAGCCGTGTCGGATCGCATCTCATCTGAAGGAACTCTGGCAGCTTCTAAAGCCGTATATAAAGAAGTGATCGGTTCGGAACCGCAAGATTTGACCGAGCCGAAAGATATTTCGGATATGTTGCCGAAAACAATGGATGAGGCTATGCAATATGCCATGGAAAATAATTATACCATTAGCCAGGCAAAACACTCGTTTGATGCCGCCACTTATAACGTTGCCTATAATACGGGGGCTCTCTTGCCGTCCGTATCGTTAGACGCTTCGGTGATGAACGTTGAAAATGATATGGATGCCAATCAGGCAAAAATTAAAAATGATAGTGTTGAGGTTGGTGTCAATATGACGGTTCCTTTGTATGAAGCCGGCAAAAATCGCGCCGAGATTCGTCAAAGCAAATATTTGAAGTGGCAGTCTCAGGAAAAATTACTTGAAGCAGAACGTTCGGTAAAATCTTTGGTGTCGAGCGCATGGGAATATATGGTGTCAAACGATTCTAAAATCAAATCCATTAAAGAACAAGTTAAAGCCAATGAAATTGCACTGGACGGTGTTCAAAAAGAAGAGGCATTGGGAAACCGCACCATTTTGGATGTTTTGGATGCATATCAAGAATTGCTGAACTCCAACGTTGAAGAAGTAAAAGCCAGAAGAAACTACTATGTTTCAAGTTTGAACCTTCTTTTGGCAATGGGAAAATTAACAGCCTCGAATTTGAATTTGGATGTTGAAATTTATGATGCCGATAAATATTATCAAGATACCAAAGGAAAATGGTTGTCAATATCAGTTGATTAATAAAAAAAACTTGATAATCTATAAGACAGGTAAAATTTTTAATATTGGTGGAAAATAATGACTCCGGAAGAACAGCAGAGCGAAATGTCAATGGAAGATATCTTATCTTCTATTAAAGATATTCTTGAAGGTGATGCAGAAAATCAACAACAGAAAAAAGAAGAAAATATTGTTGAAGTAATGCCTGAAAACAATAACAATCAAGCAGAAGCAGAACCCGAAGATGATGTCTTTGACTTATCCAAATCCATGATTATAGAAGAAGAACCTGTTGCTGCAGAAAATAATGAAGAAGCAGAAAATATAACCCCGAATTTGGAAACAGCAGTATCAGTACAGGCAGATTCTTTAATACCGGAAGAAAAAGCCGTTCCAGAGATGGCGGAGGAAAATGTTGCTTCTGAAGTTAGTCTACCTGAAGATGATTTATCTTTGAATATAGATGATATTTTGCAATCAGCCTCGGAAGTCATGACAACCGAACTTCCTGATCTTGAAGAAGAAAAAATATCGGAACCTGAAGTTTTAAAAGCAGAAGAAGAAGATATCTCTCTTCCAGATTTTTCAGACATAGACATTACCTCCGAACCAATCTTGGATGAAGAAAATGAACATGTAACGATGCCAATTTCCGAGCCGGTTCAAGTAATTGAAGAAGAACAAGAAACAATACAAGAAAATATCGAGTTGCCGAAAATTGCAGATGCAGAGTATAGCATAGCAGAACCGCAAGAAGACCTGTCTCAGGCACATACGGAGATTCCTGCTGCCATAGATGAAGATCCCCAAGATATATCAATACCCATGGAACAAACAGAAATATCGGCAACAGAAGAAATAAGTGACAAAGAAGAAAATAAATCCGGTGTAGATGTTTCGGCAGATATTATCAACAATTTTGCCAAGATGTTTGCCGAAAAAGCGCAAGAAGAGAAGGAAGAGGTATCTAAGGCGGCCATTTTGCCCGCAAATGTTTCAGAAATGGGGAACGGTAACAAAACAATAGAGCAGGTTGTCGAACAAGTTATTCAAGGTATTATTTCTGCTTCTGTAAATGCGGAAATGACTAAAAATGTAGATATAGTAGCTTATGCACAAAAAGAGATTCGTGAACAAACACAAGCCTGGTTAGAAGCAAATTTACCAGCAGTTGTTGAAGCTGCCGTTCAAAAAGAAATAGAACGAGTGATGGCAAAGGTCGGCAAATAGCTTGACCTGATAGTGTGCCGACCTGCATTTGTTGCCCCCAAACGGAATAAAATCTGTTGAGGGCATTTTGCGGTTTATAAAGCCCGAATTTGAACAAGTTTTTTTAATTACAGATAAAATGGAAAAAATAGATGTTAGAAAAAAATTATAATCCGAAAGATTTTGAAGAAAAAATATATGCCGATTGGGAAAATAGCGGCGATTTTAAGCCGGACATGCGTTCTTCATCCGAGGCATTTTCAATAGTAATTCCGCCGCCAAATGTTACCGGCGTTTTGCATATGGGACATGCGTTGGATGACACGTTGCAAGATATTCTGATTCGTTATAACCGCATGCTTGGCAAAAAAGTTTTGTGGCAACCGGGGACCGACCATGCCGGTATTGCCACCCAAATGGTTGTTGAGAGAAACTTAGCCAAAGAAGGAATTTCTCGTCATGATTTAGGTAGAGAAAAGTTTATCGAAACCGTTTGGAAGTGGAGAGAACACTCCGGCGGTACCATTTGTCGCCAGTTGCGCCGTTTGGGAGCATCTTGCGACTGGAGCCGCGAACGCTTTACCATGGATGAAGGTTTGAGCCGTGCCGTTCGCAAAATTTTTGTTCACATGTATAAAGACGGTTTGATTTTCAAAGCCAAAAAACTGGTTAACTGGGATTCCAAATTGCAAACCGCCGTTTCCGATTTGGAAGTTGTTCAAAAAGAAACCGTCGGCAAAATGTATTACTATCGCTATCCGATTGAAGGAGAAGAGGGGCGGTATATTCAAATTGCCACCACACGTCCGGAAACCATGTTTGGTGATACGGCAGTAGCCGTTTCCAAAGACAATGAAAAATTGAAACATTTGATAGGCAAGAATTGCATTTTGCCGATTGTAAACCGTGTGATTCCGATTATTGCCGATGAACATGCCGATCCGGAAAAAGGAACCGGTGCGGTAAAAATAACACCAGCACACGATTTTAATGACTTTGAGGTTGGTAAACGTCATAACTTGCCGATGATAAATATTTTGAATTTAGATGCCACTTTGAACGAAAATACCCCGTTTGAAGGCATGACCACCATGGAAGCGCGAGAAAAGACGATTGAAAAATTGACCGAGCTCGGCTTGATGGATAAGATTGAAGATCACCCGATGGTTATTCCTTACGGAGACAGAACCGGTGTCATTATTGAACCGTTGATGACGGATCAATGGTTTGCCGATGCCCCGACCATGGCAAAAGAGGCGATTCGTGCGGTTGAAGCAGGCGAGATGGAATTTGTTCCCAAATCTTATGAAAAGACCTATTTTGAGTGGATGAGAAATATCCAACCCTGGTGTATTTCCCGTCAACTTTGGTGGGGACACCAAATGCCGATTTGGTACGGACCGGACGGACACATTTTCTGTGAAGAAAATGAAGAAGAAGCACAGGCAGAAGCTGATAAATTCTATGGCAAGAAGGAAACATTAACCCGGGAAACAGACGTTTTGGATACGTGGTTCTCCTCTGGTTTATGGGCATTTTCAACCTTAGGCTGGCCAGACAAGAGCGAGTTTTTAGATACATTTTATCCGACTTCGGTTTTGGTAACAGGCTTTGATATCATCTTCTTCTGGCTTGCGCGTATGATGATGATGAGTATGTATGCCATGAAACGCGTTCCGTTCAAAAAAGCCTATATCCACGGTTTGGTTCGCGATGAAAAAGGTCAGAAAATGTCAAAATCCAAAGGCAACACCGTTGATCCGATGGAAACCATTGAAAAATATGGTGCCGATGCTTTACGTTTCTTTATGGCTGCCATGGAAACACAAGGTCGCGATGTAAACTTGAGTGAAGCCCGTATCGCAGGTTATCGTAACTTTGCCACCAAATTGTGGAATGCCGCCCGTTTTGGTGAAATGAACGAGTGTAATTTGGTTAGAGAATTTGATGAAACCAAAGTTACCTATGCCGTCAATAAATGGATTGTCGCCAAAGCCAAACAAGCGACCAAAGATGTAACGGAAAACTTAAACGCCTTCCGTTTTTCAGATTCGGCAAATGCGGTTTACCAATTTGTTTGGGGTTCTTTCTGCGATTGGTACATTGAGATGATTAAGCCGATTTTGTTTGGTTCAGATGAGGCGGCAAAAAAAGAAACCAGAGCCACCTTTGCTTGGGTATTGGATAGAATTTTAGTTATCTTGCATCCGTTTATACCGTTTATAACGACCGAGTTGTGGAATAATAACTATGATATGCACGGCATCAAGCTCATACATGCCGCCTGGCCTAAAGCAGAAGCGATTGATGAAAATGCCTTAAACGACATTGACTGGACAATCGATTTGATTACGGCTGTTCGTTCGCTGCGCGCCTCAATGAATTTGCCGGCAGGTGCAAAGTTAACGGTATATTTGAAAGATGCCAATGCCAAATCGGCGGAAAACTTACAAACCTTCAATCATATCATTTGCTCTTTGGCTCGTTTGGAAAAATTAGAAACTTTTGCCAATGATGCCGAAATCAGCAAAGATATGGTTCAAAGCGTATTCAAAGAGGCAACAATTTTATTGCCGTTGAAAGGTATTGTTGATTTTGCTGCGGAGAGAGAACGCTTGAATAAAGAATTGGCAAGTTTGAACAAAAACTTGGAAGGCTACGCTAAGAAATTGAGCAATCCGAGCTTTGTTGAAAGAGCACCGGCAGCGGTTGTAGAAGAAGAAAAACGCCGTCAGGCAGAGGCCTTGGAAAACAAAGCCAAGGTTGAAGAAGCTCTGGCAAGAATAGCCAATTTCTAAGACATCATAAAAACTAAAAAAAAGGCACCTGTTGAGGTGCCTTTTTTAGAATAATGAGTTCCAAAAAGAACCAATATCCTGATAAGCCTTTTCTGCAAAATCAGAGCTGTTTTTTTGCCATTGATTAAGGAGCGTTTCTGATGCACAGCAATAAGCCTGTAGAGCCTGCAGAGGTGTTTCAAAAACAAAATCTGAATCCAAATGCGCATCATAGAACATAGATTTTATTTTCCATGTATTTGATTCGATGGCAAACGTTGGAATCTTAAGCATTAAAGACATACAACAAGCGTGAAAACGTCCGGAAATTAAAGATTTGTAAGGAAGAAGCTGTTCAGCATTGTCCAGATGCAAAAAATGAAGATGATGCATCAGAAGTGCCGGAAAATAACGCCAATTTCTTTTTTGCTTTTGCCAATGTTTGTGATACATAAAAAATAAATCACAATTTTGCTTTTTTGCAATTTTAATGAGCTCCGACGTAATGTCTTTTTTCACACTATCTATAATCGCTAAATTTTTATGAGGATGATAGTCTAAATTTTTTAATTCCGGTAGAGAATAAAAAGATAAATCAGGTATATTGAAAGCATTTTTGCATCCGTCTTTAACAGCTTCTTGAAAGGAAAAAGTTTCTCGAAAAGAACAAACATCAAAAACAGATAAATATCTTTTATTAGCGGGGTTATTTTGCCAAACGGCATTAACCAAAAACACTTTTTTCTTGAGTTCTTTGGCAAGTAATGCTTTTTGAAGCCATACTTCACCGGCATCATCATGAAGAGTTCCTTCTCCGTTCAAAATAACAATATCGGCTGCCGATATTTGATTACAAAATTCGGTTTTATCAAAATTTTCGGAACCGTTTTTATCATATAAACAGATTTTGCAATTTTTGTTAAGGCACAAAGAGGTTATGTTTTGAATAACGTGTAAACAACCCCAGTGACCTTTATCTCGAGTGGTATCATTTAGGAGAGCAGCTTTGAGCATATTTATTCCTTAAACAACTTTTGCAAGACAGCATTTTCAAGTTCAAAATTATGATGCCCGTTTTTTTGAAATTTTTTGATAACACGGTCAGACCTCTTTTGAAAATAGTGGTCATAATAGTTGGAAGAATTTTCCAAAAAAGAAAAACCGAAAATATTTTTGCGAGAGATAGAGCAGATATTTTTTAAATGGAAAAGAGCAGATAAGCCGGAAGACGGATAAACAATGCCATACTGTTTAAGGTCTTTTTTGTAATCTGCACCAATATAAGAAATGGGAAGTCCGGTTTTTAAATTAAGCCAAATATATTCAAGACATTGAGAATCTAATTTTGTATGCAATAAATCGACATTATAGAGAATATAATCCATTTTTTTGAGTTCTTCGGGCGGACGATTAACAATATCTTTAGCCTGACAACAAACCCAAAGGTTTGTTTTGGAGCCATAGTCTTTTTCAAAATTTTGCGTACGAAAATTATTGAAACGAACCACGACATCGGCGGCGTCAATATCTTTGCCCTTATTTTTATCAATGAGATTAGGAGAGTTTCCGACGATAGCTATGGTTTTATTTTTAAGAAATTTATTGAGAGAGTTATTGAGGCGATTTTGTTCTAAAATATTCCAGATATGAGCAACTTTTTTGATATTTTCATTAAAATGTCCGAGTTCACAAGCCATATTTGCCGCCAAAGGATAAGAGGCAATGCACTCCAGTCCGAATTTTTGAATATAATCAAGCAGATATTTCTGAGCTTCTTGCGATTTATTATTTTCAATCAAAGTTGAAATAAAGACTAAAAAAACTTCTTTATTTTCTTCTTTTTGGGCGGCAGAAGATTTAAGTGCAGGGCGCAATTTTTCTTCCAAAAGAACGGGGTTAAAATCAGTTTGCCAAGCCGTAAATAAATCGCTGAAACAATCATCAATTTTGATTTTATATTTGATTTTGATGCCGCAAAAAGAAATAATAATTTTGTTATCTTGTCTTGTTTTACTAAAAAGTTTCATTTTCTCACATCCCTCTTTATAAATTTAAGAATATAAAAATCCCACTTTTCTGATAAAGAAAGGTGGGCGGATGTTCGAAAACCGTAAATGAAACTATAATCGGCTCGGCTTATTTAGCTTAAAGCCTTATTCACCGACATCCGCCCAAAGGCAGAAATCGGCACTAATTTTTAAGGTCGTATGCACCAATAACGACCAGTTTCATTTAAAGGGTTTTCGACGCCCTCGGATAACTATCCGTAAAACATCATAAAGATTTTTAAGCTGAATACAATAAAAAAAACTTTTTCAGATGAATATTTTGTGTTAAACTTTATTTCAAGGGAAGAAAAATGAAGCTAGATTATAAGAAAATACAACAATACAATCAGATGTTTGTGCGCTGGAAGGAAGAGCTTTTTCCTAAGCAAGAATATGCGCACCGGAATGAGTGTTGTTTTGCCTTTGCACATATGCTGGCAAAAAAAGCCAAAGAAGAGGGGATGATACCGACCAAAATCTGGTGTATGAAATCAAAAGACAAAGATTGGGTGGAAACACGTTTTCCTGCCGATAACGAACAAGGTTATGAAACCAGAAAATGGGAAGGTTACCATGTGGCAATGGCAATAGATTTGCCAATATATCAAGCCACAACAAAAACGGAAAGATTAATATTTGATCCGGTGGTGTTTAATGAGGTTGTCCGAGAAAAGGATTGGATAACAGCATTGAACACATCAGAAGAATATGTGGCATATTCAGGCTGTAAGTTTGGAAAAGAAGGCTTAACAGATGAAAGTTTTTACGGCGGCAGCGGTTATTGGCTGGATAAAAACCCGAAAATAGATTTAGATAAGCATGCTCAGATACATTTGAAGCAGATAGATACCGGAACACCCAAGCAAAAATTGTTGAATTCTCCCTTAAGCATTTTAGCTCGAAGAGAAATACGACAAAGTCTATCACCAAATTCATTAAGACAAGCAAAAGGCCCTGAATACTAGATTCAGAGCCTTTAATTTAATTTTTATTAAAAGAGCGCAGATGCAAAATCTGATAATAAATCAGGGTGATGATTCGGCTGCACTCAATAAAAGGAGCCAAAGCAAATAAGCTTAGGTAAAAAAAGATAACAAATTTATTTTGGGTGTGTTTTTCCGAAGAATTAACAACTTCCGCAATAATCTGCTCTTTTTTTGAATAAATAAATGTCAAATGAAGCAATCCGAGCAACATAAACATTACATAGATTGGTTCATAACAAAAAATTGTTCCTGTGCTGAATACCATAAGAGCATAAATCAAAAATGTCGGAATAAAAATAAAAGCGACAATTTTCAAAAACAAGCTCGCCGATATTTTATTTTTAAACATGGAGCCAAGAAAAAGTCCGATGACAAATTCCGAAACAATTAAAGCACATGCCCATAAGCAACATTTAATTCCGTATATGTAAAAAAAGATTGAAAAGAAAATTCCGCCTGAGAGCGAAATAAGCATAAATCCCCAAATTTTTTGGCTAATACATTTCGGACAAAACAAAATCCACCCCAGAAACAACAACCCTAAAACAGACGCTTTGATAGAGAACAAAAAGTCAACCTCAAATAGGTTGGGAAGGAAATGATAGATGATCCATCCGCATCCGACTGAGGATAAAAACATGACAAAACTCTCAAGAATGATCAATCCCAAAATCGGGAAGGAACTTTTTTTACTAATAATTTCCATATGTCTAAAGTTAAAAATTATAATTTAATTGAAGAAAACATAGCAAAATTTTGTCTAAAAAGCAATAAAAAAAGTTGTTTCGTTAAGAAACAACTTTTTGAGAAGAATTAAGTGACGCAGCTTGAGATGAGGTGCTTAAAGATTTTACCTTTGAAAGGATTCTAACCGCTTCCGGATAGAAAAACATGCCGATAAAATTTCCAAACATGTCAAAACACCAATCATCAGTCATTTTTTTGATATCTGCCGAAGTCAATCCGTTTTGCAGCATCTTATCCATTTTGGAAAGTTCCACGGCGTTAAAGAGCATAAATAAAAGGCAAAACACGCCCGAAAAAATATAAAAGCCGTTTATGTTAAAGAGCAACAAAACAAAACCAAGTATCACAGCCAATGCAATTACAGGGATGACCATGAGCTGAATTTTAAATTGGGACAATTTCCACGGCAGCAGATTAAACAAAGCTGAAATCACAAATAAAATGACGGCACCAAACAAAAAAAGAAAAAATTTTGCAGGTTCCAGAGCAAGCAGAATCCAAAAGAGGATAATACCGGTTGCGGCAGTATAAGATAAACGAAACAAGAGCTGTTTTTTGAATTTATCTTTATACAATATCACAAAAAACAAGGAAAAAGACGTTAATAAAGACGTCAAATAAAAGAAGGCAAAATCGTGTAAGATATTATGTAACAGAGCATAAAGAGAACACGCCAAAGCCAGAGCTGCAGCAATCCATTTCCACGATTTTACAAAAGTTCGCAACAAAATATTCCTTCTTTGCTGTGCCGATAACCAAAAGTAATAATTTTCCATAACTTTAAAATTAATTATAAATAATGCATGAGGAAATATAAACAAAAGAGAAAAAAAAGCAAGAAAAAAACAGGGTAGAAAGATCTACCCTGTTTTTAGGAGTTGAAATCGAAATGAAAAACTATTTTTTCAAAATAGATTTACCAGCATAAACAGCCATATCACCCAATTCTTCTTCAATACGGATGAGTTGGTTATATTTAGCCATACGGTCGGTTCTGGACATAGAACCGGTTTTGATTTGACCGCAGTTTGTAGCAACGGCAATATCGGCAATGGTTGCATCTTCGGTTTCACCGGAGCGGTGAGACAAAACAGCGGTATATTTGTTGCGTTGAGCGAGGTCAACGGCTTTCATGGTTTCAGTCAAAGTACCGATTTGGTTAACTTTAACAAGTATTGAGTTAGCAACGCCTTTTTCAATACCCATAGCCAAGCGTTTCGGGTTGGTAACGAACAAATCATCACCAACGAGTTGGATTTTGTCGCCCAAAGCATCGGTCAACATTTTCCAGCCTTCCCAGTCATCTTCAGCCATACCGTCTTCGATAGAGAAGATTGGGAATTTAGCGCACAAATCTTTGTAGAATTCAACCATTTGAGCATTGGTATAAGATTTGCCTTCGCCCTTCATTTCATATTTACCGTTTTCATAAAATTCGGAAGAAGCGGCATCCATGGCGAGAACAACATCTTCACCCGGTTTGAATCCGGCAGCTTTAATAGCATCAACTATGAAAGTCAAAGCTTCTTCGGCAGATTTAAGGTTCGGAGCAAAACCGCCTTCATCACCAACGTTGGTGTTGTGACCGGCAGCTTTCAAGTTTTTTTGCAAGGTGTGGAAAATTTCGGCCCCCATACGGATAGCTTCACGAACGGAAGATGCAGAAACCGGCATAATCATAAATTCTTGAATATCAATTGGGTTATCAGCGTGTTTACCGCCATTTAAGATGTTCATCATCGGCACCGGAAGAGTGCGAGCCATGGTACCACCCAAATAACGATACAAAGGAAGACCGGCTTCTTCGGCTTGAGCTTTGGCAACAGCCAAAGAAACAGCGAGGATAGCGTTTGCACCGAGTTTGCCTTTATTTTCGGTACCGTCCAAGTCAATCATAGCTTGGTCAATGGCAATTTGGTCATCTGCATCCAAACCGGCAAGAGCGTCATAAATTTTTTCATTAACGTTTTCAACGGCTTTCAAAACACCTTTGCCGCCAAAACGTTTTTTGTCACCGTCGCGCAATTCAACAGCTTCGTGAACGCCGGTAGAAGCACCTGACGGAACAGCCGCACGACCGAAAGCACCGCTTTGCAAAACAACATCGGCTTCAACTGTCGGATTACCGCGAGAGTCAATAATTTCTCTTGCATGAATATCAACAATAGCACTCATTTTTTTCTCCTAATAAATTATA
>CALXZL010000010.1 GCA_944393215.1 uncultured Alphaproteobacteria bacterium
CCGGGAGCATACCGCCGTTTGTTGTCAGCAGCCCGTTTCACGGTCTGCGTGTAGTTCCTTGTAAACTGACCTAATTTTCTGAATAAATAAAAAATCCTTTGGCATTTTAAATTAAATGTTTTATAACGATAAAACGTACGTACATAAATTTATCATGATAAAACCGAGGTAAAATGTTAAAAACATTATCTTCATTGATAAGCACATGCTTTTTCTTCGCGGTCATAGCGTTCATTTTGGTAATTAGTTCTTTGTGGGAATATGCCGAACAGCTTCCCGATTATCATCAGCTGGCAAAATATGAACCGGCAGTGACCACCAGACTTTATGCCGGTGACGGACAATTATTAAAGGAATATGCCAGTGAAAAGCGCTTGTTTGTTCCCGTAAACAAGATTCCGGAAAGAGTAAAACAAGCCTTCATTTCGGCAGAAGATAAAAATTTTTATCATCACTCGGGAGTAGATTTTTTAGGCATCGCCAGAGCTGTTGTCGGTAATATCAAAAATATCGGAACGGGACGTCGTCCGGCAGGTGCGTCAACCATAACCCAGCAAGTTGCAAAAAACTTTTTATTGTCATCTGAATTATCTTATACGCGCAAAATAAAAGAAGCCATATTGGCAATGCGTATGGAACAAGCATTTACCAAAGATCATATCCTGGAATTATATTTAAATGAAATATATTTGGGTAACCGTTCATACGGAGTTGCCGCGGCAGCGTTAAATTATTTCGGCAAACCACTTGATAAATTAGAAATAGAGGAAGCGGCATATTTGGCAGCACTACCGAAAGGTCCGAATAATTATAATCCGAAAACCAAATATGATGCAGCAATTGCCAGACGCAACTGGGTGATAGAAAGGATGTATGAAGAAGGCTATATAAGCGAAGAAGAAGCAGAAATAGCTAAAAGCAAACCGTTGCAAACGGTAGATAGAGATAATGAATTTATTCAGGATGCGGAATATTTCAGTGAAGAGGTTCGTCGTGAGATTAGTGAAAAATTCGGAACGGAAGCCTTGTATGAAGGCGGTTTGATTGTCAGAACAACGGTTGATCCGCGATTGCAAAAAATTGCCACTAAAGTTTTTCGTCAGGAAATAGAAAATTATGATACAAGACATGGCTACAGGGGAGCGTTGACCAATATTCCGTTGGATGAAAAATATAAAGAAGCTTTGTCGGAAGTGCAGATTCCCAAAGGCTCAAAGGCAGGCTGGGAAAAAGCAATAGTAAAAGACGTTTCAACCGGAGAGGCACAAATAGAAACGGAAGACGGAAAAGCCGGAGTTATTCCGTTGTCGCTGACCAAATGGGCTCGTAAAACATTAAAAAATCAAGGAATTACGGATGAACCGAATTCTATGACGAAAGTTTTAGCCAAAGGTGATGTTATTTTAGTTGAAAAAGTGGCTGAAAAAACGGCGAAAGCCAAAAAATTAGCCGAGAACAGCTACTATCTGCGCCAGGTTCCCAATGTGGAAGGAGCACTTTTGGCATTAGATCCGCATACGGGAAAAGTTTTAGCCGCAGTCGGAGGATATGATTTTAAAAAATCTCAATATAATCGAGCCACGCAAGCATTAAGACAAACCGGATCGGCATTTAAGCCGGTGGTATATTTAGCGGCGCTGGATAACGGCTATTCTCCGAACGATTTGATTTTGGATGCTCCGTTTGTTTTAGACCAAGGACCGGGACTTCCGAAATGGAAGCCGGAAAACTATTCCAAAAAATTCTACGGTTTAATGACCTTACGTCAGGGAGTAGAAAAATCCAAAAACTTAATGACTGTTCGTTTGGCTCAGGATTTAGGTATGGATAAGGTTGCGGAATATGCCAAAAAATTAGGTGTTAATGACCATTTGCCGCATTTATTGTCAATGTCGTTGGGTGCGGGTGAAACCCACGTTATAGATATGGCAAGAGCCTATGGCATTATGGTCAACGGCGGTAAAAATATTAAACCTTATTTTGTGGAGCAAATTCAGGATCGTTACGGGCGCAATATATTAAAACAAGACAAACGTAATTGTGAAACCTGCAATGTTGAGGCATGGGGCGACGGACAAGAGATTCCGAAACTTCCGGACACAAGAGAACAAATAGTAGATCCGTTAAGTGCATATCAAATAACCTCCATACTGGAAGGAGTTGCAGTTCGCGGTACCGGTGCACGTTTACGCTCAATCAACAAACATTTAGGCGGCAAGACCGGGACATCTAATGATACGCAAGATGCATGGTTTGTAGGCTTTTCACCGGATTTGGTTGTTGCCGTATATGTCGGCTTTGATAATCCGAGAACATTAGGACGCTATGAAACCGGAGCTGCGGCAGCATTACCGATTTTCAAAAATTTCATGGAAGAAGCTTTGGCTAATCAACCGGATATACCGTTCCGTATTCCGACCGGAATAAAGTTAGTCAGAATAAATTATGATACGGGACGCCCCGCTACCCCGAGTGATAAATCCGTCATCACGGAAGCCTTAAAGCCGGATTATAGTTTTGATAAAAATAAACAACGTGTTATCGGCGGTGGTACGGAAGATGCGGAAGAAAACGGTTCTGATAATAAAGCAGAAACGTATCAGGCTGCCGAAGAAGATGAATTCATGATGGGAACGGAATATTAACGGAGAAGAAAATGCGTGCAGAAATCAGCAATATGATAGAAGAGATAAAGCAGTCATTAGCTCTGCTGAGGAGGTCTCTTTGACTATGATAACGCCATCCTTCGCTTAGATGAATTAAACGCGCTTTCGTCAGATGCCGATTTGTGGAACAATCCCGAAAAAGCACAAAAATTGATGAGCGAAAAGACCAATTTGGAAGAAAACCTACACAATTTTCAAGAGATGCAAAAAAGTTTGGAAGAATATGCCGAACTATCTGAAATAGCCGAAGCAGAAGGAGATGAAGCAGTTTTGGATGACATCAGTTCTCATTTGGCAATTTTAAGAAATCAAACCAAAAGAGGCGAGTTGGAAGCCTTGTTGTCAGGAGAAGTTGACGGTAATGATGCATTTTTGGAAATTCACTCCGGTAGCGGAGGAACGGAAGCGCAAGATTGGGCGCAAATGTTGTTGCGGATGTATTGTCGTTGGGCAGAAGCACATAAATATAAAATAGAATATGTCGATGAAGAAGAGGGAGACGTTGCCGGTATAAAGTCTGTAACAATCAAAATTATCGGGCACAATGCCTATGGCTGGTTAAAATCAGAAACGGGCGTGCATCGTTTGGTACGCATCTCTCCGTTTGACAGCGGCGCCAGACGCCATACCAGTTTTGCTTCGGTAGGAGTATATCCGGTGATAGATGATGCCATCAAAATCGAAATAAATGAAGCTGACTGCCGTGTTGATACTTATAGAGCTTCGGGCGCAGGCGGACAACACATCAATAAAACCGATTCTGCCGTCAGAATAACACATATTCCGACCGGCATAGTTGTACAGTGCCAAAACCAGAGATCGCAATTTCAGAACCGGGAAAGCGCGTGGAACATGCTTAAAGCCAGACTATATGAGATCGAGTTAAAAAAGAGAGAAGCCAAAGCCGAAGAAGCCCGAGACAATCAAGGGGATAACGGTTGGGGTTATCAGATACGTTCATATGTTTTACAGCCCTATAAATTGGTCAAAGATTTGCGTACTGAGGTTGAAACCTCTGATGCCAAAGCCGTATTAGACGGGGATATAGATTTATTTTTGGCAGCATCATTGGCGGCAAAAATCGGGTAGGGAAAAAAAGGATGAAAAAATTAGGACCGAGAGCATATCGCCTGCACAAAATCATGGATTTTGTCGGAGTGATATTTTTAGGCTTTTTTCTGCTTTTTTTGTGGCAGCTGTATCGCGGTCCGGTAGAAGTCCCATTTTTAAAACCATATATCATCAAAGCTCTGAATCATGATGACAGCCAATATCAAGTAACGTTGGACAATGTAAACATTGAGCTGGTCAGATCCATAAAACCGTTAAAAATCATAGCCAATAACGTAGATTATCGTAAAACCGACGGAAGCTTTATCATCACGGCACCGAGGACTTCTTTATCATTTAGTATCCGAGCCTTATTAAGAGGTATAATTGCACCGAGTTCAATCGAAGTCAGTAAGCCGACGGTTTACATATTTACAAACTACGGCATCAAAGAAGAAAACAAAAATGAAGTTAATCAAAAGAAAATCGAATATTATTTTGACGGTTTTGAAGAATTTATTGAAAGATTTAATTCAGAAGATAAAGTTTATCCGGAAAGTTATATTAATGACATTGCCATAGAAAACGCCTCTGTCGAATTTCATGAAGTGGATTTAGGGCGCAAATGGGTGTTTTCGGATTTAAATTATCATTTTGAACGCAATTTTTCCAACATAGAAAGCAGCTTTAATGCACTGATAAAATCTAATGAACATGAAGCTTCAATAGGATTAGATGCCGAATACCGACCATTTGGCAACAAAGTCGGATTGCAGTTTTATTTTAATGAACTGTTTCCGACGGATATAATAGAAAGTTTGCTCGGAGAAGAAGAGGCTAAGAAATTTTTGAAGATAAATATACCGGTAAGCGGACGTATAGATACGTTAATAGATTTTGCCGCAGTCTTGAAAAATAAAGATAATATAGTTCAAAGTCTAGACAGCGCCATAGAAAGTTTGCAATTTAATTTTGAAGGCGGCAGCGGAACCATACATTTCAGTGACAAAGCCGAAGAAGATTATAAAATTTCCGGATTTTTATTGGAAGGAGATTTATCGGCAGGTTTGGATAAATTGCAAATTGAAAATGCATCGCTTGATTTAGGCAAACAAAATGCGTTGCTAAGTGTTTATGTTAACGGTGTCAAAGATTATCTTTTGAAGCGCTCAATGGATAATTTACAACTGAAATTAAAAACCAAAGTCAACAGTGTCAAATTTGATGAACTATATGATTATTGGCCCAGATACGCCGGAACGTTGGCTTGGGATTGGTGTAAGAGCAGTTTATTCGGAGGAGAAATAAAAAATGCCGAATTTGAATTTGATTTTGGCTATAATAAAAAGAATAAACAATTTACATTTGAAAATTTATCAGGGATAGGTATAATCGCTGATACAACTTTAGATTATCTTACCGGAATGCCAAGAGTTGCGGGCATATACGGAACGGCGCATTTTTCCAATGATACAATCAAAATAGATATAGATAAAGCCATATCCAATAATGTATTAGTGAACAGTGGTTTTGTCCGTTTATATGACTTGAATAAATATGATAATTTTGCCGAAATCAGTTTGCAGGCAGAATCAGATATATCTGCGGCATTAGATTTAATAGACCATAATCCGTTAAATTATGCTACGGAAATGGGAATTAAGCCGGATTCGTTTAAGGGAACGGCAGAGACGGATTTGTATTTGGATTTTGAGCTGAAAAGAGATTTGGCACCGGATGAGGTTAAAGTGAAAGTCAGTTCCGTGCTGAACAATGTAGAAATTCCCGATGTTCTGGATAAGCAAGCCATAACGGCACAAAAGCTGGATTTACATGTTGATAACAACGGCTTGACGGTATCAGGGCAAGCCAAACTGGATAACATCCCGTTAGAATTATCCTGGAACGAAAATTTTGCTAATAAATTATATAAAAGTCGCTATAATCTGAGTTTTATTTTTGATGACAATGTCAAAAAGAAAGCCGGAATAACCACAGAATTTATCAATCCGCCATATATAGAAGGGACGACCAAAGTTTTGGCGACGATTACAAAATTTGATGATACGCATATCCAGGCAGATTTAACGGCAGATATGACGGAAGCACAGGTTGATTACTCCTTTTTTGGCTTATATAAACCAATACAAGAGGTAGGTGACGCGACCATACGTCTTGATTTTAAGAACGGAAAGTTAAGAGAGATACCGAATTTTGGTTTCAATAAAAAAGATTTTCTATTGCAAGGAAAAATGGATATAGATAAAGACGGGCAAATAAAAGTCATAGACATAACACAAATAAAGGCTCCGAAAACCAATGCCAAAGCTAAAATAGAATTTACCAACGAAGCTAAGCAAAAGGTGAAAATAAACGTATCGGGAAGTAGCTATGATTTATCGGCATTTTTCAAAGAAAAAGCAGAAGTTGTCACGGCAGACGGTAAGAAAAACACAGGGGTTAAGGAAGAAGAAGATGCATTGGAACAAGTAACAGATACGGATATATTTATTGCCGTAAACAATATTTGGACCAATGAATATGCTTCAGTTAAAAACTTTGCCGGTTCGGCAAAATTGCGTCATGGAATAGGCATAGAAGACATGCATTTAATCGGCAATTTTGACGGCTCACAAAAACAATTTATAAAGCTGGATTATACACCACGTCCGAACAATGAATATTTATTATCGGTAGAGAGTAATGATGCCGGCGGAACGTTAAAGTTTTTGCGAGTTTATGATAACATGCGCGGAGGTCGTTTGAGCATAAACGGTAAAAGAGGTCGAAATAAACAATTTATCGGACACGCGCAAATAAGAGATTTCAGCATACATAATACGCCGTTGTTAGCAAAATTATTAACGGTAGCTTCTTTAAGCGGCATAGTAAACATGCTAACAGGTGAGGGAATAGCTTTTTCTCATTTAGACATTCCGTTTACCTATCGCAATCAAGTGCTCAGTTTTAATGAAGGCAAAGCATTTGGAAATGTAATGGGAATAACGGTCAACGGAGAGTTTGACCGTAATACGGAAGAATTAAATATTAAAGGCGTTATTGCCCCGGCATATGGTTTAAACAATTTTATAGGTAAGTTACCGATATTGGGCAATCTTTTAAGTGGAAAAGACGGAACGGTATTTGCCGCTAATTATAACATCGGAGGCAATTTAGATAATCCGGACATAAGTATCAATCCGCTGTCGGCGTTAAGTCCGAGTTCATTAAAAGATTTGCTCGGTTCGATGTTTGGAGATTCGAAAGGTGACTAAAGAGCCAATACGCATAGGTCTGGATTTTCATGGGGTGGTGAACAAGTATCCTGATTATTTCAGAGAGTTTACGCATATAGCCAAGACGATGGGTATAGAAATTTATATAATAACCGGAGGTCCGAGAAAAGTTGTAGATCGCTTTTTGCAAGATCACGGCATCATATATAAGGAACTTTTCGCCATATTAGATTATTATGATGCGCATGGAATGGTCGAATATTTTAAAAACGGAGAATATAAAGTTCCTGATATGTTGTGGAATATGGCAAAGGGAGAATATTGCGCCGAGAAAAAGATCACACTTCATATAGATGACAGCAAAGAATATGCGGATTGGTTTTCCACGCCGTTTTGTTTTTATGATGCACAAAATCAGAAATGTACGTTAGGAAATAAAATATCAATAGATTTTTCTCAAGATCCGCAGCACACGTTAGAACAAATAAATCAAACCTTTGGCAACGACTGATTATTCCGGTCTGACAAAAAGGCTTAATATAGCTTTTTTTCGTTTTTCGGAGAGACGTTTTTCTGCAATTTGCGTTTGTTTATTTTGAGCGTGAAGTTTAGCGATTCTGACAGTTTCTTTTAGACAATATTTATCAGCAGAAAGGGAGAGATTTTCAACTTCTTGAATATCGGGTAAAAAGTTATATTTACTTTCCAATTCGGTAAGTTTAGAATTACTGAGTTTGAGATATTTTTTTATGTTCAAAATAAGATTCTCCTCTGCTATTGGCTGATCCACACGATTCGGTTAATAAGGCAGATATCTGCAATGGGAATATTCTCTTCCGCATGAGGTAGATTAATATCGGTAACAATCAATTTAGATGGTGTACGACGAACAAATTCTTTGATAATGACATCAGAATTATTAAGATAAATAATGACACGGTCGGCTTTTCTGATATCGGAGTTTTGGGAGGCCACCACAAGAGTTCCGTATCTGTAAAGGGGAGCATAGGCTTCGGAATCAATTTCAATGGCATAGAGCGCATCTCTAAAATCAGGGAAGAGGACTTTTCCCCATTTTTGCCAAACAGGGTTATTGTCAGAAATAAAGTCAGAAATTTCAGAAAGTTTGGCAAAGGGGATAGATCCGTTTTCTTTTTCTTCATTACCGGAGCTGAGAGCATAGAACTGTTCAAAAGACAGATTAAAAATTTCAAGTAAGCGGTTGATACTGTCTAGGGATGGCCAACGTTTTTTTCCGTCAGGGCGGATACGTTTGCTTTTATTAAAAGTTGTAGCATCCAAGCCGGCGAGTTTAGCCAAGCCGGAAGGAGAAAGACCGTGTTTTTTTGCTAACTTATCAACAGCATCCCAAACATTTTCATATTTCATTTTTTTTATGCTTTCAAAAGGTTTTTCAGGCAATTTTTCCTATCATAACACAAAATAGAATAGGAATCAATTCTTTTTGTGTTGAAATTCCTACAACCTTATGTATAAATCTTTATGGTTAATATTTAGTTAATTGCATAAAACAATTCAAGGGGGAGAAAAAAGGGGATGAAGGATAATTTTGAACCGTTTGAAAATGCCGAAGAAGTCTGGTTTTGGTTCTGCACCTCATTGCAGGCACGCGGAGGACTACGTTCCAAAACGGATTATTGCGGAAAACCGAGATGTTGTGAAATTACGGATATATATAGGATTCTCAAAATAATGAAACAGCACAGACATATAAGCAACAGACATTTGAGAATAATGGTAGAGTGGGGAGAAAAACAAGAGTCTCCGTGGTATGATCGCCGCGCCAAAAGAAGCGAGGTTCGGTTGTGGGAAGAAGGGATAAAAAATTTTGAAGTTTATTTGCGATATTATAAAATATTGTAGAGGATAGCCATGCAAAATCAGGGAATTATAAGCAGATATTATGCCAAGGGATATGTTGTCTTTGAAGATAATACAACTCTTTGGTGGTTAAAATTTTTAAAAAAAGGGTTCAGACACTGTTATATAATAATTTGTCTGTCAAAAAGTAAGGATATATGGCTGGAACTAAATCCTATGTCCAACCAAGTTTACATATTTGAACACGAATCAATGTTAAGGTTGGATTACCTCAATCATATAAAAAAGCATAAAAAAAGCAAAATATTAGAAGTAGATTTTAAGCAAGCACCATTAAAATGTGCACCGTTGGGAATATTTACTTGTGTAGAATTTGTAAAAAGAATTATGGGAATACATAGGGTTAGCATAGTTACGCCATATCAGCTGTATAAATTTTTAATAAAAAATTAAAAATAGTAGGAAAAAAGTCTTGACAATGAATTTTTTTTAATATATAAACATAACATCACTTGCTGGTAGTGTATCTGAAACAAAATAAAGGGCTCCGATGACGGAGCTTTTTTTTATGGGAAACGGATAAAATGCCGAGTAAAAAAATAAAAACATTACAATCATTAAAAAATAATTTGAAAAAGACGTTACCGCAAAAAATATCGGAGGTTATAAAAAGTTATGAAAATTTTGCCGAACAACCGGCACCGGCGGATGCCAAAGGTTTTAGCGCACATCACAGCGCTTGCAAATCGGCAGTCGTCCATGCCGAAACCTTGTTAAAATTGGCTCGTTGGACCGAAGATGAACCGCTTCCGCCAACCGAGCGAGATGAAATTGACATAACATCTTTGTTGGAAGAAGCACATCATCAGGAGGAAGAAGATGAAGAAGAAAGCTGACTTAAATAAAAAAGTCAGCTTTTTTGATTTTGTATATGTTTGGATGCATTTGCAGGGTTTAAGTGTTCCCAAACACCAAAACAAGATGACGCATTGGCTTTCTGAATTGTTTGAAAGCAAAGAGAGCAGACAAGGTTTGTTAATGGCTTTTCGCAATTCGGGAAAATCCACGATTGTAGGTTTGTTTTGTGCATGGTTTTTATATTATAAGCCGGAAACCAGAATATTGGTTATGGCGGCAGATCATGCTTTGGCAAAGAAAATGGTTAGAAATGTCAAACGCATCATAGAGCAACATCCTTTGACCAAAGGTTTAAAACCGCAAAAGACGGATCAATGGGCATCGGGACAATTTACCATTAATCGTCCGCAAGAACTAAGAGATCCGTCCATGTTAGCAAAAGGTTTGGGTGCAAATATCACGGGTTTGCGCGCAGATTTGATAATATGTGATGATGTTGAAGTTCCCAAAAATTCAGATTCACCTGTCAAAAGAGCAGACATAAGGGAGAAGCTGGAAGAATTGGATTATATTTTAACCCCGGAAGGGATGCAGTTATATATAGGCACACCGCATACCTTCTATACCATTTATCAGGTTGAGTATGATTCCAAGAAGCCGGAAACGGAACCGTTTTTGCTAGGTTTTAAAAAGCTTGAATTGCCGATTTTGGATAAAAACGGAAAATCAAACTGGAAGGAAAGGTTTAGTGAAGAAAAAATTGCTTCGATACGAGTTCGATCGGGAGAAAACAAATTTCTTTCCCAAATGATGCTGACACCGGTCAATTTTTCCGACAGCATATTAAACCCGGAAAGTCTAAAGGCATATGAGGGAGAAATACAAATAATTTCTTCCAACGGGCGAGATTATTTAAAAATCGGGGAGAAGAAAATGTTGTCGGCATCTTGCTGGTGGGATCCGTCTTTTGCCGCATCAGGTGGAGACAATTCCGTAATTGCCTGTGTTTTTACGGATGAAGACGGACACTATTGGCTGCATGATTTGGAATATATAAAAATAGATGAGCATATTCGCGATAATGCAGCATCGGAACAATGTCAAAAGGTTGCCGCCTTTATAGAGAGGAATCATCTGAATGCGGTAAGAGTTGAAGCCAACGGCATCGGAAAATTTTTGCCGGGGATATTAAAGCAGGTTTTGGCACAAAAAAATTTGCGAGTTGCGGTATTGGAGATGTATTCAAGTTCAAACAAAGCCGAAAGAATAGTTTCGGCTTTTGAAGTATTATTGGCGGAACGCGCATTAAATGTGCACAAAAAAATATGGCAAACACCGTTTATTGAAGAAATGCGAGAATTTTCACCGGAAGGCAAAGGGCATGATGATGCATTGGATGCCGTTGCCGGATGTTTGAATTCCGAACCGGTTCGATTAACGGTAAGTTTCACAAAAGATGCACTGCCAAAATATAACAAATGGCAAGGGCGTTCCGAGCAATTTTCGGCACACACAACATTTGAATTAGAATAGGTGAAAATAATGTTTAATGAAATAACCAACTGGATAGCCATGGTCGAGCTTCCGGTGTTTGCCGCATTGTTTCGATTGGTAAACCGTAACAAAAAAGAGGCGGATACGGGAATAGAACATTTGAAGGAAGCACATGATGCACATGTTTCAAATTTGAAAGATGCGCTTGCCGATTTCAAGCTTCACGTTGCCCGCAATTATGTTTCGGTCAATTATCTGAAAGATGTGGAAAACAGATTAACCGACCATTTGTTGAGAATAGAAAAGAAATTAGACGGGGTAGGAAGAAATTCATGACGGATTTAACAACGGATATCTTAGCCAAAACCATATATGGAGAGGCACGAGGCGAACCGTTATCGGGACAAGAAGCGATAGCCTCGGTAATTATGAACAGAAAAACAATAAGCAAAAAGAAAGGAGGATATTGGTGGGGAAATAATATAGCGGAAATATGTCAAAAAGATAAGCAATTTTCCTGTTGGAATTTAGATGATCCCAATTATCGGGTATTGCTTCGTGTTGATGAAGGAAACCCGATATATGCCACTTGTAAGCGTATTGCCAAGAGGGCTTTATCAGGATTGCTGTCGGATAGAACTTACGGCGCAACGCATTATCACAACAAACAGGTATGTCCCCGTTGGTCCATCGGGAAAATACCTTGTGCCGAAATCGGCAATCATGTCTTTTACAATGATGTGGAGGGCTAAATGTTACTAAAAATATTAAGTAAGGTAGGCTTACCTTTTTTGATTAAATTGGTAAGTACGGGTTTGGAAGCAATAGGAGGTGATACGGCGCAAAAGGCAAATGCCGCGCTGGGAGAAGTAAGTTTAGACATAGAAAAACAAAAAATATCGAGTGAAAAAATCACTGAAGTCAATCGGCATATGGAAAAGATGCAAGAGTTGGAAAATGAGTTGGATAACAACACGTTAAATCAGATACATCAGACCATACGTCAAGAAATGAACGCCGAAGACAAATTTGTTCGTTTTTGGCGCCCGGCATTTGGTTATTCCGTGGCACTTGCATGGCTGCTGACAATCGGAACCTTGTGTTATGTTGTTTTGGCAGATTATCCCAATGCGGAAGGAATAATCAATGCGCTGGTAGAAACCACATCACTGTGGAGTATCGCTCTGGGTGTGCTGGGTATTCAGGTTGTGAAAAGCGCACAAGAAAATAAAAAAAGAACCAATGACGGAGGAATATCGAAAGTCATTAATAAAATAAGCTAACCGGTCCGAATAAAAGTTCGGACCTTTTTTTTATAAAAGAAAGGAGAAAACATGGGAGGAGTATTTAGCGGAAGTCCGAAAACCAAGGTGGTTAAAGATACCTCTGCGGAAGATGAAGAAAAAGCAAGAAAAGAAGCTTTAGCCAGACAACGTCGAGGCTTGGAAAGTACAATACATACTTCATATGCCGGGATTTTTGATCCGCAAAATCGCGATTTGAACCGAAAAAAATTATTGGGAGAATAAGTATGGAAGATAAAATAGAAAAGCTTATCAAACGTTATCAAAAAGCTGTAGAAAGAAAACAGAACTGGGAGCCCCATTGGCAGGAATGTTATGAATATGCTTTTCCGCAAAGAGAAAATGCGTGCAGTACAATGTATCAAAATTCCGAAGGAAGCAAAAAAAATATTCATATATATGACGCCACGGCACCGGATGCGGTTGATCAGTTGGCATCATCATTGCTGGCGGAATTAACGCCGCCCTGGTCAAAATGGTTTGGATTAACAGCAGGTCCGGAGTTGTTGCCGGAAGAAGCCGCCCAGATAAGTGATACGTTGTCCAAAACGGCAGATATCATGCTGCAACATTTTGAACATTCAAATTTTGCCGTTGAAATTCACCAGTGTTATTTAGATTTAATTACGGTAGGAACAGCATGTTTAATGTTTGAAGAAGCCCCGATCGGAGAAGCTTCGGCATTTAGATTTTATGCAGTTCCGTTAAGAGAAATAGCACTGGAAGAGAGTGCGGACGGAAAATTAGATACAACTTTTCGCTGTTCTCAAGTCAGTATAGATGATATTCGCTTACGTTTTCCGGAAGCCGAACTAACCGATAATTGGCTTGAACAGGCAAAAAATCCTGATTTTCGCCTGAGTTTGATAGAAGCGGTTATTCCGCAAAACGGCAAGTTTGGAGCTTCCGGATATGAGTATACGGCTTTTGTCTGGGATGAAAACAGCGGTGTTGAAGATAATGTGGTGTTGAAGGAAGGCATATTTTCTTCCTCTCCGTTTATCAATTTTCGTTGGTTGAAAGCTCCGGGAGAAATTTATGGTCGTTCACCGGTAATGAAGGCTTTGCCGGATATTAAAACAGCAAATAAAGTAGTTGAATTGATATTAAAAAATGCCTCCATTTCGGTTACGGGAATTTGGCAGGCGGATGATGACGGAATATTAAATCCCGCCAATATCAAATTAGTCCCCGGTGCCATCATTCCCAAAGCGGTTGGTTCCAAAGGGCTGACACCGCTAGAAGCACCCGGAAAATTTGATGTTTCGCAGCTGATTTTGGAAAATTTGCAAAAAAGTATCAATCATGCGTTGTTGGCAGACAGATTATCACAGGTTAATGCACCGAACATGACCGCGACTGAAGTTTTGGAAAGGACGGCAGAAATTGCGCGCATTTTGGGAGCCAGTTTCGGACGTTTACAAACCGAATTGCTGACACCGTTAATAAAGAGAGCCTTTCTGATTTTGCGACGTCGCGGCGATATCATGAATTTTGACTTGGACGGTAAAATTGTCGATTTGCAATATAAATCACCGTTAGCCATGCTCAAAGCCCGAGAAGATGTCAATAATATCAGTCAGTGGGTAACATTGGTATCATCATTGGGGGCACTGGGAATGGGAGCCGTAAATGCCTTTGAAGCAGCCAAAACACTCGGAAAAATATTAAACGTTCCCGACAATTTAATTAATGAACAAATAATAGATGAAAATCTGTTGCAGGGATTAATCGGCGGAGGTGAAGAAAATGCCGCCGTTTGAAGATTATGAGATCGAACAAATGAGTGAAGAAGAAATAAAAAAAGCCTTTGTTCGATGTTTCATAAGCAAAGAGGGCAAAATTGTCCTCTCATATCTGCGTCGTCAAACCATCGAGAGAAGTTTGGGACCAGACGCGGAAGACCGCCATTTACGCGATTTGGAAGGGCAAAGAAGATTAGTTCGCCAAATTGAGCGATTAAGTGGCATCAATTAATTTTTTACATGAAAGGAAAATAAATGCAGCCAAAAGCTAAAAGTGAAAATCTTTTGGAAACATCCGCTATTGCCGAAAAAAGCGGATATTCCAACAAACCGCAAGGATTACCGGAGCAATTCTGGGATGAACAAACCGGAGAAGTCAGACTGGAAGAGTTGATAGCCGCGTATAATGATTTGGCAAGAAGAGATGACAATCTCATAGAGACCAATCTGCGCAACATGCCGCAAAATTATACACAATATCAAATCAAAAGTCCGTCACCGGTTTTGGAGGTGGATGAAGATTTGATGAAACGGTTTTATGAAAAAGGCTTTACCAACGACCAAGCACAGTTTGTCTATGATTTGGCAGGAGAAAGAGTTTTACCTGTGTTAGATGAAATGGCGGTCAATTTTGAAGCCGAAAGACAACTGGAAAAATTAGCCCGACACTTTGGCGGAAGAGAAAAATTCAACGAGATTTCTCGTTCGCTTTCCAACTGGGCAAAACAAAATGTCAATCCGGAAGTTTATGAAGCGCTGGGTTCTACGGCAGAGGGGGTTATTGCTCTTTATAACATGATGAGTTCATCCGAACCGTTATTGGGAAAAAATGAAGGAGACATGGCAAATCTGAGTGAAGCCGGACTTCGTAAAATGATGGAAGATCCGCGTTATTGGCGTGATAAGGATAGCGCCTATATCGCCAAAATCACCCGTGGTTTTGAAAAACTTTATCCTGAAAAATAAACGTAAAACATTAACTTTTTAGATGAAAAGGAAAATAAAAACATGTCAACAGAAGTAAGTAAATCCTTTATAAAAAATTTTGAAGCCGATGTTCATTTGGCATATCAACAAATGGGATCGAAATTAAGAAACGCCGTACGATACAAAGGTAATATCGTCGGAGCCACCACCGTATTCCAAAAAGTAGGCAAAGGTATTGCCTCAGGCAAGGCACGTCATGGACTGGTTCCGGTAATGAGCATTGACCATACCCCGGTTGAGTGCGAATTGCTCGACTATTATGCCGGCGATTGGGTAGATGCATTAGATGAGCTCAAAATGAGCATTGATGAACGTCGTGTGGTAGCCAGTGCCGGAGCATATGCTTTGGGAAGAAAAACCGATGAATTGATTATTGAAGCTTTGAATAAAGCGCCGTCAGATAATGATGTCGGTGATTATGCTCAAGTTTTGACTAAAGATACTATTTTAGACGCTTTTGCCAAATTGAACAGTAATGATGTTCCCGATGACGGGCAACGTTTCGGTATTGTCGGACCGTTGCAATGGAATGCCTTGTTGAATATTGATGAATTTTCAAATTCAGATTACGCAGGCGACAATTTGCCGTTTTTGAAGGGTACTGAAAGCCGCAAATGGCTGGGCATCAACTGGATTATGCACACCGGTTTGCCTCTTGACGGTACCAATCGCGATTGTTTCATTTTTCACAAAACTGCAGTCGGACATGCTTCCGGTCAAGATGTGAAGTCAGACATCACATGGCACGGAGATCATGCCGCACACTTCGTCAATAACATGATGAGTCAAGGTGCTTGCCTGATTGACGGAACAGGTGTTGTTCGCATCAAATGTAAAGAAGAATAATGAAAAAGAAAGGAATAAAAAATATGTCTTATAATGCAAAAAATTTCAGTGTAATGGCTTATGCCAATGGTTTTACTTTGTGGAATTATTCTACGGAAGATGATTTAAACACGGTCAAAGGGAGCGGTTACTTTAATGATATTGCACCTTTTGCACGTAAAGGAGATATGATTTTAACTAATGCCGGCACGGCAAGTACGTTAGAACCGGCGGTTTTGTCCGTATCCTCGATTGAAGACGGTGAGGTCAGTGTAGCTGTTTTGGCAACACCGACAGCAGCGGCAGCCGCGTAACGGGAATAAATTACTCCTTTTATAGAAAATGGTTTTAAATAAAAAAATACACTAGTAGCAAATGATAGGGAGCCTGTGAAAAAAAAGCAGGCTCCTTTTTTTTGAAGGGAAAAATATATGAGTAACAGTAGCATCAATATTTGTTCGCAAGCGTTATTAAAAATAGGAGCTTCCAGTATCACCAGTTTTGAAGACGGCACGGCAGAAGCAGAAATATCGGCTAACTTATATTCGCAAATACGAGATGCCTTATTATCGTCATATCCATGGAGCTTTGCCATAATGCAGACAAAATTGGCACGCCTGGAGCAAACCCCATTGGCAGATTATCGTTATGCTTATTTACTTCCGTCAGATTTTTTGCGGGTTATATCGGCAGGAAACGGGAGCAGAGGAAGAGGAACGGAATATAAAATAGTCAAAGATTGTTTATACAGCAATCATCAGCAAATCAATTTAACATATATATATCGTCCGCTGGAAAATAATTTTCCGGCATATTTTTGTGAGGCATTAATAAACAAACTGGCATATGAATTTTGTTTACCATTAACCGAAAGTACAACCAGAGCAGAATTTTTAAGCAAAGTTGCAGAAGACAGTATCAATCGGGCGCGTTCGATTGATGCCCAGCAATCAACCCCGTCCAGATTTGAAGATTTCAGCCTTGTGGAGATAAGACAATGAATCAAATATGTGTCAAAACAAATTTTACGTCAGGACAGTTGTCAGATAAATTATATGGGCGCGGTGATTTAAGAATATATGAAAACGGTGCGGGAAAATTACAAAATGTCCAAATTCATCCGACCGGCGGCGTATCCAGAAGAAAAGGTTTAATGTATATAGATGAGATAGGAGAAGAGGGCAGGTTAATTTCATTTGAATTTAATACCGAACAAACCTATTTAATCTGTTTTTTGAATAAGAGTGCGAAGGTATATAAAAATAAAGAAGTTATTGCCACATTGGAGACACCGTGGACAACGGAGCAACTGCATCAAATAAATTGGACGCAAAGTGCCGATACCTTATTGATAGTACATCCGGATGTCCCGCCGCAGCAAATTAGCCGCAATAATGATGAAGTATGGAAAATTTCGGCATGGTCGTTTTATCAAAAAGACGGGCAAGTTTTTTGTCCGTATTATAATTTTTATCAAAATAAAATAAAATTCAAACCGAGCGGAGCCAGCGGCAGCATCACAATAACAAGCGATACTAATATATTTACATCGGACTATGTTGGGATTCGGATAAAAATAAATGAGGGTGAAGCCATAATAAGAAGTGTCAGTGACAGCAAAAACTGCACGGCGGAAGTGAGTAAAAGATTAACAAGTACCACTGAAACCAATGAGTGGGAAGAACAAGCTTTTTCTGCATTGAGAGGATATCCAAATTCTGTAACGTTTCATCAAGACAGAATGGTTATAGGAGGTTCAAAAAGCTTACCGAACCATTTATGGCTGTCCAAATCATCCGATTTGTTTAATTTTGACATCGGAACGGGCTTGGATGATGAATCAATCGATTTTGCCATATTGTCAGATCAGGTCAATGCCGTACTCAATGTTGTATCAACAAGACATTTATTGGTTTTTACCACGGGGGCGGAGTGGATGGTCTCGGGAGAACCGTTAACACCAACCAGTATAACCCTAAATCGGCAAACAAATATCGGAACATATGGTAAATGCTCGCTGGCTCCGCAAAATGTAGACGGTGCCACATTATTTGTGTCACAAAACGGAAAGCAGTTAAGAGAATTTTTATATGCCGATGTAGAACAAGCTTATCAGGCAAAAGATTTAACCCTGCTTTCAAATGATATCATAAAAAATCCGATAGATTGCGTATATTTTCAAGGAGACAGCATATTATACATTATTTTGTCAGACGGCACGATCTCATGTTTAACCTCATATCGTACGGAAGAAGTTAATGCTTGGAGTAAAATGACCACACAGGGAAAATTTATCTCTTGTGCTGTTATCGGAGATGAAATTTATTTCATCGTTAAAAGAGATGAAAAATATTTTTTGGAAATGTTAACGGAAGACATGTATGTAGATTGCGGGAGCATACAAACGTCAGATACGGCAAAAAAGAGCTGGAGCGGATTAGATTATTTGGAAGGCAAGGAAGTTTCTGTTGTCGGTGATGATTTTACAATCGGAGAAATAACGGTCGAAGACGGCAAGATAGAATTATCGGAGGCGGTAAAGCAAATCAAAGTCGGTTTGTCTTATGAACACATCATAGAACCGCTACCGTTAATGTTAGATTCCGCCAAACCGTATCCGCCCAAAGCCTATCGCATGGTTTATGGCATTTTCCGAATTATCGGAACAAAATCGCTGTGTTTAGATTTTGGCAACGGCTATTTTGAAGTACCGTTAAAAAAAATGTATCGCGACCAAATTTTAGATTCCCCGCCCAATGCCTATAGTGGGGATATTGAATTGCGTTCAATTGGTTGGATAAGAGAACCGCAAAAACCGATGTGGAGTATAAAAAGCAGTGTTCCGGATGCATTTGAATTATTGTCGGTTGCAACGGAAATAAAAACCAAAGATTAAAGAAGGGAGAAATAAATGGGAGGAATAGGTACAGCCATAACGGCAGGTTTGTCTGCGGTCAATTTGTTAAATGAGGCAAATGCCCAAAGCAAACAGTTAAAACAAATGCAGAAGGAATATGAATACAATCAAAAGAAGCGAAAAAATTTATTGGATGCACAGTTGGCAAGTCGCCGAGCCAGTTTGAGCTCAATGGGTTTGAGTTCAAGCAAATCAGCGCTGGCGGCGCAACAAAGAGAGCTAAAAGAAGGATATGACGACTTAGCCTATAATAATGATAATTTTGATTATAATTATCAGCAAAAGTATCGAGAAAAAGAAAAGAATTTGACTTCGGGTATCTTAGATTCAATTTGGGATACCACGGGAAAAATCATTAAATAGGAGAAAAACATGCCGAGAAGAAAAACAACCTATAAAGAAAAGAGACAAAAAGCCTATGAAAAAAATTTGCCATTAGGAGAACAACTGGATGCCATATTGAAAGCCTTTGACATGGTTTTGCAAGAAGGCGGAGATTTGCCCTATGAGTTGATAGATGTGATTGAAAAATGGCAAGCGATTAAGTTCAAATATCCAAAACAATTATAAAGGAGAAAACAATGAATAAAATAATAAAAGAATTAGGAAAATAGCATTAAAGAAGGTAAAAAATAAAAGTGTAAATAAAGCAATGGAAAAAGCTAGTGAAACTTACAAAAAAATAAAAAATGAAGTCCTTGGAATTAAAACTCTTAATGTTGGCGAAAAAGAAACAATAAAGTGTTTAAAAAATTCAAGAAATAGCGTAAGTAAATGTAAAAACATTGGCAATAAAGTGAGAAAAAACTATCATAAAAACAAGAATATATAAACAATATAATAAAAGGCAATATTTTTATATTGCCTTTTATTTAATTTTTATTATCTTGAAACAAAAAGAGGATATCATGAAGAAGATAATGTTTTTCATAATTGGTTTTTTTATTGTTCCAATAATTATGGGGGGCATAACGGCATTTGTCTTCAATCCGCAAGACTATGAGTTATATGCAGGTTTTTGGGGAAGTGTTTATCTACTCATATATATAATATTCCCACTTCTGTATCGTCCGAAAATCAAACAAAAAATGAGCAAACCGGCGTTTTATGTGCTGATATATGCCGTGTTGTTTATCCTCACCGGCTTAAGCTTAATCTATTTCAATTAATTTTTTTTCAAAAACACAATCTCCACAAGGCACGAACCAAGCTGATACGGTCAAGCTGGCTTCAGCTTGTCAAATGCTCTTTCTTTTATTGCCTGCGCGAGGCACTTCAGCTCCGTCCAGAACGTAAAGAGCATCGCGGCATCAAGGCACGGGCAGAGCGACAATCAAACAGATGCGGTCAAGCTGGCATCAGCTTGTTTACGTTTTTTTTAGAAAATTGGCATTAAAGTAACGCGAGAGAAAAAATCGGATTCGTAAAAATGTTAAATGCCATAAATGAAGAGATAGTATACGTTAACGGGCAGCCGCGCAAATTAATAATATTTCTGCACGGCTACATAGACAGTGCTGATTATTTGGAAGGAAAATTGCAAAATTTCATCAAGGCATTTGATAATACGGCAATACATTTGCCGCAAGCACCGATATGTTGTGAAATTTTGGAAGACAAGCGTCAGTGGTATTCCATGCATCGATTTGATCCAGATGATGAGAGAAAAACGGTTCCAAGTATGGAAGAGTGCATAGCCATATATGATAAAATGACCTTAGGGTTAGAAGAGTCATTTTCTTATCTAAATGATTATATTGAGCAATGTCTGAATGAATATCAATTAGAAGACAAAGATTTATATTTGTGCGGCTTCTCTCAAGGAGCAATGTTGGCAATATATACGGCGCTGATGAGAGAGCATCAAATCGGAGGGTGTGTCAGTTTCAGCGGGATTATGGCAGGGCATAAATTTTTAATGAAGCATGCACAATCCAAGCCGGATATATTATTAATACACGGAGATGCCGATAATTTAGTTCGTTTTGAGGCAATGTCTTTCACGGAAAAAGAACTAAAAAAATTGGGCATAAAAGTAGAAACATGCAAAGTCAAAGCCGGACAGCACCGCATCAGCGAAGAAGGGTTGGAAGCCGCGGTTGATTTTATTATGAAGCATAATTTTTCGCAAAGGAAAATAGCTTAGAAGAAAGATTGAGCGCCGATAAGTCCGCCGTTTTCGATCAGATTATTTTTATCTCTTTTAATTTTAAATTCAGAAAGCTCACCCAGATTTCTTTCATAAATTTCGCCATAATTTCCGAGTTCTTTGATAGCAATTCGAACCCAGTCGGGATTGAGCTCAAATTTATTCCAAACGTCGGGATTAAAGCCTAAAAGATTTTTAAGAGATTCATCTTTAATACCGATAAAGACATCAATATTTTTAGAATTAATACCTTGTTTTTCAGCCAAAGCCAAGGCATTAATAATCCATTTGACCGAAGCCCGGAGTTTTTGATTATCTTTCAAAACCTGGGCATAAATTGGTTTTTCGGCAACGACTTCAGGTAAAATTTCAATTTGCACGTTAGCATTTTTAAGATGATTGATAATGCTGATTAAATCGAGTTCATTACCGGTAAAGAGATCGCATCTTTTAAGGAGAAAAGCTTCCAAGGCGCTGTGCTGATTATTAAAAAAGAGGGGACGCAAATCCAAATTATATTTATTATTAAAATCTCTGAAATTATAAAAATCGTAATTTTTATTAAGCAGACAAATCTTTTTACCTTTAAAATCTTCCATGGAAGTTGCCTGATTATTTTTATGAGCAAGGAACATTTGTCTGGTATAATAAATCAGCTCGGCTTGAGTTGTTTTTCCTGAAATATCTTGAGAAGCAGTTCCGGGAGCATTTCCGAGCATGATATCAATTTTATTATGAGCAATGGCAGAATTGACTTGATTTTCTTTAACATTGACCAAGCGAAATTTATCGGATCTTCCGAAAATGGCAATAGAAAAAACGCGACACAAGTCGGCGTCAATTCCGCGCCAATATCCGGCTTCATCTTTATAAGCATAAGTTTCGGAATCCAAATCAGTACCGCAAAGGACTTCACCGCGAGACTTTATATATCTGAACCCGATATCTGCCGCCCAAGCATTAGCAGTCAAAAAACATCCGCAAAGACATAAAAAGAAAAATTTTTGTTTCATTTTTTTAACCAATTAATGTTATAATAAATCAAATTTAAAAATAATATAGGACATATTTAAATGAAAAGTAAGCAAATTTTTCAACTTATTATCGGTTGTTTTATGTTGATAAATTTTCCGGCATATGCGGCGGCACCGGAAGCAAAAGAAGCCATGACATGGTCAGAAGATAAGGGAAATTTATTGTTACAAACTTTTCAGGAAAAAAATCTGGCAGAAAAATATAAAAAGCTGGATGAGTTATTTTTAAATTATGTCGATTTAGGCTACATAAGCAAATTTGTCATGGGAAAATATTGGCGAGAGATGAGTCCAGAGCAACAGGAGCAGTATCAAGATTTGTTCAAAAGATATGCTTTGGCAGTATATAAAGGCTTTCCGTTGACATTTAATTATCCGATAACCTTTAGTCTGAACAATGCCATAGTTTCTCAAAATTATACGGAAGTATTTGCCACAATAGATTTGGGCGGCAATTTTCAAGAAAAAGAAAATCAGCCTCAAAAAATCAATGTGATTTTTAAGCTGGTTAAAAATGGAAATGACATCAAAATCATCGATTTAACCTTGGCGGAAAGCAGTCTGATTTTATCATATCGCAACCGTTTTTATCAAATGGTGGCAGAAGATGAAGGAGACATGAGCTGGTTTTTGGAAGATTTTGAGACCATAGTAACATCAACCGAAAAGACCAATCGGCAAAAATTGGAAGAAAATCAGCAATAAAAGCGCAATTATAATAAAATAACCTTGAATTTATAAAGATAAACTTATAATATCGGCTTTAGTTTTGTAATAATTAAAGTGGATATTTTAAGTTATGAGTGAAATAAAAGTCAGATTTGCACCGTCGCCGACCGGTTATATGCATATCGGAAACACCAGAACAGCTTTGTTCAACTGGTTGTTAGCCAAGAAGTTGGGCGGCAAGTTTATGCTTCGTATTGATGATACCGATAAGTTGCGTTCAAAAGAAGAATATGAGCTTTCTTTGAGAGATTCGTTAAAATGGCTCGGGCTTGTTTGGGAAGAAGAAGCCAGACAATCTGCCCGTTTTGACAGATATAACGAAGTGGTTGAACAATTAAAGAAGGAAGGCAGAATATATGCTTGCTATGAAACGGCGGAAGAATTGGAGTTTATGCGCAAACGTCTGATGAACAAAGGTTTACCGCCGATTTATGATCGTTCGGCGTTGAAGTTGACGGCAGAACAAATTGCCGCTTATGAAAAAGAAGGCCGCAAACCGCACTATCGTTTCAAGTTACTTGACGGCGAAATTAAGTGGAATGATATGGTTAGAGGCGAAGTGAAATATGAAGCCAAAAATTTGAGCGATCCGATTATTATCAGAGAGGACGGAAGCTTTTTATATCACTTACCATCAGTCATTGATGACCATGATTTTGGTATTACACACATTATCCGTGGTGAAGACCACGTGACCAACACCGCATCTCAAGTTCAAATGTTTGAGGCTTTGGGCGGAACGGTGCCGACATTCGGGCACTTGCCGTTGTTGACCGGAAAAGAAGGTAAATTGTCCAAACGCTTGGGCAGCTTGGGTGTGAGAGAATTAAAAGCCGAGGGCATTGAGCCAATGGCGATTAGCTCATTCTTAGCCAAATTAGGCACGTCAGAGAGTATTGAGCCGTTTTATGATTTGGAAAGTTTGGCAAAATCTTTGGATTTGAGCAAAATCGGTCGTTCTCAGCCTAAGTTTGATGTTGAAGAATTGGAAATGTTCAATACCAAATTTATTCACGGTGCACCTTATGAATACGTTAAAGGTCGTGTGGATGTCGATGAAAACTTCTGGAATGCCGTTAAAGGTAATTTGACCTTTGTCAAAGATATAAGTGCTTGGGAAGACATTTGCCACAAAGAAGTTAAACCGATAATTGAAGATTCTGCTTTGACCGAAGCCGCCGCTGATTTGTTGCCGGCAGAACCCTGGAATGAAGAAACCTTCAATCTTTGGGTTAATGAAGTCAAAGCCAAAACCGGTAAAAAGGGTAAAGATTTGTTCCACCCGATAAGAAAAGCATTAACTGCTCAAGAAAACGGACCGGAACTTAAAATCTTAATGCCTTTGATGGGCAGAGCCAAAGCCTATAAGAGATTAAAAGGCGAAGCCGCATAATTAAAATAACAAAAATAAAGGAGAAAAATCGTGGTAGACATATACTTGCATAACACATTAACACGTCGCAAAGAAAAGTTTGTTCCGATAGACTGTAACAATGTGCGCATGTATGTCTGTGGTCCCACGGTTTATGATAAAGCCCACTTGGGCAACGGTAAAACGCCGGTGTCTTATGACGTGCTTTATCGTCTGCTCCGCTATGTTTATGGTGCGGAACACGTAACTTATGTTTCAAACATCACCGATGTTGATGACAAGATTTTAAATAAGCACAAAGAAACCGGAAAGCCGATTCGCGAGATTACCGAAGAGACTTATAATTGGTATATTGAAGATATGAAAAAGCTCGGCAATTTGGAGCCGAACTATCGTCCGAGAGCAACGGATTATATCAACGAGATGATAGAGCTGGTCAAACGCTTGATAGAAAACGGACACGCCTATGAGGCGGAAGGACATGTCCTGTTTTCGGTTGATTCAATGCCGGATTACGGTTGCTTGTCAGGCAGAAGCATGAAGGAGATGTTGGCAGGTGCCAGAGTGGAAGTGGCAGATTATAAGAAAAATCCGGCAGACTTCGTGCTTTGGAAACCATCAGAAGCAACAGAGCCGGGCTGGAACAGCCCATGGGGATATGGTCGCCCCGGGTGGCATTTGGAATGCTCTGCCATGAGTTCTAAGTTGCTCGGGAATGATTTTGATATTCATGGCGGCGGTTCGGATTTGATTTTCCCGCACCACGAAAATGAGTGCGCTCAATCAAGATGTGCTTTTGAAGGAACTAAGTTTGCGCATTATTGGGTTCATGCCGGAATGTTGATGGTCGATGGCGTGAAGATGTCTAAGTCCTTGGGCAATTTTTATATCTTGGATGATGTTTTGGCAAAAGCACCGGCAGAAGCATTAAGATTGTTGTTCTTGAGCTCTCATTATCATCAACCGTTTAACTTCACCTTTGAGGGCTTGAACAACGCCAAAGCCACTTTAGATAAGTTTTACAATGCCTTGTTAAGAGTTAAAGATGTGAGGGTTGAAAAAGTTGAGCCGGACGCAAGAGTGGTTGAAGCCTTGGCAGATGACTTGAATACGCCTTTGGCTCTGACTTCTTTGCATGAAAATGTCAATAATTTAAATAAGGCAGAAAGCGAAGAAGACAAGATTAAATATAAATCCGAGTTATTGGCAAATGCTTATTTGTTGGGCTTGTTGTGGCAAGATGCCGAAAGCTGGTTCAAAGGCGGAGACAAGGGAGATGATTCTGAGATTGAAGCCAAAATCCAAGCCCGTGCCGAAGCCAAAAAGAACAAAGATTGGGCAACAGCCGATAAAATTCGTAATGAATTAAAAGAGCTGGGGATTATCTTGGAAGATGGACCCAACGGTACCACTTGGAAAAGGATATAATAAAAAAATCTCGGAAAATTCCGAGATTTTTTTTGCAGATTATCTATTGGTGAACGGGAAGATAGATAGTAAATGTTGTTCCGTTATAAGAAGTTGATGTAACGGTCAAATTGCCGCGGTGACGCAAGATAATTTGTTTGGCAATGGAAAGACCGAGTCCTGTCCCTTTGATATTTAAGTCTTTATGTTCTTGCAAGCGGAAAAAACGTTCGGTTAAACGAGCCAAATTTTCGGGGCTGATTTTAGGACCTTTATTATTAATAGAAATGGCAACGGCTTTTCCGTCAGCCACTTTATAGCTTTTAGAAGGGGGAATAGAGTCGGCTTTATACACGCTAAGTGTCACATCACTTTGAGCCAAGCCGTATTTGAGAGCATTATCGGTCAAATTTTGAATAACTTGTTTGACCTGACCGGCATCGGCAACAATTTCGGGAATATGACTTTCTTCTCTGATTTTGATATTAATTTCTCTTTCGGCAGCTTTAAGCGAAAGAGCTTCTTGGACTTCTTGCATAAGTTTGGAAACATTTGCTTTTCCGTCCGGTTTTTGATCAAGGTTCATTTCAATTTTGGAAAGAGAAAGGAGGTTTTCAATCAAAGAAGACATATATTCGGCTTGTTCCTTCATGATTTTTAAGAAATTTTCACGAGCTTGTTCATCATCTTTGGCGGTTGTTTGCAAGGTTTCGATAAACCCGGAGATAATTGCCAGCGGCGTGCGGAGTTCATGACTGGCATTTGCCACAAAGTCGGATTGCATTTTTTCAATTTTCATGGCTTTGGTCAGATCATAAATAGAAATAACGGCAACGGCTCTGCCTTTAGACATCCAGGGAAGCTGTTTAATATGGGCATAAAGCTTTTGCTGCACCGGTTTTTTTACATAAAAGATAAGGTTTTCGGAAGTACTTTCTTTTTTGAGGACTTTGGAGACGGCATCAATAAAATTATTAGAGTTAAAGATCCGGTCAATGTTCTTATCGGTAATATTTTTGCCGAATACGGTACGAGCAGAAAGGTTCGCACCAAGAATATTTCCGGTACGATCAATCATCATAATCGGATCGGGGAGGGAATCCAAAACGGCAGTATCAGAAATGGTTTGAGCTTCCAAAATATCGGTTTTATGAGCCCAAAAGCTGTGCATGGTATTAACGGCATTGACAATAGCTTTAGAATCTTTTTCGGAAAGTTTCATTGAAATTTCATCAAAATCTTTACCGGAAGCCAAGCTTTCAATATATTTTTTAACCTGTTGCATTTCAAACGTAACCGGAAAAAGCAAAATGACGTTAAAAATGATAATTGAAGCATAAGAAACAATAGCCATAATCGGAGACATAATTTGCAAAGCAACAAGCAAGATAAAGACCAGAGCGGTGGGTATGGAAAGAAAAATGATTCTTTGTGCAAAACGATTGTTTTTTTCAAAATTAAAAAGATTATGACCGAATTTTAACATGGTTTTATTCCATAAGTAGCAAAAAGTTCTAGACTAAGCCTATAAATATACTATTATGCAAATAAGTTTAAATTTGATAAATTTTTATAGAAAAGAAATGACCAATACGCAGAATTTGAGTAATAATGTCACGCCGATGATGGCACAATATTTAGAGATAAAAAAAGCTCATCAAGACTATTTGTTGTTTTATCGTATGGGCGATTTTTATGAGCTGTTTTTTGAAGATGCAATAATTGCCTCCAAAGCGTTAGACATAGCCTTAACCAAACGCGGAAAGCATGAAAATGCGGATGTTCCGATGTGCGGCGTGCCGTTTCATGCCTATGAGAGCTATTTGGCAAAGCTTATAAGACAAGGCTATAAAGTTGCCATATGCGAGCAAATGGAAGATCCGCAAGAGGCAAGGAAGAGAGGATCCAAGTCAGTTGTAAAAAGAGACGTCATCAGACTGGTCACGGCGGGAACACTGACGGAAGATCATTTATTGGATTCAAAGAAAAACAATTTTTTGTTAGGAATCTCCAAAGTTTCAGACATATTAGGCATAGCGTGGATAGATGTTTCAACGGGAGATTTTTATACTCAGGATGTCAGTTTAAGAGATAAAAACGAAGCCGTTGTATTGAGTACCATATTGGCAAGATTAAATCCGGTTGAAATATTGATATCGGACAGTTTTTTACAAAATCCGAAAATTTTTGAAATATTAAAAGAATATCGCGAACAGCTGAGCGTATTACCGCAAGCCAGATTTAATTATGAAAATGCCAAGAAAAGACTGCAAGAAGTATATGAGGTGCACTCGCTGGAGGTTTTCGGGGCGTTCAGCAAGCCGGAAGTAATTGCCTCCGGGTTATTGCTGGATTATATTGAGAGCACGCAAAAAGGCAAAATTCCGAGAATAGAAAAGCCGATTAAGCTACATGAAAATAAGGTAATCGAGATAGACGGAGCCACAAGACGTTCTTTAGAGCTGACAGAAAGTTTGACCGGAGATAAGAGCGCTTGTCTGTTTGGTGTATTGGACAGAACCATTACCGGCGCCGGTGGCAGAATGTTGCATAACCGAATAGCCAATCCGCTGTTGGATATAGAAGAGATAAACAATCGCTTGGATGTTATAGAGTTTTTCCGTGAAAATAATAGCGTGCGCAATGATTTTCGAGAAATTTTGCGTTCTTGTCCTGATGTTGAACGCGCCGTCACCCGTTTGAGTTTAGGTCGCGGCGGTCCGCGCGATTTAGCCAATATCGGGCAAGGTTTAAATCTGATACCGCAAATTAAGAATCTGTTGGCAGATTTTTCACAAAAGCCGGACGGACAAATGATAAAAGATATGCCGCCGGCAGTAAAAGATATTTTGGAACGCTTGGGCTATCATAATGATTTGGTGAACAAGATTCTCTCGGCATTAGATGAGGATTTACCTCTGTTATCAAGAGACGGAGGTTTTATCAAAGAAGGATATTATCCGCCTTTGGATGAGATTCGCCATATCAAGAATGATAGCCATAAAATGCTGATGGATATGCAGGCAAGATATATCAAAGATACCGGGATTCTGCAGCTGAAAATAAAATATAACAACGTAATCGGATATTTTGTTGAGACGCCGAGTAAATTTGCCTCAAAAATGCTTGAAAACAAGTTTTTCATCCATAGACAATCGGTTTTGAACGCCACACGTTTCACCACGGTAGAGCTGACCGAGTTGGAAAATAAAATCCGCGGGGCTGAAGATAAAGCTTTGGCAATGGAGTTGGAGCTTTTTGCCCAAATGGTGGAAGATGTGATTCGTTTATCAGATGACATTTCGCATACAGCGAAGGCTCTTGCCGAGTTGGATGTTGCGGCAGCTTTGGCTGATTTATCTTTGGAAGAAAATTATACCAGACCGGTTGTGGATGAAAGTTTGGTCTTTGATGTGAAGGAGGGCAGACATCCGGTTGTTGAAGCCGCTATTAATAAAGAGCATAACGGTGCCTTTGTCGGCAACGATTGTGTTTTGAGCGAAGAAAACGGAAAGATATGGCTTTTGACCGGTCCGAATATGGCAGGTAAGTCAACTTTTCTGCGCCAAAATGCCATAATTGCGATTATGGCGCAAATGGGGTGCTTTGTTCCGGCGAAAGAAGCGCATATCGGCGTCGTTGATAAAATCTTCTCGCGTGTCGGGGCTTCTGATGATTTAGCTAAAGGACGATCCACCTTTATGGTTGAAATGGTTGAAACCGCCAGCATTTTGAATCAGGCGGACGAGCGCTCTTTTGTGATTTTGGATGAAATCGGTCGAGGTACGGCAACTTATGACGGTTTGTCGATTGCTTGGGCAGTGGTAGAGCATTTGCATGATGTTAATAAGTGCCGCGCTTTGTTCGCCACCCACTATCATGAATTGACATTGTTGAATAGCAAGCTGAAAAATATGAGCTTGCATTGCATGAAAATCAAAGAGTTCAACGGCGAAGTTATTTTCTTGCATGAAGTGATTGACGGTGCCGCCGACAGATCGTATGGTATTCACGTTGCCAAACTGGCAGGCTTGCCGAAATTGGTCGTCAAACGTGCCGAACAAGTGCTTGATTCATTAGAGCATAGCGACAAGAGTACCTATATCACCAAGATGATAGATGACTTACCGTTGTTTGCCGTCGTGCAAAAGAAAATGGAAGAAAAAGAAGAGAGGGAAGAAGAAATGCCTCTGGTTAAGGCGATGAAGGAGCTTAATCCTGATGATTATAGCCCCAAAGAAGCCTTGGCAAAACTCTATGAATTGAAGGAATTATTAGGAAAATAAACAAAAGGGTGGAAAAAAGCCACCCTTTAAAATTTTTCAATTTTCATGAAAATGCATAAAACAAGCAAAATCAATAAGATAACAAGCGGTATTATAATACCATAAATTAATACATTGAAAAATAATAAAATTTTTTAGTTGACAATCAAAACTTTTCCTGTATATTCAAACCGAATTTAACAACTATCTTTAAAAAGAGAGAAAATATGAACACATATGCAACAAAACCATCTGACATTGAAAGAAAATGGTATGTCGTTGACGCATCTGGAGTAGTATTGGGACGTCTTTCTGCCGAAATCGCCAAGATTTTGCGCGGCAAACACAAACCTTGCTTTGTTCCTAACTTGGACTGCGGTGACTATGTCGTTGTTATCAATGCCGATAAAGTAAAATTGACCGGTAAGAAATTGACACATAAAAAATATTTCAAACACACCGGTTGGATTGGCGGAATCAAAGAAACCACCCCTGCAAAAATTTTGGCAGGTCGTTTCCCTGAAAGAGTTATTGAGAAAGCCGTTGAACGCATGATTTCTCGTAATCCTTTGGGCCGTCAAATGATGACCAAATTGAAAGTTTATGCCGGTGAAAATCACCCGCATGCAGCACAAAATCCTGAAATTTTGGATATTGCTGCCAAGAACCCGAAAAATAAAAGGAGTGCATTATAATGGATTTGCAAGAAATCAAAAACGCCTCTAACAACGAAGAAGTTAAGGTTCGTAAACCAAACCGCGACAAATTAGGTCGTTCTTATGCCACAGGTAAAAGAAAAGACGCTGTCGCTCGTGTATGGATTAAACCCGGAAAAGGCAACATCACCATCAATGACAAATCCATTGACCAATATTTTGCTCGTCCGGTTTTGAAAATGATTATCAACCAACCGTTTGAAGTTGCCAACCGCGTTAATGAATTTGACGTTGTTTGCACTGTTAAAGGTGGTGGCTTGTCTGGTCAAGCCGGTGCTATCAAACACGGTATTTCCAAAGCTTTGAACGAATATGAGCCGGAATTAAGAGCCGCTTTGAAGAAAGCCGGATTCTTAACCCGTGATGATCGTACTGTTGAACGTAAAAAATACGGTCGTGCAAAAGCTCGTCGTTCTTACCAATTCTCTAAACGTTAATCGTTTGAGCTTAAGGCGAAGATATCAAAAGGGGTGCTATATGGCACTCCTTTTTTTTGTGAAAAATATGCTGAATTGGTAATTTAAAATTAAAGATAATTATTGAAATTTTTGTCCAAAAAGCTCTTGCAAATAGTGGCAAAATGTATTATTCTTTGCCCATTATAGAAAATTATTTAGACAGCAAAGGATAAAAATATGAAAGATATATATCGTGAGCTGCGTCATACCATTGCAAATAGTCAAACGGTTTATTATCCGAAAAAAGCCAAATCAGAGGTTGTGCCGTTATCAGAAAATTATGTCAATTTGATGGTCAATAAAGTTTGTACGCAACAGATTGAAAATTCAAAACCATTAGAAGAAGGAGAAACGCCGGTAGCCGAAATTGTATTAGGTTATCCCGGTGCCGGAAAATCCAACGTAGAAAGAGCCTTATTAAAAAAATATAACGGCAACTTAGTTGGTGCCGATTTTGACGAATTTCGTCCTTATGATAAGCGCGTTTTGGAAGCAATCAAAGAAAATCCGTTGGTGGCGGATTATTATTGTCAGCTTCCGTTAGCTCTGCGTGATAACATGCTTTATCGTACGGCAGATGCGAGAAGACATATAATGATCTCCACACCGTGTATAGATATTAATGAACATCCTAAAAACTCTTTGGAGGCAGTATTTGGAAAAAAAGGATATCATTTGAACATTACCTATGTTGCAGCCAATAAGCATATGTGTTGTTTGAGTAATATCACCAGATATTTTCAGGCACGTCGTCACAATCTGGAACATCCGGAAGAAGAGCCGATAATTCCCAGATTGGTTGCTTTTCAAGATCATGATTTTTTGTGTGGAGAAACAATGAAGAAAATAAACTTTGTTGTGGACGGTATAAGTCATGGCTCTCCGATAACAATGAAAGTTGTAGATAGAAATAATAAGTTTTTGTGTGATGAAACAAATTATCAGCAAATTCCGCATGTGATAAAAGCCAAAGAAAGACAACCTTTATCCCCGTATGAAGAAAAACGCTTGGCATATGAATTAAATTATATTAATGAATCAATTCAGATATTGGGATTAAGCAAACAAGAGAAAAGGATTCTTTCAAACTTCTTTAACGGTCGTTTGATTAATCATCAAAATATTGCCTACAGCAATCATCACGGAGGAAGATAAATGCATTTTAAGCCGATAACAAATTGGAAGTCAGCCACCATTTTGATTTCCAATGATGACGGAATTGAAGCCAGAGGAATAAAACTACTTGAAAAGATATTGCTGCGTTTAGGTGCAGATGTATGGGTAGTTGCCCCCAATAAAGAAAAGAGCGGCGCCAGTCATGCCATCACGTCAGATACCTTAAGAAGCATGGCAGGACACAGTTCCGCCGAAAGTTTTCCCAATGTAATTCATCCGGTTGATGAGAGACATTTTGCGGTTGAAGGAACCCCGACAGATTGTGTGCGAATTGCTTTATCGATGATTCTGAAGGATAAAAAGCCAAATTTAATCGTTTCGGGCATAAACAACGGTCGTAATATTGCCGATGATATTACCTATTCTGGAACAATCGGTGTTGCCATAGAAGGCTTGTTGCACGGTGTGATGTCCATAGCCGTATCACAACTGACGGATGGCGCTGAGGTTGTAAATTGGGATTTGGCAGATATTTATTTGGAAGAAATTATCAGAAAAGTTTGTGCGCAAACTTATAATGCCGATTGTCTGATAAATATCAATTTTCCTAATGTCCCGACGGAAGAGATCGGGAAAATAGTTGTTTGTCGGCACGGAACCAGACGTTTTAATGAGGGAAGCGTTGAGAAAAAAAGGATGTGTATGGAAAATTTGGCGGGAGAATTCAATCCCGAAAGCACATTTCCTGACGATGATAAAGAAATTCACTCGCGCAACATTACAATTTCGGCATTAAGCATTAATTTGACGGATGAAAAGGAAAATCATAAATTAGTTCGGATTTTTGCTTAGAAAAAAGGAGTGAGAAAATTTTCTCACTCTTTTTTTTTGAGATAAATATTCAAAGAAAATTACACGGCTTTTTGTGTAAAGGCTTCGGGAATAATCAACTCGGCATCAGTTTCTGCCAAAACCTCTTCCAAAGAGAAAAGCGGATTAATTTCTTTTAAGAGCAAACCTTGCGGTGTCACATCAATGACGCACATTTCGGTTACAATCATATCCACTTCATGAGCTGCGGTAAGGGGAAGGGTGCATTTTTTGACAATTCTTTTTTCGCCTTTCGCCGTATGCTCCATGGCAATAATCACTTTCTTGGCACCAACAACCAAATCCATGGCGCCGCCCATACCGGGAACAAAAACTTCCGGCACCATCCAGTTGGCAAGATTACCTTCTTCATCAACTTGGAGAGCACCCAAAACGGTCACATCAACATGCCCACCTCGAATAAGGGTAAAAGACATGGCAGAATCAAAAAAACAAGCCCCTTTTTTAGTAGTAACGGGAATTCCGCCGGCATTAGTTACAATCGGGCGTTCCGGAGCATTAAAATCTCTATGCCCGACGCCGATCATGCCGTTTTCCGACTGCAAGATGATATTCACATCATGAGGAACATAGTTAGCCACTTCGGTAGGAAGTCCGATACCAAGAGTAATAACATCACCGTCATGAAGCTCTTGAGCCACACGTTTGGCAATAATTTCACGTTTTTGTTCTTTAGACAGTTCCATATTAACTCCTTAAATGGCAATATAATCAATAAACACGCCGGGGATAGTTACATAATTGGGATCAAGCGGTTCATCGGAAAGTTCCTGAGCTTCAACAATAACGGTATCGGCGGCGGTAGCCATAACGGTATTAAAATTTCGGGTTGTACCTTCCAGGAAGGCATTTCCAAACTTATCAACCTTATTAGCATAAATAATGGCAAAATCTGCTTTAAGCGGTTTTTCATAAATAAATTTTTTGCCGTCAATATCAAAAGTCTGCTTACCTTCTTCGACAATGGTTCCGACACCGGTCGGAGTGAGCACGCCGCCTAAACCGGCACCGGCAGCACGAATACGTTCAATCAAAGTACCCATGGGGACTAATTCGACTTCAATTTCTTTATTATGCATTTGTTTACCGGTTTCGGGATTTGTACCGATATGAGTAGCAATAACTTTTTTAACCAGTTTATTGACAATAAGCTTACCTCTTCCAGAATCCGGAATACAAGTATCATTAGCAATAAGAGTCAAATCAGAAGTTTTATTTTTAACCAATTCATCAATAATTTTAGCCGGAGTACCACAACGCAAAAAACCACCGATCATAACGGAGGAATTGCTTTTAACAAGTTTACCGGCATCAGAGATTGAAATTATTTTTTTCACGATAAACCTTAATCTATTAAAATTATTGAAAGCACTATAGTGCATTTTTTTTTTAAAGTCATCAATTTTTTAAGAGATAGGATAAATGCTGTTGTAAACTGACAATTCATGCTTTTACTTTTGAAAAAATTTGTTAATCTTGGAAGGTAAGGAAAAGGAATAAAAGATGAAATGCCAAGAACTCAAAGTAACCGAAGCCATAGGGATGTATTTATTCAATCAGATGGTTGTCGGCGGCGTATTCTTCCCCAAAGCGCATAAATTGGAAGAAGAAGATATATTTCTGCTTAAGCAAAATAAAATAGAAAAAATATTTGTGGCACAAATGGAAGAAGGAGACATTAGCTTTGAGGCGGCATTAGGCGAAGTTGCTGCCAAATTATGCGGAAGGAACACGGCATATAGTGTGGGCAAAGACGGCATTTGCCGGATAGCTGCCGGGATGGATGGTGTCTTTATGCTTAATGAAGAACGTGTGGCAAAATTCAATCGTCATGGCAGTTTTTTTATATTGAACACAATTCAGCCATATAAAATTGTGGAAGCAGACAGTATAATAGCCGAGTTAGAATTAAATCTGCCAATTATTCCGCAAGAGAAGGTCGATGAAATTTTATATAGCCTTTCCGGCAATACGGACATGCTTTCAGTGCATGACATCAGCGCTAAAAAAGTTGGGCTAATGTATACCAGACTGACCAATGACAGGCTGGAAACACGCCATTTCACCAATATTGTTAAAAGACTGGTCAAAGATTTTCCGAATATGGATTTGAAATTTGAGCATGAATATGAAGCGCCCCACCAAATGGAAGAAATCGCCAACATGTTGCAACGCGCCTTAAAAGATAATAACGACGTGCTGTTTGTTCTGCCGGCGCAACAAACCAGATGTCCGCACGATATTGTTGTTCAGGCAATCAAGAGCATCGCGGATGAAATCGTTTGTCCGTATTTGCCACAGGTCAGCGCTGGAGACTTTATTATTGCCGCTAAAAAAGGAAAAAGGATAATAGTTGTTCCATATAATTACGGAATCATAGACAGTTCATACGCAGTGAGATACATCAAGCAGGCAATCGTAGCAGATAAGTTGAATATATATGACTTTGATCACCCGCAAAATTTCATTATTCCTACGATCAATAAACTTCCCGAAGAATTGATGAAAAATTATATCACTTCATCCGGACATGATGAAAACGGCAAAGAAGCCAGAATTGCGGCAATCGTTTTGGCAGCCGGTGTCGGTACAAGATGCGGAAGAAATAAACTTTTAACGGATATAAACGGAGAACCCTTATTTATAAAAGCTTTGGAAGCTGCGGTGAAATCAAAAGCATCCCCGGTATTTTTAATCACCGGTTACCAAGCAGAATTAATGGAAGAATATTTAGATAAAGTTGATGTTAATGTGTTGTATAATTCGGGTTTTCGCTCGGGGATAAAAACGTCAATAAGTATGGGAATAAAATCGGTACCGAGTTTTTGTGAGGGAGCAATTCTTATTCCTGCAGATATGCCGAATATTACGGTTGAACATATCAATAATATGATTAAAAATTTCAAAAAAGGGAAAGGCAAACAAGTTATTATGTCCATGTATGAAGGCAAAAAACTCAATCCGATTATCTGGAGCAAAGAGTTATATGATTTTGCCGATATTGTTCCCGAAAATGCCGATTTAAGACCGGTTTTTGTTGAGTTTGCCGATTATACCAAAACAATCGAGATAAAAGACAAAAAAGAAGCTTTGGATATTACTTATCCGTTAGATTTGGAAGAATATGCCAAATCATTTAATCAAGAATAAATAGCAGAAAAAATCCTGACCGAAATGAACCAAAATAAAAAGGTTTATAACAAAAGAGTTATACAAACTGGTCCACTTCTTCTAAAGGCTCATTTTTTTCATAAAAATGTTTGAGGTAAGATGTGCTCTTACGCTCTTTCTGTTCACGGGTAATCATGGATTGATTATTGCCATAAATGCCGATGTTATTAGCGTTTCGAGCATGAGAATCTTCCTCGGATTCATAAGCTCCGCTGGCTTCCAGAGCTTCTAAAGCGCTGGCAACATAAGTCTGTGGCTGATTTCCCGAAACTTCAGTCTTTTCAGCATTATTTTTATTTGGTTGTTGATACTCTTGTTGATTTTGATGCTCCTGCTCAAAATCTTTTTTTATCAACACATTATTAGCCGTATCAATATGCTCAACAAAGGCATTACCTTCATTGTTTGAGGCATACAAGCGATCATTTTTTCTTGTTGTTAAGGTCGCGCCTGATACTTTTCTGGTAGACGATATACTCATTGTAATTCTCCAACGGTATGTAACCCATATATTAGTTATAACACAAAAACAAAATAAAATCCATAATTATATGATTTTTCTTATAAAATAAAAAAACGGCATTTTGATTAAAAATGCCGAAACAAAATCATTTTTTTTCTTTATCAGATTTTTGGGACGCCGCAATCTGTTCTTTTTTTTCTTTAGCCTTTTTAAGCAAATCCTCGCCGAGAACAACAATCTTGTCTTTGAGTGCCGGCAAATCCTTGGCATAAAAAATAGCGGCAATGACGGCAATAATAAGTATCCACTCTAACATCTTAATTCTCCTGACTTTTTAATTCTTCCATAAGTCGTAAAGTTTCAGTCGCGTCATATTTTTCATCATATTTATCAATGCTTCCGCAAATATGAGCATAATCACCTTCCGTCACGGAATAATCTTTAATCTTGGGACTATTTTGAAAGATATTTTCAATTTTGGCAAGTCTGTTAAGTGAGTTATCCGTCAAAAAAGGACAATTTTTAGCCAAATTAATCATCTCATCGATATTTCCGTAGCAATAACAAATAGCATCACAACCGGCATCAAGGCAAGAAATGGCTCTTTCGGTCAAAGAGCCTTTAAGTGCATGCATGGTAATTGAATCGGAAATTAAAAAACCGTCAAAGCCGATTTCTCCTCTGATAATCTGTTTAATGGCAATTTTACTTTGTGTCACCGGATGTTTATCATCAACTGCTTTTATAACGACATGAGCAGTCATGCCTGCAGGAGCTTTTCGGTTAAAGTAAAAAGGAAAAAAGTCTTTTTTTAGTTCGGAAAGGGGATTATTAAGTATGGGCAATCCGAGGTGAGGATCAACGGTAACGCGACCGTGTCCCGGCATATGTTTGATACAGGGACAAATTCCCGATTGAATATAAGCCTCAATCATTTCGTGACCAAGTTGTGCAACTTTTTTCTCATCATTGCCTAAACAGCGACTTTTCAAAACCTCGGAAGTTTGAGGATAACAAATATCCAAGCAAGGTGCATAGTTCCAATTAATCCCGCATTCAAGCAAATCTTGAGAGATGAGCAGAGCATGATTTCGGACTGTTCGTAATACGGTTTCATGGTCATATTTTTCATCCAGTCGTCCCAACTCAATCTGTGCGGCATAGCTTCTGAATTCGGGTTCTTTAAGACGACGAACACGACCGCCTTCTTGATCAATGGCAATAAGCACATTTTCTCTGCCGATAACTTCTTTAATTTCTTTGGTCAGAGATTTAAGCTGGGATTTATTTTCAATATTTTTTGCAAAAAGGGTAATTCCGAGTGGATTAAACTGTTCAAACAGGCGTTTTTCATCATCGGAAAGTTTTGTCTCCGAAATTGAAAGCATTGCTGCCAGAATAGGTTTTTCCATCCTCGTCCCCTAAATAAGCATTGAAATAAAAAATTTTGAAACATGCATAACATACCAACCGACCAAGTTCCAATTTTGCTCAAAAAAAGTCCCGATAAGAGGCAAAATAACGGCAACAACAAAAAAGACCATTAAACCGATTCTGTCAGCGGCAATATATTTCTGAGCCCAGGTTTTATGGATGCCGCCGAAAAATATTTTAGATCCGTCCATCGGAGGAAAAGGTAAAATATTAAATACGGCAAGAACGATGTTATATACGACCATATTAACAAAAAACACTTCCAACACCCCATGCAAAAACGGAGAAGAAATAAGGTCAATCGGAATAAGAATCAGAGCAGAAAACAAAGCCAGAGCAATATTCATGACAATACCGGCGGAGGCAACGAGCAGCATTTTCTTTGGCGAATTGAGCTTGGCATAGTTTACCGGAACCGGGCGCGCCCATCCAAAAATAAAACCCACGTTTGAAGCATAGAGAAGTGCAGGAAATATAATTGTACCAAACAAATCAATATGCTTTAGTGGATTAAGAGATAATCGTCCAAAACGTTGAGCGGTATTATCACCAAGTTTAAGAGCGGCATAACCGTGAGCAATCTCATGGAGGATAATAGCCAACATGATTGGAATAAAATTTAAGATGATGACGAAAGAATATGCCAACATTATTTTTTCTTTACAATACAGGTTCCACCCAGGGCTTTAATATCTTTGCACAGTTCATCGGCACCGTCACGAGTAGCAAACGCACCGGCTTTTAAGCGATAATAAATTCCTTTGGCACCCAAATCAGCCGTCTCAATTTCATAAGGTTGATTAATCAAGACATTATATTTTGAACTAAGAGTTTTCCAAGATTTCTCAACGGCATTTTTATTATTTGAGGACATAAGCTGAACCTGCCAAACTCCAGAGGCAATTTGTGACGGCTGACTTTGTTGAGAAGTTACTTTTCCGTTTTTAATTTGAACCGTATAAACGCTTTTTACTTCATCTTGAGAGATTTTGATAGTTTCCTTTGCCGGAATTTTAATTTCAGCTTTTTTCGGAGCGGGCGGAGTAGCTTCCACAACTTGAGACAAAGGCTTAACTTGATCTTCTGTTTTCTCTTCTTGAACGGGAGCCGCTTTCGGAGCCGTAGCCACATTAATAATTTCTTCGGCTTTTTGAGCAACTGATTTATCATTGGTTTCGGCATTAGCCTTTTCTAAAATATCTTCTACGGAAGCAGGGGGAGTTGTTTCGCTGGGGGCAATAACCGGTAATTTAGGTTCTTCCGGAGGAGGAAGAAGATTTTCCACCACTTTTTTATCCGTTTTTGACTTGTCCAAAATATCATAAACTGACTTATCTTGATTAAGAATTTCCATGCCGCCGGGCTCGGTAGGTTGCATCTTAACGGCGGTTTGAGGTCTGCGGATGACGGGAAGTTCAACATTTTCATCATGAACATAACGAGGAGAAAGAATAAACCACCCGACAACTCCGGCAAGAGCCACACCGGCAACGGCGCCGATAAACACGCTTTTAGATTTGTTCAGTTCGTTTCTTCTTTCTTCAAAAGAAATATTAGACTGCTCTGCAATCTTTTGACGAAATTCGTTCAAGAAGTCATCATTTTTATTATCATCTGGAAAATCCGGAAACATCAAAGCTCCTCCTATACAAAACTTTTATATTTGTTAGGATTCTATAACAAAAAGCTTTATAATCATTTAACAAAAGAGCAATTTCTTAAAAACGCGTATGGGGATCATAAAGTTTTTTGTGTTCTTCAATAGCATACATATCAGTCATATTGGCAATATATTCGCAAACAATATCGGCAATTTGAGCATCGGAAGATTGTGCGGAAAGATATTTTCGAACATCCATGGGCAGCAACAGCCAATTATTTGTAAAAATGGTAAACAGCTCTTCGACAATGCGTTGCGATTTCATGTCCATACGAGAAACAAGAGTATTAGTGTAGAAATGCTGTTTCAAAAACTGATGCAGAAGAGCAATTTCGGCATGCATGGAAGGAGAAAAGTCAACAATAAAAGCTTTATGCCGTCTGGCGTCATTTGGCGATTGGATATTAAATTTTCTGATATTTTCTCTAGAATTATCAAGAAGATCAAAAATCATACGGGCAATCATATTGCGGGTAATGGCATAGATTCGCAAATTATCATCGGCATTGGGGTTTTCGGCTTCAAATTTTGTCAGAATTTCATTGATAAAGGGCAGTTCTCTTAAGTCATTAATTGAGAAAAAGCCGGCGCGGAAACCGTCATCAATATCATGATTGTTGTAAGCAATATCATCGGCAAAAGAAGCAACTTGAGCTTCCAGAGAAGGATAATTTTTCAAATCCAAATCAAATTTTTTGTTAAAATCTTTAAGGTAATTGTTTGAGATTTTTTTAATAGGTCCGTTATGTTTGACGGTTCCTTCAAGAGTTTCCCAAGTGAGGTTCAAACCTTCAAATTCGGGATAATGAATTTCAATTTTGGTCATAATTTTAAGAGAGTGGATATTATGATCAAAACCGCCGTATTTTTTCATGGAATTTTGCAAACCGCGTTCACCGGCATGTCCGAAGGGAGAGTGTCCGAGGTCATGAGCAAGGGCAAGAGCTTCTGCAAGTTCCTCATTAAGATTAAGACTTTTACAAATGGTGCGTGTAATTTGTGAAACTTCAATGCTGTGGGTGAGGCGGGTACGATAATTTTTGCCTTCATGATAAGCAAAAACCTGAGTTTTCCCATCCAAGCGACGAAAAGCTGAAGAGTGAATAAGTCTGTCACGGTCGCGTTGGAAGGGAGAACGTATGATATTGGTAAAATCCAGATACAAGCGTCCGCGGCTATTCTCCGGATGAGTTGCATAAGTTGCTAAGTCCATTGTAAAATCCCTTTGCTAAAATATATTTTTAATATACAATGCAAAGCAAAAAAAAGTAAAGGAACAATATGAAGATTTCAACGTTCAATGTCAATTCAATCAACGCCCGCATGGAAAATTTGAGCACTTGGCTTAAAGCGGAGCAACCTGATATTGTTTTGTTGCAAGAGCTAAAATGCGAAGAAGCGGCATTTCCGTTTTTGGAAATAAGCGCCTTGGGGTATAATACCGTCATGTTGGGAGAAAAAAGTTATAACGGCGTGGCAATATTAAGCCGCCGCAAAATAAAAGTCATACATGAAGGTTTACCGGGTTTTAAAGATGAACATGCCCGTTATCTGGAAGCAGAAGTAGAGACGGAAAAAGAAAAATATCGCGTGGCATCAATTTATCTGCCCAACGGCAATCCGCCCTATAATAACAGTAAAGATGAAAGCAAGTTTGTTTATAAATTGGCTTTTATGGATGCCTTGTATCAGCATGCTCAAAAGTTGCTTGAAAGTGGCGAGAATGTGATATTGGGCGGCGACTTTAACGTGATTATGAGCGCGTTGGATGTTTATGATGAAAAAGCCTTTATCGGCAATGCCTTGTATCGACCGGAAGTCATAAGCCGATTGAAATCAATTTTGTATTTGGGCTATTATGATGCCTACAGAATGCTCTATCCCAACCATGTCGGCTACACCTATTGGGATTATGCCGGCAATGCCTTTGCTGCAGATTCGGGTTTGAGAATAGACTATTTATTGTTATCGCCGAGCGTTGCAGACAAGCTTATCAACGTGGCTATAGATAAAAATCCGCGAAGGGGAATAAAGCCCTCCGATCATACACCGTTAATTGCCGAGATAAATCAATATGAACAGAAAAAATAAATATCAAAATAAAGAAATACCGGAAAGCTGTGTGTTGGAAATTTCCGGTGTCAGTGATTTCGGTGATTATACCGCAGTGACATCCGAGCCGAGCGATAATCCGTTAAATATTCCGATTTATGTGGTCGAAAACAAGCGCCTTAAACCGGCTTTAGGTATGGGTGATAAGTTTTTGGCGCGCTTGGAAAAACGCAAAGATTGCTATATGGCAAAACCGATTATGCGTTTGGGCAATCCCCATATTCCCGATGAAATTATCTATGGCATAGTTGAGAAAAAAGACGGCAAGTTTTATCTCAAACCGGCAGAGAAAAAAGACTATATGTCTTATCTTTTGGAAGATGATGCAAATATCAAAGAGGGCGATTTTGTTAAGGTGGCTTTAGGCGGAAGCAAAAGGTTCAAACAAGCGCGAGTGATAAAGTCTTACGGCGCATTTGCTTTGCAAAAAGCGGCATCGTTGTTGGTATTGGAAAAATATGATATTCCGCATGAATTTCCTAAAGAAGTGATAAAAGAAACGCATAATCTGCCGATATTTAATAAGAGTCTGCGAGAAGATTTGAGCAATATTCCATTGGTAACGATTGACGGAGATGACGCCAAAGATTTTGATGATGCGGTCTATGCGCAACCCACACCGGATGGATTTTTATTGATTGTTGCCATTGCCGATGTCAGCTTTTACGTGCGTCCGTTTTCGGCATTGGATAAAGAGGCTTATAAGCGAGGCAATTCAGTATATCTGCCGGATAGGGTTGTGCCGATGTTGCCGGAAGTTCTCTGCAATGATTTATGTTCTTTGCGCCCTAAAGAAGAACGCGCCGCCATAGCTTGTTTTATCGATATTGATAAGCAGGGAAATATAATACAATATGACTTTAAGCGTGCGGTGATAAAGTCTGCGGCAAGATTGACTTATAAAGAAGTGCAAAATGCTTTGGAAGGCAAAAAATCGGCAAATATTAAAGAAGTGTATGTCAAAACCATAGAGCCGATTTATCGCGCTTATTTAGCCTTAAAAACGGCAAGAGAAAAACGCGGCGCGCTCAATTTGGAGAGTAATGAATATAAGATTCGCTTTAATGACAAAGGCGAGGTTGTAGCCATTGAAAAAGAAGAGAGCCTTGAATCAAACAAGATAATAGAAGAGTTCATGATTGCCGCCAATATTTGTGCCGCCAAAGCTCTTGGACGGAGCAAATTGCCGACCATGTATCGCGTGCATGAAAAGCCGCTGGAAGAAAAGCTAAAAGAAATTGAACCATTGTTGCATAATCTGCATTTGAAGTTGCCGGATATTAATGCCTTAAAGCCGGAGCATTTTAACAAGATTTTGGCTCTCTGCAGTGACGGCGGTTATAATGCCGGTGTCGGGGAATTGATTTTAAGATTGCAGTGCCAAGCCAAATATTCGCCGCATAATTTAGGACACTTTGGCTTGGGACTAAGTGATTATGCGCATTTTACTTCCCCGATAAGACGATATGCCGATTTGCTGGTGCATCGTGCGTTGGTCAAGGCTTATCAAATGCCGGAAGGCGGAGAATTGGAAGATTCGGCAAGTGTGAAAAGCTTTGAAGAAACCGGGGAGCATTTAAGCGTAACGGAGAGAAGAGCCGCCAATGCCGAACGAGAGATGACGGCGCGTTATGTTTCGGAATATTTATTGCCGATGATAGGGGCAGATTTTGAAGTTAAGGTATCAGGCGTATCGGCAGCCGGAGTGTTTGTCGAGATTGAGAGTATAGGAGCAGAAGGGCTGATACCGATGTCCAGTTTGCCGACGGATATGTATGTGTTGAACGAAGGCAATATGAGTTTGAGCGGACAAAGATACGGCTTGAGTTTTCACTTTGGGCAAAAGCTGCAGGTGAGGTTACTGGAAGCCAGCCCGATAACCGGAGGTTTAATATTTAAATATATTGATCCCGAAGAAGGTGTTTCTTATGTTGAAAAGGGAGGAAGATTTTTCGGCGGCTATAAAAAAGTAATGGCACAAAAGAAAGCTTTGAAAAAAGAAAAGCCGGAAAAGAAGGCAAAGAAAAAGAAGGAAAAGTTACCTAAAAAGCAACGTAAGCAAAAGATTAAAGATAAAAATAAATTAAAACAAAAAAGAAGGAAGTCCAACGCCAAATGAAAAAATTTTTGATAATAGCCTGTTTAAGTATAATGGCACCACAAATTGTCCAAGCTCAAGAATATACGGATGAAGAGATATATAATAGTGTGTTCGGGTTAGTTAAAGACAACTATATTCTGTATCAATCTGCCGATATGGAAAAAATGGCAATAAACGGAATAAAAGGACTTTCAAAGCTGGATAAAAACGTAAAAATCGGCAATGACAATTCCCGAGTGAGTTTATATTATAAAGGCATATTGAAAAGGAGCAAATTAAAACCCGAAGATCGGGAGAATATAGAAGGCTGGAACAAGCTCAATCAAGATATGATTGAAGAAGTCAAGAAAATATCTCCGCATATGAAAAAATATGACTTTGAAATATTGGATAATATATTGGAGATAGCAATAAATGAAAGCTTGGACAAAGCCAGTAAATATTATCCCGAAGGTCAGAGCGAAGAAGTGGTTAATCAGGGTGTTAAAAGAAGTTTCACGGCAAGTATGCAAGAAAATATTTTGTATATAAAAATCAGTTCATTTAATAAATACACGGCAAAAAATTTGGAAGAAACCTTAAAAACTCATAAAACGTATGAGGGTGTGATATTAGATTTGCGAGGTTCGGTCGGTGGCGAATTATCAGAGGCGTTGAAGGTTGCCGATACTTTTTTGTCGGGCGGTGTAATGATAATGGAAGGCAAAGATAAAAACAATTTAACGTATTATCATGCGGATGAAGAAGACAAGACGGAAGACAAGCCTTTAGTCATCTTAATAGACGGAGCCACCACCTCGGCGGCAGAATTAGTAGCCTCGGCATTACAATCGCAGAGTCGAGGCAAGTTGGTAGGGACAACAACATATGGTAAAGGCAGCAAGCAAGAGCTGTATGAATTGCCCAACGGAGCGGTTTTAGGTTTAACGCGAGGATATTTTTACACGGCGGGAGAAGAAGCAATAGATAAAAAAGGCATAAAGCCGGATATATGTACATACGGACAAACAGAGATAGGAAATATGGAAAAATATGTGAGTCAGAAGATACAAGGAATATGCAAGAGAGAAGGGAGAGAAAATCAGGCTATAGATATGGAAGTTGCAAAATATATAATAGATTCCCAATTATAATAAAAAAATTTATTGACAAAGTTTAGGAAACGTGCATAATGCGGCTAAATGTTTTAATTTGAAACCTAAAAATAAGAGTATAAGAAAATGGCAAAAGCAGTAAAAGTAAAAGTTAAAATGGAAAGCACAGCCGGAACCGGCACATTTTTTCTTGCTGAAAAGAATCCGAGAACTCATCCGGAAAAATTGACTTTGAAAAAATATGACAAGAAGTCAAGAAA
>CALXZL010000011.1 GCA_944393215.1 uncultured Alphaproteobacteria bacterium
CGGGACGTAGTTCAGCCTGGTAGAGCGCTTGCATGGGGTGCAAGATGTCGGAGGTTCGAATCCTCTCGTCCCGACCAGATAGAAAAAGGCCTGCTGTTAAAGCAGGTTTTTTTGTATCTGTTTAGCGGGCGCAGGATTTGAACCTCCAAGGCGGAAAATGTCTTAAAATAACGATTTGCAAAAAAAAGAGACACCTTAATTATGTGCCTCTTTCAATTTTTTTGAGTTTATTGTATCAATAAAACAATAAATTGTTGTTCTGACGGGATAGAAGGTTCATACACATAACCCTTACGCCCATCACGCAATATTCTCCACATTCCTGGAATATTTGTACTAATCTCCAACTCAATTTTTCCGTCAAGCTTCCATTGAGCAATAACGGTTTTGTTGCCGTTGATTGTTGAACTTGACTTGGAAAAGCCAAAACGCTTTCCTCTGGCGTCTACTGTGAAGGTTTTACTTTCTTTCAGTTCGTCTAAAAATATTCTTTCCATAAATAAAAAAATAAAAGGTTTATAAAATAATTACTTTAGATGTTGGATATTATCATTATTTTTTCTTTTTTCAAGTGACTTTTAAACGGCTCGGTTAGTTTAGATCCGTATAAATATGTTTGTTTACTTAGTTTTTTATTAAAAAATATCAAATATACTATATATGATATTTATTTGAAAAGATTTTTAAAATGGAAAAAATTTGTGTTTATTTAACTAAAGAACAGTCCTTATTTTTAAAAGGATTAGCTATTTTTTTTATTCTTTCTCATAATTTTTTTCATTTATTTCCGCCAATTACATTTCAAAATGAAATGAGTTTTTATCCTCAATATTTTTCTCAATTTTTGCAAGATTTTGAATTGAAAAATATTATCAACTGCTTTTTTTCTTTTTTTGGTTTTTATGGCGTTTATATTTTTATTTTTTTAAGTGGCTATGGATTAACTAAAAAATTTCAACAGAGGGATAATTCTCCTTTTTCTTTTATCATTAAACAGATATTCAAAATTTATAAACTTTTATTGTTTTCTGTTGTTATCTATTTATTTCTAGCCGCCGAAATAAAGTTCAAAGGCTTGTTATATGTTTTGACTTTAAGTTCTAATTTTGATGCCGTTACATTATATGCCGCTTGCGGTCCTTGGTGGTTTTTTGCTTTAATTATCCAACTTTATTTACTTTTTTACTTTTTCTACAAAATAATATCTTTGGCTAGTTTGGCTCTTGCTTAATTTTGCTTTTGCAATTCTCTCATATAAGCTTTTTAATTTAAAAAAGCTTCAATAACTTCATAAAATACGGGGGCGGATTGTCTGTTTTGGCAAGGTTGTAGGCAATATAAGAAAGCATGATAAAATCTGTTTGCTTGATGTCTATTTTATCTTCTACCTGCTCATTATAGCGCTTAATCACCTCAACAGCTAAATTGCGGTTGATTTTATAGAGCGGAAAAAAGTCTAAATATTTGGGCTCAACAACTGCATTGGCAAAGTCAATTATGCCGACCAAAGCCCTCACCTCGCCTTTATATCCGGCTTTTGCAATTATCTCTTTTATCAAATTGATGTCTTGCACTTTCTCTTTGGTTAAATAATTCATTATCGCTCCTCTTTGATAAACTCTGCCGGAATGATGCCGTCTTTTAAGACCAGCATATAATGTTTTATCACGCTGAATATCAGCCCTTTGGAAGAATCGCATTTATGCCATGGCAGAGGCGACATATCAATTTCATCTTTTGAAACCTGATAAAATTGCTCATTTGTACCGCTTGCTTCCGAGCCGTCTTTGCACCAGATAGATTCAACCAAGCCGGCATTAATTAAGTCTTCCAGCTCAAAAGAATATAAAATGCTTTTATCTACCAAAGCTTTTAACACTTTATCATTTCCCTGCCAAGAAATCGGCTCGGTCAAGCAAGAGATAGTGCGGCTTCTCCCTGCAAAAGTTTTTTCCAACCAGTTTATTATATCTTCTTTTTTATCCGAACCTACGCGCTTAACGTAAGAATGCAAGTTGCGGTCAATTTTGGAAATGGACTTTATTCCCTCTTCCAAAACCGTATTTTCTTTTGGTGCATAGTGATATAAGCGCATTTTTTATTCTCTCCCTTTAAGCCTGCAGGTTCCAGAGTTTGGCGAATTTGCCTTGTTTATCAAGAAGCTCTTTCGGGGTACCGACCTCGATGATTTTGCCTTCTTCCATGACCACGATTTTATCCATATTCTTCAAGGTGGACAAACGGTGCGCCACGGCAATCACGGTTTTGTCTTTTATCAATTTTTGCAAAGAAGATTGAATGAATTTTTCCGATTTGCTGTCCAAAGCCGAAGTGGCTTCATCGAGCAGCAAAATCTTACTGTTCTTCAAAATAGCCCTTGCAATCCCTACCCTTTGTCTTTGACCGCCCGAGAGTTTGACCCCCTTATCCCCGACCAGGGTTTTATAACCTTGCGGCAAATCTTTCACAAACTCGGTGATGAAAGATTTTTTTGCTGCATCTTCAATTTCTTTTTGCGTGACCTTAAAGCTGCCATAGCTCATATTCTCCGCCAAGCTCCGATGAAACAATGTGGTATCTTGCGGAATAAATGACACTGCCTCATGCAAGCTTTCTTGCGTGACCAAAGCCACATCTTGCCCGTCTATATAAACCGAGCCTTGCGGCGTGTTCACAAGTCGTTGCAACACATGAAGCAAGGTGGTTTTGCCACCGCCGGACATGCCGACAATGCCGATTTTTTCTCCTGACTTTATCTTCAGGCTAAAATTATCAATCGTCGGCTTTTTATGATTATACATAAAGGTCAAGTTTTTGAACTCAATCTCTCCGGCTTTCACTTTAAGCTTCTTGGCGTTCGGCGCATCGACAAACTCCGGCTTTTCATTTAAAAGTTTTATATTGCTCTGCAACTTAAACAACTCGGTTCGGTAATACAGCCAATGCGCGGAAATCTGACTCAAAATAGAACTCATGCTTCTTCCCGCCGTCAGCAGATATACCACATTACCAACGTTGATAATGCCTTTTGCCCATAAAACAACGGCATAAATAATCATGGCTGTATCAAAAAGCATTACGGCAATATCAACCAGCATATAATTTTTATTTCTAAGCCAAGCGTTTTTGCGCATGGTCTTGGCAACAAGCGCATAATCTTTGCCGAGCTTTTTCAGCTCTCTGCTCAAGCTTCCGAAAATCTTTAAGACCAGATAATTGCTTATCATATTGGTGGTCTTGCCAAAGACTTTGTTCTTCATATTTTCCTGCTGTTTGGATGCCTGTTTGGTATTGGCGGAAAGCTTATGAAAAAAAACAAGTAATAATGCAGAGGCTATCACATAAACTATTGCCATCGGCAGATAAATCTTACCGATAAAACACAAGCTTATTATCAACGACCAGAGAGCCAAATTGGCAAAGACTAAAGTATCGCCGATTGAGCTCCAGGCTGCGGTGGTGCGGCGAGAGCCGTCTATTTTGCCGTAAACATTTCCGGCGGAATTTTTGCTCCAGAAATTTTTGTGCAAGCCCAAAACACCCACAAACAAATCTTTTCTGACCTTAATGCCTAAAGGTGAAATAAGTTTGTGTTGCATAATATACATAGTCAGCATCATCAAAATATTGCTACCTACCAGCACAACTGCCAAAAAGATAAAAGTATTAATTAAATTTTGCCATGCTATCTCACTAATGTCTCCGGCGTTGAGTATATTGACAATATCGCTCACATACCACGGGGCAAGTTGTCCGCAGAGTGCTATTAACGGCACTAAAATAAAAATCACCGCAAAACGAAATTTGACCGGCATATAATATTGCTTCAAAAAGCTCCAAAGTGAATTATTGTTCATTTTTTTCTCCTTTGAGTTTTTGCAATTTCCAATATTGCCAGAATTTGCCTTTCTTTTTTAACAACTCATCCAGCTTGCCGTCTTCGACGATTTTGCCTTTTTCCATTACGATTATTCTATCCATATTCTTCAAGGTGGACAGGCGGTGCGCCACGGCAATCACGGTTTTATCTTTGAGCATATTTTCAATGGCTTTTTGAATATAAAATTCCGACTCACTATCCAATGCTGAAGTGGCTTCATCCAGAATCAAAATCGGGGCATCTTTCAACAAAGCCCTTGCAATGGAAATGCGTTGCATTTGTCCGCCCGAAAGTTGATTTTGCGCATTTAATATAGTCTGATAACCATTCGGCAGTTCTTCAATAAACGTATCGGCAAATGCCTCTGCCGCGGCTTGCTTTATATCTTCATCTTTTGCCGTTGGCTTACCGTAAGCAATATTTTCAGCAATCGAGCGCTCAAGCAAGGCGGAAGTTTGCGGCACGTAACTGATTTGTTGATGCAGGCTTTCTTGCGTGACGTTTTTGATATTTTGCCCGTCAATCAATATTTCTCCGCCTTTTACATCATAAAAACGCTGTAGCAGATTGATTAAGGTTGATTTTCCGCCGCCGGACATGCCGACCACCCCAACCTTTTGTCCGGCAGGAATTTGCAAGTTGAAATGATTGAACAGCGGCTTACCACCTTTATAAGCAAAGCAGATATCTTTAAGCTCAATCGTCCCTTCTTTGACTTTCAACGCTCCGGCGTTTTTATCATCGACAATCTCGTGCGGGGTGCTGAACGGAATCAGATTTGTTTTCATTTCGGCAAAAGCCGAGCTATAGACAATCGTCCTATGAATGAGCCATGAAACCGTGCCTGCCATATCTTGCAACAAAAAGAAAATCAAAACCACATCAGCGGTATTTATGCTTTTATCTTTCCACAGAATCAGTGCATAAAGGACAAAAGCAAGATAAACAACATGAAAATAAATCTTTTCTCCTTGAGTTTGCAACATTTCTACATCAACTGATTTATTGGTCTTTATCATTTCTTCTTGCATAACTTTGTCGGCACGTCTTTGCTCATATTTAAAACCATTAAACAAGCGCACAAAAAAGTGATTTTGCAAGGCATCAATCATCTGCCCGCTGACTTTGCTTCTGGCCTCGGTCATTTCAGCACGTAAGTTCATGGATAATCTGCCGATTTTGAGCAAAACTACAACCGATACCAACACGCATGCCACAAAATAAAGCGAGAATGTGACATTTACAATTGCCAACATCACAAAAATTACAATCATTTTGAAAACATATGACAGATAATATAACGCAGATTGATAAAAATTTGCGCTTTCGGATAAGGCATTGCTTTTTTGTGCCAAAGAACCTGCCATATTATCGGAAAAATAGCTCAAGGAGTGACCGTTGATATATTGAAAGCAGTCTTTACTCATTTGCTCAAAAACACGCGGACGAAAAACTAATTCCGTGAGCAAATTAAATAAAACAAACAAGATTTTGGCAAGCAATGTTGTTGCCACAACTCCTGCCAACAACCACCATATCGAATCGGCGATATCAGCAAATTTGACATTTTCGCCAAACAAGCCAACCATTTTGGAAAAAAACCACGGAGAGAGTTTTTGAGAGACAACCATAATCACGCAACAAGCACAGATGAAAAAAAATAATTTTTTGTTCCGTAGAGCATAGCGCCATAAAAAAACAAACGGATTACTCGGGAAAGGCTGCATTTAATATTCCTTAAAAATTCAAAATTTGCAGTTAATATATCATAATTTTTTTGTACTAACAACTTTTAATTATTTTGCCGATAATATTTTATTGCTTGTTGAAACTCTTTCATTTTGATGTTATTTTCTTTGTTAGATTTAACGTTAATTTTGAAAAATAAAATGGCTGAAAATAAATCAATTTATCTTTCTAAACCACAGTTAGAAGCAGAACTCAATCGTTGTTTGAACTGCAAAAATATGCCTTGTATGAAGGCTTGTCCGGTGCACTGTAACCCGCAAGCTTTTATTGCCGCCGCTAAAGAAGGCAACGGTGAACTCTCGGCTAAACTTATTTCCGATGAAAATCCGTTCGGGCAAACTTGCGGTCTTATTTGCCCCGATAAGTTTTGTATGAAAGCTTGCACCCGTCGATTGATAGATTTTCCTATCAACATTACCAAAGTGCAAGCCACACTCATGGAAAAATTCCGCAATTTTAAATATGATTATTCCAATGTTGTGCCAAACGGTAAAAAAATTGCCATCATCGGCGCCGGGCCATCGGGCATTGCCGCGGCTTATTTTTTGGCGCGTAACGGCTTTAAATGCGTGATTTTTGAACGGGGCAATCAAATCGGCGGTGCTCTCAACCTCATTCCGCATGAACGCCTACCGAAAGATGCTATTTTGAAAGATTGGGAATTTGTCAATAATTCTGATTTGATTTCCGTTGTTTTTGAATCTGATATTTCTAACCCTTCTGAGCTTTTCTCTCAAGGTTTTGATGAAGTATTGATTGCCGGTGGCGAACCCAACTGTGCCAAACTCAATATCGAAGGCGAAGATTTGGCTGTTTCTTACCTTGACTATTTGGCAAAACCCGAAAAATATATTACTTCGGGCAATGTGGCGGTTATCGGCGGCGGCAATGTGGCGGCTGATTGCGCGATTGTGGCGCAAGCCCAAGGTGCCGTATATGTGGAAATGTTTGTGCGTCGCGGTTTGTCGGATATGAAAATTACCCCTGCCGAAAGGCACGAGATTTTGGAACGCAAAATTAATGTTTCTGCCGGGACAAGCCCTGATAAAATCATCAAAACCGGCGAAAAATATTCTCTCTTTGTTCACAAAAATCGCTTCAACGGAGAAAAATGGGAGCCGATTTCCGATACTTCGGTTGAGCTCCCCGATTTTGATTTGATTATTCGCGCCATTGGTGCCAAAGCTGATGAAAAGCAATTTGACTCTCGGCTCATTTATATCGGTGATTGCAAAACCGGCGGCTCAACCTTGGTGGAAGCTATGGCAGATGCCAAGAATACTGCTTTTGAGCTCATCAAAAAATATCAAGCATAAAAAAAACGACCGTTTGGTAACAAAACGGTCGTTTTTTTCTTTTAATCCAAGAGTTTTTGCATTTTGCCTAATTCTTCAAGTGAAGGAAGTTCATCTTTTTCTTTCATAACATTTAACTCTTGCTTAATTTGCAAAATTTTTTTCTTGCTTTGCCAATATTCGAGATATTTTTGTTCCAAGTTATGCGAGAGCTGATTAACTTTTTGATTTTGTTCAGATAAAAATTTTATATCTTCATCCTTTTGTTCTGCCTTATCTCTAAAACACGCTATATTCACGGCATCGACCAAACCATCTGATTCTCCATCAAATCCATATAATTCAGAAAATAAATGGGCTGGGATCTCGTCTTTGGAAAGTCTTAAAAATAGTTTTCCTGCTTCTCTTAACTTCGATTGAGATGCTAAAAAGAAAAAATGTTCCCAATTTTCTTCTATTTGATAACATTTGTTGCGATATATTTTCCAATATATGTCTTTTATGGTATCCCTCACCTGATTAAGTGAAATGCTTGTTGCTTGCGTATATTCTACAAAATATTTACTAAGCGAAGCTAATGCCATTGAAAACTCCATTTTCACATCAGCAAGCAATTCCAAAACATTGCTTGTGTAGAAGAATGGTCGATTGGGACAATCTTTCGTGCTAGGTTGGATAAAACGCTCATGCCATAACCAGTCATTCTCTCCTTTTACAAAATCATCAAACATCACTGACATCTCAAGAGACAAATGATTATCAATATTATAATCTCCGTTCTCTCCATTTTTTTGGTAAACATGCCAATATAGATAATGAATGATTTCTATTGGAGAAAGAAGTGATGAAGCTTGAACATCCCAATCGTGAAGTCTTTGTTTGAGACATTTCTCTCCATTAAGAAGCTGATGTTGTTTTTCATAATAGGGTTCATGCTCTATTTTATAAAAATTGATTGCACCTATATTGAAACAAATCGGCTCATAAATACATTCCTCATACCATGAATCTTCATATTTACCGGTTATGAATCTCTCCTCATCTCCGCTATTGCGTGACAACCATTTACAAAAAGTTCGCTTTTCATTTGTTTTTTTCTTATCTAAAAAACCATAATTAATTTCATCATTTCTTACGGAATTTGCAAAATCTCGAAAACAAATTTGCCCCGACATAACATCAAAATAAACCTTGATGATTTCTAATTTGTTATCAAAAGAAAGCCAACTATTTTCCCAATTTTTATTGCTATATTTACCTGTCATTTGAGTAAATATGGTATTGGTGCCAGGAATTTGATTTAAAATCGAACATAAGTCATTTTTAGGTTCTGAATTTTGCTTAACGTTAGCATATTCTTTGACCAATTTTTTCCAACTCCAACCTTGCTTTGGTCTATAAGCTATGGTTTCATAAACCAAGTTATAATCCAAGTCGTTGTCAAAACATTTTGGTATGGTTTCGGGCTTAAAACGAACTTGTGCAAAAAACACATCACAACAATAATAGCCATTATCTCGCAGATATTTGCTTAAAAAAGCGCGCATCAAGCGTGTGTCTAAAAACTCTTGATGTAAATTAAAATAAAAATTTTCCATAATATGTAAGTTTTAATAATTTATTTTCTAAACAAGACCTTATATTCATTTCTTCAAAATTTCAAGCATAAAAAAGCCTCTCAAATGAGAGGCTTTTTTTCTTTCTTATTGCAGATTTTGCTTGAAAAAGCTTTCAATCTTATCAAAGGGGATTTTTTCCATATTGTCATACAAATCAACGTGATTTGCACCTTTGATAATCATCAGCTCTTTATTTTTACCCTGCAATTTTTTGAATGCATCTTCACTAAAATAGCGGCTATGTGCTTTTTCGCCGTGGAGCATCAGCACCGGCGATTTAATCTCACCGGCATAGCTTAATATCGGCATATTGATAAAGGACAAGGAAGACGTCATATTCCAATTACCGTTTGAGTTGATAGAGCGTTTGTGGAAACCGCGTTTGGTTTTGTAATAACCATAATAGTCTTGCACAAACTGAGGCTCGTTTCCGCTCAATTTATCCGGCAAGCCAGCAGCTTTTGCATAAGAGCCATCTTTATAATCTTGCGTGCGTTGTGCGTTCAACTGTGCGCGCAACTCATCTCTTGCTTTGGCGTCCATAGCATCAAAATAACCGTTGGCATTTACCCTACTCATATCATACATGGTGGAAGTTACGGTTGCTTTGATTCTGGTATCCATAGCGGCAGCGTTCAAAGCAAATCCGCCAAAGCCGCAAATGCCAATGATACCGATTTTATCGGCATTAACTTCCGGCAAACTGCTTAAATAATCAACCGCAGCACTGAAATCTTCGGTATTAATGTCTGGAGATGCTACATTTCTTGGTTTGCCGCCGCTTTCTCCAGTGTATGACGGATCAAAAGCCAGCGTAATAAAGCCTTTTTCTGCCATATTCATGGCATATAAACCAGAGGCTTGCTCTTTAACCGCGCCAAATGGACCGGACACGGCGATTGCCGGAACTTTTTCTTTACCTAAATTTTTCGGCAGATATAAATCACCGACCAACTTAATTCCATAGCGGTTATGAAAACTTACTTTTTTAACATCTACCTTATCGCTTTTGGCAAAGGTTTTATCCCAAACGCAACAAGAATATATTTTCCAAGACAAGGCTGCCACAACAACCAAGCCAATGATAATACTCAAAGTCATTTTCATCTTATCTCCTTTGTTTTAAGCGTTTTTGCCCATTTCATAGGCTTCTTTCATGGCAGGTTTGTTCATAATCTCGCCTTTTTGCCATGCGCCCAAACCATAAACAATGCCTTTCTCTTTAGCATGATCCAAGCAATCGAGCGTGAAACCGCGCAAACCTTCAATCACTTTTTCAACCGCAGCTTTTCTGCCGTCTGCCGCCGTGATAATATAATAAAAATCTTTATTGCTGATTTCGGTATATCTCGGAACACATCTATCTATAAAGGTTTTCATCTGCCCGTTCATGGCATAAAAATAAACCGGTGTTGCCAAAACAATCACATCGGCTTCGACCATTTTATCAACCAACTCCGCCATATCGTCTTTTTGAACGCATTTGTGCGTGTCGTTACAAACACCGCAACCCAAGCAGAAATTTATCTTCTTATCTCTTAAAAAGATTTTTTCAACCTTATTTCCTGCCTCGGTTGCACCTTTGATAAACTCATCAGCCAAAGTATCAGAATTGCCGCCTTTGCGGTAACTTGCCGAAATCACTAATATATTTTTAGTCATCTTATTCTCCCTATTTATACTCGGCATCGCTTACAGGCTCCAACCAAGTGGACTTATTATTTGCGCCGTTGCTCTCGATGGAGATATGAACAAACCAGCTGTTTGGCGCGGCGCCGTGCCAATGCTCCACCTCGGGCGGAATGCGGACGACATCGCCTTTATGCAAAATTTGAATTTCTTTGCCGCGTTCCTGATATCTGCCCTCGCCTCCGGTCACGAGCAAGATTTGTCCGCCGCTGTGTTTGTGCCAGTTGGTTCTGGCTCCGGGTTCAAATGTTACGTTTCCCACCGGTGCGTTCCAAACATCATCTTTCACACTCAACATATTGAGATAAGTTTGTCCGGTGAAAAACTCGGAATAAGGATTGATTTCTCCTTGTTTGAAAATTGTATCAACTTCACTTGTTTTCATTTCTTGTGCCTTGGTTATAGTTGTCCCTAGCAGCAGACTTAAGCCTGCCAACATAAAAAGTTTTTTCATTGTCTTCTCCTTATTTGTAAGAAGCCTGATAAATGGCGACGCAATCTTCTTTGCTCAATTTTATACGGTCGCAAGCAAACAAGAAGCCCATGCAATCTAAAGCATTTTCTGCCATTGCCGGGAATTCCTCCGGTTTGATGCCATATTCCGACATTTTCAAATCTGCTACGCCGCAATCTGCTTGCAATTTTACCAAGGCTTTAACAAAATCCATTGGCTCTTTGGCATCTTCCATACCCAAAGCTTTTGCCATTTTTACAAATCTATCATCGCAAACGTGTTGATTGATAAAGTGGGTGTAATAAGCCTTACTAATCATAATCAAACCTGCTCCGTGCGGAAGTTCTTGATGATATGCCGACAAAGCGTGCTCCAAAGAGTGCTCACTGGTACAAGTTCCAACCGTCATAACAAAACCGGACATGGTGTTGCCGTAAGCGACTTTTTCTCTGGCTTCAACATTTTTACCGTTTCTAACGGTTTCTGCCAAATTGCGCCCGACATTTTCAATCACGCTCAATGCCAACATATCGGTCATCAAATTAGCTTTGTTGGAAATGTAGCCTTCCACACTATGAAACAAAGCATCAAAACCTTGATAAGCCGTCATGTGCGGCGGAACGGTGGTCATCAATTCCGGATCAATAATCGAAACAATCGGGAAGGAATATTCTGAAAAGAAAGCTGTCTTTTCATTGGTTTCGGGGTTGGTAATGACGGCGCCGTTATCTGCTTCCGAACCGGTGCCTGCCGTTGTGGTAACGGTTACCAAAGGCAATGGTTTATTTTGCAAAGATTTTTTCTTGCCTTTACCAAATTGGATATAGTCCCACAAGTCGCCGTCGTTGGTCGCCATGGCGGCAATGGCTTTGGAGGCATCCATCACACTTCCTCCGCCCAAAGCCACAATCACATCACAATTATTTTTTCTGGCGGCTTCAGCACCTCTCATCACGGTTGATTTCAACGGATTAGGTTCAACCTCATTAAACAAAACAAATTCCAAACCGGCTTTTTTCAACTGTTCTTCCACTCTGTCCAAATAGCCGTTGGCTTTGGCGGATTTACCATTGGAAATTACCAACAAAGCCTTTTTGCCGCCCAAATTTTGCTTGTGCAGATTGTTTAATTCTCCGGCGCCAAACAGAATGCGAGTGGGTAAATAAAATTCAAAACTCATTTTGTTTTCTCCTTTTTTAATTGAGGTTAACGAATCTTTCTGTTAACAGCTTAATCTTTAGAGTTAACTCTAAGTCAAGCATTTTATTGACATTAATTTTATTTTTTTCTATCTTGAGGATAACTTGAAGGAGATTAAAAATGAGTTACTCTATCGGCGAAGCTGCCAAAATGGTCGGTTTGACCGCGCATACCTTACGTTTTTATGATAAAGAAGGTTTGCTTCCTTTTGTGAAAAAAACTTCTTCCGGTCTGCGCGCCTTTAGCGAATCTGACATTGAATGGCTGAAAATTATTGAATGTCTCAAAGGAACAGGTCTGCCCTTAAAACAAATTAAGCAATATATTGACTGGTGCATGGAAGGCGATGCCACAATTCCGCAGCGTCTTAATATGTTTATTGAGCAGAAAAAACGTGTGGAAGAACAAAAAGCCAAATGGGAAAAGCACTTGGAAAAAATCAATTTTAAGATTAAATATTATGAAGATGCCGCCCAATATGGCGACCTTAATGTTTTTGAACGCAACCCCAAACTTCTCGAGGAAAAAAAGAGACTTTTTAAAGACTAAAAGGAGGTCAAATATGAAAGTTGTGATTATCGGCGGTGGCGCCGGCGGAGCAAGTTGTGCCGCACGTTTAAGACGTTTGAACGAACAAGCTGAAATTATCATTTTGGAAAAAACAAACGAAATTTCTATCGCCAACTGCGGTCTTCCCTACTATTGCGGAAACATAATTGCCGAGCGTGACAACCTCATGGTTTCTTCTCCCGAACATTTTGAAAAAGTTTTTAATATCCGAGTTCATCTCAACAGCGAAGTTACCAAAATCAATCCTTCCGCCAAAATGGTTACAACACTCAACGGCGAAGAAATCTCTTTCGATAAACTGGTTATTGCAACCGGCGGCAAACCTTTTGTTCCGCCGCTTGACGGTTGGGGCAATATGCCGTATTTTACCATTCGTCATCTTGCCGATGCCGACGCGGTCAAAAAATATATTACCGAAAATCACCCCAAAACAGCCAGCGTTATCGGTGGTGGTTTTATTGGTGTGGAAATGGCTGAAAACCTCATCGAAGCCGGATTAAAAGTCAACTTGATTGAACTTGCACCGCAAGTCCTTGCTCCGCTTGATGAAGATATGGTCGGGATGATTCATAAAGAGCTTAAAGACAAAGGAATCAATCTTTATCTTAATACCAGTATCAATGCTGTTTTGCCCAAACAGTTTAATCTTGCCTCCGGCGAAACGCTTGAATCAGATATGCTCATCCTAGCCCTCGGCGTGCGTCCGGAAACTAAAATTGCCGCCGATGCCGGTATTGAAACGCTTGCCACAGGTGCTATTCGTACCAACGAATTTATGCAGACCAATTTTGTCGATATTTATGCTTGTGGCGATAACATAGCGGTCAAGGATTTTGTTGACGGCACGGAAACAACCATTGCGCTTGCCGGTCCTGCCAATCGTCAAGGTCGCCTGATTGCCGACCATATTTGCGGCAATCCTTATCCTTATACCGGCTCGCAAGGTTCCGGCGTGGTCAAGGTCTTTAATCTTACTGCCGCTTTTACCGGCAACAACGAAAGACAACTCAAAAAGAAAAATATCGCTTACAAAAAAATGTTGATTTGGGGAAAATCTCATGCCGGATATTACCCTAACTCAACCCCTCTGGCTTTGAAAGTTCTTTACAACGCTGAAGGCAAAATTCTCGGTGCGCAAGCTATCGGCACCGAAGGCGTGGATAAGAGAATCGACATCATTGCAACCATTATGCGCCTCAACGGCACTTATAAAGATTTGCGCGATGCCGAACTTTGCTATGCGCCGCCCTATTCTTCCGCCAAAGATCCGATTAACCTTATCGGTATGGCGATTCAAAATGTGGAAGAAAATCGTCTTAAACCATATTTTGGTACCGATTTTCAAGATATGTTCGTGATAGACGTGCGCTCTCCTGCCATGCACAAAGCCGGACATCTGCCCAATGCCATTAATATGCCCATACCGCAGCTCAGACAACATTTGAATGAAATTCCGCATAACCGCCCTATTCTCTTACACTGCATGATTGGTTATAACAGCTATCTGGCTTCTTGTATTTTGCGCCAAAACGGTTTTGATAACGTGTTCAGTTATGCCGGCGGATTTTCTCAATATAAAACGCAAAAGGACTAATCTTAATGTTGAAATCTCTTCCTCCGCTCATTGATGATAATGCACAAATTTTGATTATCGGAACCATGCCCGGAGATTTTTCTCTTCAGGCACAAAAATATTATGCTCATCCGCGGAATAACTTCTGGAAGATTATTTCTATCCTTTTTAACGACGGTATTGATTTGTTGAATTTTGACGAAAGAGAAAATTGCATAATTTCTCACAATCTGGCGCTGTGGGATAATCTTCACTTTTGTGAACGCGACGGCAGTCTGGACAGTAATATCAAAAATATGATTCCTAATGATTTTGAAAGCCTTTTGAAAAATCATCCTCATATCTGCCGTCTGATTTTCAACGGGCAAAAATCTTACCAAATCTTCAAAAAATTTCATCCCGAACTTTTAGAAAAATATCAATATTTTGTCCTTCCCTCAACCAGTCCAGCAAATGCCTCCATCTCATTTGATAAAAAATTGGAATTTTGGAAAGATGCTCTTTCCTTACCACAAAAGCTCTGATTTTTATCAGAGCTTTTGCTTTTTTTAATAAGGTCTTTTGTTGGTGTCTTGATACCAATCATCCATTACGGCACGAGCGGTTTTCAAATCAATATGATGCAAATTTATCACATCTTCATCATAAAAAACTCTGTCTCTGAAACCAATGGCATCGGCATCATCTCGGGTGGCGGCATAATAAACTTCTGTTATATTCGCCCACTTAGCCGAGTTCAAACACATCGGGCACGGCTCGCATGAGGTATAGAGCACGCAACCGCTTAAATCAAATGTCCCTAATTCCTTACAAGCTTTTCTTATGCAGTTAACTTCGGCATGTGCTGTCGGATCATTATCTATCACCACCGTATTATGTGCTTTGGCTATAATCTTTCCGTCTTTGACAATTACGGCACCAAACGGAGAACTACCGTTTTTAATCGATAAATCACTCTCATCAATCGCTGCTTGCAAAAATTCTTTATCCGTCATCTTTTCTCCTTTTCTCTGACATAAAAAAAGCTTCTTTAAGAAGCTTTTTTGACTTTGTTTAAGGTTTGTTCCAATTCTGATTTCATGTTCTTTAACTCATCTATCAAACCTATAATTAATTCTCTGCTGTTTGCATCTAATTTAACATCCGGAATCACTTCTTCAAAAAAATCTTTCTGAATTTCTTCTCCTAAAATGTTCTTTAGACCTTTTTCTTTAAATACCTTCTGTACGCCTTCAATGGTGTATCTTTTATTATATAAAAAGTCTTTTATTGTTTTTACAATTTCAACATCATCCGGACGATAATACCTTCTGCCGCCATTTCTTTTCATAGGCTTAATTTGCGGAAACTTGGTTTCCCAAAAGCGCAGAACGTGGGTGGCAACACCTAACTCTTCTGCTACCTCTGCAATGGTACGAAAAGCAGCTTTGCTCTTGTTGACAGCCATGAGCTATCCCTTCCGTTTTAGGCGTTGATAATTTTTCTCATGGTTTGAGAAGGTTTAAATGAAATAACGCGACGAGACGAAATTACGGCTTCAACACCGGTCTTGGGATTGCGACCGGTACGCGCATTTTTATCTCTCAAAGAAAATGTTCCGAATGAAGATAATTTTACATCATTGCCGTTGCTTAATTCATTAACAATTTCATCCAAAATCATATCCAATATATCTGTTGAATCTTTACGAGATAAACCGATTTCTTCATAAATGCTTTCCGCAACATCTGCACGTGTAATTGTTTTCATCTTCATTATCCTTTATTAATTTTCTTGTCGCTTACAAATAACTTATTTTTTACCCTCTGGCAAGTCCCTAAAATCAACTTATCCAAAACTTATATGCGAACCAGTGCTCCGCCCCAGGTGAAGCCTGCGCCCATGGCATTTAAGACAACCAAATCGCCTTTTTTGATACTTCCTTCAGACATTTTTACCGATAATGCCAAAGGAATCGTGGCGGCTGATGTATTTGCCTGATTGGTTATTGTCACAACAACTTTTTCTTCCGGCAAGCCTAATTTCTGTCCAACACCGGTAATGATTCTGATATTGGCTTGGTGCGGTACTAACCAATCAATATCTTCGGCTGTTACACCACCCATTTGCATAACTTCTTCTGCTGCTTGTGCCAAGCTGTTTATGGCATATTTGAAAACTTCCTTCCCGTTCATCCATATATAACCAGCCGTTTGTGTGGTGGAAACACCGCCCGTGCATAACAGGTTTTCATATTGGGTACCGTCAGCATAAATCTTTGTTGCCAAAATTCCGGTATCTTCCGACGTGCCTTTGCCCTCTTTTGCTCTCAATATTACAGCCCCGGCTCCGTCGCCGAATAAGACACAAGTATTTCTGTCGGTCCAGTCAGTTATTTTTGACAAAGTCTCGGCACTTACGACCAAAACCGTTTTCATTTGACCTAAGCGAATCATATTATCTGCCATGGTCAATGCATAGACGAATCCTGAACATGCTGCAGATATATCCATGGCTGCGGCACCAATATGCATTCCTAATTTGGCTGCAATTTTGGCTGATGTAGCCGGAGTGGTGTTATCCGGTGTGACCGTTGCCAAAATGACGGCATCTATTTCTTCGGCGTTGATACCTGCCGTTTTGATTGCCATTTCTGCTGCTTTTACCGCTAAATCAGACGTATATTCATCTTTTTCTGCCACATGACGGCTCTTAATTCCGGTACGTGTGCTTATCCACTCGTCATTGGTATCCACCATTTGAGCCAAATCGTCATTGGTTAATTCTTTGGTAGGCAAATAATGCCCATACCCAATTATTTCAGATCTAATACATGTCATAAAATACTTCCTGTGATAATTCGTCTAAATCCACTTTTTCTACTTCACTTTTTATGGTTGCCACAAAATTTTGACGAACCAAATTGGCGGCATTTCCTACTGCCACCGAAAAGCCTATAGCATCCGTACCACCGTGACTTTTTACGGTTAAGCCGTTTAAGCCGACCATCATCGCACCGTTATATAAACGGGGATCCATGGTCTTCTTAACACGGAGCATCACACCTAACATAAACGGTAGTCCTATTTTTGCCAAAAACGAGTGTTTTATAGCGTCTTTTAACAAACGAACAACTAATTTGGCAGTGCCTTCGATTGATTTTAATGCTATATTTCCGGTAAAGCCGTCGGCAACTATAACATCGGCAACTCCGTCCGGTATTTGATGCGGTTCAATGTAACCTACAAAATCAACATTCATATGAGAGTGTTTCATTATGCGGGCTGCTTGCTTGATCTCTTCTTTGCCTTTCATTTCTTCGGCTCCGATATTAAGCAATGCAACTCTTGGCTTTTTGATATCCAGTGCATGTCTTGCCAGAATATCTCCCATTAGGGCAAATTCTGCTAAATTAATGGCATCACACTCGGTATTGGCACCTAAATCCAACATCACATACTTGCCGGTGCGATGCGGCATTATGCTCACAATCGCCGGACGGTGAATTTTGGTTATGGTGCGTAACACAATTTTTGAAATTGCCATTAAAGCACCCGTATTACCGGCAGACACAATCGCTTGCGCCTCTCCTTTGCGGACGGCGTCAATTGCCATGTACATACTTGTGTTCTTGTTACGAATCACCTGTGACGGTTTATCTTCGTTGTGAACCATTTCCGTACTATGACGTATTTCACATACTTTTTGTAATGCGGGGAATTGCGTTAATATCGGCATGACCTTAGCTTCATCTCCAAAAAGCAAAAATCTCACATCGGGATTCTTTTTGGCTGCTATGGCAAGCCCCTCTATCACGACTCTGGGGGAATTATCTCCCCCCATCGCGTCTATTGATATGACCAGATTACCTGACAAAACCTGCTCCATATAGAAATGTTTGACATTTCTTTTATTGCCTCGCGGATTATAAAAAAAATGTCTTGTAATTTAATTATTCTTCTGAAGCTGCTTTTTTAGCAACAACTTCACGACCATCATATTGTCCGCATGACGGGCAAACACTGTGCGGTCTTTTCAACTCACCACAATTCGGGCATTCCATATATGTATTGGCTTTCAATGCATCATGTGAACGGCGCATATTGCGACGAGATGGTGTCGTTTTCTTCTTTGGTGTAGCCATTTTCTTATACTCTTATTTCTATTAATCTTTATTATTAAACTTTTTCACAGCCATTATTAAACTTTTTTGTTTTTTTATCAACTTTTAAAAACGGCTTTATGAACTGATTGACTTTTTATATAATATTTTTGCTTTTGGCAAGTCTTTTTTATTATATTTTTCCTTTTTATTTGTATTTTCCGCCCCTTATACTCATTTTTTTAGCTTTTTTAATATATTGAACGGATTTAATGCCTCATTTGTTTCTTCATCAAACTCCGAAACAAAATGAAATTCTTCCCCTGCTTGTCGCGGATTATCATCCATAACTAAGGCTACCTGCTCTATGGCTATTTGACATAAGTCTAACTTTCCGTCCGTTAATAAATACGGTTCCTCATCATAAATATCAAAATCTATGTCCTTAATATCCTGCGGCGTTGCTTGCGTATCAAAATATATGGAAAACTCCGGAGAATATGTCTTTTCAAAATTTTCCAAACTAATCACACTTTTTAATTCAAATTCGGCAATAACCTGCCCCCATACGTCTATCCGATGTTCCTTCTTCTTATATTTCAGATTTATCTCCGCATTAAAAGAACGAACTTCTTCAACTTTGAATATTTCTTGCAAATATTGAAGCTCCTCTTTATTGGCTTTTATCTTATATTTTTTCTCTGAACCGCTTAATTCATCCGCTGTTATCGGATATGAAAAAACACTTTGCATTATTTTTTCCTTGTGTTATAAATTCTACTAACTTTTATGATATAACTGCAAGGATGTTCATATGTCAATAAACAAATTTCTCAGCTTGTATGCGGCTCTTGTTCTTTGCTTGTCTGCTTGTTCAAGTGATTTGTTCATCACTCACAACGGGAATATGCCTTCTAACGAACGTATCTCTCAGCTTAAACTCGGGGATACTAAAGAACAGGTCGTTCAGACTCTTGGCGCCCCTTCTTCCGTGGTTTCTTTTGATAAAAATACGTGGATATATATGTCTTCCGAAATTAAACGAATTGCTTTTATGGAACCGGAAGAAGTCAACCGTGATATCCTTACTATCGAGTTTAATAATGACGGCAAAGTAACGAATATCCAGCGCTTGACTAAAGCTGACGGAAAAAATATTACCGTTAATTCTGATACGACTCAGTCTTATGGTCAAGAACCCGGATTTTTCAAAAAATACTTCGGGGGTGTGGGTGGATATTCTCCCTTCCCCGTTATTGATCCGAAACAATTATAAATTTTAAGGCTCCGTTGACGGAGCCTTTCTTTTTTTTGCATTTTTATAATCCAACATCCGGTTCTACGCCTTGTTCCCTTAATATTTGCAGTATTTCAGCTAAGTATATTTTTTCATTATAGGTTAAAAAACCGTCGCTGATACATACTTTGACAACTGCCTGCGCCAAGTCTTCCGCTTCTTCAGGTGTCTTGTGTTGTAAATTGTGCACCGCTTCATAAAATTCTTCTTTTCTCGGATGTAATGCCTTCAAACAACTCTCAACATAATTCTTACTTAAACTTTGAGGTTGAGGATGATGTTGCTCTATATATTGCAATATGGTTTGTTTCTTCATTTCTGAAAAATAATCAACACCTTTGGCTATATACAGCAATATAATTATATCATCCTTCAAAATTTCCAAAAGCTCCAAATTAACAACGGCTTTTTTTGGTTCTTTTTGCTTTTGTTGATTTTGACGTACCTGTTCTTCCATATAATCTCGTAACAACGCCGTTCCGGAACGATATACTTTTTCCGTACTTAAATCTAATATGTTCTTGATATAGGCTCCGTCTATGACCTGAGAACGTTTATCTTTATAAAAATATAAATCCAGCATTATGTTGCCGCTGTGTTCCCATATGTTTTTCAGCGCTGCATTTTCTTCTTTTACGCCGTCTCCTTGGTTGATTTGCACCAGTAAATTATAAAATTTGACTTGTTCCGTCATTTAGTCCTCAAGTAATTGTTTGAGTTTTGATACATATTTCTTTATAGTTTCCACGCGCTGTGCATAGCTGTCAAGATTTTTCTCGATGAATAATTTCTGATCCGGACGGATTTTAATTGCGCCAAATTGATGCGCAACAAAATCTATCAATTTTTCCGGTTTGGCAAAAGTATTATTCCTTAACGTAATCAAAATTCCCTTCGCCCCGGCATCTATTTTTTCAATATTGGCTTTGCGGCATAGCTGTTTTATCTCCACAGTCTTTAGCAGGTTGTCCACTTCTACAGGCAATGGACCGAAGCGGTCTATCAATTCTTCCCTAATATCATCAAGCCCTGTCTTATCTTCAATATCACCAATGCGTTTATACAAGCCCAAACGCACACCCAAATCTCTGACATAGGTTTCGGGAATCATAATCGGAATACCGGTTGATATTTGCGGTGCCCAATCGGTGACGTTTGCTCCGGCTTCCTTCTCGCCGTTGCTGCCTTCTGCTTTAAGCCGCATAATTTCTTCTTCCAACATATGTTGATATAAAGCAATACCCACTTCTTTAATATGTCCAGATTGTTCCTCACCCAAGATATTGCCCGAACCTCTGATATCCATATCATGGCTGGCTAATGAGAAACCGGCGCCCAAAGAATCCAAGGCTTGCAAAATGTTCAATCTTCTTTCGGCAATCGGCTTCAAAGCCTTTTGTTTGGGGACGGTAAAGTAGCAATAGCCTCTCACCTTGCCACGACCGACACGCCCTTTGAGCTGATACAACTGCGCCAAGCCAAACATATCCGCCCTATGGACAATCATCGTATTTACACTCGGCATATCAATACCGGATTCAATAATGGTGGTGGAAAGCAACAAATCGGCTTTTCCGTCGGCAAAATCGGTCATCACGGTTTCAAGCTGTTTGACCGGCATTTGTCCGTGGGCGACCAAAATTTTGACATCCGGAACCAATTCTCGTAATTCTTTTTCGACACCGAAAATATCCGACACGCGCGGGCAGACAAAGAAGGTTTGCCCGTGACGGAATTTTTCACGATAGATTGCCTCTTTTATCATCACCTTATCAAAAGGCATAACAAAAGTTCTGGCTGCTAACCTGTCCACCGGCGGCGTGGCAATCAAACTTAACTGCTTAACCCCTGTCAAAGAAAGCTGCAAGGTTCTCGGAATCGGGGTGGCGGTCATGGTTAAAACATGGACATCCGATTTGATGGACTTTAACTTCTCTTTATGCGCCACGCCAAAATGTTGCTCCTCATCAATAATCAGCAAACCCAAATTGCAGAATTTGATATCTTTGGCGAGCAAAGCATGGGTACCAATTACAATCTCAACCGAGCCTTCTTCCAGCCCCTTCTTTGTTTCGGCAGCTTCCTTCGGGGTGACCAAACGAGAGAGCATTCTCACTCTTATCGGAAAACCTTGCATGCGTTGCTTAAAGTTCATATAATGCTGGCGTGCCAACAATGTTGTCGGTACAATCAATGCCACTTGCGCACCGCTGGCGGCAACGGCAAAGGCTGCTCTTAATGCCACTTCGGTTTTGCCAAAACCGACATCACCGCAAACCAATCTATCCATCGGTATGGTATCTGCCAAATCTTGCAAAACATCTGTAATCGCGTTCAACTGATCATCGGTTTCGGCATAAGGAAAGCGTGAGCAAAATTCATCATACATCCCCTGCGGGGCAATAAAGCTGTCGGCTTTTTTCAAATGTCTTTCAGCGGCAATTTTTATCAGTTTTTCGGCAATATCTTTAATGCGCTGTTTGACTTTTGCCTTCTTTGCCTGCCATGCCAAGCCGCCCAAAGTATCGAGCTGGATATTATCATCATCCAAGCCATAGCGCGACAAAACATCAATGTTTTCGACCGGGACAAAAAGTTTGGCATCATTAGCGTATAATATTTTCAGACAATCATGAGGAGCACCACCGGCAGTGATGTTCTCAAGCCCCATAAATTTACCGATACCATGCTCGATATGTACCACCAATTCGCCGACACTCAAAGAGCCGACATCGGCAATAAAATCTTTGCTTGATGCTTTTTTCTTTACGGCACGGTGTTGGCGTTCGCCCAAAATATCTTGCTCGGAAACAAAGCATAAACCATCGCCTCTGAAACCATGCGGCAGGTTCAAAACCACCATAGCGGTGCGCTTATTTTCCGGATGATTGGCGTCTTTCCAACTATCGGCAAAATATAAATTTTCAATGCCGTGTTCGTGCATTAAGGTAAACAGCCTGTCTCTTGATCCTTCAGAATAACAGCATATTACGCGACGAAGTTTATTATTTTCTTTAAGATATTCATCAAGTTCTTTATATACTTCCTGCAGGTTGACGTTTTTGGCTTGGGCAAAACTGCGTCCCGGTAATACGCCGGCATTGATTATATTTTCATTCTCTGCCAAAGTCATGGATGTAAAATAAACGGCTTCTCTTTTCTTAAAAATATCGGTGATTTCTTTTTCGGTCAGATACAATAACTCGGGCGGAATCGGGCGATAAGTATCTACCTCGTTAACAGACTTGACATTGAGCGCTTCCAATCTGGCTTGATAATAGTCGGCAATACTTTCACACTTGGACTTAACCGCTTCCAAAACATTGCGACCGACAATCACTTCTGCTTGCGGGAGATACATGAAAATATCCGGCAATGCCTCTTCATAGAAAAAAGGCAGCCAGTTTTCCATACCCAAATGTTTTCTGCCGTTACTGATATCGGCATATATTTCATCATCATTAAAGACGGCGCCGAAAGTTTCACGATATTTATTACGAAATGTTTTAATGGTATTTTCATCTAACGTAACTTCACCCATCACTTGAAAGGTATAATGAGTCAACTCGCCCGTTGTTCGCTGTGTCATGGCATCAAATGTACGAATACGTTCAACCTCGTCATCAAACATATCAATACGCAGCGGTTCATCCGTTCCTACCGGAAAAATATCTATAATATCTCCTCTGACGGCATATTCTCCCGGATCCAATACTTGTTCTACCCGATTGTAACCGTTGACAGCAGCATAATGGACAAATTCATTAAAACTCAACTTGTTACCAACCTTAACTTGACGTATTGCATTAAGAAAAATTTTCTGCGGCGGAAGTTTTTGCAAAACCGAACCGACACTTGCCAATATCACACGAGACTTCTTGGGCTGCGGATTACTTACGATTGCCGTCAGTGTTTCTATTCTTTGGGCAACAATATTGATGTTGGGGGAAACTCTGTCATAAGGCACCGTATCCCATGAAGGCAGCAATAAAACCTCCAAATCGGGATTGAGCCAGCGCAGCATATCTGCGGCTTTTTCCATAGAAATACCGTCACTCAAAATATATAAAATATCTTGTTTTTTCTTTTGGCTTAGTTTTTCTGCCAGTACGGCATCGTATCCGTCCGGAACGGAAGCTATGGTTTTGCCTTTTAACTTTTCAATATTATCCAACATTTTTTATTCTATTGTTTACTTAACCGAATAAACTATATACAATATGCGCATAAGTACAACCATTTTTTTTTGAAAAAAAAATATCATGCGTCCCGAGATTTTATATCCTTTATTTGCCTCGCTTGCTTCCATTAACGGATTGGGCGATAAAAGTGCCAAACTCTTGCAAAATTTGGATTGCCGCCTCATTAAAGACCTTATCTTTCATCTGCCTGTTAATCTGATTGATCGTCGCTATTCTCCTAAGCTTGCCGATGCCGTTCCGGGACGTGTGGCAACCCTTATGGTCAAAGTGCTTGAGCATTTGGCTCCGCAAAAAAAATCGCAGCCTTACAAGGTGATTGCCGCCGACGAAACCGAACAAATCATCATCAGCTTTTTTAAAGCTTATCCATCAACAATTCAAAAAAATCTGCCGCTCGGACAATGGGTGGCTATCAGCGGCAAGCTCGAGAAATTTAACAATTCTTTGCAGATGAGTCATCCCGACTACATTGTCCCTGCCGCACAAATTGATTCTATCCGCACAATTGAACCCGTTTATCCGCTCACTGCCGGAATCAGCAATAAAATGCTCCGCAAGTGGATTTTGCAAGCTCTTGCGCGCGTACCTCAACTTCCCGAGTGGATTGATGAAAAACTCCTCAAAGAAAAAAATTGGCTTTCCTTTAACCAATCTCTTCTTAATTTACATCATCCGCAATATTTGGCGGATTTAGACATTAATTCGCCCGAGCGTCAGCGCCTTGCCTATGATGAGCTACTTGCCAATCAGCTCACGCTTGCGATTGCACGACAAAAAATCAAAAAACAAGCCGGACGCTCACTCAAAGGTAACGGTCTTTTACGGAAAAAGCTCCTCGAAATTTTGCCTTTCAAACTCACGCAAGCGCAAGAAAAAGTGCTTAAAGAAATTTTTGCCGACCAATCCTCTCCCTTCCGGATGCTTCGGCTTTTGCAAGGTGATGTCGGCTGCGGAAAAACCATTGTGGCTTTTTTCTCCATGCTCAATGCCATAGAGTGCGGCGCTCAAGCTGCTATTATGGCGCCGACCGAAATTTTAGCCAAGCAGCACCAAGAAACAATCTCTCCTCTTTGTGAAGAGCTCGGTATTACCTGTGCACTTCTGACCGGAAAAACCAAGCCCAAACAACGTAAAGAAATTCTTGCTCAACTCGAAGAAGGCAAAATCGATATTCTTATCGGGACGCACGCTCTCTTTCAAGAAAATGTCATTTTTAAAGACCTTGCCTATGCGGTGATTGATGAACAACACCGTTTCGGCGTCCACCAACGTCTCAATTTTTCCAGTAAAGGTAACAAAGCCGATATTTTGGTTATGACCGCAACCCCTATTCCGCGAACACTTCTTCTTACCGCTTACGGTGATATGGAATATTCTAAAATCGACCAAGTTCCCGAAGGACGTCAACCGGTTTCCACTCTGGTAATGCCGATTGATAAACTTCATGATGTTGTTTCCGCCCTCTCCCGCAAACTGCAACAAGGGGCTCGGGCTTATTGGGTTTGTCCTCTGGTCGAAGAATCGGAGAAAATTGACCTTGCCGCCGCCGAAGAACGTTACGAATCACTCAAAAAATATTTCGGCAACAAAGTGGGGCTCGTGCACGGCAAAATGAAGGAAGCCGAAAAAGATGCCGTGATGGAAAAATTCAAAAAAGGTGAAATTTCTCTCCTTGTTGCCACCACCGTGATTGAAGTCGGCGTTAATGTTCCTGAAGCAACACTCATGATTATTGAACATGCCGAGCGTTTTGGTTTGGCGCAACTACACCAACTGCGCGGACGCATCAAACGCGGCTTTCACGCCTCAACCTGCATACTTCTCTATTCACATCCGCTTTCGGAAACCTCACGCGCTCGTCTCAACATTATGAAAGAGACCGAAGACGGTTTTCGCATTGCCGAAGAAGACCTTGATCTGCGCGGCGGCGGAGAACTCCTCGGCACCAAGCAAAGCGGCTTTAACACCTTCAAACTGGCTGACCTTTCCGTTCATAAAGGTCTCCTCCTCACTGCCTCGCAAGATGCCAAACTTTTCATATCTCAAGATCCCGATTTTGTAACACCGCGCGGTAAAGCCCTTAAAAACCTGCTCTATCTCTTTGAACGCGATGAAGCGGTTAAAACTTATAACCAATAAAAAAAGAGGGGTGACTCACGTCAGCCCTCTTTATCACCTTTTCTATTATGGAATTCTTACAATCTGTCACAAATCAGATTGCAATATGATACAACTGAGTTTGTGGTATCTACCAAGAAACCTTTATTTCCTCGGTGCTGTTTTAACCAATATTTTATTCCCGATATTTCCGCAGAAAAAATATCTTGCCCCGAAATTTTGAAATAGTCATGCTGCATTGCTTTGTCGGACATGGCAACATAGGCTTTTATCAATGCTTCCGCTTGAGCTTTGTCTCGGCAAGGGCGTCCTTCAACTTTGTCTTTATAAAGAACTATTTCCTTCTCGCCTTGTTCACAAACTATTGCGGCGCACATTACACCTTGATGATATGACTTTCCGACTTCCGCTTCAGGAATATTCGGTAACTCATCAAAGATATTGATACTCATTTGTAACGGAGAATAAATTAAATATTTTTTCTCTTTTCCCGAAATGGCTGGAATAACAATGCCGGGAACATAATCCATGGTTGCCGTACTGAAAACTAATTTTACTTCGGCTTTGCTGAGAGTGTATCCCGCCAATTCATCCATGAATACGCTACCCAAAATTTCTTTAACCACTTTTTTCTCTAAAAATTTTTTTGCTTCCATAGCTTGTAATTTTTTAATGATAAAAAAATAAATAATATTATTGTGTTTCAGAATTTATTACGACAATAGACAAAAGTCAACAAAAAAAAGAGGCAGTTCTTGCCTCTTTTTTGTTCCTTTTCTCTCATCTCTTATGCGCGCAATCTGTTTTCCATCATATTATTCATCATATGCGGCATGATTTTTTCCTCTGTATTTTCCTTCACATAATTATTATATTCTTTATAAAAACCTTCTATTGTATGATTTTTATTCATTTTCAAATATGTATCCATCGCAATAACCGCATAATCTTTTTCCTTCGGTGCCATAATGTTTAACATTTCCAATATGGTCTTCTTTTGCTTCACATTTTTCATCTTTTCCAATTTCGGTAATGCTAGCTTTGCTTTTTGATCATATAATTTAATTCTATATTTGGCTTTGCTACTCTCTAAAAAAGCAACCGCGGGATTAGACGGGAGTCCTAATTCTGATAACCGACAGTCTTTTCCTGCAATCTGACATAAATCTTCAAAAAGCTGGTCTTTAGTTAAATTCGCCGCAGACAACTTCTCTACAAAAACACTTCCTACAGTTCGTTTTTCTCCCATAATAATCCTCCCTTTTTGCTTTTATTTTGCTATGTTTTATTTTACCATATTCCCTGACCTTTAACAAGTGATATCATACAAAAAAATCTTTATTTTATTACTTTTTTTAAAATAGCTTCCGTTTCTACCAAATGAACCGCTTTCAAAAAACTTTCCTTCTCGCTTAATACTGTGTAATAATCCTTTTTCATGGAAGGTGCTTCTCTTAACGCTTGCACATATTGTTCTTTTGATAACGGATCTTCCGATACATATTTAAAAAATCCGCTTGCCAGTAAAAAATGTTTCATCTTCTCTATTGCCGGATTATTTTGTAATAACGCACAGAGATAAGTTGATACGCCGACTTGTATTCCATGCAAATGCGGTCGCTTGCAGATATTATCCAATGCTTGCGATATCAAATGTTCCGCTCCGCTCGCCGGTCGTGAAGTCCCTGCTATTTCCATGGCGATGCCGCTCATCATTAAAGATGTGCTTAAATTTCTTAAAAATTCCGAACTTTCCAAATCATACTGAGGCATGGATATTAAGATGTCTAAGGAATGATAGCCTAACATGGCGGCAAAATCATTATATCTTTCATAGCCCTTTCTGAAGGCAACCTTCCAATCCCACAATGCCGTCACTTTGGAAATCATATCTCCTATTCCCGAGTATAAAAACATTTTCGGCGTTTTGGAAATGATGTCCAAATCTATTATAATCCCAAACGGAATACTCGATTTAACGCTTGTTCTTCTGCCATCTACCAATAAGGACGTGTTCGGACTACAAAAACCATCATTGGAAATTGAGGTCGGAACCGATATAAACGGCTTTTTTAATAAGTGGGCGCAATATTTGGCAAAATCTATTACTTTTCCGCCGCCAACACCGATTATGGCATCCGTATTTCGCGGTAAATTAAAAGCAACCTTATCTACTTCCTCAATATTTATATATTGAACTATCTTATTACAAACAACTTCAATATCGTGTTGTTCAAAGCCTTTATACAGTTTTCCGCCGATCAATTCTTCCAGACCGTCACTCCAAAACAATGCCACATTGGACATGCCTTTATCAATCAAATACTTTCCTATTCGACCGATTTTTCCATAACCGATTTTAACAACATAGGGTATATTTATTTGACGGTTGGTAAAAAAATTTTGATACGGCATGGCTCTGTCTCCCGTTAAGAGCTAATGTTCTGTATCTATTATTTTTATCATAATTTTTTTTATCTTGCCATAAAAAAATTTCATGCTTTAAAATTAAGGAGAGCCCGCTATTAACGGACTCTCTCTTACTTTATAACTTGCTTCTCTTTAACTATTGTCTTTTTTCCAAAACACTAATCACATAGTTATAAAATTCTTTATCTTCTTCATGCAAGGCAGAATCTCTTTTCTCTTTTGCTCGCTCCAGAGATATACCTTCAACATCAAAAACTTTTTCACAAGATACGGCACACCTGTTTCTGGCTACGTCTGCTATTCCGCCTTTTACAAAATAGCTTTCCGTAACCTTTAACTGATTATCCAATATCCTGACTATTCCGTTGCGCAGAAGCAATAATGTCGGAGCACGATCCGGAAGAATCGTAATATTCCCCTCTTGTGCCGGCAACTGCAGTGCCGCAACTTTTTTGGTATTGAAAACTTTATATGGGCGTGAAATTCGAAAAAGTATTTCCTTCATGTTTTTCTACCTTAAGCTGCCTCTTCCATCTTTTTGGCTTTTGCCAAAACATCTTCAATGGTTCCTACCATATAGAAAGCTTGTTCCGGAATATGGTCATATTTACCTTCAATAATTTCCTTAAAGCCTTTAATGGTATCTTCCAATTTTACAAACACACCGGGTGTTCCGGTAAAGACTTCGGCAACGTGGAACGGCTGTGACAAGAAACGTTGAATCTTTCTGGCTCGTGCCACTGTCAACTTATCTTCTTCAGACAACTCATCCATACCCAAAATTGCAATAATATCTTGTAAAGATTTATATCGTTGCAAAATCTCCTGAACCTGACGAGCTACCTGATAGTGTTCTTCTCCAACAATTTGCGGATCCAAAATACGCGAGGTTGAATCGAGCGGATCAACGGCAGGGAAAATACCTAACTCCGCAATGGAACGAGACAAAACCGTCGTTGCATCCAAGTGAGCAAAGGTTGTTGCCGGGGCCGGATCGGTCAAGTCATCGGCAGGAACATACACAGCTTGTACGGATGTAATGGAACCGTTTTTGGTTGAGGTAATGCGCTCTTGCATGGCACCCATATCCGTACCCAAAGTTGGTTGATAACCCACCGCTGACGGAATACGTCCGAGCAAAGCAGAAACCTCAGATCCGGCTTGTGTGAAACGGAAAATGTTATCAACGAAGAACAACACATCCTGATGTTCAACATCACGGAAATATTCTGCTTGTGTCAATCCGGACAAAGCTACACGAGCACGAGCTCCGGGCGGTTCATTCATTTGACCGTAAACCAGCACGGTTTTAGACTTATCACCTTCCAAATCAATAACGCCGGAATCAATCATCTCATGATAAAGGTCATTACCTTCACGAGTTCTTTCACCCACACCGGCAAATACGGAATAACCACCGTGTCCTTTGGCAATGTTGTTAATCAACTCCATAATCAAAACGGTTTTGCCCACACCGGCACCACCGAATAAACCAATCTTACCGCCTTTGGCATATGGCTCCAGCAAATCAATAACTTTAATACCTGTGGTCAAAACTTCTGTATCAGTTGATTGTTCGGTAAAGGACGGAGCTTCTCTGTGAATTGGAAAATATGTTTTGGCTTTGATATCGCCTCTGCCGTCAACCGGTTCACCAATCACATTTACAATTCTGCCCAACAATCCCGGTCCTACCGGAACTTCGATCGGATGTCCCGTATTGATAACCTCCATGCCACGTACCAGACCATCTGTTGTATCCATGGCTATGCAACGGACAACCTCTTCACCTAAGTGTTGGGCAACTTCCAAAACCAATTTGTTGCCATGATTGTCACACTCCAATGCCGTCAAAATTGCCGGCAATTCCTTTACATTGGCAAATTTTACGTCAACAACGGCTCCCATTACTTGCGCGATATGTCCGGTTGATACGGCTTCCGTCTTTTGGATTTCAGACTTGACGACAGTTTTGCTCTTGACTGAGCTTTTTTTTGCCGCAGCTGTCTTTTTTACGGGAGCTTTTGCTTTTGTGTCAGAAGTTTTTTTCTTCTCTGTCATGTATCTCTCCTATTCTTTTACAGTGCCTCTGCACCGGATATTATCTCTGTCAATTCGGTTGTAATTGCCGTTTGACGTATTCTGTTATATTTGATTGTCAGCTTGTTTATCATATCGGTTGCATTTCTCGTTGCATTATCCATTGATGTCATACGAGCTCCGTGCTCTGATGCCTGCGAGTGTATAACCGCTCTGAATATTTCTCCGCGAAATATCAATGGCAACATTCCTTCCAGCAAACTCATCTTATCGGGCTCATATTCATAAAAAGCACCGCGAACAACATTGGTCGGAAGATGCAATCTATTATATTCAAATTCTTCTATGTGTAGCGGCAAAAGTTGTTCATTAACTATTTCGCGGCTGATTGCAGACTTAAAGCGACTGACAACAACTTCACAAATATCAAATTTTTCTTGATTATAGGCTTCTAAAATATCATAGCCTATATCTGAGGCTTCATAATATTTTGCTCCTTTTGACGCAACACCTTCTTTGGTTTTGACAATCAAATCACCATAGCGGCTTTTCAATATATCTCTGCCTTTTTTGCCGACGCAATAAACAGAAACCTCTTTTCCCTGTGATTTTAACTCTTCTATGCGTCGGGCTGCTTCTTTGGCAACTCCGGCGTTATAGCTTCCGCACAATCCTCGGTCCGACGTAAAAACAAGCAAAAGATATTTTTCAGCTTGCGGATTTTCCCTCATCATTTTTGGCCATATTATCGAAGCGTCGCTTTTTTCTGCTTGCTGTTTTAATTCATAAATCACCCTATTGGCACATGCCAAAAGATTGTGATTATAAAACTCCGACTTGCCGATTAAACCTTGAGACCGACGCAGGCGGGCAGCAGCAACCATCTTCATCGCCGAGGTGATTTTACTCGTCGACTTGACGGTGCTGATGCGAGTTCTTAACTCTTTTAATCCTGCCATTTTTTATCCTTAAGCTGCTTCTTCTGTCTTCTTAAATTCGGAAAGAAAGTTTTCATAAAACTCGGTTAATTTCTTATCCAATTCTTCTGATATAACCTTCTTTTCGGCAATTTCTTCCAGGTATTCCGGATAATTAACCTTCAAAGCCTTTATTGCAGATTGTTCAAATTCGCTTATTTCTTTGAGGTCTAATTTATCCAAATATCCTCTAACTCCGGCAAAGATTGCAACAACTTGTTCTTCCACCGGCATCGGACGATATTGCGGCTGTTTTAACAACTCGGTCAAACGAGCACCGCGTGCAAGCAAGTTTTTGGTTGCCACATCCAAATCGGATGCAAATTGAGCAAATGATGCCATTTCTCGATATTGCGCTAATTCCAATTTGATTTTTCCGGCAACTTGCTTCATTGCCTTAATTTGTGCGGCAGAACCGACACGGCTTACCGAAATACCGACATTGACCGCCGGACGAACACCTTGGTAGAACAAACCTGTTTCCAAAAAGATTTGTCCGTCAGTAATGGAAATGACGTTGGTCGGAATATATGCCGACACATCACCTGCTTGGGTTTCAATAACAGGAAGAGCTGTCAAAGAACCACCACCAAGTTCATCATTCATCTTAGCGGCTCTTTCAAGCAAACGAGAGTGCAGATAGAACACGTCTCCGGGGAAAGCTTCACGCCCAGGCGGACGACGGAGCAACAAGGACATTTGTCTATATGCCGTGGCTTGTTTGGTTAAGTCATCATAAAAGATAACGGCGTTCATGCCATTGTCTCTGAAAAATTCACCCATTGCGCATCCGGAATACGGCGCCATAAATTGCATCGGTGCCGGATCTGATGCCGTGGCGGCAACAACAATCGTATAGTCCATTGCGCCATAATCACGCAAAGTTTTAACAACTTGTGCTACGGTTGAACGTTTTTGTCCGACGGCAACATATATGCAATATAATTTTTCTTTTTCACTTTTAGCTTTTTCATTAATACGTTTTTGATTCAATATTGTATCAACAATAATGGCTGTCTTTCCGGTTTGGCGGTCTCCGATGATCAATTCGCGCTGACCTCTTCCGATCGGAACCAGAGAATCCACAACCTTCAAGCCGGTTTGCATCGGCTCATAGACGCTTCGTCTGGCAATAATGCCCGGAGCTTTTAGTTCTGATAAGCGGCTGTCTTCACATTTTACTGCGCCTTTACCGTCTATCGGTTCTCCCAAAGCATCTACCACTCTGCCGAGAAGACCTTTTCCCACCGGAACACTGACAATTTTGTCAGTACGTCTGACGGTATCACCTTCTTTAATGCTTTGGTCCGAGCCGAAGATAACTACACCGACATTATCTTCTTCCAGATTTAACGCCATACCTTTAATGCCGCCGTCAAACTCAACCAACTCTCCGGCTTGGACTTTATCCAAACCGTAAACACGGGCAATTCCGTCTCCGACCGATAATACTTTACCGACTTCAGAGACATCAACGTCCACTTTGGCTCCGGCGATTTTTTCCTTTATTATGGAAGATATTTCGCTTGCGTGTACAGACATTATTGTCCACCTTTCATCATTATTTCTAAACGATTTAATTTTCCTAAAACAGAATCATCTATCATGGTTGAACCATATTGTACTCTTAATCCTCCCAAAAGTTCAGGATCTACATTATAGTTAACCACAATTTTTTTACCGAATTTCTGTTCGAGCATTTGCAAAACTTTTTTATTCTGTGTTTCGGTTAATTTTAAAGCCGAATCCACTTTGATTTCCGTTATCCCTTGTTTTTTATAATACAGGTGTATAAAGGCTTCCAGAATAAGTTCCGTTTCCGCAAAGCGGTTATTATCGGCTATCACATCCAAACAATTCAAACTCTCTTTGGAAAGTTTTAATTTGGAAGCAATTTCCTTTAACGCTGCTTTTTTGGAAGCTATTCCCCACAAAGGATTAGCAAAATATTTTGCAAAATCTTTTTCTTGTTTGATTACCTTCATCAATGTCAAAACATCAGCATGAACTTTCGCCTCTGCCTTTAATTCTTCAGCAGCTTCATACAGGGATTCGGCATAAACGGAGGCTATTTTACTTTTAGAATCTTTTTTCAATCTTTTTATCTCTACTCAAATATTCATCCAATGGCTCACATATTATTAGTTAATAGTTTCTAATTTATTAAAATATTTATTCTCCACTTTAAAAACATTTCGTATCCGGTATGTATTTTTACATAAAATTATACGGATCAATATCGACCTCAACTCTTACGGATGACGGGATATTTACCCTGCTCAACCACTGTTTTAACACTTCTTGTATTTTGATTATTTTTGTTGTTTTCAATAACAATCTATAACGATATTTTCCTCTTAATTTGTATATTGGTGCTTGTGCCGGCCCTAAAACCGAAATCGAATCCGTCTGCGGCGCAATGCTTCCCAACTGGTTTGCCGTACGCTCAGTTTGTTCTTGATTTTCTCCGCTTACGATTAATGCTGCCAAGCGTCCGTACGGCGGTAATTTCAGCATCTTTCGCGTTTGCTTTTCCAACTTCAAAAATTCTTCTCTGTTTCCGCTCAACAGGGCTTTCAAAACCGCATTTTCAGGATACAAAGTTTGCAAATAAACAACGCCTTTTTTCTCTCCTCTGCCGGCTCGTCCCGATACTTGTGACAATAATTGATATGTTTGCTCCGTTGCCCTCAAATCGCTGCCCATTAAACCCAAATCGGCATCAACAATTCCGACCAAAGTCAGACAAGGAAAGTGGTGTCCTTTGGCTAAGATTTGCGTTCCGATTAAAATATCAACCTCGCCTTTTTCCATTTCTTGAATCACTTCGGAAACATCTGCCAAAGTTGATGTGATATCACTTGAAATCACGCGAATCCTGGCATCAGGAAAACGAGCTTTAACCTCTTCCGCAACACGTTCCACACCCGGACCGCAAGCCGTTAATCCGCTTTCCGAACCGCACTCCGGACATGTTTCGGGAATAGGAATCGCATATCCGCAATGGTGGCAAACCAAATTTTTGGTATTTTTATGTTCGGTCAACCAAGCCGTGCAATGCGGACACTGAATCCGATGCCCGCAATCGCGACAGATAATCAGCGGGGCATAGCCTCTTCTGTTCAAAAACAGCATCGACTGTTCGCCCTTTTCCAAATTGCTTTTCAAGGCTTCCACCAAGCTCGGCGCCAACCAAGATGTTCCCCACGCGCCTTTTTGCGGTTTGTCTTTTTTTAAATCTATAATTTCAATTTTCGGCAATTCGGCAGCGGCATAACGGCTGGTTAATTTTACAACCTCATATTTGCCTTCATCAACATTATTCAAGGTTTCCAAATCCGGTGTTGCCGTTGCCAAAATAAGCGGGAAGGCTTCCATTTTGGCTCTGACAACTGCCATATCGCGTCCTTGATAATTGACGCCGTCTTCTTGTTTGTAAGAATGGTCATGGCTTTCGTCCACCACAATCAGACCTAAATTTTTATAAGGCAAAAACAATGCCGAGCGCGCCCCGACAATCACTTTAGCTCTGCCTTCGGCGATTGCCACCCAGTTATCGGTTCTTTCCTTATTACCCAAACCCGAATGCCAGCAAGCCGGTTTGACGCCGAATCTTCGCTCGAATCTTCCTAACCATTGGCTGGTCAAAGCAATTTCGGGTACTGTTACCAAAACTTGCTTACCTTTGCTCAAAGCCTCTGCCACAGCTTCAAAATATACTTCCGTCTTTCCTGAACCGGTTACGCCGTCTAATAATGTTACCGAAAAACCTTCACCAACCTTGGCAACTAACTGTTCTGCCGCAGCTTTTTGCTCCTCCGTTAAATCTACTTTACGAAACTCACCTTGAGGTTCGGCAAATTCTTTTTTCTTTTCCACCTCAATTGGTTTTAACACACCGGCGTCTATCATGGTTTTTATCACGCTTTGCCCAACGCCTGCGCCTTTGGCAATCTCGGCTCTGGAATATGGATAATGTTTCAATAAATCTATCACCCGCCAACGCGCATCAGAATTTTTGAGCTTTGCTTCTGCCAAAGTTTTGCCCGACAACGTATAGAGCACGTTCATTTTCGGATCTTCAAACGCACCTTTGGAACTCAAAACCATTTTTAAGCATAAGCCTAAAAATGCCATGTTATAAGTGGCAACAAAGCTCACAAATTTTCTTAAAGCATCAGATAAAGGCGGAAGTCTTAAAACCTCAATAATCGGTTTGATTTTGCTCTCCGGAATATCTGCCGATTTGCCAATTTTCCAAACCACGCCGACTTGTTGTTCCCTGCCCCACGGTACTCTTACGATTGAGCCTAAAACCACATTATCGCTTTCAACCTTATAGTCAAAAACGTCATTAAAAGGCAGTGGTAACAATACGCCGACAATCTCAGACAAAATCTTTTTCCTTAATTCTTTTACTCTTAATATTATCAATCTGCTTTGACTTATACAAATCTGTTTATATTTTACGCACAGAAAAACTTTTTCTTAATCTATTGCTTGTATAATTCATCTTATGAAACAGGAAATTAGATATAATGTTGATGCCGATTTGGAACCAATTATTCAAGATTGGCTTGATTGGCTCACCGATGAACGCAAATATTCGCCTCACACACTCGACGGATATGCTCGTGATTTGGCTGATTTTACCACCTCTTTTGATAAGCCACTCACCCTCAAACAACTTGAAAAAATGGATGTGCGTGCTTTTCGCAATTATATTTCTGCTAAAGCCGCTCACGGGTTGGAAAAATCTTCCCTCGCCCGACATATCTCTACGCTTCGCAATTTTTTCAAATTCTTGAATGCACGCAAAATTATCAAAAATACCGCGATTTCGGTCATCTCCTCGCCACGGCGCAATAAGGTCTTGCCCAAAGCTCTCGATGTGAACCAGACTTTTGATGTGTTGGAAGAAAGCAAAAATTTTGCCACCAACGCTTGGCAAGGGCTTCGCGATGCCGCCATTTTCACCCTTCTTTACGGGTGCGGTTTGCGTATCTCGGAAGCTCTTAACCTCAACGTCGGTGATATTGACAGCAATGATTTCGTACGCATCCGGGGTAAAGGTAATAAAGAAAGAATCGTGCCCGTGCTACCTCAAATCAAAGATGCCATTAATGCTTATATCAATGAATGCCCCTATCATTTGAAAAACGGTGAACCGCTTTTTTTGGGCGCCAGGGGTGAGCGCCTCTCTCCGCGGATTGTTCAACGGCAGTTGCAAAAAATTCGCGCGGGGCTCGGACTTTCCAACAACTTAACTCCTCATGCGCTGCGACATTCTTTTGCAACCCACCTCTTGGCGGAAGGAACCGACCTGCGCTCTATTCAAGAGCTGCTTGGCCATGCTTCCCTCTCGACAACTCAGCGATATACTGATGTTAATATCGAAACCCTTAAAAAAGAATACTCCAAGCTCGAACACAGCGTGTTCGACAAGCTGAGCCAGCTTCAAACACGGCGTGTTTGACGGCAAAAGTTTGACTGCCTTGCTGTCCATACCTTGTGGACTGCGATGCGCTCTTCGTTCATGGCGGAGCTTTGGTGCCTCGTTCCGGCAAAAAAGCGGAGCTTTCGTGCCTCGCTCATTCGTCATTGTCATCCCGAACACACCATCCGCACTGTCACCCTGAACTTGTTTCAGAGTCTTTTTTTTATTTCTTATTATCGCCTATCGATAGTCGATAATATAAGTAATATCAATATATTACATATGAGATTCCGAAACAAGTTCGGGATGATCTCAATGAGGTCTTTTTTTTGGCTGCCGCCGGCCGAACGCAGCGCGTTCGATCGCATCGGTTTGATTGCCGTGCAGACAGTGCCTTGTGGACTGCGATGCGCTCTCTGTTCTGGGCGGAGCGAATGTGCCTCGCTCTCAAAAAATATTTGCTTTTTTGTTTTTATCTCATTACAATCCTTCTCGCAGGTTAGAGATAGCCTGTGGTGTCTGAAAAACATCTTGGTAACAAATCCACCTATGGTGGAGTGCCTGATATAAGCCTTTTATAGGTCGAATAAGGGTGACTGCGTTACTACAGTTTTTCAGCTCCACCGCCGATGTTTTTTAACATTCGGCGGTATTTTTCAAACTGGAGCCAGTTTGACCGCATTAGTTAGACTGCCTATCTTGCGGTGCCTCTTGACCGCGATGCTCTCTTCGTTCTTGGCGGAAAAAACACGGCTCGAACAAAAAAAACTGAAAAGGAGTTGAAATATGTTAGATAAAAAACAAGCCAAACAAAATTTGAGACAAACCAGACTTAACCTTGCCGAGCAAATCATTGCCCTTCGGCGCGCCAACCATATGCGCGTTGCGGAGCTTTCCGCTCAGTCCGACGTGCCGTCAATCTATATTGAAAAACTGGAACTTGGTCTTGCCGAACTCAATATCGGCTATCTCAACCAAATCGCTCGAACATTTCATCAAAAAATTTCCATTGACTTGGAAAATCTATAATAATTGCAAAAAAAATACCGACGCCTTGCGCCGGTATTTTTCTATACTTAAAAAGCCTTAAAGAAATTACTTCAATTTCTTTTCTACGAACTCTTCATGCTTTCTTGACTTCTTGTCATATTTTTTCAAAGTCAATTTTTCCGGATGAGTTCTCGGATTCTTTTCAGCAAGAAAAAA
>CALXZL010000012.1 GCA_944393215.1 uncultured Alphaproteobacteria bacterium
AAAGAGGAAGGCTCTCACGAGTGTTCCTCTTTGCAAAACAAAGTATTCTTTCTATAATCTATAAGTATGGCTTTTATGCCATATTGTTGAAACAACACATCATCTCGCGATGACTATAGATTTTTTTATTTTTTCAAAAAAAAGAGGGAGGAATGCTTTTGATTGTTCTTAAATATATGCCGTTCCAATTTTACCTTTTTTCACAAAAAAGTATCATTGAGCATATACATAACCTTAGCTATGGAAAAGAGAATTTTGAACATACCAAACCACTATTCCAATCCCTCAAACAATATATATATGGAAAAAAAACAGAAAAATTGCCATAAAAATGTAAAATCGTGCTCTATATAGCACGTTTTTCTGTCTTGTCAACTTTTTTCGAAAAAATTTTTTATTTATCTTTCGGATACCATATTTCTCCTCCGACCAATGGCTCTGAAACTCCCGTGGTTGAAGGGAAACTTATCGGCAAACAATATAGTCTTCTTGCCGCCAAAAATGCCATTGCCTGAGCTTCCATCGTATCTGCTCTCCACCCCAGTTGCCCTGCCGTTATGACTTCCGTTTGCGGTAATTTAGCTCTCAAAAAACGCATTAAAGTTGGATTTTTGGCGCCGCCGCCGCAAACTATTAATTGTTGCGGCTGACTCGGAAAATATAATGCCATGGAATAAACGATTGCTTCCACCACAAATTCGGTCACGGTTGCGGCACCGTCTTCCAGGCTTAATCCCTCCAAATGTTCCAATTTATCTTTAAAGGCATTTCTATCTAAAGATTTGGGCGGATATGCGGCAAAATATTTGTGACGCATTAAATTGATTAGAACCTTATCATTGACTTTTCCGCTTATTGCCAATTTGCCGTCATAATCCATATGCAAACCGGCATGATAAAAAACCCAATCATTGATTTGGGCATTGCCGGGACCGGCGTCAAATGCCATTAATTCTCCGTTATCTCCAACCCAGGTTAAATTGGAAATTCCCCCGATGTGAACAACACCTACCGGTTTTTTTATGTTATTCACCAATGAAGCATAATATACCGGAACCAATGGACCGCCTTGTCCTCCTGCTAATAAATCTGCCTGGGCAAAATGGTCAACAACTTTTATGCCTGTCATTTGTGCCAAAAGTTCTCCGTCTCCCATTTGGTAGATAAAATGTTGTTTGGCATTGTGGTACAGGGTATGTCCATGAAAACCGATGACATCTACTTTGCCGTCGGCAAAATCTATCATCTCTCGGGCAACTTCTGCATGCGCTCGCGTTAATTGCTCTTCCAGCCCCTGAAATTCTAATGCAAATTTTTCCGTATTCGGTCTTCTGCTCGCCAAATTTTGCAGGCGCTCTCTAATGTCATCATTATACGGCTCTACTCGGCTACGTTCAACTTCATAGACATCTACACCGTCTGTCACTATCAATGCCGTTGCAATGCCGTCTAGTGACGGACTGCTCATTAAGCCTAAGGCTCGTATTTTTTTTATTGTATCCATAATTTAACCGAATCTGTTGCACTATAATAATTATATGCTAATATGCGTTAAAAATCTATTATAATAAGGAAAGGAAAAATGACACAATTTAAATCTCAATTTGTTAACCTGATGGTTGAACGCGGCTTTTATAATCAATGCACAAATGAATCCGGCTTTGATGAATATCTCTATGAGTGTGAAAAAAGCGGAACGCCTGCCGTAGGTTATCTGGGATCCGATCCAACCGGCGATAGCTTGCACGTTGGTCATATTGTGCCTCTCATGATGATGCGGTGGTTCCAAAAATGCGGTCATAAACCTTTGACTCTGGTTGGCGGAGCAACGGCTCGAATCGGAGATCCTTCCGGTAAAGATAAACTACGTCCGTTTCTTTCCGAAGAAACTTTGGCTCATAATATTGAAGGGTTGAAAAAATCTTTCTCCAAATTCTTAAAATTCGGCGACGGTAAAACTGATGCTGTTATGGTTGATAACTGGGATTGGTTCAAAGATATTAACTACCTTGCCTTCTTGCGCGATATCGGAACCTATTATTCCGTCAACCGTATGTTGACCATGGACAGCGTTAAAACCCGCTTGGACAGAGAACAACCCATGTCCTTCTTGGAGTTTAACTATATGCTTCTCCAAGGTTATGATTTTTGCGAACTTTACCAAAAATATGGTTGCCGTGCGCAAATTGCCGGCTCTGATCAGTGGGGAAACATCACTTCCGGTACCGAACTCGGTCGCCGTAAATATGATGTGGAACTCTTTGGCTTTACCAGCCCGATTATTACCGACTCAAACGGTAAAAAAATGGGCAAGTCCGAAGGTAATGCCGTTTGGATTAATGATGAAAAGCTCTCTTCATACGACTATTATCAATATTTTCGTAATATCGGAGATGCCGAAGTGGGTAAATGCTTGCGCATCTATACTGATTTGCCAATGGATGAAATTAAGCGTTTGGAAGCGCTTCAAGATAAAGAAATTAATGAAGCCAAAAAGATTTTGGCTTATGAAGCGACCAAGATTTGTCGCGGTATTGATGAAGCCAATGCCGCTCAAGAAACTGCCGTTAAGCTTTTTGAACAAGGTTCTGCCGGCGGTGAGTTGCCAAGTATTTCCGTGAGTGGTGATATTTCGGTTTTGGATGCCTTTTTGCAAATCGGTTTTGTCGCAAGCAAAGGTGAAGCTCGCCGTCTGATTAAGCAAGGCGGATTGAAGCTCAATGATGCCACAATCTCGGATGAAAATTATGTCATTAAAGCCAGCGATTATGTCAACGGAGAAGTTAAACTCTCGCAAGGCAAAAAGAAACACGGTTTGCTCAAATCGGCATAATTTTATTTTTTCTAAAAAAGGTCGGAACTTTCCGACCTTTTTTTATATTTACAACATCACGTTTTTCAGGTATATTCTTTTTCAGGAAAATATAAATTTTAAATTATTATAATATGAAAATTACAGACATCATTGACCGTATTGCGGTTCGAGAAAATCGTGCGGTTTTGTTTTTGCCGAATGGTTTTGAGATTAACCTTGATTTGGCTTATGCTAAGGAAATTTCCGAAGGTATGCCCATTGAAGCCGAATTGTGCAAAAACTTGGTTCAAAAACTTACCATTAACGGGAAACTCATTTTTGAAAAAAGAAAAGAAGGCTTACTCCCAGAAATGGATAATTTGCTTAAAGAGCTCTCTTTGGAAGCCGAAGATGAAAAGCGTACCGAAGTTAATTTAGAATCCTCAAAAATTTTGAAAAGACTTTTGCCGCTTTTTAAAATCAGGATGAATATCCTGATGGCAAATAATAAGAGTTTTATGCAAATTAAAGATTGGCGTAAGGAACTTAAAGCTTGTGAGATGTTGCAGAGTATTTATCTTGCCTTTAAAGAGCAAGGTATTTTGGAGAAAAATTCATACTTGAAATGTGAGAATTTGTCTTCTTTATACCCGGACATTAATAAGCTTGACAAAACAACAAAATCAAGTGTTTTGTTTCTTGTTAACGCTTTGCTCGCAGACTATCATGTCGGCATTGTTCCCGAAGATGATGCTTCGGTCAAAGCCCATATCTTAACTTCTCGTGTTTTAAAAGTTGCCAATATTATCGGTGAAGAGGTTCGGGTGGTTGATTTGGCTTCCTTTGCCGAGATTTAAGTTTACTTAAAATCCTTTTTCTCTTTTTTGGGAAAAAGGATTTTTTGTTGTCAAAATGCTTGATATTTTGCTGTAACAATCTTAAATTTATAGAAGTGATTTTATGAAGGGATTGAATAATGCAAGATAATTTGCCTGAATTGCGCGATATTCATCTTCCGGACGGCGTGTCCGCTTTTCCGATTGCAAACGGGTGGTGGCTTTTGCTCGCCGGAATCGTCCTTTTGTTTTTAAGCGTACAGTTTGTTCTTTATCTCCGCCGCTATAGCAAAGCTCGCTATGCGCTCAAACTTCTTCAAGAGATTTCTGCCGAAAACGTTGTTCTTGCCGCCAAAGAAATGTCAGAAATCTTAAGACGAATCTGTGTTTTTAAATATAAAGAAGCTGCGGCTATGCTCGGGACGGATTGGATTGCCTTTCTTAACCAAAAAAGCAAAACTCCTCTTAACGAAACTAGTGCCGAACTTTTAATCAATGCACCTTATATTCCTCAAGAAAGCCGGACTTATACCGTCCAAGATCTTGAAAATTTACGTCTCTTCTGCCAAAAATGGATAGGAGAAAACCTGTGAATCACTTTGCCTATCCTTCTGCCGTTTTTTTACTTCTTCTGCCTCTTATCTTTCGCTATCTTTTTCCGGCGGTGAAGGGCTTGCACGGAGATGCACTTAAAATTCCTTTTATTGCCGATTTGCAAAAAATTACCGTGAAATCCGGTGGCGTTTGGGGGAGTCAGCTCGGGAAAAAATCGTCAACCGCCGCTCTTTGGATCCTTTATTTGATTTATATTCTTTTAGTTCTTGCCGCTGCCCGTCCGCAATGGGTGGGAGAACCTATTCCAATCCGCTCTCAAAGCCGAGATATTATGTTGATTATGGATATTTCAAACTCAATGCTCGAACCTGATTTTGCCGTAGGGAATCGGCGTATTAACCGCTTGGCTGCCGTCAAAAAAACTGCTTCCGATTTTATTGATAAACGAACAGATGACCGTATCGGGCTGATTTTGTTCGGAACGCGTGCTTATTTACAAGCCCCGCTCACTTATGATAAAAAATCGGTACAAGATATTCTTTGGAGTATGGATGCCGGTATGGCAGGAAATTCAACTTCCATCGGTGATGCTATCGGCTTGGCGCTCAAAAATATTAAAGAAGATGATCATAAAGAAAAAATTTTGGTTCTTCTCACCGACGGAGAAAATAATGACGGTTCTCTTGCCATGCCTGATGCCATTAATCTTGCCAAAAATGAAAATGTGAAGGTGTATACCATCGGCGTGGGATCCGAATCAGCCTTTATTGATTCCTTTTTCGGCATGAAAATCGGTATCGGAAGCACCGGTTTGGACGAGACTAGTCTTAAAAAATTGGCTCAAGATACTCAGGGAAAATATTTCCGTGCTCGAGACACCAAATCTTTGCAACAAATTTATAATGCCATTGATAAATTAGAACCAACCGAAAATAATGAGCAATTCAGCGTGGAAACTAAAGAGCTTTTCTATATTCCTTTGCTGGTAGCTGTGATTTTGGCTTCTTTAATGTTTTTGAGAGGACAGAAAAAATGGTAGAAGAATTTTTGAATAATTTTCATTTTTTACGTCCTTGGTTTTTATTGTTGCTGTTGTTGCCGATTTTTTTCCTTCGCTACTTTTTTAACAGCATGCATAGCACTTCTTCTTGGGAAAATGTTTGTGATAAAAAGCTTTTGAACTTTTTGCTTATCCGAGGTTCTTCCTCCAATCGCAAATTATTCAGCTGGCTTTTTATCTTAGCTTTGATTTTTGCCGTTCTTGCCGCTGCCGGTCCGACATGGCAAAAAAAAGCCATACCGACTCTCATCCCTGAAAATCCGGTCATGATTTTGCTCAATCTTTCTTCCGATATGAAGCCTAATGATATTCAACCCAGCCGTTTGGATCGTGCAAAATTTAAGATTATTGATCTTTTGAACGGTATTCCATCGGCACAGGAAGGTTTAATTGTATATGCCAAAGAACCTTTTATGATTACACCGATTTCTGATGACAAGGATATTATCGTTAATCTTCTGCCTGCCATTAATTATGATATTATGCCTGCTAACGGAGACCGCCTTGACAGAGCCATTGCTTTAGCGGTTGAAAAACTTAAAAACGGCGGTTACAAAGAAGGAAATATTATCATTTTTTCTGCCGATATCGGAGAACGTTTTGATAAAGCTTTGGAAGAAGCAAAAACTGCCTCAACCCAAAATTATAAAGTCAGTGTTATTCAGACTTCTTCTCAAATCAGTGAAAAACTTAAGCTCGTTGCACGCTACGGTGAAGGATATTTTCATCTTATTTCTAATAATGACCAAGATATTGTCGGGTTGGAAAAATTTATCAATCAGAATATTTCCGAGCTTAAGCAAAGTGAAAATAGTCAGTCTTTATGGCTGGACATGGGATATTATCTTTGTTTTATTCCGCTCTTTTGTTGTTTGTTTTTCTTCCGTCGCGGGATTTTTGTCTGGCTGCCGATTTTGTTTATCTCTACTTCTGCTCAAGCCGGGTGGTTTTTGAATAATAATCAAGAAGGATTTAATGCCTTCAATCAGCAAGATTTTCAAACTGCAGAACAAAAATTTGAAGACGCCTCATGGAAGGCTGCCGCACAATATCGTTTGGGAAATTATGACGAGGCTGCCAAAAATTTTGCCTCTTCTCAAGATATTACTTCTCTTTATAATCTTGGTAATGCTTTGGCTAAAGGCGGAAAAATTGATGATGCCATTAAAAAATATGAAGAGGTTTTGAAGCTTGATCCTAATCATGAAGATGCTAAATTTAATTTGGAATATTTGAAAAAACAACAAAATCAACAGCAGAATCAGCAAAATCAACAAAATCAGAACCAACAGCAACAACAAGAGCAAAATCAGCAACAAAATCAACAGCAAGGGAATCCTTCTCAAGATGATGATAATCAGTCGGATAATAATGCCGGTGATAATCAAAATCAGCAAGATCAACAGGGGCAGAATAATCAAAATTCTCAACCCCAGCCCAATAAGGACGGTGAAGATGACAAATCTTCCGCCCAGAATAATCCAAACGAAGAAAATTCTTCCTCTTCCGCTCAGGAAAAGCAACAAGATACGTCGGCTCAAGATGAAACTTCTTCTCAAAAACAAGATGAACAAGAAGATAAACAATCCGGCGGCAGCGTTTCCAAACAAGGAGATAAGCAAGATAAATATGATGAAATGAGGCAGGCAAAAGTTCAACAGTTGCGGCAAATTCCGGAAGAGCCCGGCGGCTTACTCAAAGCTTTTATTGCTAAAGAATATCGACTTAATCGTTACGGAGATGATTAATATGAAAAAATTTGTATATCTTTTTATTTGTATATCGGCAGCTTGGAGTTTTGCTGTTCAAGCACAGACTCCTTCCGTCACTGCCAGTGTGGATAAAGCAACTTTACCTCTCGGTCAGTCTTTGAATTTGGAAATCAGTTATAATAACGCTCAACCTCCGCAAGCCGATCTTTCCGAGTTGCGCCAAGATTTTGATGTGGTCGGCGTGATGGAAAGCACTAATATCAACATTATCAACGGTCAGCATAATATGGAATATGTCCGTAAATTTAGGATTATTCCAAAACGTGAAGGCGATTTGACCATCCCCGCTTTTGCCGACAAACAGGGAAATAAGTCAGCCCCGATTACCATTAAAGTCTTGCCTGCTGATGCCGTTATCTCTTCTCCTGCTTCTTCTAACCAACCGGCTTCTGCTCAAAATGAGGATAAATTTAGCATTAACGGACGCATCAACAACAATAACCCATTCGTACAACAAGAAATTATTTATACACTGACTTTACTTGACAGCGGCGGTTTGCAAGGACGAGAACCCGTTTTTGAGCTCACTGATAAGGATTGGATTATTCGCGCTCTCGGAACTCCGGTAATTAAACCGCAGGTAATCAACGGCAAAAAAATGCGCGAGATTACCTTCAAATATGCCCTCTTTCCCCAAAGAAGCGGAAAGCTCACTGTTCCGGCAGCTCGTTTTGAAGGATATACGCTTAGTCGTTCTCAAAAAAGAATCGATCCTTTTGCCGATTTGTTCGGAGATGATTTAAGTGCCTCTCTCGGCTTTACTTTTGCTGAACAAAATCCCGTTATTTTGCGCACAAAACCCATTGAAATTAATGTTCAATCTATTCCAAGCGAAAATAATGGGAATTGGTGGCTTCCTGCCCAAAGCGTGATACTTGCCGATAAATGGGAACCTGAAACTATGGAATTTAATGTCGGAGAAGCCATACACCGTACCGTGTATCTTAAAGCTGACGGCGTTTTGGATAATCAACTTCCCGAACTGCAATTTGCTCAAATTGATGGAAGTAAACAATATCCCGAAAAACCGGCAACCGAAATGTCGGTCGAAAACGGAAATGTTGTTTCAGTCATGAAAATATCTAACGTTTATATCCCCTCTCAGACCGGAAAATTGATTATTCCCGAAATGAAGGTTAATTGGTTTGACGTTAATACCAAACAGATTAAAACCGCGTCTTTACCGGCTAAAGAAATTTCGATTGTCGGTTCGGCATCGACCTTCACTCCGCCGCAAGATGCTCCTGAACCGCAAAAAATTTCCGAACCTCAAACTTCGGAGCAGAATATTGCTGTCCAACCTTCTGAAACTGCAGCACCAAATTCTCTTAAAAATTGGCAGTTGGTATTGATTGCTGCCGGGGCTTTTGTTTTAGGAATTCTTTTAACCGTTCTCTTAATGAAGGGACATACTAAGCCTCAGGAACATAATCTAAAACATTGGCACAAATCCGTACTTGCTGCCGCAAAAAGCAGAGACTTACGCGGCTTACGTGATTGCCTGCTGAACTGGGGTGCTGAAAAATTTGGACTTGCCAAGCTTAACAGCTTTAATGAACTCAAGGATTTGGTCAAAGACAAAGCCTTTGCCGATGAACTTGATAAACTTAATGCCTTGCTTTATACGGAAAATGATGTGACTTGGAATCCGAAAGATTTTTGTATTATATTTGAAAATGCGGCAAAGAAAACCAAGACTTCCCCCAAAAAGGATAAACTTTTGCCCGACTTATATAATTAAGTCTTAAGTCAACAAAAAACCGGTAAGGAATTCACATTACTTCCTTACCGGTTTATTTTTAGTTATTTATTTGAATTGAGCGTTATACAGAGTTTTATAAGCGCCGTGTTCTTTCTGTAATAATTCTTTATGCGTTCCTTCTTCTTTAATTTTTCCGTCATTAATAACCACAATTTTATCGGCATTTTGTACCGTACTCAATCGGTGAGCGATGACAAAGACCGTTCTGTCTTTCATCAGATTTTCAATGGCTTTTTGTACGACAGCTTCCGATTTGTTATCCAGCGCCGATGTGGCTTCATCTAATATGACTATCGGTGCATTTTTAAGAAAGGCTCGCGCTATTGCCAAACGTTGGCGTTGTCCGCCGGAAAGTAACGTTCCTCGTTCTCCGATCGGCGTATCCAGCCCTTTTTCCTGTTCGGCAACAAATTCATCCAAACATGCCATTTTTACAGCTCTGTTTATTTCTTCTTCCGTAGCATCTTCTTTGCCTAATAATATATTATCTCTTAATGTACCTCCAAATAAGAAGTTATCTTGAAATACAAATGCTATTTTATCTCGCAGGCTTTCTAATGTATAGTCTTTGATGTTGACATCATCTATCTTGATTTCTCCAGATTTAACATCATAAAACCGCGGTATCAGATTGACAATTGTACTTTTGCCGCCGCCGGAATTTCCAACCAAAGCAACCGTTGTTCCGGCTTTGGCTTCAAGATTGATATTTTTTAAAACCGGAACATTTTCTTCATATTCAAAGCAAACATTTTTAAATGAAATGCCTTTTTTGACTTTTTTCAATTCTTTTGCCGATGCCTCATTTTTAATTTCCGGTTCAAAATCCAAAATTTCTGAAATGCGCTCGATTGCCATGAACGAAACTTGAACCGCATTAAAACTTTTTCCTATGTTTTTTATCGGCGTATACAGCAATATTAATGCCGTGATAAAAGATACAAAATTTCCGCTTGTAATGATGCCGTTTACAATCAAATAGCTACCAAAGCCTATAACCGCGGCAACACCTATTGCAACTATCACATGCATCATCGGGGTTAACCATGCCGTCTTTTGCACCATTTTAATACCTAAACGGAATAAGCGACGCAAAATTCCATCATATTTTTCATAACATAATTTTTGCAGATTGTATGAAGCTATGGTTTTGCTACCGGCATAAGTTTCGTTATAATTGGTTAAGACTGAACCGCCGGCTTTAACCTGTTCTTGTACCACGTTCTTTATTAATCTTCTGACATAAGCCAACGGCGCCAAAGCTCCGCCTAAAACAACTATTGCAATTAAGGCTAATTGCCATGAATTATAAAATAAAACACATATTAAGGAAATGGTGGAAAATATACGAGATGTAAAAACACGTATGTTATCTAATAGTCCCGTGCATGCCGTATCCGCATCACCGGAAAATCTTTGTATTATCAATCCCGAATTATTCTTATCAAAAAATGCCGGTTCCAGATACAACAATTTTTTATATAAATCCCTTTTGACATCTTGGGTGATTTTCATGCCCACCCAGGCATTCATATATGTTGACATATAAGTCAACGCGCCTTGAAATATGGTAAACAAGACAATGACTATCGGGATTAACAACGGTGAGTGTGCCGATTTATCTACCAGCACAACATCCATAAACGGTTTCAATGCCCAAGCGATAACTGCATCCAAAGCTCCGATCGGAATACTTAAAGCAACGGCAAAAAGGGCACGTACATAATAAGGCTTTACATAGGGTAACATTTTTTTGTAATGAGCCGAAAATTCCATTTGCGGAACATTGGTAACGGCTTGTAAATTTACTGTCATTTATTTTCCTATATCAGTTGTAAATATTTTAGAATAATCCATATGGCGGCTATTTCTGATATTATCATCAAGAAAAATATTTGCCGATAGCTTTTTTTTACCGTTTTATGCCGGAAAATTTTTTGCGCGGCAAAGGCTCCGATCCACCCTCCGAGAAACTCCAATGTATGGAGTGTATTTTCCGGAACTCTCCATTTATGCCTGACCGCTGCTCGCTTGTCAATATAATATGCCAACATGGTGGTCAAATTTATAGATACCAAATGAAAGACCAAAAACAATAAAATGGTTTTTGCCGCAAACGGTGTCACCGTAAAATAGTGGGTTTGAACATAATATGCCGATAAAATGACTATTGCACTATGCAATATATAAAAATTGTTTTTTTGCAATGGGCGCACCAATGCTAATAAACCCAACAATATTGCCGTGAAGGTTAAAACCATTTCGTGTCATCCTTTTTATTTTCAAGGTGGGAATTGCTTTTGGCAAAATCAGGCAACAAGGGTTCTTTGAAATTTTTTTTCATATCTATTTCTTTAGCGGCTTCAATCATCAATGCCGAACGCTCTTGCGGCTTGGGATGCGTATCTGATGAAAAATAGATGCTATCTTTATAGCGGGCTGCCAATTTTTTCTGCATTGTACTCATTTGCTTATAATTATATCCGGCGCGCGCCACATAATAGACACTTAAGTAATCTGCCTCAAATTCAAAATCTTTGGAATAAACTTTACTTCCGAGTTCGGCTCCGAGATTGGCATTGCTGCCGGACATATTATTGGACAAACCATCAATTATGCCTCCTGCCAAAGCGCCGATTGCCGCGTTGAACTCTTTGGATTCACTATGTCCCAACGTATTATGTGCCAATTCATGCGCCATGACTGCCGCCAATTCCAGCTCTCCTTGCATATAATCTATCATGGGCAAGGTTAGATATATGTCTTCTCCGTCGGCATAAGCGTTGATATCAGGATCATCCTGAGCTATTTTCAAATCATAGGGACAAACATTATCCGGCTTTAGGGTTAATGTCTTAAGTTTTCCTTTTCTTTCTATTTGGATTTCGACTGGTTGACCAAGGGCGGAGCTGGTTAAATTTTCTTCCAAAATTTCTTCATAATCTCCCTTGGCATCAGTTGTATTCGGTGCGGCAATACCCAAAATCGTTACAATTTTATCCATCGGTTTCAATCCGGCTTTGGCTGCGGCGGAACCCGGAATCACGTACCGAACGTAAATAACGTTATCTTCATCAAAATAATTTAGATTTTTGATGTCTTCCTCTTCTTCTCTTTCTTCCTTACTCGTTATTTGCCACCAATTTTTTTTCGGACGATAAACCCCGACATCAAAACCCAAACCCGGTTTTAATTTCCGATCACATAATTCTTCTCCGGTATTTTTTTTCAAATTATAGAAAATTGTATTTATTTTTTTGTCGCGATTTACGGCATGATTTTGTGCATATTCATAATGCTCTTTTCTCATTTCTGCCTTATCATACCAGCTGGTTGAGGGTAAGCTTGCCGTCGGACCGGCACATCCGTATAACAAAGCACAATTCAAAAACAGCAAAAATTCTTTTTTCATACTCTGTTCCTTTTATTTTTATTCATTTCTTGCATAATATCTTCATATTGCGGACAATTCATGTAAGAGACATTGCGACGGCGAAATTCAATCAAAATTCGATTTAAGACAAAACGATCTTCCTGGTATTCTTCCATCGCTTCACATAAATCCGGCATACTCGCCGTTGCCGCCCAGTTATTCATCCTTTCCGGGTAGCGGTGAAAATCTTCCAAATCTACGCCGTTGCTGCAACCGCTTAACACCAGAATCAGAAACAGAAATATTTTTTTCACGAAAATTCTCCTTCTTTTTTTTCTCATAAAGTAATGTATTTTTTTCTAAAAAGCAAATGTGTTTATTATTATTCAAGTGAATAACTGAAAAAATTTAATGTGTTTTTTTTTATTCCGTTTATATTGAAATAGGATTGGTTGGATATTTATGACGGATTTTATACAATGATTAGAAATTATCTTATTCTTTCTTTTACTGTCGCAGCATTATGTGCTTGCCAATACTACAGTGATGAAATGTCTTTTTATTTTGAAGATGAAAATGCCGCTCCCGAAGCCCTGGCTGCCCCCACAGAAAAGGTGTCTTCAAAAGATTTGGTCATCCCCGAAGAATTAAGACCTAATAATTCAAATACGACATCTGCTCAAAACAAAACTCGCGAATATACCTTCCCTGATGAGGAACAGAGTGATGAGTCTGAAGATATTCCTCCTTCAGATACCGTTTCTTCCGAGACTCACCCCCAGTCTTTGATTGTTTCAGCAAATGAAAAAGTGTCTGTCTCCGAAACAAAATCAATTCCCCTGTCTTCAAATGAAAATACAGCTGAAAATATTACTACCGCTACGGAAACAACCGTCTTTAATTCTGCCGAAATTAATCCTAACGTTTATGCCATTGCCGCTACTCGTGCAACCAATAAAATGCTGGATGACACCCAAAGATTATACCGACACAAAGACCAAAAGCCTAAATTGTTGGTTATGGAAGCTAAAAAGAACAATCCAAAATTACCTGACGGTTTCCATTATGCCGATAAGGTTATTTATGACATTATCGACGGTTCTCAAAACTTTATGATGGTTACAAAATTGGACGATGCCGACTATGTGTTAAATGTTGCCGTAGATGCTTTTCCTAATTCTTCCGCGCAGACGCCTATCATCGTTTATACGCTGACTTTGCAGGATACGGAAGGAAATGAAATTGATTCTTGGGAACAAGATATCAGACAGTTGCAAAATGATGATAAAAGCTGGTGGTAATTTTTTATGACGTTACGCTTTTGTAAATCTGTTTTGTGTTCTTTGTCTTTTTGGTTAAGTGCTTGTCCGCTTGCTTTGGCTCAAACTACTGATTATGCATCTGAGCAAAGCGAAGAGGTGAATATTCTAAACGCTTCCGCTTGCGAACGTGTTAAATCTCAGGAAACAGTTGCTTCCATCCGATTGCGCGCTACAGATAAAGCTACTTTTAATGCCGTTAAAAGCTTAAATTATTTATCTTCCGTTCATGATAAATTCAGCGATCATGATTTTAATGTCTTAATTTATAAAATTGTTGATAATTATGTTGAAGATTTAAGCGTGAAAACTACTCAACAAAATGAGCAAAAAATTTGTGTTGAAATTTCCGGTTATGTAAGTACAGATAATATTCTGCTTGCTCTTGCCGAAGTTGAAGCCGAACATAATACCGATAACTTTTCTACGGAAAATTCTGCCGAAAATTCTTCTATAGAGACTGATTTTGTTACCGACGAATCCAATATTTCCGTTGAAACTTCCGATGATTCTTCCGATGCTAAAAATTTAATTGAAGATGATTTTGATACTATCAACAATACGCCTGCTTCCGTTACGACAGATCCGGATACGGAAACTTTGCTTTTTATTGCGCCGCTTGAGTTTTATAATAATACATCGTCATCCGAATATGTTAAGATCTTAAACCGCGTGTTTGATCAAAATGCTTATTTTCAGCTGACAGAAGATAGAGCCAAAGCTGATCTTGTTATTTATTCAAAAGTTTTGCGCGCTAAAGTTGATGCTATTAACAGTAATACAAACCGGTTACAAATGGTTGTTTCCGTTGAAGTAAAAAATTTAGCCGATGACAGTTCGTATATTGAACATCAGAATCGGTTTATTTTGTTCAAAAGCTCCGAAGATGAACAAAAAGTTGCTGCCGGTCTGATGCAAAAACTTTTAACCAAAGCCGGAAAATTGGTACTTAATAAGGCTGAACGTATGGCTCAACGTCTTTCTCGCTCAGACACAGAAGAGGAAGAGGCTTTTATTACTCCTAAAAAAATTAATCCAGCCCCATTGGGAAATGTTCCGCTATCGGATAAAGCGTCCAATTAAAATTGGATATTTTTTCAATTCCTACGGTTTTGTTATAGCTGTTTATTGCTTCTTGCACCGTTTTCTGAATTTCTTCTATTTCATTTATATCTTGCCCGAGATATAAGAAAATTTCCAAATCTTTGTTTTTTGAACCCGTAATATTATATTCACAGGCGCAGAGTTTTCCTTTTAACTTTTCTTGGATGATTTTCATTATATTTTTGAAATGTTCAACATATCCATAGTTTTTATAATGAGATATAATTTGACCATACTCAACCTCTTGATAAGGTGCATGAGGATTTTTAAGTAAGTTTTCCAACCAATAAATATTTCCGCTCATGATTGAAAATTTGAGCATAATTGCAAAAAAATTTTCAATATTCTGGCTCAAATTTTCAAAGCGGGGTTTTAATAATTCTGATGCCATGTCTAACAATCCTAAGTCTATCAGATTGTTAATATATAATAACTCTTCCGCTAAGCTTATCCCCTCGCCCATGTCCCACAAGAGATAGGCAAATGATTGTGCTTTTTTACGATTTCCCAACATGATTTCTGCTTGTAGCAAACCGATAATTGCCAATCTATCTTGAGGGTTGGCATTGTGCTCCTGATAGAGTGATTGCTCAATTTGCATTATTGTTTCTGTTTCTGAAAAAGGCAGATTCATTAATTGAGTATACAAAAACAGAACCTGATCTTCTTGATTGGTGTTTTCTGCGTTATTGTTCACGTTGTCCCCTCTTTTCCAGCATAAATGTTACCGGTCCGTCGTTTATCAATTCTACCTGCATATCGGCTTGAAAAATGCCGGTTTCGGTCTTAACTCCGTAATTCCTTAGACATTCTACAAAATATTCATACATTGGTTTGGCAACGTCCGGTTTGGCGGCGGTTTCAAAACCCGGGCGGTTGCCGCGGCTGGTGTCTCCGGCTAAAGTAAACTGCGAAACGGCTAAAAGTTCGCCTTTAATATCTTGCACAGAAAGATTCATCTTGCCTTCCGAATCCTCAAAAATGCGCAAGTTAACAACTTTTTTTGCCAAGTATTCAACTTCTTTTTGACTATCATCTTTTTCTACACCCAGCAAAATCAGCATACCCTGCCCGATTTTAGAATAAACTTTACCATCTATTTCAACCGATGCTTTTTTTACTCTTTGTACCAATGCCTTCATTTTTTATTTTCCTTTTATTTACTAATGGTATTTATTATAAGACATATTATATTTAAGATAGTTTTAACTCTTAGGTCAAAATTGATGAAAAAAATATTCTCCCTTTTACTTTGTTTATTTGTTCTCTCTTCTTGTTCTTCCTTCGGAAAGGGAATCGCCGAAGCCGTGCTTGAAAGCGGTGATGATAAAGAAGACACGCGTCAATGCGATATTCGCGGAGATAAGTTTGACGGTGTCAGCCAATATTTTAATAATGGTAAAGAAGTCAAAGTCTTAATTATTCACGGTGTGGGAACGCATCAATCCGGATATTCGGGCAGAATCCGTGATAACTTATGCAAAAAACTTGGCTTACATATTGTCTCGCGCCGCCCCAAAAATATTACTTTGATTGATCCGAATGACAAAAAAACCGTTATCGGAAATCTGCGGGTTTCTCGCGCGCAAAGCGAAGACAAACAAAAAACCATTCTTTTCTACGAGCTGGCTTGGTCGGAAACAACATTGTCTCACAAACAAATCTTAAAATATGATATGGCTAAGGAAAATACTTATAAGCGCGCCGCTTTCAACAATGTGGTTAAAGGCTTTATGAACGATACGGTGCCTGATCCGCTCATCTATTTGACAGATAAACATAATTATATTCTTAATTCTGCCAAACAAGCAACCTGTTGGATGCTCGGTAAATCTTGGTCCGAACTCAAAGAGGGAAACGACCGTGTTTGTGATGTTTCTCCCTACAAACAAATTAAAAATTTGAGTGAAGAAAATATTGTGTTCGTTACGCATAGTCTGGGTAGCCGAATCTTTATCGACTCTATTATCAGTATGGTTGATGATGTACTTTCGGCGGAACAAAATCATATTTCAGCGCAAAAATATGTCAACAAACTAAAAGACAAAGAATTTACCGTTTTCATGCTTGCTAACCAACTGCCTTTTTTGCAAATCGGGCGTGAAATGCCCAAAGTTCACGGACAAATCAATTCTTATTGCGCAACAAACGGCAAAAATTATCAAAATCGCATTTTCAAGCGCCTCAACATTGTCGCTTTCTCAGATCCAAACGACATTTTGAGCTACATCATTCCGCAAAATTTTGCCGATACCTATCTCGACTCTCGGCTTTGTCCGTTTGTAACCAATGTGACGCTTAATATCATTGAACCGGTTTCGGCTTTCGGAATCAGTGCCGTTAATCCGTTGGCGGCGCATACCAATTATGATAATGACGAACGTGTCATGGAAACAATCACCAAAGGCACACAAGATAATGCCAATGAGGCAATTATTTCCTGTAAATGTTACTTTTATCAAGCTCAAGATTAGGAGGGAAAATGGCTGAATATAATCTTTATGACAATAAGTGTTTTATTTTGGACGGCAACGGCGGACTTTCTTCCGAAGACAACGGAAAATTTGCCGTTTGGCATAATCTTGACTACAAAAATCCTAACACTTATCAAATTTTGATTGATACTTATCAGATTGATCCTTTGATTGTGGATGCACTTTGTGATGATGATACGCGCCCGCGTTTTGTTTGTTATGATAACGGTATTTTACTCATTTTACGTTCCATCAACCTCAACCCCGGAAGCAACCCCGAAGATATGATTTCATTGCGTTTTTGGGTAGATGAAAACAAAATCATTTCGCTCCAACACCGCAATCTGAAAAGTATCAAAAAAATTGCCGATGCTTTAGAAAATAAAACCGGACCTAAAAATCCCATGCAATGTTTTATGATTTTTGCTAATTATATTGCCGATGTGATTGTCAAAACAACTAATGACTTAACCGACCGCACAGATGACCTTGAAGAAAAAATTATTGATATTCAAGGTTTAAACGATTTTGAAATCAGAAATGAAATTAATGACCTGCGGCACGAAATTATTGCTTTGCGACGCTATATTGCGCCGATGCGAGATGTTTTTCAAAATCTGCAATCGGAAAAAAATTCGCTCATCACGCCAAAAGCCAAAATTCGCCTCAAAGAAGTGGCAAATGACATTATCAAATCTTTGGAAGATTTGGATTATTGTCGTGACCATATCTCTTTTTATCATGAAGAGTTGCAAGGACGTATCAGCATTAATATGAGCCGAATCATGTATATTATTTCCATATTCACCGCCATATTCTTGCCTTTAACCCTTATCACCGGATTGCTCGGTATTAATGTCCAAGGTATTCCTCTTGCCGATAATGAACACGCCTTTTGGATTGTTTGCGCTATAATGCTGGTTATCAGTCTGGTTCTGGTTTACTTTATGAAGAAAAAACGCTGGATGTAACATCTATCCTTGATAAAACATATAGCCAAAGCAAACGGCAGCAATAATCCCCGCCAAATCTGCCAACAAGGCGCAAGGCAGAGCGTGTCTGACTTTGCTGATTTTGACCGCGCCGAAATAAACTGCCAAAACATAAAAGGTGGTTTCGGTGGAACCTTGAACGATGCAAGATATAAAAGCCGGGAAACTATCGGCTCCAAAAGTTTGCATGGTTTCAATCATCATGGCTCTGGCACCGCTACCGGACAAGGGTTTGAGCAGAGCCGTCGGCAGGGCGGCAACAAAAGCGGTATCCAGCCCGCAAAGCGCAAAGAATTTTTCAAAACCGAGCACTATCAAATCAAGCATGCCCGAGCTTCTCAAAACGGCAATCGCCACCAACATCGCCACTAAATAGGGCACAATGCGAATAGCTATATCGAAGCCTTCCTTAGCACCTTGAATAAAGGTTTCATAGACATTGAGTTTTTTCAAAACACCGGCACAAATAAACAGAATGATAAAGCCAAACAATATGGCATTGCCCCATTCTGCCGATGCTATTAAACGTACCTCTGCCGGAAGTGAGGTAAAATACCAAGCCACACCGCCAATCACAAAAGCAAAGGCTGCCATATAACCCAACACAACTCGATTAAAAATATTGAGCTTTTGCACAAAAGCCACGCTCAAAAAGCCGACCAAAGTGGAAATTGAGGTGGCAAACAATATCGGCATAAAAACCGCCGCCGGATTGGCACTTCCAAGCTCTGCTCGATACATTAAAATGGTAATCGGAATCAAAGTTACCGCCGAAGCATTTATCACCATAAACAAAATTTGGGCATTTGAGGCTTCATCTTTTTTCTTATTTAATTCCTGCAACTGCTCCATGGCTTTCAAACCCATCGGTGTGGCGGCATTATCCAGCCCCAAAACATTGGCTGCCATATTCATGATCATTGAACCCATTGCCGGATGCCCTTTGGGCACTTCGGGCATAAGTTTGCAAAAAAGCGGCTCTAAAATCTTGGCTAAAATCTTGGTTAAACCTGATTGTTCGGCTATTTTTAATAATCCTAACCACAGACACAAAATACCGGTCAAGTTCAATGAAATGCTGAAAGCGGTTTTGGCGGAAGTGAAAATATCTCCGACGATATTGCTCCACATCCCACTCACACCGAAATATAAGCTTTGTACCAATGCGGCAATAAATCCTAATACAAAAAATGAAACCCATATTACATTCAGCATTTTTTTCTCCTTGCTTGTATTTTAATGGATTATTTTTAATAAATCTTAAAGATTGTTTTTTATAATTTGCCTATCATTTTTTAGGAGTTTTTATCATGGATAACTATATTGTATGGATTGTTGTTGCTGTTATTGTTCTTGGCTTTTACGGCATTTATGTTTCTCTCATCAAAAAGAAAAACAGACTTAAAGAATCGGCTTCCGGTATTGATGTCCAACTCAAAAAACGCTATGACCTCATCCCAAACCTAATGACTATGGCGGCAAAATATATGGAACACGAAAAATCGATGATGGAAGAAATTGCTCGTTTGCGCAGTGAAGCCATGAAAATTAATTTTGCTGCCGATCCGAGCAAAAAAATTGAACTGGAAAATATGCTTTCTTCAAAAATGAACGACTTCAAGCTTTCGGCTGAAAATTATCCGGATATGAAGTCTAACGAAGCCATGCTTAATGCCATGGAAAGCTTGAACAGCGTGGAAGAACATATTGCCGCGGCGCGCCGTTTCTATAATGCCAACGTTACCGACCTCAAAAATGCCGTAGAAATTTTCCCGAGCTCTCTCGTTGCCAAAATGATCGGTATTAAAGATGAAATGCCCTATTTTGAAGCAGAAGAGCAGGCTAAAAAATCTATCAACGCTCAAGACTTTTTTAAGTAGGTCTTTATTATGGAAAATCGCAGTATTGCAGAACTCAAAGCCGGTTTTGAGCGCTTTTATACCGAACACTTGTTGCCGATTGTACAGACAACAGAAAAAATTCGGCAAAAATATTTGCATTATTTTATTATCGGTTGCTTATTTGCCTTTGTTACCGTACCGGCAATCATCTTCTGGATATTTGAACACCAAGAAGAGATGCGTACACAGCCTGTCGAGGATGACTGGCAAACACCGTTGGCTTATTTTTCGATTATGCTGATTATTGCGATTGCTGCCTCGCCTTTATATCTCTATCGCAAAAAATCTAAAAATCAGTTGATGCCCGAATTTATCAAATATTTTGACGGCTTTTCTTATCAATTTGAGGAAACAATCAGCTCCGCCGTGGTAGAAAAATCACGCTTGATTGGTGATTATAATTCGCGCTCCGGTGATGATTATTTTTCAGGTATATATAAAAATGTGGAAATGGTCGTTTCCGAAGAAGAATTTGAAAAAGTGACAACCACCTATAATAACGGCAAAAGACAAGAGCATCGCTCAACCGTGTTTGACGGTATTATTGTTTTGTTGTCCCTCAACAAAGATTTTTCCGGTCAAACGGTCGTCTTTCAAGACAAAGGCATATTTAATAAGGTTGTTTCTTTTACACGTAATCTCTCCGGCTTGGAAAATATCCGCCTTGAAGACAGCCTTTTTGAAAAAGAATTTGAGGCTTATGGCTCCAACCAAGTGGAAGCGCGCTATCTTCTCACAACCGCTTTCATGGAAAGAATGCTTAAATTACGTGAAGCCTATAAAGCCAACCGCATTGAGTTTAGCTTTTTTGATAACCGCTTGTTTATCACTTTAGCCACCAAAAAAAATATGTTTGAAGCAACCTCTCTTTTCAAAAGCTGTTTGGAGAGAACATTAATTGATGAAACTTTCAATCAGTTTCTCTCAATTATGGCGATTATTGATATTTTGAAACTGGATAAAATCCAATATACGGGGTGATATAAAAAAGGCTTGTATGATTTACAAGCCTTTTTCTATAACTTCTCTACACCTTTTCTTTGTTGCAAAGCCTGTTGTCGGAGATAGTAGTTTTGAATATTGATTAGGGTTTGAGCATAATTGTTTTCTAAATTTTCTTTATGCAAAAATTTATCTATCGCCTTATCTCCAACCTGATTATGATCGTCAAAATCCAAAATTTCCGCACAAATTTTACTCACCAATCTTTCTTTCGCCAAATGCGGTAACTGATATTTTTTCACATCTTCTTCCACACAAATATGGGTAAACTCATGCGTGATTAAAAGCGGCAAAAAGTTTGGCGTGACACATTGCGGGCTTAGCGTAATTTTTTTTTCTTCCGCATTATAAAAACCACCGCTCATCGCGCCCGATAAATTGATAGTTAGTTCTTTAGGATGTTTTATCGGCAGTTTTTGCAAAAGCTCATTTTTTGCCAACACAAAAGGAACGGCTTTTTCTTCAACCAACTTTTTAGTTTCTGCCAATTTTTCTTTATCATAGATTTTTGTTTTAAAATAAGTTTCAACTTCTTTTAATTCTGCCTCATTCAAATTAGGTTCAGAAAATTTTTCCAATAGATACGGATGATAAAAGAAATTCTCCGCCGGATAAAACTTGGCATATTTTTGATGATAGCCCTCATAAACATTCCGCTGATGTTGCCAACTTTCCTGTTTATCCAATATTTTAACCGCTATTTCCATATTTTTCTCCTTATTTGTGATCATAAAATATTTTTTTTATTTTTCTATATTTTTTAATTAATCTGCGTTATACTCGGTAAAAATTAATTTGAAGGAGATTAATTATGAAAATCGGAATTATCGGAGCCGGATTTGTCGGCAGTACCACTGCTTATACTTTGGTCTTGAAATCTTTAGCCAGTGAAATTGTCTTGATTGACCTTAATGAGGGCAAAGCTGAAGCTGAAGCCCTTGATGTGCTCCACGCTGCTGCCTTAAACAGCCCCTGTAAAGTCCATAAAGGGACTTTTGCCGATTTACAGAATTCTGATGTTGTTATCATCTGCGTTGATGCACAAAAACCTCTCTCAACCGATGCTTTTGACGTTTTGGATAGCAACAAAGCCATTATGAAAAAAATTGTTCCCGAAATTGTAAAATTTGCCCCCAACTGCATTATTCTTGTGGCAACAAATCCGGCTGATATTATCACCAAAATTGTTCTTGATTTTTCTCAATTTCCTAAAGAACGTGTCATCGGCGCCGGAACCGTTCTTGATTCTGCTCGTTTTCGTGCCATTTTAGCAGAAGAACTAAATGTTGCACCCCACTCTATTCATGCTTATGTGATGGGAGGATTGGGAAATTCTGCCTTGCCTTCATGGTCAACGGCTACCATCGGCGGAGAAAAAATTCTTTCCTATGCTGCGCGAATCGGAAAACCTATTTCCGAAGAACGCCAAAAAGAAATTGCCGAAGAAGTTGTGGCCAGCAGCTCACGTATTAATCGCAGCAAAAAATCTACCTACTATGGTATTTCTGCTTCGCTTACCAAAATCATTGAGGCTATTGTTAAAAACCAAAAAGCTGACCTGACCGTTTCTACTTTGCAAGAAGATGTTTACGGTATTAAAAATATTTGTCTGTCTTTGCCGACTATTATCGATAAAACCGGTGCGCACCAGTCTTTATTGCCGGATTTATCCAGTGAAGAAGCTTGGGCTTTGAAAAACAGCGCTCAAATTATGGATAAATATAGCAAATTATAATTTGTTTCATTAGGGTAGTTTTGCGGAATACAAAACTATCCTTTCTTTTGAATACAATCGATTATATCATTTTTTCGCAGATAATTCATTTTAAGTTGCAAAAAAAACGGTTATCATGGATAGCATACTATAGGCTTTTGTAGAATAAAAATTCTATATAACAAAAAAACTCTCAGTGGATTTATCCGAGAGTTTTTTTTATGCATTGAAATTTAAGCCCCAGTCTTTATAACGCTCGGGATCATCTATCCAGTTTTCTCGCACTTTGACAAACAAAAAGAGATGAACTCTTTCTTCCAATAAATCTTCAATTTCTTTACGCGCTGCCTGACCTATTTTCTTTATCATGCTGCCACCCTTACCGAGTACAATTATCTTTTGGCTGTCTCTTTCAACATATATGGTTATCTCTGCTCGGACAGAACCGTCTTCTCTTCCTTCCCATAATTCCGGCTCTACGGTTAAAGCATAGGGAAGCTCATGCCTCAGATATAAAAATAACTTTTCTCGTACAATCTCTGCTGCCAACAATTTCAGCGGCATGTCCGACATTTGATCCTCATCATAATACCATGGACTTTCCGGTAAATTATCTGCTAAATATTTATAAAATTCTTCCGTTTGATCACCGTTTAATGCCGAAATCATAAATGTTTCCGTAAACTTAAAGTCCTGATTTAACTCGGCTGCCAAACCTAATAGTTTTTCTTTTTGAATTAAATCTGTTTTGTTCAGCAATAATATGGCTTCGGTTTTATTTTTCTTCAACTTATTGACAATGGCTTTGGTTTCATCATCATATCCTCTTTTGGCATCAACGACCAAAACAACAATATCGGCATCTCCGACACCGCTCCATGACGAAGCAACCATAGCTCGATCCAGCCTTCTTTTGGGCTTAAATATTCCCGGCGTGTCTATAAATATTATTTGCGTATTGTCATATATCCCAATGCCTTTGACTTGTGTTCGCGTGGTTTGAACTTTTGGTGATACTATTGATACTTTTGAGCCCACAAAGTTATTGGTTATGGTCGATTTTCCGGCATTGGGTGCTCCTATCAATGCAACGAATCCGCACCGTGTGACAACTTCTTGTCCTTTATCTTCCGTTTTCATAAGCTCTCCAATTTCTTTAACATTTTTGCAGCTGCTTCCTGTTCTGCCAATTTCTTATTTTTACCCTTGCCTTTTTCCGGAGACAAGCCGTCTATTTCTACCGAAATGTAAAAAATCGGTTCATGTTCACTACCTTTTCTTTCCTCTAATTTATATACCGGAACACCATGCCCTTTGGCATGTGATACTTCTTGCAATTTGGTTTTGGCATCTTTAGGCGGAGCAACATTTTTATCTATCAGCTCCTTCCAATGCTCATTAACAAATTCTATGGCTCGGTCACAATCGGAATCTATATATATGGAACCGATTACCGCTTCGCATACATCACATAATACATTTTCATTATCTCTGATTTCTTCATTGGCTACAATCATATATTTGTCAAGTTCCAATCTCTTGGCTATCATTGCAACCGTTTCTTTACATACCAATGCCGTGTGTCGCTGTGATAAACTGCCTTCCGGTTCATGCGGAAAGATTTTGTATAATAATGCCGCTATCGTCAATCCGAGGACTCTATCTCCCAAAAATTCTAATCTTTCATAATTCTTGTCTACGTCTGATGATATACTGCTGTGTGTCAATGCTTGTTTTAACAAGCCTTTGTTTTTATAGCTGTAACTTAAAATTTTTTCTAAATTTTCTATCATATTTGTTATACCTTGTATGTAAAACACAAGGATAAAAGCCTATAAATTTTTGCAAAAATTTATCTGCTTTTTCCTATTCTCCTTATCTTTGGTCTTGAGTTAATCTATTTTATCAAAAAGTCGGTTCCACCGAATCTTTTTGGGCCAGGTCCACGGTAAATACCAAGCCCCTTCATCATTATGTGAATAAAACAGAAAGCGCGCCTTTCCGACTAAATTTTCCGCCGGAACAAAACCAACGCTGATTCGGCTGTCATCCGAACGATCTCTGTTATCTCCCATAACAAAATAATTGTCCTTGGGGATGGTTATCTCCGGCATATCGTCTGCCGGTTCATAGTCAGATATCTCTATTATTTTGTGTTTTTTTCCTTCCGGCAATGTCTCTTCATATTGGTGGAATCTTTCTGCATTGCCTTTGGCATCTCTAAGCACAAAATCTTCCAGCGCTTCTCTTTCCAGAATTTTGCCGTTGATATAGACTCTGCCTTTTTCTAATTTGATTTTATCTCCGGGCATCCCGATTATTCGCTTGATAAAATCCGTGCGATTGTCTTTAGGAAATTTGAAAACAACCACATCACCTCTTTGCGGCTTATCTTCCCATATTCTGCCGTCAAACAGCGGCAGACTAAACGGAAATGAGTGTTTGGAATAACCATATGTATATTTGGAGACAAACAAATAATCGCCGACATATAATGTCGGATACATCGAACCAGACGGTATTCTGAACGGCTCAAATAAAAATGTGCGAATCACTACGGCTATGGCTATGGCTATCACTACGGTTTTGAGTGTATCCATAAATCCTTCATCTTTTTCCATTATTACCTCTTTTTTTGTCTTTTATAAAAAGATGACACCTCTTTGGAAATTAATTTTAAACTTAAAAATAATTTCTAACGAGGCATCGCGTTTACATACTAATCTTTATTTTGTTCTTGGCAACAAATATTTTACCTTTTAACAAAACTTTAGATTATTCCTTCAACAAAAGTTTTCCGATTAAATTTTCATATGGAATTAATCCTAAACTTCCTCGGCTGTCTTCCGATTGATCGCGATTGTCTCCCATAAAATAATAATAACCTTCAGGAACCGTTATTTCTTCAATATTATCAAGCAATTTATCATCTGAAAGTTCTATGATTTTATGCTTTGCTCCTCCCGGTAACAACTCTTCATACATGTTATATATCCATAAATGTCGACGATTATCCGAATATTCATATGTTCCGAGATATGTTCTTTCCACCATTGCTCCATTGATAATCAAACGACCGCTCTTTACTTCTATTCTGTCTCCGGGAACACCTATTATCCTTTTGACATAGGGCCAGCGCGCTCGCGGATGCGTCGATTTAAATACCACAATATCTCCTCTTTGCGGAAACCGCCCAAATATTCTTCCTTCCTCCGGAAGCGGATTGTTAAACGGAAACGAATAGTGAGAATAGCCATAATTATATTTGGTAACAAAATCAATTTCCCCCGATTGCATGGTCGGGAGCATGGATATGGAATATATCTTAAACTTTTCAAATATAAACAAACGAATCAGTATTGATAAAACAATACCTATTATCAGGACTTTGAAAATGTGAAATTTTCGTTTTTCTGCCAAAGCTTCCGTCCGGTCAGATTTTTTCTATAATGACAAATGCCTGCGCCCAGGGATAATCATCACTCATGGATATATGCAAACTGACATTGCCGTTTTCACACTGTTTTTCCGCATGTTTCAGAGCTCCGCCGCTTAAACGAAGCGTCGGTTTGCCTGATGCCAAATGTCTTATTTCTATATTCTTCCAAAAAACGCCTTCGCGAAAACCCGTTCCCAAGGCTTTGGAACAAGCCTCTTTAGCGGCAAATCTTTTGGCTGCCATACTGCCGTATTCTTTAGCTGATATATCTTGTCTTTTGGACATTTCGCTCAGCTCATATTTGGTGAATATTTTATTCAAAAAGCGTGGGCCAAATTTTCTGATTGTTTCTTCTATTCGGGAAATGTTGGCTATATCACTTCCGACACCGACTATCATCTTCTTCTCCGTTTTCTCTTCTATTGATTGGCTCGCGAGACATAAGAGACCACTTTTGAGGCTCTCAAGGCTGCTATTATGTCCGTTAAATGTTTTAAATCTTTTACTTCTATGTCTACCAACAACTCAAAATAACTTATGGTGCGGTTGACGATGTTTAAATTGGATATGTTTCCGTTATATCTTGCAACAACATTGGAAAATTCTCCCAATGAACCCGGCTCATTGGTCAACATTACCTTTAACCTGCCGGTATGAACACCTTCTTGAGAGGCTTCGTCTCCCCATGATATATCTAACCAACGCTCCGGTTCATCCGCATATTTTTCTAACTGTTTACAATCTATTGTATGAACGGCAACTCCTTTTCCGGTTGTTACAATTCCAACTATTCGATCTCCGGGCAACGGATGACAACAACCTGAAAAATGTACCGCCATCCCAGGTATCAACCCATTTATTTTCAATTCTTCTTTTTTGTTTTTGCGTAAACTTTTCTTAAAGACTGGTTTTAACGAATTTACTACTTTTTCTAATTTTGACTGCTTGTATCCGGGATATACGGCGCGCAAAACATCCCAACCGCTTATCAAACCTTCTCCGACTTTGGCATAAATGTCATCGATTGACTCTGCTTCAAAATTAGGCAACACATTGACCAAACCTTTATCTGAAAGCTCTAAATTTTCGCCTTTGAACGTTCTTTCCAGGGTTTGTTGTCCCATTTCTATAAACTGTTCGCGCTTATGTGCTCGAACGTATCGACGAATCGCCGCTTTTGCCTTGCCTGTTACTACAAATCTTTCCCACTCGGTTGACGGATGTTGCGCTTTTGAGGTTAAGACTTCTACCTGATCTCCGTTTTGCAAAACGGTTCTGAGCGGACGAATCTCTCCGTTAATCTTTGCTCCGACGCATGTATCACCCACTGATGAGTGTACCGCATAGGCAAAATCTACCGGCGTGGAATTTATCGGTAAACCTATCAAGTCTCCCTTCGGGGTAAAGCAAAAGACTTGGTCATTATACATTTCCAGTTTAGTATTTTCCAAAAATTCTTCCGGATTGGATGCTTGTTCCAAAATTTCCAATAATTCTCTTATCCACTTGAAATTTCTACCGACTACTCTTTCTCCCTGCTTATATGCCCAGTGCGCGGCAACACCTTTTTCTGCAACTTCGTGCATTTCATAGGTTCTGATTTGGATTTCAATTCGGGTATTTTCCGGTCCGATTACTCCGGTATGAATAGATTTGTAGCCATTGGGTTTTGGCGTGGATATATAATCTTTAAAACGGCGCGGTACCATGTGATATTTGCTGTGAACAACACCTAATGCCTGATAACAGGTGGTCACATCATCAACGCATATGCGAAACGCCATAATATCGCACAGTTGCTCAAACGTGGCATTTTTCTGCTGCATCTTACGCCAAATGGAATATGGTGTTTTTTCTCTTCCGGTTATGGTTGCCTTAATTCCGTTCTCTTCCATATCCTTTTGCAAACGCTGGATAATTTTGGGGACAAGATTATTGCCTTGTTCTCGCAAGAAATTCAGACGAGCAACGATTGAATCGTGGGCTTCTTTGTGCAACTCCGCAAATGCTATTTCTTCAAGTTCGCTTTTTACTTCCTGCATGCCTATTCTTTCTGCCAAAGGCGCATAAATATCCAATGTTTCTTTGGCTATGCGGGCACGCTTTTCCGGAGCACAAAAATGAAGTGTGCGCATGTTATGCAATCTGTCTGCCAGCTTTATAAGCAAAACCCTTATATCTTCCGACATCGCCAATAATAATTTGCGGAAATTTTCCGCTTGTTTTTTATTGGCGGACTTTTGCTCTATCATTGCCAACTTGGTGACGCCATCGACAATTTGCGCAACTTGTTCACCGAAAAGATTTTTGATTTCTTCAATCGACGTATCGGTATCTTCTACCGTATCGTGCAATAAACCGGCAATGATTGAAGAACAATCCAGTTTGAATTTGGTTAATATACCGGCAACTTCAACAGGATGTGAATAGTACGGATCTCCCGAAGCTCTTAACTGCGCTCCGTGTTTTTTCATTGCAAAAACGTATGCTCTGTTCAGAGCATCTTCATCCGCATCGGGATCATAAGATTTTACTAAATCTACCAATTCGTACTGTCTTAACATGGAGCCTCAGCTATTTACATACATACCTATTTTGAATATTACAGAAATTGTTGTAATACTACAATAAAAAAAATTAAAATTTATTAAAACCCCCTGCCGTAACCTACAAAAAAAGAGGCTTTGCAGCCTCTTTTACTTTTTTAATCGGATTTTTTATTCTTCATCATAATCATCCATAGAATCGGATCCGAAATCTACCCCGTCTCCATAGCCTAAATCATCATCTAAATCAACATTATCTTCACCTTCTACTTCTGATGATAAGTCTATGTCCTCATCCTCTCCGTGAACTTGCATATTATCAGCCAAATCCGTTTCCAACAACAAACCGGAGAATTGTTCATCCAAATCGGACAATTCTTTTTCTGCTGCCATAATTTCGAGTTCTTCTTCTTCCGGCTCCTCTACTTCTACATATTTTTGTAAGCCCATTACCAAAGATTTTTGCAACTCTTCTATGCTGACTGTTTCATCTGCTATTTCGCGCAATGCAACAACCGTATTTTTATCATTATCTCTTGCAACCGTAATCGGCGCTCCGGAGGCTATATCTTTTGCTCGTTGTGCGGCAACCATTAATAATTCATAACGATTGGGGATTTTATCTATGCAGTCTTCAACAGTAACGCGTGCCATCTTATTTTCACCTTAAATAAATTGCTATTAAACAAAATTATTCATACTTATACATATTCTCTTTTCTAATTGCAATAAATTTTTATAAAAAAATGTATTTTTATTATTTTAACCTTTTATATTTACTCTTTTTTTTAATAATGAACCGCTATCGGACTCGAGACTAACAAATATTTCATCTTTTTAAATTTTTCATCCAATATTTTTCGATTCTTTTTTACTTCAATCACGTCGCTCATCGGTGCTTTATACATTTCTAATATCCCTTGTATCGTAGACATTTGAAAAGCTTGACTCTGCATATTGAAACTTCTTATTTCCGGCATATAAAGACCTTTGGCAAAAGCGTTAAGCTCTTTTATGGTATTGCGATTGATTTTTGATACTCGATATGCTTTGATGGTTTTGTCACAGGTATATGCCCAGGTATTCAGCGTGAAACCTTTTTTCCCGACTATTTTTAAAAATTCGTTGGCTTTATCGTCACCTAACATCTTTATCTTTTGGATTAAACGTTGGCAAGGATTGACCTGGTCCTTCATTTGATTGTTATTTTTTATGCCGCTGCCGTTTTCAACCTCATACATATCCAAAAAGATTCCGGCGTTAAAAGTATTCAAAAAATTGCTGTCGCGATTTCCAAACTCGGCAACACCGTCCAGCGTATCGGCGAATGCTTTGACATCTGCAGAAGTCAACAGGCTGGTTTGTGTCGGCTCTAAAGTCCGAAAGTCGCTGCGTGTGATTTTTTTTGCCTTTTCTTGCCCCGGAAAAAATTTTTCTACCGGAACTAATTTTTTTATCTTTTTATAAAATTCTTCATCATATTCAACTTTCGGATAGCTGGGATACATGTTGGGGATCTCTCTCCGCGGAAAATTTTGCGGCCATGCTTCCGGCATCAATATGAAATATAAAGACGGCGATAAAAATTCCAAATCGGGAATATCTGCCAACTGCGGTGCTATTCGATCGGGAAATTTGTTTTTAGTCTCTTTAATTCCGGGAAGATTCAGTATCTTTTCGGGAATGCCCGGAACCGTATGCATATACGGACCGATATACGGATAAATCTCTTTGGGAACGTTTGCCAACATTTCCAACAGCATTTCTTCTTCCTCAAACGGAATCCTTTTTTCTCGATTGCCGTTAGCGGTTATCCTTATGCGAAAAATTTCATCAAATATCTCACTGATATTCCAGCCATAATCATATTTCCTGTCATAAAATGCATCCGGATTTGCATATTTTTTTGCCAATTCTTCATATGTCGGCACCGGAGCGTCTATATCTATTTTATAATATTTGGCATAATCCTGCGGCGCCAATGCTTGGGCATCCGCCGTAAAAATCAGACCTAATAAGCAGAGAAATATTATATTTTTTTTCATTTTGTGCGGCTTACCCTTACCGTATAGGTTAAAACTTTATTTGCTTGCGGTTGTAAATCAAACTGCCAGCGAAGCGTTGATGAATTTTTGTTTTCGCTCGGGATATTTTCTTTGAGAAGTTCCCAGTTATTATATAAATTTTGCTCATATACAATTTTTCCCGGTCGCGGCGATACATTTTTGAAATTGATTTCTACCTGATATTCATAAATATCTTTGGATATAACTTTGATATCTTTTATCTTTCCATCGGCATAAATATCAAACGCCTGTCCAATGCTTAACTCGGCTTTTTCTCCGACTGCCGTTTGCGATATCTTGTTCTCCCCCAGAAAGACCATGTTTTTATTATTATGATTTTCGTAAAAGCGCATCATTCCCGCAGGTAACGGCTGCCCCAAATTATATTGTTTTTCATTTATCAGCTTAAAGACAATATTCGGATGCTTCTTTTCAAATTCGCTCTTTGTTCCGCCCAATCCCAAATATAACGGAGAGTTGAAGCGATATTCTTTTTCATACTGAACTTTTTGCAAATTCATCAGGCTGATTTGTTTTGATTGTTTGTCTTTCAATGTGGTCTTGCGCGGTAAATTATACATATAATAATCGGAAACGCTTTCCGGTAAGCTGCCCGTTGCAGATACTGTATCTACCATGGCATTTTCTGCGCGAATCGCTTTTGCCATCATCATCGGGCGAATAACGCCTCCGTCCGAAATATGATTAACACTGCCCGAAATGAGGCGAACGTCCGCTTTTTCATAGTCTGTTCCAGTCTCGTTTCTTATGGTTATCCATGTATTTAATTCCAGTTCATTTTCCGAAATGATTTCGGCAACATAATCTGCCTTCCAACTCAAACCATTGGTTAAATAGGTGAGTTTCAGGTCTTTTTCTCCCGTCTGCTGACTTTCCAAATCGGCAACCAATGTCGGTTTCACTCTTAAATTTTCGGGAACCGTGTCATATATAATTCTTCCCGGAAATGCCGTCTCAACGCCATATGCAAATTTTAGTACCGGACTGCCATAATTGCTACTCAGTAGCGTTGCTTTATCAAAGATTGTTTCTCCGTTGCTCGGATTTTGAACTGCCGTTTTGACTTCTTTGCCGACAAAACTGTTCAACATATTTTGCCCTGTTAGCAAATTGTAATCATAATTTTGTTCCAGAACGCTTATGCCTTTTCCGCTCAAAAAAGCACTCTCCGCCTGTATTGAACTGGCAACACCGGCAAATGCCACCTCATTGTTGCCTTTTTGCAACATCACTTTACGCGTATCTTGTATCAATCCGAGGTTATTATTGTAAATACTGACTATCATGTCGGTGTTTTTGTCTTGATCAACCAAAAGTTCCGACGCAACCGCATATTTACCGCTTATTGCCATGATGCTTAATGCCATGATTAAATTTGCACTTCCGATACGCATAAATTCCTCCTTTTTCTTATCTCGGCTTCAATATAATCTATATTTTATAAAAAAAGAAGTGATAATTTGTTAATATTTCTAGACTCGCTTAAATTATTGCAATATAAATATGGATAAGTTGAGTTTATGTAATGAGAAGGAGTGATAAAATGGCTTGGACGGAAGAAATGGTTGAGCAACTCAGAGAAATGTGGAAACAAGGTTTGACCACAGGTGAAATCGGTAAACGTTTGGGTGTGTCTAAAAACTCTATTGTCGGCAAAGTGCATCGCTTGGGACTTTCAGGTCGTCCTTCTCCGATTAAGAAAAAAGAGACTGCTGCTTCCGATAATGCAAAAAAAGATCCTGCTTCTCAGGCAAAGCCCAGCAAAAGCAAAAATGAGAAAATTGCTGCAGCAAAAAAAACAGAACCCGAATCTGAGCTAATAGAAGACATTGTCATTGAAGAAAAAATTGAAATTGTTCCGCCTTCTTATCCTCAACGTTCCGATAAAACTTCTCTTACCGATCTGGACAATCATACTTGTCGTTGGCCCATCGGTGATCCCAAAGATGAAAATTTTCATTTTTGCGGCAAAAAAGTTCGCATCGGTCAGACTTATTGTGACGAGCATGCTGCCGTTGCTTATGTTAAAGCCGTTAAAAAATAATTTCTCTTCTTTATATTATAAGGAATATAGCTTATGTCTTTAGGAACTATTTTTTCTTTTATCGCGGCAATCATTGTCGTGCTCGGTTCTATTTTGTCTGCGACCGATAATCCGGGTGTCTTCGTGGATGTGCCCAGTTTGATTATTGTTGTCGGCGGCACCTTCGTGGCTTTGTTTATTTCTTATGAAACAAAAACGGCAATTTCTGCCTTAAAGCTCATGGGAACAACCTTCTTAAAGCACACTGATTCTGATATCTCTCTTAAAGATGAAATCGGACGTATCGTTCGTTGGGCTTATATTATTCAGAAAAACGGGTTGCAAGGTTTGGAAAATGAAATAACCGATGAATTGCGAAAAAGAGATGCTTTTGTCGCTTACGGAACCGATTTGGTAATTACAGGTTATACCGGGCAAGAAATTAATCAAATCCTTGACCAAATGCTCGAAGCTGAAACAGATCGTAATAAAACGGCTCTCGACGCGTTGAAAAAAATGGGCGGCGATGCTCCTGCCTTCGGTATGCTCGGAACCTTAATCGGCTTGATTATCATGCTCGGTAAAATGGGCGGCGATCCTTCCGCTATCGGTCCGAGTATGGCTGTGGCTTTGATTACAACCTTTTACGGTATTATATTAGCTCGTATTATCTTTATTCCTCTGGCTACCAAAATTTCTGCCAGATATGATAGAAGCTTGTTTAAAAATACCATGCTTAAAGAAGGTTTGGTCTTGTTGGCAGAACGTAAAAGCCCAAGATATATTCAAGATAAAATTAACTCTTTTGTTGATATTAAAGATCAGTTCTTGATTGATCGTGATTTAAACAATACTCCGACCTCGCAATCTGAAAACTAGGAGCTTATCACTATGAAAAAAAAGCCTGAAGAAAAAATTGACGAAGACTGGATGGCTACCTATGGTGACATGGTTACATTGCTTCTTTGTTTCTTTGTAATGATGGCTACCGTTTCAAAACCCGATTTGGCTTTGTTTGAACAAATTCAAGCCAGTATGAACGATGCTCTCGGAAATAAAGATAATGAGCGCCCGCTTCAACTGATGAAGGCTGATTTGGAAGATGATATTAAATCTACCGATATCAGTGATAAGCTTTCTCTCGGAAGCGATGCTCAAGGTTTGGTTTTGGAAATGGACGGAGATACCTTCTTTGATCAAGGCTCTGCTCAACTTAGTGCTACCGCTGTGGCTTTTTTAAAACGCGTTGCGGCAACTTTACTTTCAGAAAGATATAAAAATTTCAAATTCAGTGTCGAGGGGCATACCAGTGATGAAAAATTTTCTAATTCCCTTTTTGCTTCAAATTGGGAATTGTCTGCCGCTCGTGCCGCTTCGGTCGTACGTTTTTTGGAAGGAAGAGGAATGCCTCGCGTTAGAATGCAAGCCGTCGGATTATATGATGTTGCTCCTAAATATCCTAATCTTGATCCCTATGGAGAACCTATTCCGAATAACCGTCGCAAAAATCGTCGTGTTGTTATTCATATTGAACCCTCCTATAAATAATATACAAAAAAAGAACCTTTTCGGTTCTTTTTTGTATATTATATTTCTACTTCCAAGAGTTCACAATTTTCAAAATGATGCACGCGATGATATCGGTTATAATAGTACAAACTCATAATATGTCCGTGAGTGGCTACGCCGGCTTGATCATATTTACAATCTTGTTTTATTATTTCTAAAGCATTTAAAAAACGAGCTAAGGCTTCTTCTTTGCTTTCTCCCTCCGGGATTCTGACCTGATATGAACTTGTATCGGCAACCGTTAAAACGGCGTCAAATTCATTTTCATATTTCTGAAATGCCTCCTCTTCGGATAAGCCTTCGGCTTTGCCAAAAGAAAATTCTCTTAAATCCGGTAAAATTTTTATAGGCGTATGATTATAAGATGCAACATATTCCGCTGTTTGCCTTGCTCGATCAAACGGACTGCTATATATTATCGGCAACTGCTTTGATGCCAGTTTTCTTCCCAAATTCAGGGCTTGTTCTTTGCCTAAATCCGTTAATTGGGCGATTGAGCTATATCCGTCTGCTACTAAAATTTCTTTATTGGCAAATGTTTCTCCATGTCTGAATAAATAAAGCTTCATCTTACCACCCATTATAATGGACTTTTTCGGGATTATATCTGTCTTTGGGTTGCTTTGCCGGTTGGAGCGGATGTCCGATAACTACCAATGCAAACGGCATGATATTTTTGGGTAGATCAAACAATTTAATAAAGGCTTTTACTCTTTCTTCTACCGGATAAATACCACACCAGCAGGCACCTAAATCTTGAGCATGAACCGAAAGCAGTAAGTTTTCCGTGGCGGCGGCGCAATCTCCAATCCAATAATTATCATCGCATTGTTCTGATAAATTACCACAAACAATAACTGCCAGGTCTGCATCTGCCAAAAATGAACAATATGGGTGGATTGCCATAATTTCTTGAAATATATTTTTATCATTTATAACCAAAAATTCCCATGGCTGACAATTTCTGGCTGACGGGGCATACATGGCGGCACGCAACATGTCTTCTAAATTTTGTTTACTTATTTTTTTTCCGCTCTGAAATTGTCTTACGGAACGCCGAGTTAAAAGACCTTCTTCTAAATCCATTTTTTACTCCTTGTATATTTGTATCATATAAAATAAATCCTTTTTGACATTATTTTCAAGTATTCACAACCGATTATATCATTTTTTTCGCGCCCATTTAATTTCCGGTTGCAAAAAAAAAAAATGGTTTATTATAGATAGTATAGGCTTTAGATCTTATTATTTGGAGGTGTGTCATGACTAAATCTATACTATTAACTTG
>CALXZL010000013.1 GCA_944393215.1 uncultured Alphaproteobacteria bacterium
TACATGGAAAATCTGACGGGCGGTAATCCTCCCGTCAGACCGTTACCCTGTGTAGTCCCTTGTAAACTGTACTTTGCATCTGTTCAAAATACGGATGCGTGCTGCATGTTATCAAAATAGCGATCGATTGCTTTTACCGTAGCTTCTCCGAGTTTTTTGCGATAGGACTTTTGCTGGAGTTGTTTTTCTTCTTGTCGATTGGATAAATAGCCCATTTCAAGTAAAACTGCAGGAACATCCGGTCCTTTTAATACGGCAAAACCGGCAAAACGGTGCGTATTACTGACTAATTTTACCTTTTTCTTCATTTCCTGAACCATGAATCCGGCAAATTCCGAAGAGCGGTTCATTGTTTCTCTTTGCGCCAAATTGATTAAAATATCCGAAACTTCTTTTGAGTGTTCTACCAGATTTAATCCGGCAATTACATCCGCTTTATTTTCTCTTTCTGCCAAAGCTGCCGCTTCTTTATCTGATGCCGTTTCCGATAATGTATATACAGACAGTCCTTTGGCACTACGATTTTTGGCACTGTCGGCATGCAAAGACATAAACAAATCGGCTTTATATTTGCGCGCTATTTTTACTCTATCTCTTAACGGGATAAATTTATCGGTATTGCGGGTTAAATATACTTTATATTTGCCCGTCTTATCTAATAATGCCTTCAATTCGCGACCAAACGCAAGTGTGATATTTTTCTCGTAAACTCCGGAATAACCTATTGCTCCGGGATCATGTCCGCCGTGCCCCGGATCAAGGACTATAATCTTTTTCTTATTGCTTTCTTCTTTGATATATTGCCGATTTGAAGAGGCTTTTTGTGCCACTTTGCTTTCTTTATAATTTTCATTGGTAATGGCATGCGAGCTTCCTAATCGTGATGCAAATTCTCTCTCGGAGACAAGCTCCAAATCAACAACAAAACGCCACCCGAAATTACTTTGCGGCGCCAGTAAAAATGCTTTTTTTACGATTGCCGGTTTTTGCAAGTCAAATGCTATTCTAACATCATCCACTCCGACCGTTCCCAAACGCGGATTTTTGAGAAAGGCGTTACTATCCAGTTCTTTTACGATTTGCGGATTAACCTTAATATTTTGTGTATCCACAATCAAACGACGCGGATCACTTAACAAAAATACCTTATAATCAAAACTCTGATCCGAATCAAATACTAAACGTACACTTCCCACACCTTGTCCGACACGCATGGAATTTATTCCGGCATATGCCGCTTGAACTTGACTAAACGCAAAAAGCATAACCAAAAAGACCGACAATATAATATTGCGGCCTATTTGTTTTATATATTTTATCCCTTTGCGCAGCATCCAAGCTCTCTAAAAAACTTTTTTTATTAGCTTTCATTATACACAAAAACTTATTACCAATCCCTTAAAAAAATCGGAATAAAAATAATAATAGTTGTTGTGTTTTAAAACATTTCGTATATTTTATTGTTGTCGGGTGGTTTATGGATTTGTCTGCCTTCTTAAGTAAATAATCAATAAAAAAAACAGGCGCATTGATTTTTAACCTTAACCGACGCTAAATGGAAGATTTTTTGTCGGATGAGTTCCGCCCTGTTCGGTTTTGTGGGAAAAGTGTTTGAGAGTTTTAAGCCGAACAGATGAAAAGTTGTTATATAAAAAAAACGGTCTGACCGTTTCGAACATTTTATGATGGGAAAAGTTTAAACTTTTTTTGTTCGGTATTTATATTAATTTTCGGCAATCTCCTTCGACAACGTGTAATTTATTTTCACATTATGCTTAATGTGAACGAACGGAGTTATTATATATGACCAAAAGAATGTTGATTGACAGCACTCAAGAAGAAGAAACCAGAGTTGTTGTTATTAATGGTAATAAACTTGAAGATGTTGAGTTTGAAACTTGTCGTCGCAAACAAATCAAAGGAAATATTTATTTAGCAAAAGTTATGCGAGTTGAACCGTCCCTCCAGGCTTGTTTCGTCGATTATGGCGGGAATAAACATGGTTTCTTGGCTTTTGGAGAAATTCATCCCGATTATTATAATTTGCCGCAAGAACAAATTGATGCCATCGATAAAGAAGTAAACGAAATTATTGAGGCAAAAAAACAGGCTCTGAAAGAGCGTGAAGCGGAAAGAGAGAGAATCCGTGCCGAGAAAGCTGCCGCCTATGCTCAAAAAATGGCTGAAAAAGCTCAGGCAGAAGCTGAAGCCGCAGCTAAAGCCGCCGCAAATATTGAAGAGATTGCCGAGAATCCGTCTATTGAAACAAGTGCGGATATTACTTCTTCTTCCGAAGAACAAATTTCAGAATCAGACGAAAACGCAAACGAACAAAATTCGGAAATTGAGCAGCCGTCGGCAGAACTCAAAAACGAAGAATCTTCTCAAGAGCAACCTTCCGAACTCACTCCCGAACAAGCACAAGCCGTTGTTGAAGTTGTCAATGACAAAATTACCGATGCGGAAATTGCAGCCGAAGCCGAAGAAGGCGGAAAAAAACGCCCATTGAAAAAACGTGTTGCAAAAAAAAGAATCCGTAAGAAAAAAGAAGAAAGAAAAGAAGAACTTAAAGTTTTGGCTGACAGTACCGGTTTGGCTGATGAAGAACAAGTTTCTGAAGAAATTTCTGAAGAAATTTCCGAAGAAAACAATCTTAAACCGGCTGCCGAAATCTCAAATTCACCAATTCAATCCGTTAATGATAATGATAATGATAACGATAATGAAAATGATGATGACGATGATGATACCGACGATGACGATGATGATGAGTTGGAAATGGATTTTGAGTTGCAAAGAAAATTGTTGCGCGCAAGAAAGCTCTATCACTCCAGCAAAATACAAGATGTGATTAAGGAAGGTCAAATACTGCTTATTCAAGTGGTTAAAGAAGAAAGAGGCAATAAAGGTGCCGCTTTGACAACCTATCTTTCTTTAGCCGGTCGTTATTGCGTTTTGATGCCGAATCGGATTAAAAGCGGCGGTGTATCACGCAAAATTACTAATGTTGCCGATCGTAAACGCTTAAAAGGCATTGTTAAAGAATTACCTCTTTCCACTGATATGTCTTTGATTGTGAGAACTGCAGGAGAAGAAAAAACTAAAGCAGATATCGTACGCGACTATAATTATCTTATTCGTTGTTGGAATCTTATTCGACTGGCTGCTCTCAAAGGTAAAGCGCCCGTTATGATTCATGAAGAAGGCAACCTGATTAAACGCGCTTTACGTGATATCTATTCTAAGGATATTACCGAAGTGATTGTTGCCGGGGAAGAAGGATATAAAACGGCTCGTGAATTTTGCCGTATTCTTTCTCCCAGTAATGTGAAAAAAATTAAAAATTATCGCAATAACGATATGCCCTTGTTCCAACGTTTTCAAGTCGAAGCACAACTTGATAAGCTTCATGATCCGAATGCTCAACTTGAATCCGGCGGATATCTTGTTATTAATCCAACCGAAGCCTTGGTTTCTATTGATGTTAACTCCGGTCGAGCTACCAAAGAAAAAGATTTGGAGGAAACCGCTCTGAAAACCAATTTGGAAGCTTGCGATGAAATCGCTCGTCAGCTCCGATTGAGAAATTTAGCCGGATTGGTTGTGGTGGACTTTATTGATATGGAAGATCCTGCCAATAATCACGCCGTGGAAAAACGCATGAAGGAAGCTTTGAAAAAAGATCGTTCGCGCATCCAAATTGCTAAAATGAGCTGTTTCGGTCTGCTTGAAATTTCGCGCCAGAGAATGCACTCCTCCTTTATGGAAAGTAATTATCAAATTTGTCCTTATTGTCATGGTCAAGGTATGGTCAGAACCATTGAATCAAGCACCGTATTTGTTCTGCGCGGCATTGAAGAAGAAGGCATACGAAATCGGTCTGCTCAAATTAATGTCTTTGTTCCTTCCTATGTTGCAATTCATTTGTTGAATCATAAACGCCAGACCTTACTTAATTTGGAACAAAAATACAAAATGAGTATTATCATTTGTGCTGATGATTCAATTAAAAATATTGCCGATTATCGTATTGAAAAAGTGAAGGCTGCCGTTAAAGATGAAGCTTTAGCCTCAAAACCCGACACTACGGAAGATGATGAAATTGTTTGGGAAGAGGATACCGAAATTTCTGAAGATAAAGATGAGGCAAAAAGTGAAGAACAGCCTAATTTTAATAACGGAAGAAGAGATCGAAATCTTCACCGCCGCCGTGACAGAAGAAATCGCCGCGGTCGAGATCGGCGTCGTAATAGCGGAGAATTTGCGGAAAAAGAAAATTTTGAAGATAAAAAACAAGAAGCCGTGATTTTATATGACAGCCATGAAGATGCTTCCGCAAACGAGCAAGAAGAAACACCGCAAAAGAAAACGGCTTGGTGGAAAAAACTGATTAAAAGTTAAGACCTATGATTAACTTCTCCTTTATAAAACGGCTATTGTGCAGAGTTTTTCTGTCTTTAGCCGTTTTGGCTTTTCTTAACCAATCGGCTTTTGCTCTCAGCCTTATTTCCGATGAAGAAACCGAGTTGTTTTTGCAAAAAATTACCGCTCCCGTGTTTAAGGCTGCCGGTGTGCCTTACAATCGAAATAAAGTTTTTATTGTCAATGATGATACGCTCAACGCTTTTGTCAGTGACGGAAACTATTTGTTTATCAATACCGGAACAATTACGACTGCTGATGATGCCGAAGAATTAAGCGGCGTCATTGCGCATGAAACCGGACATATTACCGGTGGACATATTATTTCGCAAAAAATCAAAGCACAAGAAATGCAAAAAGTTTCTTTGGCGTCGATGATTCTTGCCGGCGGTGCCGCTGCCGCCAGTGGAGACGGAAATATTGCCATGGCGGTGGCTTTGGGAAGTCAATCTTCCATGATGACAAACTATTTTCGTTATCGTACCGAACAAGAACGCAGTGCGGATGAAAGTGCCGTAAAATTTCTGAAGGCAACACAACAATCTCCTGCCGGATTATATCGATTTATGAAAAAAATAAATCGCATGAACGAAATGAGCGGCATTGAAGAAACGCCGTATTTTCGAACTCACCCCATGAATCAAGAACGCTTAAAATTTTTAGAAAAAGCCGTTAAAGAATCTCCTTATCGTCCTTCTTCCAAAAATCAGGAAGAATTTGCTCGTGTTAAAGCCAAACTTTTGGCTTTTTTATCAGAACCTCAAGAAACTTTCAGAAAATATCCGCTTTCCGATACTTCTTTTGCCGCTCAATATGCCCAATCCATTGCTTTTTTTAAAATGTTAAACATGAAAAAAGCTCTTCTTTTGATGGATGGTTTAATCAATCAAGAGCCCAATAATCCTTTTTTACATGAACTTAAAGCACAAATGTATATGGAAACCGGAAATATAAAACAAGCGCAAACAGAATATCAGAAAGCGCTGCGTTTACTGCCTTCTTCTGCTTCCATACAAATTTCTTTAGCTCAGGTTACTTTAGAATCTGCTCCGTCTATGGCAGAGCTTAAAAATATTGTCGGCATTTTGAATAAAGCTATTATTTCTCAGCCTTCGCCCATGGCATGGATGCTTTTGTCTCGTGCTTACGGTATGCTTAATGACAAAGCTTATTCTACTTATGCCGCAGCCGGATACAGTGCTTCTATCGGAGAATATAAAACTGCCCTCAAACAAATAAAAATCGCCCGTGATTTTGCTCAAGGAAATTCGTCTTTGTTGTTAAAAATTTCCGATTTAGAAAACAAAATTAAACCCTTATCCGAAAAAATGCGGAACTTTTAATATTTTTTTGAGTTTTGCTAAAATAACAAAAAAAACCCGCCTGTTGGGCGGGTTTTTTCAACAAAGCATTCAGTTAAAACTAGAATCCTTCAGTATCTAAGCGTTTTCTCAGTTGCTTACGAGCACGTCTTACGGCTTCAGCCTGACGACGAGCTTTTTTCTCTGAAGCTTTTTCATGACAACGACGCAATTTCATTTCACGGAAGATTCCTTCTCTTTGCATCTTTTTCTTCAAAACTTTCAAAGATTGAGCAACATCATTACCGATAACAGTAACTTGAACCACTTAAATCACCCCTTTTCATGTTCTCTAAAGGTTATTCACTATACGGGTTGCCCCGCGGCTAAAACGTTTATCACAGACTTTTTATTTTGGCAAGCTAAAATAAAAAGCTGACATAAATGAAATTTTAAGCTATTATATTCGGCATTATTGAGGCTTCAACCGATTTTATTTTGCTCTTAATGCCTGTTCTTTGAGAATTAAGTTGCTTGGCCTGAAAAAAATCTATTGTTTTGTTTTTTGAAACCAAATGTCTGATATCTGAACAAACTCTTCTTTCCTCCAGCTTTAGTTCGCAGAGTTGTTGATAGAGTTTATTCATGTTATTTTGATTATTCATAAACCAAATTCCCTCAATATTATTAAAAAAACAGCTGAAAATAAAATTTTTTACTGGAAATTATTCCATAAAATTTGTATTAGTATACAACAAATTGATATTAAATGCAATACTATTCGTGAAATTTAGGAGATATTTATGAAAAAAAGAATTGGTATTTTAACCAGCGGCGGCGACTGTGCCGGACTTAATGCCGTAATCAGTTCCGTTGTTGAAGCTGCAACTCAAAAAGGTTGGGAAGTCTTGGGTATTCATAACGGTACAGACGGAATCACCGAAACGCCGCACAGCTATGAAGAACTCACCGTTCACAATTTTTCTGATTCTCCTTGGCCCAGACTGAGCGGTTCTTACTTAGGCTCTCTTAACAAAGGCGTTAAAATGGAATCCCTCGAAGCCATGAGCAAAAAATTTGCTCAAGGTATTAAAGATTTGAAACTTGATGCCGTTGTTGTTGTCGGCGGTGACGGAAGCATGAATATTGTTTCTAACTATTGCAAAGGTTTGGATGTTCAAGTCGTCGGTATTCCTAAGACAATTGATAATGATACACCCGTTACTGAATTTTCCGTCGGTTTTCAAACTGCCGTACAAGTTTGCACCAAAGCTATTGATGATTTGTTTTTAACGGCTCGTTCTCATAATCGTGCCATTATTATGGAAGTTATGGGACGTGATGCCGGTCACTTGGCTATGCATTCTGCTCTTGCCGGTGCTGCCGATGTTTGCTTGGTTCCGGAAATTCCTTATACCATTGACGGTATTATCAACAAACTTAAAGCCGTGAAAGCCAGTGGACGGAATAACGCCATTATCGTTGTTTCAGAAGGTATTAAAACCGAAAAAGGTGAACATGTTTCCAATAAACAAAATTTGGTCGGTGAAGCTGTTTACGGCGGAATTAGCCAATATTTAACCGATGAAATCAGTTCCCGTTATAAAGAATTTCAGATTCGCTCCACAACTTTGGGACATATTCAACGTTCCGGTACACCGGTGGCTTTTGACCGTTTGCTCGCTTATCTTTACGGTGCCAAAGCCGTTGAGCTTTTGGAAAAAGGTGTTAACCGCCATATGGTTATTTGGAAAGCCGGTCATGTTGAATCTGCTTCTTTTGATGAAATTGTTAAAGAAGGAACAACAAAACTTAATACTCACAGTGACTATGTTAAAGCAGCTCAAGCTCTGGGTATTTACATTGGTGATTGTAAATAATTTATTTTTTCATAAAGCCTCTCTTTTTGAGAGGCTTTTTTTTGTACTATTATCTTGATTTTGCCGTCCCAATAAGCTATATTCTTTTTAGTTATTTTAAGTATTATATTTAATTTTTTTGTTTATGAAAAAATTTTTATTCGGGATTTTTAATCTCATAACCGTTGTGTTTTTTCTGATATTCTGCATCAGCGGAAGTCTTTGTTTGGGAAAACATTGGGATTTTTTTGTTGATGCCTACCGAAGCGGAAATACAAGTCAGGTAATTGTTGAGACATTGTTTCTCAGTTTTTTTGCCTGTTTTTTGATTGCCGCCGTCGGGTTTATCGTTTCTGCAACCATTTATATTTTCTGCCTGTTCAGAGAAAAGAATAATCCTTGGCGACATCTTGTCCGCGCCGGCAAAAAAGCTTTTGCCTTTATCTGGGAAGGGACTTTCTGGAGCAGAATTTGGCTTTATATTTGGACATAATCAAAGAGCTTTCCTCAAAGGAAAGCTCTTTTTATGTTTGGGGTTAAATTTCAACAAAAATTTGGTTATTTTCTATTTTTGCCGTGCCGCCGATCGGAAATGTGGTTAATGGAGTGGTGTGACCAAAATCAACATTAGCAATAATTGGCATATGTTTTAATTCCGGCTTATTCAAAATAAATTCCAATTTCTCGCGGCTGACTTCGGAGGCTTTTTGAAAACGACCGATAACCATGCCTTTGACGTTTTTGAAATCATCTTGATACATCAGAGCTTGCAAATGCCTATCAAATGCTCCGGCATCGCCTGCGGAAGTGAAGCAATCTTCGATAAAAAGAATCGTATCTTTTTCAAATTTGGGACGATAGGATGAGCCCAACAACAAATCAAAAGTGCCGATATTGCCGCCGATAATCGTACCTTCGGCTTTGCCTTCATTGATTATCCACCAGCCCTCGTTCTTGATGAAGTTTCGGTCTTCTTGATTGATAAACCACAAATCATCGCTCCACTCTTTGGACGGTTGCAGCTGATTTTTTTGCTTGCCCATCAACATGGTTTGCAAGTTCTCCAAAGTATATTCACTACCCTTTATACAGCCGATAGAGCTATAATGAGGACCATGAAACGTAACCAAACCGGTTTGGGCATAAATCGCATTCAACAATGCGGTAATATCCGAAAAGCCGCAGAAAATTTTGGGATTATTTTTTATCACGTCATAATCCAAATAAGGCAAAATTTGGTTGGAGTTAGCTCCTCCGATAATGGTAAATATGGCTTTAACATTTTTGTCTTTGAACGCATCCATCAAATCTGCCACGCGATGTTCAACGCTTGAAGAGCCCATCAAATCCATTTCCTCGGTTGCCATATATTTACCAAAACTTACCTTTAGCCCCATGTCGGCAAAGCGCTTGGCTGCCCACTCGCGGCTGTCTTGTCCGATAATCTTAAAGCTGCGAGCCGGTGCAATAATTCTTACCTCATCTCCCGGTTGCAATTTTGCAGGAATAATTTTTTGCATGTTTTTCTCCTTATGCGAATCTAACTGTTTTATAGATTAATGCAAAAATTTTAAAATTGATAAAAAAAATTCTTGATTTTTATTTTTCCGCTTTTATCATAAGAACAAAAGTAGAACATTTTGAAAGGTATGAAAATGAGTTTCGGTTCTCCCGCAAGTGATTATGTACAAAACAACCTTGACTTAAATCAATTTTTGGTTCCGCACAAAGCCGCCACATATTTCTTGAAAGTCAGCGGCGATGCCATGAAAAATGCCGGTATTCTTGACGGCGATTTTTTGGTGGTCGATCGCTCTTTGGAAATTTGCCACAATCAAATCATTGTTGTGGAACAAGACGGCGAACTTGTGGTCAGACGTTTCAAAAAACAAAACAACCAAATCTGCTTGATGCCGGAAAATGAGAAATATGCCCCGCGCTTTTTGCGTGAAAATGATGAACTTGTTATCTGGGGCGGTGTTTCTGCTGTATTCAGAAAATTGTAAGCCCATGTTTGCCCTCATCGATTGTGACAACTTTTTTGTTTCCTGCGAGCGAATCTTTCAGCCCAACTTGAAGAATCGTCCGGTGGTGGTGTTGTCCAACAATGACGGCTGTGTGGTGGCACGCTCTTACGAAGCCAAAGCTCTCGGAATCCCCATGGCGGTACCGTTTTTTAAGGTGGAAAAACAATTTAAATCTGCCGGCGGTATCGCCCTCTCCTCAAACTATGAGCTTTATGCCGATATTTCTCAGCGGATTATGAGTCTTATTCGGGATGAATTTCAAAATTTGGAAATTTACTCGATTGATGAAGCCTTTGTTCATCTCCCCGAAAAAGGTGATTATTTCAAAATGGCGCAAGATTTTCATAATAAAATTCTCAAATATATCGGCGTTTCGGTCTCTATCGGGGTAGCTCCAACCAAAACACTTTGCAAACTTGCCGGAGAATATGCCAAAAAACATGACAAAGTTTTTGTTCTCACCGAACAAAATGTCATCTCGCAAATGCTTACTCAAACTGATGTGGAGCAAATTTGGGGGATTGGCAAACACAGCGCACAAAAGCTCAATTTTATGGGCATATTCACCGGAGAAGATCTGCGCCTTGCACCGCGCGCCTTACTTCGCAAAAGCATGGGAATCAATGCCGAAAAGACCGCGCTTGAACTCAACGGAATCCCATGTTTGGAAGCGGAAAATGATCCAAAGCAAAAAACAATTATCTCCTCGCGTAGTTTTGAAAAAGAGATCTCCGATTTTAACCAACTCGAGCAAATTATTTCCGAATTTGTGGATGGTGCTTGCCTGCGTCTGCGCAAGCAAAAATCTCTGGCAACAGGCATTATCACTTATATTGCCTCCAACCGTTTTAATCCGAACCAAATTCCTTATCAAAACTCCGTTCTCATCTCTCTTGCCGCGCCCAGTAACAATACGGCAAAATTCTTAAAAGCCATGAAACTCGGTTTGCAACAGATTTATCGTGCCGATGTGGCTTACAAACGTGCCGGTGTGACTTTAACCGAAATTCAAGATGAAAACCTGCCGCAATATGATCTCTTACGTCCGCAAGAAGAAAACGGCAAAGAGCGCAAGCTCATGGCTGCCTTTGATGAAATTAACCGCAAAATCGGCAAAAAGAGTGTTTATTTTGGGATTCAAAAAAGCGGCGTGCAATATTTTATTCGCCGTAACCACAAATCACGCAACTTTACCACCTCTTGGGACGACTTAGCTTCCGTCCACTAACAAGCTGGAGCCCGTCAAACGTGAGGACGCAAGCTGGAGCCAGCTTGACCGCATCGGTTAGATTGCCGCTCTGTCCGTACCCCAAAACCGCGATGCTTTTTATGTGCAAAGCAGAGATTTCGTGCCTTGTTCAGATTAAAAAGGAGCCCGTCAAACGTGAGGACGCAAGCTGGAGCCAGCCAAACGTGAGGACGCTTGATCCCCAAAGTTAGATTGCCGCGCTGTCTGGGGAAAGAAACCGCGATGCTGTCTATGTGCAAGGCGTATCTTTCGTGCCTTGTTCTAAAGTATTTATCCTTTCGTTATTCTCTCAATAACAGCTTTCTCAAATTAAAGATTAGTCTTGGTGTTTGAAAAATATTTCAACAATAAGTCAAATTTTGACGGAGTATCAAATATACTCATTCTTGTGGTGAATAAAGATGCTTGATATTTCTTTTTTTCAACTTCACCACCTTGGGTTTTACTCTAGGCTATTCTGTTTTATATGCTGTCTGCCAAAATTGCACTACTAACAAAAAGGAGAGAAAATATGTTAGATAAAAAAACAGCCAAACAAAATTTGCTTCAAACACGTCTCGACCTTGCCGAGCAAATTATTGCTTTGAGGCGTAATAATCATTTGCGTATTGTCGATTTAGCCGCAAAATCTGCTGTTCCCTCTCTTTATATTGAAAAGCTTGAACTGGGAGTTGCAGAAATTAATATCGGATATCTTAACCAGATTGCACGAACCTTTCATCAAAAAATTTCTATTGCATTGAAAAACTCTTAAACATATATAAAAAAACATCGTCTTTTCAGACGATGTTTTTTTATATATGCCATTTTTATTGCATGTTTATCAAACTAATTTCAACACGGCGGTTTTGTTCTCTTCCGGCTGCCGTGGCATTTGAAGCAATCGGGTTAGATGAACCTAAACCTGAAGCATATATTCTTGCCGATGCAACACCGCGTAAACGTAAATAGCTGGCAACCGAATTGGCTCTTTCTGCCGAAAGTTGATTATTGATTGCTGCCGTTCCCGTATTGTCCGTATATCCTGTGATTTGGACTTTGGTTTGGTCAAATTCGTTAATCACTTTGGCAACAGAATCCAATACCGGTTTGAAGTTTGACTTGATATTGGCTTTATTGGTATCAAATGTAATATTTCCGGGCATAATCAAAACAATATTATTGCCGTCTTTGACTACTCTTACGCCTGTTCCTTCCAATTCTTGACGCAATTTACGCGCTTGCAAATCCATATAACCACCGACTCCGGCTCCTGATACAGCACCGACTCCAGCTCCGATTAAAGCACCCTTTTCTCCGCCGACCAAAGCACCGATACCGGCTCCGGCTGCAGCGCCAATACCCGTTCCCCATGCCGTTTTGGATACTTTGCTTTCTCCGGTATAAGGATCAATCGCGCAGGCACTCAAAAATGTTAATGTCATAAAAACCGATAATATTTTTTTCATTTCATACTCCTAAAAAATATAAAAATCATTTGAATTATATTTACTTAGTTTTATAAATATTACAACTGTTTTAAAATCTCATTGTGCGAATCTTTTACAGGCAGAAATTTAATGAAACTTAAACAACTTTTGAAAAATACTTCTCTTGATTGTTCTTATCCCGATTTAGAAATCAGCGGTGTGACTTCCGACTCTCGTGAAGTTGCTCCGGGTTTTTTGTTTGCAACTTTGGATAACGGCGTTACCAACGGTATACAATATATTCCTCAAGCCATTAAAGCCGGAGCACGTGTGATTTTAACTCAGGCAGAACCCGAACAGATTTATGATGATGTTCTGTTTCTGACTTGTCCTAATCCTAATAAAATTTTTGGGCTTGTTCTTAAAAATTTTTATAATGCGCAACCTCAATTTTTGGCGGCAATTACCGGAACAAACGGCAAAACTTCTATTGCCGATTTTGTTCGGCAGATGATTTTTGCTCTCGGATATAACGCTGCCAGCATGGGAACGCTCGGTCTTATCAAAAACAATCAAGCCCCTCTGCCTTTTAACAACACAACCCCCGGTGCCATGACAATCCACCACACATTGTCTGATCTTAAAAAAGAAAATTTTGATTATATGATTATGGAAACTTCCAGCCACGGAATTTGCCAATATCGAATCAGCGGTGTGGATTTTAAGGTTGCCGGTTTTACCAACCTCACTCAAGATCATTTGGATTTTCATAAAACCATGCAAAACTATTATGAAGCCAAAAAGCTCTTGTTTACAAAGATTATGCCTCAAGGTGGAACTGCCGTCCTCAATGCAGATATAGATGTTTTTGAAGATTTAAAAAATGCTTGTCTTCAAGCCGGACATAGCGTCATCAGTTATGGACATATTGGTCGTGATATTCAAGTTTTGGAAGAACGTCCGCTTAATAACGGTCAGAATATCCGCTTAAAATTCTTTGGTAAAGAATCTGAAGTTTTTATTCCGCTTGCCGGTGATTTTCAAGTGATGAATATTTTATGTGCTCTTGGAATTGCCTCTGCTTTGATCGGTAAAAAAGAAGAATTACTTTCTCTCGTTCCTCATATTCACGGAGCTAAAGGACGCTTACAGTATATCGGAACAACGGCTGCCGGAGGTGCCGTTTATGTTGACTATGCTCATACGCCTGATGCTATTGAAAATATTTTAACTGCCATGCGACCGCATACACAAAATAAATTGCATATTCTTTTCGGTTGCGGCGGTGATCGCGATAAAACCAAACGCCCGATTATGGGAAAAATTGCGCAATCTCTGGCTGACTTTGTCTATGTCACCGATGATAATCCTCGCACCGAAGTTCCCGAAATAATCCGTCAGGAAATTATGAGCGGATGCCCCGATGCCTTAAATATCGGAGATAGAGAAAAAGCTATTGCTTTGGCTATGGAGCGCTTAAAAGCCGGTGATGTTTTGCTTGTTGCCGGAAAAGGACATGAAACCGGACAATATATTAACGGACAGGTTTTGCCTTTTAATGACGAAGATGTGGTCAAAAAATATTTATAATATAAAAGCCTCAGTCATCTGAGGCTTTTTTTTCGGTATCATCATATAAATTTTTCAGAACTTGGTTTATGGATGCATAATTTTCCGCTATTCCGTGTCCGGCTTTTTTATGCCCTTCTTCAGAGGCGGCTTCGCGAAAATAGCTCATTAAAAACAATCGCGTATAGTAAGTTAAGCCCAATCGATTGTCTTTATGTGCTTCAATCATTTCAATCAAATGGTTTTTTGAAATATGCTCAATTTTGCAAATTTCGTATAAGGCCTCCCATTCTTTAAAGCACAACCGCATGCTGGTTCTACGATTATTCAGCATTACAATTTTATTCATCAACTTTGTCATAATTTATGCAACCACATATTTTATATTATGTTTCTCTTATATTCCTAATTATACAAAATGTTATATAAAACACAATTAAAAAAAGAAATTTGAGTCAAAAAAGTGTATATACAGAAAAAAAGACTACTTTTACTTACTATGTTATGTATTTATTAATTTTCTTCGAATATTCAATACATATATTGTTATGTTGTATGACTTTATTCCTATTTTGCAATAAATTTTTTCTCACACCTCAAAAAATGGCATAAAATTTGCATATATGTTCTTAGATTTTGGTTTTTTATTAAGGTAGATTTAATTATGGTTTATGTTAATAGATTGAAATTACTTTCTTTTATCATTTCTGCTCTTCTTTGGTTCGGAATGGCTCATGATGCTTTTGCCTCTTCCCGTATTAAAGATATTGCCGATTTTGAAGGTGTTCGCGATAACCAACTTATCGGTTACGGACTGGTTGTCGGTTTAAATGGAACCGGTGATAACATTAAATCCGTCGATTTTGCAAAAGAAAGTATTATTTCTATGCTTGACCAGATCGGCATCAATGCGCGCGACGGTCAACTTAAATCTAAAAACATTGCCTCGGTTATGGTCACGGCAAATCTTCCGGCTTTTGCTCGTCAGGGTAGCCGTATTGATGTTATTGTCAGTGCTCTCGGTGATGCAAAAAATTTGCAAGGCGGTACTTTAATTGCTACGCCACTTGCCGGTGCCGATGGACAAATTTATGCCGTGGCTCAAGGACAAATTGCCGTTAATGCCGTTTCGGCTCAAGGTGCTAACCAGTCCCTCGTCAAAGGCGTTCCGACTTCCGGTAAAATTGCCAACGGAGCTATTGTGGAAAACGAAATTCCGTTTGTTCTTGATGATATGACCTCTATTCTGATTGCTCTTCGTAATCCTGATTTCACAACTTCAAGACGCATTTCCGATGCTATTAATGCTAATTTAGGGCTTACCGTGGCTAAGGCTATGGATCCCGGAACCGTTTCCGTTGATGTGCCCGAAGAATATCATGGAAGATTGGTTGATCTTATGACCAGAATCGAGCAGCTACAAGTTCAGCCCGACCAAATGGCTAAAGTGGTTATTGATGAAAGCTCCGGTATCGTTGTTATCGGTAAAGATGTGAAAATTAATCGCTTGGCTATTGCTCAAGGAAATTTGACCATCAAAATTACCGAAGCTCCCTTTGTTTCTCAACCTTTGCCGTTCTCTGACGGAGAAACTATTGTCGAATCCGAAACTTTTATTGATATCCAAGAAGATACGGATTCAAAACTGACCGTCCTTAATACCGGCGTCAGTCTGCAAGAATTGGTTGACGGGCTTAATGCCTTGGGTGTCAGCCCTCGTGATTTAATCAGTATTTTGCAAGCCATTAAAGCCAGCGGTGCTTTACAGGCCGATATTGAGGTGATTTAACATGACTGACATTTTGACAACATATGCAAAAAATCCGCTTCCGGACATGCTTCAGTCACCCGATATGGCTAAAAATTCGGCTCTGGCAAAAGATCGGGCTTTGGCTCAGGAAACCGCTCAGGACTTTGAGGCATTCTTCATGACCAGAATGATGGAATCAATGTTTGACGGCATCTCTACCGAAGGGATGTTCGGCGGTGGACAGGCTGAAAAAATCTATCGTTCTTTGCTCTTGAACGAATATGGAAAAGTTATGGCTAAAACCGGTTCGGTCGGTATATCCGATGACATCATGAATACAATTATCCAAATGCAGGAGGCTCAGAGCAGTAATGCTCTTTGATTTATACCATGGAAAACTTGCAACAATTTAATACCGAAGATCTTCGTCAAAAAATTGCCGATTATCGTAATATTATAAGCGTCTTTTCTGAAATCTTGCAAAATGAAAATCAGGCTCTTAAAGCTTTTGATACGGATACTGTCGGAAAGTTGTTTGAGAAAAAAGCTCATGTCGTCGGCGTTTATCGTACACTGGTTGCTTTTTTTATCAAAAATAAAGAAGCTCTCAATCTTTTAAACCCTGAAGAACGCGCTGAAATTAAATCTCAAACCGCACTTTTGGATAATCTGCTCAAAGAAAATGATCAACTGCTTAAAACCAGAATGGAAACCGGACAGACCGTTATGAACTCTATTATTAACTTTGCCAAAGCGGCAAATAAAGCTAATGCGACGTCCTACGGAAGTCAGGGAAACTATTCCCCCTTGGACAACAGCAAGAATGCTATCGCTATCAATAGAACATTATAGAAATACAGGAGGTGTACCATGGCTTTAATTCCAGGATTTAATACTACCCTTTCGGGGATGAAGGCTGCGCAACAGCAACTTAATATAATCAGCAATAATATTTCTAATGCCGATACCCCGGGATATACTCGAAAAACAGCAGAACAAAATAACCTTGTTCTTGCCGGCGTCAGTAGTGGGGTTGCACTCGGAAATATTAAAAGAACCGTAGATGAAAATTTGCTCAAAAGTTATCTTTCTTCTAACTCAACCAGCGGTAACTATTGTATGCAAAATGATTATCTGTCCAAAACGGAAACTCTTCTCGGTACACCAACCGGTGATAACTCTATTGCCGCCAATGTCGGAAATCTGCAATCGGCTTTTGAAACTTTTGCCAATGAAGTTACTTCCGCTTCCGGTAAATATACCCTGATTAATAATGCTCAAACCATTGCCGCAAGATTAAATTCTATTTCTTCCGAAATTCAAAAACTGCGCGGTGATGCCGATTTGAATATTACGGACGCCGTTGAAGAAATTAATGCCGATTTGAAAACACTTCATGAGCTTAATGATAAAATCGTCAAATATACCGTAATGAATTATGACGGAACTGCAAATCTTGAAGATCAGCGTGATGAACTCCTACGTTCTATCAGTGAAAAAATTGATATCAGCTATTTCAAACGCGATAACGGTGCTATTGTCTTGCAAACCAAAAGCGGAGAGACTTTGCTCGATGATGAGCCTCACTATCTGTCTCATACCGCCATTTCTCAAGCCGGTCCGACAACTTCTTATGCCGGAGGCGAAATTTCGGGTATTTATGTTAACGGAAAAGATATTACCAATCAGATTCAAGACGGTGAAATTAAAGGTCTTATTGAAATTCGTGATGTTATTCTCCCTTCCTTACAGTCTCAACTTGATGAACTCGCCGGTGGATTGAAAAGTGCTATCAACTCGGCACATAATATGGGCGTTTCTTATCCGGGGCCTTCTTCCTTAACCGGTACAAGAACCTTCATTAATCCTAATCTGCAAAGTATTCAAATTCAGGAAGGAGATGTCCGTTTCACCATATTTGATACTGACGGAAATCAAGTGGCTACAACCAGCCTCGTCGGAGATCTCGGTTTTACTGAAGGTACTTTGGCTGATATGGCTACTACTCTGCAAAATTGGATGCAATCTCCTAACGGTGGCAATTTACCTCAAGCCGTGGTTGAATTTTCCGAAGACGGAAATCTCGTCATTGATACCGGTGACAGTAATTATTCTTTTGCCGTTATGGATACCGCTTCTTCGGCTGCCGGTTCTACTCAGCAAAATGCTACCATTAACTTTGCTCCAAACGGAACAACAAATTATGATCGCCAGTTTTCCGGCTTTTCAAGCTTCTTTGGTTTGAACGACTTTTTTACTTCTCAAAATGCCGAAGCCGTTTATGATTCCAAAGTGGTTTCCTCCAACTTAAATTTAGGCTTAAATCAGCAAGTGGTCTGGGGATTTTCCACTCCTTCAGAAGGGATTAACTTTGCCTCAATTACCATTAATCCCGGTGATAACTTGCAAGATATCGTGAACAAAATTAATGAAAACCAAGATCTTAACCAGACTATTAAGGCATCTCTCGTTCCTAACGGCGACGGATATGTCTTGCGTATTGTGAACACTGCCGGAGAACAACTGGAAATTTGTGAAAACAGATTGAACGGGGATCCGGCTCCGGGGCTGATTTCAAAACTCGGCTTGCAACCTTCAGATGCCTTCACCGCTTCTTCAATTCAGGTACGTGATGATATTTCTGAAAACCCCAATCTCATTGCCGGCGGCATTCCAGAATTTAATTCTTCTTCAGGAGAATATCAGCTCAACCAAGCGTCTAACGCAACCGCTATTAAAATGGCAGAAATGTTCTCTTCCACTTTGTCTTTCGGACAAGCCGGAATTATCGGAGCAACACAAACCACTCTCGCTAATTATGCCGCTACCTTTGTCGGAAGTATTGCTTCTCAAACAAGCAATTCTTTAAGCAATATGGAATACCAACAAGAACTTTGTTCTTCTATTGCTACCAAAGAAGCCACTATCAGCGGCGTGGATATCGACCAAGAATTGAGTTATATGATTATGTATCAACAATCTTATGCCGCAAATGCTAAAGCATTTACCGCTAACAAAGAGATTTTGGATATGTTGATGAATATTGTTTAAGGAGATGTATCATGACCAGAGTTCCTACTTATAATAGTTATATGAATATGGTAAATCAGACATTAAATACAAAATCTTATGTCGATTTATACAGTTTTCAGGCTCAGACAGGCTTAAAATCTCCTACCTATTCCGGATATGGGATGACCGCGTCCGCCATTGTCGGAAATGAGGCCGCACTCGGCGTTGTTTCCAACTTTATGGAAAATAATACTATTATTGAAACCGAGCTTAATGCTATTTCAACTTCACTGACTTCCATTAGTGATTCCATTAATGATTTTAAATCCTTACTGACCAGTTTCAGCGGGATGGATTTGGATACCATCACTCCAGATTATACCGGCGGTGAAATTATTTTCGGCAGCAATGAAGATGTTTATGCCGGAACAACCGTTACCATTAACGGGACTACCTATACCTTTACCGATGACGGCGATAATACCGGTAATAATATCGACTTATCTACCCTTACCCCCGGTGATGACACCTATGGTACAGATGTGATGAATGCCCTCAAAGCAAAATTACAAGATACCGATCCTGAAAATTTTGCTGATTTTTCTTTTAATGAAGAGACAAATACTTTTTCTTTTCCGCTCTATACCATTGACGGAGAATCGACTCTTCTTGACGCAACCGGCGTTACAACCGGTGAACCTCATACAATGAATTCCGATCAGGCTCAAATGCTGTCTCAACTCCAATCTACGGCATTTAGTACCATGATGGCTTTGACTGATTGTTTGAATATTTCCGTTAACGGAAAATATCTGTTCGGCGGCGGTGTTTCTACTCAGCCTCCGGTTGATTTTCCTTATACAACTTTAGACCAATTTCAATCTTACTATGACGGAATTAATATTATTTATCCGACAACCGGAAATGCCAACTTGTCTACTTTTGACATTACTTCGGCGCAAACCGGTGATTTGGAACTTATTAATAACGGCGGTAACAGCGGAACTATCCGTGCTACCGGAGGCTCTTTCTTGAAACCGGCCTTGACCGCTAATGAAAGTACAACCGGTGATTTAACTTTTAACAGTGATAGAAATACCATTCAGGCGACTCAATATGGAGCTTTCAACACTCTTAACCCCGGAGATACTCTAGTTATTAATGATGCCGGAGATACTCATAACGGGGCTTATGTTATCAAATCTATTTCTGCCGATGGAAAAACTATCACCTTTGAAGAATCTACACCCATACGTGCAGATGATACTATTGCCGATGGCGGTGGGGCTACTTTCAGCACCTCTTTTCCGGTCGGTACCGTTATCAATATGAATGGATTTGGTAATAATATCTCTCCCAAAGTTCAAGTAACGGGAATCAGTGATGACGGGACTCAGCTTTTTGTTACCGTCGATCCCAGCCGTTGGCCGGCAACAAATCAGACCGTTGCCGCTTCAAGCCAATGGAATTTGCAAAGTGAATCTTATTATCAGGGCGGTGATTTGGCTACCGAAAAAAGAATCAGTGATGAACAGTCCATCGTTTTTGACGTTACCGCCAAAGATGGTGCATTTGAACAAATGTTTCGTGCGCTGGGAACCATTGCTCAAGGAAATTTGGTAGATACCAGAAACCCGATTACCGAAGATGTAACGGTTAATCCTTTGGATACGCTTAATCGGGTAGAAGAAGCTTTGAACCTCATCCAAGATGCTATTTTCGGCGGCGGCACTAATGCCTCTTCCCAAAATATTGATCTTTATACCATTCAGGCAAAAATTGACTCTAATACCGTGGTATTGAACACTGTTAATGAAAACCTGACTCAAGTCGAAGCTAATTTGCAAAACAATGTGGATTCATTGAAAAATGTGGATCAAACCGAAGCTTCCATGAAGCTTTTGCTCGCGGTTAATCAGCTTAATGCATCCTATTCGGTTTTGCAAACCGCCATGAGTACTTCTTTATTGAATTATTTATAATTTAGAAAACTAAAAAAGCCTCACCAACAAGGGAGGCTTTTTTAGTTTTGATTTCTTATTTATCTGCTAACATTGCCGTAAATTCGGCTTCACTCACAACTTGTCCGTCCACAAAACTTTGTCCTTTGAAAACAAAAATATTGCGGCGTTCTTTTATCTTTTCAACATGCATTTCCAGTCTGTCACCGGGTTTGACCATCTTGCGGAATTTTACACCGTCTATCGACATAAAATATACACCGTGCTTTTCTTCGGCATAGTTTTCAAAAGATGAAATAACCATTGCCCCTGCCGTTTGTGCCATGGCTTCAATTTGCAAAACGCCCGGCATCACCGGATTGCCCGGAAAATGTCCTTGGAAAAATTCCTCGTTCATGGTAACGTTCTTTATGCCGTAACCTTTTACTCCCGGTTCTTCTACATATAATCTGTCTACCAACAAAAACGGATAACGATGCGGCAACATTTTCATTATATCTTCAATTTGATAAACTTTTGTCTCTGACATGTTCTTTTTCCTTATTCTATTATAAATTTTGACTATTTATTTTTGGTCAGCTTCTGTACACAGGCAACCTGACGCATAAACTCTTTTATCGGTACTGCCGGATAGCCCATAACTATTGCTCCGGGTTCTACGTCTCTCATCAATCCGGATTGTGCTCCGATCTGAGCACCGTTGCCAATGTTTAAATGATCGGCAAAGCCGGATTGTCCGCCACAAACAACATAATCGCCAAATGTGCAGCTGCCGGCAATGCCGGTTTGCGATACAATCACACAGCCTCTTCCCAACTTATCATTATGCGCAACTTGAACCAAATTATCTATTCGGCACCCGTCACCGATGATTGTGTCATCTAATGCTCCTCTGTCAACACAGGTATTGGCGGCTATTTCAACATCATTGCCGATGATAACTCTTCCAACTTGGGGAATCCGCTCATGCTTACCGTTGATAACCATAAAGCCGAATCCGTCCTGACCAATTCTGGCTCCGGCATAAATATAACAATCATTACCCATTTGCGTATATGCCAATGATGCACAGGCTCCAATTCGGCAGTTATTGCCTATCTTGCATCCTCTGCTTATCACTGCATTATGTTCTATATAACAATTTTCTCCTATCTCAACATCTTCTTCTATCACAACATGCTCGCCGATAAAGGTGTTTCCGCCTATTTTGACCGATGGAGCTATAATTGCCGTACGAGATATTTCTCTTCTGTTTTTATATTCTTCATAAAACTTCTTATTCAACTGCAAAAAAGCCAATTTGGGATTTGCCGACGTCAGCACAATTACTTCCGAGGAAATGTTTTCTGCCAGTTCTGCTGTGGTAACACATGCCGTTGCCTTTATTTCTTTGGCTTTTTCTTTTGCCTTTTTATCATAAAAAAAGCAAATCTCTCCTTCTTTGGCTTTGCCCATAGTTGCTATATCGGAAATTTGAATATCCGACTTTGTGCTGTCTTTTAACTCGGCGTTGCATATTTCTGCTATTTCTGACAGCCTAAACGGACCGTTATTTTTAAAAAATCTTGTATCGACCATATTTCCTCTCTTTACCAAAGCAGAGAAGGTCTTTTCTCCTCCTCTGCTCTGATTTTCCTATTATAATCTGGTACCGAAATTCAAACGGAAGACTTGGGTTTCATCATAATCTTCCTTAACTATCGGGAAGGCTATGTCAACATCTATCTGTCCCATCGGTGATAACCACTGGAAGCCAAAACCAGCTGCAACACGCGGTGTGGATGAATATTCTACATCATGTGCGCCGCTAATTCCGTCCGGTTTACCCAATATTCCCATATCGGCAAACGTACGTCCTCTGATGCCAACTTCATCAAGACCTATCGGGAAGGATACTTCTGCTCCGGAATATACCATCCAGTTTCCGCCCAGGGCATCTCCCGTCTTCTTATCACGAGCTCCGATACCTGCCGTCTCAAAACCTCTTAAGGTTGAGCCACCTAAATTGTATCGGTTGAACAATCTTACATCATTGCCGCCATATCCCGTAATGTAACCGGCTTGCGTAAATAGCTTGAAGGTATAATCATCGGCTATTGTATAATATTTGTACAGTTTGGTATCAAATCTGACATATTTTTCATCTCCACCGGCGCCGGCGATGTCATTGCCAAAAGAAACGTAATAACCTTCCTTCGGATTGATAGCACTGTCACGTTTGTCATACACAAGTGTTTGACCGATAACCGATGCATCATAACTACCTTCTTCTTCTTTGATGTAATGGGAAGCATCCGAATCTACATCATTAATTTCATCTTGCTTATAGGTATAGCGAACATATTGTGACAAGGCGTCCGTATATTTCCATCCTAAGCGCAAACGTCCGCCCGTACTGCTGGTATCATATGAACCATAATCTTGATAATCTTCTTCCGTACGGAATAAATCAACACCGGCACTTAAATTTCTGTTCATAAAATAAGGTTCGGTAAAGCTGATGTCATATTCTTGGGTACGCTGAGAAATACCGACATCTAAGCCTAACTGTTGTCCCATACCGCGGAAGTTGTTTTCTGTAATTCCGGTTCTGAATAACATTCCGTTTACCGTAGAATAGCCAACGCCTACGTTGAAATAACCGGTTGATTTTTCTTCAACTTCTACATCCACATCCGCACGATTGGCATCCGTAGGAACGGTCTTAACATCTACTTTGCTGAAGTAATTCAGATTTTCAATATTCTTCTTTGATGCTTTAATTTTTGATACATTAAAGGCATCCCCTTCATCTATTCTGAACTCTCTTCTGATAACTTCATCATGCGTTCTGGTATTGCCCTTAATATTAATGCGGTTAACAAATACACGTTCACCTTCTTTGACGTTAAATGTTATATCCATTTTGCCGTTTTGCGTGTCAGCATGTAAATCAGGGACAACTTCAATAAATGCAAATCCTTGCTTACCAAGCTCTTCCGTTAGTCTTTGAACACTGGAATCTACTTTGGTGTCATCATACCAATCTCCCGTATTCAAATCGACCAATTCATACATATTGTCGACGTTAACATCTTTGATTTCGGAAACAATCCTAATATCTTCTACCTGATAACGTTTTCCTTCATCCAAAACATAATTTAATACAAAGGAGGTTTTATCCGGACTGAGTTCCGCAACTGCCGAACTTACGCGAAAATCGGCATAACCGCGTTTTAAATAAAAACGTCTTAACAATTCTTTATCATAATTGCTCTTATCGGCATCATATGTTTCTGAGCTGGAGAATATTCTATACCAACGGCTTTCTTTACTCATAATTGCATTTGCCAAATCATCATCAGAATAATGCTTATTGCCGACAAAATTTATTTTGGTAATGTTGGCAAGCGGACCTTCGTCAATTTCATAGATCAAATCAACACGGTTTTGATCTCTTTTGATAATTTTCGGGGCAACCGAGGTCGCATAACGACCTGTTCTTTTGTATACTTCCAATATTCTTTGAACATCTTCCTGAACCTTGGCTCGGTCATATATGGAACCGGAATCCAAAGAAACTTCTTTGGACAGCATTTCTTCGCTGACCTTATCATTACCATCAAAATAGCGCTTATTAACAATCGGGTTCTCTATGACCTTTATTGTTAGCAAGCCATTGTTCTTTACATCAAAAACAATATCTGTAAACAGACCTGTATTATATAATTGTTTTAACGAATCGTCTAATTTTTCCTGAGAAACGGTTTGTCCGGTTGGTACATTTATATAAGATAATACCGTATCCACCTCTACTCTTTTTAACCCTTCAACCTCTACATCTCGAATATATATTTCCTCTGCCAATGCCGGTGCGGTCAAAAGCATTGTTAAACCGAGAGTATAAAGTCCGACTTTTTTCATTTATACATTCCTCATCAAAATTATCTTAGACAAACCATCTGTGAACCAGACGAACTATATCATTCCATGTGGCAAATATCATCAAAGAAATCAATAATGTAAAGCCAAGCTTGAATAGCCCATCTTTAACCTTATCATTAAGTTCTTTTCCAAAAACCATTTCTATCAAATAAATTACTACATGTCCACCATCTAATAAAGGTATCGGGAATAAGTTTATCAAACCAAGATTAACAGACAGTAAAGCCATGAACATTAATAAACTTAAAATACCCTGATCTTTGGTGATATCTCCCGACATTTCCGCAATTCGTATCACGCCGCCGACTTCTTCCGAACTTCTTTGTCCTCTGAACATCTGTCCGATACCGCGCAACGTAACATCCGTAACCTTCCATACTTCTTTTGTGGCTTCTATTAATGCCTGACCTATGCCCATTTGTTCATTTTTAACTTCAAAAATATTTACGGAACGAATTCCCAACATCAACTTGGGTTTATTTTCTTCTGCCGAGGTTCCGGTTTGAGGCTCCGGCGTTAATAAGGTTAACGGAAAGGACAATTTTATGATTTCTCCGTTTCGATCTAACTCAACCGAAATTTTTTCTTGCGTGTTTAATTCTATCTCACGGCGGACGTCTTCAAAACTCTCAATCTGATTGCCGTTGATTTTTAAAATTTTATCTTTTGCCATAATTCCGGCTTTTTCCGCCGCTCCGCCTTTAATGACCTCTCCGACAATTGCCGGAAAATCTATCTTGCCCAAAGAAAAGAAAATTGCTGCAAATATAAATATTGCAAATAAATAATTTGCTCCCGGTCCGGCTATTGAAATCAGCAGTTTTTTCCATGGTGCTTGATAGGAAAATGCCTTCTTCTTTTGCTCTTCCGTTAATTCCTTAGTATCTGATGTGGAACTTGAGGCATCGGCATCGCCTAAAAATTGACAATATCCGCCTAACGGAATCGCACTTATCTTCCAGCGTGTACCCGACTTGTCCGTAAATCCCCATAGCTGTTTACCAAAACCTATGGAAAAAGCTTCTACCTGAACTCCGGACCATTTTGCCATCAAATAATGACCAAATTCATGCACAAAAACTAAAATTCCTAATAAAATTATAAAAGGAACTACATAATATATAATATCCATTAACCAATCCATTTTAATTTACATCCCGAAAGAAACACCATATTTAAACATTAAAAAGACTAACGGAGCCGCAAAAATCAATCCGTCTACACGATCAAACGCGCCTCCGTGTCCGGGAATGAGATTACTCGAATCTTTTATATTCAGACTACGTTTTATATGTGACTCCACCAAATCTCCGATTTGTGCCACAACAGCAATAATTCCGCCCAAAATGGCATAAAATATTGCATTGTTTTCAGAACTGAACAAATGACAATATGCTAGACTTACAACAACCGCCAATAATGCTCCACCGATCAAACCTGCCCAGGTTTTGTTGGGACTGATTTTCGGTGCCAATTTTGGACCTTTTATCGTGCAGCCGAATATATATCCTCCGGTATCAACACTCCAGACCATCAGCAAAAACCACAAAGTATCTATAAATCCGACAGTATTATACAACCAAACAACCGAACCGAATCCGATTGTAATATAAAATACGCCTAATGTCAGAAGTCCTCTATGCTCTTCGGATTTGGCTTTGTGCCATATGAAAAGTGCCGAGCCTAATGTTAATATGGCTATTCCTACTGCCGAGGGAAAAACTATGGCGCTGACTATACACAAACTATAGGTGACAGCGTAAACAACCGCATTTTTATTGGGTATCATGGTTGTCCACTCCCACGCCATTAAACCGCCGAATATCAGAGCACCGAGATGCAGATACGGAAAGCCAACATATAAAACTCCTATAACAACCGGAATCATAATCAGAGCAGTGACAACTCTTTTGATTATTTTATTCAGCTTCGATTTTTCCATATCTTCTCTCCCTTGTCTTGTAGGAATCTATAATTTCAAGCAGCTGTTTTTCATTAAAATCAGGCCATAAGGTCTCGGTAAAGAAAAATTCGGTATATGCCAACTGCCACAATAAATAATTGCTTATTCTCTGTTCTCCGCTGGTTCTTATTAATATGTCCGGATCAGGAATATCTTTGGTATAGAGCATGTCCGAAAAAAGTTTTTCATCAATATCCGACGGCGCAATATCTCCTCTTACCGCTAACTCTGACAGACGACGTGCCGCATGGAGTATCTCTTGGCGAGAGCCATAGCTTAAGGCAATACACAACGTCATTTTCTCATTATCTTTGGTTGCCGCTTCCAGATTTTCCATCTTTTCTACAATATCGGCAGGCAACATTGACCTCTCTCCAATAAAACGGATTTTTACGCCTCGGTCTTGAAGCTCTTTTAAATCCGATTGCAGATATTGACGCAACAAATCCATCAAGGAATCAACTTCCTCTTGTGAACGCTTCCAATTCTCGGTTGAAAAAGCATATAAGGTTAAATATTCAAGACCGGTCTTCTCTGCCGCTTTACATATTTCTTTTACCGTTTCGGCGCCCTTCTTATGTCCGACCGTACGCGGAAGACCTCTTTTTTTTGCCCAGCGTCCGTTTCCGTCCATAATAATGGCTATATGCTTTAATTTATCTGTTTCCTTACTCAAAATTATAACTCTCTGTCGTCTTGCTTATACTTGCATAATATCTTTTTCTTTACGTGCCAATTCATCTTCAATTTTTTTGATGGTTTCATCCGTCAATTTCTGAATTTCATTTTCATATTTCTTTTCTTCATCTTCAGAAATTTCGTTATCCTTCTTAAGTTTTTTAATACCATCCAAAGCGTCACGACGAACGTTTCTGACTGCAACCTTTCCTTGTTCGGCATATTTTCCGGCGACCTTCACCAACTCTTTGCGGCGTTCTTCACTTAATGGCGGAATCGGAATACGAATCAGCTGTCCGTCAGATACCGGATTTAAGCCCAAATCAGACTCACGAATCGCTTTTTCTACTGCTTTGGCTATGCCTTTGTCCCATACACTGACTGATAAGGTTCTGGCATCAGGAACGCTCACCGTGCCGACTTGGGATAACGGTGTCGGAGATCCGTAGGCTTCTACCGTGATGCCATCTAATAAACTGGCGTGGGCGCGTCCGGCTCTCAACCCGCCAAAATCTGATTTAAGAGATTCAAAACTCTTTTCCATCCTTGTTTTGGCATCATTTTTTATTTCATTGTAATCTGTCATTGCTTTCCTCTTATTTTATGATTGTGAAACTTCCTTGTCCGCATACTGCTTTGGCTAACGAATCTTTGTCTTTTTGCGCAAACACAACTATCGGAATATTGTTTTCTTTTGCCAGCGCTACTGCCGTTATATCCATCACTTTTAATTGTTTTTCAATTACCTCATCAAATGATATTTCATCATATCTTTTGGCTTGGGGATTATTTTTGGGATCTGAATCATAAACACCGTCAACTTGTGTGGATTTGAAAATTACGTCGCACTGCATTTCCGAGGCGCGTAATGCCGCTCCGGTATCGGTGGTAAAATATGGATTTCCGGTGCCGGCGGCAAATATAACAACACGCTTCTTTTCCAAATGCCTCAAGGCACGTCGATAGATATAATGCTCGCATACTTCCGGGATGTTTAACCCTGACAACACCCTTGCCGGAACTTCTATCTTTTCCAATGCATTTTGAATATAAAGGGCATTCATCACGGTTGCCAACATACCAACATGGTCCGCCACCGTGCGGTTCATCCCCTTAGAAGCCTCTTTGGCTCCTCTAAAAATGTTGCCACCACCGACAACAACGCAAATTTCAACTCCGGCATCATATACGGTTTTGATTTGACGCGCCAAGGAATCTATAATTTCAGGAGACATGCCGAAGGGTTTATCTCCCATTAATCCCTCGCCTGAGAGTTTGAGCATTATTCTTTTATATATAGGTTTCATTTGGAAATTTCCCTTTATAATTTTCTCCAATAATAACGAATTTTATTGCTTTGTCATCTATATTTTTTTACTTGTACCTATAATTTTAATAAAATAAACAGCCTCAAAAAAATAAAGTTGCAAGATTAAGCTCTTATGCTAAATACTATGTAAAGTTTTAATTTATTGTTATAAAGGTTTGGTCTTATGAGTATTTCTTTGATTTTTGTTCTTGCCGCTCTCGGCGGATATCTTTTAGGTTCTATCCCTTTCGGATTGGTCTTGACTCGCATGGCGGGTTTGGGAGATATCAGAAAAATCGGTTCCGGTAATATCGGTGCAACCAATGTTTTGCGTACAGGTCGCAAAGATTTGGCTTTGCTGACTATCTTGCTTGATGCCTTCAAAGCCGGTATTGCCGCCTACTTGGCATATATTTTGGTCAATCCACAGCCGATCGTCTTTCTCGGATGGTATACCGAAAGCAATGTCCTTGCCGAGCTGATTGCCGGTACTTGCGGTGTGCTGGGACACAATTTTCCGATTTGGCTTAAATTTAAAGGCGGTAAAGGCGTGTCTTCCACTTTCGGATTTTTCCTCTTTACTTGCTGGCCCGTTGCCTTGCTTGCTTTGGCTACATGGCTCATCATGGCTTTTACTTTTAAATATTCTTCTCTTTCGGCAATTACCGCCGCAGTTTTGGTTCCGGTTTATGCGTTTTTCTTAACCTCTCCGGTTTATGCCATTTTTTACACCGCCATTGCTTTGCTCGTGCTTTATCGCCACAAAAGCAATATTTCTCGTTTGCTTAAAGGTGAAGAAGGCAAAATCAACCTCAAAAAAAAGGCGGAAAAATAAATGCAGAATCAAGAACAGCTTCTTGACTGGATTCAGCTGATTAATTCAGGAAATATCGGACCGGTTACTTTTTATAAACTGATTGATTTCTACCAGTCCGCCGAAGCTGCTCTTGAGGCTTTACCAAAACTCAAAAAATATAAACTTTGTTCTCGCGACTTTGCCAAACGTGAATTAGATAAAGCTTATGCCAAAGGTATTCGCATTCTTACCAAACTTGATAACGCGTATCCTGAAAATCTGCTGCAGATTGAAGATGCGCCTCCCGTTCTTTATGTTTGGGGAAATGCGGCTCTGCTTAATGCACCGCTTTCTCTTTCCGTGGTCGGAGCTAGAAATGCATCCATAAACGGAAGAAAAACGGCTTCTCATTTGGCTTATGATTTGACAAACAACGGCGTGCTTATTATTTCCGGCATGGCTCGCGGTATTGACAGTGCCGCTCATAAAGGTGCCATGTATGCTAAAAAACAATGCGGTGAAACCATTGCCGTGCTTGGTACCGGAGCAGATGTTATTTATCCTGCCGAAAATGCCAAACTCTATGACCAAATCAAAGAACAGGGAGCCGTTATTTCCGAATTTCCGCTCGGGACGGAGGCGCAGAGCAGCAATTTTCCGAGACGCAATCGAATTGTTTCGGCTCTTTCTCTCGGAACACTTGTGGTGGAAGCGACTCTCCACTCCGGTTCTCTTATTACTGCCCGTTTGGCAGCAGAGCAAGGGAAAGATGTTTTTGCCATCCCCGGTTCTCCACAAGATGCTCGCGCTCTCGGACCAAATAAACTCATTAAAGACGGCGCTATTTTGGCTGAAAATTGTGATGATATTTTAGAGGTTCTCTCCGCGAATAATCACCATAGAGTGATACAATATGTTGACAAATGCAAAAAAAATGTCGATATTCCTGAATCGTTGACGGTAGATGTGTCTCCCGTCGAAGCACATGGTTCTTTGACTGATTTTATAAATCGTGAGGGAATCTATGTGGATGAGCTTATTCGTCTGTCCGGACTTTCTCCTTCCGAAGTGGCTCTCAAACTTCTTGAATTGGAAATGGACGGAAGAATTGAACGGCAACCCGGCAATAAAGTGGCCTTAATTAAATAGCCAAAGGTGTGAAAAATGAAGTTAGTTATCGTTGAGTCTCCGGCAAAAGCCAAAACCATTAATAAATATTTGGGTGATGATTATAAGGTTTT
>CALXZL010000014.1 GCA_944393215.1 uncultured Alphaproteobacteria bacterium
ACCAAGGGCGCGAAGATATGGGGCAAGCTTGGCTTGAACTAAAATGATACCACCGGCATTAGCCGGTGGAGTTTCATCTTTGGATATATTTTTTGGATGGTTGACTCTCTTTGCGCTTGAGGATAGCTTTATCTTCGATATAAGTGGAGTTAATTGATGAAAAAAATTCTCGGAATCGCTGCCACTCTCGGCATTTTGATTTTGTTGCAGGTTTATTTTTGGTGTGTGCAGGCTGGTCCTTTAACCAAAATTGCATTAGTTCGGGTGGATAAAGGGGCGTCGCTTAATATGGTGGCTGATAGCTTGAAACGCGAAGGCGTTATTTCTCATCCGTTTATTTTTAAAATTATCGGACGTCTTTCCGGAACAGCTCAAAAATTGCGCGCCGGGGAGTATGAATTTGAGCCACGAATCTCTTTGTGGAACGTGTTGCAAAAAATTGCGAAAGGAGAGGTATTCTATCGTAAAATTACATTGCCTGAAGGTTTGACTAATGCTGAAATTGCAAAACTTCTTAATGATAATCCGTATTTGAGTGGGGCGCTCGTTCTTGGCGAATCTCAAGGATTAATCCTTCCTGAAACTTATACTTTTCCCTTTGGAACAGAACGTCAGAAAATTATTCACGAAGCACAAGCAGATATGCAAAAAATCCTTGATGATGCTTGGAATATTCGCGATTTGTCTTTGCCGATTAAAAATAAAAAAGAGTTGCTTATTCTTGCTTCAATCATTGAAAAGGAAACAGGTGTTCCCGAAGAAAGACCTTTGGTGGCTTCGGTTTTTGTTAATCGCCTCAAAAAAGGTATGAAACTGCAAACTGATCCAACCGTCATTTTTGCCTTAACTCAAGGAAAATCTGACCTTGGTCGTACGCTAAAACGCAAAGATTTGCAAATTGACAGTCCTTTTAATACTTATAAATATTACGGACTTCCGCCAGAGCCGATTTGTAATCCGGGAAAAGATGCCATTTATGCCGCGGCTCAACCCGCCGAGACAGACTATCTCTTTTTTGTGGCGGCAGGTAACGGCGGACATAATTTTTCTAAAAGTCTTTCCGAACATAATAAAAACGTTAGAAATTGGGTAAAAAAAATTTCAAAATAATTCTTACTTGACATATATGTCTGTGTGTTTATGCTTTTCATAATTTGAAATTATGAAATGTATTATTAATTAAAAAAATTATTTATGGAAAAACAAATTGTTTTTGATTTTGTAAAAAATAAGCTTTTGAATCAGGGCTACAGTGTAGAAAATCTTTCTGATGAAACGTCTTTGGTGGATGACCTTGGTATTGATAGTTTAGATATGTTGGAATTGGTTTTGTTTGTGGAAAGAGAATTTCATATTCTTTTGACTAATGATAATATTTACCAGCCAACAATATTTGGAGATTTTATAACGGCGGTTTGTACTGCTATAGATAATAAAAATTGATGCCGTGCTAAAAACTTATTTTACTCAATAAGAAGTGTATTCCTTGATAGGGAGTACACTTTTTTATTTACATGCTTTGAAATTAAGTTTAATACTATTCATACTTTGTTATTACTATAGTTTATTTTTGTTTGTTAATGTTAATAAAAGAGTTTTATGGAAAAGAAGATTAAAATTTTTATGGGAATTGAATTTTTTTCCCTGTTACTTGTGATGATTTTTTTACTTTGTTGTTCTTAAAACTTAAACTTATGATTTTTTTTAATTGGTTACGAGCAAGGCTTGCTTTTATTTTGGCAAGTTTTGAGTTTGGTGCGGAAAGATTTATTTTTGCTCCGCCCAGTTTTACCAAAAAAAGAGATTATGTCAGTGCTCGAGAAAAAGTACGAATGACCTCTTTTAGGGCAAAAAAACGCCACGTTAATCGTCGCGGAACCAGAGGTAAATGATCTGTATTTGATTTCTTTGTTAAAAAAGCTGTTTTCAATAAAAGAAAACGGCTTTTTTGTTACTTTTTTAGGCTTGCCCGATAGTTTCCATCAGCATCGGATATAAGGCTTGTTTGGGATCCATCCCTTTGGTTAAAACAACTTTAAATACCGGATACATGCGTTCACACTCTCTTATGGCAATGTCTATTACTTGAGAAATTTTGCCATTTAAAACGTCTTCTTCTTCTTCTTGTAACAAAATAGAGTGTTTGAATACGGGCATGTTTTGTTCGGTCCAGTATGAAAAGTGACCAAGCCATAAATCTTCGTTTACCAGTGCTAAAAGTTCAAATATTTTACTGCGGTTTTCTATGGTGCTTTTAATATCCATTAAGCAAGAAAGGTGTAAGCAGCGCATGTTTTCTTCCCATGAGAAAAACAACAGCATGTTGTTCCATTTGCCTTGAACCTCTACAACAACTTCATTTATTGAGCGGCGCTCAAATTCAAATGATTTTGATGAAAAAATATTTTCCACTAAATCTATGGGATTGTATTCTAAGGCAAAATTCTGTGCCAAATTCATATCGGCTGCTCCCTTTTTAAATTTTTGACTACGGCGTTTTTTTGAACTTGAATACAGATTGCATTGCCGAGTCGCGAATTACAAGTCCCGAGTCGCATTTTTCCACTTTATTTATTCAACTTATAAAAAATAAAAAATATTTCGCAGTTAAATCAATTGATTATCTTTATTGTGGGGATGAAAGAATTTTTTCATGTGGATATATTTTTTTTTGTTAATATAATCTTAGCAATTTTGAAAGTTGAAAAAAAGGTATGTAAAATGAACGGGCTTGATTTTCCTCAAATTTCTCCGGTTTTGTTCTCTCTCGGACCTATTGATATCCGTTGGTATTCTTTGGCTTATCTCTTTGGTATTCTTATCGGTTGGTGGTTGATTGTTCGTAATGTCAAGAAATATGACCTAAAACTTTCTAAAGAAAATATTGAAGATTTTATCTTTTATCTGACGCTCGGAATTGTTATCGGCGGACGCCTCGGCTATGTTATTTTTTATGGAGGAACAGCTTTTTGGATGAACCCGCTTCAGGTTTTTGAAGTTTGGAAGGGAGGTATGTCTTTCCACGGTGGTGTTCTCGGGGTTATTGCGGCAACGTTTTTATTTGCCAAAAAAATTAATTATAAATTTTTGGCTCTTACCGATTTGATTGTTCTTTATGCTCCAATCGGTATTTTCTTCGGACGTTTGGCTAATTTTGTTAATGATGAACTTTGGGGTAGGGTTACAACCGTTCCTTGGGCAATTAAATTTCCAAACGGCGGATATTTGCCGCGTCATCCTTCCCAGCTTTATGAGGCGTTTTTTGAGGGAATTGTGATGTTTGTCTTGCTTAATTTTTTGTGGCATTTCCCTCAAATCAGAAATCGTCACGGCGTGGTTTCTTCTCTATTTGTGCTTTTGTATGGGCTGTTTCGTATCTCTATGGAACAATTCAGAGAACCCGATATTCAAATGGGATATTTCTTCTCTTATTTTACCATGGGACAAATTCTTTCTCTGCCGCTTATTTTTCTCGGGGCTATAGTTTTGTTTGTCCTTTATCGGAAAAAAAATTAAGCTTTTGATGAAATATTGTGGCTGAATTCATTGGCTTTTTGCAAAGTTTTGCGGATGCGGTAAAGTACTTCTATGGAGTTGGCGTCACTACGCTTTTTCTCGGATACGCATGTTGATACCGTGAGTTTTATACTTTTTTTGCGGTTGCTTAAAATAAATTCTGCCGAAGCTATGGCTCGACGAATTTGCTCCAAATGTTCAAAGCTTTCATTTTTGTTTTCATTTTTATAGATTAAAATAAATTCGTCGGCGCTGTAACGATAAAGATATTCTTCTCCAAATTCTTCTATAATTTTTCCCGTAATCATTCTGACCAACAGGTCTCGGTCTCGACGACCGAATATGTTTCTGAGTTCTTCATAGTTGTCTATTCTGACAACACCTAAACTATATTTCAGCGGAAATGATGCCGATTGAAGCATATAGGAATTGCGGCTGGGTAGCCCTGTTAAGGCGTCTTTGTAGGTGTTGTAATATATGTTATGAATAATTGCCAGCATTAAGGTGAGTGAACCACTGCAGAAGAATATTGTCAGGGCTGTCGGGTTATCAGAATATATTAATCCGAACATTAAATTTAGGGTGCAGAAAAACAAAGCATAATTCATTATAAAGCCGTCTTTTGAGGCTTTCAGGAAAAAAATTGTCAAAGTTATTAAAAATATAATCAAGCCCAGGATGCTTAAATTTCCCAGGTGTCCTTCCGCAAAAGTCAGATTGAGCTGAAAATCATATTTTCCAAAAATTTCCCCGAGGGAAAATTGCACAAAAATCGCTAATAAAAAATATACGTTGGTGCGGCAAAGCAAACGGTTGTCCGGGATAAAATAAAAACCTAATAAATTTAGCGGCACAAAAAAGCATAAACTTGTGTAATAAGACGTGGCGGCATAATCTTGGGCGTATTTGTTTTTCAAAATATTGATTAAAATATAGCTTAATGCCATGATTAAAATATAAAATACGGGTTTGCGCTGGTTAAAATACAGCAGAATTAAGAAGCTGGCAAAGCTGATGATATAAAAGGCGCAGTGCAGGGTTGTCAGAGATGTAAGAGATATTTCATGAAAAGCATAAAAGCATATCAGAGAGAGGGTGAACAAAAACGCCGGCATGAGTATGTTTTTTATCAGCGGAAAAAATTGTTCAATATAGGCGTTGATTTTGTTCACGGTTCTCTCCTCTGTTTTTTTGAGATTACCTTATTTTATTTTAAATGCGTTTAAATTTTGTTTACGCATTTAATAATCGAGCTGTCTCCGTAGGAATAAAAATGATATTTTTCATCCATGGCATGTTGATATGCTTCCTTCATTCGTTCTGTTCCGGCAATGGCGCAGACCAGCATGAACAGTGTGGATTTGGGAAGGTGAAAATTGGTTATCAACATGTCTAAAATTTTAAATTTATATCCGGGTGTGATAAATATATCGGTATCATCGGCGAAGGGGTGAATAATGCCTTGATTATCCGTTGCACTTTCCAACAGTCTTAATGATGTTGTGCCGACGGCAATAATTCTTTTTCCTTGTTTTTTGGTCTCGTTGATAATGTCGCAAACGTCTTGAGTGATAATGCCGTATTCGGCGTGCATTTTGTGGTCTTTGGTGTCATCTACTTTTACCGGAAGAAATGTACCGGCACCGACATGCAAAGTTAAAAAGACACGTTTAATACCTTTTTTATCCAGGGCATCAAATACGCGGTCGGTGAAATGTAAGCCGGCAGTCGGCGCGGCAACGGCGCCTTCGTGTTTGGCATATATGGTTTGATAGTTTTCTTTATCGTTATATTTATCCCAAATTCCGTCTTCTCCGCCAATGACGGGTTTTTCTCTTTTGATGTATGGCGGCAAGGGCATGGAGCCGTATTTTTCCAATAAATGTCCTAGTTGTGAGGGATCACAGGTAAATTGCAACAAAACACCTTCTTCGCCGTTTTTTTCAATGACAATTGCCGTGAAATCAGATTTCTCCGGTTCAATTCCGGCGGTGTAGAAAGTGATGACGTCATTTTCTTTTAATCTTTTGGCGTTTTTAATAAAAGCCCACCAGTTAATGCCGTCAACCGGACGGTATAAGGTGACTTGAACTTCGGCTAATCCGTGTTTGCCGTAAAGCTTTGCCGGAATAACTTTGGTGTCGTTAAAAACTAAACAATCACCTTCGTTAAGCAAGTTTGGCAGTTCGGTAAAAACTCTATCCGATATTTTGTCTTCTTCTGTCAAATCTAAGAGTCTGCAAGCATCTCGCGGTTCTGCCGGCTGATTTGCAATTAAGCTTTTATCAAGTTCAAAATCAAAAATATCCACTTTCATTGTCTTTTGTCCTTTATTTTTTTGTCTTTATATTATATACAAAGGTTATCTGCAAGTTTAATTTTTAAAAGGATGTTGCTTTATGTCTAAAATTGTGACAATGATTCCAACACGCATGGCGTCAACGCGTCTGCCGAATAAACCTTTAATTGATATTAATGGAAAAACGCTTATTCATCGTGTTTATGAAAATGTACGTAAATTTGTTCCCGGCGATGTGATTGTTGCTGCTGGTGATCAGGCTATTGTTGATGAGTGTAAAAAATTTGGCGCAAAAGCTATTTTGACTGATCCGAAACTTCCTTCCGGAACAGATCGAATTGCGGCTGCGTTGAAGGAACTCGATCCTAAAGGGGATAAATATGATATCGTTGTTAACTTTCAAGGTGACGGTTTAAATGTTGATCCTAAAGTTAATAATGAATTGATTGAAATGATTGAACGTACAGACTGTGATATTGCAACATGTGGTATGGTTTTCAAAACTCAAGCAGATGCTGAAAATCCGACTAATGTTAAAATAGTAATGGGGTTACGTGATAATGAAACAGAAGGTCGCTGCCTCTATTTTACACGTGCCGTTGCTCCATTTACTCGTAATCCCGAAAAGTGCAAAAATCATGATTTATATCACCATATCGGTATTTATGTTTATAAAGCTTCTTCTTTGAAAAAGTTTGTTGACTTACCGGTTGGGGTTCTGGAAGAAAGAGAGTCTTTGGAACAGCTCCGTGCTTTGGAAAACGGAATGACTATTCGTGCCAAAGTGGTCGATCATATTACTTTGAATGATAAGGCTCCGGCGGATATTAATACACCGGAAGAACTTTCCGAAGCTTTGAAATATATTAAATAATTTTGTTTATATAAAAGATATTGGAGATATTTCACTCTCCAATATCTTTTTTTTGTGAGGTTTTTATGAAAATTGCATATCAAGGTGTTGCCGGTGCTTATTCTAATATTGCGGCAATGAATGTTTATCCAAATCAGGAATATATTGCATGTGAAACGTTTGAAATTGCCATGGATATGGTCCAAAACGGAAATGCTGATTTTGCCATGATCCCGGTGGAAAATTCTAATGCCGGTCGTGTTTCCGATGTGCATTTTCTCTTGCCTAAAACCGGTTTGTATATTGTCGGAGAATATTTTTTGCGGATTGAACATCAACTTTTGGGCGTGAAGGGGGCTAAGCTCGAAGATATTCAAACCGTTTCTTCTCATCCGCAAGCGTTGGCTCAATGTTCCGAATTTGTTAAAAATCATCACATTACGCCGATTGCTCGTATTGATACTGCCAAATCTTGTGATGATGTGGCTAAAGCTCAAGATAAAACCATGGCGGCGATTGCTTCCAAACTTGCCGGTCAAATTTATGGTTTGGATATTTTGGCGTCAAATATTGAGAACGCCTCTAATAATACCACGCGTTTTTTGATTATGTCTCGTGAAAATCTTATCCCTGAAGATGACGGAGAACCTTTTATTACTTCTTTTATTTTTAAAACTAAAAATATTCCGGCGGCACTTTATAAAGCACTCGGCGGGTTTGCCACTAACGGAATCAATATTACCAAACTTGAAAGCTATCTGCTTGACGGTAAGTTCGTTTCGGCACAATTCTATTTGGAGGCAGAAGCGCATCCTTCTCAAAAGTCTTTTCAAAATGCTCTTGCCGAGCTTAATTTCTTTGCAGAGTTTGTGCATATTTTAGGGACATACCCCGCTCATATGAAAAGACGTATAATGGGCGACTAGTACAGAAACTGCGAATAAAATTTTCGGTCATTTACTAATATGTAAACTTCCTCAAATTTTTTCTGGTTTCTTACTATTCGCCGCCTTCTCCGTCTTTTCAGAAAAGCTCGTTCTGTGGAAAACTAATACAGATTTTGCGGATAAATTGTTCGGTCACGTACCTCTATGTACCAATTCCGACTAAGGCTTTGCTGCGAAAGCTGTCGCATTCTACCAAAGCCAAGTCTCATTGCGTCTCCTTAAATAAAGCACATTTAAGGTGCTTTATTTTGCGGCCGTCCTCACAATTTTCCTTAAATCTTATTATTTTCCTCATATAACGACCTTTTTTCAGCTCCTTGCGTAAAAGCTCGTATAATGGGCGATTAGTGCAATTTAGCGTCGTCTCAAAAAAAGCCATGTTAAAAACATGGCTTTTTTGCTAATGGAAGGAATTGATAAGTGAGCCGGAAAGCATATACCAGCCGTCTATCAGCACAAAAAAGATAATCTTAAACGGCAATGCCAAAACCGTCGGCGGCAACATCATCATACCCATGGACATGAGGATAGAAGCAATTACCATATCAATAATCAAAAACGGGACGTATATTAAAAATCCTATTTCAAAGGCTCTCCTCAGTTCGCTTATCATGAAGGCGGGAATCGCAACTTTTAACGGTGTCTCTTCTATTTTTGTCGGCTTTTCTTTACTCAAATCTTGAAAGAGAAGTAAATCTTTTTCCCGGGTATTTTTTATCATAAATTCTTTAAGCGGAACCGAGGCTTTTTCCAAACCTTCCAAAGTGTCTAATTTTTCTTCAAACATGGGCTCTAACCCTTCATCCCAGGCTTTTTCAAATGTCGGAGCCATTATGAATAAACTTAAAAACAAGGCAAGAGATATTAATACCATGTTGGGCGGGGTGGAGTTGGTTGCCAAAGCGCTTCGGGTTAATGATAAAACAACAACAATGCGTGTGAACGAGGTCATCATTATTAAAATGGACGGCGCTATTGATAATACCGTTATCATCATAATAACATTGAATATACGTGCGGTTGCAGAGCCGGTAGCGGGAGAATCTCCGATATTCAGACTGATGCTCTGTGCCAAAGCCGAATCCACCATGAAGAAAAGGCCGATAAATAATATTATGCCCCATAAACTAATTCTTTTTTTCATGCTTTTGACCTTTGTCTTGTTTAATGTCTTTTTCAATAACTTGAGCTGAAGTTCCGACCAGTAATAAATGCTCGGTTTCGTCTCTGCGAATCAAGACCAATGAATTGCGGCTGTCTATTCGTTTTATTTCCAATATTTCCAGGCGTCTTTTACTGTTCAGCTTGTTAAAAAAACGTTTTGACGTGCTGTTTGTTTCTATGTATTTGACTGCCCATAAGGTTATGAATAACAGCCCTAAAACAAATAACAAAGACAATATTGCTTGTAATAACAGTCCCAAACTCATTTTCTTCCCCGTTTTATTTTGTTTGCATTATACGCAACGAATCTCAACAAAGCAATAAACAGCTGTTGCTTTGTTGATATTTTGTTGTAAACTCTTGGTCATGACTGATAATGATTTTGATATAAAGCAACCTGCTCCCGAAAACGCCAGAATCACTTCCGATTTGACGGCGCTTTCTAAAACCATGGCTCCTTTGACCAAACAACTTTTTGGTAAAAAAGGTTTTGTTGAAGTCAGTATCCTTACCAACTGGGATAAAATTGTTGGTAAAGAATTGGCAGATTTCAGCGTTCCGCAAAAAATTGATTTTAAACGAGAACAAAAAAATAATGGAATCTTGCATCTCCAAGTCCCTTCCGGAGCTTTCGCTTTGGAAATTCAGCATCGAGAAAAATTTATTTTGGAAAAAATTAATGCTTATTTTGGTTATAATGCCGTGAGTGGTTTAAAAATTGTGCAAAATGCTACTATCTCTTTGATTTCTGACGTTTCTCAAATTGAAGAAGAACCGCAAAATTTGTTAACCGAGCAGGAAAATGATTATATTCAATCTTTGTCACAAGAGATAAAAAGTTCAAAATTAAAAGAAATTTTAATAAAATTAGGACATTGTATATTCAATGATAACCATAAAAAAGAAAAGTAGGGTATTATGAGGTTGGAAAATTTTATAAAAAAATGCAGCTCGATTGCTGCCGGAATTGTTGTCTTCCTTTTGGCTTTCGGTATTTATATGTCTCTTAAAGGATACGTTATGAATCCCGACGGCTCCATTACATTGGTTCAAAATGCTCAGGCTTCTGACAAAGTTGGTACCGATGGTAAAATTGCTCCGAATTTGCTTATCCCTTGGGGACCGCAACTCGGAAGCAATAAAGCTCAAGTGACGATTTATGAATTTTCTTCGTTTGCTTGTTATCATTGTGCTCAGTTTCAGTTGAAGACTTTGCCGAAATTGCAAGAAAAATACATTGATAAGGGATTGGTTCGACTCATTTTTGATGATTTTCCGCTCGATAAAAATTCTATGCAGGCCTCTTTGCTTGCTCATTGTTTTTCCGGTAATAAATTTTTCCGCGTTGCCGATATGTTGTATGAAAAACAAAGAGAGTGGAGTTCGGTTTCTAATCCTAAGGATTTATTTTTGAAATATGCTTATCTGAACGGTTTGCGTCAGGAAGATGCCGAAAAGTGTTTGTCTGATAAAGAAAAAGCTGAAGAAATTATGCAAATCAGACAGTTCGGTATTGCTAATTTGGGAATATCGGGTACGCCGTCTTTTGTTATTTCAAGTGTTAAAGGGCGTGAAATTATCTATGGTGCTCCCAATTATGAAACTTTTGATGCTTTGATTCAAAAATATTTGCCTGAAGATAAAAAGTAAAAATTAGTATTTCTTTAACTAAGTCGGTAATATTTTATAGGTTAGGTATTATGCAGAAGTTACCTGAAGATTTGAAAAATTTGGATGAACGGATTCAGGCTTTCAAAAAGCAAAACTCAAAAAAAACTTCTTTTGCCGAAGAATCTGATTTTTCTCGTTTTTCCAGAATCGGTTTTCGGGTGGGAACAGAAATGTTATCCGGTGTTTTGGCAGGTGGAGCTATTGGCTATTTTTTAGATGATTGGTTCCAAACAAAGCCTTTATTGTTGGTGATATTTTTGTTTCTCGGCGGTGCCGCCGGCGTCCTAAATGTGTATAGGTTCGCCAAAAGTGAAGAAAAACAACGTGAGGAGTAGAAACTTTGTCTAACCCTATGGAGCAATTTAATATTCAGCCGATTATTCCCTTGAAGGCGGGCGGCTATGATATTTCTTTCACCAATTCTTCCTTGTTTATGGTTTTGGCTGTCGTCGTCTCTTCTTTAATTTTTGCTTTTTGTTTACGAAAGAGAACTATTGTTCCTTCCTTATCGCAGTCTGTCCCGGAAGCCATATATGAATTTGTTGCCGGGCTACTTAAAGAAAATGCCGGCGCTGAAGCTTTGCGCTACTTTCCTTTTATTTTTACTTTGTTCCTTTTTGTAGCTTTCGGAAACTTGCTCGGTTTGTTCCCTTATTCTTTTACCTTCACATCTCATGTGGCTGCTGTTGGAGGGTTGTCCTTGCTTGCGCTTTTGTTTAATATTTGTATCGGTATTCATAAGAAAAAATGGGGCTATCTACGTACCTTTATGCCGCGCGGTATTCCTGCCGCTTTGGCGCCGCTTATTGTCCCGATTGAAATGATCTCCTTCCTTTCTAAGCCTTTTAGTCTTACCGTTCGTCTTGTGGCTAATATGACTGTCGGTCATATTATGTTGAAGATTATTGCCGGTTTTGTTTTGGGTTTGGGTATCGGAGGAATCGTTCCCTTGGTATTTAACGGTTGTATCGTGGTCTTTGAGATATTTATCGCACTCTTACAAGCGTTTATTTATACGGTTTTAAGCTGTATTTATTTGAGTGATGCTATCCACTCTCATTAATGCGGCTTGTTATAATTATGTTTATGTTGGTTTGATGCTGCTTCGGCAGCCTAAAAAATGGAGATATTAAATGGAACCTATGGCTTATATCGGCGCCGGTATGTGCGCTTTGTCAATGATGCTCGCTGCTTGGGGTGTGTCTCAAGTTTGGACTACTCTTATTTCTACTGTCGGTCGTAATCCGCAAGTTAAAAAAGATGTCGATATCTATGGTTGGGCTGGCTTTGCCGCTGTTGAAGCTATTGCTTTGTATGCCTTGGTTATCGCTCTGGTTATGTTGACCGGTCAATAGTTGTTTGTTTCTAATTTTGGCGGCGGGTAACCGCTGCCAAAATGGAAATTTTAGGAGTTTAATTATGCCGCAGTTAAATCCGACTTGGTTCATTTCTCAGTTCTTCTGGCTTTGCATTTGCTTCTTTTGCATGCTCTTTTTGATGAGCAAAGTTTTTATTCCCAAAATTAAAGATATTTTGGATCAAAGACAACGTAAAATTGATGATTATTTGGTTAAAGCTCATCAGATTAAAGAACAAGCTGAAGAATCCTTGCAAAAGTATAATGATGCGCTTGCTAAAGCTTCTGCTGATGCAAATGCCGCGTTGGAACTCTCTCGAAAAGAAATGAATGAGTTTATTGTTAAAAAACAAAATGAGTTAACTCAAAAATTAAATGATAAGTTAGCTCAAGGGGAAGCTCAAATTAAAGAAACGCGTGAAAAAGCCGTGAAGGATCTTAAAAATGTTTCTCAGAAATGGGCCCTCGATATTGTGGCTAAGTTAGAGCTTAATGAAATTAATGCCGATGATATTAAAGACGGTATTAAAAAAGTGGTTAATAATTGAGGAAAATTGCGATGCCTCTAAATCATGCTTCTGGAAAAGAGATTATTGATATGACGCAAAATGCTGTGCTTAATGCCACTGAAAATTTGATTTCCGATGTGAGCCTGCCGACTCATGAATATGCCGTTTTTTATGAAAATCCGGTCTTTTGGGTTGCAGTGTCTTTTGTTTTGGTGGTTCTGCTTTTGGCTCGTCCCGTTGGCAAAACAGCTAAACAAATGTTGCAGAATCGTGTCGACGGAATTATAAAATCAATTAATTCCGCTGCTGATTTGAAGGACGGTGCTCAAAAACTTTTGGTCGATTATGAGCGCAAATTTGTTAATGTGGATGCCGAAGCGGCTCAGATTTTGCAAAAGTCAGAAAAAGAAATTGAGCTTTTGAAAAAAGAAAGTTTAGAACGCTTGAAAACAGAAATGAATATTAAAGAAAAAGAAGCCGAGGAAAGATTGAAGGCAGCTCAAGATGAAGTGATGAGTGATATTGTGAATATGACTTCCGATGTTACCATAAAGGCTTTAAAAAGTGTTTTAGCTGAAAAACTCAATGATAAAATGCAAAATAAATTAATTGAAAAGTCTATTAATTCAATTTCAAAGGCGATCTAATTTATTTTATTTCTTAATAAAAAAAGTCGGAAACGACTTTTTTTTATGGCTTAAAATATATTAATTTGAAATTTATTGTTTCAGAGCTTCCAAGATATCTTTTTTTACATCTCTTTGACTGTTAAATTTCTGATCAATTTTTATGCGTTTTTCTGAGTTCATCGCTTTTAAGTCTTTTGTAATGTTTTGGTCGGATATTTTTCCGCTTTTGGCAATATAATCTAAATCTTTCAAATAATCTTGATACATTTGTTGATAGTTAGGTGTGTTTGTATCTAATGTTTCTGATATGTTTGTTTCCTCAGTCGGTATTGTTTGTGCCAATGGTGTCATGGAGGTATTTTCTTCTGCAGACAAAGTGGGTTCTTGATTGCTTATGGGGCTGACATTTTCTTTGTTCTTATTATTTTGAGGCACGGAAGTCGGCGTTTGTGTTATGTCGCTTGTTCGGGCAGAAACACGTTTGGCGGTGCTTACGCCTTGTCGGTATTGAGGGATACCTACTTTTTCTGGCTTGTCTTCAGACAGAGCTCCTTTAGGGATAAAAAAATTAGGTTGTATTTTCTTTCTTACATAAGGTTGATTGCTTTGGGCAAGAGCCGTTCCCGCAAGCAAACAAATCCCCAAAGTTAAAGAAAATATTTTTGACATATTTAATCCTTTTAATCTTCTTGCAACGATAATTTAACATTTTTGTTTTATTTTATTTTATATGAAAAAGATTGTTTTTGTATTAACATTGTGTTGTTCTTTTATTCCGCATGCATATTCTGCCGATTTGCAAGTGTGTGGTGATATTGACGTGTCTCCGGATATTGAGTTTTCTACTTCTTACGGACAGTTACAATATGATTTTTCTAAGAATACAAAAAAAATTTCTCAGATCGCAGCACGAATCGGTCATAAAGAAACATCTGCCTTTGCAACCGGATTGGCTACAGTAAGAGTGGAAAATGAATATGTTTTGGGTACAAAAGCTGTTCCGCTCAGCCAAAACAAAGGTTATTGTCTTGTTCCCGAAATTATTAAAGTATATGTCGGATTTTCACGCCCGGTTATTTATATTTCTAAAGAATTGCCGAAAAATTCTTGTCAATATAATTTGGTTATGTTGCATGAACAAACACATCAACGCATTAATAAAACCGCATTAGATTATTTTATACCTTATTTTCGTTTTGCGGCTGAAAAAATAGGGCATGAATTAAAACCGATACACATTGAAAAACTGACTCAAATCGACAAGGCAACCGATGATATGACGCAAGAATTTACCGATCGATTTGATAAAGTGTTAGATGTATTTAAAAAAGAACTTGCTGTCGAGCAGGGCAAGCTCGATAACCAAACAAATTATACCATTGAAGATAATATTTGCAAAAATTTTAATGCAAAGCAGCTTCGCCGTTAAGCATAAGTGCATCTATAAAAGCATTGATACCTTTGTATGCCGAATCGATATAGGTTTTATCTTTGGCAGAATTGCTGTTGTAATATATTCTGACAGTGGTCATGCCAATTTCTTTGGCAAATTCTAAATTGGAATAACTGTCATCTACAAATATACAATCATGCGGGTTGTGATTTATTTTTTTGCAAAATTGAGAATAAACGTCCGAACTTTCATTTTTTTTGTATACGCCAAAATCTTCTACCGAATAAAATTTTCCTTTGAAAAACTCGTATAATCCAATTCTTTTTAATATTCTTTCCGCGGCATCGCAGCTGCTGGTCGTAAAGACGTATTGTTCATAGGGAAGTTTTTCCAGTCGTGCGAGCAAACCGTCATAAGGTTCGATAACATCAACCGGTTTCCTTTTGTGGTAGGCTTCAAAAAGTGCTTTGGGATCAATACCATATTCTTTGATAAAGATTTCTCCGCCGTTACGATATTCTTTATATGATTCTTTTACCATGGCTTTGGCTGTTTGAACGTCCATATCCAATCCCAAATCTTCTACCAAAGCAATGGCAGTTGCTTCATCAAGCATGTCTTTAAATTCATCTGTTTCTACATATAAAGTATTATCTAAATCCCAAACAATAACTTTTTTATTTTGCACTTTTTTCTCCATTTTTTTATTTGTTTTATGCAACCTGCTTAGATTAGCAATTTGCTCTTGTTTCGTCAATATGATTTTCTGCTTATTTGGTGTCGGCAAGGGCAAAAATGTCGCTTACATACCATGCGTTATCTTTATTTTGCATAACATAAATTATATTCCCCCGGCATAAGCCAAACCAATTATTGTTGCATTGGCTTTGAGTATATATATGTAAAAATCCGCCGGACAGAGGTTTCATTTTGACAATTTTATATTCCATTTGTGTTGGTCTTTGCAAGCTTTCGTCTTCCATCAGAATAAATTTGGGAATATTGAGTTCATTACAATTTTGATTTTGAGGGTTCAGCGTGCATTTAATTGCCTCATTTACGGCATTGATGATTTCGTTTTTATTTTGAAAGGCAGAATCGGAGTCGTTGACCGAAAATGAAAATTGTTGGTTGATAATTTCGGCACCGGGAATTGTAAACATCTGAATTTCTTTGGCGGCAATTTCTTGTGATTGTTCCGTCGTGTTATTGGTTTCATCCGTGCAAGCATTTAAAAGCATCACTAAAGCTAAAAGTAATAAAATTTTTTTCATGATGTATCCTTATATTAAGTTTTCCCGTGTCGTAGTTTAAGCTCTTTCACTCTAATGGGCAATAAAAAAGGGAAGTATTTAACTTCCCTTTTTTTGTATAGGATACACAAATTAGAAATTGTATCTAGCACCGATAGAATATTCCATCATGTCGTTAGAAGCGTCAAATACGCGTTGATCTAATTTGGTGTAACGAGCCAAAGCGCGAACAGCAATGTTTTCATTTACATTGTATTCAGCACCGGCACCCAAACGGTAGCCCCAAGTAGCATCGTTATCGGTTCTTTCACCCATATCTTTGTAGGCAAAGTCATAGTAGCCTAAACCGGCAGTTCCTACCAATGCAACTTTTTGTTCACAGCCCAAAGGAAGGTAGCCTAATGCATCAATACCATAAGCTTGGTAGCTGAATTTATCACCGGCTTTTTTATCGGTGGTTGAACGTTGATAGAAAGCTTCAACACCGAAGTTTTCGTTGTATTGAGAACCAACAAAGATTTTGCCGGAATTGAAGTTGTTAGAACCAGCGCCACCATTCAAGAATGAATAGCCATATTCAGCACCAACATATGGATTGTATTCCATTGCTTCTGCATTAGCTGCCATTGCGATAGCTGATGCAGCAACCATCAATGCACCAATAGTTTTTTTCATCTAATTTTTCCTTTATAAAGTTTAACCTTTGTCAGACTTTGACATGCTTGTCAAAATCTATACAAGCTATACTTTACACCTAATTTTCTAAAAATAAAGTAAATTTATATTACAAAATTATTGTTTATGAGATAAAAACATGTTAACCTTAACAATTATAACGGTTTGAGGTGAAATAAAATATGTTGAAAAATTGTCAAAAGGGCTCTTCTATGATAGAAGTTATCGGTGTTATGGGCGTGATTGCCATGATTACTACCGGTATTTTTGCTACGGTTTCCAAAATTTATGACAGATATCACCAAACCGCAATCGTAACACAAATCAGAGATTTGCAAAAAAATATTCAAATGCGCTATGCCACTGCCGCCGATTATCGTGATTTGACTAAAAATAATATTGTTCAGACTTTGATTGATGAGCGGGTTATTCCTTTTGATATGGTCAGCGGCGGTAAAGTTTATCATGCTTATAACGGACCGGTGGATTTGGATGGGACGCAATATAATTATACCATTACTTTTTCTGACATAAAAAAACCGGGGTGTATCGATTTGGTGACTATGGATTGGACGGTTAATAATACTTCCGATTTGATTAAACTTGAAGTCGGCGGTAAAACTTTTACCTGGACCGGAAATTCTTCTTCAAATCGACTTCCCGTTTCCATGGGGATGGCTAACGATGTTTGTAAAGATAAACGCGAAGATAATGTAATTAAATGGACTTTTCAATAAGAGGTGGCTGATGAAGGTTAATGACGTTAGTAAAAATAGTGAAATCTCTTCCGGAAAAATAAGGAAAAGTTCCGGCGGAGCTGATTTTGCTTCCTTCTTAAAAACATCAGATACTAAACAAACTTCTCCGATTTCGGGGATGACAAACGTTTCTTCCTTAGATGCCATATTCGCAACCCAAATGGTTGATGAATCCGAAGAGCATGAACGTCGCAAAAAAATGATAAAACGTGGTCATACCTTGCTTGATAAATTGGAGGAAATTCGCACCGCACTTCTTAACGGGGTTATCTCTATGGATAAATTGATTGAAATATCTCGGTTGGTTAAAGAGCAAAAAACAATCTGTGAAGATCAACGTTTGCTCGATATTATTGCCGAAATTGAGCTACGTGTCGAGGTGGAACTTGCTAAACTGACAAAATAGCGGTTGAAAGTTTATTATTTTACTTGAACTTAACTCTTTTAATATATAATTTGCTAAAAACAAACCGGTTTAATTATTTTGAAGGAGTAAAAAATATGGAACCTGTTGCAATCTTACCGCCGGATTATCGTCCGTCTGCTGATGAAGAATACATGAATCCCGTTATGCTTGAGTATTTTCGTCAGAAACTTTTAACTTGGAAAAAATCTTTAATTAATCAGTCTAAAGATACTTTGGATGATTTGAAACAAGGGGGATTGAATCAACCGGATCAAATCGACAGAGCTTCTTTGGAAACAGATAAGGCTTTGGAATTGCGTACACGCGATAGAGCTCGTAAGCTTATTTCCAAAATTGATGAAGCTATTAAACGTATTGAAGACGGTGTGTACGGTTATTGCGAAGAAACCGGTGAGCCTATCGGAATCGAACGTTTGGAAGTGCGTCCTGTTGCTACTTTGTCTATTGAAGCTCAGGAACGTCATGAAAGAATGGAAAAAACGTACGACGACGAAGCCTAATTCTTATGAGTGAGAAAAATTTTATTTTGGCGTCCGCTTCTCCTCAACGCAGGGCTTTGTTGGCTCAAATTGGTTTCCTGCCTAAAAATATTTGTCCTGCCGATATTGATGAAAGCGAAAAAAAAGGTGAAAAGCCTTTAGCTTATGTGAAACGTATGGCGCTTGAAAAGGCTCTTGCCGTATCTTCTCTTCATCCCCAACAAGTTGTCTTGGCTGCCGATACGGTTGTTGCGGTCGGGGCAAAAATTTTGCATAAAGCAAAGTCTGATGATGAGCAGCTTCAAGTTATGCGTTTGATCTCGGGAAAAGCGCATCGTGTTATCACTGCGGTTTGTGTTATTTCTGCTGAAGGAAAAATATCTCTCCGAGTTAATTCTACCAGAATTTTAATGAAAAATCTGTCTGAAGCGGAAATCAAAGATTATGTTGCTTCTCATGAATGGGTTGGTTGTTGCGGTTATAAAATTGAAGGAAAATTGGCTGCTTATGTTAAAAAATTGATCGGTTCTTATTCCGGTGTGGTCGGCTTGCCTTTGTATGAAACCAAAAATTTGCTTTCTGGAGTTGGTATAAAATGAGTATTGATACTGTTGTTTTTGAAGCTAAAAATAATACTACCCGTATTGCGTTGTTAGGTAACGGTGAGTTGAAGGAATTGGAGATCATTGAAGCTAACCGGGCGCTCGAGGGCAATATTTATTTGGGCAAAATTGTCCGCAAGGTTGAACTTGCAAACGGCAAAAACGGTTTCTTTGTTGAACTTGGTGAAGGACGTGAAGCTTTTCTTAATGCCGAAGAATACGGTCTCGATGAACTGAAAATTTGTGAAGGACAAAGTTTGGTCGTTCAGGTAGCGCAAGAAAAACGTGCCGAAAAAGGTCCTAAGGTTACCAGAGCTTTGCAGTTTGTCGGTGAAAATTTGGTTTATTGCCCTTATAAGCTTACGGTTGAAGCTTCTTCCAAAATAAATGACAAAGCCAAAGCAGAAGCTTATCGTCAGCTTGTGTTAGAAAATACCAGCGGTCAGGAAGGTTGGATCGTGCGAACTTCTGCCGTTAATGAAACGGAAAATCAGATTGTGCAGGAAATGGCTTATTTGCGTTCTTTGTTTGAAAATGTGCGTCAAAGCGCCAGAAAACTTTCGGCTCCGGCTTTGCTCCTTGCTAAGGCTAATCCGGTTTTTGAATATGTAAGTAAATATTTGCCTCAGCTCAAAAAGGTGGTTTTAAATAGTCGAAATGTTGAAGAGGAACTAAAAAATCGTTTTGGTGAAGATGTTCTGACCGAAATTGATGCTCAGCCGTTTGAAACTTTTGGTTTAGAAGATGCCATTGTTGACGCTTTGGATAAAAATGTTAAGCTGAAGAGTGGCGGCAGACTTTCAATAGAGGAGACAAAAGCTTTTGTTGCCATTGATGTTGATAGTGGTCGCGATAACGGAAAAGGTAGTTTGTCTCATCTTAATGAAGAAGCTGCCGTAGAAATTGCCAAACAAATTCGTTTACGTAATTTAGCCGGAAAAATTATTATTGATTTTGCAGGTTCTTCCGAATATCACTATTTAAAGTCGGTTATTGAAATTTTGGAAAAAGAAACGGCTGAAGATCCAACACGTACAACCGTTTTAGGTTTGAGCCGCGCCGGAAATGTTGAGATTATTCGTGTGCGTAAACGTCCGACATTGCTGGATATGCTTTCCGTTGAGTGTGAAACTTGTCAAGGTACGGGTAGAGTGTTAAAATGAAATGTCCGATTTGTAAAAAAGAATTTACCGATACCAAATATCGTCCTTTTTGTTCTAAGCGTTGTGCCGATATCGATTTAGGAAATTGGCTTAACGGCACGTATGCTTTTCCGGCTGAAGATCTAGACGAGGAAGACATTAAAGAACTCAATGAAGCTTTAGAAAATAAGATGTATCAAACAGAGGATGAATAGAAATAAAAAATCCCTTCTTATGAAGGGATTTTTTATTTGATTTGGAGATTTATACGCTTTTTTCAGCTTAAAATGTATAACGTAAGCCGAAGTAGATTTCATGAGCATTGACATTGGCGCTTTCAATGTCACCCATATCAATGTAACGATAACCGGCATCAATGTTTAGACATTTGTTAATGCGAACAGTCATACCAGCACCTAAGCTCCAGGTGAAGTTGTCAGATTCGTTGCCTTCGACAATAGTTTTTCCGTAGCTGTAGCTAAAAGTGTCTAGACTGACTTGTGTCCAACCGATACCGGCGCTGACGTATGGACTGATAACATAATTGGGCAGAAAATCAAAATAACCGTTTAACATGAGGTTTGTTGCACCAAATTCGACGCCACTTTTGCCGGTAGGACTGGATTCAGTGTGGTCTTCACGATAAGTATATTCCAGCTCGGCGCGGAAGTAAGAGTAACGATAACCGACGGCGCCACTCATCATCCAAACATTGTCAAAATCTACGCCGGCAGTAGCACTGACATTGTCATCAATATCATTAAGGTTAGAATTGGTTATACCACCACGAAATGCGGCGTACCAGCCATCGCGAGCTGAAGCTGTTCCGGCTATGACGGTTGACAGCAACAAGGCTGAAGCTAGGATTAGAACGGTTTTTTGCATATTTTTCTCCAATTTTCAAAAATTGTCAATATTTTCTAAAATTTGTCTATTTTTATCATAATGTTATATATAATGCAAGTATTTTTTTATGACATTTATGTTACACTTATATCTTAAATTAATTAAAGTTGCGTTAATTTATCTTTAGACGAAAAAAAAGACTGTACTCCACATTGAGTACAGTCTTTTAATTTATTAGAATACTTCTCTAAACAATTCTTGACCGTTGAAGGTTACAACGACGCTTACTTGTTCTCCATTTTTGGTGATTTTGTAAACACTGGCGTTACCTCCGTTAGCCACGAATGGTTGATTGAAGTCAATTCCTCCCTCTGTTTGCATCTTTGACGAGTGGATATCGGCAACAACTTCGTTGCTGACAACATCATAATATTGCCAAGAGATGTTCGGATTTGTACTTACGGTTATATAAGCAGGGTTAAGGTTTGCACCGTCCCAGCCATTACCAACTTCTCTATTGATAATGTTGGTATCCATTGCCGTAAATTTTTTGTAACCATCACTAAAGGAAATAATACCCTTAGTCGTTACAATCGTACCCGAATAGAAGTGCTGGAGTTTTGTTTGTCCGGCAACTTCCTTCCAAGTTACGCAAATGCGTCCGTAGGCAGAGGTTTTTTCAATATCAATATCACCCCATTCCGGATCAATTGTCGGATCTTTCGGGGCAAGAACATCTACATCAACCAATGCTGTAGAAGTATAATTTACACCGTTATACATACCACTTATGTTAAAGTTGGCATTGTAACGATTATAATCTCCAACCTGTCCCTGCAATGGAGCAGAATAGCCATTGGGCTGAATCATTTCCCATGATGCAGACTTGAATGGAATTTTGATGTCACCATCCTCATACACAGCAGTTTCGGACACAAACAAGAATTTTGAACTTACCGCTTCATTAGCCTTGCTGGTGTATACCAGATCATATGTGGCTTTTGTTACGGTTACCGTGATGTTTTGTTCGCTTCCTGTATAACTTGATGCAGGAGCGCTGACCAAATTCAGAGAAATGTAGTCAAATTCCGAAGAATTTAATTGTACGGTTCTCTTATCCGGTGCCAGAATATAAACATTCAGTAGTTGTTGTTTGTATGTGTTCTTTTCACTACCATCACTAAACTTTTCGTATAAAGTGAAGTAGCTCTTCCATTGTGTATCACTGATCTTTTCCAATCCTTCATTCAAGGCTTTCCACTCGGTTCGAATGATTTCTGCCGGTTTAACGTACAAGTCAACCGTGTTGGTGAATGTTTCGGTCTTTCCGTCATACAGCTCTTTGTAAGAGTGGGTGTATGTGGTCAGATTGTATTTTTCACCGTTTTGGGTAACTTGTCCCTTATCTGCCGGAGTGCTGCCGGAATAAGTAATCGTACTGGTTTCCGGAGCCAAGAAGTCAATCCGTGTGCCTTGGAAGTACATATAAGCGGTGACATCCGTTGTTGTTACCTCATCAACATATTTGCTGCCGTTGACATCTGTGATATCATAGCTAAAGCGATTTGTTGTTGTGGTGGTTACAAATGTTACACCGTTTTTGGTTTCTTCCGAACTGCGAACCGTCGGGGTGGCGTCGCTTAAGCTCAAACTATTGTCCTTGCAGAAGAACTTTTGCGCGGGAGCAACGGAGCGCGAGTGCGCTAAAGTTGCAATAATAGTTGAGTCTTTGCTTCCAGACAACTTTCTGGTAATGTGTAAAATTACCTTACTTGTGAAACCGTCGCGTTCGCGATCAAACGTCCAAGAAACGATATCATCATCACTGGGTTTAACGTACAAGTCAACCGTGTTCGTCAAATTTTCTGTCTTTCCGTCATATACTTCTTTGTAAGTATGAGTATAGGTGGTCAGATCATATTTTTGACCGTTTTGGGTAACTTGTCCTTTGTCTGCCGGAGTGCTTCCCGAGTAAGTTACCTTGCTTGTTTCCGGTGCCAAGAAATCAATCCGTGTGCCTTGGAAGGTGGTATAGGCGGTTACGTCTGTAGTTGTTACTTCATCATAGTAATCGTTGCCGTCGATATTGGATAAATCATATTTGAAACGATTGGTTGTGATGGTTGTTACATACGTAATGCCCTTTTGGGTTTCTTCCGAGGTGCGCACCGTCGTGCTGACATCAGCCAATCTCAAGCCATTGTCTTTGCAGAAATATTCCTGCGCTTTGGAAATGGTGTGAGAATGAGACAACGTGGCAATGACCGTTGAATCTTTGGATCCTGACAACTTTCTGGTGATATGATAGATAATCTTAGAAATGTTGCCATCACGTTCGCGGTCGTAGGTCCAAGATGTGATGTCATCGGTTTCCGGTTTGCTGTCATCTTTAACATCAATGTCAACCAAAGGATAATACATAGCATTGAAGTCACCGTAGGTTTCTTTAAATGTTAATGTATATTCCGTACGATTATATTTGATGCCGTCAGAGTCAACGATTGTTCCCATGTCTTCGGGCTTTTGTCCCGAGAAACCAATGCTTGGTGTCGGCGCCAGGAAGTTCAAACGCTCGCCTTTGTAAACAGTGTAGGCAGTTTGATAAGTTTCTTCAAAGTTGAATGTGAAGAAATCAAAATCAAAGCTATGCTGTTTTACAAAAGTGGTGACAACGTGTCCGGTTGTTTTGTCGGTTTCGGTTTTTTCTGACAATTTGACCGGATCAAGCATATTTTTCAGACTCAACGTATTGTTTGGTCTGACAAAGTGCTTGTTATCATCAATTTTGGTTTCGCGTTGCAAGACTTGCGTGGCAACAGAATCTCTTTGTCCGCTTTGAGAGTAAATGCGGCGGAAGATGATTTTGGAAAGCCATTGATTGTCGCTTTTCTTTTCAAGCTCGTACAAAATCTTTTCCGACTTGATGGAATCTTTGGGAGCAGGTGGGTCAACGTTTCCTTTTTCTACCCAGAATTCTTGAGTTTGATTTAATTTATAGTTATCTCCGTTATATAGAGAATTAAAATAAATCTGACTCGGATATGCCAAATATGTTGTTCCGTTGGCAATTTTTTCAGTATAATTGTCATAGGTATATTTGTCATAGTAGAATTCGGTGATGTCAGAAGGCATTTCTACCACTTTAGCACCCTGATAGGTTTTCCAAGCTTTTTCAGAGGAACCGTGGACGCCGATTTGATAATCATTGGCATATTTCCACAGGGCATTCCAATCTGAAGTTACTTTCTGGAATACATAGTCTTCTATGTTTTCCTTTATATAATCTTCAGATGTAGAGCTACGCTCTTCCTTAAAGTTCGGATATCCAAATTCCATAGAAGGAACAATCCACGGATCTTTCGCATCATCAATCCACAACTTTACTTCCAATTCGGTGGAGTAAGTGTTGCGTTTTTTGCCGCTAACGCTCCAGAATTCCCATACATCAACTTCGGAAGTGTAGATAAATGTTGTCAAATCTACCTTGCGGTTGAAGTAAAGTTTTTCTGTGCCGGCAATTTTGATTGCACCGTTGAAGATATCTTCCTCAGGATCAGTTTCCTCGGGAGCATTAACAATTACATACGGATAAATTTTGTCCGTATGCATTGATTGATCATGGGTGTGATGTCTGTAAACATCAAAAGTGAAAGTGACTTTACTTCTGAGAAACGGACGATCTGCCACATAAAAACGCTCCAAAGTTTCTGCCTTTTGAGAACGATAGACAATGCTATCCAAAACGCAGTTTGCCAAATCAATGCCTTCATATTTTGAAGTTGCGGTTTGGCGACTGGTTTCAAAGGAAAATTCAACACCGTCAAATAAGAAGGTGAAGGTTTGTTCATAGGTCTTCAAGGTTATGTTATCATTGTTTTCAGATGCCGTGGGGACAGCTTCACCAATGTTTTTTTCTTGGAGATTGAACACCTTGGTTCCACGAGTCATTTCTTCCGGCTGCGTCCATTTTATTTCAAACGGTAACAGCTGGTTGATTTCTTCATCATAGATACCTTCATTATTTTCATGTTCTATTGTTGCCATTGAGGTGACAACATCTGACACCAACAGATTGGTATATTTCCAATCATGGCTGATACCCAGAGAACCTTCCACAAGAGTGATTTTGTTTTTGTCGGGATCGGGATCAAGATCAGGAAACGGTTCATCTCCTCCGTAAAAAGAGTTGTCTGCGCAGCCATAGGCTGTTAAGATAACTGCTGCTATCGTCAGCAGAAATCTCAGGAATTTTTTCTTTTCCATAATGCAAAAATGTTTATTGGTTATTATTTTTTTTGATTTTCTATCTATCAGACACAGGAGGGTTGAGATGTTCCTTTTGTGCGTGAGTTATCAAAAATGATAAGTCAGGCACATCCTGTTTAATAATAGGCTTCATAGTTTAATAAAATTATAGTTATCCAAGTATATTTATAGCACAATTTTATCGGGGAAGCAACAAATTTTAGACAAAAAAAACTGATTTTTTTTTAATGTCATAAATTTGTAACAATTTATTTTAGGCTTGTCAGAAAATTTAAAAAAAAGAAAGAGCCACAGCATGGAAGCTGTGACTCTTTCCGATAATAATTTGCGGTTAGTATCTCATAACCGCACTTTTTTTGCTCCCGCAGAGGTTCAAGTTGAACCCAACTGATACAGTAAACCGAGTTGGCATACTGTATTTCTGGAAGACATCTCCGGCAACGCCAACGGCGATGTAGGGAGAAACCTTCGCTCCGGGAGCGAATTTTACATAGGCTTGGGCTTTCCAAGCAAAGGTGATGTCAACGCCATCTTTGACGTTGTCCTTACCATTTGCTTGCGGGAACTCAGTATGATGGAGCCCTACACCAAGCCCGCCCTTTATTCCTAATTCAACACCTTTCCCGGGGGCGCGGGAGAGAAGGTGTCCGGTGTGGATGCCTGTTGTGGCGTAAACCGCTGGAGACCATTCTTCCGGATGGAAGAACATCGCCTTTTGGTCTTTGTGCACGTAAAGTTCGTTTAATTTACGTGCTTCTGCTTCAAATCCGGTTGTTACACCGAATGTTTCATAGAAGCAAAATCTGTACTCTCCACCTACAGACACACCGAATGATTTTTCAGGTTCAAATCCCATCGAGCCAGCGATGAGCCATTCCCATCTCTGGCACACATTGGCCTCGTACTGGATGTAGTTTTCGCCGTTCTCGGTCCACGTGGTGTGCCGATAGTAGGCGCACTTAGTGGTTGGGAACACTTCTGCCGGCGGAATAGCTGCCGGAGAGTTTGTTTCATTTGTTTGAGCCTGAGCATTAACCATGGCTGTTAAAGCCACAATCAGCATAACGAATATTTTTTTCATAATGTTGTTTTTTTTAAGTTGGTAAATAATGGGCGCAGTCACCAATTATGAACACGTCATAAAGTGAGAGTTGGCCCTATAAGAGTTTTTTTATTTTAAAATTTATAAGTTTTCGTCCTCTTATTTAGCGAAAACTTCAGAGAATAATACCTCGCCGTTGTAGGTGATGACTACTTTTACGCTATTACCATTTTCGGTAATGTTGTAAACGTTAGCCTGACCACCATTGGCAACGAATGGCTGTTCTTTATTGATACCGCCTTCTGTTTGCATCTTGGATGAGTGGATGTCGGCAACAAGTTCATTGCTGACAACATCATAATACTGCCAAGAGATGTTCGGATTTGTGCTAACGGTAATGTAAGCTGGATTCAGATTTGCTCCGTCCCAACCGTTACCAACTTCTTTTGTAATAACGTTGGTATCCATTGCCGTGAACTTAGAGTAACCGTTGCTAAAGGAGATGATTCCCTTAGTGGTTACAATTGTTCCTGAATAGAAGTGCTGGAGCTTAGTTTGTCCGGCAGCCTCTTTCCAAGTTACACAAATACGACCAAAAGCACGCGTCTTCTCGATATCAATAGTTCCCCATTCCGGATCAATTGTCGGATCTTCCGGTTCCGGTTCAGGTTCTGGTTCCGGTTCCGGTTCCGGTTCCTTTTCCTTTTCCTTGTCAACCAAAACAGAGGCTATTTTGTTACCAAGCACGCTGTGTGCAAAGGTAACTTCGTAGCTTCTGCGAGAGAACAATTTGCCGTCTACAGTTACTTCAGTAGCTGTCGGGTTGTTGATACCCTCGTAGCTAACAGTTGCTTCTGCAAATTCGAAATATATTTTCTCGTCACGATATTCAATGTAAGCTTCATTGTAGCTTGCAGTGGCTTTTACGTCACACAAGTTAAATTCAGCTGTATAAGTATCAGAAATAGTTCTTACGAACTGATTCTCTTTCACTTCATTGAAATTACCGCTGTTGGTTGACTTTTCAAGGCCGCTGATGAAAGACAAATCCTCTCCAAATACTCTCTGCTGTTCGCTGACAGAGAAAGAGTAATTGGCGCTCTGGGTGAAGGTCAAAGTCTTATCTCCGCTGACACTCCAATGCTCTACGATAATAATTTTAGAGTCATTGTTGTTATCACCTTTGATAATTTCTTTGTCATATCCCAAGAACTCATCCTTCGGAGCTTCTTTTTCAACCCAGAATTCCTGACCTACGCTTAAACCAGAAATGGCATCGTTAAGATTACCAGTTACTGATTTGTGGCTACCAGAGAAGTATACCATACCTTCCGGATAAGCGTTGTACTTCTTGTTGTTCTCGCTCTTCTCAACAGAGTTACCTGCGTTGAAGTTAGAGAAGGAAGTACTAGTTTCTCCGTAAGGCATAGCCACCTCTTTTCCAGCCTCGCGGCGGTAGTAGAGGCGTTCAACTTCACTGTATACCTTCTTACTGAAACCATTGGCCCATGTATAAGTCCAAGTGGTCTTATACATCTTTGCGTAAATATTTCCTTCCTTCTGATAAAAATCATCAGAAACAGAAGTAGATACGCTAACGGTCGGGTTACCGATTTCGATAGAAGGCACGATCATCTTCGGTCCGGCGGTCTCCACCCATGTACGAACGACAGCTGTACCAGAAACAGTTTCCTGCTCCTTAATCTGTGCGCCGTCCTGAGTGAAAATGTGAGTTAATTCTAATGAAGACTTATAGCTTTCTTCAGAAGCTTTGGTATAGCTTCCGTTTCCAGCGATTGAACCTTCGTAGAACTTTTCTCCTGGGACGAATACAACTGGTACCAATACAGAGTATTGGATATCCATTTGTTCTGCGTGAGTTGTTCCAGCCGGCAGGTCAGTGAAGCGATTTTCTGCCTTAGCTGTTACAACCACACGGTTGTATTTTTTTCCGTCGAGCTCAACTTCCACCTTGGTACCGTTCACCTTAACAGTGTCCATTACCTGAGTGGCAATGGTTGTACTATCGTAGCGGCAACCGACGGTGTCTTTCTTGTTGAAGGAGGCCTCATACCAGCTTCCTTTTAAAATCACTTCCATACCCACAAACTCGAGTTTGCACTCGCGTTCGTATTTTGTGAAGTTAATTTTTTGGTTCTGGTGGCTCTCTGTCTTCTTGGCTTCGCCTGCGGCTTGGCCAATATACATTTTTTCAGCAGAGCTAGAAGTGGTCTCTTCGATCGGCTCCCAGCTGATGCTCATTGGAGCATTTTCGTGCTCAATGTCTATATCGCTAACCGGCTCATTTCCGACCTTAACGGTCAGAAATCCTTCAAAGTAGTGGTCGGCTGTTGCCAAACCATTACTATAACTCCAATCTCCGTGGTGGAGCATGAAGTCTTGGTTAACGATGAGGGTATCTCCAGCCGGAGTTTCAGGCTGTTCGGGCTCTTCGATCGACGGTTCTTCGCCGCCGATGAAATTGTTGTCGGAGCAAGAAGCACCGAACAAAATAACGAATAAAACGACCACGAGGCGGATGGTCTGAGAGATCGCCTCTGTAAAGTTCTTTTTCATATGATTGTTTTTTTTATTTGTTATACATATTCAGTGTTGGTCTGTCCGATTTCAAGAAGCTTTCCCGTATAAAGAAGACGCATCCTTACTCATTTCAAGCAAAAATAAACCCTTATATTGAATTTACTTTCCTTAAAAAACCAACTTTTTATGAAATCTCGTTTTCTAATTATAATGAGCCGTAGCTCTAAATAATTAAATTATATAGATCTACTACTCGGACAATGTAATAGAATAGAATAAGACGTTTGACAAAATTATAATAGCACGAATTGGTTAAAAATACA
>CALXZL010000015.1 GCA_944393215.1 uncultured Alphaproteobacteria bacterium
GCTTTCCGAAGCGAGCTTAGAAAACAAGTGACCGAAACGCAGTTGGCGAGGAAACGAGCCCTACGGAGTAAGAAGAGGATATCCGAAAAGGCGCAGTTTTATTAGAGAGCGAGGGAAGTGTGAGCTTTCCGAAGCGAGCTTAGAAAACAAGTGACCGAAACGCAGTTGGCGAGGAAACGAGCCCTACGGAGTAAGAAGAGTTCGATCCTTGTCATACCCACCAATAAAAAAACAGCCTGCCTTGTGTAGGCTGTTTTTTTTATTGATAGAAAGATATCAAGGACGAACTTGTGAGCATTTGTTATAATAATTCTATTAGGGTGAAATTTTTTTATGCCAGATTTATAAAAGACTGGACTATTAAGCAGAGATATGATAATTCAAAAACTTCAAATGAGTTATTATATTCATATTAGTTTAGTCAAAATAATTATTAACCTAAAATAATAAAGCGTATGACAACACAGGAAAAAATCAAAATTGTATTGAATCTGATAGATTCTATGCAATTTAGCGAAGAAGAAAAGATTCCTTTGCTTAAAAGCCTTATGGCAAAATGGGAAACGCCTATATTGGATTGGCTGGAAGAAAACAAGCAGAAAATTTCTGAAATCATCGTCAAAGCCATTAACGAAACATTTTCTGCAGAGACAGAATTAGCTCTAAAGAAAAATCCTAAAAAAAATAAAGCAAATTCAGAATCTAAGGAAAAGCCGGTCACGTTAACAAAATCGGGAAAACCGCGTAAGCCTTATACAAGACGTACGAAGGAAAATGTTTCGGAAATGCCGACGGTTGCCGTGTCTGAAACAAAAACAGAGGAACCGATTGTAAAGGAAACGGAAGAGGTGCCGCAAACCGAACAAGATTCTTCGGAAAATATGGAAAATACGGAGATTGAAGCGCTCAAAGAAAAAATTTTATATCAAAATCCCAACAATCCCAAAGCGCTGATAGTTTCGGATAAGATTTTGCCGGAAGGAAAGATCTTAGGTATTGTTGTAAAATACCCTAATAAGAAGAGTGTTTTCGGAGTGTCGTTATATGAAGAAAAACAACTGATGACGGAAAAAACAGCTTTAGCAAAAGCCAGAACATTTCCCAAATTTTTCGGCAACAGCTGGGAGATATTAACGGAAAGGCATCAAGCAGCTTTGCTTGCCTCGCAGAGTAAAATCAATAAGCTGCTGAAAAAGCTACATGGAGATCCCGTGCATGGTAGATATTTAACCGCTCCGTTTGCGGGTAAGCACAGCCTAACGGCTGTTCGATTTGCCATAGAACTTCCTGACGTCAGTTTGGATGAATAATGTTAAAAACCGCCTTTGAAATAGAGGCGGTTTTGCTTTACTGTTTTGTATAAAGGTGTTAAATAAAAAATATTATTAATTGGAAAAAGCTGAAAATATGAATAAAGAAAAACAAGCAACAGTATTATCCAGTCGTTATATCAGCCAAAAACCATGGTTGACGATTCGCGAAGATAAGATTCGTTTATCCAACGGAGCCGAAATTCCGGAATATTATGTCTTGGAATATCCCGATTGGGTTAATGTCTTGGCTGTAACAAAAGACAAGAAATTTTTGATGATACGCCAATATCGTCACGGAACGGGAACAATCAATTATGAACTTTGCGGTGGCTGTGTGGATGATGACGATTCATCTCCGATGGCAGCGGCTCAAAGAGAACTTATGGAAGAAACCGGTTATGGTAAGGGCAAATGGCGATTGAATCTGAAGTTATCGGCAAATCCGAGTACAAGTAATAACTGGACTTATAATTTCATTGCCGAAGATGTGGAACTTATTGGAGAACAACATTTAGACGGCGGCGAAGATATCTCTTCTCATTTATTGAGTTTGGAGGAAGTAAAAGCTCTGTTAAAAAATAATGAAATTATCCAATCCGTGCATGCTTGCGCTTTATGGAAATATTTGGCAGAAAATAATCTGTTGTAAAAAAAGAGCCTTAAAGGCTCTTTTTTTTAATTTTGTTTTGCTTTTTTTATCAGATGATATTGCCACATGATAATTAGAGCAACCAAAGGCAAGAAGATTTCACTACTCTCTTCCAGCAAAGACCACAGTTCAATTTGATCTCGAGGCAGCGAAACATCACCATGCATTTTGCGCCAATTTCCTGGAAATCTATCGGCAAATTTGGCAAAGACCAAATCACAGCACAATACGGCAGTTGACCAGGTAACGGTATTCATTTTGAAAAAAGAGGTTACAAGGTGTTTGGTATATTTGATAGCAATATAAGCAAGCATACCAAATACAATTAACAAAACTAAACCGAAGATAATTTTTTCAGATAAAGGGTTGTTTGGATTCAAGAAAAATCTCGATTTAAACGGGGTTGAATCGGTAGAAGAAAGATGATGCTGAATTCCGGCTTCACGAAGAAGTGCGCACACGGCAAGCAAGAAAAACACAACCCAATCGAGTTTAGCTTTTCCTTGATAATCACGGAAGAAATAAAGCATTCCGCATAAGAGCAAAGCATAACCGCAATAGGTAGCAATATCAATAACGGCACCGTCCACGGTAATGGCAAATTTTTGTTCGGGAAAGAAAATCAAAACAACAGCTAAAATAGCACCCCAAGCAATCAAGAAGAACAAAGGGGTGAAGAAGGGAGATAAAAAAATTTTTTTCATGTTGAAATAACCTCAAATTAAAACCATATGGATTTTATAAAAGAAAAAAAGCAGAGTTACCAGAGGCAAAGTCATTTAAAGTGGATAAAAGAGAAAGTTTATTAAAGATTTATTATGGCTTTTAAAATATTTTCAATAAAGGAAACACTAAGAGGAAGAATTAATGCGGAAAGATTTTTACATCTTCAGGCACGGAGAGACCGATTATAATAAAGAAAAACGCTGGCAGGGCAGCGGAATAGATGCCGAATTAAATGAAAACGGCATGAAGCAAGCAGAAAAATTAATTGAAAATTTAGTCGGAAAAAACGTGCAAATAATATACAGCAGCGGATTAAGAAGAGCAATTAAAACCGCAGAAATTGTTGCCACCGAATTAGGAGTTGAAACCAAAATCATTACCGATTTACATGAAGGCAATTTAGGTCAGACCGAAGGTATGCTCAAAAGCGAAGTTGCAGAAAAATATCCCGAAATTTATAATCTTTGGTATGATGATAAAACAGATCATTGGGATATAACTTTTCCGGGAGGAGAAACCAAACGTCAAATTTTCAACCGTATGCATAAAGTATTAGAAAGGTTACTTCATACCAAAGAAAAAGTAATAGGGATAGCCTCTCACGGAGCCGCCATCCGATATTTGTTGTTAGGTTTGGGCTACAGAATAGGAAAAATGGAAAACTGCCAAATGTTTCATCTGGTGTATGAAGACGGAAAATGGAGCGTTGAAGATTAATAAGGAATACAAACATCAATCCAGTCTTGAGCATGACTGATTTCAAATAAAAGTTGAGGCGTTAGTTCTATTGCGGAATTAGAACTTCCGCAAGCCGGAAACACGGTTGCAAATCTGAGTAAAGACATATCAAGAAATACGTCAATTTCATTATCTTCTGGCAAAGCAAAAGGGCAAACGCCGCCGATTTTATGTCGGGTATATTTTTCAATTTCATCAGCAGAAAGCATTTTGGCTTTTGCTTGGAAAAAGTTTTTATATTTATGATTATCAATCTTAACATCACCGGCACAAACAATAAGGATAACTTTCTGCGGTAATTTAAAAGAAAGAGTTTTGGCAATTCGTTCAGGTTCACAATGCAACGCTTGAGCAGCCAATTCGACGGTTGCGGAAGACTGGCTGAATTCACGAATTTGTGAATCTAAATTAAAATTTTTCAAATAATTGCGAACGGCATCAATAGTCACGAAGAAACTCTTTAAGCAATATGTTCAAATTCTTGTTTCAAGTCACGATTAAATATATTTTTGATAGTTGATTTAATATCAGCCTTTTCATAAATGGCTTTATAAAGAGCCTGACAAATCGGCATATCAATATTTTCTTTGTCGGCAATAATTTTAACGGCTTTAAGCGTAGGAACACCTTCTGCCAATTTTCCGAAATCTTCACCTTTAGCAAATTTTTCACCGAACATGCGATTATGGCTATGTTGAGAAAAGAGGGTAGCTTCATAATCACCCAAATGAGATAAACCGTAAGCAGTTTGAGGATTTCCGTTAAAATGTTTAATAAAACGACCGACTTCTACCGGAGCACGAGCCATAAGAGCCCCTTTCAGACCATACCACTCCAGCCCGTCTAAAATTCCGGCAGCCAAACCGATAACATTTTTGAGAGCAGCACCGATTTGGTTACCGATAAGATCGGAGCCGTAATAAAAACGGATAAGATCACTTTGCAGAAGTTTAATCAGATAATCTTTAGTGGCAAAGTCATCACTGTCAATCACGGCACAAGAGGGAACGCCCTTCATATAATCTTGAACATGTCCGGGACCGGCTAAAATGGCAATATGAATATTTTGCGGAATTTCTTCACGCATAATCTCAAACATGGTTTTAGCTGTAGGCTCTTCCAAGCCCTTCATTGCCAAAAGAAAAGTTTTGTCATCAAGGTTGTATTGATTAAGTTGTTGACACAGACTACGAAAATGCTGACATCCGATAGAAATAATAATGGTATCATTTTCCATAACTTGAGCGATATCATCATGCAAAAACATATTATCGGAAAGGGAGAGATAAGGATTTTTTCTTGTATTGAGAAGTTCAACAAAATTAGGAGAAGAGGGAATATCATACAAATCGGCACCGCTTATTTTATCTTTGCAATAATTAGCGGCATACCAAGCCAAAAAAGTTCCCCAACGTCCGCATCCAATTAATGAAATTTTTTTCATATATACACTTCCTTACAAGATTTAAAATAAATATATATAGCAATAAAACAGAAGCAAAGAAAATTCAATCTTAAATATTTAAGTATTGCATAAACAAGAAGAGGGAGCAAAAGCTTCCGCAAGACAAAAAAGAAGAATTAAAAGACACCTTTTTTGGCGCGTTGACGAGTAACAATAGCACTGATGTGATCAAACTCTTGAAAAGACTGATAAGCATAATCATGACTTTTCTTATCACAATCATAAAAGACCTTATTGGCAAGATTATCGATAGCATTATCAATACGACGGAAAGCGGCATTATAATCGGCACTGAAATTATTTTTCACTTTTCTTTTGACAAGCTGATGGTATGCCGTAATGACTTTAGCGGTTTCATCGGCAGAGTTGGCGTATCCTTTTTCTTCAAAGTCACGCATAATCTGAGCAGTAGTCTGATAAAAGCACTTATTTGTTAAAATACTCTTTTGCTTTCTATTGTTACTATCAATAATCATCGATATAACATCCCACATTAACTGTTGAAAAAGTCTTATCACATAAAATTTCAATTTGCAATATTAAAAGCAATGTCTTTAACGCTAATAATATTAACAAAAGAAGGTTAAGAGAAGTTTAATAAAAAAAGGGCTTCCGCAAAGACGAAAGCCCTAATCTCATTAACCGACATTACCAAACGGATTGATGTCTTTTTCTTTGTTTTCGAGAGTTTTTCTCAAATCAAACCAGTTGAGGATAACGGTAGAAACATAAATTGAAGAATATGTTCCGATTAAGATACCCCAAACCAGAGTAAAAGAGAAGCTCATCAAGGCATTGCCGCCCCAAATAAGCAGAGCAATGGAAGCAAGCAAAGTCGTCAATCCGGTAAGTAAAGTTCTTGAAAAGATGTCATTAACACTCTTATTCAAGAGCTGAACTTGCGGCATGGTTTTATATTTGCGTAAATTCTCACGGATTCTGTCATAAGTTACCACGGTATCGTTGACGGAATAACCTGCAAGAGTAAGAATAGCGGCAACGGTTGTCAGGCTGAAATCTATTTGGAATAAAGATAACAACCCGACGGTCACCAAAATATCATGAACCAAGCCGAGCATGGCACCCAAAGCAAACTGCCACTCAAAACGGAACCAAATGTAAAGAGAAATACCCAAAACGGCAATAACGGAAGCCAAAACGCCGTCTTTTTTGAGCTCATCGCCGACTTGCGGACCAACAAGCTCGACACGACGAATTTCCACATCATTACCAAGGATTTTTTTGATTTCGTTAACGGCTTTCATCTGCTCTTTTTCATCAAGCATTTGAGCTTGAGCACGAATCATCACCTCTGTACCGGATTCTCCGATTGTCTGGAGGTTAACTTCACCGATATCAAGATTATCCAATTCGGAACGGAGTTTATCCAAATTAATAACTTGTTCGTCTTTAATTTCCATTAAGATACCGCCGGAAAAATCAATTCCGTAGTTAAAGCTTTTGGTCGCAATAAAAAAGAGAGCTAAGATAATACTCAAAGAAGAGATAACATAAGTTATTTTTCTGGCACCCAAAAAATCAATATTAGTATCTTTAGTAATCCAACTGAATAGTTTCATTTCAAATAATCCTTATAGTTAGATTGGCAATTTGGTTGGCTTGCAACGCTCAATCCAAGTCGCAATAATCACACGAGTAACGGTAACGGAAGTAAACATGGAGGTCAAAATACCGATAGTTAAAGTAACGGCAAAACCTCTGACCGGACCGGTACCGAAATAGAAAAGAACGAAGGCAGCGACAAGGGTTGTCAAGTTTGAGTCAAGGATTGTAGCCCAAGCCTCACGGAAGCCTGCTTCGGCAGCATCACGAGTGGAACGACCGAGCTTAACTTCCTCACGCATGCGTTCAAAAATAAGCACATTGGCATCCACAGCCATACCCACGGTCAAGATAACACCGGCAATACCGGGAAGAGTGAGTGTTGCGCCCATCAAACTCAAAATACCGAGCATCAGGAACAAGTTCATGAAAACGGCAAAGGTGGTAAATAAACCAAACAAACCGTAAGCGGCAATCATGAAGGCGATAACGGCAATCAAACCGATAACGCAAGCAATAGCTCCGGCTTGGATGGAGTCAGAGCCCAAACCGGCACCGACGGTACGTTCTTCCAAAACTTCCAAAGGAGCAGGCAAAGCACCGGAACGCAAGAGCAAAGCCAAATCATTGGCGGACTTAACGGTAAAACTTCCGGTAATCACGCCGCTACCACCAAGGATTGCACCTTGAATTGTGGGCGCAGAGATAACCTCATTATCCAAGACAATAGCCAATTTTTCACCAATGTTATTTTTGGTAACTTCGCCGAATTTTTTTCCGCCGATTGAGTCAAATTTGAAGCTGACAACCGCTTCGCCTTCTTGGAAAGCCGGTTGAGTATCAATCAAATTTTCACCGCTGACAACGGGTTTGCGGTTAATAACATAAGAACCTCCGTCCGCTCCCGGAACAATACGAGAAGCATTAGAGAGCTTACCGCGACGAGCATCAGCGCTGGTCGTATTGGAATCAACCATATGAAAAGAAAGCTTTGCGGTTTTACCAAGCAAAGTCTTAACATATTCGGGATTTTGCAATCCGGGAAGTTGAACCACGATTCTATCCACGCCCTGACTTTGAATAACCGGTTCTTTGGTACCGAGTTCATCAATACGGCGGCGAACAATTTCAATGGATTGGTCAACGATTTTACGTTTGAGCTGAGCTAAAGCCAAGTCGGTATAAGAAATACGAACTGTATCATCAGCCGTTTCTTCCACATTGAGACCGTCTTCGATTTTGCGGAAGGCAGCCATGGCTTTGTTACGAGAATTGATATTTTCGATTTTAACGGTAACATCATTTTCACCGGCACGCAAGTTTTGGTAGCGGATTTTATTTTCGCGCAAGACTTGACGAACGGAATCTTCGATAGTTCCCATTCTTTCTTTAATTACATCATCTACCTGCACCTGAAGCAGTAAGTTAGAACCGCCTTGCAAGTCCAGACCGAGATTAACCGGTTGCCACCATTTTGGTAAACTGTCTTTATTGGGTAATAAGTTCGGAATAGTGAAGAAAATACCCAACAAGCAAATGGCAATGATGATAAATATTCGAGATTTTGATAATTTATACATTTCGAATGCCCTATATTATTTACTTTTTTTATTGGAGTTAGCTGCTTTTCCTTTAGTTTTGCTTTTTTCCTGCGTCGGAAGTTTCACTTCGTCGGTTATCACCTCGCGCACCATGGAACGAACCATTTTAATGCGAACGCCTTCAGCAATTTCAATGGTCAGATCAAAGGGTTCAGCTTCGATAACTTTGCCATAGACACCGCCGTTGGTAATAATTTCATCACCTTTTTTAATGGCAGCAAGCATAGCTTCTTGTTGTTTGATTTTTTTCTGTTGCGGACGAATAAGCAAGACATAAAAAATCAAAAAAATGAGTGCGAGTTGAATAAACATGCCGGTAACGGAGCCCTGAGAAGCGGCGGCATCGGTAGTTTGAGCAAGAGCATCACTGATAAACATACTTTTCTCCTTATAAATTAACTTCTGCGAAGTATAGAACAAAATTATTGAAATATATAGGAGAAAAACAACATTTTCACAAGTATTTTATAAGTTTTTGTTGAACAAATAGGTTTGTATAAGGTTTTATACTTTGCGAACATAGTCCTTCATCAGTTTTTTGAGACCGTAGTTATCAAAGATAATGCCGAGCTTGTTGCCTTCCACGGCAATCACTTTACCATATCCGAAAGTTTCATGATATACTTTGGTGCCGACCGGAGTTGATGACATTAGGTTCTTGGCATTTTGTTTGGCTTTATACATACTCCCACCCCAAGAAGAGGCAAATTCATCATCGGAAACATAAGAATATCGGCTGTCATCATCATAAGAAACAATTTCTTTTTTCTTAGAAGCCCATGCCGGAACGGCAGAATTAGATTTGTAAGAATTATAATTGTTGGAAGCAAAATAGTTTTTGCAATTATTGACGATTTCAATATTCTGCGGCGGTAATTCATTGATAAATCTTGAAGGCAGATTATTTTGCCATTGAGCATAAACGCGGCGGTTATGTGCCATAAGAATAAACAATTTTTGCCGTGCACGAGTAATGGCAACATAAGCCAAGCGGCGTTCTTCTTCCAAGGCTTGAGTTCCCCCTTCATCTAAGCAACGCTGATGCGGAAACAAACCTTCTTCCCAACCGGGAAGGAAAACCACGTCAAATTCCAAACCTTTGGCAGAGTGCAGAGTCATCAACGTAACCACATCTTCGTTAACCAGATTATCATTATCCATAACCAGACTGACATGTTCCATAAATTCGGAAAGGGATGGATAATTTTCATTATCGCTCATCACGTTGACCAGTTCTTTAAGGTTTTCAAGTCGAGTAGGAGCTTCTACCGAAGTATCGGCTTTAAGCATGTCAATATAACCGGAATCGTCCAAAACCTGTGACGCCAACTCATCAGGGGTAACGGCTTGCATGGTGCGGCGCCACTCTTCAAATTTGTTCATCAAATCGGCAAGAGAAGCTTTAGCTTTTCCGGCAATCAAATCCTGTTCGAGCATTTGTTTGATGGCACCATAAAGGGAAAGATTGTTTTGACGAGCAAAAGCCTCAAATTTTTCCACCGATTTGGCACCGATTCCGCGAGCCGGTTTATTGATGATGCGCTCCAAGGCTAAATCATCACTGGGTTGCAAAATAACTCGAAAATAAGCCAAAGCGTCTCTGATTTCGGCACGTTCATAGAACTTTAAGCCGCCGATAACCTGATAAGGCAGCGCTTCGGAAATAAATTTTTCTTCAAATTCACGTGTCTGTGCGGCGGTACGAACCAAAACCGCCATATCGGCATAAGCAAAACCTTGTCGGTGTAAAGATTCGATATTTTCGGCAACAAATTGAGCTTCTTCTTCACCGTTGTAAGTGCTGACCACTTGAATTTTGCTGTTCTCTGCTTGTCTGGCAGGAGAATTTTCGGCAACTTTTAAGGTTTTACCCAACCGCCCTTGGTTGTGGCTGATGAGGTTTGAGGCAGCGGCTAGAATATTTGCTGTAGAACGATAGTTACGCTCCAGCCGAATAATTTTGGCATCGGCAAAATCTTTGTTGAAACGCAAGATATTTTCAATTTCCGCTCCGCGCCAGGAATAAATAGATTGATCATCATCACCCACGCAGCAGAGGTTGCGATATTTTTGTGAAAGGATTCGGATAAGCAAATATTGTGTAACGTTTGTGTCTTGATACTCATCCACCATAATATATTTAAAGCGTTCTTGATATTTTTTGAGGACATCGGCATCAGACATAAGGATATTAAGAGCATAAAGGATGATATCTCCGAAATCCACACAGTTGAGCTCGAGCAGACGTTCTTGATATTTTTTATAAAGATAAGTAACAAAGTTCTCTTTAAAATCTTGAGCAATTTTATCAACCGTCCAGCCTTTATCCTTCCAATGTCCGATTTTATCCAACACATCTTGCGGCGGATATTTTTTTATATCGATTCCTTCCGCTTCTTCAATCTGCTTCATCAAACGTTTTTGGTCGTCTTCACCCAAAATGGTAAAGTTAGATTTCAAGCCGACAATTTCGGCATGGTTGCGCAAGATTTTGACGCAAATACTGTGAAAAGTACCAAGCCAAACCGAGTCTGCCATCGGTCCGATAAGATTCTGTACCCGCTCCTTCATTTCGCGAGCAGCACGGTTTGTAAAAGTGACCACCAAACAATTCCAAGGATTCGCTTTGTGCTGTGCCAAAATATAGGCTAAACGCGTTGTCAAAACTTTGGTTTTGCCGGTACCGGCACCGGAGAGCACAAGAAGCGGACCTTCGGTTGTTTCCACGGCTTGTCTTTGCTCGGGATTAAGTGCTTCGAGCCACGGATAAGAGGGAGCCAAAAGGCTGGCGTTATCAAAAGTTTGCGGGGTTTCCGGTTCGGTTAAATCAAATATATCTTCCATGGCTGATACTTTACTTAAACAACTTGTAATTTTTTCAAACACACCATATATATAATAATATTGGCAGAAAAGAAAGGAGTTTTTACATGTCGGGTACAACTCAGGAAAAATATAAGAGCAAAGCGGCGCAAACCTTTCAGGAAGGGGATGAAAACTGGAAAAAAGGAGAATACGATTCTGCGCGCCAATCATACGAAAAGGCAGCCTTTTTATATCATGAAGATGAAGACTTTGAAGGAGAAGCTTTTGTTTTGGCTCGACTTGGAGAATTAGAATTGAGTATGGAAGATTTGGACCGCGCGGAAAAGAGTCTGAGGTCAGCCGCCGAATTGGTCAAAAATCTTCCGGAAGGACAAAACACCTATGCCGATTCTCTAATAAAATTATCCAAATTGGAAGCCTCTCGCGGAGATTTAGGCAAAGCCATGGAAATTGTCCGCTTGGCACAACACGCTGCGGAAGCAATTAATAATTTTGACTTGCAGGGTGAGGCATTTGACCATGAGGCATATATCTTTTTGATGAAAAATCAAGAAAAAGAAGCCTTGGAAGCATATAAAAAAGCCGCCGAAATGTTTCATAATGACGGAACCGGCTTGAAGGAAGCTTCGGTGTTACGCGCCATGGCAAGAATAGAAATGAAAAACCGCAATTATGACATTGCTCACGATATTTTGGAACAATGCCGTGAATTATATCGCGAAAACGGCGACTTATTGGGAGAGGCAAGTGCCTTATCGGCAATCGGCAGTTTGAGATATGTAATAAAAGACATACAAAATGCCAGAAAAGCCTTAATGAAATCCGTATACTTATATGGCAGAGCCGCTCATCATTTTGCCGAGGCGGAAGCTTTATTATATTTGGCACGAGTAGAAGCATATAATCGAGAACAGGGAGATTATGAGCTGGCAAAGTCGCATTATAAGCGTTCAATCGAGCTGTATGATTTTTTAGGCAATGAAACCATGAAAAGGGCAGTTCTGGAAGAATATCACAATTTTTTAAATCGTGCGGCTTGTGAAAAATAGAGGGAAGAAAGATGTCGGAAGTAAAAAATAAGATTATAGCATTGCAACATTATCTTGAAACCAAGATATTAGGACAAGAAGATTTAGTCAAAAAACTGCTTATAACCTTGTTGGCAGACGGACATGCCTTGGTAGAAGGAGCTCCGGGCTTAGCCAAAACCAAAGCCATAAAAACCTTGTCGGACTGTATCAGTGCCAAATACAACCGCATACAGTTCACGCCCGATTTGCTGCCATCAGATGTTACGGGCAGTGAAATATATGTTGCCGCCAAAGGAGAATTTGAGTTCAGAAAAGGACCGATATTTGCCAATTTAATTTTGGCAGATGAGATAAACCGTGCGCCGGCAAAGGTTCAATCGGCATTATTGGAAGCCATGGCGGAACGTCAGGTCAGTATCGGCGGCAAGCGTTATATTTTGCCGGAATTATTCATGGTCATGGCAACCCAAAACCCGATAGAACATGAAGGAACTTATAATCTTCCCGAAGCGCAGTTAGACAGATTTTTGATGTATATCAAAATAAATCAACCCGATGCTGTAACCGAAAAGAAAATTTTGCATTTGGTCAGAGGAGAAGCCGCCAAAGAGCAACAAGAAAGTTTTCACCGCATAACAATTGAAGATATATTGGCGGCAAGAAAAGAGGTTTTATCGGTTCACACCAGCGATTCGGTAGAAGAATATATGGTTCAGCTGATTATGGCAACGCGTCATCCGGAAAAATACAACAGCAAACTTCAAGGATATGTCTTATTCGGTGCCAGCCCGAGAGCAACCATTGCCTTGGATAGGTGTGCCCGCATAAATGCATGGCTTTCCGGTCGCGATTTTGTCACGCCGGAAGATATTCAAAGTGTTGTCTATGATGTTTTAAGACACCGTATCATATTGAGTTTTGAAGCCCAGGCAGAAGGAATTACGACAGACGAGATAATCTCAAATTTAATATCAATGGTACCGCTGCCGTAAAGAGGGGAAGACCAAATGAAGCGGTTGTCAACATGGAGCAAAATATTTTCGCGGGCGGAAGAGTCTGATAATTCGGGCTTATTTGTAAGTCTTGAAGAATTAATAGAAGAGCGTCGCTATGTTGGCTATTTACGAAGACTACGTCCGAAATTAAGTGTTTCGAACCAGTCCGGAGACGTAAAATCGGCATTTAAGGGACGCGGTATGGAACTGGAAGAAATACGCAACTATATTCACGGAGATGATGTTCGCGATATGGATTGGCGTGTTACGGCAAGAAAGGGCTCACCGTATATTAAATTATATGCCGAAGAAAAAGACCGCGAAATTTACGTTGCGGCAGATATGTCTCCCTACATGGTTTTTGGAACCAGAAAACAGCTCAAATCGGTATCCGTAGCTAAAATAGCAGGTTTATTGGGGTGGATGTCGCTGGAAAATAAAGACAGATTCGGCTGTATGATTTATGACGGACATCAAAATTATGTTTATAAGCCGAGAAATCATCAAGCCAATCTGATAGCAATATTCAAAAAATTATCGGAAGTAAGTCGCAAGATATTGCAAACGCAAGAGGTGGAAGGAAGTTTTGCCGGCAATTTAAGAATATTACAGCAAGGCATTAAAAACGGAGCCAGTGTTTTTGTCATAAGTGATTATAATTTTATGACGGACGAGTTAAAGAAAGCTCTTGCGGGTTTATCCAAGAAGGCAAAGGTTTATTTAATAAACATCTTTGACATTTTGGAAGACGTAGCGCCGAAAGCGGGAGAATACATGGCGGCAGAGGGCAAAGAAAAGCTTGTTTTCAACAGTTCTTCCAAGCTGTTTCAAAAAGCCTATAAATCACATTTTGAAGAAAAACGGCAAGAAGTGAAAAAATTTGCCCTGAAATTTGGTTGCCGATACATGGAAGTAAGAGGAGATATAGAGCTATACAAGCAGTTGAAATTATTCTGATTGATTCCTTGACATATATAAGAGTTGATGATAGGATGAGCTCGATAAATTATTTTGTAACCAATATAATTCGGAAGAGAAAATATTATGGTAAAGTCAAATGAAAATAATGCCTATAAGAGAGGGCAGGAACTATTGGATCAAGGGCTGTATAAAGAAGCTGTTGAACAATTTGACGCGGCAATAGCAGAACAACCGCAATCATGGAAAGCATTGAACAGTAAGGGTTTTGCTTTTCAAAAGATGAGCCGCTATACGGAAGCGGTAGAATGCTTTGATAAAGCATTGGCATTGAATCCGCAATCGGTAGAAGTTTTGAACAATAAAGGTGTAACGTTAAGCATGCGCGGTCTTTATAAAGACGCCATAATGTGCTTTAACGAGGCAATCGCCATAGATAAAACATCCTTAGAAGCACTAAACGGCAAAGCCATTGCTTTGCAACATATGTTTTCATACAAGGAAGCGCTGGATGTTTTGGAACAAGCCATGAAGATTGACAGCAAGCACGCACAAACATTATTGAGTGTTGCGGTCACTTTGCAAAAATTAAAACAATATGAGAGAGCAATTTCGTTTTTTAAGAAGGTTTTGTCAAATGATAAAAACAACATCAAGGCATGGAACGGAGTTGGCGTAACCTATCAGCTGATGGGGGACAATGCATCGGCAATAAAATGCTTTACCAAAATATTGAATATTGACAGCCGCGAAATTCAAGCCTGGATAAGTATTGGTTTTGTATATCAAAAAATGCTTAAATTTAATGATGCTTTGAAATGCTATAAAAAAGCGCAAATGATAATCGGCGCCGGCAAATATCATCATAAATTATATGACGGTTTGGCAAGTTGTTTAACCAAACTTTCCGAATTTGATCAAGCCATAGAGGTTTATCAACAAATATTCCAAAAAGAAGAAGGCAAAAAGAAATGGGATGCACAACGTTCCATGAAGTTTGTCAACAAACTGAAGAGAAAGAAAGCCGTAGGAACATTACAAAGCATCATTCCGGCAGATGCTCCGGCAGCACCGACGGAAGGAACGGCAGAATAATATTGGTTATCAAAAAAGAAAACTCCGTATTTTTTTAATACGGAGTTTTTTTTAGAGTAATTTTGATGAAGTATCCGTTTGAGGAAATTTTTGCTGAAATTCGAACGGACTTTCCGATTCTCCGGAGATATTGTCATCTTCCGTTGCGTCGGAATTATTGCAAAAAATAAGCAACATCAAAGTTTCAATTTCATGCTGTTGTTTTTGAATAATCTCGTGTTGAAAATAAACACACCAGATAAAAGCAAATGCCAAGACAAGAAAGAGAATGTAAAACGGCGTATGCTTTGCCGCTTTTTCTTTAATAATATTTCTTACAAAATATTCAATACGTTCTTGTTTTGAAGGATCATCAATACCATCCAATTCTTGTTTCAACAAATCTTCGGAAGATTTTATCTTTTTTTCCATAGCAAAATAAATTAAAAAATTATACATAAATAATTATTAAAACCATAGAAAAACTAGCACTCTAGTAAAGAATAAGCAAGAGAAAATCTTAAGGCAGATAAGAACGTGGGTTAACAGCTTTTTTACCGGCGCGGATTTCAAAATGAAGTTGCGGAATGCTGACACCGCCGGTACTTCCAACCGTGGCGATTTTCTCACCTTTACGCACTTTTTGCCCTTTTTTGACAAGGATTTTATCATTATGCGCGTAGGCGGTAATCCACCCGTCATTATGTTTGAGCAAAATCAGGTTGCCAAAGCCTTTGAGTTCGTTTCCGGCATAGGCGATTGTACCGGCATCGGCAGCTTTAACGGCTGTTCCCAAAGGTGCTTTAATGTTGATACCGTCATTGTTGCGCCCTTTGCCGATAGTACCGAAATTGGAAATAACCGTACCCTTAACCGGCCAGAGGAATTTGCTACTGCGTTTTTTAACCGGTGTCGGTTTGGTATAAGTTGCTTTTTTGGGGGTAGACTGTTTAGGCTTCCACCAAGATGAGGAAGAAAATTTTTTAGATGTTGCTTTTTTCGCGGTCGTTTTTGTTGATGTTCCGGATTTTGTTGCAGAAGAGGATGTTGATTTTTCAACCAAGCTTCCGGGCAAGATGAGTTTTTGCCCAACGGCAAGCGTATAAGGCTCATCCAAGTCATTAAGACGACTGATAGAACTCATGTCCACATTGTATCTTTTGGAAATATTATAGAGTGTATCTCCCTTTTGAACAACATGATATTTGGCACTGGGCAACCGCAGTGTTTGTCCGACATAGACGCGATAAGGCGGAGCCATGTGGTTGGCTTCAATAATATCACGCAAAGGAACATTATATCTTCGAGAAATGCTGTAAAGAGTGTCTCCTCTTGCCACAATAACGGAGTCCGGTGTTCCTCCCCACCAAGAATAGCCGAGAAGAGGTATTCCGGAGTTAGAAGAACATCCGGATACAAAGCAAAGCAAGACCAAAAATATAAATACCGGTTTTTTCATTTTTTTATAAATAACTATAAGCTTATAGACACAAGCTAGCACGAATAATTTAATATTTTGTAAAGCTAATCTTTGACATATTTTGAGGGAGAATCTGATATTTTTTTATCATTATCGGAAGTTGTCACGCCGTATTGATGTTTTCGTAAAGCATTTTTGATGTGTCTGTTGGTACGTTCCAACATATTATCTTCCGTATCGGTAAAACCTTTACGTTCGGTATAAGAAAGGATGAGCATTTGTGCATTATAGGTATCAACGCCGAGTTTTTTGATAATGGGTTTTGAATCTTCATAAATTTCTTGAGCTAAGGTAGAGGCTTTTTCACGAGAATAATCATTTAAGATAAGACCGAATTTTGTTTTTTCAAAACGTCCGATAGTACATTTATTTTCGGTTTTTTCGGCACAAAGATTATAGATTGATTTTAAGAGCTTATCTCCTCTTTCAAAGCTGATTCCTTGATTGATAAATCGGCACAAATCTTTGGTTTCAATGACCAAAAGGGCAAAATCTTGATTATAACGTTTGGCACGATTAAAATCTTTTTCTAAGCAAGAAAAAAAAGCCTCTTGTTTAAGGGCATTGGTAATAATATCACGTTCGGAAAGTTCCAAAAGTTTGCTTTGCATTTCTTTGGCGGAAGAAACATTTTTGCAAATAAAACTAATACCGGTACACTCTAAAATTTCGTTCAAAATCGGACGTTGATGACATTGCATGACCAAAACTTGTCCTTCAGAGTTGCGCAAGAGAATTTCATTATTAACAATTTTGGTCTTTTTCAAAATTTTGTTGGTATAGCCAAGCACGTTGCTTTTGATAGATTCACTATCTTCCATAAGTGTTCCGAAAACAGATTTTCCGATAAGTTCTTCTTTTTTAAAGCCAAGGTTTTGGCAAAGTGCATCATTGGCAAAGGTGATGATGAGGTCTTTATCGGTTTTGAAGCTCATGTCATCGGTAAGTGTTTGAGCTTTTTCATCAGATTGGGACGCTTTCTCGGACAAAAGTTCTTTAAGCTGCAACTGCAGAGCGAAAAGTTTTTTATAAAGCACAAAACAAAGCACAATCAAAATAAGCGAGATAATTGCCAAAGAGATAAGACCGATAAGCATGATAAAGCCCCTTCGTAGAAATAAAATTTATATCAGAATAGCGGTAAAAACTGAATTTTTTATTAAATAAGAGGTTGCAATTTGCAAATAAAAAACCTAATTTAGGGAAGGTTAGAAAAGGAAAGTTTAATGAATAGTCAAAAACCTGAAATCATTGATGAAAGCGGCGATAAATATAAATATGGCTTTGTCACCGACATTGCTGCCGATTCTGCGCCCAAAGGTTTGAATGAAAATATCATCAGGTTCATCTCGCAAAAAAAAGGTGAGCCCGATTGGTTGTTGGAATTTCGTTTGAAGGCTTATGAGTTTTGGAAAAACATGAAAGAGCCGACTTGGGCAAAGTTGAATTATGATAAAATAGATTATCAGGACTTGAGCTACTATTCTGCCCCCAAGCAAAAAGTGGCACCCAAATCTTTGGATGAGGTTGATCCCGAGTTATTGCAAACTTATGAAAAATTGGGGATTCCCTTGAAAGAGCAAGAAGTTTTGGCTGGCGTGGTTGCCGTGGATGCTGTTTTTGACAGTGTTTCGGTGGCAACAACTTATCGGCAAAAGCTAGCCGATCAAGGCATCATCTTTTGTTCCATTTCCGAGGCGGTGAAGGAACATCCCGATTTGGTCAAACAATATTTAGGCTCGGTTGTGCCATATACCGACAACTTTTTTGCTTGCTTAAATTCGGCAGTGTTTACGGATGGTTCTTTTGTATATATTCCCAAAGGCGTGCGCTGCCCAATGGAATTGTCCACTTATTTCCGCATTAATGCCAAAAACACCGGACAATTTGAAAGAACTTTGATTGTGGCGGATGATGAAAGTTATGTCAGCTATTTGGAAGGCTGTACCGCCCCGCAAAGAGATGAAAATCAGCTTCATGCCGCCATTGTCGAGATTGTGGTCAATAAAAATGCCGAGGTCAAATATTCCACCGTGCAAAACTGGTACCCCGGAGACAAAGACGGCAAAGGCGGCGTTTATAACTTTGTGACTAAGCGTGCGGCTTGTCGTGGCGAAAACTCCAAAGTTTCATGGACGCAGGTGGAAACCGGTTCGGCGGTGACGTGGAAATATCCGTCTTGCGTGTTGCAAGGAGATAATTCCAGCGGTGAGTTCTATTCGGTAGCGATTACCAACAACCACCAGCAGGCTGATACCGGTACCAAGATGATTCACATTGGCAAAAATACGAGTTCAAAGATAATTTCCAAAGGCATTTCCGCCGGATTTTCCAATCAAACTTATCGCGGCTTGGTGAGGGTTGCCCCAAAAGCCGATAATGCCAGAAATTATTCGCAGTGCGATAGTTTGTTGATTGGAAGTCACTGCGGCTCTCATACCGTGCCTTATGTGGAAAACCGCAATAAAACCGCCAAGCTGGAGCATGAAGCTACCACCTCAAAAATCAGTGACGAGCAGTTGTTTTATTGTGAGCAACGAGGCATTGGCGAAGAAGAGGCGGTAAGCTTGATTGTCAACGGTTTTTGTAAAGAAGTAATGCAGCATTTGCCGATGGAATTTGCGATTGAGGCGGCAAAATTAATCAATATCAGTTTGGAAGGCAGCGTCGGATAGATAGGAAAAATAAGATGACTACACCATTATTAGAAATTGAAGACTTATATGCAAGAGTAGCGGATAAAGAGATTATCAAAGGCTTTAACCTGACGATAAACGAGGGTGAAGTCCATGCCATCATGGGTCCGAACGGTGCCGGAAAATCCACCTTGTCAAACGTGATTTGCGGCAAACCGGGTTATGAAATCACCTCGGGTTCGATTCGCTTTAAGGGTAAGGATTTGACTAAGATGTCGCCCGAAGATAGAGCCAGAGAAGGCATTTTCTTGTGCATGCAATATCCGGTAGAAATCCCCGGTGTAGCGGTTACTACTTTTTTGAAACACTCGGTCAATGCGGTGCGAAAATATCACAACCTGCCGGAGTTAGACACCATGGAGTTTGTCAAAATGGTGCGTGAAGAGGGCAAAAAACTGGGCATTGATAACGAGATGATAAAACGCCCCGTCAATGTCGGTTTTTCCGGTGGCGAGAAAAAACGCTTGGAAACCTTGCAAATGAATATCTTAAAGCCTTCTTTTGCCATTTTAGATGAGGCAGATTCCGGCTTGGATGTTGATGCTTTGAAAGTGGTTGCGGAAGGGATGAATGCTTTAAGGGACGGCAAACGCTCAATGCTGATTATCACCCACTATCAACGCTTGTTGGAGTATGTTGTGCCGGACTTCGTCCACGTTTATGCAGACGGACATATCGTTAAATCCGGCGATAAAACCTTGGCGGCAGAAATTGAAAAAGACGGCTATGCCGAATATACAAGAGAGAGATAAATGGGCGGATTGGTTCAAAAAGTAAAATTGTTCGGAGAATATATCCCATGGTTTCAAGCCATGCGGGATAAGGGCGCAATTACCTTTGATGAACTCGGTTTGCCCACTCCTAAAACCGAGGCTTGGAAATATACCAAATTAAGAGATTTGAACACCGATGACTTGGAGATTGAGCCGTCAAACTTTTTATCTGAAATGCGTGTGACGGCGGAAGAAGCCTGCGGTTGTCATCACGAAGACGGTGGTTGCGGTTGTCATCATCACCATGGAGAAGGTTGCTGTTGCGGACATCATCATGAAGAAGGTGATTGTCATTGTCATGAAGAAGGGCATGTTTGCGAGTGCCAACAAAAATTGCAGGTTCCGTTTGAAGCTTATGTCATCCATTTTGAAAAAGGCAAGATGATTCCGCCGTTCCCCGATTTTCCGCGCGGGGTTGAAGTGATGAATTTAATGGAAGCGGTGATAACCGAAGATGCCAAAGAATATTTGGGCAAAGTGGCAGATATCAAACTTCATCCTTTTGCCGCTCTGAACAATGCTTATATGGAAGAAGGTATTTATCTTTGTGTGCATAAAAATGTGAAAGTAGATAAGCCGATTGTGCTGATTAACCACACCAAAAGCGGAGAGGAGAATATCTTTTTCAATATCCGCAATTTGATTGTATTGGAGCAAGGTGCCGAGACTGAGTTTGTCGAGTGGTATAATTACACAGGAGCGGTCAAATCACGCTATTTTGCCAATGTGGTAAACGAGATTGTCCTATGCAAAAACGCCAAGCTCAATCATTACAAATTGCAAGACGAGGCTTTTAAGGCCAACCATATTGCTTTGAGCGTGGTCAAACAAAAAGCCGATTCGAACTATCATAATTTCTGTTTGCAAAGAGGCGCCAATATTGGCAGAAACGAGGTTAAGGTTTTGTTGAACGATGAAAATGCCTCTGCCGAGGTAAATGCCGCTTATATCATGTCCGGCTGGGCAACTTTGGATACCACCACCGATATTTTGCACCTATCACCACGGACTTATTCATCGCAGTTAGTCAAAGGTGTTGTCGGCGGCGAGGCGAAAGGCGTTTTCCAAGGCAAAATCCATATTGCGCAAGATGCCGTCCAAACCGAGGGCAACCAGTTGCACCGAGCTTTGTTGTTAAGTGACACGGCAGAAATTGACGTTAAGCCCGAACTCGAGATTTTTGCCGATGATGTGAAGTGCTCACACGGTGCCGCCAGCGGTGAGTTAGATGAAAATCAGCTCTTTTATATGCAGTCCCGCGGTATCGGCAGGGAAGAAGCCAAACAAATTTTGATTGATGCTTATTTGAATGAAGCGCTTGCTAAGGTGAAAAATCCGGAAATTCGCGCTTGGCTGTCGGACTATGCCCACGCGCCGCAAGAATAAAGGACAAATCTGATGTTTGATGTTTATGAGATAAGAAAACAATTTCCGGTTTTGACAAGATTAATTAACGGCAAACCGAACACGTTTTTGGATACCGGCGCTTCCGCACAAAAGCCCCAATGCGTGATTGAGAAAATGCTGAAGGTTTACAGTCATGACTATGCCAATGTGCATAGAGGCTCTTATCTCTTGTCGGAAGAAATCACTTTAGAATATGAAAAAGCCCGAAAAATCGTGCAAAAGTTCATCAATGCCAAAAGCGATAAAGAAATTGTCTTCACCAGAAATGCTACCGAAAGCATCAATCTGGTTGCCGCTGCTTGGGGCAGAAAATTCTTGAAAAAAGGTGATGAAATTTTGATTTCCGAAGCCGAACATCACGCAAATTTAATTCCGTGGCAGCAAGTCAGAGATGAAACCGGCTGCACCTTAAAAATTTTCAAAATTGCAGAAGACGGGAGTTTTGTTTGGGAAGAGTTTGCCAAATTGTTGAGCGAGAAAACCAAACTCGTTGCCGTAACCGCCATGTCCAATGTTTTGGGCACCATTTTCCCGATTAAAAAAATGGCGCAAGCCGCACATGAAGTTGGCGCTTTGATTTTGACCGATGCTTGCCAGTTTGCCGTTCATCATCAAATCGATGTGCAAGATATGGATTGTGATTTCTTGGCTTTTTCCGGACACAAGACTTACGGTCCGAGCGGTATCGGCGTTTTATATGGCAAATATGATATTTTGGAAAAAATGCCGCCTTATCAATGCGGGGGCGATATGGTTGACCACGTAAGCTATGAAAAGACCACCTTTGCCGAACCTCCGGCACGTTTTGAAGCCGGCACACCGGCAATCGTTCAAGCAATCGGTCTGGGTGAAGCGCTGAATTTTATGATGAATTTGGGCTTAGATAATATCACCGCACACGAAAAAGAGTTAACCAAGTATGCAACAGAAAAATTGTCAGAGATTGAGGGCTTGGTGCAAATCGGCACCGCCAAAGATAAAGGTGGTGTTTTCTCTTTTGTTTTGAAAGGCGTGCATCCGCAAGATATGGCTTTTATTTTAGATAAAGAAGGTGTAGCTTTGCGTGTCGGACATCATTGCGCCGAACCTCTGGTGCACCGCATGGGCTATGAGTCGGTTGCCCGAGCCACTTTGGGCTTGTATAACACCAAAGAAGATATCGATAGATTGGTCAAAGCCATAGAAAAAGCCAAAACCTTTTTTTAAGAGATAAGTAAGATGAGTTCTGATAAAGATAAAATTTTAGATGAAAAAGAAACCCAACTGTTAACCGCCATGGGTTTGGCGGAAGAAACACCGATGGGAGAGGCTTTGCAAAACTATGTCGCAAAGGCAGGAAAAGATAAACCGAAAGATGAAAAGACCGCGAGCAAAGAAGATATTATCGAGGCTTTGAAAACCGTTGCCGATCCGGAGATTAATATCAATGTTTATGATATGGGCTTGATTTATAATATAGATATCAGAGATAACGGCGATGTTTTTATTGATATGACCGTTACCGCGCCGACTTGCCCGGTGGCGGGTGTTCTGCCGCAACAAGCCGCCGATGCCGTTGCTCTGGTTGAAGGCACGGGTAATGTTGAGGTCAAAATTGTTTGGGAACCGGCATGGACGCCCGAGCGCATGAGTGATGAAGCCAAAATGATGATTGAGCTTTTTTAGAGCTTAAAGGTCAAGGTTTCATAGAGGGCAGGGCGGAGTTCCTGCCAAATTTTTTCCAGCTTTTCTTTAGTGTCGCCGCGCCAAGTTTCCACCGTAATCAACGGAATTTGACGTTCAATGCCAACCCAAGTTCCGAAAGAACCCGGAGTTTCATAGCCGACCGATTCGACAAACTTATATCCGGTTTTGTCGGCATACATCAAAGCCAAATCACGTGCAGGTCCGTCATAATCAATCAAATGCAAATCCGAGTGGATGGAGATGATGATTTGGGGTGCAAATTCTTCAACCAAAGACATCATGAATTTAGTTTCAATTTCGGAAGCCGGTACGCCGCATTTCACTTTTTCATAAGTGAGTGTTTGGGTTTCATTTTTAAAATTAGCAGTCGGATAATTGCGGTTCAAATCAGCCTTGTTGGCATTAAAACGCGTATGCAATTCCTTGCCGTCAGGGTTCAAACAAGGCAGAAAATAAGCATTATAAGAGCAGGGGACGTTAGGATTTTGCTCTAATTCTTGCATAAAGCGGTTAAGGACATATTCGCCTTCAATTTCATCTCCGTGAAAAACACCGAGAAGGAAAATATTGGGCAAGTTATCATCAATTTTGCGCTCAAAAAAAGCAATTTCATGCCCTTTAGGAGAAATAATTGCTCTGATTTTTTTAATATTGCTTTGCATGTTTAACCAGTCCAACTAATATATTGCCAAGAGCTTGTGCTTGAACTTGTTTCTTTTGTTCCATTTTTTCATTGGCTTTTTGCAAAGCGGCATCCACAGCCACATGCACAATCTTCACCTTGCTGATGCAAAGTTTAGTTGAGCCGTTTTTATCTTTAACGATATGATCCAAATCTTGCGTATCGGCAAGCGGTTGAAAGCCAAAAGATTGATAAAATTTTTCGCCGTTTTTGTTTTCAACATTATATTCCAAGATAAGGTTTTTCACGCCTTTTTCCTTCATTTTAGGGAGCGTTTGTGCCAAAACAAAAGTTCCGAGTCCATGTCTTTGCACATCGGGATGCAGATAAATTTGATTCAAAATCATGGTTGAATCATCAAGTTTAACGGCAGTATCGGTGAAGTTGACCTTGCGATACCAAGCATATTCGTAGCCGTCGAGATAACCTTTTTCCAAATCTTTGGTTTGACCGTTTTGAGCATGTTTATAATATTCGGGAATTCTGCTGTAGCGAACTAAACCGACAGGTTTCCCGTCCAGATTAATCATAAAAGTACGAGAAAGGTTGCTTTGCTCATTTTCGGCGGCAAAACGTTTTACCTTTTGATAAAAATAATCATAGGTATAAAGAGCCATTTCCTCTTTAGATTTATATCCTTCGGAAAGTTTATTATAAGAAGCCTGATAAGCATCGGCAACTTGTTGCATAACAGCTTCGTCGGCAATTAATTTAGAAATTGTAACCTTCATTTTTTCTCTCATTAGAATTATGGAATAGAGGCAAGATAACACATAAGAAGTAAGAGTCAAATATATAATATGTTTGTTAATGATATAAAACGCTGGACGAGAAGAAAGAATAATGCTACATCAAAAAGAAAAGAAAAAAATGGTAAAAGAAGATGGATATTGAAGAGTTAACGGAAAATTTTGATCTTCTGGATGATTGGGAAGAAAAATATCGCTATATCATAGAGCTTGGAGAGAAGATGCCGGCTTTAGAAGAAAAGTTGCACACCGAGGATTGGAAGGTGAAGGGTTGCCAATCTCAAGTATGGCTGATTCCAGAGAAAAGAGATAATAAGCTGTATTTTCGAGGCGACAGTGACGCCGCCATAGTCAAGGGGATAATAGCGATTGTGATTATGATATTTTCCTCTCATACGGCAGAAGAAATAAAGTCAATAAATATAGAAGAAACGTTCAATCGTTTAGGCTTGCACGAGCATTTAAGCCCGAGCCGCCGCAACGGTTTATCGGCAATGACGGAAAAAATCTTACATTATGCGGAAGTGTTATAGGAAATTTTGCTGATGAATATTCATGAATACCAAGGAAAACAGATATTAAGCAAATACGGAATAGTTATTCCGAAAGGCAGAATAGCCTATACGCCGACAGAAGCCAAGCGGGCAGCCTCTCGGGTATCATTACGAGGGCCATGGATGCTCAAAGCGCAAATTCAGTCGGGAGCTCGAGCCAAAGGTCATTTTCTGGAAGAGAGAGCCGGTAAAAAAGGCGGAATCAGACTGATAAAAAGTCGCCGAGATATCATCAAAAATGCCGAACAAATGTTGGGTGCCACTTTAGTCACGCCGCAAACCGGTCCCAAAGGCAAATTGGTCAGCCGTATATATGTTGAGGCATTTACAAAAGTTAAGCGAGTTTTTTATTCTGCTTTAGTGATAGACAGGATGGTCCCCGCCATAAGTTTATTGGTGGCAGAGTTGGGAGAACTGGATATTAATGAATTGGCATTAAAACATCCCGAAAAAATATTAAAAATAGATTTACCGCTCAATCAAGGTGTCGGTTTGGAACAAATCAGAGAAGTTTTGGAATTTTTAAAATTATCTTCTCGTAGTGCCCGCAGTTTGAAACGATTTATCAATGGGTTGCACAAAGCCTTTTTGGAAAATGATGCTTCCATGATAGAGGTAAACCCGGTCGGAGTTATGGCAAACGGACAGTTAATAGCTCTTGATACAAAAATATCTTTTGATGACAATGCCTTGTATCGACACAAAGACATAGCGCAACTTCAAGATGATTATGAGGCAGATGAAAGAGAACTTCAGGCAGCAAAATACAAATTTACCTACTGTGAATTTGACGGCAACATCGGGTGCATTGTCAATGGTGACGGTTTAGCCATGGCGGTAATGGATGAATTGCAAGATAAGGGGTATGGAGCGGCATGTTATTTAAACGTTAAAGGTGGTGTCGATAAAGATAAAATAGCCTCAGGTATCAAGATTATCATGACCAATCCGAAGGTTGAAGGAATATTGATAAATATTCTGGGTGGATTTTTAAGATGTAATTTGATTGCAGAAGGAATTATAGCCGCAGCCTCGGAAGTTGGTCTAAACGTACCGCTGGTTGTTCGCTTTGAAGGAACAAACAAAGACGAGGCAAAAGAGATACTGCAACACTCCAAATTGCCGGTCATCATTTCAGATGAGATGGATGAAGCCGCAGATGCCGTTATCAGAGCCATAGAGGAGAGCGACTGATGTCAATATTGGTTGATAAACACACAAAAGTTGTTTGCCAAGGAATTACCGGAAATCAGGCAACCTTCCATATAAAACGTTCATTAGATTATGGTACACATGTTGTGAGCGGCGTTACACCGGAAAAAGGCGGGGAGATGCACTTAGGCTTACCGGTATTTAACACGGTGAAAGAAGCCAAAGAAGAAACAGGAGCCAATGCCAGTGTAATGTTTGTTCCGGCTCCGGCAGTAAAATATGCCATGAAGGAAGCCGTAGAAGCCGAGTTGGATTTAGTCGTCTGTATTGCGGCAGGAATTCCGCTCAAAGACATGTTAGAAGTCAAATCAATGTTAAAAGGGAGCAAAACCCGATTAATTGGTCCCAACACGCCGGGTATTATCACGCCGGGAGAAGCCAGACTGGGAATTTTCCCTGAAAACATCCATCAAAAAGGCAAAATAGGGATAATTTCCCGTTCATCGACCTTAACTTATGAAGCGGTGATTGAAACCAACCGTGCCAATAATTTAGGACAAAGCACGGTTATAGGTTTGGGAGATGACATGATGATCGGCATAGATTTTATAGATGCCTTAGAAAAATTTCATCAAGACAAAGATACCAAAGCCATCATCATGCTGGGACGTTTAGGCGGCACGTTTGAAGAAGACGCGGCAGAATATTATAAGAGTCTGAAGCACAAGAAGCCGGTTATAGGTTTTGTTGCCGGAGATGCGATTCCCTACGGACATAAAATGGGCTATGCCGGAGATGTTATCGCGCAAGGAAATATTTCGGCACAAGATAAAAAGGAAGCATTGGAAAAAGCCGGCATTATTGTGGTTAACGGCATCAATCAGATACATGAAGAATTATTAAATCTGTTCCCCGCCAAATGATAGAATTAATAAATCGCATACTAAAAATATTTTTGCCGCCGCGTTGCATTAAATGCGGCGCAATTTTATCGGATGACGATGGCTTATGCCCCGAATGTTTCAATCAGCTCAATTTCATAACCGCACCATATTGTTATAAATGCGGACATCCGTTTGAAGAAGTAGTCAATAAAAAAAGCCAAAAGCTTTTATGCGGAAGATGCAGCAAAAAACAAAAGACACCGTTTCGGCTCAATCGTTCAGCTCTGATTTATGATGATATTTCCAAAGATTTGATTTTGGCGTTGAAATTTATGGATAAAACCGAAAATGCCAAAACTTTAGCCAAATGGTTATGCATGGCAGGGTATGATATATGGCAGGAAGGTGCTGATATATTGGTTCCGGTTCCGTTGCATTATAAAAGATTAATAAAAAGACGATACAATCAATCGGCATTGTTGGCAAAAGAATTGAGTAAACTCACGGGTATTGAGGTGGATTATACTTCTCTGATAAAACACAAATCAACCAAACCGCAAGTTCAGTTTTCCGGGCACGAGCGCGTTAAGAACGTGAGGGGTGCATTTAGTGTCAAGCAGGCGGAGAAGATAAAAGGAAAGAGCGTGGTTTTGATAGATGATGTTATGACCACGGGTTCAACCTTAAAAGAATGTGCCAAAGCGCTCAAAGCGGCAGGAGCCAAATCGGTTGATACGTTAACGGTTGCCAGAGTAATTTAAAATAAAAAACTCTCGGATAAATCCACCGAGAGTTTTTTTTGTTTAATTTATCTAGTGCCGGTACAAAAATGAGCAGCTGT
>CALXZL010000016.1 GCA_944393215.1 uncultured Alphaproteobacteria bacterium
CGCAGCCTCAACCTGCTCCCGAGCCGCAGCCTCAACCTGCTCCCGAGCCGCAGCCTCAACCTGCTCCCGAGCCGCAGCCTCAACCTGCTCCCGAGCCGCAGACTCAACCTGCCCCCGAGCCGCAGCCTCAACCTGTTCCCGAGCCGCAGCCTCAACCTGCTCCCGAGCCGCAGACTCAACCTGCCCCCGAGCCGCAGACTCAACCTGCTCCCGAGCCGCAAGCTCAACCTGCTCCCGAGCCGCAAGCCGCAACAACTATTCAGGATGCTTTGGCGGCAAAAACTTCTCTTGCGCCGTTGTCTTCGCAAATTCCGTCTCAACAATCATCTGAACCTAATGACTATTCTTTGGATAATATGACGCCCGTACCCCAAAATATGTTGAACTCGGGTGCTCTGTCTACAAATATGCTTAATCGCGGAATTCGTATTTCTCCCGAACAACGCGCAAGGATGATGATGAAGAAAAAATTTGCCGAAATGGATTTGAATCAGGACGGAATTATCAGTAAAGAAGAATTTATTCAATTCAAAACCGCTGAAGCACAAAAAATTGCCATTCAAGTTTATCATCAAATTGATCAGAACCGAGATGATATTCTTTCTGAAGCTGAATATAATGTGCTTATGGATAAAATGATTGAAAATTATATCAAAGTACCGAAAAAAAAATAAATTTTATTTCTTCAAAAAAAACATCCCTCATTTTTTGAGGGATGTTTTTTAGTTACTTTCCTGTGAAAACAGCTTCATCTTCAGATTTGTACTCGCGGACAAATTCGACTCTCAACGTTAATATCGTCTTGCCGTTTTCTTTTCCTATGTAGTGTAGACGAACAAAGGCAACATTATCATCAGACAAAACACCGTAATCAGCGTTTTCAATGAGTTTTATGCCTACGCGATTGCCATTGTTGTCAAGCAAAAGCGGCATACTGTTTTTGATTTTGACGATGTATAAAAATCCGAGCCAAAAACGTTCAAAATTCACTTCCGAACCGGACTTTTTACCTTCTTCAAAGATAATATCGTCCCGCTGTCCAAAAACAAAGCCGCTGTCTATATAACTATGGCGATTTTTTTGCTTATTGTCGACATATTCCGGAAGTAAGTTCCGATTTTGCCGTTTGGTAAACATTTTGACATATTCATCATCTACCACATCCAATAATTCAACGTCTTTCATATCACCAAAATCATATATTTTCAGCAACCGAACCAGAACCTTATCTTCTTCCTTCGAATGCAATCTGCCATCAGATTTTTTCTTTATGGCTGCTTTGCTTCCGTCTTTGAACCTGACAATGTTTCCGTTTGCTATTTCTCCTACATAGCATTCCCCAACTTTAAATGCTCCCTTGGATATGTATCCTCCGTTGTCTTTAACGTATTCGCGGATATCATCATCGCACCAAGAATTCGGTAACTTAAACTGTTGATATTGTTCTTCATCGACCGTTATCTCTTCTGTCTCCTTGGTTTCATCCAACTGTAGAGAATCTATCAGATAATATTCTTTTTGAAATGTCAGACCTTTGCATAAGACTCTTGCGTTTTCTTCAAGCTCTGTCAGCTCTTTGGGTAAACCTCTTTCCGGACTGTAATAACCGATATTTATATCTTTTTCCCAATCAAATTCCACAACAATACCTTGTGTGCCTGAAAATCTGACACGCGCCTTGTGCGGTGAATTGGCAAAAATATATGTTACCGGTAGCGATACATACGGAATTCCGTTTTTGACTTCCGTTATTTCAAATTGCAGTTGCTTGCCTGCGGTCAGTGAAATACTATTGCGACGATAAAAGTCTAAGGTATTTTGGCTGATAAAGCCTAAAACACCTCCTTGCAATTTTACCTGCATTTCATTATTTATTTCTGATACGACTACACCCCAGCGTTTATCGCCGGTCTTAAATAAATTGAACTTCTTTTGAAGCTCCAAAATTGAGTTATTCATAAAAAAATTATTTTTAGTTTTACAAAAATTAGGTTAATAATTCACTTTTCCTGCTTTCTATATCACATATTTTTTTGACTTGCAAGTTTTCTTTATTTTGAAAAAATTTGGCTGCCATATGGAATATCATTACCTATTCCCGGTGCTAAAAACTCCTTCCGGATAAAACCCATTTCGCCTTCATCTAACATGACACGATACCATATTTCATCCGGTGAAATACCCGTTATGCGAACCGTTGTGCCATTTTTTATTCGCTTTAAAACATCAAAATCATCGGCTGGTCCATACATAACTTTTTGTTCTGACGTGACATGATATAATTTTGATACATCGGTAATGTCTACCGGTATTTTTATTATTTTTCCGACCACCATGTCGTCACTCATGCTGCCACCGCTTGAAAATCGGACTTCCTGATTATATATAATCTTCTTATCTTGGCTGAATATTTGCCATAAATCACTTTCGCTGACTATCTTAACACTCAGCGGTAATAATGCCGCTATTATTATAATTATCGGCATTATCAACTGAACCGCCTGCAACAATAGCATATTCCAGTTTTTTAACTGAAATTTTGGTTTTAATCCTAACCTCGATAACAATTTTTTCAATAATACTTTTTGTGTGTCATCAGCATATTGACCGGCGATTACGGCTGAAATATAGGCATTGCCCACTTGCTTATTCTGCCAATAGGCTAAGGCATTATGCAACCATAACCTATAATTTTCGGCTCGATTATGACCTATATTGTAAAAATTGGACACCAAAGCTTTTATGTTCTCAGGAAAGGCTTTGATACTCCACCAGCCCAACAACCAATTATTGAGCGAAACTTTGAATACCTCTCTGACAGCTTCTTTATAATTGCAGATTTTATCTTCTTTTTTTATCTCTTGCTTTAATATTTTGCCGATTACTTTTGTCAGACTTACCGTTTTTAAATTAAAATCATCCTTTCCTTCCATATTGCGATATGGTTTTAAGGAAAACATCGGCGGAAAATTTGAACTCGTATAGGCACTACACAATAAATCGTATGTGAGGCGCTTATCATCATTACTTATGATATCATATGCTACCGATAATTTTTGAAAATTTTCTTTTGCCTCATCGCTGCTGTTATGGTCAGGATGCCAGGCTTTGGCTCTTTCCCGATATTTTTGTTTTGCCAAATTTTCATCCGTATCCGGTGTTATACCTATGATACGATAATATCCCAAAACATCTCTGTTATATGTTTCTGACTTATTCATCAGACATAAAGTCCCTGTTTTAATGTTTCTTCTTTAGTGTCATCTTCGCATATCTTTATAAAATTTTCTTTAACATTTATTTTTATTGTGCCGCTGTAATGCAAATTATTTAATGTGGTTTTGAAAATCTTAAATATATTGCTCTTTAAATCTTCATCTATAACTTTTTCCGTTCGGATAATTAAATCAAATTGTCGGTCTTTCACAAACGAAAAACCATCAAACTGAAATGCTCCCAAACGGCTAAATGTTGTATCTACCACAAATCGTGCCGATTTTTTTCTTTTTCCCTTTGCACGTCTGGCTTCTTCTTCCTCCATATTTTTGACGGATAATCTTATACGGCTTATTTGATCCCCGTTCATTATCGGAAGATTGATTATTTTCCAATTTCCTCCTTCTCTGACCGATGCTGACATAAAATCGTTTATTCTGGAACTTATCTCTTCTCCTTCTCGTCCTATCAGTTGCAATTCTTGAAAAATGTCTTTTCCTAACCATAATTCCGGCTTGTGATGACTGGCTCCGTTAATAAAACGAAACATATTTTCCATTATTTTTCCTTCAGTACTCGGAAATTTATGCATGATTTTTTGAGCTAAATCATCTCTACCCATGTTTTGCAAAGACTTAAATATTTCAAATAAATTATCCGGCTTATTGGTTTGTTGTTTATCCGTTACCAATAAATCTTTTAAGACATCCATAATCGTCGGAAGATTTTTGGTTAATTCTCGACTGGACTGTAATTCGCTTAATTTTTCCGATAATCCGCCGCTGTTTATTTTTACATCACTTATTTCCAATAAAACATTGCTTAAATTTTCAAGCTTTATTGTTTTTTCCGGAAGAAAATTTCCCAACGTGGTCCGCAATGCCAAAAGTTTGCTGTCTGGATTGGAAAATGCCGTTCCTTGCATAAAGGTATTTTGTAATGATAATAACTCTTTTTTGATTTGAACAATAAAATGCTCAACATCCGAAACTTGCGGTTTTTGATTTTTTATATTATCGGTAAAATTTTGTAAAATCAGTTCTATTCTTCTGACTGCATTTTTGATTGTCTCTCCTTCAATCAAAACTCCGGACTTGCCTCCTTCCAAATGTAATTTTACATCTATTTCCGATTTGGAAAAATTTTCTTCCAACAAATTATCAATGCTGTTCGGAAGATGTAATTTGGTGGTGATATCTTTTAATAACTGCATAATTTTCAGTGGATGAAACTCTGATGCTTTGTCTGATGACGAAACTTCTATAATCAACGCTGCGCTGTTGCTCTTTTCTGCAAGCGGCTCTCTTATTGTTTTGTTTATGACCTTTTCACCGTTAACGGATAATAATTTGACATCAGCTCCGCCTTTATCATTCAGGTTGCTTATTCTTACCTGCATAACCGAATCTTTATCTGCCGGAAGTTTTAGTGCCGTTTCCAACGCAACTTCCAACGGAATTTTCTTGTCGCCGATATTTATTTGCCCTTGAAGATTGGTGCTGCCTTCCGAACTCTCAGCCATTAAAATTTCTAATAAATAGCTTTGTCCCGGTTTTACAACATTTTGAATTTCTTCCGGAAGCTTGTTTATCTGACCACTTATTCCGCCCTCGCTGCCTGAAATATTTGTCGGCGGTGCGCTTAACGGAGGTATGACATTATCCATCTGATAATACCTTCTTTGCTATTGATAAAACATCTTCTGCCGCTTCTGAGGTCGGATAACGCATTAATATCGGCGTTTGATTCCGTATCGAATCTCGAACTCGGGTATCGCGGCGGATTATCCCTAAAAGCGGCGGGGTTATCTTTAAAAAATTATTGCATGCTTTTAACAAAGTATCATAGGTTCGCTGACCTTCCCTGATTGTATTTGCCTGATTTACAACTAATCCTATTCGGCTCTTGGGATATTGCATGGTCATGATTTTGATAAAGGCATAGGCATCGGTTAATGACGTTGGTTCATCCGTGCATACCACAATTATTCTTTCTGCCATACCCGATAGTATCCGAACCGGCTTCTCAACACCTGCCCCCATGTCTAAAATGACCTGATTGTATGCCGATGCCAATAATGACAAATCTTCTCCCAATATTTGCAATCTGCCAATCGGCATCGATGCTAAACCTGCAGAGCCGGAGCGTCCGGCAATGATATCAAAGTGCCCCTTCGGACATTGTTGCACAATTTGATTTAAAGTCAGCTTGCCCGAGACCACACTGCTTAAATCATATTTGGAAAACAAGCCTAACTGGATGTCTATATTTGCCAGTCCCAAATCTCCGTCAAACAGCAATGTCTTTTGTTTTAACAGGCTTAAAGCATGTGCCAATGTGATGGAAAACCATGTTTTGCCGACGCCTCCTTTTCCCGAAGCTACGGCTATCATATTATGCCCTTTTCTTACGCTCCTGCTTATCGGTGCGCGCGGCATGACTTTCAATTCTTCCGTATTTTGATTTTCCATTTTCTTATTCCCGTTCTTTTATTAACTTAATATTAGTTTTGCCAATGATTGACTGTTAATCTCCGCTAATCCGTTGGCTATCGACGAACTGACGCTGGCGGCATAAAAGCTCATATCGCAACACGCGGCTACTGATAATACCGTTCCAATCCTTCGGGTTAAATCTAACCTCGTCGGCAATAAATAACGCGCTCCCAAATCCATAAATATTTCTCCGATTTCTACGGCTTCCATCGTGTTTCGTCCGGCATCCAGTGTTAATATCTTTTGACACTCGAGAGCTTGCACATATTCTTCCACACGCTTAACTTCCTGTTCCATGAACGGATTTATTCCCGGCGTATCGATCAAAACCAAACCATAGGTCTTGCGGGCGTCATCCACTCTTTGTCGCAATGTTTTTTTATCTTTGCAAAAATAAAAATCAACAGCCAATATCTCGGCAAAGGCTTCTAATTGTTTGTTGGCTCCGGCACGTACATTATCCGTGCTGATTATGCAACTTGATATCTTGTTAAATTTGGCTTGAGTCGCTACTTTGGCGATTGCCGTCGACTTACCGCTCCCCGGCGTGCCCATAAATAACTTAACCGGATGCCGCATATCCAATATATCCGAAAATGCATATAGTTTTGATAAACTCCGCGCCAAAAGCTCTTGTTCATCGCGGTCTTTTTGGTGATGTCCTTCTTGTCTTACCGTTGCTAATATTTTTGCCGATACGGCTTCCAAAACGTCATGATAATTCAAACAATCTCTTATATGTTGATTTTCTATCACTTCAGATGTTCTGATATTTTGAAGCTGATCTTCTTCGTCAAAAAAAACTTCTTCATCCTCATCTATTGCCACAGAGACCAAAATGTTGGAACCCTCTCCTTTTTCGCTGGAGATAATTATGGCATCATCACCCAACTCCGATTTTATTCTTATCAGAGCTTCACTCATGTTTGGGGCGCTAATCTGCTTTATCTTCATGCTTTAGCCTCAAATTTGACCAACGGTTTTTATTTTGGCTTTCGGGTGGATTTCATTTTGGGACATAACAACCGTCATCGGGCGGAATCTCTCTATTATGGAGCGGACAAACGGACGAATCCCCGGGCTTGTTAATAAAACCGGATTTTCTCCTTTGGCTGCCAAACCTTCGATAACGTTTCTGACTTTGGTGATAAAATTCTGCAAAGTGCTTGGTGCCATTGCCAACTGCCTATCATCACCTTCTCCGATTATTGATTCGGCAAATGATTGTTCCCACGACGGCGATAAGGTTACCAATGATATCACGCCAAATTCATTGGCATAGGCATTGGATAACTGGCGCGATAATCTGGTGCGAACATGTTCGGTAATCATCATCAGACTGCGTGTGGTGGTTACCGCCTCCGATATTCCTTCCAAAATGGTCGGCAAATCGCGTATTGATACTCTTTCTTGCAATAAATTTTGCAATATTCTCTGAACCGCTCCCAAACTGACTTTATTCGGAATCAATTCTTTTACCAATCTTTGTTGTTCTTTATCCAGCTCATCCAACAATTTCTGCGTTTCGGCATATGATAACAATTCCGGCATGTTGTCTTTGACAAGCTCGGTTATGTGCGTGGTGACAACCGTGGACGGATCAACAACCGTATATCCCCGGAACATGGCTTCTTCTCGATAAGATTGGTCTACCCACATGGCTTTTAATCCAAATGTCGGTTCCGTGGTGTCTTCTCCGGGCAGATTTATCTTCTCTCCTCGCGGATCCATAACCAATAGCTGTGTCGGTCTTAATTCTCCTTTTCCGGCTTTTACTTCTTTGATGTATATATTATATTCATTGGGGGCTAATTGCATATTATCTTGTATGCGAATCGAAGGCATGACGAAACCTAATTCTGCGGCTAATGCCCGCCGTAATGCCTTGATTTGATCCGTGAGTTTTTTGTTGGTCTCTTCATTTATCAGCGGCAATAATCCATATCCTATTTCCAGGCGAATCAAGTCTATTCTTAATGCCGTTGATATCGGCTCCTCTGCCGCTGCCTTTGCGCCTCCTTGCTTTTGCTCCTGCTCCATTACCGCTTGGGCTTGGGCTTGAACTTCTTTTTGCCTTTTATCCAAATAATATGCCGTACTTCCCGTTAATGTTGCCAATAATACAAACGGTATTGCCGGCGTTCCCGGCAGCATGCCTAATGCCAATGCCAAAAATGCCGACATACCCAAGGCTTTCGGATAATTGGCTACTTGATCAAATAAAACTTTATCCGTTGCATCCGTCATACCGGCTTTTGATACCAAAATACCGGCAGCTACAGATACAATTAATGCCGGAACCTGTGATACCAAGCCGTCACCAACCGTTAATTGCATATAGGTTGAACCTGCCTGCGCAAAGGTTAAATCATTTTGTACCATACCGATGATTATTCCGGCTATTATGTTGATAAACGTTATCAGCAAACCGGCAATGGCATCCCCTCTCACAAATTTGCTGGCACCATCCATGGCTCCGTAAAATGAGCTTTCTTTAGATAAATCTTCTCGACGCTTTCTGGCTTCATCCTCATTAATTAAGCCTGATGATAAGTCCGCATCTATTGCCATTTGTTTTCCCGGCATGGCATCTAAGGCAAAACGTGCCGCTACTTCCGCAATTCGTCCCGAACCTTTGGTGATTACCACAAAATTGACCAATACCAATATGGCAAATACGATTACGCCGATGACAAAATTATTGCCCATGATAAACCCGCCGAAGGCTTTGATGACCTCTCCCGCCGCATCAGGACCTAAATAGCCTCGCGATAATATCAACCTCGTGGAGGCTAGGTTCAGAGCCAATCTGTACATGGTCGTAATTAACAGTACTAACGGAAACGCACTGAATTCTGTCGGCTTTTCTATAAAAATTGCCGTCATTAAAACCAAACACGATATGGTGATTGATAAGGCTAAGGCAATATCCAAAAGCCATGCCGGCATCGGCATAATCAATATCACCAACATCAAAATAATTGATAACGCAAAAAACAGGTCTCCGCGCTTGGTCGCGCCTACCAGCATCTCCTTAAATGTTTTATTGCCGAATATATTGTTTTGCATTATCTGATACCGTCTTCCTATTGATTATCTGCCGAAACTTCATACCCTTCGGCTTCATATTGCTTGAGCTTGTTGCGCAAGGTGCGAATCGAAATACCTAAAATCTGCGCCGCAACCGTGCGGTTTCCCAATGTGTGTTTTAAGGTATCTATTATCAAATTTCTTTCCATTGATGCCAGCGTATTGCCAAAAGAACTTGCCGCGGTTATCTCTTTTTCCGCTGTTTTCGCTTCAGCTTTGTTTATGATAGAATCGGCATCATCCAAAATTATGGCATCGGCTTCGATTTGCTCGCCCGTGCTTAACAAAACGGCTCGGTGGATGGTATTTTCCAATTCTCTGACATTGCCCGGCCATAAATAATTTAACAATTTGTTTTCGGCGGCTTGCGTCATCGCCTTCATCGGAAGGTCATTAAGCTCCGAATATTTTTTCACAAAATGTTTTGCCAAAACAACGATATCTCCCGGACGATCTTTTAATGCCGGGATGTGAATGTTGACAACATTTAAACGATAATATAAATCCTGACGGAAGGCTCCGTTCTTGACCGCCTCATCCAAATTGCGGTTGGAAGTGGCTATAATACGCGTATTTACTTTTATCGGCGCTTTTCCGCCGATACGATCTATCTCTTTTTCTTGTATGGCACGTAATAATTTGGCTTGGATACCGATATCCATTTCCGAGATTTCATCCAAAAGTAATGTCCCGTCCGAAGCTTCTTCAAATTTTCCGATACGACGCGCAACCGCTCCGGTAAAGGCTCCTTTTTCATAGCCGAATAATTCCGATTCAAGCAATGTTTCGGGAATCGCCGCACAGTTTACGGCAACAAATTTTTTATTGGCTCTTTTGGAGTTATCATGAATAAAACGAGAAAATATTTCTTTACCGGTTCCCGATGCTCCGGTCAGTAAAACACTGGCTTCCGACGGCGCTATCTGCTTTGCCATTTTTAATACGGCTTCCGTTTTTTTATCCCCGTATATTAAAGCATGATTTTCGCGGGTGGCTGCCGCCAATACGGCTCCGATTAATTCCGCATCCGGCGGTAAAGGAATATATTCCTTTGCTCCGGCTTTGATTGCTTTGACGGCTAATGTCGGATCATTAGCTACGCCGCATGCCACAACCAAAACATTGATGCGTTCACTTTCCAATGATTGTATAAACTTATAGACGTCTAATTTTACATCTATCATTACCAATTCTATGGCTTTGCCGGAACGCAGTACTTCTAAAGCGGCATCTTCATTATCTGCCAATGAAACATGTCCGCCTTGCGATATGGCTATTTTACTCGCCGCGCCAATCTGTCCTTCCAATGTTCCGACTATTAGTAATTCCACTTTTTATTTCCTCTTATTTGGTGGCTTTGACTACCTCTGTCATGGTAATGCCTAATTTGTCATCAACAACAACTACTTCGCCTCTGGCAACCAAATTATTATTAACATATATGTCTATTGCTTCGCCGACTTTGCGATCCAGCTCTATAATGGCGCCTTTGTTCAAGCTCATCAGTTGGCTGACTTTCATCTTGCACTTACCTAAAACGGCTGATACTTTTACCGGAATATCATAGACTGCTTCCAAATCATTAACCGAACTCGGTATATTGAAATTGTCCATATCTTCCTGCGTGCGTAGAATCGGCTCTTCTCCTTCTACTCCGGAATCATGCATCTCATCTAATTCTAAATTTTTATCTACCATACTTCCCTCGTCTATTCTTTACTTGTGTTTGCCTCAAATATTTTTTCTATCTTATCTAACATCTTTTTGCCGTTTCTTTCTACTCCGCCATGTTCCCACTCTACTCGGCAATCCGATACTTGCATCTCTTCATCTTTATGTAACGATATTTTTCCTTCATAATCGTTTATATTTGCCAAGCGCGCTATTTCTCCCTGTATGTAGGATAAAGCCTGCGGATGAAAATAAAAAGCCAATTTTCCTTCTTGTTTAAATTGGGGAAAGTTCTTTTCCAAAAAGTCCGTTACCAAATTTTGTGCCTCTTGCGCTTCTATACTCGGAATTACTTTCCTTATGATCATACTGCTTAATGATATAATCTCGTTCTCCATTGTTTCTGACCGGGAAGTCATTTCTGCCGAAAGCATCATTAAGCGATCATTAAGTGCTGCAAGCAAACGATTATGCTCTTCTTCCCCCTCTGCTTTGGCTTGACGGTAGCCTTCCGCATAGCCTGTCTCTCTGGCTTTTTCTTCTTTTTCGGCAACCTCTTCTTCCGTATAGCGAATAATCTCTTCTGCAACTTCCGGCTCCGCTGCTGCTTCTATTTTTTCTTCCGGAATATCTTCTTCCGGCTTTTCTAGCATAATCGGCTCGGGCAAAGAGGTTTCTTCCTTTTTTTCTTCTCCTCCTTCTTCGACCTCTATATGGCTGTTCTCCCAATCTTCGACATATGGCTGATTATCTTCTCCGAGAACAAAGTTATCAAACTCAAATTTTTGAAATTTTACCATCTGTCTTTCGGTTTCCCATATTAGTAGATCAATTCATCATTATCTTTACCTTCACTAATGACAATCTCTCCGGCATTGGAAAGTTCTTTAGTGGTGGTAACAATATATTGTTGAGCTTCTTCAACATCGCGCAAACGAACAGGTCCCATTGCTTCCATATCTTCTTTAATAATTTTTCCGGCACGGGTGGACATGTTATTAAAGAACAGATCTTTAATGGTATCGGATGCTCCCTTCAAAGCAATTGCCAACTTATCTTTATCTACGTTACGCAACAATACTTGAATTCCTTGAGAATCAACTCTGATAAGATCTTCAAACGTAAACATAAGTGATTTAACTCTTTCGGCACTCTCTCTGTTACGCTCTTCCAAAGCTTCCATAAAGCGATTTTCCGTACTCCGATCCAATGAGTTGAAAATATCGGCGATAAGCTCGTGCGAATCTCGGCGTGAAGATTTTGACAGGTTGCTCATAAACTCTTTTCTTAAAGTCTTTTCCAATCCGTCTAATACTTCTTTTTGAACCGAATCCATACGCAACATTCTCATCACGATTTCCATGGCAAAATTTTCCGGCAATAAAGCTATGACTTTTGCCGCATGTTCCGCTTTTATCTTTGACAAGATTACTGCTATCGTTTGCGGATATTCGTTCTTCAAGTAGTTTGCCAAAACGTGTTCATTTACGTTGCCCAATTTATCCCACATGGTACGTCCTGCAGGACCTCTGATTTCTTCCATAATCACGGAGACGCGGTCTTTATCTAATGCTTTAGAGAGCAATCTTTCCGTACTTTCATAAGTTCCCATCAACATTCCGCTGTTGGAGGCTCTTTCCAAAAACTCGTCGAATAATTGTTCTACCACATTTGAATTTACTTTACCCAAACTTGCCATTACAACTGATAATTCTTTGATTTCTTCATCATCCATTAATGAAAATAAGGCTGCCGATTTCTCATCATTGAGAGACAGCATTAATATAGCTGCCTTTTGCTGACCGCTCAATAAATTATAATCATCTACGACATTCGTTTTCATCTGTCTTATCCTTAATTATCTAGTTGCCATCACTCGAATACAGCCAGCTCCGAATTATACTGACCGCTGCTTCCGGATTTTTCTCTATCGTATCGTTTATCTTCTTCAACAATGATACTTTTACACGACCGTCAACTTTATTCAAATTGACCAATTCATCTAATTCGGCATCATTATCATTTAAGAAATTTGACAGTAGCAAGTTATCATCCTCGGCATTGTCTCCGAGAAGTTTGCTGTTCGGCCCTGCTTGTGATGCATTATCAAAGGCATTGTTGATTAACGGGCGGATAACCAGTAAAATGACCAGTATTGCAACTAAGGCAACTCCCAAGCCTTCGGCTATCCTCATCAGCTCTGCTTTGGTAAAGCCCATAATCAATATTTCCGGTGCTTTTTCCGCATCATCCATAAGAGAAGCAAAGCGTATATTTTCTACTTCTACCATATCTCCTCGATTGGCATCATAGCCAACCGCAGATTTGACCAACGCCTTCAACTGTTCCATTTCTTCTGCCGTACGGGGACGATATTGCATTTTTCCTTCGGCATCTTTCTCATATACCCCGTCTACCATAACCGCTACGGTCAGGCGTTTTATTTCTCCCGTGCTTTTTATCTTGTTTCGGGTGGTCTTGGATATCTCATAATTTACTGTTTCTTCCGTCTTAGCATTTTGCGATACAATACCGTTTGTCTGTGTAACCGTATCCCCGTTCGGAATATTCTGAGATACCGTTACCGGACTGTCTTGTTCGTTAGACATGCCGCTTTCGGTTATTGTTTGCATGGAGCGGGCAACTTGCGAATCCGGATCATAGATTTCTTCATTAGTCACAACTTGATCAAAATCCATCTCAATGTTAACGCGTGCTTGAGCTTTTCCTTGCCCTACTGCTTTTTCCATCATTGCTTCTACACTTTTTGCCATCTTACGTTCTTGTTCCAAACGTAAGACTTCATTAGCAGCATTATCCAGACTTTGCTTATCTTCCGAATCACTGGTTAAAAGTTTACCCGAGCTATCTACAATTGAAACGTTCTTTACATCAAGCTTGGGTACAGCTGCGGCAACAAGTTTTTGTATTGATTGGATTTCCTTCATATCCAATGTGCCTTGTCGCGTTTTTATAACGACTGATGCCGAGGGTTCTTGTTCCTCTCTCGAAAACATTTCTCTTTTAGGCAACACCAAATGAACTCTGGCACTTTTTATATTATCTACAGAGCGAATCGTTCGCGCCAATTCTCCTTCCAAGGCTCTTATCAAATTAATGTTCTGCACAAAATTGGTGGTTCCCAAGGCATCGGCATTATCAAAAATTTCATAACCAACATTGGAACCCTTGGAAGCTAATGCAAGTTCTGCCGTTTCTACACGCATCTTATTAACTTGGTCTTGCGGAACCAATATCTCTGTACCGTTTTTGGTCAGCTTATATTTTATATTGGCTTCTTCAAGTCGGGATACTATCTGTTTGGCATCTTCCAACTCTAAATCCGTATACAATACCGAATATTCAACCGAATTAACCTGCATGGCTATGTAGGCAAAAAAGCTGATTAAAAAGATAACTATTGCGGCTAACGAGATTAGTCGCCCCGGTGATAAATTTTTTATACTTTGCAAAAAGCTATTCACTTGCATTCCCCAATTTCGGAGCTTTGGCTCCACTTAATAAAAATACTTCCCTTTCGTTATACATAGCTGAATTTTTTATTTAGTTAAATGTTATTTTTAAATATTCACAAGTTTAGTCTTAATTTTTGCTTTTCTCTCTTACAAAAAAAAGCCCCTGACTTCTGTCTGGGGCTTAACTTTAGGAAAATGTGTTTTTGCTGACGGTTAGATTAGTCGCGTTAACTCATCTAACATTTCATCTGCCGTGGTAATGATTTTGGTTGAAGCCGAATATGCTCTTTGTGTTACAATCATGTTGGAAAATTCGGTTGCCAAATCTACGGTTGATGTTTCTAACGCATTGCTGCTGATTTCTCCGGCTCCGTCTACTCCGGCTTGTTTTAACAAAGGTTGTCCCGAAGCATCCGTTTCTATCCAGGCATTACCGGTTAAAGCACTCATGCCGTTTGGATTGGTAAATGTTGCAAGCGGCAAAATTGCTATCGGACGGGTTTCTCCGTTATCAAACAATGCTGTAACCACACCGTTTTCACTTACGCTTACGCCAGAATAGCTACCATATTTTGCACCATCTTGCTTAATATAGTTGGTGGTAAAGCTTCCTGCCAAATTGGTCAAGCCATCGGTTGTACCGGTGTTACCCATACTTAACTTAACCGTGGTACCATTACCTTCACTACCATCCATATTTTGTGCTCCGTTTGCCCATTGGATTGACATATCTTCAACATAGAAATATTTTGGAGTTCCATCTGAGTTAAAGCGAACAGCCGGAACCATTGAGCCTTGTTCTACATCCAGATCGTTGGTGATAAAACTATCTGAAATGGTATATTCAGCTGCGGCAACATTGGCTCCTTCTACCCAGGCTCCGCCGTTATTTCTCAGCTCTCCGACAACGCCGCCCAAATTGTTCATGTTAACGGTAATGTCTCCGCCGGTTGAACTCGGCATAATCTCTAAACTGCTACCGCTGGCAACAAATCTGTCCGGTTCCGTAATATTGGCTTGGATTGCATTTTCAATCAAACTTACCAATTTGACGGTATCTATTTGTCCGCCTACCGTAGCTTGAGACAAATCAATTTGAGTTGAATCCGCCGGGGTATTGGCAACAAATGTAAATGTTGTTCCGTTTATGGTAAAGGTGTTATTGGTATAATCACCCGGAGTTGTTGACGTGAAATCAAAACGAGCCGTATTCTTGATATCTTGATCAATTTCAGGAATTTGGAAAATACCGGTCGGAATCCCCGTTGCCAAAACAGGATTTGCCGCTGATTGCAAGCACGCCTGGGTTTTACTGGCATCTACCGTTAAGGCCGCACCGGCTTGCGATTGCACTATTTGAATAGAATTGCTGGAGGCACTGAATCTGTCTGCACCCGGCATGTTGGCTTGCAATGCATTATTGAACGCTTCAACAAAATCGGTAATAGATGTGATACCATCCTGAATATCTACTTTTATATGAACATTATCTGCATCTCCAACAATTTCCGGAGTTGCCGTATTCAAAAAGTCAAAAATATAATTGGTTCCGGTACTTTGATCCGTAATTGTTATACTGGATCCGTTTGCCGGTATGGTCTTAAATTCCAGTTGTCCGGCGGCATAGTATACATCGGCAACACCACCGTCACTAACTTCTTTGTTTCCGGTTAAGATTAAATTTGCAGCTCCTGACGGCATATCTACACTCATTCCCCAGGAATTTGTGCTCTCTTTTATGAAATTCATGCTCAGGTTGCTGGAATTTCCCAAACTATCATAAATCAATGCTGAAATTGAGCGATAGCCGCCTGCATCCGGTGAGGTCGGATCATAAATCGGATCATCTGCCGGTAAGTTTGCTCCGAAACTGATTTGTTGTGTCGGGGTTGCCGTTCCGCCAATGGTCGATAAATTAATCGGCTTGAGGTTATTACTATCAACAATATTGTCATTTATATATACGGTTGAGCCATCACTTGTATAATATGCCTTCATATACATTACTCCGCCAATCTCTATTGTGTTGGCTGTCGGGGTTCCGTCCCAAGGCAATAAAGACCAGCCTTGAGCATAAAATCCACCCGTATTTTTCAGATATCCAGTTGAGTCTACACTAAAATCTCCGGCTCTGGTATATGCCCAGGCATCACCTTCTTGCGGATTGGCAGCTTGGTTGACAACAAAGTAACCGCTTCCCGATACGGCTATTGCCGTTGACGATGATGTTGAAGATAACAAACCTTGAACATCTACACCTTGTTTTGATACCGGTTGTACGCCACCGGGTGAATAAAAATTGGAAGAGGTTTGTTTGGTTACCAATGTTTGAAAGGACACACTCGTTCCTTTGTAACCTATTGTGTTTACGTTTGAGATATTGTCAGAAATTGCTCCCATCGCATTCGACTGGGCTGCCATTCCCGAAATACCTGATTGCATTGCTCCAAAAAGACTCATTTTTCTTCTCCTAAAGTTTTTTTAATTATATGCTGAAATAACTTTGGGTTTCTTCCGCCGACGAATCCGAGCCTTCTTCGCTACCGTTATTTTCGCCGCTTCCTGATCCATTATTTTTATCAAAATAATCGTCATAACGTATTGTGACTATATCTCCGAGTTGTGCCGTGACGGCATCTCCCAACCCCACGTAAATATTATTTTGATCACTGGCAACCCCGGTTACTTTTCCAAATATTGTCGTGGTTACTGATGCTGCAGAATCTCCATCCACAACTTTCGTTGAAACGGATATTTGATATGCTCCGTCTTCTAACTGGTTGCCGTTTGAATCTTTTCCGTCCCATGTAAATTCATGTGTTCCGGAGGTTTTTTCTCCGTTTTGCGTATAAACTATATTACCGGACATATCTTTGACGACAATTGTCGTTGATAATACATCTTTATCCAATGTATACGATGCTTTGGATACTCCGCCTTCAAGCGGCATTACATCTCCCAAAACCTGCACCGTCTTTCCTATGTATGATACGGCTTGTGCGCCTAAATTTGCGATGCTTAAGGACATCATAGTATCTAATTTTTCATTGGTTTGAATTGCCTGTTCAACTGATGAATATTGTACAAGTTGGTTGGTGAACTCTGCCGTATCCATCGGATCCATCGGATCTTGGTATTTTAATTGTGTGGTCAACAGCTGCAAGAATGTATTCATATCCGCCGATAATTGGGCTGAACTGCTGCTGGTGCTGTTGGTTCCGTTAGTATAATATCCTGTAATTCCGCTGATATCTGTCGTCATGGCTTTTCTCCTTTATGCTAAACCCTGATGTTTAGTCCGCGTTCTGCGGACCAATTTTGATTTGCCGCTTCTGCAATCTTTTCATCAGATTGAGCTTCTTGCTCAAAAACTTCCCCGATAAAATCACGGAGTTTGCTGCTCTGTTCTTGAGCTTGATTACCTTCATTTCTGAAACTAAAACTTAAACTGTTGCTATCCGTCTGGAAACCGGCATCATTGAATGCTTTTTCCAAAATTTGTGCATCTTTTTGTAAGGCTTCCATTGTCTCCGGTCTGCTTGAAATAATATGTGCTTGGAGCTTGCCCCCTTTAATTTGCATCTTTATTTCTATATGTCCGAGCTCTTCCGGTTGCAAACGAACTTCAATGGTATCAACGCCTTTTACTGCTGATTTGGTTATGTTGACCTTTACTTGTTCCACCGCTTCCTTGCTCATGCCTTTATATACATCATTTAAGGAAGTTTGATTGTTTTTACCGGCTTGTTCCGCTTTGGCAGATGCTAAAAACTCTGCTCCGCTCATAACCGATTGATTAGACATGTTGGCAGAAGATACTTGTTTAACTTCCCCAATATTCATGCTTTGCTGATTTATAGGCTTTTCATCATTGACTATCGTCGGATTTTGCATCATTGCCATATTTGCCACTTTTGAACCTTGAGCAGACTGTCCTTTGGGTTGTGACATTATTGTTTCTGCTTTAGAAATTTCATCTTGAGCATCAGCATATTCTTGCAAAACAAAACTATCTTTAACTAATTTCTTATTATCCAGATAAGAAATTTTTTCCTCTTTGATATTCAATTCTACTTTAACCGATTTATCAGACAACATTTCGGCAATTTCCTTCTCTCCGTTTATGTCTGATAAAACTTCTGATACGTTCTCCGTATCGAGAACATGTTCAGCTTTATTCCGTGCCGTTTGATTTTGATTATTTGCTTGAATTTGAGATTGCATATTTTCTGCGAATTGACTGAATTCTGCTACATCCGTCGGCAACGTCTCCTGCATTTGCTGCAATTTTTGTGACAGCAAATCACCAGAAATTTGAACTGTTTCCATAGTTTGAGGGTTAACAATCTGCAAGGTATTTTGTTTGGATAAATTTTCGATCGTTAATTCTGCCGGAGACAAACTTATTCCCTCTTCCGTCAGAACCTGTAATTTTCCTGACAAAATATCTGACATTAAATCTGCCGAAAAGGAAATATTTCCTTCAGATGCTGCCGTTTCCACTTTTGTTTTTGAGACATCAACATTAGCTTCTGCCACATAAGAAACAGCATCTGAAGAAGCACTTTTTTTCGCCTTATTTTTCTTTGTCTCTTCTTTTTGAGCCTCATCTCCTTTTTCAACAGGCTCGTCTTTTTTCTCTGCGACATCCGAATCTTCAGAAGTTTTATCTTCCGATTTCTGCGCTTTTTCAGATTTATTCTCTGTTTTATTTATTTTTTCTTTATTGCCGTCTTTATCTTTTATCTTATCATTTGCTGTATCTTTACCATCTACTTTTCCTTCAACAGTTTTTCCTTCCGCAGCAAAAGACTTTACCGAAGTGTTTTTTTCCAACAAACCAGCAAAACTTTCTTCCTCAGAACTCATAAAATTTGTCTGAGACGCCAATTTGGTAAACTGTGCGATTACACTCATTTTATTTAATTCATTTATATCCATCTTTTTCATCCTAACAAATGACAAGTTATCGATATAAATGCAAAAAACGTGCCAAAAAAAATATTTTTAACAAAAAAAGCTTCTCAGATATAACGAGAAGCTTTGATTTATTCTTATTTTGATTATTCTTGTTCTTGCGGCTTGGGTTTTTCAGACAGTCCACGCGCTATATTCATATTAATATTTATCAAGATATCCAAACTTTCCGGTTTGGGATCTGCAATTATTTCTAACGTTCTCTTAAAAACAAAAACCGCAAGCGAAAGTAAATTTTGACGCAATTCCGGAGGTTGCGGTGACGAATTATCACTCATTGCACCGGCAATAATGGTCCACAACCTTTTATTTTTATCCAGTGCGTCATTCAGGTCACCGCTCTTTTGTTCCCAATTTTCTTTGATTTGGTTGAGGCTTGATGCTGCCTTTATCAATGCCCTACTCTCAAGTTCAACCTGATTCATTCCGGAAACTTCTGTTTCGGCATACCTTTGTGATATATTCATTTTCTCCCTCTAAATATTATAGATTGTTCCATTTCTAAAATATTTTTTAACATAATTTGGTTAAATTATTATAAAAGTAATATTATATTTTATAAAAATTTAAGGATATTTGCAATGAATAAACTCTTCTTTTTTATATTTTGCTTCTCCTCTTTTTGGTCTTTTGATTCTTACGCTCAAATGAAAAACGTTACTAATGCTGCCAGAAGCAGCGAAGAGCTTAAAGTGACCGGATATATGAATTATGCCCCCGTCGGATATGTAGAAGAATTTTATGTCGGCAAAAGTAAAAAACCAACCTATACTTATAGATCCGTCTTTGAAGGAATTATTGACGAACTCAAACAAAAAAGTAATATCAGAATCAATTACATCTATGCTTTGGGCTCTTCTACAGATAAATATATTGCCGATATTAATACCGGTGATATTGATATTTTTCTCGGGGCTTATTATGACACAAAAAAATTTCAACGTACCGAATTGGTATTTCCTTCTATTCTCAACAATCCGGTTACCATTATTACGATGCCTGAAAATGCCTCAAAAATATCGAACCTATCTCAATTAAAGCAGTTAAAAGGCGCTGTTTGTAATCAGGATGAATTTTCCGATTATGTCAAACAGCAAATGGAAGGCTATAATTTAGAATCTGTTGATACTCCGCTTCAATTATTTGAAAAACTTTATACCGGAGAGGTTGATTTTGTTTTTGTAACACAATATTTCGGCATTGTCGAAGCTTCAAAACTCGGCATCCGCGACTATCTCAGCTTTTCTAAACAGGTTGTTTGGAATATGCCGCTTTTTATCGGCATTTCTCAGCTCTCTCCCAATCGAAAATTTTTAGTGCAAAAATTGACTTCTTATTCAGAAAACCCTGAAAATAAAATTAAAATAGAACAAAAACTTCAAGAAATGGTCAGAAATATTGAATTGGAAAATCGTGGTGTTGTTCCTCCCGCTTTTATAAAAAAAGAAATTTCAGATAACACAACTTCATCCCTTGACCTTTCTCCTCAAGAGGATAAAATCTCTAATTAATAATTGGCGGAATTTTAAAATGGTTTTATTAATTCAACATCCGGTATCGCCTCAATCCCGAAAGTTGAGAATCGGGATGAGCGAGAAAAAAATGCTCTTCATTTTGCGAAATGAAGAGCCTTGGAATTTGTCTCCCGATATTTATAAATTGAATCCTGCCGGTGATCTCCCCGTTTTTCTTAATGACGGGATGGCTCTGTGCGGTCATAATGCCATTATGGAATATTTGGAAGAAACAAGCCGAGAAGTTAAACTTATGCCGGAAACCCCTCGCGAACGTGCCGAAGTACGCCGTCTTATTGATTGGTTTGACTATAAATTTTATCATGAAGTTTATAAAAACATTGTTTGCGAAAAAGTTCATAAACGCTTTGCTAAAGGTCTGGCTCCCGATTCAAAAATATTAAAAATCGGTCTCAATAACTTAAACTTTCATATGGAATATATTGACTGGCTGACTGAACGGCGCAACTATTTGGCTGGAGAAAATCTGACTTGGGCTGATATTGCCGCTGCGGCTCACCTTTCTATTATTGATTATCTCGGTGATGTGCCTTGGGATGGTTATCGTAATGCTAAATTATGGTATTCAAAAATAAAATCACGTCCGAGTTTTAAAGATATTTTGAAAGATAATATTAAGGGAATCCTTCCTTCAAAGCATTATGCCGATTTGGATTTTTAGAAAGGATAATTTATGAATAAAAAATTTGTGTCGCTTTGCTCTTTGTGCTTTCTCTTATCCGGGTGTGGCATTTTGTCTTTTTACGAAGATAAACCACAAGGTCAAGTGATTTATCATTGGGCGAAAGAAAATACCGGCGTTCAAAAGTTTTCTAAAGACCACTCGGAGTGTCTGCGTGCTGCCGAACCAACGCGATGGATGCCCGATGTTTCAAGCTGGTTCTATTCCGAAGAAGCAAAACTTAATATCCGTGCCGATTGGCATTCCGGTAAAGGTATTTGGGCTTCTTATGTTCCCTATGTCGGCGCTCAACCGCTTATCGTCAACTCCTTACGCGATGATACCGAAGTCAGTCCCAAAAAATATCGTCAATGCATGGAAGCACGCGGATATTGGCACCGCAATGCCAATATCCCCGAAATTACAAATATATATGTTTATAAACCGCAACGCGTTTTACAAAATAAGCCATTTAATCAAGGCGATTTATAGTTTTAGCAATGAAAGCATTGCCTGATTCATTTCTAAAATGTCTATATTTCTGCCCAGTCGATGGTTGCCACCTTTTATCAGTTTTATTACAACTTGTTGGCTTTCAACATGTTGCATAATTTGCATCGGTTTATCTGGAAGAACGTTTTTATCTTCCGTTCCTTGCAACAAATAAAGCGGACATTGTATCGGTTGTTTTTCTTGCAACAATAAATTTTGCTGTGCCGAATCAAAAATTTTGGATGTGAAAATATAGGTAAAATCCTTCATCGGAAACAACAATCTTCCCGTCTCTTTTAATTCGGCTTTTTGTTCCGCGGTAAAAATATACTTATCCAAATCATCGGTAAAATCCGGTGCCGCTGCCAAACCGACTACCCCCTTCACTCTTTCCGGACGAGCTTTGGCTGCTAGCAAACTCAACCATCCTCCTAATGATGAACCAACCATGATAACGTCACCTTTGACGATATCATCAATTATTTCCAATACTTGCGCTTTCCATATATTAAAGTCAACGCTTTCAAAATTATCCTTATCGCTTCCGTGTCCAGCCAATTCGAATCGGCAAAATGACAAATCATTTTCTTCACAACATCTTTTCAATTCTTCCGGTTTTCTGCCCCACGGATCGGAAAAAAAGCCATGCACGTATATTATATTCAAATCTTGGTGAGTTTTAAAAAATTTTGCTTGGCTCAATTCAATTTTGGTTGTAAATTTCCCTTTAAATGTGTGATTTTTTATCATATAACGCTCCTATATTGAGATTTTTTGAGGATTTTAAAAAGAAAATGGAAAAAGGTAAAGATAAAAAACCTGTTGTTTTACAAGTTTTACCCGAACTTGAAACCGGCGGTGTGGAACTCGGAACTGTCGAGGTTGCTTCCGAATTGACAAAACACGGAATTAAAAATTTTGTAGCTTCTAAGGGCGGACGTATGGAACATGATCTTCATAAACTCGGTGTTCCGCATTTTACGCTCAATTTAAAAAGCAAAAATCCTTTTATCATTTTACAAAATGCAAAAAAATTGGAAGCTTTTATTAGAGAAAACGATATCAATATCGTGCATGCTCGCTCTCGAGCTCCCGCTTGGAGCGCATATTTGGCGGCTAAGCGTGCCGGAGTTCATTATATGACTACTTTTCACGGAACATACGGCTTAGGTCCTTGGGGACTAAAGAAAATTTATAATAAAGTTATGGTCTTGGGAGAACGTGTCATTGTTATTTCCAATCATATCAAGAATCATGTTCTTAAAAATTATAAAGTTGATGAAAATAAGCTTCGTTTGATTTTTCGTTGTGTTAACCCAGAAAGATTTTCTCCCGAAAGCGTTTCTCAAGAAAGAATTATTCAAAAAGTTAAAGAGTATAATATTCCCGATGATAAACCTGTCTTGTTTTTAGGAGGCAGGATTACACGCTGGAAGGGACAACACCTTTTGTTGGAAGCTCTCTCCAAAATGAAAAATCAAGAATATTACTGTATTATTGCCGGTGATGAGCAAGGTCGTGCCGAATATTTTAAAAATTTGATGGCTTTGGCAAAAAAATATAATCTCGGTAATAAAGTCGGCATCTATGGTAAAGTGCTGGACATGCCCGCTGCCATGATGGTCGCCGATGTTATTTTATCTACTGCCATTGAGCCTGAAGCTTTCGGACGAATCGCCGTTGAAGGTCAGGCTATGGGGAAAATTGTGGTGGCTTCCAATATCGGCGGTTCTCTGGACTCCATTGTTGACGGAGTTACAGGAAAGCTCTATCAGTTTGATAATCCTCAGGCTTTGGCTGATGCCCTGGACTGGGCTTTAGGGCTTTCTCTCACTCAAAAGAAAAAAATTTCCGCTGCGGCGCAAAAAAATGTAAGAGAAAACTTTACCAAAGAAATTATGTGTGATAAAACGATTAAAGTTTATCAAGAACTTTTAGCGGAGGAATAGTTCTTCCAAGTTTGTTGAAGTTGCCATTGGCTTTTTCAAACTTAACTTTTTTAATGGCGTGATGATTAATAAATAAAAAAAAGGATATTTTAATATGGTTGCGATTAAATTGCCTGACGGCAGTATTTTAGATATGGAAAGCGGTGTCAACGGTTTTGACATTGCAAATAAAATCAGTTCAAGTTTAGCTAAAGCCGCTTTGGCTATCACCGTTAACGGAAAAACACAAGATCTGAGCACTCCTATCACTACCGACGCAACCGTGACTATCATCACCGGCAAGGATAAAGAAGGCTTGGCTATCTTGCGTCACTCCTGCTCTCACGTTATGGCTCAAGCCGTTAAAGAGTTGTGGAAAGATGTTCAAGTCACCATTGGTCCCGCTATTGAAAACGGTTTTTACTATGACTTTGCTCGTAAAGAACCGTTTACAACCGAAGATTTTGAAAAAATTGAAGCTAAAATGCACGAGATTGTTAAACGTGACGAAAAATTAGAGCGTATTGTTATGCCACGTAACGAAGCAATCAAATTCTTCAAAGATTTGGGTGAACACTATAAAGCCGAAATTATTGAAGATTTGCCCGAAGATGAAACGATTTCTCTTTATCGTCAAGGAGACTTTACCGACCTTTGCCGCGGTCCGCACGTACCTTCAACCGGAAAAATCGGTGATGCCTTTAAATTGATGAAGGTTGCCGGTGCTTATTGGCGCGGTGATTCAACCAAAGAAATGTTGCAACGTATTTATGCAACCGCTTGGGCTTCTAAAAAAGATTTGGATGAATATTTGCACATGATGGAAGAAGCCGCCAAGCGTGACCACCGTAAGCTCGGCAAAGAAATGGATCTTTTCCACTTTGAACCGGAATATGCTCCGGGTGCCGTTTTCTGGCATGACAAAGGTTACAAAATCTATCGCAAATTGATTGAATATATGCGCAAACGTCAAGAAAATAACGGCTATATCGAAATTTGCACCCCACGCGTTATGGACAGATGCTTGTGGGAAACTTCCGGTCACTGGGATAAATACGGTGCACATAACTATTCCGGTCAAACTGAAGATAAAAAATGGTTCTGCATTAAACCGATGAACTGCCCCGGTGGTTTGCTTGTTTATAAACAAGGGATTAAATCTTATCGTGATTTGCCGCTCCGTGTGGCTGAATTCGGTAAAGTAAACCGTTATGAAGCCTCCGGTGCGTTGATGGGCTTGATGCGTGTGCGCGAATTCACCCAAGATGATGCGCACATTTTCTGCACACCGGAGCAAATGGAAGCCGAATGTATAACCACTTTGAAGCTCATTTTGGATATTTACAAAGACTTTGGCTTCAAAGATGTGAAAATTTATCTTTCAACCCGTCCGGACAGCATTTATAGAATCGGTTCCGACGAAATTTGGGATTTGTGCGAAAATGCTTTGGCTCATGCTTTGGAAAGCCATGGTTATAAATATGAAATCAACCCCGGTGAAGGAGCCTTCTATGGTCCGAAACTCGAATTTATCTTGAAAGATGCTATCGGTCGTGAATGGCAATGCGGTACTATCCAAGTGGATATGAACTTGCCGCAACGCTTTGACATTTCTTATATCGGAGAAGACGGTGAAAAACACCAACCGGTGATGTTGCACCGTGCTTTGTTTGGTTCTATCGAACGCTTCCTCGGAATTTTGATTGAAAACCATGCCGGAAAATTGCCGCTCTGGCTCTCTCCGGAACAAGTTGTGGTCTGCCCGATTACCAGTGATATGGATGAATATGCCGAAGAAGTTACCAAACTTTTGAAGGCAAACGGACTTTATGCAAAATCTGATTTACGTAATGAGAAAATCAGCTACAAAGTTCGTGAGCACTCGGTTGCCAAGATTCCGGTTATTGCCGTTGTCGGTGCTAAAGAAAAAGAAGACAGAACGGTTACGGTTCGTCGTATCGGTTCTGACAAACAAGAAGTTGTTAAGCTTGATGACTTTATCAAAGCTTTGGTTGAAGAAGCCAAGATGCCGTCTCAAGACAAATAATAAACGCTATATGAATAAAGCCTCCCTGCGGAGGCTTTATTTTTTATGGCATTATTTTTGCATAAGAATATTTTAACACTTCTTGTGTTATATAAATGCATATTGATATTTTAGGGGTAAAAAAATATGGCAAATTTTAGTGAAGATGCTATTCGTGAAGCGGCTTATTATATTTGGAAAAACGGTGATAAAAAATATGATTGCGGCGTAGATAATTGGAATGCCGCAATTAACCAATTACGTGCGCAAAATGCGGCTGCCGTTTTAAAACACGGACAAATGTTCGGCACATCAAAAAGCAGTCAAGCAAATATTATTCGTGCCGCCAGTTTATTAAGAAAAACTTCTGTCCGCTAAAAAGTGTTCATATTTTTGCAAAATTTCTAAAATAATACTGGACAAGAAAAAAAATATGCTCTATAAACACTTTCGTGATTGATGCTCGGGTAGCTCAGTCGGTAGAGCAGAGGACTGAAAATCCTCGTGTCGGCGGTTCGATCCCGTCCCCGAGCACCATTTCAAACCCCTTGGAATTATTTACGTTCCGTGGGGTTTTAATTTTTTAAATCTTTACTTCGTTTTTCTCTTCTGTGTAATTTTGGTGTAATTGTGTATGGAATGTTGGGGATAAATTGGTCTTTAATTAGAATTATTGAGATTTATTTTTTTTGTAGGCGTGTTCTAGCTTATCCATTGCATCATCAATGTGTTTTCCGTTTTGATGAAAGTAATGTTGCACCATTTTAAGTGTTTTGTGGCCAGAAATGTGTTGTACCGTTAATAAATCGACACCATTTTGCACTAAATGTGTAATGGCTGTATGTCGCATTGTATGTGGTGTTACTTTTTCAACATCTAAACCAGCGCGTTTTACACAACGCACAAAAGCTTTGCGAACATCAATCGTGTGGCCTTCTTTTGATGTTAAGGACGGAAACAGCCATTCCGTTGTAGGATATTCTGCTTTGAGATTTTTTATATACTGTCGCATAGCTTCACATAAACTTGCGGTAATAGGCTGCATTCTTGCACCAGCTTTGGCGTCCGGAATAAAAATACGTCTGTTTTCTAGGTGTATATCTTTAAGTTTTATACTCAAAATTTCCATTTTTCGCATAGCTGTTTCAAAACCAATCAAAACAAACATATAAATTTGTGGGTTTTGGTCTTGTTTTGCAGATTCTTTTAAATCATTTACTTGTTCTGATGTTAAATAAATTTTATCAGTTTCTTTCGGTTGTTCTTTAACAATGCGACATGGCATATTGTTTATCCAGTCCCACTCAACGGCTTTGTGTAATAAGTGGGATACTACCGCAAGTTCTAAATTTATTGTTGCGATACTTGCGTTTTCCGTTTCTCGAAGTTTTTTGTAGCCTGCAATTTCGACTTCATTAATTTTCGACAATGGAATTTTACCAAAATAAGCCTCTAAATGATTTTTGAAACGATGTTTTTTGTTGTGAATATCCTTACCATCCGTGTGGCTTATTATATCAATATATTGTTTGAAAGCTTCCGCAAAAGTGAGGACGTTTTTTCTCCCTTTAGGAAGATTAAGTCTATCCTCTTTTGCGTCATTATAGAGTTTATTAATATATTCTTCGGCTTGAGTTCTTGTTGTACCTCGCGACTCTTTTCCTACTGTTCTGTGGATTCTTTTACCGTCAACCATAATGTTAATGCTAAAAACGGCATCACCATTACTTAGCTTTGTATAGATGATACCGTTTTCTTGGATTTTCTCTCCAGACTTTAGGCTTTTCATATTTGCTCTTGTCAGTTTTGAGAATATCGCAGACATTA
>CALXZL010000017.1 GCA_944393215.1 uncultured Alphaproteobacteria bacterium
GTTTTCTTGGATTTTCTCTCCAGACTTTAGGCTTTTCATATTTGCTCTTGTCAGTTTTGAGAATATCGCAGACATTATTTTTCTCTATTTTTTTTCATTACTTTTTCCAGCTCTTTTTTTGCAATTCGAGCTTTGGGCTTTAATTCTTCTTCTCTTTCATCAAAACCAGTAAATTCTGACAGATGTTGTGCAAATTCTTGAATCTCACTCCAACAATTTCTGATTAAATCAGCATCCCAATAGTAAACATCACCACTTTTTTTGGTATAAAATTTAATGTTTTCTGTTTTAAAATTTTGTAAAATCAGTAGTATTTTTGTTTCTAAATCGGTTAGTAAATCAGGATATGTATCTGCTAAATAAATAAATCTATCAATTTCGTCACTTTCATCTTCCCATAGATTATCTCTGTCGGAATTTACACTCGTATTTCCTTTTAATTTCACATCCTTAAAGGTGCTATCTATCGCATCTTCAATATATTTAGCTAAAGTTTTGCGCTTTTTTCTGCAAGCTATTTCTAATAAATAGCGGACTTTTGCAGAGATTCTAACCGTAATAACTTCTGTATCATTTTGTTTTTTCATTTTTTTCTCCTCTCCCATTTCTTGTATTTTACAACTATATGAAACAAAGTCAACATAAAACTTGACAATCTTAACAATATGCGCTACAATGTAATCATGAAATAATAGATACAAATAAGGAGGTGATGACATGGAGTCGCAGATTAAAGAAACAGAGGTTTCTATTTATCCAGATGGCCGAATGACGACCAAAAGTGCTGCTGCTTATTTAGGTTTGTCGGTTAAGACATTGGCTATGAAACGCTGTTTGGGTACTGGTCCTAAGTTTATTCGTCAAGGCCGCATTTTTTACTATAAAGATGACCTTGATGAATGGATTAGAAATTGTCCGAAAGTAACCAGTACTGCAATGTGTAATTGTTTAACTAATTAAGAGGTGTATTATGAAACATATTAATAGGAATAAAACATCTTTAGATGATTTGTTTGAATATAAAAAAGTTCAAAAGTTGTCTGATGAAGATATCTGTAAAAAAGCTAAAGAACTTCTAAACATGGGGAAAACCTTTGTTAATTTTGGAACAAAATATAAACAAATTGCTTTTGCTTATGTTTACGTTTATTTTTGCCGCAAAGTTACGGATGATATCTATAAGGAATATGCTGAGGATGTTGCCATAAAATTTGCAGGTTCTAAAGAAGATAATAATTTTTTGAGAAGAAAACAAAAAATTCGACGTGGTTTGATTGTGATGTATGAAAATGATGTCGTTCCTGAAGATGCTCTCATTTTTATAAAAAAACACACTTTGAAAAATTTATATAATGGGAACCTTGCTGATGAAGAAAATACAACTTCATCAAAAAAGAACCATCAAAAAACTAGTGCGTCCAAACCCTCTGATCCTTTAAAAAGGATTATGGAGAAAGAAAAAGTAACTTCCAAGGATTTTGTTATTGTTCGTTACAAAAATAAAACGAGTTACCTCACAAGAAAGAATGATATCAAAGAAATAACTAAAAGCTACGATTTTTCTCCGTTGGGACAATAGGATGATTAATTTGTTAAAAAGGAGGGGGAAGAGGTTTTATTCTTCTCTCTCCTTCAAGGAGGTCTGCTATGACTATAACGACAAAGTTTATGACTGCAAATGAAATCATAAAAGAACATAAACAACGTATAGAATCCTTAAAAAAGGAGCTTAAACGATGCAAAGATAAAATGTATCAAAGCTTACTTGAGAATCTGCTCGATAAATTGGATTATTGCAAGAGCCAAAATACCTTTGCGGATATTCGTTATGCTGCTAAAGAACAAGAAAATATTTATGATGATATTATGCATAAAGTTAGTGTTATCCAAAAAGTTTGTTCTGATTGCGATGTTCTTTTTGTTACGGTTAATTGCTGCGATGGTCGTCAAATTAAAGTTCCGCAAATGATTAAACCTGATGATATTCTTAACTATAAACCTAAGATTAACACGTTGCGAAAACAATTATCTCAATTATCTAATGCGTGTGGATTTATTAGTTTTGAAATCAAATACGATGCCAGAATTAATGCGTTTTTACCGCACTACCATATTATAATTTTAGGTGCTAAAGAAAATGATGTAAAAAAGCTGTTTAGTAATTTATATCCCCAAAAATATTCATTTAGAATAGATTTAAATAATTACAAAATTGAAAAAACAATTAATCCTTTAATTAAGTATGTTTCTCAAACCTTAAAGATTGTTGACATAAAAAATATAAAATCTTTGCAAGATACTTATATATCTGATGTTGATGACCTTAAAAATGTGGCTAGTTATATTTGCAAGTTTAAGACTTATCAGACTCATTATTATCAACAAGGTCTTAAAATTAAAGTTTATAAAGATACTCCGTACTGTCGTCCTTATACTCATATTCATAACTTGCATTTATTGTTTTTAGATAAATTAAATTATGGAGAACATTTTACCATATTTCATAAAGATTTGATGACAAAGTTAATCACAAAGTTTGATGAAGGATTGGATAAAAACAACCTCAAACAGCCATATCCTTTGCAACAATTGAGTAAAAATACCTTTGAATTTGGTGAACACAATACTTATACAAAACCGTTAAAAACAAATAAAAGTGTTTTGAAGTTGTTTGGATATGCTGATTTTAAGAATCCTGCACAAAAAGAAATTATTGACTATATGCATAAGCATAAATCTTGCCTAATAATTCAACCGACATCTTTTGGAAAGAGCTTTTGTTTTCAAGCCGTAGCCCTCAAAATGTTTGGTTTATGTGTTGTTATTGAGCCCACGAAATCATTAATGTTTAATCAATGCAAAAGCCTGAATAAGATTTGCAAAGGTCTTGCTGTTACAATAAACTCTCAAAACACAAAAAAACATTCTCGATACCTAAAAAAACTTCGTCAGAAAAAATATAAATTTTTATATATTTCTCCGGAGATGTTGCGAAATCATGAAATTTTGGAAATCCTTAAACAGCTTAATGTTTCTCTAATTGTTGTTGATGAAGCGCACTGTATTGATTTCTGGGGTGGTGATTTTAGACCTAATTATGAGAATCTCGGAAATATATTGATTAACTTTCCCGATGCAAAGTTTATGGCTGTTACTGCAACAGCTGATGAAATTACTCAACAACGCATAAAAGATGTTTGTTATATCCCCGATTTAAAAACATTTATCGGAGACTTAAACCGTAAAAATATTAATTATGAAATTATAAAAAAAGAAGGAGACGGTATTGAACAGCTTTTGCAATTATTATCCCCATATTTAATAAATAATGTTCCGACAGCTCCTATAATTATTTATTGCAATCATATTGATTATGTAACAGCTGTTCATACGGCTCTTAAAGATTTTGGTATTGATAGCTTGGTCTATACCGGAAAAATCAAAAAAGGAAAAAAAGTATTAAACAAATTTCTTAAACATAACAAAATTGTCGTTGCTACTAATGCGTTTGGTATGGGGATTGATAAGCCTAATGTCCGTTTGGTTATTCATTTTGAAGTACCGCAAAATTTGGAATTTTATTATCAAGAATCCGGTCGTGCTGGGAGAGATGGAAAAAAATCTCAATCGGTTATATTATATTCTGATGACGATATCAAATTAACGAGACGTGAGTTTTGCAAAAAAGATAAACAAAAAGAAAAATTTGATAAAGTTAAAAAATATATTCAACTTCCAGCCCTTAAAAGAAGAAAATGGCTATTAAAATCAATCTGCTAAAAGTCTACGGTAGACCTTCTATCGGTATGTGGTTTATTTATCACATACCGATTTTTTTATGACTTTAAGACTTTATACAACAAACACCGGCTGATTTTGTATTCTTGGGCGAGAGCTGTTGCATTCGTATTTCTGTCAGCCATTTTAATTTTGATTTCATTTATTTGTTCTTTCGATAATTTCTTCTTTCTCTCTTTTGAATAAGCTCCGCGTTGTTTTGCACATCGAATTCCCTCTCTTTGAATTTCTAACAAGTTTTCTCTATAAAATTGATTTATAGCTCCAAGCATCGAAAGCATTAAGTTTTGAAAAGGATCATTTCTATCGGGAGTAAATATTAAGTGCTCTTTTTCAAAAATGATTGTTGCCCCTTTTGAAGTAATCTCTTTAACCAGATTAATCAAATCAGTTAATGAACGACTTAACCGATCCATTGACAAACAAGAAATTTTATCTCCTTCACGTAAATTTGATAACATAGCTTGCAGTTGTTCTCTATTAACATTTTTACCGGATTGTTTATCACAGTATAACCTGTCGCATTTGACTTCTTGTATTTGTCGGTCAAGGTTTTGGTCTGTTGTTGAAACCCTTGCATAATGAAATAACATTTTTTCTCCTTAGTTGTTTATTTAACATTTAGTTGTCACTATACATTTGTAAAATAGCCTTAAAATATATTTTAATTACACACTTTTTTAGCTAAGTTTATTGTTTATTTAAGTTATACTTTAATTACACAGTCTCCAGAGAGAGAAAATATACCTGTCTAAGACATATTTGATACTTTTTGAAATCAGCGGTATCTATGTTCTTGAGCGGGATATCTTCTAAGTCGGAGCTATCATAAAATTGTATTTGGCTTTTGGTTATCCTTCTTATAACGGTGTAGTGGTCGATTTTCTCGCTTCTAATACGAATGTGAGTAACCCTACCCTCTGCGGATTGTTGTTTTGCATAATCAATAAATTCGGTTAAAGTAAGACGCTTATTCCAAAATGGACGATAATACACAAACTTTTTATGGCAGTTAGTTGTCAGCCACTCATTTGCATATTTGAAAACAACTTCTAAAAGTCGGTAGTCAGCTCCATTAGCATTTAAATCGAATAAAACATCTAAGCAACTAATCCCAAATATCAGGTGGTCGTAAAGCTCCTGCCATTCGTTATATTTGAGCTTTAAGCCAAGAGCCTGTAGCGCATTAAGTGTTGAATAAACGGAGCAATACCTCGAAAAATATCCTTGATTAAACGGTTTCATATCAGTATTCATCCGCAAACATAATGGTCAGAACTCGGTTGGTTTGTGTCTCATCGTCAGGCTGCGGAGAATAAAACTCATAATTCAAGTCATACATATCAATTTTCCAGAAGATTTGTTGTCCACGATATTCAAAACAGCCAAAGTCGTGTTCACCATACGGATCGTTATCTTCCGTAAAATTATTAAAGGTTCTGACTTTTTGCATAATCTCTTGTTGTTGCATCAGTGGTAAAGCTGATATACCGCAAGTCAACAGTACCTTACCACCTTCAAAAGTCTTACGAAACTTGTCGTTTTGAGCTGCAATTTTTTTCACATCAATCTTATTTTCCATATTGCACCTCCTTTTTACTCAACATCAAACCAAGCCATGGTTGTGGCTAATAAATGATTGTAGTCACCGGACATGGCTTCTTTCATAAATTGGTCGATTTCTTCTTGTGGGAGATGAGCTCTTTCCATAGCTCTCTTACATAAGCCTAAAATCATAAATGCATTACCGTCTTGTCCCGAAAGTTGAACGGTAATTTCAGGATATTTGATTTTTGTCATTGTTTTACTCCTTTAAAATAAAAAAAAGAGCCTCAACACTATGTTGAAGCTCGAAACGTTACAATTTAGGTGGACGATACGCCCGATAACAAACTTATTTCTGAATTTGTAGGTTATTGGTGACATATCGTCCTCCTTTCACACCAAAACAAAACCTTATCCGCTCTGATGAAAAAGCGAACTATAGAGGCCTAAATTTTGGTGATTTATATTTGAAGTTAAAACGAATCGACTCAACTTCAAATATAATATATTATAACACATTCTAACATAGATTGCAAGTTTAAAATCAATAAAAATCAAGGAAAATCAATAAATTAAATAATAATTTTGACATATAAACCAAGTTTATTTTAGGAGCAAAAAAATGAATGAATTAACAACAATTCGAAAAATATTGGAGCGTCTTACAAAATACATCACAAAAAAGAAAGGATACATCTGCCAATACTGTGGTCATAGAAGCCTTCAACCATACGGAGGAAAATGCGCTCAATCAAAATCCGGCCACCACCACTACATCGCTGCAGAACATTAGAGAGAAAGGATAACTTTTAAGACAAAAGTTCTAACAAGAAAAAATTATGTGTACTAGCTAAAAACTATCCAGATACTTTTTTCCATATTTTCCTTCATTCCTGAAGTCATCGCATTAATTTTGCGACGCGTTGTATATAAATTGCGATTTGTGCATTGATTGGTCAGAAAAATGCGGGGGAAATGCATTATTTTTCAAACCATACTTTTTGATAAATCTCTTCCCAACCGGAATTGTGGCTTGCGTTTTTAACCTTAATTATCAAATCTTCATTTCCGACAAACTGTTCCACCAGTACCGGAGGGATGACTTTATCTTTTGTTCCGACATAGTGAATCTGCGGAAGTTCTGCAAATTGATGACGATAATCAGCCAAGTTCATTGATTCATTAAGTGGAGGTAAATTATGATATTGTGTCCACGCTAAATGGTCGAGATTTCCTGCAATGGTGATGATTTTTTTGATATTCAAACCATTTTTGGTCGAAGCCACTAAGCCTGCAATTTGCGCACCACCGGAAAACCCGATTAAAATCACCGGATGCGCCCCCGCAATTTGTTTGATAGCCTCATATTCTGCATTAACGACCTCATGCGCAAAACGCGCCGTTGTCCAATGTCTTTGAGAACAAATCGGGCTTTTGACATACTGACAAGGCCTTGCAAGATAAATCACATTCGGGCTACTATCCCCAAAAGCCAATTCACGAACCAACACTCCTTTGGGTGTCGGGTCTTGTGTGGGGCGTCCGTGTGCATTAAATGCATAGCCGTCCCCTTCTATGTATATTTTATATACCCCATTAGGCTCCGTGATTTTTTGCCAACTTGCAATTGTGAAATCCCTTGTTGCAATTTCTTTATATTCATACGACGGAGGAACGGAAATACTTTGGCATCCGCTCAACAAAAAAATCGCAACTAAAATTTTATAAAAACCATATCTCATAGTTCATTATTTGCACAAGATTGTTAAAAAAAAGAAAATACCCTGCGACCAAACAGTTACAGGGTATCTTCGTACTAGTTGTTAAGCCTTAAAATTTATATTTTAAGTTAACCAAACCGGTGTGGTCTTGGTAATCTTCACGGAATTTACCTTCATAACCCAATGCAAATTCAACATTATCGTTGACTTCTGCGGTTACGCCGGCGCCAAATTCCATACCGAAACGGTCTAATGCATCACCTTCTACCGCATAAGCAGAACCATTAGCCAAAGTTACAACAGAATTAACGTCATCGTTCATCAAATCATAAGTGGCTGCAATTCTGGCTTCCGGTTTAATGTTCATACCGTTTTCAAGTGTCCAAGTCTTGCTGACTTTAGCACCGATAACACCGGTTAAGATATCGGAATCACTGCTTGATACCTTTTGGTCGGCTGAATCTGTATAGCCGTCTTGGCTGATGTGAACATAACGCAAACCAACCTCAGGAGTTAAACCGAAGTGTTTGAGTTGCATATCATAACCAGTCATGGCTTGCAAACCAAAGGTTTCTGCATCATAGTCAGCCTTTACCCCAACACCGGATACGTTCTTGTCTTCGGAATAATCAGACCAACCATAAGATGCAATACCGTTCACATACCAGTTGCTGGGTTTATATTCGCCATAAACAAAGGCTGTATGCGTGTCAACATCGGTGCTTCTCATAAAGCCGTCAATATCGGTATTGGTATAAGCATAACCCAAACCGATTTTGGTGTCTTCGGTAACATATTTTTCAGCACCCATAGCAACACCTGAACTATCAGCATCAAAACCATAAGCTTTTGAAGTGTCATCAAGTTTAGATTTATTAAACAAGCCTTGAACCCACATGGCTGCACGTTCAAAAATATTATCACCGGAAGACATACCTTCACCACCGGTTGAAACGGAACCACCAGTCAAACGTGTGCTAACAGCACCAAACACTTGGTTAGCCGTTTCGCTTTGTGTTTTTTGAACCATCGGTGCAACTTCCGGCGCAACCGCAGTCAATGCATCCACATAAGCTTTGCTGTCATTTTGAGACAAGTCATTTAATTTTGAAGCAATATCTTGAGCCGTAGCACTGGCTGATGTATTGTTTTTCATACCATCCCAAGCTTCAGCCGTAGAAGCATTACTTGATGTACCGCCGGCATCATTAACCACATCAGAAGCGCTATTTTCATATGTTACTTTGAAATTTTTACCATCTTCTGAAGTGACTTTATAACGGTTATTAGAAATTTCTTTTGTAAAATTATCCGTTACTTCTCCTTTTAAGAGCTCAAAACTCTCACTTTGATTAATTTCCATTTGTTTGGTGATATTCAAAGCCAATTTAGAGCCTTCGTTACCGATAATGGAGTTTGCTTGCAAAGAACCATTACCGCTATCGGCAATTTCCAACTTCAAAGTAGATCCGGAATTAAATGTGGCATCACCTTCAATAACGGCATTATTCAAACCAACATTCATCACACCGCCTTCGGTCATATTGACATTACCGGTGATTTTAGCGCTGTTATTATTAAAGTTAATAAAACCATTTCCATCAACATTTGAATCTAAAGCACCGGAAATATTAAGGCTTCCATTTTGTCCCAAATTAATCACACTGCGAGACAAACTATCATCTTCTCCAAGGTAATCTAACGTAGAAAGCTTTGCTCCGTCAGCAATATTAATGACAGCATTACTTAAATTAACTCCATCGACAATTTGGTTATCACCATTAACATTAACAGTACCTCCCGTTATATTAATACTTCCTCCTGAAGCCGAACGTAATGCAATTTTAGCAGAATCATTCATATCAATAACACCGCCACGTATATTAATATCAATATACGGATCTTGCATTGGATCTGCATCATCGGGTTTAGCTCCTCCAAGGATTTGAGAAGTTCCATTCATTACAATATGACCACCGGTAACATTAATTGCATTTTTGGACAATGGTTGTGCAGCATTATTCTCAATATTGGAGTTATTTAAAGTAATTTTACCCCCGCTAATGTTAATATCTCCGGTATTTTTATATGTTGTTGAGATTCTAGCTCCATCATTAAGAGCAATTTCTCCACCGGAAATGTTAATATCTCCTGTAGAAACATGGTAATTATCCTTATCGGCACCTTCCGGAGCTGTACCTTGACCATCGTTTTCACCCAAGGTTTCACCGGTTTCCGAATCATAATACCAGTCACCATCATAACCACCTCGTTCAATCTTTGCAACTTCACCGGTTAAATTGATTGTGCCGCCAGAAATATTAATATCGCCGCTTTGACCTTCATGCAAGATACCACCATCATGAGCATTATCCGGGGTTACATCAGAATAATCCATGGTAATATTAGCATTATTTGCGATATTCATATTACCATTTCCTGTCAAAGTAATTTCGCCACCGTCATTTACGGTAATATCACCACCATTGATGTTTATATCAGCAGCAAGCGTATTGTATTGTCCTTCAAGACCTTCAGAATGAATTCCTGAATAACCGGACAAAATAATATCCCCGCCATTGATATCTAACTTATGTTTATTTTTCCCGTCAGATGATAAAAGAATATCACTAGAAGCTGTGCCGTTAATGCTTCCACTTTGAATAGTTATATTACCGCCTGATGCAAGATATGAATTAGTTAGAGTAGTATTACCGCCTTCTAAAGTTATATCTCCATCAGCCCAGATTCCGGCACTCTCAGGAACTTTGTTACTGGAAGTTAAATTAGTATCTTTTATTATAATATTTCCATTTGCTTCTAAATCAGAATCTTGCATATCAATGGTAGCATTTTCAATGAGCATATTAGAATTATTCGGCATTGAATCATCATCATTACCGGATTCCAGAACACTCCCGTTTGAAAGATTTAATTTTCCGTTTATTACAATATCATTATTGGCTGCATCTTTTACTGTAGTTTTAATATTTGAATTAGAAATATTTAAGGTGCCGTCTTTTCCGACTTGGATTGTTTTGTAATAATGTAATTCTTTATCGGAAAGGGTTTGTTCATCATTTATCACAAAATCCTTATCTGGGTCTCCCACCCAGGCTTGGGCATAAACATTGGTTGCGCTGAGAACTGCGACTAACGCGGTTGAAAATAAAAGTCTATTTTTCATATGATTAAACTTCCTTCTTCTTTAATTGCAATTAAAAGAAAACCACCTGTTTAAGGTGGTCGGAGAGTTCATCAATCATATATGCTTAAATGATTCTCTTAACCTTTAGAGCCATATTTTTTCAGAGATAGTAATATGGTTCTTGAACATTCGTTAAAAGCTCCCCGACCATATTGCTATGAATCGGGGATATATTTACCGTCGGCTATGATGAGTAGCCAACAATATAACGATGTTATATCCTAACACCGAAGCATATAAGAGCCGATGAAAGCTCCGTACCACTCAAGGTACTAATTATGGAGAAGTCCCCATAACTGATTTTATATTATAATCTATGGATTAATATGCAATTAAAATTATATCGTTATACGAAAAATTTTCGCATTTTCTTGCGTTGCTAATGTCGTTGCATTAATTTTGCGACGCGATGTATATAAATTGCGATTTGCGCGTTTTCCTTGTCAGCCAATACGTATTCGGTTGTTTTACGATAATTCATCGTCAAAAACCAATTTCCACACTCAAAACGCAGGAAAACAACGGGAAATGATATTATCGATAATTATTATTTTTGATTTTCAATTTCTTTAATATTTTTTGCATTTTTAGATGTAACAACTTTATGACCAAGCTGTTTTTCAATGTTTTGTCGTGCGCTTTTTGCAACTTCGCCACCTTTTCTTGCAATCACCTTACTTTCCTCAAAAGTTTCTGGATTGCGTTCTTTAGAAAATTCCGTTGTGGAAACCTCAGCCAACATATTTAGTACAAGCTCAACGTTTGTCATATTATCACGCAAATTTTCTTTTTTAAGGTCTTTGAATTTTTTGTACTCCTTGGTTGTCATATCAGCCCAAGCTTTGGTTATTTCATCAGTCAAAATTGCAAATTCAAGCCCTTTTTTGATGCCGACACGCTCCCATTCATTAGTCAGTTCCTTACGCACCTCTATCGTTTTCAGACGCTGATTTACCCAGTTTTCCGAATAGCCTTTGTCAAGATAAGTTTGCAAAGCCCGATTGATTGTAATTTCAGGGTCAGCCAATTCATCAAGCCGTTCGCGACCAACTTTTGCTAACCATAACTTAAATGGCTCCGCTTTTGGTGAGGGAACACTTTGAATAATACGCAACAGTTCTTCTGTATCTGCGACATCGGTTTTATAATATTTACCATCGGCAGCTTTCATTTTCAGTTGGTTACAATTTGTAACCGACTCAGTTGCTCCTTCTTGCAAAAGCCTGTGTTTTAACACTTTCCAATAATTGCGTGCAGTTTGGTAGTCAGAGTCGGTTAAAACCGCTACGACATCAACGATAGAAAAATAGTATTTTTCTTTCTCATCATTCCAAATGACACGGATATTATGGTCTTGGAATAATTTAATTGCGGTGCTTTGATTCATTTATAATTCCTCTATTAATTGTCTTGTTGCTAATTTATACTGATAAAAAAGGACTGTCAAACATAAAACTATCTTAAATATTCTCTATTGTTCTTGAGGCTATTTCTTGTGTAATTTTAGTGTAATTATGTTTAAAAAAATGCATAAATTAAACGATTTTTGATTAACTTTATAGAACATCATATTTATATTTTATTTATTATTTTCAACAAATTAATAACAAAATTTACTTTTTGCTATTTTTTGAACATAAAACTGAAAATCCTCGTGTCGGCGGTTCGATCCCGTCCCCGAGCACCATTTCCACAAAAAGTTCCGTTTAGGAACTTTTTTTGTTTTAAAACTCATCAAAATTGAACTCCCGATTTAATTGCGGAGGCGTTGGCGAAAGTAAAAAATTCGATGAATTGTTTGTTGGTATCGTTTTTTGTTGAGTGGTTCGACAATTTTTAGCTTGGCGATAAGCTCATGTGTAGTTGTTGAGCTTATGAATATAAAGCAAGACCAAGCCCATGCCCAAACACCTTTTCTTTTTGAGATTGTTTATTAATAATTTACTCTGTTATACTTAGACTTTACATTTTTTTTGCGGAAGTTTGATTTTGATTCCTAAAATATTAAGAATTTTTCTTTTGGTATTATTTTTTCGTATTTTTTGTATAGAACAAATTTTTGATAATATTCCTTTCAAGAACATTATAATTAGCTTTTGCTTTATGATGTTTTGATGTGTTTTAATCTTCACATTTTCCTTCATTATTTGCCAAATTTTGTTAACGGCAGTTTCTCTTATTTTTTCTAATTTTGCATTAACTTTATTAATATCATAATTTTCTTTATTGATATCAATATCACTCACTTTTTCTACTATTTTTATATTTATACCAAGTTTCTTGAATAAGGATGTAAATCGAACTTGTGCGTGATTGTTTTTCAGGCAGATAAACTTTTTATTAAAGACCAAGGCAAAAGCAGCACAATGAAAAGAATCTGTGATGATAATTGATGAATTTATTATAGCAGAGAGCCAATCATAAACAGATATATTCTTATCAAATATCGAATAATGCGTTGCATTTTTATTTCCTTCAAAAGATATTATCTTTTGATTATACCTAGACACAACATATTTACAAATTTCATCACTGTCTTTTGACGGATATAGAATATATTTCATGATTTTGTTGCTATAATCTTCCTGACTTTTTTGCGCTAAATCAATATATTCTTTTTTATCTAGATAAAATATGGGATCATTTAGCCATGATGAAACTCTTGTAACAAAAAAGTGCCCTAAAAATTTTTTAGGACACTTTTATTACAAAGGAAACTTTATCACTACAGGAGTTTTAGAATACTAAAAATTATATTTAGCATTCAACAATCCAGTATGATCTTGATAATCTTGACGGAATTTTCCTTCATAACCGAGAGAGAGTTCAACATTGTCGTTGACTTCTGCGGTTAAGCCGGCACCAAATTCCATACCGAAACGATCCAAAGCATCGCCTTCAACAGCATAAGCAGAACCGTTTGCCAAGGTAACAACAGAACTTGTGTCATCGTTCATCAAGTCATAAGTAGCGGCAATTCTTGCTTCCGGTTTGAGGTTCATCCCATTTTCCAAAGCAAAGTTTTTGCTGATTTTGGCACCGATTACACCGGTCAAGATATCAGAATCAGAACTGGAAACTTTTTGTCCGGCAGAATCTGTGTAACCATCTTGACTGATGTGAACATAGCGCAAGCCAACTTCAGGAGTTAAACCAAAGTTTTTCATTTGCATGTCATAACCGGTCATAGCTTGCAAACCAAATGTTTCTGCATCGTAGTCAGATTTTACACCAACGCCCAAAACATTTTTATCTTCGGAATAATCAGACCAACCATAAGAAGCAATGGCATTAACATACCAGTTGCTCGGTTTATATTCACCATAAACAAATGCGGTATGCGTATCAACATCGGTAGAACGCATAAAGCCGTCAATATCTGTTTTGGTATAAGCATAACCCAAACCAACTTTAGTATTGTCATTGATGTGTTTTTCTGCACCCATAGCAATACCGTTTGAATCGGCATCAAAACCTTTAGCGCTTGCGGTATCATCTAACTTAGATTTGTTGAACAAACCTTGAACCCACAAAGAAGCACGTTCAAAAATATTATCACCGGATGACATACCTTCTCCGCCGGTAGAAATTGAGCCACCGGTCAAACGTGTGCCGACAGCACCAAATACTTGGTTAGCGGTTTGTGTTTGTGTATGTTGAACCATCGGAGCTGTTTCAGGAGCCAAAGCTGTTGCAGCATCGGTAGCAGCTTTAACATCATTTTTATCAGAAGATTGCATCAAATCATTAATGCTGTTTGCGGCGGCATCAAATGTTGCGTTGCCGGTTGTACCGCTGGTAACAGCAGAAATTGTAGATGCTTGGTTAGAATTTGCACCGGAAGAAGCAGCAATTTCATCGCTTGCTTTTTTTACAACGTTATAAGTACCGTTGGTATCTGTTGTTTCAATTGTAAATAAACCGTTATCTGCATTTAAAATAGTAAATTCGTTGTCCAAAGTTCCTTTAACCAATTGGTAACCTTCTTGACCGGTAAAACCATTGGCAAAAATCATGTCCATGCTGGCACCATTATTAATGACATTATTGGTAATGCTTGTTGTGCCGGCATTGACCGTTAATTGAGAACCTTCTGCAAATGTTGTTGTCCCCGTACCGGAAATCCCACCATCAAGGGTCAAATGACCATTAACTTCAACATTTCCGTTATTGTAAATATCATTCAGACCGGAAGCATTGGTGTTTCCTGAAAATACATTGTTACCGGTAAACTTGATTTGAGCGCTGGCCATGTTGTGAATTGCACCACCGTCTGTTTTAGCAGTATTTCCGGTGAAAGTAGAATCTGAAATTGTAATTGTTTTTCCCGTTGTTGTGCCGGCGTTGGAAATTGCACCACCTTTGTCGGCAGAGTTGCCGCTAAAGGTGCCGGAAATTTTATCAATTGTGCTGGAACCGGAATTATAGATAGCACCGCCGCGGTTAGAGGCCGTATTACCGATAAATGTTCCGGTTAAAGAAGTGATTACACCATTATTTCCGTTATAAATTGCGCCGCCGTCTTTTGCTGAATTGGAATTGAATGTTCCGTCAATGGAAGCAACCGTTCCTTTACTGTTGTAAATGGCTCCGCCATTTTCACCGTCAGCAGTTAGATTTTCGAAAGTTCCTGAAACAGGTTCTTCACTGCCGGAAATCACCATTCTTTCTGCAGCCAAAGCATTTGTTACTGAAAAAGCAGCAACTAAAGCAGTTGTTATTAAAAGTTTATTTTTCACGATTTAACATCCTTACTTATACTAGTTTAAAGAAAAACCCGCTTATCAAAGGCGGGCGGATGTTCGAAAACCGTATAAGCTTAAACGGCTCGGCTTATTTGGCTGAGCCTTATTCACCGACATCCGTCCAGAAGAATCAGAAGTCGGCACAAGTTTTAAAGTCATGTGCACATGACTAAGCTTATAAAGGGTTTTCGACGCCCTAAGCAGAATTTCCGCTCGCAATCACCATACAAAAGAAATATCTGAATTTCAAGTAAAATTTCTAAAAAAATATTTATACATAAAATAACATATCGTTTTAGTTGTTATAAATAAAGAAAATTAAATGTTTAGAACCATGTTAATAACACCACTTTTAGCTGGATAAAAAAATATAAATATTCCGCAAAAATTTTTTTAACAAACACTTATGCAATTAACTCATGACCAAAAAATAATCAACACTCCTAAAATCGGATTTGTTATCAACGCTTCTCTACTTTTGTATTTGTTCGGTGAAACATTGATGGTGGCATATAATGCACCAACAAAAGCGACACAAATCATTGCGACACAAATCATTGCGATAATATATCTATTTTAATTGGTTTATGACTGTTTTATAGCTTTTTTTATAATTTGACAATAAAAACTTATAGTTATATGTTGTTTGCGTCTTTTTTTTTAATTACATGTTAATATTTTTTCGATTAAATATTTTTGTTATTGTAACATTTATGAGGTTTTTGATTAAAAAGTTATGGATTCCGTATTTAAAGATTTAGTTTATTTATTTTTTGTTTTCTTTCTGGTTTTCGCCAATGCTTTTTTTGTTGTCTCTGAATTTGCAATTGTTAAAATTCGCCGCACTAAGCTTGAAGAATTAGCTCATTCGGGGGACAAACGCGCTAAAACTGCTCTCAAAATTAATGCCAGACTTAATACCTTTTTGAGTGCAATTCAGCTCGGTATTACTCTTGCTTCCCTGGGCTTAGGTTGGATCGGGGAACCTGCCGTATCTCATCTCTTGGAAGATATGTTTGCTGACTTTTTCGGTGATAAGAAAATTTTATTACACTCCGTTAGTTTCGGTGTCGCTTTTGCTTTTATTACACTTTTGCACGTGGTTTTGGGCGAGCTTGTTCCTAAATCTTTGGCAATTCAAGATACAGAACGCTATGTCTTGAGAATTGCAAAACCTCTTTATATTTTTAACCAGATTTTTGCTCCGTTTATTTGGGTTTTTGATCATGTAACAAACGGAATTTTGCATCTCATGGGAACTCAAGTTTCTAATGAAAATGATGATGCGCACTCTGAAGAAGAGATTAAACTTATTATTGATGCTTCTCAAAAAGGTGGCGTGATTGATGATACTGAACGCGGAATTATTCAAAATGCTATTGATTTTTCTGAAATTTTAGCTCATGAAATTATGATTCCTCGTCAAGACATAAAATGTCTTTATAAAGGTCAAACTTTCTCCGAAGCTTTTGAATTTGTCAAAAATAATAATCACACTCGTTTTCCTCTTTGCGATAAGGATAAAGATCATATCTTGGGTATGATTCACATTCGCGATATGATTGAATACAACCCGCAAAACGGAGAACAATATGTTTTGAAAAAACTTGCTCGTAAAGTTCTTTTTGTTCCCGAAAACAAATCTATCTCTGATATCTTGCATGAAATGATGAGCAAAAGAATCCATATGGCGGTTGTTGTGGATGAATATGGCGGAACTGCAGGGCTTCTCTCGATGGAAGACATTTTGGAAGAACTCGTCGGCGAAATTCAAGATGAACATGATGAAGAAGAAGTTCCCATGAAAAAAATCAAAGATGGTGTCTTTGAATTTGACGGAACATACCTTATTGAAGATGCTTATGTCGATATGAGCCTGCCGACACCCGAATATGAAGAAAGCACTATCGGAGGTTATGTCTTCGGATTGCTTGGTCGTGTTCCTAATGTTGGAGATAAAGCCGAAGACTTTTATTGTACTTATGAAGTTTTGGGTGTTAACAATATGCGTATTACTCGTGTTAAAGTTTCAGTTCGATACGCTATTGAAGAAGAATAAAGAAAATCCCTTCTTGTGAAGGGATTTTTTTCTGTTTTTATGATTTCAAATCTCGGATAACTTGCAGCATTTCATCGGCTACCGTAAAAGCTCCGGAATTCATTCCATAAGCTCTTTGAATAACAATCATTTTGCTAAATTCTTTTTCAACATTTGCGGTTGATTGTTCCAGGGCTTGCGGCTCTAAATAGTTCCCGCCGTCTTCGATTAATACGGCATTGCCGCTTGCTCCGTTAGCTTCAAATAACGTTCCTGAAATCGGTGTCAAATTGTCCGGTGCGGCAAAACTACTCAATGCTATTTTGGCTAGATTTATTGTCTGACCATTACTATATAATGCAGAAATAACCCCTTCTTCTCCAATGGAGGCAGATTTGAAAACACCTCCCTCTTTACCATCTTGTTTGATATTGGTGATTCCGCTACTGCCGGCATATTGTGTCATATTTTCTATATTCATGTTTACCGTATTGCTGCTCCCGTCTGCCCAAGTTACCGTAATGTCAAAATTGGTCGGACTTAGTAATTTTCCGTCATTGGAAAACAGAGCCTCTATCGGAGCAGCACTCGTAACCGTGCCACCTTCCATCTCAAAGCTGATATTCCATGTATTGTTTTGTCCTTCTACTTTGCTGAACACCATACTGACGTTGGCGCCATTGTTGTTCGGACCATAAACCATAATTCCATAACTGCTACTGTCAACCCCGTCTGCCGGAACATTAGCCCCGATTTGAACTTCCGTCGTCGGCGTGGCGGGAATTTCTTCAAGATAATTTAGGACAATGTCTCCTAATGCAGATCCAAAACTGCCATCTTCTCCGGCAGCGAATCCCTGTACGCGCATTCCATTATTTGCGACTAAATATGGGACTCCTCCGGAAAGCTGTATGCGAAAATTTCCGGCTCGAGTATAGTACACATCGTCAGAATAGCTATCTCTTACCGTAAAAAAGGCATTGGTATTGCCATTTATTGCCACATCAAAATTGTTGTTTGAAGCCACAACCTGACCTTGCGATGTGATTAAATTTCTGTCATAATAACCGACACCGGTTGTATCTACATTAGAAGACGGCAGACCGCTTGAGGTATTTCCTTTTACTACAGGCGCTGATCCCAACAATGTATAAAACATGGTTTCCGTGGCTTTATAGCCTACCGTATTGACATTGGCAATATTTGTGCTGACCGTTTCCAAAGCATGCGATTGGGAATCCATACCTGTGACTGACGGGGTAAAAATACTTAATGCCATGTTTTCATCTCCTCTTTTCTTTTTCCAAATTATATGCAAAAAACATGCCAAAAACACAACTTTTCTTTTGGTTGTATTATTTTTTGCAAAACAACCCATTTTAATAGCCCTTTAAAGATATGCACATTTTTTATTAATTTTTGCATTTTTTTGCCGCTTTTTTGCTCGTTTTTGCCTTTTTTTGATTATTTTTGTTGTATTTTTCATAAATTCAGAGTATGAATCTTCTTGAATTTTTTTGTTTTAACATTAGAGAGAAATATAAAATGGCTAATCCATTGGATACTAAAGTTATCAGCAAATTGGCTGAAATTCTTGATAAAAGTAATTTAACCGAACTCGAATATGAAGATGAAACTTGCAGAATTTGCTTAACACGTGAACAAAATGTTTTGCCGGCTCCGGCTTTTGCTCCCGTTCCGCAACCTCTGCCCGTTGCTGCTCCCGTTCCGCAACCTCTGCCCGTTGCTGCTCCCGTAGCTGCCGCTCCGGCTCCTGCCGCTGATACTCCGGCTTCTGCCCCTTCTGATCAAGATTTTTCTAAACATCCCGGTGCCGTTAAATCTCCGATGGTCGGCGTGGTTTATCTTTCTGCCGATCCTAACTCTCCGAACTATGTTAAAGTCGGTGACTCCGTTGCTGAAGGCGATACCGTTTGCTTGATTGAAGCCATGAAAACTTTTAACCCCGTTAAGGCTCATAAAGCCGGTAAAGTTACTAATATCCTTGTGGCTACCGGAGATCCGGTCGAATATGGCGAACCTCTGGTTATTATTGAATAATTTTTTTCCGCCAACTTTAAGGATGTTAATATGTTTGAAAAAGTTTTAATTGCTAACCGCGGTGAAGTTGCCTTACGTATACATCGTGCTTGTCGTGAAATGGGTATTCGTACCGTTGCCGTTCACTCCGAAGCCGATGCCGATGCTATGCACGTCCGTTTGGCTGACGAAGCCGTTTGTATCGGTCCGGCTCGTTCTACAGACTCTTATTTGAATATGTCGGCAATCATAAGCGCGGCTCATATTACCGGCGCCGATGCCATACACCCGGGCTTCGGTTTTCTTTCTGAAAGTGCCGATTTTGCCGAAATGGTTGAAGAACATGGTATTACTTTTATTGGTCCCAGACCGGAAATTATGCGTATGATGGGTGATAAAATTACCGCTCGTGAAGCCTCTATTAAAGCCGGTCTTCCCGTTGTCCCCGGTTCCCCTGCTCTCGAAAGCGTCGAACATGCTATCGAGTGGGCTCATAAAATCGGCTACCCTGTTATTGTTAAAGCCAAAGACGGCGGCGGCGGTAAAGGTATGAAAACTGCTTTTAATGACGAGGAAATGAAGGAAGCTTATACCATGGCTAAGGCTGAAGCTAAAAATGCTTTTACCAGTGACGTGGTCTATATGGAAAAATATTTGCAAAAACCTCGCCATATTGAAATGCAGGTCTTGGCTGATAATTACGGACATGTTGTTCACCTCGGTGAACGTGATTGCTCAATTCAGCGTAATCACCAAAAAGTGATTGAAGAGACTCCTTCTCCGGCGTTGAACCAAAAACAACGTGAAGAAATCGGCGAAATTGCCCGTCATGCTGCCGAAGTATTGGGTTATAACAATGCCGGAACCATGGAGTTTTTATATGAAGACGGCAAATTCTATTTCTTGGAAATGAATACGCGTTTGCAAGTTGAACACCCGATTACCGAGGCTATCAGCGGTATTGATATTGTTAAAGAACAAATCAGAATCGCAAGCGGGGCTCAACTGGGTTATACACAAAAAGATGTCCAGTTCAGTGGACATGCTATTGAGTGCCGTATCAATGCTGAGGATCCCGAAACTTTTGCTCCTTGGCCCGGTAAAATTACCGAGTGGCATGCTCCCGGTGGTTTAGGTGTTCGCGTTGACTCCGAAATCTATTCCGGATACAGAATTCCGCCCTTCTATGACAGTATGATTGCCAAACTTATTGTTCATGGAAAAACACGCAATGCCGCTTTGATGCGTTTGCGTCGTGCTTTGGAAGAATTTGTAATTGAAGGGGTTAAAACAACTATCCCCCTGCATCAAGAAATTATTTCTCAAGCCGATTTTATTGACGGACAGTATAATATTCACTGGCTTGAAAAATACATGAATTCTAAGCACAAGGCTTAACTGCTATTGACACAAAAAAAGCAGTTCCGATGAACTGCTTTTTTTCTTCTCTTCTTCCTACAAAAAAGCTCCGCTTGCGGAGCTTTTTTTATTTTTCTCTTTTTTCTATGCAGCTTTTTTCGAAGCAACGGGAGCATTTACTTTTTGACGTAAGTCCTTAATCAAAGCGGCAACACTGCCTTGATGGTTTTTTATAAATGCCGTATACTCATTACGTGCCGTAATTGCCAAGCTTACATTTTCAATGATAATATCGACAATCTTAAAATTATCGCCATTTTGTTTTACGCGCCATACTACTTTTGCAGGCTCTCCTTCACCCATGGCGACAGTCGAATTGATAAAAATTTGATTTTTGCTTGTGGAGGGCGTAGAACCCGTGAATACAAAAGATTTTCCTTTAAATTCATCAAATCTTGCCGACCATGTTTTGACATTTAATTCTCTGTATACTTGGATAAAATCTTTTCGTTCTTGCGGTGTTGCCGTGCGCCAATATCTTCCCAAAACAAATTGTCCGATAAAGTCTAAATCTAAGGCTTGGTTGAACAGTTTTTCAAACCTTTCATCTTTTACTTTTTGAGAAACATTGGCATTGATTATTTCTTCTATACCATTGCTGGTCACTTCACGAACAAATGCATCGGCTTTTTCCACATTGATATCAGCTCTGGCTCCGGTTGAAACGAACATAGCCAAACCTAAAAATATTGCAAAAATATTTTTTTTCATTAATCAGACTCCTTAAAATTCCATTTCATCAACTTCTTCTTCAATTTCAAAATCAAAATCATAAGAAGCTTGACTTTCATTTGAACAAGAATTCAATTTGCTCTTATTTTGCATATATGCCGACTTCATTGTTGTGTAAAAATCAACTGAATTGCGTTGCAAATCATCACTTAAATCAAGTACGGCTTCTCGATTGACGATCGTCTTTGCGGCAACATAAGCACTATATGCATATATACCATCTTCGTAATCTTCTGTCAGCCAATATACCGGTGATGTAAATGAATCAACTATTTCTCCGGCAAAGGCTCGCGGAGTGGTTGAACCGATAAACGGTAAAACCAAATAGTTTCCTGAAGGGACACACCATTTTGCCAAAGTTTCTTCAAATCCGTCCGGATGGCGCTCTAAGCCCCAGCCACTGGCGACATCAAATGTTCCGCCCAAACCTAATGTTGAGTTGATAACAAAACGGCTCACACTTACACCGGAGCGTTTTATCTCTCCTTGCAAAATTTGGTTTACAGCTGAAATTGGCTCTTTTATATTATTGAAAGCACTGCGAACTCTCTCTCTTACATCTTCAGAGGTTATGGCTCTGTACCCTTTTGCAACCGGCTTTAAAATATATTTATCAAGCGTCATGTTAAATTCAAACATTGCGCGATTAAAACCTTCGTACGGATCATCAGGATCATACTGATCTAAATTGGTTGCCGAAGCACAGGATGCCACTAATAATACGGCGGCAGATGCCATGGAAAACAGTGCTGTTTTTTTCATTTCTTCTTGACCTTAATCGATTAAATCAAAATTCTTTATCAATATAACATCAAATTATTTGAAATCAATATAATTTTGGATACAATCAGTATGTTTTCATTTCTTATACGGGAGAACGCTTTTGAACATTTTTCACATTTCCGACCTGCATTTTAATTCTGACGATCCACGCGGAATTGCAAACTTATCAAACATTTTGAATTGTATTAATTCTTACAAAAACAGCGGAGATTTACTGCTGGTTTCCGGGGACATTATCAATCGTGATTTTCATGATTATCAGCCTGTTTTTCAAATGCTTGATACTTTAAATATGCCCTACTTGTGTGCAACCGGAAATCATGATGTTTCCGAGGCGCTTATTTCCGCGCTTGCCCGCTTCTGCCCGCATCATCCCAAGCCGCTTCTGCCGAATAAACTTGATTATATTTGTGATGATTTTCCGTTAAAAATCATCACCTTAGACTCTTTCAAAGCCAATGTTCCCGGCGGAGAAATTTCTAACTCCCAATTTGAGTTTTTAATTCGCGAACTTGAAAATACTGATAAACCCATTATTATTATGATTCATCAATTTACACTTAATGCCGGATTGTTTTTCTTTGATAAACAAAATTCTGCCCCTTGGTATCAGACTTTCAATCAAATTATCCATCGCTACCAAAATAAAATAAAACTTGTGGCTTGCGGTCATCTTCATAATTCTCTTATTTCTCATATCGGTACTGTTCCCGTTATTGCTTCCTTTAGTGCAAATTGGCAAGCTCATCTTGATTTTTCTCCTCTCCCCGAATTGAAGAATCCTTCGCGACCGGTAGGCTTTTACCTACACCGCTTTGACGGAAAAAATCTCATCTCTTTTGCCATGGCGCTCTGATTTGTTACATTGATGTAATCTTTTGTGTTTTGCATTGATCAAAAAAATAACTTACTATCCGAATCAGTTAAAATAACAGTAAAGGATTTTATGATGACTAATAAACCTAATAAACCGATTAATTTGTTTGACGTTCAAGCATCTCAAAAAATTATCGGACAACAAAATTTCTTAGATGCCTTCCAAACCATCTTAAATCACGGCGGATATGCTCAAGGTCCCGAAACTAAAGAGTTGGATGAAAAATTAGCTAACTTCTGCGGCGCAAAATATTGCTCTACCTGCGGTTCCGGTACTGATGCTCTTACCTTGGCTCTTATGGCTTGGGATGTTAAAGAAGGTGATGCCGTTTTTGTTTCTTCCTTCACTTTCGTTGCTTCTGCCGAATGTGCCGCTATTGTCGGAGCTACTCCGGTATTTGTTGATTCTAAGCCTGATACTTACACCATGGATCCGGCTGATTTGCAGCGCGCCATTAATGAAGTTAAAAAAGAAGGCAAACTCACTCCGAAAGTGGTTATTCCGGTTGATATCTTCGGTTCTCCCTGCGAATATGACGAAATCATTAAAATCGCCCATGATAACGGCATGAAGGTTCTTTCTGATGCGGCTCAAAGTTTTGGTTCCGTTTACAAAGGTATAAAAACCGGTAATGTTACCGATATGACGGCAACTTCCTTCTATCCAACCAAACCTTTGGCTGCTTACGGTGACGGCGGTGCTGTTTTCACAAACTCTAACGAAGAAAACGAAATGGTTAAATCTTGCCGCGTTCACGGTATGAGCCCGCAAGACCACTACGATAACGTTCGCTTGGGCATGACTGGTCGTATGAACACCTTCCAAGCTGCCGTTTTGTTGCAAAAACTTAAAGTTTTTGAACAAGAACTTAAAGACCGTTATGCAATAGCTAAAAGATATGATAATGAACTCAGTTCTTATTTCAAAAAGCAACGCATTTTGGATAACTGCCAATCTGCTTATGCTCTCTACACCATTAACTGTGATGACAGAGATGAATTGATGGCTTATTTGAAGGAAAACGGTATTCCTTGCGGCGCTTATTATCCGCGTCCGGTTCACACTCAAACCGCTTATGCAAAATGGAATAATCGCAGTTTGCCGGTTTGTGAACAACTTTCTAAGACCGTCCTTTCTATCCCGATGCATCCGTATTTGGATTCTGACGTTCAAGATTATATCATTGAAACTATGAATAAGTTTGCTGAAAATAAAATGAATAAAGCTGCCTAACTTTATTCTCTCATAGTTCGATGAAAAAAAAGCTACCTCTTCGTAGGTAGCTTTTTTTATATATTTTTTATTTAGATTTTTTCTTCTGAGAGGATAACCCTTTGTCTATATATTGTTTGACATCTTTTCCAAATGTTTGACGAATATATTGAGTTAATTCACTTGGCTTCTCTTTATAAGCTTCCGCAGCTGCCTGTGCTTGCAATAATTCTTCTATTTTCATACCTTTTCTTAAGATATCTCTACGCTCTGCTGCGCCTTCGGCACCATAGACCGATGCAACGTTAAATAATATATGGGCTTTATATACGTTTTTGGTATATTTTTCTCCGTTTGCCAAAATATATCCTAACTGCATCATTGCCGGAACGTTGCCTTGTTTTACTGCCAAATCTAAAACTTTAACTCCATTTCCATAGTTTTGCGGTGTTCCGCTGCCGTTCATATACATTTCCGACAATACATACATGGCTTCATCATAGCCGGCGTTGGCAGATCTTTTCATCAGGTTAAAGGCTTTGATATAATCTTTATCTACTAAAAAGCCTTTATAATAAGCATAACCCAACATAAAATCCGCTGTCGGATTTTTGACTTCCGATGCTTTTTCAAACAGCATAATTGCTTCTTGCGGACGATATAATTCTCCTTGTCCCGATATGTAGATAAAACCCAAATTAACCATAGATTCCGTATTGCCTAATTCCGCTGCTTTAGAAAACATTTGGGTTGCTTTTAATAAATTTCTCGGAGTGCCTATGCCGCTGTAATATAAGCTTCCTAAATTATTGATAGCTACATTATCATTTTGATTGGCTGCCATTTCATAATATTTAAATGCTTTAGCATAGTCTTGTTCTATTTGTAACGCAGAATCTCCATATAAATACATATATCCTAACGTCAGCTGGGTATTTAAATCTCCTTCTGCCGCCATTCTTGTCATTTTTTCCAAAGGCGTCTCTTTCGGAGCTCCGGGCGTACTTTCTGTGACGGAAACCGTATTATCTTTTTTCCAAAAATTAAGAAATGAAAATATACCTTTGTCTGTATCCACACTTTCCGTTTCAGTAGACTGGTCTGCTTGTTTTTTGGGTGTCCCTTCTTCCGAATTTTCTATTGTTACTATGCTATCTCCGGTCAGTGATAAAACGGCTTCTTGTGCATTTGCGGTGGAAATACCCAGACTTATTCCCAGCACCATTATGGATATTTTATTCATTTATTTCCCCAAAAATATTATCTTTCATACAAACCTTGATTTTTTATTCTATTTTTCAGTTGTTCTTTATTATGATAATATCTCTGTTTTTTCGCAAGTATTTTATTGTATTTCTGTGAATCAAGCGGTTCTCTTTCCAGTTCCTGCAACATCTCAATTTCATCTTGGTCCGGAACAATTTCCGGCTGCGGCTGTTCATTATATGCATAACGTTGAAATAATTCTCTTATCTCTTCTTGATGTTCTGGTTGTGAAAAATATTCTACTTCATTTCCCGATATTCTTCCGTTATATTTCGGCAAAATAAATTCGGCATATCTTTTTGACATATCTGTCAGTTGATCTTCATTAATTACCAAACCCATCGATTTCAGCTCTTCATTTTCGGCATTGAAATTCTTTTCCATATCATAAGACTTAAACGGTCGATACATAAAATTATCTCTTATAAAATTTGCAGAAGTCTGGTAAATCGGATATATTTTTCCGCTAGAGCTATTATAACTGTAATTATCATAATCTTTGCCATGAGCTCTTTTGGCATCTTCAATGCGAAACGCTTTATCTATTACCTGAAGATTATTCCTTCGGATGGACTGTTTGTTTCGTTGTTGCGCGGCTAATCTCTTTTCAAGTATCTTCATCTTGACCAGCTTTTTATCTCCTTCGGTCAGATACCTGTTGATATTTTCCTCCCAAAAACGCAATCCTTTTTTACGTGTATTTTCTTGGCTTATCAATAAGATATTATCATCTCTGCCTTCTTCATTTTCTTCTCCGGCATAGATCTCATGTGTATCAAAGTCTCCTTCATAAAGGGTAATGATTTTTATTTGAACCTCTACCTTTATTCCTTCCATATTTAAATATACTCTCTTTTCACGATAATTTTTGGTCTCATATTCCTGACTGTTATTTTTATTTCCGTGAAAAGTGTCTTTTATTTCAGAATCTTGTACGGCATACTGATTTTCTTTTTTAAACAACTGTAAGGTTTCTTCCGTATCTTGATAATATTTTCGGCATACGGTAAACCGAACCATATCTTTTAATCTTTGATACGGTTTCGGACATGCCGATAATTTTTCTTCTAACTCTTGAGCTCTCTCTTCTAACTCTTTCTTATATTCCTCACTGTCTTTTTCATATTTTGCGGCGGTTTGCGCTTCTATTTTGGCTCTGATTTTCTTTTGTTCTTTTTGATATTGCTCATGATATTTTCCGCCTCGGGAGACTATCTTTCCTTCCTTATCATACACCGGAAGTTTAATCTTATCTATGGCGCGTCTGACATCTTTTATTCCCGGCATTATCACATATATCGGATTATCGCGAAAATCATAAAAAGTCAGGCGCATGGAGGTGAACGGCGTGATATGCTTGGATTGATACTCTTTGTATTTCGGCATATTTTTATATTCTGAGCCTTGCGGATTTTCTTCAATTTTTCCGTTAGATAAATCTATGGCATGAATTTCTTCCGGTCCGATATCTTCGTTTAATTCTTGTAACTTTTTTACTTTATCCGAACGATATTCATTCATAATCGTATAGCAGATTTTATTCTCCAATATCTTTATAATCTTTGGAGAATTGCGATATATCTTGCGCAAATTTTCTGCGGACTCTGCATCTATTATGTTTTTCTCTTCTGCCCTGTTGATATATAATAAACTATGCGAGTTTATCCGGTCTTGTATTTTTTGTATCTCTTCATTGCTTAAATGCTCAATATCGCTGGCATTTATCTTCAGTTTTTTATCATTTTTAAATGCATCATCTATTCTTGCAATTAATTCTTTGTATTCTGCCATATCTCACCTTTTTTGTCGATTATCGCAAAACAGTATACTCGATTTATCTTTTGATTGCAAACAAAAAAACTCCCGCCATTGCTGACGGGAGCCTTTTTCTTGATATATCTTATTCTTTTTAGAATAATTGCAATACGG
>CALXZL010000018.1 GCA_944393215.1 uncultured Alphaproteobacteria bacterium
CTACTACTCGGACAATGTAATAGAATAGAATAAGACGTTTGACAAAATTATAATAGCACGAATTGGTTAAAAATACAATAAAAAGATACAAAACCTTTTCTTTGCCGCAAAATTTAACAAAACTGTTACAAAGTTTTTTTGTCAAAGGAATCGGAAATCGGCTTAAAATGCGAGAGTCGCGAATCTGTCCGATTCGCTTTTTTTTGTGTATAAAGAGTCGCTTAGATACTTATTTTGCAATATTTTGCTTGCAAGAATCGGAATCACTGTTATATTTTTGAGCCAGTATGAATTGGCTTTGGGGGCGAATCTGCTCCCTAAAGCTGTGTTTTAACCTATGGCTTTCTCATGTCCTATGAGAGAGCAAGCTTAAGGAGCTTATTATAACATGACTAAATGGGTATATACATTTGGAAACGGCAAAGCCGAAGGCGACGCCAGCATGCGTAACCTCCTTGGCGGTAAAGGTGCTAACCTTGCTGAAATGAACAAGGTCGGCTTGCCTGTACCTCCGGGATTTACCGTTACAACCGAAGTTTGCACTTACTACTATGCAAATAACAACACTTATCCGGCTGATCTTAAAGATCAAGTCAGAGAAGCTGTTGCAGGCGTTGAAAAAATTATGGGCAAAAAATTTGCCGATGCCAACAACCCGTTATTGTTCTCCGTTCGTTCCGGTGCTCGCGTTTCCATGCCCGGTATGATGGATACAGTTTTGAACCTCGGTCTTAATGATGAAACCGTTAAAGCTTTGGCTAAAGCCAGCGGTTCTGAAAGATTTGCTTACGACTCCTATCGTCGTTTCTTGCAAATGTTCTCTGATGTGGTTTTGGGTGCCGATTTGGAACTCTATGAAGGCGCTTTGGAGAAAATGAAGGAATCTAAAGGTTATAAATCTGATACTGATTTGACCGCTGAAGATTTGAAGGAACTCGTTAATCAATATAAAGAAATCGGTCAAAAAACCGGTAAAATCGTTCCGCAAGATCCTTGGGATCAACTCTGGGCAGGTATCGGTGCCGTTTTCGGTTCTTGGATGTCTGCTCGTGCTATCACCTATCGTAAATTGAACAACATTCCGGGTGACTGGGGTACTGCCGTTAACGTTCAAACCATGGTATTCGGTAATGCCGGTGATGACTGCGCTACCGGTGTTTGCTTCTCTCGTGACCCGGCTACCGGTGAAAACAGATACTACGGTGAATACCTCGTCAACGCTCAAGGTGAAGACGTTGTTGCCGGTATCCGTACACCGCAACCGATGGCTAGCGAAGGCAAAGGTAACTCTTTGGAAGAAAAATGGCCTCACTTGTATCAAGAATTGGTTGACGCTAAAAACAACCTCGAAAATCACTACAAAGATATGCAAGATATGGAATTCACCATTGAACACGGTAAACTCTGGATGTTGCAATGCCGTAACGGTAAACGTACCGCTGCTGCTGCCGTTCGTATGGCTGTTGAAATGGTTGAAGAAGGCTTGCTCAATAAAGAAGAAGCTATTATGCGCGTTGGTGCCGAACAATTAGACCAATTGTTGCACCCGATGCTTGATCCGAAAGCTAAGAAAAACGTTATCGCTACCGGTTTGCCGGCTTCTCCGGGAGCTGCTGTCGGTCGCGCCGTATTCAATGCTGAAGACGCTGAAAACTGGGCTAACAAAGGTGAAAAAGTTATCCTTATCCGTAACGAAACATCTCCTGAAGATATCGGCGGTATGCACGCTTCTCAAGGTGTTATCACCGCTCGCGGCGGTATGACTTCTCACGCAGCCGTTGTTGCTCGCGGTATGGGTACTCCTTGCGTATCCGGTTCTAACGATATCACTATTGACTATGCTAAGAAAACAATGACCACCAAGTCCGGTGTTGTTATTAAAGAAGGCGACTGGGTATCTTTGGACGGTGCTAAAGGTCAAATCATTGAAGGTCAAATCCCGACCGTTAATGTTGAAATGACAGGTAACTTCGGTAAACTCATGAGCTGGGTTGATGAAATCCGCACTTTGAAAGTTCGCGCTAATGCTGAAACTCCGAAAGATGCTCAACAAGCTCTCGATTTCGGTGCTGAAGGTATCGGTTTGGCTCGTACCGAACATATGTTCTTTGATGCTGACCGTATTCCGGATATGCGCGCTATGATCTTGTCCGACAATGAAGAAGGTCGTCGTGCCGCTTTGGCTCGTTTGTTGCCTTATCAAAAACAAGACTTCAAAGATTTGTTCAAAATCATGAACGGCTTGCCGGTTACCATCCGCTTGCTCGATCCGCCTTTGCACGAATTCTTGCCGCACACTGATGCCGAAATGCAAGAATTGGCTAACAAAATGGGCATGACTTTGGAACAAGTTAAGAATCGTTCTAACGCTTTGCACGAAGCTAACCCGATGCTTGGTCACCGTGGTTGCCGTTTGGCCGTTACATATCCTGAAATTGCCGAAATGCAAACTCGCGCTATTCTTGAAGCCGCTTTGGAATGCCAAGAAGCAGGTATTAAAGTAATTCCTGAAATCGAAGTTCCTTTGATTGGTTCTAAGAAGGAGTTGGATATTGTTAAACACACTATCGATGAAACTGCTGAAAAAGTATTCGCTGAAAAAGGCAAGAAGATTGACTACCTTGTTGGTACCATGATTGAATTGCCGCGTGCTGCTTTGCAAGCTGAAAACATTGCTGAAACTGCCGGCTTCTTCGGTTTTGGTACTAACGACTTAACTCAAACCACTTTGGGTATGAGCCGTGATGATACCGGTGCAATCCTCGATGAATATCGCGCTAAAGGTGTTTATGTTGCTGATCCGTTCGCATCTATCGATGTTGAAGGTGTTGGCAAATTGGTTCGTCGCGCTTCTGTTGAAGGTCGCGCTACCAACCCTGATTTGCACTTGGGTGTTTGCGGTGAACATGGTGGTGATCCGAAATCTATCGAATTCTTTGATGAAGTAGGTTTGGATTATGTATCTTGCTCTCCGTTCCGCGTACCGGTTGCTCGTTTGGCTGCCGCTCAAGCTGCCGTTAAACACAAAGGTCAGAAAAAGGCTGTTGACGGGGCTAAGCATGGTGGTTGCTGCAGCCAAAAATGCGCCTAAAAATTAGTGAGGAGGCTATCATACTTGAAATTTTCTCGCTTATGTACTTTTCTTGGTACACCGCGCTCGAAAGTTTTTGCGTAGCATAGCCTCCGACAAATTTTTCTTGGGCAACTTGCTAAATAACTTTCATGCTCGGAGATTTTTTCCTTATGTATGTTTTTATACACCGCGGAAAAAATCTCCGTCGCAGCAAAGTCATTAATCAAGTTGATTGCATTATAATTTGAAAAAAAATGCCTGATGAAAGTCAGGCATTTTTTGTTATATGGAAGGTATGGCGTTCGAAAGTTTTTGCGTAGCATAGCCTCCGACAAATTTTTCTTGGGCAACTTGCTAAATCATTAATCAAGTTGATTGCAACTAAGTTAGAAAAAGCGTCTGATAATCTTATCAGGCGCTTTTTTTTGACAAAATTTGTTATTTAAGCTAAAATGGCTCTATAGTGATTCTTTGGGAGAAAACCATGAATAAAGAACAACAATTTTTTCAGAATGAATATATCTCACACAAAAAAGCTCCGCTGCTTTTAAAAATTAACGGTAAGGAATTTGTTGTTCCTTATGCTTATGTGCAGAAAAATTCTAATCCTCAAAATGCTCAAGAAAATTTTATTGATGATTTTTTTGATGCCCAACAAAAAGACCTTTCTCTTTATGCCAAGAACAATATTGAACCTCAGGAAATTGCTTGGACGGACGGAAAAACAAAATATACCTTCTTTGTTCCCTTCGCTTTGAAAGATAAAAATCTTTCAAATAGTGATATAGTTTCTGCCATTTTTAAAAAAGCTGAACGCAAATATAAAAAAGCTGCCTCTCGTGCCAAAAAATTGCAGCAGGCTTATCCCGATTCTAAAAAATCTTACGGGGTGTCTTCCAATGATGTTAAATCTATGCGCAAACAATATCGTATCTATTTGTGGAACAAGACTAAAGATAAAACAAAATACGGAGCTTTGCTGACTGCCGATTTTATTCGGAAGGGAATTAAAGCCGGTGCCGAAAAAATTGCCGATTTGACGCCCGAAAAACTGAAACGTTTGACTAAACGCTATGCTCTTGCGACTCTTATCGGCGGTGCTGCCCTTGCCGGAGGATATAAACTTTCGCAGTCGGATATTTTTAAGCGTTCTGATAATATTGAAAATGTTTCTAAACAAGAACTTATCAAACGGCACAATGTGCAGGTTTTTGATGAGAGCCTTAATGAAATTAAAACCGTGCTCTGTTTTATGGAAAATTTTTCTTCTAAAGCTTTTAAAGACGGAAAAGGTGTGCCGACAATCGGTTATGGATGTACTTATCTTTTGGATGAAAACGGACGCGGTAATCGTAAAATTTCTCCGGTTGAAATGGGTACGGAAATGACCATGGAAGAAGCGGTGGAATAAAAAGACAGATATCTTATTCATAGGGTTAAAAATCAAATTCTTGAAGATATTAAGGTGCCTCTTGATAAAAATCATATGATTGCAACAACAAGCTTTATGTATGTTATCGGTCCGAATGCTTTTAAAAAATCGGGATATTTGAAAGCAATGAATAAGGGTGTTCAGGGCGAAGAATTGGCTCGCTATATGCTCGGATTTGCCAAAGATAAAGGTGTTATTAAACGTAATTGGTTTGCGGCGCAAATTTTGGCTGGAAAAATGAAGCCGGTTGATTTTTTGGACTTGCGCGCCGAGGGGTGTTATACTTTGGATGTGGAAGATTGTTGTAAGATGAACGGTAATCGTGTGTGGCGCGATGAAAACGGTTTGGGTGTTTTTTATCTGGATAGCTTGAATAATAATATTAATTTGGCTAAAAAAGCGCGCGTCTCTCCTAAAATCGGATCTTGCCGTTTGGTGCATGAAATCTTACTTCCGGAAATTGTTGAAGCCGTGAAAAATAATGCTCGGCAAGACAGTATTGATTGTAATCAGGCTTCCGAACAGCAATCATCCGTAACATTGGCATTTTTTAATAAAAATCATGCTCGCTGATTGTTTAGTGCTTTTTGTTCTTTAATGCCTTTTTGACCTTGCTGAACATACCGATATTTTCACTTAAATTGGTAAATATGTGTGTGGGGGCAACCGGTTGCGGTGTTGTCGGTGTGTTGCTGATGTAATTGACATCTCGAGTGGCAATTTGTCGGAAGGTGAAAATAATGACCGAACCCGTTACAATCGAAAAAGACAATAAAAACCAGATGTTGCCGAAATATTGCATTAATGCCGATATGATAATCGGTCCGATAATCAGTCCCATGCTTTGTAGTAAAATCAGCATGCCGCTGGCTTGTGTCCTTTCTGCGTCTTCTAATTTGTCATTGGTGTGCGCAACACTTATCGGATACATGACAAAAATGCCGCAACCTAATAATATGGCAGAAATCGCCAGAATTATCATACTCTCATCTATTAAAAACTGCATCCAAGGTGCAATTAAAAATAAAAATCCCGAGGTCCACATCAAGACATATCTACGGTCAAATTTGTCTGATAATTTTCCGACCGGAAGTTGCGCCAGCATTCCGCCGAAAATGCCGCAGAACATAAAAATGGAGGTTTGCTCTATGTCTAATCCCAGATTTTTGGCATATATTGCCCCCAATGTGTAAAAAGCGCCGACTAAAAAACCGCTGGCAAAACATCCGATAACGCCAACCGGTGATTTGCGGTATAATTCTTTGAGCGGCATGGATTTATGTACTCGGATGTCCGGTGCCGGTAAGGCTGTCAGTGAAATCGGAACCAGTGCTATTGAAAATAAGCTGGCAACAACCGCATATATTATCATCCCGTTTTTGTCCGGAATATTTAACAACAGCTGACCTAAGCTTGAACCAAAATAGGTGCTTAACATGTATAAGGACATGATAATGCCGCGATTTTTATTGTTGGCTCGGGTGTTAAGCCAACTTTCCAAACATAAAAAACATGTGCCGATACAATATCCTTCCGTCAAACGCAAAATTCCCCAATATGTGGCATTTATTGCTATGTAATGCATCGGGACAATGGTAGAAAAAATGGATATAAAGGCGCAAAATGTTCTTATATGTCCGACTTTGTTGATGATGTGATAAGAGGTTAATGACGCCATAACATAGCCTAGGTAATATAAAGACAGAACAATACCTGCCTGTGCCGTATCTATTCCGTGTCCCGTCATCCTTAGGGCTAAGGTCGATGATAACAATGAAAATGCGCAACAAGTTAAGCCGGTGCCGGCAAAAAATGCCGATAACGGGCTGGCGATGTTCTTGATTGATGAAAATATTATTTTTATTGCCGACATTGCTTTCCTTTCTTTTCTCAAATCAAGTGATAGCTTATTCTTAAAAATAGTCAAGTTTTCGGTTCTTAGTATGTATAAAAGAGGTTGACTTCTCAATTATTCTGCTGTGTTATATTGACTGATTTATGGATGTTAATGAGTTGGAAATTAAGTATGCTTAAAAAGTTTTTGTTGTTTGTTCTAGGGCTTGCTTTGGTTGGCTCTGCGGCTTATTTTGCTTTTGTAAAATATCAAGCTTGGCAAAGGGAATCCGAAGCGCAGGAGCAAGCTAAACTTGCTGACGGTTTTGATAAAAAACAGCTGGTTGATATCGCCAAAAAACTTTCCGAACAGGCTTATGAAAAACCCGCGGATGATTTGCCCGAAGAGCTTAAAAAGCTTGATTATGACCAACATCGCGATATTCGGTTCGTGCGTGAGAATGGTCCGTGGTATAATAAGTCTTTGCCGTTTGAAGTGCAATTTTTTCATTTAGGTTCCATGTTCCAAATTTCGGTGCCGATTAATGAAATTGTTAACGGCAAAGTCCAACCGATTAAATATTCTTCCAACTTTTTTAATTACGGAAAAAATAAGCTTGATACTGATGCTTTGGAAAATGTCGGCTATGCCGGTTTCCGTCTGCATTATCCGCTTAATACACGCCAATATTATGATGAATTGATCTCTTTTCTCGGAGCCAGTTATTTTAGAGCTCTTGCCGTGGGGCAAAAATATGGAATCTCTGCGCGCGGCCTGGCTATTGATACTGCCGTGCAGACCGGTGAAGAATTTCCGATTTTTAAAGAATTTTGGCTTAAACGCCCCAAACATAATGATCAAAGTGTTAAAATTTATGCCCTTCTAGATAGTCCGAGTGTTACCGGTGCTTATGTTTTTGTGATTACGCCGGGGATGAACACCACCGTTAAAGTGGATGCAACGCTCTTTCCCAGAAAAGATATTAATAAACTCGGCGTTGCGCCTTTAACTTCAATGTATCTTTTTGGCGAAAACAGCAAAAACAAGTTTGATGACCATCGTCCCGAAGTGCATGACAGTGACGGTTTGCTCATTTGGAACGGTAATGACGAGTGGCTTTGGCGTCCGCTCGATAACTCAAAATACTTGAGAATCAGCTCTTTTTCCGATAATAATCCTAAAGGTTTCGGTTTAATGCAGCGTGATCGAAATCCGGAGCATTATTTGGACTTTGAAGCTATGTATGAACAACGTCCCAGTGTTTGGGTTGAGCCGCTGGAAAATTGGGGTAAGGGTGTGGTTCAGCTGGTGGAAATTCCTTCTATTCAAGAAATTCACGATAATATTGTGGCTTATTGGATCCCCGATAAAAAAATTAAGGCAGGTAAGGAATATCATTTCTCTTATATGCTGCATTGGGTAAACAGATTGCCGGTTGATAACGGTATGGCAAGAGTTATGGCAACTTATACCGGCGTCGGTGGTGTTTCCGGTATGCTCGAAAATGAAAAACGCAAGTTTGTGGTCGATTTTCAAAATATTAAAGTTAAAAACCTGAAGCAAGCTATTGAAAAAGATGAGGTTAAGGCAAATATTTCCGTTAGTGAAGGGACAATCAAGGGACATCATTTGATGTATAATCCTCTGACCGGAGGGGCTTTACTTTATATGGATTTTAAACCCAACGGTAAAACTTCCGAAATCAGAATGAGCTTGACTGATAAAAACGGGAAGAATTTGTCTGAAGTGTGGAGTTATCAATGGCTGCCCTAAAAGTTCAAAGTCTGAAAGATATTGTTGCCGCTTATGGTCAATCTCTCGGGTATTATAATGAGGGTTTGGATAAGTTTGTTCATTCCATTTTATTAACATATGGTGAGAAACTTAATCAAGATGACGTTATTTCTTCTTTGGATGATATATTGTTTTCTTTGGTAAAAAAATATATTCCGTCCCCGCTGGGAGATAAGGCTCAGGCTTTGGCTCGTTTTAAAACTATTTTTTTGTTAAATGACGGTGCCGATGATTGTGGTGTTTCTTTATTTGAAAATGGTGAAATTTCTCAAAATTTGCGCCAGTTGTTAAAATCAGATTTGTTGTTACCGACACCACCGATTAAAATCACGGAAATGAAGGTTCAAAAAATTGAAACTCTTGCTTTCTTTTCCGCTTTTAATAAATTGTTTCATTTCCTTCGTAAAGGCTGATTATTTATGGTTGCTGATCTTCATGAAAATTTGATTCATTTGAATCCCGAAAGAGTGCGTCATCGCCGTTTGAAGGTTTTCGGGCTTATGATTATTTCTACTTTGTTGGCAACTTTGAAATGGTTGTCGGCTATTCCGACGGATAGTTTTTGGCTTACCAAAGTTTTGATGACGGTTTTGTTTATTTTGACTTTTGCCTGGATTGCATTGTTTTTTTGGTCCAGTATTTTTGGCTTCTTTGAATTAATTAATAAACGAAAAGTTCCCGGAATCCATTGGTTGCCTAAAGATGCTCCGATTACTACAAAAACCGCAATCTTGATGCCGGTTTACAACGAATCTTCCGTTAATGTATTTGCCAATCTTTTGGCAATGGCAAACAGTTTGCAGGCTGTCGGACAGGCAAAACATTTTGATATTTTTGTCTTGAGCGATACCACTAATCCCAAAGTGTGGGTGGATGAAGAGCGGATGTGGTTGAAAGCCAAAAATGATATGCCCAAAGAAATTAATCTTTATTATCGCAGACGCGCTAAAAATACGGCTCGTAAAAGCGGAAATATTGAAGATTTTTGCGTTAAATGGGGCGCTTATTATGATTTTATGATTGTATTGGATGCCGATAGTTTGCTTGAAGGTGCTACTATGGTGAAAATGGTTCAGCTTATGCAGGCGAATCCTAAAACCGGAATCATTCAAGCTCCGCCGATGTGTTTGAACGGACATAGTTTGTTTGCTCGTATACAACAATTTGCCGGTAAGGTTTACGGTCCGATTGTTTCTGCCGGTTTGGCTTATTGGCAAGTCGGGGACAGTAACTATTGGGGACACAATGCCATTATTCGCGTGAAGGCTTTTATTGAGTGTTGCGGTTTGCCTACGTTGAAGGGCAGAGCTCCCTTCGGGGGAATGATTTTGAGTCATGACTTTGTGGAAGCGGCGCTTATCCGACGCGGCGGTTGGGCGGCTTGGCTCTTGCCCGAACTTAAGGGAAGTTATGAAGAATGTCCGCCAACCATGATTGATTTTGCTATTCGTGACAGGCGTTGGTGCCAAGGAAACATGCAACACCTGAAGATTTTGGTTTCCAAAGGCTTGCATCCGGTCAGTCGCGTCCATTTTACCATTGGTGTGATGTCTTATCTTTCTTCTCCTTTGTGGCTGGCATTTTTGGTTGTCGGAACAGCAATCGTCCTTGGTCGCGGTATTTTTCCGCCGGTGTATTTTGAAGAAGTGCGCACGCTCTTTCCCGTTTGGCCGATTTTTGATAAGCTCGGGACAATTACGTTGTTTGCCATTTCAATGTTTATGCTTATCTTTCCTAAGTTCTTGGGGTTGCTTGTTTATTTGCGCGATAATGGCAAGAAAAAGAAAACAGGCGGAGTTTGGGCTGCCTTAAAAAGTGTTTTTGCCGAGATTTTTATGAGTGTTTTGACCGCTCCGATTATGATGATGTTTCAAAGCAAATTTGTGTTTGATATTTTTGCCGGAAATTCCGTCTCTTGGAATACGCAGAATCGTGATGATACAGGAACTTCCTTTAAAGAAGCTGTTGCTCGTCATTTATCACATACTATTTTGGGGATTGTTTCTACAGTCGTGATTTGGTTCTATGCTCACTCAATTTTTTGGTGGATGTTGCCGATTACCATCGGTTTGATGTTATCTGTTCCGATCTCGATGTTTTCGTCTCGCGTTACTACAGGACAGTGGTTTAAAAAACATAAATTCTTTTTAATTCCCGAAGAGGTTGATGCACCCAAAATTTTGTGTGAAGCTAAAGCCTATTTGAAAAAATTTTCTCAGACCGTGCCAGTTTCTCAAGGTGTGGCGTTGTTGGTAGAAAATAATGTTCTTAATGCTTTGCATATTTCAATGTTGAAGGTTAATGGTCCGGCTCCGGATTTTGCTCGTGATATTGTCCAAAACGCCGAGATTAAACTTGAAAACTATTTGCATTACGGCAAAGAAATGGATTTGACTAGAGACGAAGAGTTAGCTTTGTTGTATAATCCCAAGCTGCTATTGCAGGCTAATGTCGGGCGGTATTTGAAGGATTAATCCTGTTGTTGCAATTTGGCAATTATTGGTTTATCTGCCGGTGCAAAGTCGTAGTTTTTTAATTCTGAAGGAAGAATCCAGCGTATCATCTCATGAGAATCCATATAGTCAATGTTTTGAGTATGGCTTTCTGCAAAAAAAGCGTTGAGGCAAATGGTTCCGAAATCGTAGGTGTATTCTGATTTCATAAAGAAGTTTTTGACATCTATGTCTAAGTGCAGTTCTTCTTGAATTTCTCTTTTTAAGCAATCTTCCAAACTTTCTCCTTCTTCTTGTTTGCCTCCGGGAAATTCCCATTTTCCACCCAAAGATTTATCTTTTCTTCTTTGAGCTATCAGAATTTTTCCGTTGTTGCAAATTATCCCTGCCGCTACAATTTTCATTTTACATTTCCTATTTTTTAATTGTATGATAATGTTGTTAATCGTTATAAAACTTATTCAATCTGATAGCAAGAGGATTATGCAGATGTTAAAGTTTATGCTTATGTCCGGCGTGTTTTCCGTAATGCTGGTTTCTGCCGTCAACGCACAAAATGTTACCGTTAGTGATGATGTTTTCGGAAAAAATGATGAAATCGGAACAAAATCGCTTCAACCTTCCGTTAGTCGTGTTTATAAAATTGATAATGCGGCTAAGAAAAAAGTTGAATTGAATCAAAATGATATTAAAAATTCGTCAGAGCAATCAGAGGGCTTAAAAAAAAACGGCGAAACATCGGAAGAAGCAATAACTGATACTGAAAATAAGACTTCGGATTTTAAACCTTATATCGGTGGCTATAAAAAAAGAAGCTTGGAAGAGATTCAAGAAAATTTGAAATTGCCTCCGCAGGAATTGCTTGAAAAAGTGAGAGAAGAACGTCAAAAAGCTAAGGAAGAAGCGGCTAAGCAGCCTTTGGTATCGTCAGAAGAATATAATAAAAGCGTGACAGATGCTTTGAAAGAGCGTCGTGAAGAACGACGAAATATGACCAAAGCCGAACGCCGGGCCGTTAAAGAAGAGCTTAAAATTCTTTATAAAGCTCGTCGTGATGAACGTCGAAATATGACCAAAGCTGAACGTCGCGCCATAAAAGAGGAGCTTAAAGCTAAAGAAAAGGCTAGACGAGAGCAACAAAAAGAAGATCGAAAAAATCGACGTAAAATGCGTCAAAAAGATTAAAAGCAGTATTTTTACTGCTTTTTTTGTAATTTTCAGAAATATTTAGTTATGGTAAAAAAAGACTTTTTTAACTAATAATTTGCAAATTAAAGCTTATATTTTTATCAGTTAATTTTTTTAGAGGAGTTTATAACGTATGAAAGAGAAAAAAAACGAGGATAAAGTTGCTCAAAGCTTAGATGATTTGAACGAGATTATTGCTCGCGTACAGATGGCTCAGAAGGAGTTTGCAACTTATTCTCAAGAACAGGTTGATAAGATTTTTGAGGCTGTTGCTATTGCCGCCAACCAAAATCGAATCCCACTTGCTAAAATGGCAGTTGCCGAAACCGGTATGGGAATCGTTGAAGACAAGGTGATTAAAAATCACTTTGCCGCAGAAGAAATTTATAATAAATATCGCCATGCCAAAACTTGCGGTGTGATTGAACGTGATGCAACAAACGGTTTGACCAAAATTGCCGAGCCTTTGGGCGTGATTGCCGGTGTCGTTCCGACCACGAATCCGACGTCAACCGCAATTTTTAAAACTTTGATTGCATTAAAAACTCGTAACGGTATTATCTTTTCTCCGCACCCCAGAGCAAAAAAATGTACGGTAGAAACTGCTCGAATCTTGTTAAAAGCTGCTGAAGATGCCGGTGCTCCGAAGGGTATTATCGGTTGGATTGAAGATCCGACTATTGAAGCGACACAACATCTGATGAGCCATGAAGGAATTAACCTTATTTTGGCAACCGGCGGTCCGGGTATGGTTAAAGCCGCTTATTCTTCCGGTAAACCTGCTTTGGGTGTGGGTGCCGGTAATACGCCTGCCGTGATTGATGAAACAGCCGATATTCAAATGGCTGTCAGCTCCGTTCTTATGAGCAAGACTTTTGATAACGGTATGATTTGTGCTTCCGAACAATCGGTTATCGTTCATAAAGATATTTATGATGATGTTAAAAAAGAATTTGAATATCGAGGCGCTTATATCTTGAATAAAAAAGAAAAGGAAAAGCTTGGCGCTACCATTATTCAAAACGGTAAACTTAATGCCGCCATTGTTGGTCAACCGGCTTATAAAATTGCCGAAATGGCAGGAATTAAAGTTCCCGAATCAACTAAAGTTTTGATCGGTGAAGTGGAAAAAATCGGTCCCGAAGAACCGTTCTCTTTTGAAAAACTTTCTCCGGTTTTGGCTATGTATAAGGTTAAATCTTTTGAAGAAGGTGTCGCTCATGCTGAAAAATTAGTTAATTTTGCCGGTCCCGGACATACTTCCGTTCTTTATACCGCAGATCATAATGCCGACAGAATTGCTTATTTCAGCAGTAAGGTTGAAACAGGGCGTGTGCTGATTAATACTCCTTCTTCTCAAGGCGGTATCGGAGATTTGTATAATTTCAGATTAGATCCGTCATTGACCTTGGGTTGCGGTTCTTGGGGTGGAAATGCCGCCAGTGAGAACGTTGGCGTTAAGCATTTGATTAATATTAAAAACGTTGCTGAAAGAAGAGAAAATATGTTGTGGTTCAGAGTTCCTCCTAAAATTTATTTCAAACAAGGTGCAACCGGCTTTGCTTTGAAGGAATTGGTCGGTCATAAAAAAGCTTTTATTATTACCGATAAATCTTTGTTTAACTTAGGTTATACCGACAAAATTACATCCGTATTAGATGAAATGGGAATCGCTTACCAAATTTTCTCAGATGTTAAACCGGATCCAGATACCGATACCATTGCCGATGCTTTGAAGATGGTTAAATCTATGGAACCTGACGTCATCATCGCTTTGGGCGGTGGTTCTCCGATGGATGCTGCCAAAATTGTTTGGTTGATGTATGAACATCCCGAAGTTAAATTTGATGATTTGGCTATGCGCTTTATGGATATCAGAAAACGTATTTGTATGTTTCCGGATTTGGGCAGTAAAGCCTATATGGTTGCTATTCCGACAACTTCGGGTACCGGTTCCGAAGTAACGCCGTTTGCCGTTATTACAGATTCCAGAACTCATATCAAATATCCGATTGCCGACTATGCCTTGACACCGAATATGTCAATCATTGATCCGGATTTGGTTCTTTCCATGCCCAGAGGTTTGGCTTCGGCTTCCGGTATTGATGCTTTGACGCACGCTTTGGAAGCTTTGGCATCCATTTATGCCACACCGTTTACAGACGGTATTGCTTATGAAGCTATTCGTTTGATTTTTGATAATATTGAAAAATCAGTTAATGACGGTGCGAATAATCCGAGAGCCAGAGAAAATATGCACTATGCCGCTACTCTTGCCGGTATGGCTTTTGCACAAGCTTTCTTGGGCGTTTGCCACTCTATGGCTCACAAACTCGGCGGTGAATATAATATTCCTCACGGTATTGCCAATGCTATGCTTATTTGCCAAGTGGTTAAATATAATGCCAATGAAAAGCCTGCAAAACAAGGTACCTTCTCGCAATATCATTATCCGGAAGGACGTGCGCGTTATGCTCGTGTGGCTGATTTGTTGCATTTAGGCGGAAAATCTGATGAAGAAAAAGTTCAGAAATTAATTGAAGCCGTGGCTAAACTCAAGAAAAGTATCGGTATTCCGGCGTCTATCAAAGAATGGGGCGTTGATGAAAAAGTGTTCCTTGCTAACTTGGATAGCTTGTCTGAACGCGCATTTGATGACCAATGTACCGGTGCAAACCCGGTATATCCGCTGATTTCTGAAATTAAGCAGATGTATTTAGATGCCTTTTACGGCAAGATTTAAGGCATATTAAAAAAAAGCGCTATCGCAATGATAGCGCTTTTTTATTTTGACAATTTCTTTTTTCAGATTAAAATTATTCTCATGTCAGATAACAATTTGAAAGGTGAGGTTATCCATGTTTGGTATCATTAAAAACAGTTATTTGCTTTTTTGTAAAAAGTTGCCCCTTTGGATTGTTCTTGTTTTGCCTTTAGCGGCATTTTCTTATGCTGATGAATATTTTCAAGCTCAATCTTTTTCTTACTGGATGAAACTTAGCGGTGTCTTGATTTTGACGCTGACGGAATTGGCGCTTTATAAATTTGCCATAAATATAAAACTCGGAAATATTTGGCAAATTGTAAAGAAAACAATTCTGATTTCGGTATATCAGGTCATTATCGGTTTTATTATGTTGATTCCGGTCTTTATTGCCGTGCAAATTGCTCATCATCATCAGATGATGTCAGATTGGTATTTGCTGTTGACCTTTATTGTTAACATTTTTTTGGGTGGATGGTTCTTTGCTAAGGCTAATGCTCTTTTACCATTGATGATTGAAGGAGAAAAGTTGTCTTGGGCTAAATCTAAGGAATATCTCAAAGGAAGTTATCTTGGATGGTGTTTGGTTTCCGGTTTGATATATTTCTTTTATGTTGCTTCTTTATATTTAATTGAGTGTGATTTGACAAGTATTGGTTTGAGCAGTTTGTTCCTGATTGTTTTCACACTGTTTAATGCATTGTATTATCAATCTAAGAAATAAGAGATGTTTTTTTAACAGGCTCAAAGTTATTCTTTGGGCCTTGTTTTTTGTAAAAGAGAGAAAATTATGGATAATGAATTGGAAGAACGTTTAATCAAAATAGAAACTGCTTTGACACAGAGCGAAAAATATATTGATGATTTGAACGAAATTGTGATTGAACAGGGTAAAAAAATTGATTATCTGATTAAACAACATAAGTATCTTCTTGCCAAATTGGAAGAAGAGGCGGTTAAACCTCTTTCCGAAGAAACGCCGCCTCCGCATTATTAAAATTATTTTATATTGTCAGGAGTTATTCTTTGAACCATATGATTGTGTTTGTTTCGAAGTCCTAATTTGTGCCCCAGCCATTTAACATGATTGTACATGCGTTGTTTCTTGATTTGACGTAATGTGTAGATATAGCCCATAGACACAACCATGGCGGCTCCGAACCATGCAATCGGGCTGGCGTAGCATAAGCCCAAATATCCGATCTTTTGTGCTAAATATATTGCGGCAAACGAACGTACGACTAATTCGGCTATGCAGGCAATTAACGGAATGATAGTTCTTCCCATGCCCTGTAAGGTGTTTCTGAAGATGAAGATTTGTCCCAAAAAGATATAAAACATTGTGCTGATATTCAGATAATCATGTCCGATTTGGATGATTTCTGCGTTATCTTCTTTTAAAAAGATATCAATAAAGTTTTCTCCGTAAAAACGTACCAAAAGAGCAATGCCTATGCTGAAAATTATTGATATTATTGAGCTTTGAGCGACGCCGCGACGGATACGCTTGATTTGTCCGGCGCCATAGTTTTGTGCCGAATATGTTGCTAAAGCTATGCCCAATGCTAAAAGCGGTTGTGTTCCGAGTTGTTCTATTCTTAAAGCGGATGTAAATGCGGCAATTGTATTCTCACCAAAAGAGTTACATACGGCTTGGATAATCAGCAGTCCGATGGCAATGACCGAAAATTGTAAAGACATGGGTATGGCAATGGCTAAATGTTCCTTCATAAATGCCCAGTTGAGTTTCCAATCTTCTTTTCTTAATTTTAATATCGGAAATTTTTTGCCGATGTATATCATGCAGCAGATTACAGATATGGTCATGGCTACTATGGTTCCGAGTGCCGAACCGATAATGCCTAATTTCATGACATAGATGAAAAGCAGGTTTAAAACTATATTCAGCAGTGAGGAAAATATAAGAAAATATAATGGTGTTTTACTATCGCCTAAAGCACGGATAAATCCTGATAGTAAATTATAGCCGACAATTAATGAAAGTCCGAGGGTAAGTGTGAAGATGAATATGTGGGCGTCATCCATAATCTTTTCGGGAATATTCATTTTTCTCAAAATTTCATGCATGTAAATGCAGAGTATGGTGGTGACTAAAAGGCATAATATAATGCTTGCCACAACGCTGTGGGTAACAGAGCGACGTACTCCGATATCATCCTTGGCTCCGAATCTTTGTGCCGTGATGACGCATAGACCAGCCGTGAAACCGAAAGTTATCAATAGCATGGTAAAAAATATCGGGGCAGAAGCTCCGGCTGCGGCTAAAGCATTTACGCCTAAAATGCGACCGACGATGATAATGTCTGATATGTTGTAAAGTTGTTGAAATAAGTTTCCTATCAATAAAGGAATCGCAAATTTTATTATCAGTCCGGTCGGGTTCCCGACAGTCATGTCTTTTATCATTTTTTTTGCCTCTGCTTTTTTTAAATCCGTCGTAATTTAGTGCGCTTGTTTTTAATTGTAAAGGTCTTTTTTACATACTTTTTTTTATGAAATTGAAATATCATGATTGAAATATTATCTTGAAAGTGTAAATTTTTATGAAATAATATTTCTAATTTAATAATTTGTCTCCGAAGGGTAAAATAATGCTTTCATTTAAGCATGATATTTCTGAGTTAATTGTAGAAATCAGCGGAAATTGTTGCCGATTGGATGATGTTGCTCAAAAAGAAAAAATTTATGCTTTGGCTCAAAATTTATCCCATATTGAGGTTTCTGCCGGTCGTCTCTCCGCGTGGGATTCAACTCTGCTGGCTTTTTTGTATGAGCTTTCTAAAATTGCGGCGCTAAACAATAAAAAAATTTCTTTTACCGGTCTGCCCGATAATTTGCAACATTTGGTCGATTTGGCATTAAAAGTTGACCGTAAACCGTCATTGCCCGATGATAACCGCGGACCATGGCTTGAGGCTTTGGGAAATTGGGGCTTAAATGTTTATTTGAGTGTGAAAAAGGCTTTTGCTTTTTGTCGGCAGGTTTTGTCTTCTTGCGGTCGGTTCCTGCGAGGCTCTGCCGTGATGCGCGGGGTGGATTTTTTGTTTGCTCTTGAAGGATGCAGTTATAAGGCTATCGGCATTATGTCGCTCGTGAGTTTTATGATCGGTTTGATTTTGGCTTTTGTCGGTGCGGTACAGCTTAAAACTTTCGGCGCGCAAATTTATGTTGCCAGTTTGGTTGCTATCGGGATGACGCGTATTATGGGCGCAATTATGGCAGGTGTCATTATGTCGGGCAGAACCGGCGCTTCTTATGCCGCAACTATTGGTACCATGCAGGTTAATGAAGAGATTGATGCTCTTAAAACCATGGGAATCTCAATAATAGATTTTTTGGTTTTGCCGCGTATGCTTTCTCTGATGATTACCATGCCGCTGCTTACGATTTGGGCTGATTTTATGGGAATGTTCGGTGGGGCTTTTGTCGGTGTTGTGATGCTTGATATTTCTCCGCAAGAATATTGGAAATATTCTATCGATGCTATGAATTTGTCCAACTTCTTGGTCGGTGTTTTTCATGGTTTTGTTTTTGGAATCATTATTGCCCTATGCGGTTGCTACTATGGCGTGAACTGCGGACGTAATGCCGACAGTGTTGGTGTTGCCACCACTAAAGCCGTGGTCTCGGCAATCGTTTTGATGATTGTGGCAACAGGTATCATCACAATGTCTTTTGAGGTGTTGGGAATATGACGGAAGCCAAGATAAAAGTTGATGATTTAACCATTGCCTACGGCGATTTCGTGCTGATGCAACACGTTAGTTTTGAGGTGAAAAAAGGCGATGTTTTTATCATAATGGGCGGTAGCGGCTGCGGCAAAAGCAGCTTGTTGCGCGTGTTGACCGGTCTGGTGCCTCCGGCTAAAGGAAATGTTTTTATTAATGATGTTAATTTTGCCAAAGCTTCACAAAATCAAAAAGATGAAGTGATGAAAAAATGCGGTATCCTTTATCAGAGCGGGGCTCTTTTCAGCTCTATGACTTTGGCGGAAAATATTGCTTTGCCCTTGCAACAGTATACCGATTATTCGGACAAATTGATTAATGAGCTGGTCTCTTTGAAATTGGCTTTGGTCGGAATGCGCGGATTTGAAGATTTTTATCCTTCCGAAATCAGCGGCGGTATGAAAAAACGTGCCGGCTTGGCTCGGGCTTTGGCGCTTGATCCCGAAATTGTATATTTTGATGAGCCGTCCGCCGGACTTGATCCTATCAGTTCCAAACTTCTTGATGATTTGATTGTGGAAATTAACAAAAGTTTGGGAACAACGATTGTGGTGGTGACACATGAATTGAGTTCTATTTTTACTATCGGAACTAATTCAATTTTTTTAGATGCCGATAAAAAAGGTGTGGGTGGAATCGGAAATCCGAAGGAGCTCCTTAAAAATCCGCCAAATCAAAAAATTCTTAACTTCTTAACCCGTGGGGAAAAAGGAAATGCGTAAAAAACCGAATACCAAAATGATTGGTTTGTTTTTAGTTATCGGAATAGGTTTATTTCTGTTGGTCACCTTTAATTTCTTGCAAGGAAAATTTTGGGGCGGAAAAAGTGATCAGGTGGTGATGTTTTTTGAAGAATCCATTACCGGACTTAATGTCGGCTCCCCGATTGTTTTTAAAGGGGTTCAAGTCGGTCAGGTCTCAAGAATAGAATTGTTGGCAGATCCTAAAACTCTGGGATTTAATATTCCCGTTTTTGCGAAAATGAATAAACAGGGAATTGATTCCATGGAAGGATATATTGATAAAAAATCTTTACTCAAGGAATTGATCCATAAAGGGTTACGCGCACGCTTAACAACGCAAAGTTTTGTGACCGGTCAGTTGATGATTGAGTTCGAGATGCTGCCTAATACCCCCGTGGTGTTGAAAAATGAAGATCAAAATTATGTAGAAATACCGACAGCGCTGTCTCAATTCGGTGAACTCTCTAAAGGTATTCAAGACTTGCCAATTCGTCACAGCGTGGAAGCATTTAATCTCTTTTTTGATAATCTCAATAAAGAAATGCCAAAAATTAATAAAATTATTTCACGCGTTGATAAACTCGTTACGCAAAATTCGCAGACTTCGATTGATACCGTTAATAACTTTAACAATGCTATGGTTAATATCGGCGAGGCGGCTAATTCCTTCCGCAATTTAGCCGATTATCTGGAACGTCATCCGGAAGCATTACTCAGAGGAAAAGGAAAATATTAAAATGAAAAAAATTGTTATTTGTGCTTGCTTTTTGTTGTTGTCCGGTTGCTTGAGCATTGGAAGCAGTGCTCCTTCCAAATTTTTCAGTTTGCGCTCGGTTGATGCTTCACAAGCCGAAGTTTTGAGCAAAAAGTCTGCCAAAATCGGCATTGAAGAAATCAAAATTCCGACTTATCTTGACAAACCGCAAATCGTTACCCGTGATACTAATACCGTAGAACTCAATATTTCGGAAGATAATCGTTGGAGCGAGCCGCTTTCTTCTATGATGCAACGTGCTCTGGCGAACGATATGGCGCTTTATCTACCCAACTCTTTGGTTAAAGCGCGTTATCTCGGTCGTGAAACATTCGACTATTTGGTCTTTGTCGAAGTGGAGCGTTTTGACGGGGCGCTCAATGGTAATGTCACATTAACAGGCTGGTGGTATGTGATTAATAAAAACGGCAATATTATCACCACACAAAGAATTGATATTGAACAGCCGACAGACTCCACCTACGAATCTCTCGTTCAAACGGATAGTGCGATAGTGAATACTTTGGCACGTCAGATTTCTACCTATATGAGCAAAGGTGTATAGTGGAAAACTAGAGCAATTTAGCGTCGTCTCGAAAAATCCATGTACCTCTTTGTACATTAGGATTTTTCTCGCTCCTCAAATCACTCTATTTTTCTCACTCTCCGCCTTTGCCGCAAAGGTGTATAGCAAACACAGCGTGTTTGACGGCAAAAGTTGTCCCAATAAACAGGAGTTGAAATATGCTTAACAAAAAACAAGCCCGTCTTAATCTCAAACAAACTCGTCTTAACCTCGCCGAGCAACTGACTTCCCTCCGGCGATTGCATAAAATGACTATTCTCGATTTATCTACGCAAATAGGTGTGCCGACTTCTTATTTGGAAAAGTTGGAACTCGGTCTTGCCGAACCTCATCTTGGTGTTTTGCACCAAATTGCCCGCGCTTTTGATATGAAAATAGATATTTCTTTTGAAGCATAAAATAAAAAACCTCTTCTTAATTATCAGAAGAGGTTTTTCTTTTTTAGCCAATTTTTTTATTTTTCAGCTTTTTTCTTTGCCGGAGTTTTTTTCTTGACCGTTTTTTTCTTTTCGGTTCCGGTTTTGGGCGTTTTCGTCGGTGCTTTTTTTACACCGGTTTTCTTTGTTGCTTTAACTTCCGGTATGGGAGCTGTTTCTACACTTTTTTCTTCAGCCTTGATTTCGATGCTTTCTTCCAGCCAAGAATTGTCTTCCATAACAATTTCTTCTTTGATTTCCGGTAATTTAAATATTATGGCGGATTGTAAAATTAATACCGTGACAAAAAATATCAGTCGGTTGTTTTCAATTCCGCACAGACCTAATATGTAATACAAGATATATACCGCTAAAAAGCAGAGTACACTCAAACGCATTCGTGCATCAAATTTGTATTTCTTCTTGAAAATTAATCCGATAAGTTGTGCGCACAAAGCGTAAAAAATCGTGGCTATGAAGTAAGCAATAAATATGAATATAATGCCTAAGAAAAAGAGGCTGACAGCCGTCCAGGTTAATGCTGATTTGATGTCATCCGTATAATCATCCGGCAGGAGTTCTACATCTTCTTCCAAAGGATATATTCTCGATTCATTATCATTGATGACATAAAAATTTCTTCTGGTCAGATAAAAACCTTTTTCCACTTGTTGTGTGTTTATGGTATCTACCGTGGTGTCCATAACAATCGGCAACGGAATAGATACTTCACCCGAGTTTAAATGAGCAACACGAATCGTGTTTTGCGGCTCAACAACAACGCCGTTCTCTATTTTTAGCGGTAACATCTGATTGATTATGTCATTGGCATAAGGAACAAGGTCTGCTCCGTTGATGCGTATGAATAATGAAAAAACCAATGAAATGATAAAAGAGGCAAGTAAGATAAATTTTATTCCTAAGCCTTGACCTTTTATAATATAATTAAATATTTTTTGCATTGTTTTTTTATCCTTTATGATTTTTGACTAAGCATAGTCTATATTGTTCCTTTTTATTTGTAAACACATATCCATAACAACCTTTAACTATATGGAATGTATCGTGACGAGAAAACCGTTGTTTTCATTTTTTAATTCTACGTTACAATTATGTAATCGTGCAATTCTTTCTACGATGGATAATCCTAATCCGCTACCGTTTCGGCTTTGTCCCGGAGGACGGAAAAATCTTTCCTTTAGTCTGGGTATAATTTCTTCTGCTATCGTTACGCCGCTGTTATAAACGCTTAAGCTCGTTTTATCCATTGTGACTTTTATTTCAGCGCCGTAGGGACTGTATCGGATGGCATTGTCCAATAAATTGCGTAAGAGTAAAGACCAAAGCAGAGGAGAACCTTTTTTTATGCAAAATTTTTCTTTTGAAATATATTTAATGTTTATATTTTGGTTAGATGCGGCATTTTGTTGTGTCGTTATGGCTTCTTGTATAATTTCTTCCCAATTTAGATCTTTGAAATTTGAGGTGTCTTTTTCATATGCTTCCAATCGACTTAGTTCCAGCAACTGCTCTACCAGTCTGGATGCACGCTCAATTCCCAAACATAGTTTTTGCAGCGCTTCATTTCTGGTCTTGATATCATCTCCGGCTAATTCGGCAACTTCCAACTGTACTTTTAATGCCGTCAGCGGGCTACGTAGTTCATGGGCAGAATCAGAAATAAAACTTCTTTCTCTTTTTAGGGTTTCGGCAATTTTTATAAACAGATTGTTCAGTGCCCAGACCATGGGTTTAATTTCGGTCGGCATATTGTCATTGTCTATGGCGGATAAGTCATTTGAATCGCGGTGACGCAGCTCATAGGCAATTTTTTTGACGGGACGAAATTCTCTGCTGACCATGTATACTGCCGCAATGAGCAAAATTGTCAATCCTGCTGCCCATGGAAGTAAGGTATCTTCTACCAAATCAAAAGCAGCGTCTTCTCTGAAATCTATCTCTTGTCCGATGGCAATGATATATTGTTTATCTATGCTTTCTATCCAAAAAATACGCCATGGTTCTTTATCTTTGCCGATTTTTTGATTTTCAAATCCCGATGCATTATGATTGAAGTGAAAATCTTTGCCTTCGTTGCCGTCATGAAAAATCATTTTCCCTTCGTGCGTGAAAACGGCAAAGCCCAAAGCATCATCCTCTTCTTCTCCGTCATCATCCAAATCTTTAATCAGTTTGTCAATTTTGCTCTGACTTTCTGCGTTGATATGTTGCCAGTCCAGAGATGAAAGTTTGCGTGCCATTAATATTTGATATGTATCAAAAAATTCGTCCAGCTTTTCTCTGCCTTCATACCAAGACATAATTCCGGCAGTTAAAAAAACAGTGCCGGATATTAATATAAAGAAAATGATTAGTCTTAGTTGAAGACTGAATTTTTTCATGCTTCTCCTAACATGTAGCCAATTTTATTTATGGTTTTAATAATATTTTTTCCCAGTTTTTTGCGTAAATGATGAATATGGACTTCTACAGCATTGCTTGATACTTCCTCGTCCCATGAATAAATTTTATTTTCTATTGTTTCTTTCGACAAGACTTTATTTTTATTATTTAACAATAATTCAAGAACCATTAATTCTTTGGGAGATAATATCACTTCTTGACCGTTTAGTTTGACGGTGCGGTTATGTTGGTTGAATATAATATTTCCATGTTCTATGGTTGGGGTTAATGTATTGTTGTTTCTGCGGATTAAGGCTTTTATGCGAGCTGCAACTTCCGCTAAGGCAAAAGGTTTTGCCAAATAGTCATCGGCACCGCTTTCCAGTCCGATGATTTTTTGGTCAACGTCTCCGCGTGCCGTTAATATGAGTACCGGCTCTTTTTTGCCTTGCATGCGCCATTCTTTTAATATACTCAAACCATCAATTCCGGGAAGTCCCAAATCTAATATTACGGCATCATAGGGGGCTTGCAACAGAGCTTCTCTTCCGTCCAGCCCGTTTTGAAACCAGTCAACGCTGAAACCCAGTTTTTCAAGCCCGATATTTAATCCGTCTCCGATCAGTTGGTCGTCTTCTATTAAAAGAATGCGCATCACAAGTATCCTTTGAAGTTATTTTTTGGTTACAACATCAACATCAACTTTGCTGGGTTGGAACATATCTGTATCAACTTCTCCTTGGAGCTCTACAGTGTCATTCGGTCCAACGGTAACACCTCTCCAATCATCATTGTCAATTTCAACAATGATTGTGCCGCTGGCATCGCGAAACATATATTTTTCATCACCCAAACTTTGTTCGATTTTGCCAGTCAAAATAACCGGAGTGTCATCGGACAATTTGGCGGCTTCGGCTGCCGTTACTTTTAAATTGGAAGCTGCCGGACCGGTGAATCCTCCGCCTAAATTAGGTCCTGCCATAACATTATTTGCAAAGGCAAAGCTTAAAGCTAAGGCGGATACGGCTAATATGTTTTTCATCTTTTTCTCCTTTTTTAAGGTTAAATCTTTTGGTTAAACTTTATATCTAATAATTTAATTTTTTATTTTCTTTTTTTTAGGTTATCAGCTTTATAAAGGAAGTTTTTTAACTGATATCTACACTTCAACAAACCAAACTTAAGGAACGCTTAAGGATAAAATTTTTATTTGAAATATTTTGTAATAAATTGTTTTTGCTTATAAAAATGTAATAAAATGAAATTTTTTGTGGTTTGCAAATCTGAAAAATTATTGTCACGATAATTTTTGTTTTAATAATTTTGTGAGGAGAACAATAATGAAATACGGAAGAAATTTTGTTTTGGGAGAGTATGTTATCTTAAAGAAACCGGATTTGATTGAAGTCGGAGATAATGTACGTATTGCTGATTTTTGCCGTATTTCTTCTGCTTGCCAAATTGGTTCTGATTGTGAGATCGCTCCGGGAACATATATTGCCGGTGGAGACGGAAAATATAAATTTACCATGGGTGAGTGTTCCAGTTTGGCGGCAGGTGTTAAAGTTTGGCTCAGCAGCAATGATTATGTTAATGAGCTGGTTACTCACTCCGTACCCGAAGTTAAAGAGATTCAGGGTAATGTGACTTTGGGAAAATATACCGGTGTGGGTACAAATTCGGTGATTATGCCCAATAATGATATTCCCGAAGGTGTTTGTATCGGTGCTTTGAGTTTTGTTCCGCCTAATTATAAATTTGAGCCGTGGACGGTTTATGCCGGTCGTCCGATACGTCCTATTAAAAAAAGAAATAAAGAAAATGTTATGAAAACACTCAAAAAAATCGGCTATGTTAAAGGAGAATAATTATGTGTGGAATTGTGGGTTATATCGGTAATAATGCTGTGACGGAAGAACTTCTCAACGGTTTAAAAAATTTAGAATATCGTGGTTACGATTCCGCCGGAATCGCTTTAAATGATAATCAGAAAATTGTTGTTTTTAAGGCTTCCGGAAAGCTTACCAATCTTAATGCCGTCTTGAGTGAAAAAAAAGCTCAAAGTTGTTCTTCAACAGTCGGAATCGGTCATATACGCTGGGCGACTCATGGAAAACCTTCTATTGAAAATGCTCATCCTCATCTTTCTAATGACGGAAATTTAGTTTTAGTACATAACGGAATTATTGAAAATTATAAAGAATTGCGGCAACAACTCACAAATAAAGGTGTTGTTTTTCACTCTCAAACCGATACGGAAGCGGCGGTACATCTTTTTGCCGAAGAATATAAAAAATGCGGATCTTTGGAACAAGCCGTGCGTAAAGCTCTGTCGCAAATTAAAGGCGCTTTTGCTTTTGTAATAATGCATCATGCCGAACCTGATAAAATTATTGCCGTGCGTAAAAATGCTCCGTTGATTATCGGGTGCGGAAATAATGAAAATTATGTTGCCAGTGATATTCCGGCTTTGCTTGGTAAAGTTAAACACATTATTCATTTGGATGATGATGAAATGGCAGTTATTAAAAAAGATAATGTGACGGTTAAAGATGTTTTGGGCAATATCATCCAGAAAAAAATAGAAAAAATTAGTTTACAGCCTGATGTCATCAGTAAAAACGGATATGCCCATTTTATGCTTAAAGAGATTTGTGAACAGCCTGCCATTTTGCGAAACGTTTTGCAAAAACATATTCAAAATAATGAGATTTTTCTTGATGATGCCAAAATAGTTGTTCATTGGGAAAAAGTACGCAAAGTGGTGATTGTTGCCTGCGGAACCTCTTTGCATGCCGCCATGGTTGCCAAAAAAGTTTGGGAAGAATGGTTGAAAATTCCGGTTATAATCGAAGTAGCCAGCGAGTTTATTTATCAAAATAATTTGATTGATGAAAATTCTTTGGTAATTGGGGTGTCTCAGTCGGGTGAAACGGCAGATACCATTACAGCCCTAAAACAAGCAAAAATTTGTAAGGCGCAGATTATGGTCTTAACGAATCGAATCGATTCATCAATCGTGCGTTATGCCGATTCAGTCGTCCCTCTTAATGCCGGTGTGGAGATCAGTGTTGCGGCGACTAAGTCATACATGGCTCAATTAGCGGCGTTTTATTGGATTGGTTTGTTTATGACTCAAAAAATAAACAAGATTTCTTGTCTTGCGTTTTCTGAAAAATTGCAGACTCTACGCGAAATTCCTGAAAAAATTGAAGAGATTTTAAGTCATCGGCAATATATCGAATCTCTGGCGCAAAAGCTTAAAACATATGCGGCTGTTGTATTTATGGCGCGCGGTTTTAATTTGCCGACAGCATATGAGGCAGCGTTAAAACTTAAAGAAATCAGCTACATAAACGCCAATGCATATCCGGCAGGAGAACTTAAACATGGACCGATTGCGTTGCTTGACGAACAGATGCCGGTGATAGCTTTGTTTGAAGAAGGAGAAACAAAACCTAAACTTCTTTCAAATTGTGAGGAGGCAAAAGCTCGTTATGCTCCGGTTATCGGAATCGGTGGAAAAAGATGTTCGGATGTCTTTGATGCCTATATTGAAACACCTGATACAGATGCGTGTTTTTCTCCTTTGCTTTTATGTGTTCCGATCCAACTTTTGGCTTATTATACGGCAAAAGCACTTCATAGAGAAATAGATCAACCACGAAATTTAGCAAAATCGGTTACGGTTGAATAGATTGGTAACTTAATTATCATCAGATTAAAATTATTATGTTCATTTATTTTATAAATAAAATAATCTGTTAACTGTTTGATTTTTATATTTTTTGAAAAAAAAGTTTAAAAAGTTCAAAAAAATATAAAAAAAGGTGTTGACAATGGAGAGGAGGGAGGATATAAGGCTGTTTGTCGCTGTGATGAGCGGTGG
>CALXZL010000019.1 GCA_944393215.1 uncultured Alphaproteobacteria bacterium
GGAAAATAATCTATATTCAAGAAAAAGGAAGACACCTTATCTCGCTCGTCCCTCGCTCAAGGTGTGACAGTTTTTTATCAGACTCAAGTTTAAAGAAGACACAGAGCAAAGTCAGTTAACAATGAATTTTGACCTGTTTACGGGTAGCAAGTAATCTTCTGGCTCCCAAAAAAAGGCACCAATTCTTGGAGCCTTTTCTCTAGAACCTCTTCTGTCTAACTTTTCTTAAAGATAGAAAAGTTATAATAGGTATCTTATTTTCTAGTTTGATATAGATTTACATTGATCATATGCATATTCCGCTTCATAGAGACAGGTATCTATATCAAAACTAGGATCTTCATCATATTGAGGATAACAACCAAGTCCATTAGGACATGATGCATTGCCATTGTATGCAAGATCTCTTTGTTTTTCGCAAGAAAGCTCTGAATATGCAAAAACATACGGATGACCAAGTTAATAGTATAGATTTAGTCATGACACACCTCCAAATAATAAGATCTAAAGCCTATACTATCCATGATAACCGCTTTTTTTTGCAACTAAAAATGAATCATTTGCTTGAAAAAAATGATATAACCGGTTGTATTTAAAAGCATAATGATTGTTTTTTGTGCTGTTTATTTTTTTATTTATAAAAAAAATTGGAAACACGTGTTGACTAAATGGACAAAATATGGTATTTTTTATACGTAAAAATAAGGATTATTCATATTATTAATTATTAACAAAAAAAATAAAAAAAATGGAAAATTACGTATTTATCGCTTTGGCTTACGCCTTTATTTCCTTAATTCTTTATTTAGGCATGAATTTGTCTGAATTAAAAGTAATGAAGGAAGTGATTTCCAACCGCGACTGGAGGAAGGAACAATCTCAAAAAGAGTATGAAAAATACCAGAAGGAAATCTGGTGGTGCGGCGGAATTAGATTTATTTTTATTTTTGCTTTAATTTTCTTTATCAACTGGTTCTCAACACCAGCTTTGGTCTGGGATAGAACAGCTCTGTATTGGGAATTGCTCCTGGTATTGGTGCTTACTATTCCTCATTTTGACCATGAAGAGGAATTTAGAACTAATAAATATTCTATGTATGCCGTCGGTTGTGTTATTCTTGGGATGATGCTCGTCGGAATTTTTTCCGGTAGATGGGTGCAACGAGAAAAACATAATTCTCTCATTGAAATGAGCAACAATGATTATGCGATGATTATGCAAGATTCTGCAAACATCTCCATTAATCAGGATTCACTCTTCAATGAAAGCATATCTCCGGTATCACTGGAAAAAATGCGCGTTGTTTCTCCTGAAGTTGCACGTCTCTTGGCGGAAACCGTAATGGGGCAAATACCTGCTTATGGCTCACAGTACGAAATTGGTGAGATGTCCTTACAATCCATAACCGGTGAATTTGATATTACTGACGGACAAGGTAAAAATTATCATTTGTCATTTGACAATGATTTTATTTACGTCGCTCCGTTGGAGTTCAGAAGTTATTGGAAGTGGAGAGAGGTCAACGGAATTTCGCAGGCATACATCATTGTTAGCGCAACAAATGAGAATATCTATCATTTGGTGACCGCTGTCAACGGTCAGCCGCTGAAGATGCAATATCTGCAATCTGCTTGCTTTGATAAGGAATTGCGCCGCCATGTACGCTATTCCGGCTTTATGGGCAAAATTGCCGATAACGGCATCCAGATTGACGGCAACGGTCGTCCATACAATGTCTTCGCAAAAATCGAAAATCAGATTGGTTGGAGCGGCGATAAGGTTGTAGGAAGCATTGTCGTTGATATGCAGACAGGTGAAATCAAAGAATATGCTTTGGATGAAACTCCTGATTTCATCGACGTAGTTCAACCTGAAAAATTAACTCGCTCATTGGTTTATAAGCGTTATGATTTGATTCATGCGTATATAGACTTGTCTGACAAAGACCGTCTGAAACCAAATGATACGATGCAGGTTGTTTATGGACAAAAGGAATGTTGTTATTATTCCGGATTGACTTCGGTTGGTAACGATGCTTCAACTTCCGGCTTTATTTTGGTTAATGCCAAAACCGGTATCGGAACATTCTACAAAGTGTCCGGTATCGATGAAACAAGAGCCGAAAGTGCTATCCAAGCTCATGAGTGGACGGCTAAATATCCGTCATATGAAGTGGGAAAAGCCGTGATGTATAACGTCGGCGGGTTGCAGACATACTATGCTCCGATTGTTAGCGGACGTAAGATTGTCGGACATGGTTTCTGCTATCTGAAAAACGTTAACGTTGTCGGAGCAGGTAAGAGCAAAGAAGAAGCTTACGCTTCTTTTATGAGAGCTTATCATATGAGTATGCAACAGGTTTCTCTGCCTTCAGATGGCAAAAATATTGCCGGAGAGGTGCTGACGATTAAAAAAATCCGTCAAGAAGGAAACCGCTACAATTTCTTATTTGAAGAATATGAAGGCAAGACCTTCTATGCCTTCTCGGAAATTGTGCCTTCTGTAAGGTGGATTGATGAAGTAGGTTCAAAAGTTAAAGTCGATTTCCGCATGAGTGAGGATAATGAAATCCCTATTAAAGATATTGCGGAAGTGAAATAACTTTTCCATAAATTAAAAGCCGTGATTTTGAGATCACGGCTTTTTTTGTTCTCTTATCTATGGGTTATGCTACTATCTCAGCTTCATAAGCATAGACAATTTGGCTGTCTTCGTCGGTTTCACCAACTTTTAACTCACAAACCAATAATTTGTCTTCATCTTGCAGGCTGTCTAAAATATTGTCATCCAAGCCTTCTAATAAAATTTCATCATTGTCATTGCGAACCAAAACTGCCGACTTTTCATTCATATCAATTTCAAAACGCGGGTTTTGCGGTTCGCTATCTTGAGCATGCAATAATAGCATGACTTCATCTTCTTCGTTGACGATAAAGTCATAGGTGTTTAATTCATTTTCATCATTTTCAGCCATGTTTTTTATCCTTTTATAGGGCATATCCTTCTTGTTTAGGCTTATCATATTACTGATTTGTTAATATTTAGATAAAAAAAGATGAAATCTTTGTTTTTATATTTTAGTATTTTGACAATGATGGAAAGGATGTTTTGATGCAAACTTTGGTGAATAAATTTGTTGAATTGCTTAAATGGCCCGTGGCTTTGTATATGTTGCTTTCTTTGCCGGCGTTTGTTCAATCTTTGGCTTATTTCAGAATCAATAATATCCCGACGTTGTCCCTTATCGGCGGATTTCTTGCCTTCTTTATTATTCGAGGCTTTATGGACAGCGATTCCAAAACAACAATGGAAATTGCCGCTCATGAAATGACACATGCCTTTTTTGCACTCATTACTCTGCATAAGGTTAAAAGTTTGCGCGTTAATCCCGAAAATGACGGTGGTGCCATGACTTTTGAAGGGCAGGCTAATTGGTTGATTATTATTGCTCCGTATTTCTTTCCGCTTTTTGGGATGTTTGTTATGTTTGGAATCTCATTTTATACTCATTATTGGGATTATAATTTTATTTTGAGTTTGATTATGGGGTTTTTTATCGGTTATCATGTGGATACCGTCACATCTCAAATTCATGAAAAACAAACCGATTTGCCTAAGGTTGGTTATAAGTTTTGTTTTGTTTTTCTTCCCGGAGCGAATCTGTGGGCTATCGGCTCTATGGCGGCATTTAATAGTCGCGGTTGGGACGGGTTCTTTGTTTATCAAAACCTCATCGCCCATTTAAATAATCAAAATGTGGAACTTGCTCAAAAATATATTTCAAATATATTCTAAAAGGCTTTCTTCTGCTTTTAAACGAACTTTTTCTCCTAACGGCAGAACATAGCGATCTGGAATATGACCATAGTCAAAATCTGTGATTATCGGTATGTGCGGTGCAAAGTGTTTGGCAAATTCTTCTAACGCTTCTTCCGTGGTACCGTCTTGAGCTTCCGAAGGTTCGCAATTCTTAAAACGACCGAAAATTATTCCCGATATTTTATCAAAGTCTTTTTGTTGTGCTAACTGTGTCAGCATAACGCCGATTTTATAGGACTTTTCTCCGACGTCTTCCAATAATAATATTTTACCGCTTAAATCAGGCATGTATTTTGTACCGAATAAGTTGCGAAATGTGCTTAAACAGCCGCCAATCAATATTCCTTCCGCTGAACCATGATTAAGCATTTTTCCGCTTTGAATCTTTTGCTTTTCTCCGCTGAATACTGCTTCTAATGATTTTTTTGTGAACTCGGAAAATTTTCCGCTTTTGAAATCATATTTTAAGGAAAAACCCGTAATTTGCGGGCATTGGGTTTGGGCATAAACGCCGTTTTGTAATGAAGTGTTGTCACTTAATCCAAATATTGGTTTGGGATGATGTCTTATTAAATCATAATCTAAAAAAGGTAAAACTCTCTGCGAACCGCATCCTCCCGCCGTGGTGAAAATGGCTTTGATTTCAGTGTCGGCATAAAAGTGGTTTAAATCAGCGGCGCGGTCCTTATCCGTTCCTCCCATGTAGTAATATTTGTCAAAGACATGTTTGCCTATTATCGGCTCCAGTCCCAAAGAACGTAAATATTCCAATGCCGGTTGTATTTCTTCCTGGCTGTTGATGAAACCTGCCGGCGAAGCTATGCCGATTTTATCTTTGGGACTGAGGCAGATCATAATTATAATTCTCCCAAAATTTTGCGGCTGAAATCGGGTAACGTATTGTCTCTGGCGCCCATTATGATGATGCGATCGCCGGATTTTGCTTGTTCTAAAATGAATTTTTCTACATCTTTTCTTTGCGGAATGTAGTGAGCATTTACACCAAGCTCTTGAGCTACTTTAATTAAATCAGCCGAGGAAATTGATTTATCTGCCGTACCTCCGACAAAGTATATGTCGGGGACGACTAATATGTCTTCTTTATCCAAAAGCTGCGCAAATGATTTCATTATGTCTTTGCCGGTTTGTTTCATTGGTGCAAAGCCGTGTGGTTGGAACATGATGATTAATCTTCCCTTATAGTCTTTTAATGCAGAAACGGAAGCCGAAACTTTGTCCGGATTGTGCGCAAAGTCATCAATTATGGTAATGCCTTTTTGGTTGCCGACAATTTCCAAACGACGTTTCGTTCCTAAAAATCCTTCCAGTGTTTTGGCGGCATCAAATTTATTTATGCCGAGTAAAGAACATACGGCTATTGCGGCTAAGGCATTGGATACATTGAAATGTCCGATTAAGTTTAATTTGAATTCTTTTCCGTCTAAAACATATGTTGTGCCTCCGGGGATGGCTTTGATGTCGGAAGCATAAAAATCAGCTTTAGAATCTTCTATAGAAAAGGTTAGATTTTTGATTTTGGAATTGCGAATCTCATTGCACGCCTTGCAGTCGGCATTGACAACCAAACCATATTGGCAACGAGAGGCAAAGTTTTGGAACAAAACTTTTAATTCTTCCATGGATTTGTGATCTTCTCCGATATTGTTGATCAGACCAATGTAGGGTGTGTATTTTTCAATGGTACCGTTACTTTCGTCGGCTTCTATAACACAGATGTCTCCTTCATTATAGATGACATTGGGAATCCCTTGGCGGGTGATGTAATTAATCAGATAACCACCGTTTATCATACAAGGTTTTTTTTCTAAAGTGTCTAAAATGTAGCCGACCATTGCCGTTGTGGTCGTTTTACCCGAGGTTCCGCTTACGGCAATATTATGTTTGTATTGATGAAAAATTTCGGCAAGAAGTTCAGGACGGGTTTTTATCGGAATATTTTTTTCTTTGGCAGTTTTGATATCTGCTATTGTGTCTTCTACTGCCGTTGAGGCATATAAAACATCCAAGTCATCACATATTCCCGAACCGTCTTGCGGATAAATTTTAATTCCTAAAGCTTCTAATGCGGCTTTGCGATCTTGATCTCCTCCGTTATCAAATGTTCGGTCCGAACCTCTTACATCATATCCTTTTAATGCCATGATTTGTGCCAATGCGCAAACTCCGTTGCCGGAAATGCCACAGAAACTTATTTTTGTCATTTATTTTTCCTTTATTTTTTATAATATATTAAGTGTTTCATTTTCTCTTTCTTGGAGAATCTTTAAGTTTTTATAATCGATAATTATGTAACTTTTTCCTTCTCCGTCAACATTTAATGCCAAGGCTGCACCAATTCCGTCTCCTTCAAAGGTGCTGTATAAGCTTGCCGTGCCGTTTTGCAGTTGTTGCAAAAAGTTTGGATTTTCAAGCTTTTCAGGGACTTGTTCGGTTTGTTTGGTCTTGCGCCCTTGAATCATGACTTCTTTTTCGATAGTTTTCATTGCCGGTGTATAAAAGTCTTTTTGTTTGCCATATTTCTGATTGAGCAGGCGTGCGTACATTTCATATTCCCTCATTCCCTTTGAGGCGCTCGGCGTGTCTTCAATAAAATCTCCATATGCAATAATGCGCCAGAGTTCGTTTTCTTCTCCAAACGTCAGTTGAACTCTGCGAAAACCTTTGGAACCTTTAGGTAATTGGGTTGCCGTGTAACTGTTTACATAATCTTCTTGTTCGCTTGGGGTTAAAATTACACCCATGTTTTTAATGACTTCAATACTTGCCTTCCATAATAAACCAAACGGTGCCGAATCTAAATTTTGTGCTTCTGCCGCAACTTCTTTGTCGCTCGGAGCTGATGTCTTTCGTTGTTCTATTTGCGGAACATCAATTTTTATGTTTTTGGTTTTGGTCGTCAGTAACGAACGTGCCGAATCCTGAACATCTTGCATCTGTTCTTGTAATTTTTGTTCTTTTGCTTGCTTGGCATCATAGGCTTTGACTTCCTCACTGATTAATAAATCTTGATAAAAATTGGCGCTGTCTTGTGCTTGAGCTACACTCAACGGTATTAACCCGGAAATGGTCAGTAAAACGGCTTTTTTTAACATTATTTAATCTCCGTTAAGAAAAAAATTGAACACTGTTCAATCTTGTTTTATAGTGCTTGTAATTTTATAACGCAATTTTATTAAATAATATATAACAATGACTGAAATAAAAGACAAGATTCATCAAGAACTGTTGCTTAAAGGCAGAAAACTCGTTTTGCTAAAAGGTGCCGATTTTCTTACTGCTCGCAAACTTTCTGAGGCAACAGGTGCTTCCGTCGGGACGATTTATAATCAGTTCGGAAATATGGATAATTTTATTTTGGAGCAAAATATTCAAACCCTTGATGAGCTTTATGCTCATTTATCCGTTTTGCTTCCTGATAAAAATCCTTATAAGAATCTTAATCGGTATGTTGATGCTTTTGTGGCTTTTGTTCTTAATCAGCCGAATTTGTGGTTTTTGTTGTTTAATTTTCATCTTAAAAGCGGTTCTTATTCTTATCCCAAAACTTATTTGCGTCGCTTATGGAAGATTATTAATTTATGGCGAGCAGAATTTCTGAAAATTTTTGCTTCTCTTTCTCCTGCCGAAATTAAAGTCTCGTTACAGGTTTTATGGCTTTCTATGTTTTCTTTGAGTTCTTATCTTACTCTTAACGGTTTGGATAAAATGAGCAAAATTAATAAAAAAAATGTTTGTAAGTTGCTTTTGAATACTTATCTTGCCGGTTTGAGCGTTTTAAAAAAGTAAAAAGATATGTTGGAAAAAATTGAAATCATTTATTATCGCTTGGTCAATATTTTAACCTCTCAATCTTTTTTGCAGAGTGTTTTGGATAATCGGTTCTATTTAATTGTTATGGTCATTTTTATTACCCGTTTCAAATATGCCACTTATCGAAGTATGTGGATGTGTGCGCTGGTCAATATTCCCGGAACGCTTCTGCACGAGACCATGCATGCCGTGGTTGGCGGAATCCTTAATGCACAACCGTGCAATTTCTCAATTTTCCCACGTCGCTCTCTGGATGGCGGTTATGTTATGGGGTCGGTTGCTTTTCGTAACATTACCGGTTATAACGCCGTGCCGGCGGCGTTGGCTCCTTTATTGCTTTTGCCGATAGGATATTATATTGATAAGCTTTTACTTCCGCTTTTGCCGGCAACTCTCGGAAATTATTTCTTATATGTCCTTTTGCAAACCATTATTATCGAAAATGCCGTGCCTTCGGTGCAAGATATGCGCATTGCCGGTCATGATTGGCTCGGGGTGATTTTGTACTTGGTCTTATTTGGGGCTTTGTTTCTTTCTTGGCTCGGTGTTTATTGATTTTTTATGCTGCATTTTTAGTGGGTGTGATTTTGCAGACAGCGTAATAATGTCGGTGTTGGCGTTGTTTCTAAATTGCATCCGTCTATTGAAAGTTTTTCAATATGTGCAGGTAGCCCTTTCAGCGAAGTTAAATTGGTGTAGTTTGCTTGTAAGATTTTGAGTTTGGGGGGTAAATTTTGTAAAAAATCTTTGGCAAGCGCATCATTGTTACTGATGTTTAATTCTTCTAATTTAGAGTCTTTTGAAATACCGGTTCCGTTAAAATTGGAAAAACGGGCATTGAGTTGCGTTATACTCAAAGGAATCTGCTTGCCGACATCTTTATCAAAATTGTCACAATGGGAGATGTTTAATGTTTGGCACTCCGGGCAATTTTCCAAATTTTCAAGCGGATTAAATGATAGATCAACTTGTTTGGCTCGTATATCCTGAAAAAATTCAGGTAATTGATGTAACCCATATCGGCTTAAATTTAAATTTTCTAATTCGATTTTTCCGTCTTTAGATCTATCATATGCCATTTTTTGATATTGGCAGAATTCTTCTGCCGTTGGAAATTGTAGCAGATTTTCCGGCGCATGGTCCGGTAAAATATGTGGGTTAATTTTATAAATTCCTTTTTGCTTTGAACTTATTTTCCGGGCTAAAGTTTCTACTGCTTTTCGGAAGGAAAGATTATATTCTCCGTAATTGCGATTGGCGTGATAAATGATATCTCCTTCTTCGTTAGTATAGGGGGTTAGTAAAATTCGGCTGATCTTTTTTTGCGGTAATTTTGAATTTATTCCGTAAACAATGATGGAACCTTCGGCAATCCCATCAATGACCTTATGGTGATTAAAATCGTCTGCAGAGGTGCAATTTCTCCAGCTTTTATATTCCGATTGAGTTGCCAATAGGTGAGGGTGAATGGAAAATATTAAAGTGTCTATGGATAGGGAATCTGATGAAAGAGCTTTTTGTTTTTGTGAAAAGTCAATCATCTGGGAAGCTCTGTGAAAACTTTCATGTAAAGATAAAAGGCTGTGTCGAAGCTTTTCGGCAAAGTTTCGAGAGTGTTGTTTTTTTAGCAAATCGCCAATTTGATAGAAAATGACTTTATCTCCAAGCATTTTTATCAAATCATGGTTGGTTTTATCTTTGTTTTTTGAGCGATGCATGCGTAACTTAATCAGTGAAGCATAATTTCGTTCGGATAATATATTTTCTAATTCTTTATCGGAAAAATCTATGTTTTGCGATAAAACTTCCTTCAATAAATTTGCTCTTCTTGAGAAAAAAGCGCCAACGGCAAAATTTTGTTTTTGATCGGTGATTTTATTTTGTTCTTTATTATAGTTTAATTTTTCGTCATGGGGCAGCGTTTCATTTATCTCAAACAGCTTTTGATTAACAACATCGACGGCACTGAGAGAATTTTCTATGCTGATAAACAAGGTTGCATTTTTATCAAAAATTGCGGGATATTTTGTTTGTTGTTCTTGGCGACGACGAAGTCCTTCTTGCATTGTATGGTCAAGCGTGTGTTTAAATTTGTGGGCGCGTGTAAATAATTTGTGGCAATATTGTTTTAATGATGAAATAGCTTCGTGTGATTTTAATTGAGTTTTAATCTCTTCTGCGATTGTATCAAAAGATACATTATAATTATTGCTTATATTGATTGCGCGCAGAATCAGTATTTCGGCTTCTTGTTTTTGTTTGGGTTTCAGTTCGACGCCTGATTCTTCAATAATCTTTTGTGCTTGCTGCTTTTGTTCTTTTAGCAGATTTATATAAATTTCTTTTTGCTCGGCTTTGCTTAAAAACTTCATGGCGATTTTTCTCCCGACATGAAAATATTATAGCAAAAATTGAGCTTAACGCAATGTATTTTATTGCAAATATATATTTTTTAGATATAAAAATAAAAAAATAATTCAGGATATAAAAGATGCAACAGCTGTTTTTACTTTTTATTTCTTTTTTTAAAATCGGGTTGTTTACCTTTGGCGGCGGTTATGCCATGTTGCCTTTATTGCAAGATGAGCTTGTGCGCCGACGAAAATGGACTACGGATGAAGAACTTTTAGATTATTATTCTATCGGTCAATGTACACCCGGCGTGATTGCCGTTAATGTTTCTACTTTTATCGGATATAAGCAAAAAGGTGTTATCGGCGGATGTGTTTCAACCTTAGGGATGATCATGCCCTCGTTGCTGATTATTGTTTTGATTGCGGCTATCCTGGCAAAATATATGCATAATCAATATTTGGCGTATGCTTTTGCCGGAATCAGAGTTGCCGTTACAGCCCTGATTGCCGATACTTTGCTCGGTTTATGGAAAAAAGGAATCAAAGATAAATGGGCAATTTTTATTTTTTTGGTTAGTGTCGTATTGCTCTTATGGTTTAATCTTTCTGCTATTTGGATTGTTATTTTGGCTTCTCTTGCCGGTGTTGGAATTTATAAATTGGCTCGTCGGAAAGGAGATAGTCTATGATCTATCTGATTTTATTTTATGAATTTTTCAAAATCGGTTTATTTGCTATTGGCGGCGGGTTGGTTACCGTTCCTTTTTTATTTGATTTGGCGGAACATTATCCTTGGTTTACGACTAAGGATTTGGCTGATATGATTGCAATTTCCGAATCTACGCCCGGACCATTGGGGGTTAATATGGCAACTTATGCCGGTTTTAATGCTGCCGGAATCGGTGGTGCCGTTATTGCAACTTTCGGTTTGGTGTCTCCTTCCGTTATTATCATTATGTTGATTTCCAAACTGTTGAATAAATTTCGCAATAATGTGTGGGTGGACAGTGTCCTTTCAGGTATTCGTCCTGCCGTGATTGCACTTATTCTGTTTGCCGGTTGGGAAGTGGCAAAACTTGCCGTGGTTGACTGGAAAACTTTGATCCTGTTTTTACTTTTTTGGACGGCAATCCATTTTTATAAAAAAAGTCCGATCTTTTATATTGTTATTTCGGCAGTGATTGGAATCGTCTTTAAAATTTAAAATAAAAAAAGAGCAATATTTCCATATTGCTCTTTTTTTTGCTTATATATCTAAAGCTTTTTTATAAACATCCAACAGATATTCTTGTTCATCGCGATCTGCCGCATTCATTTTGCGCAATTTGATGATGGCTCTCATTATTTTTACATCAAATCCTGCAGATTTTGCTTCCGCATATACATCTCTGATGTCTGAGCCGATGGCGGCTTTTTCTTCTTCTAAACGCTCAATTCTCTCAATTAATGAACGCAATCTGTCAGCGGCGATACCGCCGACTTCATTGTTGTTGTTTTCTTCTTCTGCCATGTCTAATCTCCTCTTGTTAAGATTTTAATTGTGCTGAGGATAGCAAGCAAAAATTTTTTTTACAAGCAAAATCTTTTTGTGCAAGTTAGCTAAATTTTAATGCTTTTTTTTTAATTTGTTTTATAGTGCAGAAAAATGATATTTTTTATAGAGGGATGAAATATGCCGCAAAGAACTAAAACTAAAATTCTGGCTACAATCGGACCTTCTTCCGCAAGTAAAGAGCAGATTGAAAAGTTGATTGATGCCGGTGTAGATGCTTTTCGTGTTAACTTTAGTCATGGAACTCACGAAGAGCATAAAGAGCGTGTTAATTTTATTCGTAAACTCGAAAAAGAAAAAGGGCGCTTTATTTCGATTTTGGCAGATATGCAAGGACCAAAGCTTCGTGTCGGTGTTTTTGCCAACGGAAAAGGTGTCGATTTGAAAGAGGGGCAGAAATTCCGTCTCGATTTGGATCCGACTCCCGGTGATGAGCTTCGGGTTAATTTGCCCCATAAAGAGATTTTTGATGCGCTTAAAGTCGGCGAAACGCTTCTCCTTAATGATGGAAATATTCGTTTATCCGTTGATAAAGTTGCTCCTGATTTTGCCGAAACAACGGTTGTTGTCGGAGGTTTCCTTTCAGCCCATAAAGGCGTGAACTTACCTAATACATCATTGCCGATTTCTGCCATTACAGCTAAAGATAAGGATGACCTTAAATTTGCTTTGAAGCTCGGTGTCGATTGGATCGGACTTTCTTTTGTGCAAAAAGTTGAAGATGTCAGAGAGGCTAAAAAATTAATAAAAGGAAAGGCAAAACTTATCAGCAAACTTGAAAAACCCAGTGCGATTGGTGAGCTTGAAGATATTATTAAAGAATCGGATGCCGTTATGGTCGCTCGCGGTGATTTGGGCGTTGAGTGCCCCATATATACCGTACCGGTTTTGCAAAAACGTATAGTTTCTTGTTGCCGAAAATATGCTCGTCCCGTGATTGTTGCCACGCAAATGCTCGAATCCATGATTAATAATCCGACACCTACGCGTGCCGAAGTTTCTGATGTGGCAACGGCGGTTTATGACGGTGCCGATGTTGTTATGCTTTCTGCCGAAACTGCTGCCGGAAATTATCCGGTTGAAGCGGTGCAAATGATGAATAATATTATTCATCAGGTTGAAAATGACGAACTTTTCTATTTCTTGATGGAGCATTCTCGCAAAAAACAATGTTGTTGCGGAGAGGCGGACTCTATTACGTTTGCAGCAAGTGAGGTGGCTTCCGTTTTACAAAATGTTGCCGGAATCGTTACCTTTACTTCTTCCGGATTTACAACCTTATTGGCAGCAAAAGAGCGTCCGAATTTGCCGATTATTGCCATTACGCCCGATGAAAAAGTGGCTCGACAAATGGCGCTGGTTTGGGGGGTTAAGAGTTTTATCAATAAAGAAGGTTTCAAAAGTTTTGATAAAATTGAGAAGGTGGCAGTGCGGATTGCTAAAGAAAGCGGTTTGGCAAAAAGCGGCGATCATATTATCATTACCGCAGGTTTTCCGCTTAATACCAAGGGACGTACCAATATGTTACATACGGTTTATGTTCCGTAAGAATATTTATAAAAAAAAGCTCTCCTTTTTAAGGAGAGTTTTTTTTAGGCTTTGTCGCGGAGCGATTGTAGCTCTTGCTTGAATTTTAAAAATTCTTTTTTCCAATTTTTGTCTCCGCCGCTGTTAAATGCCATTAATCTTACCGCATCATGAAGGGCATCTTCTATGCTCATGCTTCCTTCCGCTACTTTTGTTCGGTAGTGTTGCATGACTTTTTTGCGTTCTTGAGCATAATACCATAAACGTCGTTTTTCATAATCGTCAAGATGGCTTTGATGTTTTTGCTTGGGTTTGTATGCTTTGGCTTGACGAATAATAATCCAAAGCAGCAATATTGCTCCCAAAAAGATAATAATTTTTGTCATATCATAATTTATTTTTAATAAAATTCTTGTTTCTTTATATACTAAATTTTATTTTTGTCAACTTTTGTCTTGATATTACTCTCGTTTAAGTGTATATTTATTCCTGTTTGTATAATTTTTAATTTTTTATATTTATGACGGATTATGAAATTTTTAAAGAAGCTTATCTGAATGGATTAGAACCTAAATTCAAATATATTGCTTGTCAAATGTTTGAAGAAGAAAAGCCTGTTGAGGAGATTTATCGCCATATTTCAAACTTGAGGCATCGTGATAGAGGAACTATTGAGGCTACTCGTTCGCTGACGTTTGAAGAAAAGACTTTTTTGCGGGTTTTACCGCCGGATGTGCGAAAAAAATCTTATGCCGCTTTGATGTCCGGAAAAGATTTTGATGAAGTGAAGGTTGTTGCTGAACGGGAATTGGATTTGCAAAAGTTAAAATCTTTGCAAAAAGAAACCGTGCGACAAGCTGCAGAAACCGTATTGGCTATGCAAAAATGCAATGTGCCGGTTCCGATGTCTTATTATGAACTCATTTTTGATTGGGATACTATCTATTCCATGGATTATGAGTTTTGCGGTAAAGTGGGGCTTATTATGCTGAACACATATGATGAACACGGATGCGGTGATACTTATCAAAAAGTTCGTTCTTTTATGTTTAGTAAAATTGAAGAATGTTTTGATAAGGGAATTATTCCTCCGGCGCACATCTTTGATTTTATGTTCAGCGGCGGCTGGATAAGCGATAAAACGTTTATGATATTGCATCTTCATGCTCAGGAGCTGATGGATGCCGGTATGGGCGGAAAATTAGCTTTGCCTTTGGAGCGAATGTTGGAAAACAGACGTAAGGATAATAATCCGCAACATCCATTTTCTCAAAGAGAAGAGCACTATTTCCTTTCACTGATTAATTTATTTAAGAAAGGAATGTAAATACAAAAAAGAGGTTAAATCATCAAGATTTAACCTCTTTTTTGTATCTTTAATTTTTAACGATCATATCCGGAAATGCTTGTCTTAAACATAATTTCTTCCGGGTTAATGCTGCAGTCGGCTTTTGATACCGTATATGTGAGCATTTCTTCTTGTTTCTTTATCGGTTGAATCTTGCCGTATGCAATTACGGTTGCATTTGAAAATTTTTCAATATTTTGTTGCATTTCAGGACTTAAATGAGATGTTTTTTGGCGCGCAGCTATAAAACTGTCAAAAAGTTTTTTTGCCGTGGTGCCGATAATGGCTCCGACAACCGCATTTCCAAATGCGGCACCGATTGCTGCTCCGGCAATTTCAGGAACATAGTCTTTGGCGATCTTGCCAATTTTCTTTACGCGTTCTTTTAGTTTTTGTAATCTTTCTTCATCCATTGTCGTACGTCCTGTAATTTTTTACTCTATATATTCTATATCTTATCTTATTTTGACAAAAAAAACAATTATTTTTTTTATTTGGTCTAAAATCCTTCCTCTTTATAAGGGCGAGATATTAATTCTTCCAAGGCGGAGGTGATTGATATGTCTTCAAACAAAATGCGGTTTACAACTTGGCATATCGGCATTTCTACGTTTAATTCTTGGGAGCGCTTTTTTATGGCTCGCGCTGTTTCTATTCCTTCTACGGTGAGTTTGTTTTCTGCCAAAATCGGCGCGGCATGACCTCTTGTGCCGATTTTGTATCCCAGGCTGAAGTTGCGAGATTGTGCACAGCTTGAGGTTAAAACCAAATCTCCCAAGCCGCACATTCCCATCATGGTTGTTGTGTTTCCGCCCAAGGCTTTGGATAAGCGCATCATTTCGGCTAATCCGCGAGTGACCAGTGCGGCTCTGGCTCCTTCCCCGAGTCCGGCTCCTTCTATAATTCCCGAGGCAATGGCAATGACGTTTTTTATACTTCCTCCGATTTGTGGGGAGATGATATCTTTCGTGCTATAGGGACGAAAATATTTGGTTCCGATTTGTTGAGACAGTTGACGGGCAATTCCGGTTTCTTGGCAGGCAATGGTTACGGATACTAATTTATTTTGTGCTATGTCTATGGCAAAACCCGGACCGGATAATATGGCGATTTTGGTTTGCGGAATTATCTCTTCGGCTATTTCCGAAAGCATTTTGCCGCTGCCGCTTTCCAATCCTTTGGCGCAGAGTACTAAAACTGTTTCGGGACGGGTATAATTTTTTATTTGTTCAAAGATTTCTCGGGTGGCTTGGGCGGCGGTTGTTATCAGAATTGTCTCTGCTTCTTTAAAAATATCTTCCAGATTGTTATCGGCATGCAGATTGTCGGGTAATTTAATTTCGGGAAGATGAATTTTGTTGATGCGGTCTTGATTGATGGCGTTGATGACTTCAGCTTTCCGGTCCCAGCAGATAACGTCATTTCCCGCACGGGCTGCCGTTATACCTAATGCCGTTCCAAATATTCCGCTACCGATAATACCTATTTTTTTCATGTTTATTCCTTTGTTTTTTTCAACTTAAGTTATTTCTCCTTTTTTGTAAATACTTTCCTGTTTTTTTATCTCTATGTCAAAATTTGACATCGTCTGCCTGTATAATGTCTGTTATATTAGATAAGGAGAGATTTTATGGAAAAATTTGAACAATTAAAAATGCTGGAATATTTGTACAACTCATTAAACAACAGTCGCTTTTGCAAAACAAATTTGTCTCGTATTGTTGAGTGGCATGCCGATGCCGGAAAAAATATTATTCCTTTTTCTTGGCAAGCCAAAGAAAATGATGATCTTTGTTTTGATACTAAAGATTTTGTCTGCTCTCAAAAAACAACGGTACGTCAAAAAGCTCAAAAATTTGCCGAGAAGATCAGCAAAAAACTTAAAGCATTACCTAAAACAGCACCTTCTTTTATTGAAAAGAAAATTTCTTTTGTGGCGCAATTGTTAAATTTGACGTCCGAAGAAAAAGAAGTTTTCGGTTTTTTTGCTCGGATGAAGGTGGATGATTATTTTGATGATTTTAACCGGGATATTTGCAGTCGAAATAATAAATTGAAGCAAAGCGCCGCTCTTTTTCTGAACTTTCCACCGCGCAAAATTGAGAATTTGCTTGACCGGAAAGCCGCTTTGTTGAAGTTCGGACTATTGGAAGGGACTTATAGCGCCGATATTGAGGCTACTAATTTGACGGCAAAACTTATGACTCATAATATTTCGTCTGCTGATGATGTCAAAACAGTTATTCTCGGAAATGTTTGTAAAGCCAGTTTGCAATGGAAGGATTTTTCTTATTTGGAAGAAAAAGACTTTTGTGCCAAAATTTTAAAACAAGCTCTTAAAAATAAAGAATCCGGTATCAATTTGCTCTTCTACGGAGAGCCCGGAACCGGTAAAACAGAGTTTGCTAAAACTTTGGCAGCTAAAATTAATGCCGATTTGTATTCCGTCGGAGAAAATTTTGATGACAGCGACCGCAAAGAAACACTTAATATTGCTTATTCCCTTTTGGAGAAGGATACAAACACCTGCTTGTTGATTGATGAGGCAGATGATTTTCTAACGCAAGTTTCTTTTGGTTTCGGCAGGGCACGAGGAGACAGCAAGCTTTATGTTAACCGTATTTTAGAAAATAATAAAACGCCGGCGGTTTGGATTATTAATTCTATTGATGATATTGATAAAGCATATTTGCGTCGTTTTACTTTTGCTCTTAATTTTTCAAAGCCTAATCTTAAAACCAGAACCGAAATGTGGCAGAAAAGTCTGAAGGCTCATAAGTTGCCATCTGATAAAAAAACTGCCGAAGAATTTGCAACCGAATATAAGCTTTCTCCATCTTTTATTACCGTGGCGGTTAAATCGGCGCGTCTTATCGGCGGCGGTTTGTCTGAAGTTAAAAAAAGCCTTAACTCTTTGCAAAGAGCTTATAATAACGGACATTTGAGTTTGCAAAAAAAGAAACCTCAAACGGCTTTTAATCCGAATTTGCTTAATACCGATACCAATTTGATTTTGTTGGCAGACAGAATTAAATTGATGCCTCATCGTAATTTTTCTCTATGCCTTTACGGGGCTTCCGGTACCGGAAAATCAGCTTATGCCGAATTTTTGGCTGATACTTTGGAAATGCCCGTTTTAAAGAAAAAATGTTCTGATTTACTTTCAAAATGGGTTGGCGGAACCGAACAGAATATTGCTGATGCTTTTGCCGAAGCAAAGGAAAATCAGGCGGTTTTGATTTTTGATGAAGCTGACAGCTTCTTGCAAGACCGAACACAAGCCGTGCGTTCTTGGGAGGTTACTCAAGTCAACGAGATGTTGACACAGATGGAAAGCTATCCTTATCCTTTTGTTTGTACAACCAATTTGATGGATAGTTTGGATAAAGCAAGTTTGCGGCGTTTTACTTTTAAGGTGGCTTATGATTATATGACACCGGAACAAGCAAGTTTGGCTTTTCAACATTTTTTCGGTATTGATAATGTGGATTTGGCACATTTGCCTTCATTGGCTCCGGGGGATTTTGTGGTGGTAAAACAAAAAGCCGAAATTTTGGGACTTCTCCAAGATAAAAATGAATTAATCAAAATGCTGGAACAAGAGCAATTAAACAAAGCGCCCGTACATCATAAAATCGGCTTTATGTAAGTTAAAAAAACATTGGCGTTGTTAACCAAAAATTTTTGTTTGATATGTTAAATATCTTAAAAAGTGTTATTTCTTGCGAGAGAGGTCCTTTATGCCATATGAAAAAACTTATGATTTGCTCGATTTGGCAACTTGGATGCAGTCAACCAGAGAGGGTGTTTCCTTAAATGAAATTGCCGATAAATATAAGGTGTCTCGTCGAACTGCCGAACGTATGCGTGATATGATTATTACCAAATTTCCGCAGGCAGAAGAAATTGTCGGAGAAAATAATCAAAAGCGCTGGTATATTCCTCAAGGGACACTTAAAGATTTTATCAATTTTTCCGCAGAGGAATTGTCGGTTTTGGAAACGGCTAAAGAGATGTTTGTTCAAAAACAAATGGCGGATAAAAAAGATATTTTGGAGCGCCTTATTTCCAAAGTTAAAGCCAGTATTAAGCCTGATGTTATTCGTAAAATCGAGCCGGATGCGGAAGCTTTGCTCGAGGCTGAAGGTTTTATCTGTCGTCCCGGACCTAAATTGATTATTGATGAACAAATCATTTCTTCAATTCAGAAAGCTATTTTGCAATATCATCAAATCAGAATTAAATATTATAATAAAAATACCGGTAAAATCAGTATTAATACGCTTAATCCTTACGGCTTTCTCTTTGGTGAAAGAAATCATTATTTGGTGGCTCATCATGCTGACGGATATTATCAAAATGAGGTCCATAATTTTATTTTAGGTAATATTCAAGAGGTGAAAATTTTAGACTCTCTTATTGTCCCTTTGCCCGATTTTAGTTTGCAAAAATATGCCGAAGAAGCTTTTGGTGCTTTTCATGAACCACCTTTTGACGTGGAGTGGTTGTTTGATAAAGATGTGGCACCGGAAGCCGCTAAATATGTTTTTCATCCCAAGCAGGAACTTATTCATCATCCTGACGGGACTTTAACCGTTAAATTTAATGCCGGCGGAAGATTGGAGATGGATTGGCATCTTTATACTTGGGGAAGCCATGTGAAGGTTATCAAACCAGAAAATTGGTATGAGGATCGTCATGACTAAGCTTAAAGGAAATGAAAATTTTTTGTGTATTAACCAAGCCGTTAATATTTTTGATATTATCTCCTGTAAAGAAGAGCAGGCGTCAGATATAATTGCTTGGTTGCTTAATCCTCGAGAATCTCATCAGTTGGGATTTGAGTTTTTTGAGGCTTTTCTTCATGCTTTTTCTTCTGAAAACGGTCGTGTCTGCGGATATCAATATGACGGCACTCAGCAAGTGAGGAAAGTGTGGAAGTCTGTTTCAACATTAATGAATGCCTATGCCGATGTTGTTATTCAAACCGAATATTATCTTGATGAAGATAGTCGTGTTGATATTTTATTGTGTCTTGAGGATGTGAAGTGTTTGTTTGTTATTGAAAATAAGTATGGGGCTAAAGAGCATAATGAACAAACCCAAAGATATTTTAAACAATTTTCTCGTGCCAGATATAAAGACTATATAATATTTTATGTTTATATGGATATTTGGAATCTTTATAAAAATGGCAACAAAAAACTTTCCGATCCTGAGCATTGGCATATCATTGATTATAATTGGGTTATAAATTCTTTGAAAAGATATAAGTCTCGTCCTTCAAAAGTTTCTAAAATATTACATGATATTTATATTGAATTTAGTGCCAATTATGAAGAGGAAGAATATTTTAAACCTTTCTTTGATAATAAAATAAAATTGGCAAAGAAATATGAAAATTTTGAAGGCGTCGACCATTATGATATTTTGAAAAAAGATAAAGATGTTGATGCTTTTAATTATTGCGTCTTTTATGATATGCTGAACAATATTTCTTTTTGGGAAAAATATATTCCGATTGATGATAATAATATCTATTGTTGCGGTAAAAAATTGTTTAAATGTGATGTCAGAGATAAAAGTATGTATTTGACACCACTTGCAATCAGTCAGAAATATGACAATTATATTCAAGATAAAGAAAATGCCCGTCAGATTCATTGGCCCATAAATTGTTGTCTTAAAAATCAAGATAATCTTATTGACATTTGTTTGGAATTTCCTGATTCCGGTTTGAAATATTTAATTGACCATGTTTCCCTAAAACAGGAGCTTGAGAAAATAAATGAAGAAATCGGAAACATGAACAGTTCATTAAAAAATTTGCCTCAGACATTGGATGTGTTTTTGAAAAAATGTTCCAAAGCTTTTAAACTTGTTGCTCAAGCAACATATAATCAAAAAGGAAAATAAACAAAAATGAATCTTTCAAAATCTGATTATATTTTGGGTAATTTTTGCTCTAAAGCATTATGGCTTAAGAAAAATAAATCCGAACTTTTACCCGATTATGATAATGCTCAAGCCGAAAGCGGGTATCAGGTGCAAAATTTGGCACATCAGCTTTTTCCCGATGGTGTTATTGTCGATGCCGAGCCATGGGAAATTTCTCAAGGAGCTAAGTTAACCGAAAGTTTGGCAAAAAAACATGATGTTTTATTTGAAGCCGTTGCTCGTTTGCCTTGGGGCGCTTTTTGCAGAACTGATGTGTTGCGTAAAAACGGAGCCGGTTGGGATTTGATTGAAATTAAAAGTACAACATCTCTTAAAGATGAGCATGTTGATGATTTGGCTTTTCAATATTTTGTCTTTTCAAATGCCGGATATAAAATTAAAAATTGTTTTATTTTGCATTTGAACAAAAGGTATGTGCGGCGCAAAAAACTGGATGTTAAAAAACTTTTTGTTATGGAAAATATTACTCCCGAAGTTTTGGCAAAATATGATGAAGTTGCCGAAGCTTCCGCTCGTTTGTTCGATTTGCAAAAAAGTAAAGTCGAGCCACAAATCTTTGTTGATAAAAACTGTTTGGATTGTGATTTCCTTCCTTATTGCGGAAAAAATATTCCTGAATATTCTATCCTTAATGTTTTTCGTGCCGATACGATTGAGCGTGTTTATCAAAAAAATCAGTCTTATGATCTTTCTAAACTTTGTGCAGAAGATTACAGCGGTAAAAATTATATTGATATTCAATCTTGGCAAGAAAAATCAGAGTATTGTGATAAAAAGCAAATACAAGAATTTTTGAAACAGTTGGTGTATCCGCTTTATTATTTGGATTATGAAACCATTATGCCGGCAATCCCGATGTTTGAAAATTCAAGCCCGTATCAGCAAATTCCTTTTCAATTTTCGTTGCATGTTCAAAAAACTCCCGGTGGAGATTTGCAGCATGTCAGCTTTTTACATAAAGAAAAATCGGATCCACGACGGAGTTTGGCTGAAACGCTCGTCCAATCTTGCGGGAAAAAAGGCTCGGTTATTGTTTATAATGAAATGTTTGAAAAAACACGTAATGCCGAATTGGCAAAGCTTTTTCCGGATTTGTCCCGCGATATTTTAAATATTAATAATCGTGTGGTTGATCAGTTGCCGGTTTTTCGAAATCGCGCTTTGTATCATTATTCTCAGCATAGTTCCGCATCCATAAAAAAAGTGTTGCCCGCATTTACCGATTTGGATTATTCCGAGTTGGAAGTGAAAAACGGAGAAGAGGCCATGACACGTTATTTGGCATTTTTAAACGGAGAATTATCTCTTGAAGAAGAAAAAATTTTGTTTTACGGCTTGGAAAAATATTGCGGTCAAGATACTTATGCCATGGTCTTGTTGATGAAGGTTTTGTATGAGAAAGCAGCCTAATTTGAATCCAGAATCACATTATTGATTGACAAAGCATATTTCTTTTTGTAGGTTGAAACCGAAGAATTTTAATTGTTAAATTATGGATTTCAATTATTTATTGCACTGTTTCAAGTGTCAAAACATTTCAGATTCTGATTTGCATGAGATCTCAACGTATCTTCAGAAAATGGCGGACGGATTGAATCTTCTTCCTCATAAAAAATTTATTTTGCAGGAAGATTTAGATGATGCATCATCTGATGAGTTATTGGCTTTAATTACAAAAGTTTTTGCCGAAATTCAAAAAGAGCATTTGCCTCAGTCGGAAACGTCTTTTTTGTCGGTATGGAAAAAAATGTTATGAAAAAAAAGAGAGTTGACACAACAAATGGCAACTCTCTTTTGTTTTTGATCCGATATATATTTAATTGCGATAGAAATCTTTTACTTGATCATACATTTTTTTCTGTTGCATGATTTCTTGCTGTTTTTTCTGTTTTTCTTTTTTAAGATTTTCCTTCATTTGTTTTTCTTTTTCTTTTTTCCATTTTTTCTCAACCGTTGCTCGGTGTTTGCTTATATTTTTAACGCGTTCTTGTCTTTCGAGCTCTTCTTTATAAAAATTTTTGTATTCTTCTTGTTCTTGTGATGTTGGTGTTACAAAGCGTTCGGCAAGCTGTCATGCCTTTTGTTATCTTCTTTGCTATCTGTGCTAACTCTGTAGGCATGCATTTCTTTGTGTTGTCCTTTTTCCAGCCATTTCAAGATTACTTACAACCAGAAGAAATTGAAAATTTTACCAAAAATATTGAAGTGGATGAAAGTGCGAGATTTAATTTATATAAATCCTTATATTTTTGCTCGAAAGATAGTGATGAACAAGAATGTAAAAATCAATATAAAAATGATACGTCTTTAGGTAAATTAATGCTGGAGCATAGATTAAAAGGGGATGTGTATAATTTATTGATTGATGTTTTGGAAGCAAAAAATGGCGGCTTTAATTTTTAAGCCGCCATTAATTTTAGAGTTTAGTATTGATATCATCTTGTTAATGATCTTTATTTTTTTTGTTTGCTATATGCATGTTGCACCCAGATATTATAATTACAGAACACAGAATAAAAGGAACAAATAGTAGTAATACCCCGATTAAAGCATTTATGAAACTATAACTTGTTAACACTAATCCTGGCTGCAAAAATAACCATATCATAAATAAAGCAATGTAAAATATATATTCTGGAATAACAAATTTATATTTAAGCGTTATTGAAAGCTTAAACATTCCATACACCTTTAACAAAGCATATGCAGGAAAACAACTTATAAAATATAAGCACCATGCCGCAAAAGTTATACGGCATGGTATTTGTTCGATATTTGAAAACCATTGAAAATAGTTATTCCAGCCTAATTCCAGATAGTTACCAATATTTATTTCATAATTTGCTGTTAGACATGTTTCTCCAGGTTTGAGCATTGAGATCAAAAATAAATCTCCCCAAAACCAAGCGGCAATAATAAATATTAGTTCCAGAACGGCATAAAATAAAATTTTCATTATTTTCCTTTTTTTGATTTAATTTTTGGCATTTCCAATGGGTTATTCCAAGATTTGTTTTTATAATATTCTTTTGCCCTAGCACCATAATCATTTACTTCTTTTAATCCTGTACCATTCCATA
>CALXZL010000020.1 GCA_944393215.1 uncultured Alphaproteobacteria bacterium
GGCAAAAAAACTCCCGCCATTGCTGACGGGAGCCTTTTTCTTGATATATCTTATTCTTTTTAGAATAATTGCAATACCCCTTGTGCTGCCTGTGATGCCAAGCTCAAAGAATTGATTGCCAACTGTTGTCTGGTTTGCAATGCCAACATGTTTGCAGATTCTTCGTTCATATCTGCCAAGGTCAAGTTGTCGGCACCTTCCGTCAACACATTAATTACATTGTCCGTAAAATCTTCTCTGGTTTGAACAATGGCATAATTGTTACCAAAGTCAGATGCCATAGTACGAAGCTGAGTAACAGCACTTTCAACCTGAGAAATGGCAAAATCTATATCGGTATCTTTTTGCCAATCATTTCTTGCTTCCGATAAACCCAAGCCTTCAGAACTTGCATCTACACCTTTTACTTCCAATTTAGATGAACGATCTTCGTTGAAAATAACTGTCAAATCGTTCTCTTGCAACAAATTAATGCCTTTATAAACCGAATCTTTAGCCACATCGTCAATTTGCGCTAAAATTTCATTAAATTGTGCAGCATATGAAATTCTTTCTTCTTTTACTTCTGATGCAATACCGGCTTTTTTGGACTTTTCTCCACCCAAAGCCTCCAACACAGCTTTATCTTTATCTACGGTATTATTTGCAAAAAGGCGGAATTCTAAATCATCTGCCGTAATGGCAACTCTTTTGCCATCAGGAACAGCATTTATTCCTACTGCATTTCCGGCATCATTAATAGCTGCTGCAATGGTTGCTGAGTTTAATCCGGTATCCGCAGGATCTAATTCAACAACTATGGCTGCGCCGTCAGTAGCTTGAAGTCCATCTGCTCCGTTTGTCCATGAAACATCTGATCCGTCTACGGAGGACACCGTGATGACACCGCCGTTTAATGTAGCATTCAGCCCCATGCTTTGAATATCAGTCAATACGTTGGCGGCTATATCTTCAGCATCCGTGCTCGTTCCGGCATCGCAGGTTGTTATTGTTTTTTGCGTACCGTCTTCCATATAAATGGTAAAAGTCTTATCATTATCATTATCGGTAAATGTTAAGTCAAACGTGCTCAAATCTGTACGACTATCCAAAATTATGTTTCCATCCAAAGGCTCCGTAACCTCTTTGGTGGTTATGGCATATTTATCATAGTTACTGGCAATATCACGAGCCGCATTAGCAACCGCCTTCGCTTGTTCTACAAATGAAGTAATTGTCTCAATACCCTCATTTGCTGCTTTAATTGTTTGTATACCTTGTCCCATACTGTCTAACAAGGCGCTCAGGTCATCAGCGCGATTGTTTAATGAACGTGCTGTATAATATGAACTCGGGTTATCTAATGCCGAATTTACCTTTTTTCCGGTTGCTAAACGTTCTTGCGTCATATCCATCAAACTTTGGGTGTTTTGCAAAGACAATAAGTTCGACCGCATACTTGCTGTTAATGATATATCTGCCATATTCATCTCCTATTGTGGATAAGTTAACCTTTTGTTAATCATTTAATATCGTTTTTTTATTTTTATCAGTATTTTTTTATTTTTATCCACAACCTTGAATCGTTATTCCTCGCCTCTCAGCATTTTGCCGAAAAGTTCATCTTCTTTTTTGATTAATTGAGCGGCGCTCTTTATTGCTCCGTAATAGTCTGCATTTATTATGTTTTCATTGACTGCCGATACATACGGAATTAAGCTGGGAGAAGCTTTTTGCAAGTCTCTGACATATTCAAGATACAAGGTATGTAACTTTTCCGGAGTGCGCGATAAATACATTTGTTGTACTATAAAATATATTCTTTTGCAGGGGGTATTGGCCTCCTTCTCTCTTAAAATGAACTTCTCTCTTAAAATCGGAACATTTCCTTCAATATAAAAACGAGTACGATCTCCGTCATTGGTAATAAGAGACTCTCCGATTATAATACTTTCATGGGGTTTTAATTCTATTTTTAAAGGCATTTTTTTACTCCAGTTTACTTTTTTTTAATAAAATCAGTGACAGTATATAATTATTTTATTTCTTTTTGCAAATCTTTAATTTGCTTTAGTGTATTTTAACCCTTTATTTGTGAGTATTTTATGTCTATTCGCCCTGCTGATTTTGAAGATAACCAGAAAAATGTTTATATGAAGGCTTTGGCTTTTATGCTTGCTCTTGATAAAAAAAATACTCCCGAAAAAACCGAATTTCTTAAAATTCAAGCCCTTCGTTGCGGTGTTGACGGACGAAAACTAAAATTTAAATCTACTGACAAAAGTTCTGATATTGTTTTGGCTCTGAATAAAATTGACAATATCGCAATTAAACGTTATATCCTTCTCAACATGATTTTGCTGACCATTGCCGGACACGAACTCTCTGATACCGAAGTTGATGTTATCTACGGAATCGGAACAAAAGCCGGAATCAGCATTGATAAAATTGATGATTTCTTTCTTTGGGCTGCTCGCGGTGTGGAGTGGCAAATCGAGGGAATCCGCATTGTTGAAGAAGATTTGTAATTAATGTCTGTTGAACCGCCTATTTATGCTCTTAAAGCCATTTCGTTAAGCTTCGGAACCAATCAGTTATTTTCCGACGTGAACCTTTATATTAATCGCGGAGATAAAATTTCTTTAATCGGGAGAAACGGCTCGGGAAAATCTACTCTCCTTAAAGTTATTTCCGGCGTGCAGGAACCTGATTCCGGTAAAATTTTTATCCAGCCCGGCATTAAAATTGCCTACATGCCTCAAGAACCCGATTTTTCCGGTTTTGCATCTCTGCGTGATGTTATCCTGTCCGGACTTTCCGATAAAACGCAAAACTATAAAGCCGATAAGCTTATTCAGCTCTTTAATATTAATGCCGATATCTCTCCTCTTACTGCCTCCGGAGGAGAAAAACGCAAGGCGGCTCTTGCCAAAACCCTTATCGATGATCCGGATATTCTTCTCCTTGACGAACCTACCAATCATCTGGATATTACAACTATTGAAATTTTGGAAAATATTATCAAAAATTTTTCCGGTGCCGTGGTAGTTATATCTCATGACCGTATGTTCTTAAGCAATATTTCTCAAACAACTTTTTGGCTCGATCGTGGTATTTTGCGGCGTAACAATAAAGGCTTTAAATTCTTTGAAGAGTGGCAAGACCAGGTCATTGAACAAGAAATTATCGAACAAAAAAACTTAAATAAAAAATTGGAAGAAGAAACCGAGTGGCTGCATAAAGGAGTTACTGCCCGCAGACGTCGTAATCGGGGACGATTGCGCCGATTACAACAGCTTCGCATTGAACGTAAGGAACAAATCAAACAAATCGGAAATATCAATCTTAATGTTGAAGAAGGTGATTATCGCTCCAAATTGGTTATCGAAGCTAAAAATATCTCCAAATCTTTCGGCGAACATCTTATTGTTAAAGATTTTTCTACCCGAATTATTAAAGGCAATAAAATCGGTATTGCCGGTCCTAATGGTGCCGGAAAAACGACTCTGATTAAACTTCTCACTAAAAGACTCGAGCCTGATGCCGGATTTGTCAGAATCGGGAAAAATCTTCAAGAAGCTTATTTTGATCAAAATCGAATCTCCTTAGATCCTAAAAAAACACTTTGGCAAACACTTTGCGATAAGGGAGATCATATTTTGGTGCACGGGCAATATCGTCATGTGATTGCTTATCTGAAAGATTTCTTATTCCGTCCCGATCAAGCGCATTGTCCGGTTTCCGCCCTTTCCGGCGGTGAAAAAAACCGCCTGATGTTAGCCGTGGCTTTAGCACAGCCTTCTAACTTTTTGGTGCTGGATGAACCTACCAACGACTTGGATATGGATACGCTCGATCTCTTGCAAGAAGTGTTGAGTGATTATGAAGGGACAATGCTCATTGTTAGCCATGATCGTGACTTTTTAGACAGAGTCGTGACCTCCGTTATCTATATGAAGGGCGACGGATCTGTCTTTGAAAATGCCGGTAGTTATTCCGATATCCTTGAAAAAATTGCCAGTAAAAATCCGACAAACCTTAAAGACGTGAAAAAAGTTTCGACTCCAACACCTCTGAAAGATACTCGCAAAAAAACGGCAAAGTTGAGTTATAATCAGCAAAGACTCTTGGATATTTTGCCGCAAAAAGTTGAAAATTTGGAAAAAGACATTGCCCTGACCGAACAAAAACTCAGCGACGGTGATCTATATTCAACTAACCGCACCGAATTTGAAAAATTGACAACTCTTTTAATGCAGTTAAAAAAAGAAAGAGATGATGCCGAAAATCAATGGCTGGAAATCCAAGAAATTAAAGAAAGCCTTGAAGCTTAATCATTGCTGCAATTTAAGATTTTTTTCAGAGCTTCTATTTGCGGTTCGACCATATGTCTTTCAGCTTTTGTAATCTTTTCTATATTTAAGCTTCTTTTCTGCTGTTCCGCCGATTGTTGCAAAATTTCCGCTATGGCTTTGCTGTCCGTATTTACAGCTCCGTCTTGCATCAGCTGCCGGGTTCTTAGAATCTCGTCATCTTTCAATATGGTATTCATTATAATTCGCAGGCGACTGTCTATATATACAAATCTGTTTATATTCCACCCGCGACGCTTTAACCATGCCGATAAATCAGAATCTATCTGGCTGGCGCCGTCCGTTGTGTCATAAGATATTGCCGGAAGTGATGGGCAAACGTCATATTCTTCTCTATATTCTACCCATGTTTTTAAAAATGTGCGCAACTCTTCCGAAGAAATATTTTCTGTGTTTGAGACTTGCCCTTGTACATATTGCGGCTGAGACATATTATAAGCGGATATGCCTATAATAACCAGCAACAAGACCATCAATGCATAGATTATATATTTAGGATTCTTTTCTTCTTCCATTTTTACCAACGCAAATTGGAGATAACATAATCTGGAAAACTATCAAAACTGTTTGATAATTCTCTGGTTTTTGCCACATCGGGAATATAACCTTCTCCCAAAAAGTTAACATGAACTCCTTTTGATACCAGCGCAGAATCTATTCCCATCAGATTTGCTCCCTTAATATCCGTGGACATATTATCGCCGATCATCAATATTTTGCTTTTATCCTGATCTGCAAAATCTTCAAGGACATATTCCAATATTTTTATATCCGGCTTTCCGACCGTTATTATCTTTCCGCCCATTACAGCATATTGTTCCGCTATGGCTCCCGGTGCCAAACAAACCTTTCCCCCCATATAAGTGGAAGTATCATTCCCGGCACAAACAAACGGAATTCCGAGTCCAACCGCATGTTCTAATGCCGGACGAAACGTATCTGACGTATCTTCCTGCGAAGATACCGAACTCATGTATATAAAATCTGCCTTACTGATTTCAGATACTCGCTCATATCCCAAACCGAAAAAAACTCCGTCATCTTCCTGACTGCCGAGCTGATAATATTTTGTTCCTAACGCGCCGTATATTCCCGGTTTGGACTTTAGTCGATAATGCAAGATTTCTCCGGCTGTCACGATTGAATCAAAAAGGCTGAGCGGGACTTTGTTGTCATGTAATATTTTAGACAAACTAGCTACCCGCATTGGGCTGTTGCTCAATAAAATAACATGCTTTCCCGATTTTTTTATATTGATTAAAGCTGTTATGGCTTCTGATTTGATAGAGGCTCCGTCGCTTAACACACCTGAAAAACCGACAACGTAGGTCTCATAATTGTCGATTATTTTCAAAATATTAACGATGGGTTTTATCATTTTCATTTTATCAGCGTCCCTATCATAAAACTTTTACGCAAATTTTCTTTGAGGGTAGTATATTTACATACCAATTTCAAGCAAATAAGCAAAGTTTTAAGCTGTTTTTTCATAAATAGACAAAGCTTGTGGAAAGGGTTTTAAAACTTGTTTCAAAACACCTTTTAGCTCAGAAATACAAACGCCATAATTGGTGATGGGAACGCCTGCTTGCTCACATTTATTGATACGCGAGAGCATTTCCCTGCGATTGTGCATACAACCGCCGCATTGAACCACAAGTTTATATTCTGCTAAATCAGCCGGAAAATCATGTCCGGCGACGTGATTGATTATCAGATCTTTACCGGTTTTCCTTCTCAACAAATTGGGAATTTTGACACGTCCGATATCATCTTCTATGGCATGGTGGGTGCAAGATTCCGCAATCAAAACCTTATCCCCGTTTTGTAAATTTTTAATAGCGGCGGCACCTTCAACCAATTTGACAATATCGCCCTTCATACGGGCAAATAAAATGGAGAACGTGGTACAGATTATCTCTTCCGGTGTATTTTTCACCATAAAATCCACTACTTGCGAATCGCAGACGACCAGTGCCGGCGGCGTTTTCATATTTTCCAACGCTTTTGTATATTCATTTTCTTTGACAACCGTTACAATCTGGTCATTATCCAAGGCATCGCGAATAGCCTGAACCTGCGGCATTATCAGACGACCTTTCGGGGCTTCTTTATCAATGGGTATGAGCAAAACAATATGCGATTGCTTGGGTGCCAGATCTCCCAAAATCGTCGGTTGATTGATGAAATCTTCAGGGCAAACTTTTATTAACTCAGCTTTGAGTTTTCCTAAAACGTCATCTCTTGAACTCAAATCCAGCGCATTGACTTTTATCCCCTCGCCGTCACAAGCAAACTTATCGGCTTTGTTGAAAATTTTTATCAACGGCAAATTTCTGTTCTCTGCCTCTTTGATGATTTCTTCTTCATATTTGCCGATTTTATCTCCTTCGCAAATGAGCAAAACGATATCGCTTCTGTTCCACACGGCTTGAGTTTTCTCTAACCTTTTTTCGCCTAAATCGGTTTCATCTCCCAGCCCTGCGGTGTCCAGCCAAGTAATCGGTCCTATCGGTAAAAGCTCTTGATTTTTTTCTACAACATCCGTGGTTGTGCCTTCATGTGCTGACGTAATCGAAACATCTTGTCCGGTTATCAGATTCAAAAAGCTTGATTTTCCGGCATTTACTCTGCCCATAAGGGCTATATGTAATCTTAAAGCTTTGGGTGTGTTGAACATTTATTTTTCCTGACTTAATTTTTTAATAACTTCATTCGCTATCGTTAAACCAAAAATAGCGGTTATAGTCGGCAAAGAGCCTAAAGTGTGGCGCTTTCTGCCGTTTTGCGGTGTGTTCTCAGCGACCTCATCTGTCTCTATCATCGCATTTTCGGGTAAATCGATTTGCTCATCGGAATAGACACAATCAATTTCATTTATCGCAACACCTCTTCTTTTCAGACGTTTTCTGATAAACTTGGATAAACTGCAATTTTTGGTTTGGCTCAAATGTCCGAACTTGATGCAAGATGTGTCCGTTTTCAAAGCTGCACCCATAGAGGAAATAAACGGAATCTTCTGCTGCCACAAGGCTTCCATTAAACAACATTTGGGATTTAAGGCATCAATGGCATCGACAACAAAATCTGCTTTGTATTGCAACAACTCCGACAAGGTTTCGGCATTGACAAACAGCTCTTTGGTTTCTACCACACAATCAGGATTAATGTCTAAAACTCTCTCCTTACCGACTTCTACTTTCTTACGTCCGACCGTACTATGCAAAGCCAAAATCTGGCGATTGATATTGCTTTCATCAAAAACATCAAAATCCACCAAAATCAAATGCCCCACACCGGAGCGCGCTAAAGCCTCGACCACATAACCCCCGACAGCACCAACGCCCACAACCATTACCGTTGCCTGCTGCAAGCGTTTTATTCCCTCTTCTCCCAACAACAATGAGGTGCGCAAAAACTGCTCTTTTACCATGGTTTGATAAACTCCAGTGAATTTTGATAAATTTGTTCGCTCAATTTTTCTATATCTTCTTGTTTTACTTCCGCTATCATCTGCAATATTTGCAGCAATTCTTCCATACCGCTTTCTTTGCCTTTGACATGAGATTGATAAGGTCCGTCAGTTTCAAGCAAAATCTTATCATCGGGAATCTCACTTAATGCACTTAAAGTTTTTTTGCTTTTCAGTAATCCACCCGAAAAGGAAAAATAAGCACCGTATTTTATGGCAATTTTAGCTTGTTCTGCCGAACCGCCGAAGGAGTGCAAAACAAATTTTGGCGGCATTTTCTTCCACAATTCGCCCAACCAGTCAAAACTCTTGACTGCGTGTATCAACAGCGGGCGGCGGAATTTTTTTGCCAACTCCATCTGTTTTATAAAGACCTCTCTTTGCGGCTCTTGCTCAGGATTTTTTAATTTATCCAGACCACACTCCCCGACCAAAGCTTGCGGAAACTTTTGCAACATCTCGGCTAAGCCTTTTTCCCAATTTTTGCTCCTTTTATCCAAATACCACGGATGCAAGCCAAAAGCAGGAATAATTTTTTGCGGATTGTTTTGTGCCAAAATTGCCACTTTTTCCCAATCTTCCTCCGTTGCCGAAACACAAAGCAATTTTTGTACGCCGAATTTGGACATTTCTTCAATAATATCCGTTGCACATTTTTGCTTATAATCTTGCAAATGTATGTGAGTGTCGATAAACTGCAAGGTGATTTTTCCTTATCGAAAAATTGGTTCATTCTGAAAGGATATTAGAAAATTATGCATATTTTGACAAGACCAATTTTAGAAATCAATCTCAAGCATTTGCTTGAAAATTTCCACCAACTCGAAAAGCTCGCCGAGCACTCAGTCCCCGCTGCCGTGGTTAAAGATGACGCTTACGGACTTGATGCCAAAGTGATTGCCAAAACACTTTACAAAAAAGCAAATTGCCGCAACTTTTTTGTCGCTCACGGTATTGAAGGAGAGAGAATTCGTCCCTTTGTACCTGAAGCAAATATTTATGTTTTGCAAGGAATCGGCGAAGATAGTATTGAGCATTTTATCAAAAATAAACTCATTCCGGTTATCAGCACGCCGCAAATGTTTGCTTATTGGAAACAAAATCGCATTGAAGGGATTAAACCGGTTATTCATATTGAAACAGGTTTGAACCGTCTCGGATTCAGAGAAAAAGAATTGGAAGCTTTAACCGATGCCGACCGAGCCGAATTTTCAGTTGTTATGTCTCACTTGGCTTGCGGTGATGAAAAAGATCACTTTATGAACAAACATCAACTCGATAACTTCATCCGCCTTAAAAACAAATATTTTCCGAACCTTCCCGGTTCTCTTTCCGCTTCTGACGGGGTATTCCTCGGGCGCGATTTTCAACAAGATATCGTGCGTTTGGGTGCCGCCATGTATGGTATCAACACTGCACCGTATCGCGAAAACCAAATGAAAAACGTTGCCTACATCAAAGCACCGGTTTTGCAGGTCGAAGACTTGCCGGTCGGCGAGTTTGTCGGCTATTCTGCTACCTATCGCGCCAACTCACCGCGCAAAATTGCCATTGTCTCGATTGGTTACGGTGACGGTTTGCCACGCTCGCTTTCCAATGTGGGTAAAGTTTTCTTCAAATCTTCCGCCGGAAAACTCTTTGAAGCACGCATTATCGGTCGTATGTCGATGGATAATGTGATTTGCGACGTGACCAACGTGGAAAATTTGCAAGTCGGTGATTTAGCCTACTTTGCCGATAATTTTTACACGCTTGATGATATGGGGCGCGATGCCGGTACGATTTCTTATGAAATTTTGTCACGTGTCGGCAAAAATACACGTTACATTCGAAAATATATTGATTAATGCAACAAAGAAAAGCTCCTCTTTCGAGGAGCTATTCTTTTAGTCATGTACGTTGGACTTATTTTTCATAACCCATGCCGTTGTTGTTTTTTTGGTATTTTTGGCTTTTTTATCTTTTGCAGAGGCATAAGCTTGATTGAAGTCCTCCGGATTGCTCAAATCTAAAGTTGCGTTTTCAGCTTCATGTGCCGTTGCATTCTCAGCCATTCTACTATGGGCATTGTAGCTTACACGATATTTTCCGTGTGTCCAATCTGAAGTAACCTTCGGCGTATTTTCTCCTTGAGGAACTTCTTCTGGAACTTCCGGTACTTTTCTTTGCGGAACAACTACAGGCTCTGCAACAATCGTATCTCCAGAGATGATGACATCCGGCTGTTTGATTGTATCTCCAGGGATGATGACATCCGGCTGTTTGATTGTATCTCCAGGAATAAATACATCAGGCTCTTTAATAACTTTACCGGGGATGATGACATCCGGCTGTTTGATTGTATCTCCAGGAAGAATAACCGGATCAGCTTTGACCGGAGTTTTCTTAACCGGAGTCTTGCTAACAGGTTTCTTTTGCTTTTCGCAATCTTCCTTACCTTGTGCCAAACCAGCCATATAGCCATCATTATATTTTTCATTAATCAGGCGAGAAACCTCATCACAATCGGTTATACTCTTCTTGTCAACTTGCTCTTGCAAATCTTTGACTTTCTTTTCGAGTCTATCTTGATTTTGACAGCTACGAACTCCCATAAAACCTAATAAGGCTATGCCACCGACAACGACCGCATCACGAACTTTTTTCCACCACGGACGTTTCGGAGCTTCTACAGGTCTGGAATCGGAAGCAGTCGGGACAACCGGAGGAACAAAACCACCGTTTCCGCCGTTTCCGCCGTTTCCACTGTTTCCGCCGTTGCCACCATTAGCAAAATTGCCATTATTACCACCATTTCCGTTACCTGGAACTCCGTTGTTTCCATTACCGAGCCATACCGGAACAGTCGTAACGGCAGTTCGATTATTATTCGGTTGGTTTTCAGGAGCTTCTTCTGTACGTCCTTGGTTGACCAAAAGGGCACCGGTTCTGTTCGGACGGTTTTCCGGAATTTCCTGTGTACGTCCTTGGTTGACCAAAAGGGCACCGGTTCTGTTCGGACGGTTTTCTGGAATTTCCTGTGTATTTCCTTGGTTGACCAAAAGGGCACCTGTTCTGGTTCTGCTTTGTTCGGCTTGATTTCCTGATTCATTTACAACTTCAAAATCACTTGTTGTATATAAATTTTCAGCCAAAGCATTAATGGTTTCCATATCTTTAACATCTTTGACAACTTCTTTTAATGCTTCAAAATCAAAGCCTTCCGGAATATTGCCAATCGGTTCCATATTGTTTTTAGCACAAGCAATCAAGATTTTGTTGCGAGCAACCGGATCTTTCACATTGTCTTTAATGCGGATCTTGGCTTTTGGATTGCTTGCTTTGGCTTTCTTTATAATCAAGTCATAAATTTTGTACGGTTCTATGCTGCTATCTCTTTTAACAACGTCAAATCCTCGATTGCCTTTATCTATTCCGGTAAAGACGCTCTTTTTACCTTCTTTAACTTCTAACTTAACCTTATTATCTTTCAGCGCAGAAACAACATATTTTACACCATTGGAATTGTCATTTAAGTTGTTCCAAAATTCTGCTGATTTTTGAACATCTTTTGACAGGTTTTTATTATCTTTTACAATTTCTTTACTAAAATTGCGGTTTTCTTGTTGACCTATATTATATTGTTTGCCTAAGCTCAATTCGTTCATGCGAATGATGCCGTTGTTCAGCAAAAAGTCCATTTCTCCTTGAGACAAATTGTCAAAATGATATTTTCCGTTGACTTCTACAGCGCGGCTCATTATCTCTTTGGCGTTGTATTGTTTTTCAGAAACATTTTTATCAAGCACTAATTCATTCATACGAACGAGACCATTGCTCATTAAAAAGTCCATTTCTCCTTTAGTCAGCTCGCTAAAATGATATTTTCCGTTGACTTCTACAGCTCGGCTCATAATCTCTTCGGCATTATATAATTTATTATAAGTACGCGTGCGGAGTTCTTTATTATATTCATTGCGAGCTTCCAATGCTAAGGCTTTTTCTTCCTTAGTATAATTTTTGCTGTTTTTAATTTCTTCATAGGTGCGATTGTTGATAACAATCCCTAACATATTGTCATATTGTACCGTCAGGAGACCGGCTGATTTAGCGGCCTTCCGCAGTTGGTTCAGCTCTGCGGCATTCATTAATACAATACTGTCGCTGTTTAATACTGCCTCAAGCTCTTCTTTAGTCATTTCATTAAATTTTTTTGCCATTTTTTCCCCCGAAAAAATATTGTTTTCTTAAATTTAGCTGTACTTTAACACATTTTTTATATAAAAACAACTATATTTTGTCAAATTTGACTAAAATTCTTCTTTTTTTCGAAATTGTCAAAAAATTGTAACATTTAGTATAAACATAAGGCTCCCTTGGGGAGAGCCTTAGTTCGACACAATTACTCTTTTAATCAGACCTTACCGGTCTATTCCTTTAAATATCTTTTGAAAGATATTTTTCTTTTCATCTTCTATACCCATTTTACTCTCTATTGTATGGCGTTTAGGTGCCTCGGTTACTACTTGTTCTTGAGGCATGTGCTCTTTAACCTGTTTATCTATAAACTCTTGTAATGCTTCTCCTTCAAGACCGTTACGCTTTCCATAGATTTGCGCAACCTGTCTGATACGAGCTTCTGCCGCTTTTTGAGCAGCGTCTTCTTTCCCTTCCTTTTCGACAGGTTTCTCGGCAGGTTTTTCTTCTACCTTTTCTGCTGTTTGTTGCGGTACATCTTCAGCTTTACAAATATTGCCGTTTTCATCTCTGCCCAGACCTAGATCTGCCAATTTTTGTTCATGTTTATGAATAAACATTTTTTCTTCTGCTGATAATGCCGTGCCTTCAGCTTCTTGTTGTTGCAAATTAGAATATACTTCATTTGCCACAACCAAATTATGTGTATCTAATTCGGCTCCGATTTCATCATTTTGGAACATTGAACCAAATATGGCATCATTTTTGTTATTAGAAGCCATTATTGCTTCTTTTGCCACTTTATAGGCTTCACTATCTTCATTTATGGCTACATTTCCACTGATGTTTAAGTCTCCTTCTGCGGTGAAACCATAATTTAATGCTCCTGAAAAGATTTTTTCTTCCTTCTCAACAGGTTTCTCTACAGGTTGCTCTTCTACCTTTTCTTCCTTCTCAACCGGCTTTTCTGCAGGTTTTTCTTCTACCTTTTCTGCTGTTTGTTGTGGTACATTTTCGGCTTTACAAATATTGCCGTTTTCATCTCTGCCCAGACCTAGATCTGCCAATTTTTGTTCATGTTTATGAATAAACATTTTTTCTTCTGCTGATAATGCCGTGCCTTCAGCTTCTTGTTGTTGCAAATTAGAATATACTTCATTTGCCACAACCAAATTATGTGTATCTAATTCGGCTCCGATTTCATCATTTTGGAACATTGAACCAAATATGGCATCATTTTTGTTATTAGAAGCCATTATTGCTTCTTTTGCCACTTTATAGGCTTCACTATCTTCATTTATGGCTACATTTCCACTGATGTTTAAGTCTCCTTCTGCGGTGAAACCATAATTTAATGCTCCTGAAAAGATTTTTTCTTCCTTCTCAACAGGTTTCTCTACAGGTTGCTCTTCTACCTTTTCTTCCTTTGTAACCGGTCTTTCTACTGGTCTTTCTTCTGTTTGCTGAGTGGTTCGTTGTTGCTCATCAGCAATTCTTCCTATGCCACCGTGTTCATCTCGAGAAAGTCCTAAATTTCTTAACTCTTCTTCATGTTTTTGCATAAATTCTTGAGCTCCGGGAACTTCCTCTCCTAAATTCAAGCGGTTTTGTAAATCTGTATATATTTCATTTCGAAGCATAACTTCCATGCTCTTCATCTGAAGTTTGGTTTGATATGCATTGGTCATTTCCATATCCGGATTCTCTGCCATGTCTTTTTGCATCATACCGCTTTGCAACGCATTGTATGATGTCATATCTTTAGCAACCGATATATTACCTCCAACGTTGTAGTTTCCGTTTTCATCCAAATGATAGGTTATTTCTCCTATTCTGCTTTCTACTTTTTGAATGTCTGATTCGTGGATGACCTCAACATCTTCAATTCCTTTTTCCTCCGGTTTATATACCGTCGGTTCAGGATCTACTCCGGCAACACGCATTTCTGCTTCTTGCATAACTTGCGGTTGTTCAACCTCTCTTTCCTCCGGTTTATATACCGTCGGTTCAGGATCTACTCCGGCAACACGCATTTCTGCTTCTTGCATAACTTGCGGTTGTTCCGCTTCGCGACTTGGAGATATCATCTCTTGGACAGATGCCAATATTTCACTATTTTCAATATTGCTGTGTCCAGGAAGTCTCTCTTCTGCTTCCGCACTTAAACCTTGACCTCTTTTAACATCTTTTTCGTCGGCTTTGCTTTGTTCTTCAAGATTTTCTAAATCATCCAAAAGTACTCTATTAACAGCTATGCGGCTTTTTAAATCTTCTTCATTTTGATGCACCTGCTCATACATGTTGTGTGCTGTTATTAATTTTTGAGCATCTTCGGATAAACTTGACGTATCTTGCGGTAAATTATTTATATCAATTCCCATAGCGGCAAGACCTTGATTTACTTGCTCTTCCGTCAAGCCAAAGTTTTGTTGTATGGTTTGATAAGATTTGTCTATATCTTTATATGCTCGTTCGTCTTGTTTAAGTTGATCTTTAACTTCAGAAGCCGATTCTTTGATATCTCTTTGTTCAAGATCCAAACTTTCTTTATTAAATTTCTTTTCAAGTTTTTCTACTTCTTTTTGCAATTTTTCATTATCGGGATCTTGTGCCAAAGCTTCTCTGGCGGCATCAAGCTTGCTCTTGGCTTCCAAGACATCTTCTTTGGCATTTCTTAACCTACGGCTGTCTTCCTCATTTTCTCTTGTTGCCAATGCTATTTCTTGGTCTTCACCCTGATTATGCAAAGCTGCAATTTTTTCGGCAATAGCTAAATTGTCACCTCGTGCTATGGCTTCTTTTATATCTTGTAAATGAATTTGGGCTAACCCTTCAACTGATGCTCTGACTTCCGGATTGGTCATATCTTCACCTCTGCTTATGAGGTTTAATATTTCATCATAAGCTCGTTGTTCTTCCGGAGTCATTTGCTGACCTTCCGGTTGATAATATACCGGCTCTTGATCCTTAACGTTACTCAAAGGCTCTTCACTTTGCATCAATTCTTCTTGGGCTGCTTCCCTTGCTGCGGCTTCTCTTGCCAAATTCTCATAATATGCTTTCAAATCGTCATCTATGATATGACCGTTCTCATCAAACTCTCTGGTTGCAAGTTCATGAATACCTTTTAATTGCTCATCACTGAACTGACCTTTTTCCATCATTTCCTTCAAATCGGCTGAAGAGTGCCATTGACCATCATTTAACAAGGCATTAACTTTTGCCGGATCGGCATCCATCAAGCGGTCCAACTGAGTTTCATTGGCGGTTGCCCAGCCTTGTCCGTGATCAACATCCAAAGCATCGTCAATACCGTCTCCGTCTTTATCTTGCATATTATCTGATGCTGTCGGAGTTTCTGATTGAGGTTGATTTTCTGATGCTGTCGGAGTTTCTGATTGAGGTTGATTTTCTGATGCTGTCGGAGTTTCTGATTGAGGTTGATTTTCTGCCGCTGCGGCCCTGGATTCGGCTATTTTATCGCCTACTTCCATACCTACAAAAATACCGATTGCAGCTTCTGTTGTTTGTACCCAACTTTCTTTAGCTTGTTTCCAGTCGGCTTTTGCTCCTTCTTTATCGCCTCTCATTCTTTTATATGCTGCCGTTGCCGTTTTCCAGAATGCTGGAACTGCCTTGCCACCAACAGCTAAAACACGGCTTGCCGTTCTTAATGCCGGCTGAATTTTGGATGCGGCTTCTGCTCCCATCATGCCTGATCCGGCACTTAAACCAAGAGCTGAACCGGCTAATGATAATCCGGTGGTTGTAAAGGCTAATGCGACTTTACCTTTGTTGGCTTTGGCAAATTGCCAAAAACTCATATTATTTTTCTTTGCTTCTTTTTGTAATGATTGGACCGCATCATAACCACTTTTGACTGCTAATGCCGCAAAAGCATACGGAGCTGCCGCACTGGATAATCCTCCGATTAAGGAATATATGGCTACGTTTTTGGCACTTTTTAATGCGGCTTTGGCAAAACGTTTTCCAACTTCCCATTTCTTGCCGTATTTTTCTGTCATGGTAGCATCAAAAGCTTTAATCTTATTTTCCATTTTTTGGACAACCGGAATGGATTTGAATTTGGCTTTCAATCTATCAACAATTTTTTCTGATTTTGCCGAGCTATGGTTGGTTACGGCGCGAACTGCCGAAAGCGAAGTTTTTTGCGGATTGTTTACGGCTTCCTGGAATCTGGCGCGCATCTGTTCATCGCTCATTCCGGCTTGGAACGAACTGGCAAATGCGGCGGCAACTATATTTCTTTGCAGGGCTTCTTTGAAGCGTTCATTATAGAGCTTTTTAACTTCTTCCTCATTGCCGTTACCACATGCTCTGGCTTCTGTTTCGGCTTCTAATTGAGCTGCTGCTATCAAATCTAATCGGGCTGAATTTTGATCTTCTTGTGATAAATCTTTTCCGTTATCATCCGTTATTGTCAAATTATTTAACGCCTGAACTTCTTGGGCAAATTCCGGATTGATTAATTTACCGTCTTTGTCTACGGCTAACGGATTTTGAACATTGTCTAAAATTTTATCATTGGATTCAAGTTGTTTTTGGGTTACCGTTTCTATACCGTTTTCAAGATCAAATTGTCGCAACTCCTCCTTATCTTCCGGTAGGTTCTCCATCTCTGTCAATATTTGGTTATCAGACGGCGTTATTCGTGATTGCGCTCTATTGGCTTGTCTTGCCGCCAAATCTAATAGTTGTTGGTCTACATCCTCCATAACTTGATCATGATGCGATTTATGAGATGTTTTGTTTGCTTCTTGTTCTTTATTTTGGTCCATTTCTTGTCTATATTCTGCATTGGCTGATGCGGCAATAGCTATATCTTCTTTGCTATACGATGGATCCTTCAACATTGCTTCCAAAGCAGCTTCATTGAGTTGTTCCGGTGTTAATGAAGCCTTTTGAGCTTGGGCTTTTGCCAAAACTTCTTGTGCAAGCTTTGCTTCTTCTGAAAACATACCAACGGCACCAGCCATAGCAATAACATTATCCAAATCGCCCAGTTCAAAGCTTTCTAACTGACTATAAGCTTCCAAACGTGTTCTCATTTCAGATACGACAATGCCCGTTGCCGTTTTATCATCTTCCGTTGCGCCCTCTTTACTGCTTTCTGCTTGTAACAATTTGTTCATACGCAAAATTTCTGCATCTGAAAGCTTTTCTACATCAAAAACTTTATTTTGAGCTTCTTCTAATGTCATTTCAGCCATAATACACCTCGGTTTTATAGGTTATTTTGTTTTATCATAGCGCAAATTTAGACGATTTACAATACTTTTTGTCTATTTTTTTACGCAATATCACAAAATTGTAACTTTTTGACAGCATTATATTTTATTAATGGTTAAAAAAGGCATAAAAAAACGCCGCTTTTATTGCGGCGTTTCTTGCTTTCTTACTTGTTTTTACGCAACTTTGGCATCAAAGCAGATGTTTTTGCCTTCAATCTCGGCAGATGTGCCCTGATTTTGGGCTTTTTCAAACTTAACTGCCAAAACCTGCTCAGCCACATAAGCTTTATTTTCGTCCAAAGCTTGAGCCAATTCGGCATCTTCGGTTTGATAGCTCAACTCAATGCGGTCTGAAATGTTGAAGTCTTTATCTTTACGCAAGGTTTGAACCAAACGAACAAAGTCGCGCGCCATACCTTCACGGCGCAATGCATCGGTCACATTGGTGTCCAAGGTCACAACGGCTTTGTTGTCAGCAAAGGCTTGTCCTGCCACACCTTCCTTCATGTTCAAACGAACTTCAAACAAATCTTTGGTCAAGGTTTGACCTGCAATATTCAACGTGCCGTCAGCATTTATCTCCCATTGACCTTGTTTGTATGCTCCCATAACCGGCCCCATATCTTTGCCCAAAGCTTTACCTAAAAGCGGGGTATATAAATATACACTCTTTTCGGCATAATTACTTAAATTGTTGTCTAACTTAACTTCTTTAACGTTCAATTCATCTTTGATGATGTCTTGATATTGCGTGCCGATAAAGTCTAAGTCTTTACCAACCACGGTCAAGCTTTGCAACGGTAAGCGGTTGCGCAAGTTCTTTTCTTCTCTGATAAACTTGGCGGCAGAGCACAAATCTTGCAAGAAGTCCATTTCTTTAACCAAAGCATCATCCAATTTGATTTCGCTCAATGTCGGATAATCGGTCAAGTGAACAGACTCTTCACCTGTCAAGGTCTTGAAGACGTATTCGGAGACAAACGGCATCAACGGCGCCACAATCTTACTTAAGTTTACCAAAACCGTATACAAAACATCAAAGGCTTGTCTATCACCTTCCCAGAAACGATCACGGGTACGGCGAATGTACCAGTTGTTCAAAATTTCCATAAAGGAAGTTACTTCATTTGTAGCAAGAGCCACATCATAGGTATCAAGCCCTTGTTTAACAATTTGGCTCAATCTCTTCAATTTTGACAAGATATAATTATCAATAGCCTCGTTTGAAGAATATACCTCTTTTGCCTTATAACCTTCGGCATTGGCATATAAGGTGAAGAAGTAAAAAGCGTTCCACAGCGGAATCAAAGCAGCGCGTGCCGCTTTGGCAATTTCTTTTCCTTCTTTATCAACGGCTAAGTTGCCACCTTTTAAGACCGGGGAAGAGACCAAGAACCAGCGCAAAACATCGGAACCGATTGTTTCCAAAACCTCGTTCGGATCGGGATAGTTTTTCAAACGTTTCGATAACTTTTGTCCGCCTTCTGCCATTAACAAACCGGTGCAGATGCAGTTCTTAAATGCCGGTTTATTGTGCAAAGCGGTAGATAATACGGTCAAGGTATAGAACCAACCGCGAGTTTGATCCATGGCTTCGACAATAAAATCTGCCGGGAAATGGCTTTCAAACCACTCTTTGTTTTCAAATGGATAGTGCACTTGCGCATAAGGCATTGAGCCGGATTCAAACCAGCAGTCAAACACATCCGACACACGGTGCATCATGGTCTTGCCAGACGGATCATCCGGGTTCGGGTAAACCACTTCATCAATGTAGGGTTTATGCAAGTTTTTAACTTCGAATCCGGTTTTTGCTTTAATCTCTTCTACCGAGCCGAAAACATCTACTCTCGGAAACTGCGGGTTGTCAGATTTCCAGACCGGAATCGGCGTACCCCAGAAACGGTTACGAGAAATTGACCAATCTCTGGCTCCTTCCAACCATTTACCGAAACGACCGTCTTTAATGTGTTCCGGTACCCAGTTGATTTGTTGATTATTCTTCACCATTTCATCTCGGAAATCGGTGACGCGAACAAACCAGGAAGACATGGCTTTGTAAATCAATGGGGTGTCTGTTCTCCAGCAGAACGGATAAGAGTGGGTATATTGTTCTTTTTTTACCAACAACCCTTTTTCTTTTAACAACTGCATAATCGGCTCGTTGGTTTCAAAAACTTGCTGACCTTCATAATCAGGAACTTCTGAGGTGAACTTACCAGCCTCGTCAACCGGACAAACAACCGGAAAATTCTCATCATAGGCACGGCAGGCATCAAAGTCGTCTTGACCAAAACCGGGAGCAATGTGAACAACGCCGGTACCGTCTTCGGTTGATACAAATTCTCCGCTCAAAACTTTGAATGCTCCCTTATCTTTCAAATGTTTGAAATAAGGGAACATCGGCTCATAGCTCATGCCGACCAAGTCTTTACCTTTCATAGAACCGACTTTGGTGGCGTGCTCTAATTGTTTTTTGTATCTGCCGAGCAAAGCTTCTGCCAGGATGTATTTTTGTCCGTCTTCTTCCATAACGGCATAGTCAATATCCAAGCCGACAGCCAGCATCAAGTTTGAAGGCAAAGTCCAAGGCGTGGTTGTCCATACCAAAATGTTCATACCGTTTTCCAGCTTGAACATAACGGTAATGGCATTATCGGTTTTATCTTGATAACCTTGATTTACTTCAAAGTTAGACAACGGGGTTTCGGCTGCCCAAGAATATGGCAAAACGCGATAATCTTCATAAACCAAACCTTTCTCATAGAGTTGTTTGAAGTTATTGATAACGCTTTCCATAAAGGGTAAATCCATAGTTTTGTAATCATGGTTGAAATCCACCCAACGACCGATACGTTTGAACATTTCAACCCAAATGCCTGAGTATTTCAAAACATCCGCACGGCAAAAGTCATTAAATTTTTCAACACCATATTCTTCTATTTGTTTTCTGCCGGATACGCCAAGCTGTTTTTCAGCAGACATTTCTGCCGGCAAACCATGACAATCCCAACCCAAACGACGATCAACTCTTTTTCCGTTCATGGTTTGATAGCGCGCAACAACGTCTTTAACATAAGATACCATGATATGTCCATAGTGCGGGGTGCCGTTGGCAAACGGAGGTCCGTCGTAAAATACAAACTCAGCCGCGCCGTCACGATTGTGCACGGATTTTTCAAATGTGTTATCTTCTTCCCAGAATTTTAAAATTTCTTTCTCGACTTCTACAAAGTCAGGCTTTGCCTTTACGTCAGCATAGAATTTTGTCATTTGCCTATACCTTAAAATATTTAAATTAACAGATTTTGTTTTGTGATTGTTTTTTGAATTATGTGCAAGAAGGTATATCCCCTAAGGGATAATGATGGATATGATATGTATGTTAAAATTGCACATTATATTAAGAATCTTTCAAAATTTTGTTTTTCTGCGGGCTAATTTAGAACAGGAATCTTTGCAAGTCAAGTGGTTATAAACACAAAAAAAGCAGGTTGAAAATCAACCCGCTTTTTCTTTATGCTCAAAGAACGGATCAGCATATCAAGCTAATCCCAAAGCCGCTCCGCAAAGCAGCAGGAAAAAGTAATAATAAAATGTTTTCATATCTATTTGATTTTTAATTGTTTGTTCAAAAAAAAAGAGGAAGGCTCTCACGAGTGTTCC
>CALXZL010000021.1 GCA_944393215.1 uncultured Alphaproteobacteria bacterium
CTCCTTTATAGCGCGAAGATATGGGTATGTCTACATCTACCTGCTTACGCAGGTAGTGTTACGTTCGAATCATAAAACGCCTCGATTTGAAAAAATCGGGGCGTTTTTAATTCATTTGAATTTACTTTTTAAATTTCATAAGCTTGCGGCCGTTTTGGTTGCTTTCCAAAAACTCAACAATAACAGCTTGCGCTTTGTCATACCACTGACCACGGCCTTTGTACTTCTGAAGCTTATCGATTGCATCTTCGGCATTTTCAGCCTTGCAAGCAGTCTCAAGCATATATCCGACAAGTTCGAGATACTCGTCTTCGTATGTTTCAAAACCTAAATTTTCAGCCAAAGGACGTTTATTATAGCCAACAACCTTTGTTCCAATCACTTTGGCAAAAGGCGGTACGTTTTTAGCTATATTGGCATTCATACCAATCATAGCGCCGGCACCAATTTTGCTAAATTGATGTGCAACAGTCTGCATACCGAGGTTAGCTCCTTTGCCGACTTCCACATGACCGGCAAGAGAAACACCGGAAGATATGATAGTCGTGAAAGCTCTCGGACTATCTGGAATTTCGTTACCAACGGCAATCTGGTCATTGTGATTAATGGTCACTTTGTCCATTGAATATATGCCGTCACCAATGATGGTTGCATCACCTTTAGTTGTCTTTTCACCAACATTGATAATGGTGTTTTCACCAAAGAAGTTGTTATCACCGATTTTGAGAGCACCTTCATAATGATGGTCACCAATATCTTTGGGCCAAAAACCGATAATACATCCGGGAAGGAATTCATTATTATCACCGATAAGTGTATTGCCGCGCAAGACACAGTTGTCATGGATAATGTTGTTTCTTCCGAGAACAACTCTTTTCTTGATGGTCACATTGTTGCCGATGACACATCCTACCGGAATAATCGTATCACTTTCAATCGTCACATTATTACCGATTGTTACATTTTCATGGATAATGACAGTATCGCCGATGCTGCAACAATTGCCTATAACAGCATCTTCATAGATATGAGTATTATCACCGATGGTGTTGAAATTACCGATTTTTCCATCAACTCTGGCATATTTACCAATAATATTAAAATTTTCCATAATAAGATATTTTTAAGTTAAAATAATTTGTTTTCTGCGCAAAATATACCAAGAAATAACATTATCGTCAATAGACAATTTTGACAAAAACAAATATTGAAGAAATTTGCATGAAAAAGGCTCAAAAAGTGAGATTTTTGCTTGAGAAATTTGCAAATTGTTGTAAAATCGCAACGTTAAAAAACAATAAATTAAAAATTGGAGAATTTGATAATGTCTAAAACTTTAGTTACTTCAGCATTACCGTATGTAAACGGCGTGCCGCATTTGGGCCACATGGTCGGTTGTTTGTTACCGTCAGATGTTTATGCGCGTTTCATGCGAATGATGGGTAACGAAGTTTTATACATCGGCGGAACCGATGAACACGGCACGCCGTCCGAAGTTGGTGCAGCCAAAGAAGGAATTTCGGTTGAAGAATATTGCAACGGCTATCATCAACGCCACAAAAAGACCTATGAAGATTTTGAGCTTTCATTTGATTGCTTTGGTCGTACCAGCTCAGATGCCAATAAAGAAATGGTTTACCACATTTTTGAGGCTCTGGATAAAAACGGCATGATTGAAGAAAGAACCATCAAACAAATTTATTCCATTGATGATGAACGCTTTTTGCCTGATAGATATGTAACTGGCACTTGCCCTCATTGCGGTTATGAAAAGGCAAGGGGAGACCAGTGCGAAAACTGCACCAAAGTTTTGGATCCGACTGATTTGATTAATCCGCGCTCGACCATTTCCGGCTCGACTAATTTGGAAATTAGAGAGACCAAACACTTGTTCTTAAATCTGCCTAAGATCGAACCTAAATTGGCAGATTGGGTTAAAACGCGAGAACCATATTGGCCCGAAATTGCTTATTCCATTGCGCAAAAATGGCTCAAAGAAGGTTTGCAAGAACGTTGCATTACACGCGATTTAAAATGGGGTTTCCCCGTAAACAAACCTGGCTATGAAGACAAAGTTTTCTATGTTTGGTTTGATGCCCCGATCGGCTATATAGGAATCACCAAACAATGGGCAGATACCAACGGCAAAGACTGGAAGGAATGGTGGTATGGTGCCAAAGATGTGGACTATGTTGAGTTTATGGGCAAAGACAATGTTCCGTATCATGCCATTTCTTTTCCTGCCACTCTGCTCGGAACCGGTGAACCCTGGACTTTTGTCAAAAAGTTGAAGGGCTTCAGCTATCTGACTTATGAAGGCGGCAAATTTTCAAAATCTGAAAAACGCGGCATTTTTGCCGAAGATGCGGTTAAAGAATATCCGGCAGATTATTGGCGTTATTGGTTAATGGCAAATGCTCCGGAAAGTTCGGATAGTTCCTTTAGCTTTGATTTGTTTGCAAGCGTTGTGAACAAAGACTTAAATGGTGTTTTGGGCAACTTTGTTTCCCGCGTTTTGAAAATGACGGCATCAAAAATCGGAGAAGAAGTTCCGACAGGGGGAGAAAATACCACGCTCGAAGCTGAATTGATTAAAGTTTTGCAAGAAAGAGTCAATGATTATCTTAAATATATGCAAGAGCTGGAGTTCCGCAAAGCCACCAACGAATTACGCGCCATTTGGGTAGAAGGCAACAACTACATTTCCGTTGCCGAGCCGTGGACCGTGATTAAAGAAAACCCGGCTCGTGCCGCCGCCATTTTAAGAAACTGCATCAATTTGATTCGTATTTTTGCCATTTTGAGCGCCCCGATTATGCCGAAAATTTCAGAAGATATGATGAATAAATTGGGCTTAAGCTTAAAAGATGTCGGCTCAATTAAGAATTTTGATGTGGCTAAAGAAATGAATGCTTTGCAACCGGGACACAAATTCAGTGTCGGAGATATGCTTTTTGAAAGAATCACACCGGAACGTGTTGAAGAACTCAAACAAAAATACGGAAGTACAAAATAATGAAAAGACGCGAAAAAAAAAGTGATGGTTTACGTCTCAGAGGATGGGGAAAGTTTTTTCACGGACTTTTCCTGTTTATCACATTTCCGATTCGTAAACCTCTGATTTTTATTCCGATTTTAATGCTCGGTTATTTAGCGCCGACATTTATGGGCGCAAAACCGACGGAAGTTCATCTGTGGTATTGGAAAAAAATCAAGTCTCATACGCAGCTTCTTGGCTCCGGAATATCGGAAAAAGCTCACGAAATTTTACCGAATGTAGATCAATTTAAAATCTCCATACCCAAATTAAAATCTCTGAACATAGAGCCGGAAAAAGAAAATGTAATGGATCAAATTATTGAAACGCCGGAAACGGATAATATTGCAAATACCCGGCGTCAGATTTTTGAAAAATCCAAAGAAGCACCAAATACCATAGATGCCTTAAAAACGGCACAATTACAAGAAGAACGGATGCGTCGCACGCAAAAAACTCCGCGTCAAAATTCTCCTTATGAGGTACAATCATCCTCAAAAAAACTACCTTTGGTCTATGTTAACAATAATGAAGAAGTCAAAGACACGGCAGAAGTGCTTAATGCCAATGAATTAAAAATCGACGGTAAGACCTATTTTCTCCATGGCATATATGTTGATCCGAAAACCCCGAAAGGTATGGAAGCAAAATCTTTCTTACAATCGGTCATAGCCCAAAATATAATAGAATGCCTCATCAAAGCCTATACATATGAGGGTGTCGGAACCATAATCTGCACCGTAAACGGAGAAAATATTAATTGGATGTTGGTTAATCGAGGTTATTCACAAAACGTAGCTTTAGAAAAATAAGGATAAAAAAATGTGGCAGCCGATTTTTATGATTAGCGGATACTTTATGAGTATTCTGGGAGTGTCCATGTTAGTCCCGGCAGTGGTAGATATATACTATACCCGCCAAGATTGGTCTCCCTTCATAACCTCTGCCATAATATCTCTGTTTATGGGCGTTTCCTTATATTTAGGGAATCGCACCAAAATTGAAAAAATATCCATCAGGCAAGGATATTTAATCACAGCCATAAGCTGGTTTGCGCTTTCCATGCTTTCGGCATTACCGTTTATGTTGACCGAAACAACGCAGAACTGGGCAGATGCTATATTTGAGGCGACATCAGGCACCACCACAACCGGAGCGACAATATTGACTGATATAGAAAAATCATCAAAAGCCATTTTACTGTGGCGTTCCTTGCTCAATGGATTAGGAGGCGTCGGAATAGTTATCTTTGCTGTAGCGTTGCTACCTTTTTTAGGTATCGGAGGAATGCAAATTTTCCAACGAGAAAGCTCGGATTTAAACGAGAAACTGATGCCGAAAATAAGTTATATAGCCAAAAGGATCATCATAATATACATTATTCTCTTAATGCTGACCTTTGGTGGTTTAATTTTAGCCGGCATGGGAAAATTTGATGCTTTAAATCATGCCTTAGCAGCAGTTTCAACAGGAGGATTTTCTACCAAAAATGCCTCTGTCGGATATTTTGATAATGTGTGGGCGGAACTGGTATTAATGTTTGGCATGATAGCAGGTTCTTTACCTTTAACATGGTATTTGGTCATCTTAAAAAATGGCAAAAATAACTCTTTTCGCAGTGCCCAAGTCCCATTTTTCTTAAAAACACTATGCTTTTATGTATTATTTACCACTTGTTGGTTAAGTTTTTCTAATTCAGATTACAACTTTTGGCAAGCATTAAGGGTTTCTGCTTTTAATGTTATTTCTATAACGACGGACACAGGTTTTGCATCAACAGATTATATGAAATGGGGGCTTTTTGCCCAAACCATTTTCCTTATTTTTGCGGTTACCGGAGGGTGTTCCGGTTCAACATCAGGTGGCGTAAAATCATTTCGCTGGCAAGTAATATTTGCATTTTTCAAAAAATCAATCATCAATATGACCGAACCCAGCCGCATATTGCCGGTTAAGATTAAAAATATGAATGTTGATGACAAAGTTATCAACTCGGTATTTATTTTTGTTCTGGCGTTTGCTTTCAGTATCATAGTGTTAACAACCTTAGTTGCAATAACCGGCGTCGACTTCACGACGGCTTTTAGTGCTATAATCGGTTGCATTACCAATGCCGGACCGGGAGTAGGGAATATTGTTGGACCGGCAGGCACATTTGCTCCTTTGTCAGATTTTGCCAAATATGTTTGTGCCTTTGCTATGTTGCTGGGCAGATTGGAAGTAATGACGATATTGGTTGTATTTACCAGAAATTTCTGGCGGAAGTAAAAAAAGACCAAAAAAAAGAATCTTTAATCTAAAGATTCTTTTTTTTAATGGATAAAATTATTGTAACTGTGACAATTCTTTATCAATTTCATTTACATCGATTGTGTCCGCTTTTTGCGATTCTTTATCAGAAGAAAGGGCAGAGGGATTTTCTTCTTTTTCTCCGCTAAAAGGTAAAATATTTTCAAGAAAGCCCAATGTAGAATCAGAATTTTGTTCTTGATCAAGCTCAGGAGTCTTTTCTTTAGGCAAAGCTTCAGCTGATTCCGGCAACGTTTCTGCCTTTTGTTCCTCTGCAGGTGTTTCTTGCGGCACAAAATCTTGTCCGATATTCAACAATGATTGAGGAGAACCGTCTTCTGCTTCTCCAACAGGACTATTCCTGTCTTCCGGATTTGAAACGGCAGGAGGATTACTGATAGGTTGTGACTTCAACTCCGTATCCGTACCAGTTTTTTCATTTTGGTTAATAACCGTTTCAACTTTTTGAGAAGTTTCTTCGGAAAGCAATGTATCCGAAGATGTATCGGAAACAGAAACAGTGGCTTCTTCATTAACTTTAAGCTTATCATCATCAGAAAATTTCGGTGCTTTTGCAATGGCATCACGAGCATCTAATTGTTCTTTTGATAAAAGTTGTGACGGATCAACCGTAGCGTTAACACATTTCAACAGCCAAACATCATAAATCGGATGCTCCACGGGATTAAGTGCCGGAGACGAAGAAATCATCCAACCTCGAAAAATATTGAGGGGTGTTTTATTATTATAAGTATCAACCACATCAACAAAGGCAAAATTTTCGGGAGTATCTTCGGGTGGCGTTGTTTTACAAGCTCTGACCAAAATCGAAAAACTCCCGAATTGAGCGATACCGTTAACAGGAACTTCAATCAGACTAACTTTTCCGGTAATTTTATCCATAGCCTGCATCTGAGCCATATTCATATCAATTTCGGCACCAGAAGCAGAACCGACATAGGTTAAAGCAGAGAGAGCAATACCGGAGAGCAGATAAAAACTAGTTATTTTCCTGACCATTATCCGTTACCATGAATATAATTTCACCGACCATATCTTCCAAAGATTTAAAATCTTTCACATTGGAGAGAGTGTCTCCGTCAGCGAGCATTTCCTTAGATTTTCCGGGTTCGATTTTAATAAACTTATCTCCCATCAAACCATCGCCGACAATAGCAACAACGCTGTCCTTCGGCAATTTGATATTAGGCAATATACTCATTTTAACGTCAGCAATATAATCCTGATTATCTAAAGAGAGTTCAACAATAGAACCAACCTTAATACCATTAATTCTCACATCGGAGCCGACATTTAAGCCGCCGACTTTAAGAAAGTTTGCATTAACGTTATATCCCTTAACGACTTGCAAATCCGAAACTTTAAAAGCAAAATATAAAAAGACGGCGGCAACAAACAGCACCACGATTCCCATAATAGTTTCAACCGGTTTTTTATTCATAAAAAATACTCCTTCAAATTAATTTTTATCAGTTTTGCGATTAGCTTTACCGATACTGATAATTCTATCTAACAACTCTTCAAGCACCATAGCATCTTGGGTATAAGAAAATTCCCCGCCTTGAGGGATATAATCCATGGATCCGCCGGGTTCAATTTCAATATATTTTTTACCCATGAGACCGGAACTTACGATAGAGGCGCTGCTATCATCGGGGATTTGAACATTTTCATTAATATCTAAAGATAAAATAGCCTTAAAATGCTCATCCAATCGAGCATTAACGACTCTCCCGATATCAACACCCGCCAATCTGACGGCATCTCCGACGAGCAAACCGTCGGTACGGTTAAAACGTGCATCAATGGTATAATATTTTCCATCTTCTTTATGAGCCATACTATCTTTATTAAGGACGTAAACACATGCAATAAGAGCAATCAAAAATGCCGCATATATTCCGACTTTTAAATATTTGGCTTCTTCCTGAGAATAAACATCTTCCTTCATATCAGCTCCTAAAAAACAATTATTAACTATATAAATAAATTAAAATAACAATTTTGTCATCAAACATTTTGAAAAATGAAAATAATTGTTAAAATTTAAAAAAAAGACTTTAATATGGTAAAGAGAAACTAAGTGAAAGAAGTAAAATGATAGTTGCCGAAAACTTATGTAAAGACTATGGAAACAAACACGCAGTCAATAACGTCAATTTCTGCATTTCCAAAGGCGAAATAGTATCCTTATTAGGGCCCAACGGAGCCGGTAAAACCACTTTGATGAGATTATTGACCGGATATATAGAGCCGACGTCGGGAGAAGTCCGCATTTTTGACCAAGACCTCAAAACACAAAGATTAGAGTGTTTACGTCGAATAGGATACGTACCTGAAAGCGGATTTTTATACAATGAAATGAGTGTGTGCGATTTTTTGCATTATACGGCACGTTTAAGAGGAATGACCGAAGAAGCCTACCAAGGGAACTTGCGTTTGACTGTGGATAATTTGGAGCTTAGAGAGGTTATCAATCAAAAAATAGAAACATTATCCAAAGGCTTTAAACGCAGAACCGGTTTGGCTGCGGCATTAATTCATAATCCCGACATTTTAATATTAGATGAACCGACTGAAGGTCTGGATCCCAATCAAAAAGTCAGTTTAAGAAATTTTTTAAGGCATTATGGTCGCAATAAAATCATCATAATTTCCACCCACATTATGGAAGAGGTTGAAGCCATGGCAGACCGAGTCATATTGCTCAATCATGGAAAACTGGTAAAAGACACAACACCGGCAGAGTTAAAAGAACTTTTCCCCGAACATAATATTGAAACAGCTTTTTATAAAATTACCAGTGAGGCAAAATAAGATGATAAAAACAATAATGACCATATTAAAAAAAGAGATGATGAGCTATTTTGAAGGAGTCTCGGCATGGGTAATTTTATCCGTCTATATCTTAACCTCAATGTTTGTCACATTCTTTGTCGGCGGTTTTTTCAGCATAAATAACTCGGGATTATTTTCATTTTTTTACTTTCAACCCTATATCATGGCATTATTGATACCGTCAATAACCATGAGGCTGTGGGCGGAAGAAAGAAAAAGCGGCACCTTAGAATTTTTGCTGACGCAACCGATTTCCGTTTTAAGCGTGGTTATAGGTAAATATTTGGCGGCATGGCTCATGAGCTCAATAATGCTCCTGCTGAGTATTCCTCTGTGGATATATCTGAATATATATTTTTCGGCAGATAATTTAAATATTATCTCCGGATATACGGGATGTATTTTAATTACGGGAAGTTTTTGTGCCCTTGGATGCCTAATATCATCATTTTGCAGTTCTCCGGCAGTTTCGTACTTATGGGGCTTAATAATATTATTTTGCCTGAACGTAAGTGATTTTTCATCAATAATTGAGGCAATGCATTTACCGCAAATAATAGAGTTACGTTTGCATAAAATGCTAAGTTTAAGCAGTCATTATTATGATTTGATAAACGGACAAGTCGGATTAGACAACATTTTATATTTTATTTTAATCATTATAATATGTTTATGGTTAAATGTAATGAGTATAGACTATAAGAAAAATTAATGGGGATTGAGAGCTTATGAATAAACGCAAATACACAAAAACAATGTTTCTGACGGCATTGATTCTGATATCCGGAATTATTTTTCTGGCATTAATGAGTAGTCTAACATTGCTTTTCGGCAACAGAAAAGCCGATATTACCGACACGCATCGCTATGGCTTAAAAGCAGAAAGCATAGAGATAAGCAAACAAATAGACAACCCGATAACAATAACTGTTTATGTCTCGGATGACTTAGATTCTAATTATCCCGAGTTGGATTTGCACAGACAAAATATAATTCGTCTTTTAGAACAATATCAAAATTTGTCTGACGGGAAAATCACATTAGATATCAAAAATCCCGAGCCATATTCTCCGGCAGAATACGAGGCACAAAGTTTGAACATAAGAGCCTTTCCTGATACGGAAAATACAAAAAATTTATACTTTGGCGCCACTTTTTCCAATAGTGAAGGCGAGCGATATATAATTCCGTATTTTTCAATACAGAGACAAAACTACGCCGAATATGACATCAGCCGCATTATCGGAAAATTAAATGGTTTTAACAAAAAAAATATTGGTGTTGTCTCTTTTGGCGGCAATATTGAAAATTTGCAAATAATAAAGAAAATAAAAGAAGACTATCCGGTAAAATATCTGAATAATAAAACATCCGTAATTCCGCCCTCAATCCAAACCCTTTTAATTTTCAACCCTCAGCAAGTTGATGTCGGATTCATATATGCCTTGGATCAATACATAATGAGAGGCGGCAACTTGATTTTATTTGTTGATCCTTACGCCGAGGCTGTTGGAGAAAAATATCCTTACACCAAGAAGAATACAAATAAATTGTTACCGTTGCTGAAAAGCTGGGGGGTAGAATTAAATGAAAAAACCGTAGTGGCAGATACAAAATTAAGCAGGGATGAATATCAGACGGCATTAAGCCGAACCTCAAATCCGACACATATAAATCTTTCTGCCGAACAAATGAATATTCCCAATATTATGGGCGGAAATCAAATCAAGTTAACGATGTATTCCGCCGGAGAATTGAGCATAAATCCGCTGGAAAACATTGAATATCAAGCTTTGTTTTCCACCACGGAAAACGGAAAAACCGTTCCGGCAGAAGTTGTCAAATTTTCAGACGTTGAAACCATAAACAATCACCTTCCGGCAGAAACAAAGAAATATCCCTTAGCTTATTTAATCCAAGGAAATTTCAAATCATTTTTTGAAAAAAGTATTATTTCGGAGAACAATTTTTCCGAGAAGTTTCCGCCATATATTCCTATCAGCTTAAAGCCGTCAAAAATTGTTGTAATAGCTGATAGTGATTTCTTAACCGATGAGACCTGGAATCTGACAGGATATCAAAAAGATTCATCTTTATATGATCAAATTCCGTCATCAAACAATGCCGACTTTATTTTGAGTATGATAGATTATATGAACAACAACGAAAGTTTATCCAAACTGCATGTTTCATATTTAATCAACGATGATAAAAATATTGTAGAACAAATCTATAGTCGCGTATTCAATACCCACCTTAAGGAATATGAAGAAAAAGAAAAACAAGTAGCTCAATTACAAAGTGATTTATATAAATTTCAGCAAAAATTGAGCAAACGCGAAATAGGTATGACCTTAATGAAAATACAAGAACTTGATGAGTATAATCGCCGTCAACAACAAATCAAAGAAGATATAAAGGTCTTAAACTATCAAATACAACAAGAAAGCGGACAAATAGTAAATCAAATAATTTTTGCCAACATGTTGTTTATTCCGATGATAATACTTATCTTAAGCTATGCCGGAGTAAAAATATGTATATATTATCGCAAAAAGAAAAATCAGAGGATAATCAATGAATAAGAAAACACTTTTATATGGATTATTCATAGCGGGAATATCATTAATATTGGCTTATGTTTCCATAATCAGCCAAAATATATCAACATCAGAAGACAGAATAGGGGATTTTGTATTTGAAAAGACCAATCAAGAAGGCACCAAGATTCAACAAATCATAATCAAAATGCCAAAGTTACAAATCAGTTTATATTACCAAGATAAATTCTGGCACATAAAAGAAGCCGACGGCTATTTTGCCGATTTGGTAACGGTGAATAAACTTTTTCAAGATATCAATCGAGCCAAAATAGAAGCCATAAACACCGAAGTTTCCATAGAAGAAGCCGGCTTGGAACAACCGCAGAATCAATCTGCAACTAATGCCGGGATTGAGATTCAAACCTATAATGATAAAGGGCAAATGCTTGATTCCGTAATCATCGGAGCAAGAAGGAATAACTTTTTATATGCCCGATTCCCCGACAAACAACAAGTTTATCTTATTTCCGGCGATTTTGATTTTTCAGACAAAATTTACTATTGGCTGCAACAGCCTTTAATAAGTATAATGCCCAAAAATATAGAAAGTGTAATAATACAAACGGATACGGGACAACAAGTTGCCTTCAGAACTTCAGAAAGATCACCGTTTTACAATTTAAAACAAGAAAAAACCAACATACAGCCACTGCTGGAAAGGTTTGTGCTGTTTAATTGCCGAGAGGTCAAAAAGCTGGAAAACACCCCCTTATATAATCAAACGGCAGATAAAACCATTGTCTTATTTCCATATTCCGGATTAATTTACGCTGTCGGAATATATAAAATTGAGGAAGATTACTGGGCAAAGATAGATTTATCCATAAGCAAACTGCCAACTAAAATAGCTCGGGATTATATTAAAGATAGTGCTATTTTATACAAAAATTGGGCTTTTAAATTAGATAAAAGAATAGGGCAATATTTGTGGAATTATACAATAAACTAAAACAATGAAATATGACGCAATATTAAATGATATCAGTGAAGATATTCTTTTTATAACCGATATAGAAGGCAATATCATACACGGCAACCGCACGGCTCAAAATATTTTAGGGCTTAATAAAGGACTGTTGAAAATTGCCAAAATTTTTGCAGATGATCAAAGCAATTTACTGTTATATCATATTGACGAAAGCATACACCGACAACAGGAAGAAAATATAACGATAATGCTGTTTTCAAGATATTATCAAGCAAAGATATATCCGCTTGCCAAGCAAGCCGCAATATCAATGAGAGATGAGACCGCTACCAAAAGACTGAGCCAACGTTTATCAGAAATGATGCAACGACTGACATTTGCCTCACAAATAGCCAAAATAGGTTATTGGGAATTAGACCTTAAAAACAGAAAAATAAGTTGGTCCAGTGAAATGTTTCGAATATTCGATATCAATGAAAAAGAAACATCCACCAAAAAAAACATCATCAGAGAGCGCATGCATAAAGAAGACTGGCTACGTTATAAAGCCACGTTGAAACAAATATTGAAGACGGGACATCCGGCAGAAGGCATAATTCGCATAATAAAATCAGATAACAGTACCTTGTATTGTCGCTACAAAGCCGAATATCTCAACTATGATTATTACAATCGTAAGATAGTCGGCATATTTCAAGATTTGACGGAGTTCCTACAAATTCAACATACGTTAGAAGCAGCCAAAGAAGCGGCAGAAGAGTTAAATCAGGAAAAAAGCTATTTATTGGCTCAAGCAAGCCACGATTTACAACAACCGGTTTCGGCAATGAGTCTTTTTATAGACAATTTGCTAAAAGCAGATTTAAGCGGTCGTCAACAAATCTTGGTTGGGAAAATACAAGATTCGGCGCAATCATTGCATCAGTTGCTCAATAATTTATTAGACATTTCAAAATTAGAAGCCAACGTCGTCAAAGTCAAAAAGCACAAATTTAATCTGGAAGATATAATCAAAAAAATTGCCTCGGAAACAAGTTTAATTATGCGAGACAAAAAAATCAAATTGCATATAGTAAATTGCAACCAAAAAATGGATACCGATTCTTTTTTAATTGAGCGAATTTTGCGTAATTATATCAGCAATGCCGTAAAATATACCAAAAATAAAATATTGATTGGCTGTTTAAAATATAAAAAGAAGATAAGAATTCTTGTATTAGATAACGGGAAGGGAATAGCTTTGGACGAACAAAAGCAAATTTTTGAGCCTTATTATCAAAGCGCAAAACATCAGGCTAATCGTAAGCAAGGGACGGGGCTGGGTTTGACAATAGTCAAAAAAACAGCCGAACTTCTGGGAGCAGAAGTCGGCGTTTTATCAAAAGAAAACAAAGGCAGTTGCTTTTATCTGGAATTACCGATTAAAAATCAGAAATATTCTTCAAAATAACATCCATATCTTTATTCTGACGTTTGGTCAATTCCAAGACACACTCGGCACCGGTCAGCTGAACAATGTTTCCTTGTTCCTCATCCGGAGACATGGAATATCCGTACAAAGAGCAATATTTATCACGATATTGCAACCAAGAAGAATAAAGATCTTTAAAATTACCGTTAAACATCCCGGCACCCTGATTCCAAGTTTTAAACTGCGGAGAATTTGCCATTTTATCATATTTTTCTTCTAGAATTTTCAAGATTCGGTTAGCTTCGGTCACCGTGCAAGAAGTCATCTTAATATTATTTCCGTCAGCGGCTTCCAAACATTGTTCATAAGAAAGGTTAGTATTTGTCAAAGATTGAGCCTGAGCAGAAAAGGAAAAAACACTGACAATAGCAGCAACGGAATAAAGAGATATTTTCATAAAAGTACTCCTAAAAAAAGAAAACGATAGATAAAAGATAAAATAATAGTCTTAAAATGGTGTTAAAAGACATAGAAATAAAAAATAAAAAAAAAGGTTGCAAAAAAAAATAATGGGGGTTATATTTCAGCCAATGTTTATGGGTGCGTAGCTCAGTTGGTAGAGCAACTGACTCTTAATCAGTGGGTCTGGGGTTCGAACCCCCACGCGCCTACCATTAGAAAAGCCGTCTTAAGGAAATTAAGGCGGCTTTTTTTTATAGAAAATGGAGGTTCTCACCCTAAAGGGTTCGGTCTGGCTCGTAAGCTCATTACATTTGCTAACTCGCTGCGGTCACTTGTTTTGTAACGCTTTATCGAAAGCGCTATCGCTTTTCTCAAAGCTAACAAAACTGCGCCTGTCGTCAAAATAATCTCCACCGGAGATTATTTTTTTCTCCAGCCCCACGCGCCTACCATTAGAAAAGCCGTCTTAAGGAAATTAAGGCGGCTTTTTTTTATAGAAAATGGAGGTTCTCA
>CALXZL010000022.1 GCA_944393215.1 uncultured Alphaproteobacteria bacterium
TCTTGCTCCGGATATTCACTATCTTCGTGCCCAAGTAATGGTATATGCTCTTCTTGTACCGTTACAAATTCTGATTGTACTACAGGAAGCAAAAAATATAAACTCACCGGATGCAATTCTGGTTATGAATTGAGCGGTAGTTCCTGCGTGAAAAAAGCAACTTGTACGGCAAAATCTTGCTCTGGTTACACTTTGTCTTCTTGTCCTACAGGTGCTTCTTGCTCTAGCTGTACTGTAAAGAACTCTAATTGTACCAATGGGGATACTAAGTATAAGAAGACTGGTTGTAAATCTGGTTACCATGAATCTGGTGGTTCTTGTGTGAAAGATTGCACTACTGAGTCTTGCTCTGGTTACACTTTGTCTTCTTGTCCTACAGGTGCTTCTTGCTCTAGCTGTACTGTAAAGAACTCTAATTGTACCAATGGGGATACTAAGTATAAGAAGACTGGTTGTAAATCTGGTTACCATGAATCTGGTGGTTCTTGTGTGAAAGATTGCACTACTGAGTCTTGCTCTGGTTACACTTTGTCTTCTTGTCCTACAGGTGCTTCTTGCTCTAGCTGTACTGTAAAGAACTCTAATTGTACCAATGGGGATACTAAGTATAAGAAGACTGGTTGTAAATCTGGATACAAAGATTGTAATGGTTCTTGTATCTCTACATCTTCATGTTGTGGTGGATGCCAAAGTGGTCAAGAATGTAAAAATGGTTCTTGTGTTGACATTAAGACCAAGAATAAAATTACATTATGTCTTGATATACAAAATCAAGCAACAGGACAAACCATGGATACATTCTGTAGCTTTTCTGGTGTTTACTTTACCGCTAAGAATGATGATCAATACTATGGTCTGGTATCGGGAACGGTTTGGACAGGACCAAATTCCGGACCTCAAATTAATTGTAGCGAAACAGAATTAGATGTTTCTAAAACAGATATCTCTATTTGGTATTATATCAACCCGTCTACTTGGACCTGCGGATATTATACAACCTCTTGTGATGAAGGTACTTTAGATTACGATCATAATGTTCAGTATAAAGAGACAACCACTAATGGCGCTCTACGTAACGTTGACTTCAAAATATCTGATGATACCAAGTTTACCCTAACATACAAATGTCAGGTAACTAACTAGACGGCACCATTGTAAAACAAAATCCTGATACCTTCCGTATCAGGATTTTGTTTTCTTCCTCTTCTGCCAGCTTTCCTGGCAGTAAGTAAATGTATTTACTCTGTGAAATTGATTGGTGATGTTAATTTATGCGCTTTTGCTGTTTATCAATACATTGGCAGCCGCGCGCGCTTCATCAGTTATAATATCTCCTGCCAACATACGCGCTATCTCTTCTTGTCTTTCCGACGCAGATAATTCTCTGACCGTTGTTGTGGTGACATTATTTTCTGTGTGCTTTTCTACTTTGAAATGGTTATTCCCTCTTGAGGCAACTTGCGGCGAGTGCGTAACCACCATAACTTGAACCTGTTGTGCCAAACGTGCCAATCTTTCTCCGACAGCTTGCGCCGTGGCTCCGCCGACACCGGCATCAACTTCATCAAATATCATGGTGCCGATATGAGAGCTGTTTGCCAAATTGACCTTCAGCGCTAACATAAATCTTGCCAACTCTCCTCCCGAAGCAATTTTGTTTATCGGGCCTTGCGGAGAGTTGGGATTGGTGGCAACCGTAAACATAACTTCGTTTATTCCCGTTTCACTCCAGCCGTTCTCGTCAACCTCTTTGATTTCAGTTACAAAATTTGCTTTTTCCATTTTCAGCGGAGGCAGTTCGGACATAACACATTTATCTAACTTGGCGGCTGCGGCTTTGCGCGCTTGACTTAATTTATTGGCATTTTCTATATATTGCAGACGTTTTTTCTGTTCTGCCTTTCTTAATTGTTCCAGCCCTTCTTCTCCAAACTCTATCTGCCCTATCTTCTGTTGAAAATCTGCCAAAACCTGCGGCAACTCACTCACGCTTACCTGATGTTTGCGCGCCAAACCTTTGAGCATGAATAATCTGCCTTCTATGTTTTCCAGCTCGTTGGTATTCATGGAAATGTTTTCTGACGCCGCTTCTATCTGATTGATTGCTTCCGATGTTTCTATCAAGGCTCGATCCAGCGCCGCAATTATTTCATCATATTTTCCTTCTACATGCGATGCGGCTTTATCCATTGCCGATTGGGCATGTCTGATTGCCGATTGAACATCCGTGTTTTGCGTTAATGCATTATAAGCATAAGACAAACTTTCAATTATCTTTTCTGCGTTCATCAGCTCGGCACGGCGATTTGATAATTCTTCTTCCTCACCTTCATATGTTTGGGCGGCTTCCAGTTCTTTTACCCAGTGGCGTAAGTTTTCTTCATCTTCTTTGGCTTTGATTATGTTTGCTTCTGCTTCTCTGCGCTCTTTTTGAGCTTTTTTATATTCCTGCCAGCTTTGTTTGGTTGCCGCTAATTTATCTTCATAACCGCCATAAGAATCTAAAACCCCCATATGATTGACCGGATTCAACAAGCCCTGATTATCAAATTGTCCGTGGACTTCAACCAAATATTTGCCGACTTCCTTCAGAAGTTTTAAACTCACTGCCTGATCATTGATAAATATTTTTCCTTTACCGTCTTGACCAAGCGTCCGCTTGATGATGAGTTCTCCGTCACAATCAATTTCATTATCGTTTAAAATTCTTTGCAGTTCACTATGTTCTTCGGGTTCATCAAACACTGCCGTAACGCTTAACTTATCTTCACCCATGCGAATCAGCGAGGTCTCGGCGCGATTGCCCGTTATCATCCCCAGAGAATCGAGTAATATAGACTTTCCGGCTCCGGTTTCTCCGGTTAATACGCTCAAACCCTTCTTGAATTCTAAATCCAACTTATCTATTAAGACTACATTGCGAACGGATAGTGACTGCAACATCCTGTTTATACCTTACTTCTTGGTCATTCCCTCTTCTATCAAAGGCATGGCATCTTTGGTCCATTTGCTTTTGGGGTAATTGTATTCCAATACCTGATAAGCTTTTTGCGCTTCGGTGTTCAGTCCTAATATCGTATAAATTTCAACCTGACGATATAAGGCTTCTTCTATTTGATTGGTGGTTTGATAATGATTGACCACCGTGGAAAAACGGTTCAATGCCGAAAGATAGTTTTCTTGATCTAAATACCAGCGACCGATTGACATCTCTTGTCCTGCCAAGTGATCTACCGTTAAATCTAGTTTCAGGCGGGCATCTTTGGCATATTCGCTGTTCGGAAAACGAATAATTACTTCTCTTAATGCTTGCAACGCTTTTTGCGTGTTGCTTTGATCTTGGCTCACATCTACGATTTGTTCATAATAGCACATGGCTTTTAAATAATAGGCATAGGCAATGTCTTTGTTGCCGGGGTGATATTTAATAAATCTGTCCAAAGCGATGACGGCATCATCATATTTTTTATCCTCATAATAAGCATATGCCGCCATTAATCTTGATTTTGATGCCAATGCCGAATAGGGATGTTCCAACTCTACTTTTTCAAAGGTTTCCGCTGCCTTGGTATATGATGTCTTTTTTAAATATTCTTGCGCTTGTTGATATAATCCTTCCGCGGTTTTCGGCTCCTCTTTCGGGGTTGATGAACAGGCGGTCAACAAACCGAAAGCCATAACGGAACATATGAAAAGCAGCGTTTTTTTCATCCTTTTTTCTCCTAAATTATTTCATAATTACTTTTATCGGCAAAAAGTTTTTTTAACAACTCGTTGGTGTGAAAATGTCCGGTGCGGGAGGCTTCCAATTTTCCCAACACATGATATCCCGAGGTATACAAATCTCCTATGGCATCTAAAACTTTATGATTGACACACTCATTTTCGATGCGGAATCCTCCTTCATTTAAAATATTTTCACCATCCAAAACCACGGCATTTTCCAAACTTCCACCTTTAATTAAGCCGATTGATTGCAAATAGTCTACTTGATATTTTTCACAAAACGTACGACAAGGAGCAATCTCCGTCGCAAAAATATTTTTATCTATGTCTTTATCAAATTCTTGATGTCCGACTATTTTGGACGGAAAATCTATGGTAAATTTAATATGCAGCGTGTCGTTCGGCGTGATGCTGATGCTGTTGCCTTTTTCATCCGTATAACTTACGGGCTTTTTTACCTTCAGATAATGACGCGGAGATTTTTGTTCTTGTAATTCTGCCGATTTTAATGCGTCAAAAAAAACTTTGGCACTTCCATCCATTATCGGAATTTCCGGATTGTTAATTTCTACCAGCGCATTATCTATTCCTTTGACATATAAGGCTGCCATTAAATGCTCTATTGTTGAAACAATATTGCCGGCACTATCTCCCAAACAGGAACAGTTTCTGGTATCTACAATTTGCGAATACAGTCCTTTGAGTTCCGGTTGTGTCGGTAAATCTATTCTCTTGAAAACAATACCGAAATCTTCCGGCGCCGGGTTTATCTTCATAATGGCTTTGAATCCGGAGTGCAAACCTATTCCTTCCATTGTCAGCGGTTGCTTCAAAGTTTGCTGCATTTGCATATTTGTGTCCTTCCTTACATATCTTTATAAAAATAAGGCAGTCTATAAGCCGGGTTCTGTATTTTGCCGGGCATCTCTGCTCTGCAAAACGATAGCTATTCATCTGGGCGGAATGTCTCCATTCTGCTCGTCGCGACCTACCTCTGGAGAGAGGTGGAAACGCCCCTTGCGACTTTTATTAAAAAAAGCCCTCCTAACTTGGTCTTGCTTCAGATAGGGTTTACCTTGCCATCATTGTTGCCAATCATGCGGTGAGCTCTTACCTCGCCTTTTCAACCTTACCGCAATATAACTTGCGGCGGTAATTTTCTGCGGCACTTTCCCTTGGGTTCCCCCAGCCAGACGTTATCTGGTATCTTGTTTCCATGAAGCCCGGACTTTCCTCGCCGATTTCCCGACGCAGCTATCCGACTGCCTATTTTCAGACTCTAAACGTATAAAAAATAAAAGCAAGTTTATTTATCACGAATCTTAAAAATTTATCCCCATTTTTTTATTTTTTTCTAATCCAAGCATATCAATACATTGCGCCTTTTCTTTTTTTATTTTCTTAGAACAAAACAAGAACTGTTAATAAAATACTAAATTTTTCCATTGATTCCCACAAAATCCCATGATATACCATAGTTATTGTTGCAACATATAATCTGAAGGATAACTGTTTTGAGAAAAGCTTTTCTCTTTATGGATACAATTTCTAATAAGGTAGACAATAAAGGTCGTGTCTCCTTACCTTCCGATTATCGTGCCATTGTCAAAGACCTTTCCAGCGAAATTGTTTGTTATCGAAGTCTTTCCCTTCCCTGCATTGAAGGTTGTCTCGAGGAAACTTTGGATAAACTTGCCGCCGATATTGAAACTTCTACCGATTTCTTTTCTGAAGTTCAGGATAATCTCACCAATCTGATTTTCGGTGATGCCAAACGATTCCCTTTTGATTCTACAGGAAGAATTACTCTCTCGGAAAAACTCTTAAAACATGCCGGAATTACTTCCGAAGCCGTTTTTGTCGGTAAAGGTCGCAAATTTCAAATCTGGAATCCTGAAAATTGGGCAAAAGAAGAAGCTCGAATCCGTGCCGATGCCCTGAAAAACAGACCCTCCCTCCAATCTAAGGAGACAGCATGATGATTCCCGCCGGTTATCAAAAACATTTTCCGGTTATGCTTCATGAGGTTCTGCTCGCTCTGTCTCCTTCCGATAACAAAACTTATGTCGATGCCACTTTCGGCAACGGTGGCTATACCGAGGCTATCCTTAATGCCGCTGATTGCAAAGTGATTGCACTTGATCGTGATCCGAACGTTTTGCCGAGAGCGCAGGAATTTATGCAAAAATATGGCTCTCGTTTTGATTTCCGTGCCGGACAATTCGGAAATTTTGCCCAACTGGTAAACGAAAATATTGACGGTGCCGTCTTTGACATCGGCGTCTCTTCCATGCAACTCGATAATGCCGAACGCGGCTTCTCTTTTGCCAAAGATGCTCCTTTGGATATGCGCATGTCTTGCTCCGGTCTGTCTGCCGCCGATATTGTTAATAATACGCCCGAAAAAGTGCTTGCTGACCTGATTTATAAATATGGTGAAGAAAAAAAATCGCGTCAGATTGCCGCTAAAATTGTTAAAGCACGCAACCTACAGCCCATTTGCACAACAAAGCAACTCGCTGAAATTATCTATTCCGTTCTGCATAAAACTCCGAACGGTATTGATCCGGCAACCCGCACTTTTCAAGCTCTGCGTATTGCCGTTAATAATGAACTCTCTGAGCTTGAAAACGGTCTTAATGCTGCTACCTCAAGACTCCTTCCCGATGGTCGCTTGGTGGTTGTTTCCTTCCACTCTTTAGAAGACCGTATCGTTAAAAACTTTTTCAAAGAAAATTCCGGTGCCAATGTACATGTTTCTAAATATGCCAAAAAACTTCCGGATATCGATGAAAATATCATTTTTGCCGAAACCTCAAAAGCTATTACCGCTTCAAAGGAAGAAATCGAGATCAATATTCGTTCTCGTTCGGCAAAATTGCGTTGGGGAAAAAAATTAAACGCTGAACCTAGAAAGGATTTGCGAAATGACTAGTACTAAAACTGCCTCTTATATTTTATCCGTGATTATTCCTTGCCTCTTGGGATTTGGAATTTTGGTGATGAAAAATCAGGTGCAAGGATTGGAAAAACAGCTCGTCGTCATTAATAAAAATATTCAAGATGATATCAAAACCATCCATGTGCTTAAAGCAGAATGGAGCCATCTTAATAATCCCTCCCGCTTAAGAAAACTTGCTGCTAAACATATTTCTTTAAATCCGATCCAAGCTGAACAAATTATTAACCTTTCTGCGTTACCATTTGATTATGAGCCGGATAATGCAAGAAGAGATTTGGCTCAGAAAAATATTGCTGATTACGCTGACTTTAATAAGGGTTTGAAAAAACTGGCAAAAGCTCAACGCTAATCTTGGGGTTAACTTTATTTGGTTATATGAAAAGGCAGAACGCATTATGTTCGGAAAGTATTTTTCCAAAAAAGAAGATAATTTTTACCTGCCGGGTGAAGAAATTAAAATCGGCAAAAGCTGTTCTTTTATGAACTATACCTGCGCAAAAGATCCTCTTTCCGTTTGCAAAAATCGTGTCGCTTTTGCCATGCTCGCCTTCCTTCTGGTCTTTTCTATAATTTCTATTCGTTTATTTGAAGTTTGTGTGGCACCTAATTTGCGTGTTTCCGAACCCGAGACTTCTTCTCATTTGCGCGCCTTTGCTCAAAACCCAATCAAAAGAGCCGATATCACTGACAGAAACGGAACCATTATTGCTACTTCTTTGCCAACCGTCAATCTCTATGCCAATCCTAAAAAAATCCTCAACCCCAAACAAGCAGCGCTCAGCCTCATCAAAGTTTTGCCCGAACTTAAATATAATGATGTTTTGCGCAAACTCTCCGGCAAAGGTAGTTTTGTTTATCTGAAACGTAATTTAACACCTTCTCAGCAATATCAAATCAACTATCTCGGAATCCCCGGCTTGGAATTTGAAAACGGTGAAAAACGAATCTATCCCCATAAAAATTTGTTTGCTCATCTGCTCGGTACAACTAATATTGATAATAGAGGGATTGCCGGTGTCGAAAAGGCTGAAAATGAACGTTTGACTCAATCAGACATTCCCTTGGCTTTAACCATAGATTCCGGGATTCAGGATACTATTCGCGAGCATTTGGCTGCCGCCGTCAAACAATTTGATGCCGTCGGAGCTACTGCTATTTTGATGGATGTTAACACCAGTGAGGTTATTGCTCTGGTCTCTCTCCCCGATTTTGATCCTAATCGTTCGGTTAACCCCAACTCCAGATCTTATTTTAATATGGCAACCAAGGGGGTTTATGAACCCGGCTCTGTTTTAAAAATCTTTAATGCCGCCATGTCTCTTGAAAGCGGAAAAGTTAAAGTCGCCGATAAATTTGACGCTACCGAGCCGTTGAAACTCAAATATAATGTTATTAAAGATTATCGCGGCGAAAATCGTTGGCTTTCCGTTCCTGAAATTATGGTCTATTCTTCTAATATCGGTTCTGCGCGCATGGCTTTAAAAGTCGGTGGTGCCGAACAAAGACAATTCTTGCAAAAAATGGGCTTTTTTAATGAACTTGATTTTGAAATTACCGAAAAAAGCAAGCCGATTGTTCCTAAACGTTGGAGCGAGAGTACCATTGCGACCGTGGCTTACGGCTATGGTTTGGCTTTAACCCCAATGCACGTCATTACTGCTTTTTCGGCAGTGGTTAACGGCGGTATTTATCATGAACCGACACTCTTAAAAAACAGCAATAAAAAAGATAACGGTTATAGAGTGTTGTCTTATAATACCTCAAAGCAAATGCGTGATTTATTACGTTTGGTCGTTACCGAAGGCTCCGGTAAGCGGGCTAATATCTTGGGTTATGAAGTTGCCGGAAAAACCGGTACCGCTAATAAACTTTCTGCCAACGGAAAATATAACAGTAAAGTGGTGCGCACGACTTTTGTTTCAACTTTTCCCGTCAGCAAGCCGCAATATGCTCTTTTGGTTATGATGGATGAACCCAAGGGTAGCAAAGAAACTTGGTGGTATACCACTGCCGGATGGAACGTTGTTCCGACTGCGGCTAAAGTCATTTCCGCCATTGCACCGCAACTCAATGTTAAAGCCAATTATGATTTGGATAAAGCTCGTCAGGCTCGTATTATTGAAGCTTCATATTCTCGTTAAATTTTTAGCGGGCTTTATTTGAACCTCGAGGAGATAAAATGGCTCGATTGATGAAATTGAGCGTTTTGCCGACCATGCTTTTGGGTTGTTTTTTCTTATCCGGCAATATAATCGAGGTGATTTTGGTATAATCTTCCGCTTTATCCGGCGTTAATTCCGCTCTTTCCGGATTTAATGCCATTGCTCTTCCGAGTTGGCTGTTGTATAAATTATTATGAAAATCTTTCCATGCAATGACACGTTTATCCGTTGTCGGTGTATTTATCACCTGACTGGCTTGAGCACTTACAATACGTAAATTTCCTTCCAGTGTTTTAATTCCGACATTGTTGTATTTTGCCGTTTTGTCTTCTTGGTTTGAGTGTTTTCCCAAAAAAGCAAAAATATGGCGGAAACCGTCTGCTATTTTTTCGCTTGATACCTGAAAATTGATAGCTTCCGACATTATGGTATAAGCCTTTTTGAGCGAACGAACAATATTACGGCTGAAACTTTTTATTTTTGCCGGTTGTTTTTTCAAAAAGGCAAACAATGAAACGTCTTGTTGTCCTTTGGCTGGATTTTGCTCATGTACCGCTTTGGCAATGACATCTGCACCAAAAACATTACGTCCGGCACGACCTGCCGTTATCGTCAGCTTTTTATATTGAGCAAGCGGGCGAAGCAACTGCATGGTTTCGGGATATGTTTCTTGAATTTTATTATCTATTTTTTCTACTTCTTTTTTTAAGTATTTTGAACCCGTATTTTTTTCAACTAAATCTGCTTTATTGCCGGCGCGATTTATCTCTGCCGCAAACGTGCTGATAATGTTGCTGTTGGTTAACTGAAACTTTGTTTGTGATTTTGGACGGATAACATCCTGGAAACTTTTTTCCGCCTTGGTTGCAATTTCTTCTCTGTCAACTTTTGATAAAGGCGTATGCTTCTTATTTAAAGTATCTTCCAATATTTGGTTTGAGACTAAAACAAATGCACTTTCTTCAACTGCCATTAAAACCGTGTTGGCATAAGTCTTTTCTTGTTCTTCCGGTTTCTGACGGCTGAAATTTTTATCAAGTGCAAGGTCTTTTTTGGCTGTTAATACCGCTATTGATACTGCTTGTTCAAAAAGTTTTTGCGGCTCGACTTTTTCCGTCTCTTCTTTATTTTCGACTTCTATGCGGCTGAAAAAATTAAAAATCGGCAATATTTCTTTGTGTAGAGGTTGCCCTTTTTTATCAAGATCAAACAAACTGAAATTTTTTTCTTGTTTTTCGATGGCTTGAGCATTTTGCTCGATGATATATTGCATCTGCATATTCATTTGCGGCAAACTCTGCCCTATCTTACTGTTTTGCAACTTTACCAAGGCTTGAAATGCTTGTGGCTCAGAGGATACTGATAATGTGTTAATCAGTTCCCAGACATCATCTATGTCCAGCTCTTCAAAACGACCGCTTTCTATCAGTTCCAATGCCTTTTTTATATCCATTTTTATTCTCCGTTTTTTCAACCGTTGGCTTATAATACTACAAAATGAAGATCTGTTCAAGTCGTTTTGTCAATTTTTTCCAAAAAAAATATCCTCCGGCGGAAAGCTCAGAGGATATTTTTGTGGCTGTTTTATTATTCTGCCAGTTTCAAATTGCCGGCAACGGTTTTGCCTTTTTCTTCCATAAGGTCGTAGGATATTTTTGCATTCTCCTTCAAGGTTTTTAAGCCCGCTTTTTGAACCGCCGTGATATGTACAAATATATCATTGCCGCCTTCATCAGGACAAATAAAACCATAGCCCTTTCTGTTGTTAAACCATTTTACTGTTCCTGTTGCCATATTCTTAATTCCTTTACAAAAACAGGTTAATCCATATAACTACCTTTTGGGTTTAAAAACTGCTTGGCCAAGACAAATCAAACATTGTTATGGAAGAAACAATCTTAAGATAAAATCTCTTAACTCCAAATTTAGTTACATCTTAGAGTCTACCTTTCCTATTTTATTTTGCAAGAAAAATTTGATATTTACATTATCGTTTTACTCTGCTATTCTCCGCAAAGCTTGTTCCATTGGGGGAACGGGCTTTTAATTGCGATATTAAACTTTTTAAGGAATAAACTTATGACACTAAAAAATGTTAGAGCAGGAAATTATCCTGAATGGTATCAAAACGTTGTCTCAGAAGCCGATATGGCTGAAAATTCTTCCAGCCCCGGATGTATGGTTATTAAGCCGTGGGGTTATGGAATTTGGGAAAGAATCCGCGACGTTTTTGATGAAAAAATTAAAGAAACCGACCACGAAAATTGCTATTTCCCGATGTTTATTCCTCTTTCCTTCTTCCAAAAAGAAGCTGAACATGTTGATGGTTTTGCTAAAGAAATGGCTGTGGTTACTCACTCTCGTCTGGCAATGAAGGACGGTAAACTCGTTCCTTCTTCCGAACTCGACGAACCTCTTATCGTGCGTCCGACCAGCGAAGCCATTATTGCCGACTCTTTTTCCAAATGGGTTAAATCTTATCGCGATTTGCCGGTTTTGGTTAACCAATGGGCTAACGTTGTCCGTTGGGAAATGCGCCCGCGCCTGTTTTTAAGAACTCGCGAATTTCTCTGGCAAGAAGGTCACACTGCTCATGCCACTGCCAAAGAAGCCGAAGAAGAGACAATCCGTATGTTACATGCTTATCGTGAGCTTTGCGAAGATACCCTTGCCATGCCGGTGATTATGGGTAAAAAGCCCGAATTTGATAAATTCCCCGGCGCGGTTGATACTTATTGCGTGGAAGCCATGATGCAAGACGGTAAAGCTTTGCAAGCCGGTACGTCTCATTTCCTCGGACAAAACTTTGCCAAGTCGGCTAATATTTCTTTTATCAATGCCAATAATCAACCCGAGTTTGCTTATACTTCTTCTTGGGGCGTTTCCACACGTCTTATCGGCGGCGTGATTATGACTCATGCCGATGATGAAGGTATGGTCGTTCCTCCGAGAATTGCGCCTTATCAAGTTGTGATTATTCCGGTTGTTAAAAACGAAAATGATGAAGCCAAAGTTATGGCTTATATTGATAATCTTGTCAAAGAGCTCAAAACCAAAGCTCCTTTTGCCGAAAAAATCAGAATCAAAGTTGATAAACGTGATCGTAAATCCGTTGATAAATTCTGGGAGTGGACCAAGAAAGGTGCTCCGGTTATTTGCGAGATTGGTATGCGTGATGTTGAAGGCGATAACCTCATGGTTAAAGAACGTCTTAAACTCGGTACTCCGGAAGGAAAAGAAATTGCTCATCGCGCCGAATTTGTTAACACGATTGCCGAGCGTTTGGAAAATATTCAAAAAGCCATGTTTGACAGAGCTAAAAAGCGCTTAGATAACAATATTTGCACCGATATCAAAACGCCTGAAGAATTTAAGGCTTATTTTGCTCATCCAAACTGCTGGATTGAAGGTGCTGACGGACAAAAGGTTGCTTTTGTTCGCGGTAAATGGAGCGGTGATGAAAAGAGCGAAGAAATTTTGAAGGAAATGAAAATCAATATTCGCTGTTTGCCTCTCAATCAAAGCAATACCGAGGGTGTTTGCTTGCTTACCGGAAAACCGGCAACAATCGATGTGATTTATGCTCGTTCATACTAAGTAAATTGTTTATGACAGAGCCTCAAAGATTTTCTTTGGGGCTTTTTTTATTATTTTTTTTGACTATCTCTTCTTTTTAACCTAAACTTTTTTTAGTATTTTTGTGGAGTGGGAATAGCTAATGAAAAAAATTATCTTTAATTTGTTTTGGTCTTTTTTACTATTGCAACCGGTACATGCTCAAGAACCGACAGGACAGAACAATTCAAATGTTGCAAATGAAGAGATTCAGACGATTTTCTTTTCGGAAGATATTTTAAACGAAATCAGTTCTGATCCTGAAGAAGTGCAAATTTTTGATAATATTCCTCTCGATAAAGAAGGTATCAGCGAAACAGAGGCTTTGGCAACAGAATCGCAGCCGCAACCTACTCCCGAGCCGCAAGCTCAACCTGCTCCCGAGATGCAGCCTCAACCTGCTCCCGAGCCGCAGCCTCAACCTGCTCCCGAGCCACAGCCTCAACCTGTTCCCGAGCCGCAGACTCAACCTGCTCCCGAGCCGCAGCCTCAACCTGCTCCCGAGCCGCAGCCTCAACCTGCTCCCGAGCCGCAGCCTCAA
>CALXZL010000023.1 GCA_944393215.1 uncultured Alphaproteobacteria bacterium
TGACTATTATAATCATAAGCAGTTGTCCTTCCGGAGAACAAACTCTCGGAAGCATCCGGTAAGAAGGTTGCTTTAGCAATTTGATAAGAATCCGAAGGAATCGAATTCAGATCTGCGACTTGTAATGAAATATTTTGTTTCGGAGGCGGATCAAGAGCCAAAGCAGAATTAAAAAAGCCACTCAGGAGACAAAGGCACACTGAGGACATAGTTATAAATATGGATCTTATCATAACACACCTCCAAATAATAAAAAATATAAACCTACACAATATATATTGTAGACAATTTTTTGAATTTGTGCAATCAAAAAATAAAGAAAAATATAAGGAGTTGCAATGTTTAGAAAAAAGAATATTTTTAAAATAAATTTTAAGAAGGAGGCTAGAAAATGGAATTTTATGACTTATTACGCAAAAGATATGCTGCACGCCAATATACAGATAAAAAGGTTGAATCATCCAAATTGGCAGAAATTTTAGAAGCTGCGCGTATTGCTCCGACCGCCAAAAATTTGCAGCCGTTTAAGATAATTGTATGTGACAATGATGAAAGTTTGGGCAAATTATCAAAAGCGGCAAATATATATAAAGCGCCATTGGCTCTTCTGGTCTGCGGAGATATGGAAAAAGCATGGCATCGGGAGTGGGACGGAAAATTAAGCCAAGATATTGATACCGCAATTATTACAACACATATGATGCTTGAAGCCACAAATCAAGGATTAGATAGTGTTTGGGTATGCAATTTTAAGCCCGATATTTTAAAGGAAGAATTTTCTTTGCCGGATAATTTAGTCCCGGTGCACATTTTGGTATTAGGATATGCTCAAGGAGAAAGACCTTCTTTATCTCGGTTTAAAGAAAGACGCAAAGCCATGGCAGAACTTGTTTCTTACAATCGCCTCTAAATAACCGACAATTGAAAATAATCATTTTAAGGTTGTAAACCAAACTTTTTTGTTTTATTCTTTAGAAGGAAATAAATTTTTAGTTGAGAATAAAATGATAAATTTGGTCGATTTATATTATCAAATAAACAAAGGAATTTTTTTTACCGATAAAATAAGTAATGAAGCCTTTTCAATATATTATAATACCGATTTACCGGAAGTCATGTGGAATTATGCCGCAATTTCCAATTTATCAACATTAGAGAAGAATTATGGAGAAATCTGTCATATATTTGAAGGGCTTCATAAAAAAAATGGTTTTTATTTAAGAGAAGATCAAAAAAATGATATTTGTCATTTAATTGAACACCAAATTATGATTAAATATCCCGAAAGCTGGTTACGTTTTGAAACAAACGAATTTATCACGGATATAATATCAAAAAAAGTTCAGACACCTGAAGAACAAAAACATTTTATCGAATTATTTTCCAATTTTAATCAAAAATATTATCAGAATTTAGATGCTTTTATCAAAGTTTTTCAAAAAACATTTACGGCAGAAAATTTCACACATTATCTGATATATCATCAAAAGCAAGCTGTCGGAACGGCAATCTTAAGCACATACAAAACATATGCCTTAATTTCAAATTTGCAAATAATACCGGAATATTCCGAGCCCAAATATTATAATTCATTGTTAAAAATTTGTACGGAAACTTTTAAGCAAAAGCAAGGAAAAGAACTTTATTTGCAAATAATAGATAATCCCAAATTAGAAAAAATAGTCTTAAAACAGGGGTTCAAAAAAATGTTCAACGCTTATTTATTGGATTAAGCGGCTTGCATCCATTTTCCGTCGGCATCTTGTTTCCAATAATAGACATCAAACTCAGCCGCTTTTAAATTTTTCCAAAACATACGAGCTTGTTCCAAAGAGGTTTGATTATTGCCGTCAAAAATATTAAATACACGATCAAAATTATTCAAATTCTCAAGATTTACAGCCGCGCCGTCTGTCAAAAACAGCAACTTTGCATTATTAGGATTATCATCCTCTGCCGTAAGCCATATGGGCTGTTGTGAGGCAAAGCCATCCTTTTTGGAACCATGCGGCAAAAAAGATGTGTCATTATAAGTCCAAAGGTGAGAGTTTAAAAATTCCACACGTTCTTCATTACCGATTTTGATTAAAATATTTTGCTTGAGAGTAAGAGCCTTTTCCAAAAGTTTGGGCAAAACTTCCTCAAGCGTTTGTTTTTGCAAATGATAAAAGTCAATTCTCGGCATGACGTTGCTCCTTTTTTAAGAGTTTTATTGCCACAAAATAAGGCTGTTCTCCGTCTTTGATCTGGAGCAAAATCGGGCGATTGTTTGCAACTTGAGCATCTTGAATACTTAACCAAACATCATTAATATCAACAATGGGTTTTTTATCAATGGATATAATGATATTTCCTTTTTTTATACCTTTTTTTTCAGCATCCGAGGCAGGCAAAACTTGAGTAACGATAACACCTTGAGTTGTTGACGGAAGCATAAATTTTTGTGCAATATCTGCATTGATTTCGGCTAACTCCAATCCAATCAGCTCGGCAAAGGAAAACTGCGACGTATCAGCTTCTTTTGATACCTCCTGATTAATAACGGGAGAAACAATTTTAGGTGCTTGCTCGGGCATTTTTTCAATAGCAAGATTAACATTTTTAATTTGTTTGTTTTGCCAAATTTTCAGCATAACTTTTTTCCCGATAGGTGTTTCTGCAACCATACGAGAAAGATTTTTGCTGTTGTCAATGTCATGATTGTCAAAAGACAAGATAATATCCCCGGCTTTGATTCCGGCTTTTTCGGCACTTCCTTTGGGAGTAACCTCGGTAATAATAACCCCTTTATCTGATGTCAAACCAAGACTTTTGACCATATCCTCTGTCATTGGTTGCATTTTAATGCCGATCCAACCGCGATTAACTTGTCCGTGAGCTTTAAGTTCATCTATAACAAAACGGATCATGTTGGTCGGAATAGCAAAACCAACGCCCATATTTCCGCCGTTTGTCGAAAAAATAGCTGTATTCACGCCGATAAGTTCTCCCGTCAAATTAAACATCGGACCGCCGGAAGAACCTTGATTAATGGAAGCATCCGTCTGAATAAAATTATCATAGGGACCGGATTCAATATCGCGAGATTTTGCCGAGACAATACCGGCAGTAACACTTCCACCCAATCCGAAGGGATTCCCGATAGCCAATATCCAGTCTCCGACACGAATTTTATCAGAGTCACCGAAAATAACGGGAGATAATTTTTTATCGGTGGTTATTTTGATTAAAGCAATATCTGTTTTGGCATCTTTGCCGATAACCTGAGCTTCATGCACGGAATCATCAAATAAAGTCACGGTAATAGCTTGCGCTTTGTCAATCACGTGATTATTGGTAATGATATAGCCGCTTTCATCAATAATAAAACCTGAACCCAAAGAAATTTTATTTGAAATCGGGGCATTAAAAATACTGTCAACGGTTGTTTCTATTGGATTGGCAATTTCTTCTTCGGCATCCATATCTTCTTTGTTGTGCGTTGTTGAAATATTAACAACGGAAGGAATTAATTTTTCTGCCAAATCGGCAAAGGACGGATAAACAGTTTGAGCTTGAGCGTATGAAACGCTCAAAGCCCAAAACAACAAAACAACGAAGATATTTTTGATGCCAAACATCTTTATCTGCCAACCTTCATGGTTTTTCCGAAATATTCAAAAAACTCTGAATTCGGAGCCAAGACCAAAGAAGTGTCACCGTTGCTCAAAGATTTGCGATAAGCTTCGAGCGACCGATAATAAGCATAGAAATTCGGATCAATCCCGGCAGCATTATTCCAAATCTCAATTGCTTCTTTATCCCCGTTACCGCGAATAATTTGTGCTTGTTTTTCAGCATCGGCAACAATGATTGTTCTTTCTTTTTCTGCCTGAGCTCTGATTTGTTGAGAAATTTGCTGACCTTGTCCACGAAATTCTTTGGCTTCACGTTCACGTTCCGATTTCATACGCGCGTTAATGGCTTGCAAGACTTCAATCGGCAAGTCGGCGCGACGGATTCGAACATCTGCCACACTAACACCAATCTGTTCGGCATCAACTTTAACGGCAGAACTGATATCCTTCATAATTTTATTTCTTTGTTGTGAAAGTAGTTCTTGCAGCGTAATGCGACCGAGAATTTTACGTAAAGACGAATTAACAATTTCCTCGAGTTTGCTACGAGCTTGTTCTTCCGTACGAACGGTCTTATAAAACTTCAACGGATCAACAATCTGATAACGTGTAAAACTATCGACATCCAAACGTTTTTTATCATTAAGAACCACTTCTTGAGCCGGAGGATCAAGATTGAGTAAGCGTGTATCATAAAGAATAACATTTTGAATAAACGGAGTTTTAATTTTCAATCCGGGTTCTTTGATAACACGTACGGGTTCACCGAACTGCAACACAATGGCTTGTTCGGTTTGGCTGACCACATAAAAGGTATTGCCGGCAACAAAAACAAGGACAACCAACAAAACCAAGAAAAATATTTTAGCTTTATCGTTCATAACTTTACTCCTGAGTTTTTGCGGTTTTATTGATTCGGTCCAAAGGCAAGTAAGGCAACACATTACTTCCTTTTTCGGAAGGGTTGATAATAACCTTATCAGAGTGTGCCAACACATCTTCCATTGTTTCAAGATACAAACGTTTGATCGTTACTTCTTTGCCGTTTTTGTAAGCATTATAAACGGAAATAAAACGTTCTGCATCACCTTTAGCTTTGCTGACAACAGCTTCGCGATAAGCTTCGGCATCTTGAACACGTTTAGAGGCTTCACCTTTAGCCTTGGGTACAATTTCATTACGATAAGCTTCGGCTTCGTTTTTATACCTTTCCATATCGGCTTTGGCGCGTTGCACTTCATTAAAAGCATCAACAACTTGTTTCGGAGGATCGGCTTTTTGCAATTTAACACGTACGATAGTAACGCCGGAGCCAAATTCATCAAGAACTTTTTGTAGTTCTTCTTTTGTGTCATCTTCAATTTTGCCGCGGTCTCCTGTGATGATGGATTGCATTTGCGACTGACCGACAATCTCTCTTAAAACGGATTGAGCGGCTACTCGAACGGTCTGATCGGGATCTCTCATATTGAAAAGATAATCTTTAACGTTACCGATTTTCCATACAATGGTAAGATTAATATCAACAATATTTTCATCTCCGGTCAGCATATGGCTTTCGGTAAAGGATTTAAGGGGATCAGAAGCATATTTATTTCCGTTGCGAATACCGGCAACATTTCTGTAATTATAAGCTTCTTGCACGCCGAGATTGATACTTCTTTCTTGGGAGAAGTTGACTTTTTCCACTTTTTCAATGGGATATGGCAAGTGATAATGCAATCCGGAATCGGTTGTTTCGCTATATTTGCCAAAGCGCAAGACCACACCTTGCTCATTGGGCTGAACCTGATAGAAGCCAGAAGCGAGCCAAATTAAGAAAATCAAACCAAAGATTAAACCGATTCCGATATTCGGACGCTGCAAGTTATTATCTCCGCGAAAAGTTTCAATTTTCACGGTTTTGGGCTTTTTTTGTTCCATAGGCACGGTCTGCCAAGGATTGTCGGGTTCATTATTTCCCCAAGGTCCTTCAATTTTTGCCATAAAATTTACCTCTGATATTTATTTGACTAAACAACATATATAATATAAAAGAGGGAAAGACATGCAAGGACATAGAAATTTATCAACAGGAAATATAAGAAGATGGAAAACAAAGTCAGAGCAATTGTTGAGCAATTTTTTTCAGTCGAAAAAATAGAAGGCGTAAAAATTTTCGGAAACAGAGTGATAGTCACGCTACAAAATACGGAAGAAAATCAAGAAGTTTTTGAATTATTGAAAAAGTCTTTGTTGGCAATAGAGGGAGTAGAAAAAGTTTCAATAATCTGCACGGGAGAGAAGAAAGTGCAGAATTTGCGCCCTCAAACCGAAAAATATAATGTCCGAAATGTCAAAAAAATCATAGGAGTTGCTTCGGGCAAAGGCGGCGTCGGAAAATCGACCACGGCAGTAAACATTGCTTTGGGTTTAAGCCGCTTAGGCTTAAAAGTTGCGGCATTTGATGCCGATATATATGGTCCGTCATTGCCCACTATGTTGGGATATGAAGGGGAAAAGCTGGCAACAACTGACGGAGAAACATTTGAACCGTTTACAAGCTGTGGAATAGAGTCAATGTCAATCGGAACCTTGATAGATAGAAATCAACCTCTGATATGGCGTGGTTCCAAGGCATGCGGAGCCATAGAACAGTTGCTGACGCAAACAAATTGGGGGAATATAGACATCATGGTCATAGATATGCCTCCCGGCACCGGAGATATCCAAATCACCTTGTCTCAAAAATTAGATTTTGCAGGAATGGTCATTGTCTCAACCCCGCAGGATATTGCTTTAATAGACGCAATCAAAGGGGTGAACATGTTCAAGCGAGTGGATGTTCCGATTTTAGGAATAGTTGAAAATATGAGCTACTATATTTGTGAACATTGCGGACACAGAGCCGATATTTTTGGACATGAAGGTGCTAAGAAAACGGCAGAAGCAATGGGAGAAAGCTTTTTGGGAGAAATTCCGTTGCATCTTTCGATTCGTGAAAATGCCGATAACGGTACGCCGATTGTCGATTCTCAACCGGATAGCCCCTATGCTGAAGCATATATGAAAATTGCCGAAAAAATAAAAGAGAGATTAAAACTTTAAAACACTGAAGAGCTATTTTGTTTTTGAGGTGCAGACAGTTGTTTTGTTTGCAGCTCAAGCCATTGCATTAAAATATCCACAATATAGTCTTGCTCTTGAGTAGATAAAGAACGCCCCTGCGGAATCTGATGCCATTTATATAAACATCCGCGACAACAACAGGCGGTAGCATGTTGAGCTTTAAAAATCGGATGCCCACGCATGGGTGTTTGTTTCCCGTCATTGGAAGGGAAAGCCGGCGCAAGCCTGGTGCGAACAAAATCACGAGCATGCTGACGGATAACATCAATACCTTTTTTCTGAATATATATCAAATCTTCCGAAGAAAGTTTAAATTTACTTCGAAAGGGAGAAGATTTTAATTTTTGAAATAAATATTCGTACATGGCAACAAGACAAATTTTTACACTCGACTTTTATAATAAAGTCTTATAAAGTTAAAGTAAATATGCAAAAAAAGGAGCTTTTCAATGGAAAATAAAAAGAAAACAATAATATTAATCAGCATAATTATCGGTGCCGTCTTTTTATATTTTGGATTTTCTGGAATGATGCAGAAAAAAGCAGAGGAAGAGAAGGCAGCAGCAATAGAAAATACCATGGTAAAAAAGAATATGGATCCCAACTCTTCGGACGGTTTGGATAATTTGGGCGAATAAGCTAAAAACAGGAAAATCAAGTGTCTTTCGCAGATCTGCTTATTTTGGCAATGGCGTTGTCTGTAGATGCAGCCGTTGTTTCATTTTCATATGGATTGATTCTTCAAAGTAAACGAACAAAAAATGCTTTATCAATAGCCCTATCCACTGGATTAGGACAATTTATCATGCCGATAATCGGCTGGATATGTACTAAAAGCGTTAGTACATATTTAGTCCATTTTGATCATTGGATATCATTTTTGGTTTTTCTGTTGCTTGGGCTCAATGTTATCAACGAAGCCTTGCATCATAAAGAAAATGAAGTCTCAACATCTGAATTAAGTTTTAAATACTTATTTTTAATAGGCGTTGCCACAAGTATAGATGCCTGTGCTGCCGGAGTAACACTCTATTTTATCAATATCCCGATATTAAGCGCCGCCGGATTAATAGGTATAACAACACTGCTTTGCAGCCTATTAGCCTTTTATTCGAGCCGAAGCCTCCGCAAAATTCCCACAACCAAGATAGAAATATTGTCGGGAATAATATTAATACTACTCGGATTTAAGGTTTTGTTCGAACACTTGTCTGATTAGCAAAAATTTGCAAAGCCTTCATCAGATTTTTTCCCGAAGGTCTAAATTTCAGTCTGGCATTGTTTTTATAATATGAAAGCAAAAACAATCTGGTACAACAAGAAAGCCCTAGGTCTTTGTCTTTACATTGTTCTACAAATTCCAATAATTTGTTTCTCGAAATATTTTCAAAACGACAAATTTCATCCATGGCTTCCCACTCGGAATCTGCTAAACGCATACTTGTCCTGCGTTTATGCAGAGAAATAATTTTATTTATTAGTTTGGTCATACTGTTACCTTAAGTTGAGGCTTTGATATATAACATAAACACTAATAAAGCAAAATTAAGAAAAATGCAACTTAAAATTAATATAAAACACATATTGCACATAAAAGTTATATTATTTTATGGTAATATATATATCCTGTTATGGTTTAGAATTTACGAGAGAGTGCTGTCGTTTGTGAAGATACATCTTAAAGTGGCTTTGACATCTTTTGTTGCTGATAGTACGCTTAAGAAAACCCTCTCCAGATGTGGGTTTTTGCAGGATTTCGGTAAAATAAGCATAACCGGCATTGTAAGAAACAGCCAGCCAAAGAGAGACACTTTTTTGTACTAGAGAACAATTTTTTTGCGAAATTTGATATACTTCATTATTGCTGGGAGTTTTTTCAATTAAAGACATCTTGATAAAAGAGGCAAGATCTCTGAAATTATCAATAACAAAAGAGGGACAATGCGTCGGAATAAAAGTCGGGTTCATAAGAATCGTATTTAAAAATTCATAATCACCGAGAAAACCATGACCAAACCCTTGCAAGACCGGATAATCATCAACGGAAACAAATTTAATATTGTGAGAGTTGAATTGACCTTTAAGAGGGTTAAAAAAGGTTTTAGCGGTAACAATTCCGAAGCTATCATGAGCGGAAGCATCAAAGGCAGAAGAAACATGATTATAGGTTCCGATAACCACATAATTATTTTTTAAAGAGGCAATTTCGTCACGATTATGAGTATAAATCACTTTGATGCGATTACCCGCCATATTAGTAAAAGAGATTCCATAATCAATAATTCTTTTAAGATAGCTGTAAAAATCAGGGTTTCCGAAGAAAACAACATTTTTTTTCAATTTTAGGGCAGCCAGGAAGGCAATAATATACATTTCGGGGTGGGTTGGATAAACCGGCAAGAAAATTTTGTCTTTTTTAGCCGATTTTATAATTTTAACCAGCCGTTTGAAGGTATCGACTTCACGTACGGCAAAACCATCGTCGACAATACCATAAAAATCAGCAATCACACAGTCAATCTGAGAGGACAATTCCTTAATTCTTTTTATATTGGTCGGCTTGCGAAAATAAGTGCTGGCATCAATTTTCATATCACCGGTATGATAGACGGTAGTATATCTTGAAAAAATGATAAAACCAAAACTGTCAAAGCAAGTATGAGAAGATGCAACGGTTTCAAGAGAAAGGGAACCGACTTTGATAATATCCCCGTCTTTAATCACATGAAATTCGGGCCAAAGAGAAGGATCGATGGCAAATTGTAAGAATAAATCTTCCAAAATCATTTTGGTATATCTTCCGCCGTAAATCGGTGGAAATTTATATCCTGCTTTAATATAGTGCGGGATGCCGTTAAGATGATCAGGATGAGAGTGTGTTAAAAAAACAGCTTGTGCGGCAGGGATATTTTGAGAGAGCAAATTTCTGATGTCAGGGACGGCGGCAGAAGCATGAACAACCCCCAGAGCCTGATAATTATCAAACTTTCCGATATCAACAATAATGGTCGTTTGAGAAATATGATGATCATCATCAACAACAACGTCTGTATATTGGTAACAATGACCGCTAATTTGGTCAATATTGTTCCCTCCGAGGGCTTGCCAATAAAAACCGGCATTGTTCCAATATTCAGACATATTAAGCCTTATTAATTATGACGAGCGCGCCATTCTTCCAATTTTGCTTCTCGCCATTGAGCGGCGGATGAAACTTTGCTATCTTTTTGGGCAACTTTAATGGAATCATTGTTGTTGGATTCCTGATTGCCGAACAAAGTTTTTTCAAGTTTAAGCTGGGCTTGTTTAACCAATTCATAAGTGCTGACAATTTTCTTTTTATAGCGTTGAGCCTTGGTCGGTACTTTAGAGTGATAAGCCATGGCAGCTTTAATCCAGTCTTTATCATTATTTTCATATAAAGACTTCAAAAATTTAGCGGCATATTGAGCATTTTTCTGCGGATCGAAAGCGTCTTCAACGGATTCGAAAGCATCGGGGTGGTATACCAAATTGATTTGCATACAACCGACATCAATACTTTTCACGCCTTGAGCCTGCAAACGTTTAACTTCGCGTACGGCTTCTTCTTTAGAATCAAAAAACATACCTTTGCCTTGAGCATTAACCGTCCAAGGCCAAGCGGATTTTTGTTTTTTTTCTGCATCCCATCTTCCGGTTTCCACATTAGCGATAGTGGTAAGTAAGTGTCTTTTAATCTGATAGACCTTTTCCATTTTTTGGGTTGCATAAGTACAAACCATAGAGTCATCAATCTTATCATTATATACTTTGGCTTGTACTGGCTGAATTAACATCAGCAATACTAAAAAAAACATAAAATTTTTAGATACGCTAAAACGCATTCCTCTATTCCCTCAAAGTGTCACAAACATCCCTTATGCAAAAGCCATGCCAATTTCAGTTTGCTTAAAGACTAACGAAACTCAAGTATCGTCTTTGAGGTTTTGTTAACCCACGGTATCATAAATCAAAGATACCATAAAAATGTTTTAGGCTGATTCTTAACAAAATATTAAAAGCCAAAACGGAGGTTTTATAACACAGTTATTTCTTAAAATCCAGTAAAAATTTACCCAGAGTGATGATAGCTTCGGATGTATATGAGCTAACAGATTGAAAATTGTTGTTTTTTTTGTATGAGTTTTCATCCATATAGAGGCTTCTATTGATCTCGATTTGCAACGTATGGATGTTTTTTCTTGGCTGGCAATAATTAAAGGTTATAAAAGCTCCGGCGTAGGGGCGGTTAAATTCCACGCGATATTTTTTGGAGGAGAGTTGTTGAGCCAAAAATTCTGAAATCTCAGCGGGGCAGCTTTCGTCAAAAAGATTACTGATGCAAAATTCAACCGGCTGGTTTTCGTTCATAATATTGCAAATTTTAGACGGCATGGAATGACAATCAATAAGCAGGCAGAAGCCGAATTTTTTTTGACACTTATCAATAAGTTGTTTTAGGCGTTTATGGTAAGGTTCGTAGACATATTTGATTCTTTCTTGAGCCTCTTCAAATGAGATTAAACCGTCATAAATGGGCTTATTTTGAGAGACAATGCGATGAATAACGCCCAAACCGACACGGCAACGTCTGCTGCCGATATTGTCAGCAGATGGGGTTTTATCGAAATACATAGAATCATCGATTTCAATTTTGTCCCGATTAACATCAACGAAAGTCCGTGGAATATTCATGGCGATCATAGGAATACCGGCATTACTGGCAGAAATGATAATATCATCAACGAAGCAATCCTCGGAAGAACGAAGTTCAGATTCTGAGCGACAAGAGTGTTGAAGAAATTCGGAAGGAAAGATTTTGCCGCTATGGGGAGACGATAAAACGATAGGATATTGAATATCCGAAGTATTATATTCTTCAAAGATTTTCAATTTTTTATAATTAATGCGAAAATCAATATGTTTTTCCGTCACGTTAAGCCTCTGATTTTTTGTTTGAGTATAAAGAAAATAACGCAAATTCCTTAAATATTTAATAATTTGGAGAATTTTTTTTGAAAAAGATAAAAAAATCTCTTGCCAAAGGGGAGATGATAATATATAGAAAATAAGCGATAAGTTAATAGATCAATATTATTAGGAAGACAGAGGGTGTGTAGCTCAGCGGGATGGCTAAGTAAAAACAACAAAGATTTGTTGTTTTTGTCTGTAACATCTTGACTATCTTAACTGAGCGAGGAAGAGAGAACGACCGAAGCGAAGTTTAGATACTCAAGGCACGTGCTCGACCGCCGTATTATTGGGAAGACAGAGGGTGTGTAGCTCAGCGGGAGAGCACTACGTTGACATCGTAGGGGTCACAAGTTCGATCCTTGTCATACCCACCAATAAAAAAAACAGCCTGCCTTGTGTAGGCTGTTTTTTTTATTGATAGAAAGATATCAAGGACGAACTTGTGAGCACGATAGGGGCTTGAGGCTAAAAACAACCGTTGCTCCGGTTGTTTTTAGCCGAAAAGGCGCAGTTTTATTAGGGAGCGAGGGAAGTGTGAGCTTTCCGAAGCGAGCTTAGAAAACAAGTGACCGAAACGCAGTTGGCGAGGAAACGAGCC
>CALXZL010000024.1 GCA_944393215.1 uncultured Alphaproteobacteria bacterium
TGGTGATCCCAGTGCTGAGAAATAAAAAACACCGTTGCTCCGGTGTTTTTTATGAGCCAAGCAATGAGACTAGTTATTGTGAGCAAGCAAGCGAAGCGAAACAATGACATTAGTCGGAATTGGATAGTCTCGCCTGATTAGCATAAAAAAAAGCGCCATTAAGGCGCTCTTTTTTATGGTGATCCCAGCGAGACTCGAACTCGCGTTACCGCCGTGAGAGGGCGATGTCCTAGGCCACTAGACGATGGGACCATATAACAAAAGCTTTGATAATATAAAAAGAAAAAAGTTGCAAGTATTTTTTTATAAAGAAATTTTAAGAAATTATTTTTAAGCTGAAAAAAACACGACAAAGAGGATAAAAACATGTTAGAAAATGCTGAAAAAAAGATACGTACGATTTTAGATTTTCCCAAAGAAGGAATAGCTTTTAAGGATATCACGCCATTGTTGCAAGATGGGCAGGCATACCGAGAAGTGATAGATGCCTTAGCCAAAAAATTTGCCTCGGAGCAGATAGATTATGTTGTAGCAATAGAGTCCCGCGGATATTTGTTGGGAGCGCCGCTTGCTTATAAATTGGGTGCAGGTTTGGTTTTGGTAAGAAAACCCGGCAAACTTCCGGCAGCGGTTGAGCGTGTGGAATATGAGCTGGAATATGGCACGGATGCGTTAGAAATACATAAAGACGCCATAGAAAAAGGCAAACGAGTAATCATCATAGACGATTTGTTAGCAACCGGAGGCACGGTAAAGGCGGCGAGTGAGTTAGTCACAAGGCTTGGCGGCAAGATAGTTTCTCTGGCATTTATGATAGAACTAAAATTTTTGCACGGAAGAGAAAAATTGAGCACAATCGCGCCGGTATATTCATTATTTGATTATTAGAAAAAAGAGGATATCTTTTTTATCAGCTATTTACTGATAAAAATAAATAACATATAATGTCAAAAAAATAAAAATCCGGAGCGGAACAATGACAAAGAGATTCCTATACACATTAAGTATGATTTTAACGGCATCAGGCATATTTGTGATGTCGGTTGACGCGGCATCAATCAATGCCAAAGAAGATACGGGTGCAGTGATTCCGTTTGCAAATTTAACCGATTATCAAATTTTGCTGACAGGCAGTGAAAACGGAATTTCGACCTATTCAGGCGTAAAGAACAATATTCGTTTAACCTTTCAGGCAGATTCAAAAGAAATCAGCAAAATAACCATTGCTTTTGATTATCAGGATTCTGCCGATAAGAGTGCCGATATTGCCGAAATAATCAATATTTCAAATAAAATTTTCCCCGGAAAAATAAGTGATGAAAAGATAGCCGGAGAGAATTTGGAAGACAAGCTCTCTGCCATGAATTCTGCTCGAGATGAAGACATTTTTAATATAGATCAGCTTCGTATAGAAGCTCACATCAATAACGGCATGGTCAATCTCCGCATTACCCGATAGATATAGCAACATGGATATATTGGAAGCATATAAATATTGCCCGATATGCGGCAAGCATGGTCTAAAAAAGGTATCTGCCGGTAAAATGCAATGTGAAGCTTGCGGATATGGTATTTATTTAAATCCGACGATAGGTGCAGTTGGCGTAATAATGGATAAAGCGGGAAGGTTATTGGTTGTGCGCCGTAGCAAAGATCCAGCCCAAGGCACGTTGCATCTGCCCGGAGGCTTTGTTGAGGTTGGAGAAACACTGGAACAAGCAATCGTCCGAGAAGTTAAGGAAGAGCTGAATATTGAGGTAAATGTTGAAGAATATTTATTTTCATTTCCTGATCTGTATGAGTATAAGGGCATAGAGAGATATCCGTTAGATTTCTTTTTCAAGTGCAGTATCAAAGATATGTCATCAATAGATGTAGATTTAACGGAAAGCAGTGAATATAAATTTTTAAGCCCGCAAGAAATTAAGATAGAAGATTTTGGCTTGCCCTCAATCAGGGAATGTCTGCGTCGATATTTCAAAAAGTAAGAAGGTTTTAAAATGAAAAATGAAAAAAGAAAATATCTTCCGGTTTTTCATATATTAGGCAGTAGTTTAGCCTATTTTAAAGCCAAATTATTACCGATGAGTATTTTCTGCATTTTAAACTACATTTCTGTAATATTAGGAGTCTATACCTGGCGCAAGCTTTCATTTTTTGTTGTGTTGATTTTTGCCTATGGTCTTTGGAGCTATTTCTTCCGTTATTACTTCAATAAGAAACCCTATTTAGAGTTTCGTTCCATGACATCGTCGTTATCACCGTCCACAAAGATATTGGTATTAAGCTTTGTTATAATGACATTAGTCTTATTATTTCCGTTTATATTGCCGTTTTTGGGCTTAGGGGACAAGGAATATTACATGAAGTTTTTAAGTGACCAAGAGCTGGTCAACGCCACGGCGGGAGTAGTTGGAATATTTTTAGCCCCAATTATATTTTTCCGTCCGTTTTTTTCGTGGATATCCTCGGCGTTGGGAAACAATAAGAGTTTAAAGTTTTCATTTTATCATACGCAAGGAAATTACAAGCAAATAGTATGTTTATTGCTGATAATAAACATACCATATGTAATTTTGGAGCAATTATCGCCATACATGCCATCATACATATACTATTTAATATTATCTCCGTTGATAGTATATGCCAACATTGTGATGGCGCGCAGTTATGAATTTTTCTTTATTGAAGATTGAGAGAAAAGCTAGGAAAGAGTTATAAATTTTGGGCTTTTTTTAAGATATTGACAGTTTCAATAACCAAATCAATAAATTCAAGATTTTCAGACATGAGGCTTCGAGAGAGACTCTCAATTTTTTTTCTGGTCAGTTTATCTTTAGAGGGCATATCAGAAAACTGAAATATTTCGACAATATCCACATTGAGTTTTTGAGCAATTTTTTTAATCGTTTCAATTTTAGGAGAAATTTTGCCAAGTTCAATGGTAGAAATGGTATTCATAGACATATCCATGTCATAAGCTAACTCGAGTTGGCTCACACCTTTGAGTTTTCTGAGTTCTCGGATTCTGGCACCGAGTTGTATTGCAAAATCATCATCAGTCATGCCGAATATCTTCCTATGTAATTGTCAAATTATATATACTACAAACTTGTAATTTTTTTTACTTGACTGGAAGGAATTAATAGTTTATTGTTAATATAGATAGGCGCGATAAATAAAATTCACAATAAATTGTGAATCGGAGACGATAAAGGGAAGAATTTAAAGCCTATATATTAGTATATTCATAACACACACACCGCATAAACTAATAAGATTCTTCCCTTTGCCTTATTTTTTTGAGTTATTAGGCAGGTGAAACATGAAGAACAGAATTTCGTACATAGTCGCAATGAGCATAATTGCAACAAGTAGCAATGCCGAAAAAGCATATGCGAAATCTCAATTTTTACCGGAAGCCAAAGAAAGTTTCAGTGAGTTCAGCAAATCAGAGATTAATATATATTCTCCCATACAAACATGCAAAGATTTAGGATACACGGTCAAATCGTGTAATTCGGGTTATGTCTTATCAGATCCGTGTCCGTACGGAATTTCAACCGGATATTACAAAAAATGTGTGGCTGCGTCGGAGGTCTGCACCAACAAAGGATATACCACGAGTTGTGAAGATGGCTATGAGCCGGATTATGGGCAGCGCTGTTCTGAAGACGAGTTATATACCAAATGCAAATGCGCAAGCTGTGTTGGTTATTATTACACGGCAGAAGAGGCAAATATTGACGGCTACGTGGCAGACGGAGATCCATGTATAAGTTGCGGAGAGGAAAAATACAAACGCAAGATAAATCCATGCGAGGGTTTTGAATACGATTCCACAAACTGCGGGGTAACATCATGTGGTCAGTTGGAAGGAGAGACATGTCTGTCCGGCTCGGTTTTGAAATACAAAGAATGTGGCACCTGCCCAACGCCGGCATGTCCGGAAGGCACGGTCAATTATGACACTTATTTTTGTGATGGAGCCTTGCGCTGTTATTGGCCCTCTACCACGTCAAGCTGTACACAAACCACATGTTTTGATTATACCTATTCTGAAGCGGTTACTTGTAAAACCGGCTATGTTAAAAAATCTTGTACTGATCCTTGTGTCGGCACAAGGTATAAGTGTGAAGAACAAATTTGCACCCCGACAATAGATTGTTCATCATATACATTAACATCACAAACAGGATGTGGTAATGGCTATTTATCTTGTAGTAATGGCTGTGGTACCACTACATATAAATGTAAACCATACGCCGTCGGTGACAAATATTATCTAAACGGTATATTCATAGGTAAGGTTATTGAAGTGTCTGGAACTGATATAACTATTGCATCACCTCTTGTAAAAAGTAATGCTGAAATTGGAGATTATTGTAACTCAATGTCTCCAGGAAGTTGGTCTCCTCCAACAGCAAAAAATGCACAACAGGTATTGAATGCGTATAAAGGTGAATATGATCAAAATAGATCACTCTTAAGAATAACTGATTATTATCGTTATTGTTTTTATCCGGGAGGCTACGGTTTAAATGAAAATCAATGTAAATCTGGTGTGCGCGATCTTTATAACTCATGTACTTTGGGTGTTAAACAAGAACAATAAACAAAAGGAGAAAGAAAATGAAAAAGAATATTCAATATCAATTCGGAGCAAGCCTGTTCGCTCTGGCTTTCTCCTTGGTCGGAGCGGATGAGGCATGGGCGCAAACCTGTGTACCGCCACCAAGTTGTAATACCTTGGGTTTCACCAAAACAGCAGCAGACTGCGCCGGAAAAACAATCCTCAAATGCCCATTTGATACAACAAAAGTTTATTGTCCTGGAGCAGAAGAACAGGGAGATACCCCTTATGAAGTTGGAGATGAATACTATGTTAATGGATATAGCTTAGGAAGAGTTATAGAAGCTTCTTCTACTGATGTAAAAGTAGCATCAAACCTTACAGCAAGTTCAGAAGAAATTACAGACTACTGTGCAAGATTAACGCCAGGAGTATGGGCGGCTCCTGACAAAAATACAGGTAAGAAAATATTTAGTGTGTATAAGGGGTCGTATGATAGTTTGTGGTCTTATTTGAGAATTAACGATACTTCAAGTACTTCAAATTATTGCATGAGTCCATCAGGATCAACATGGTCTAAGTCATCTTGTAATTCATCAAGTTATACTCGTTATAATTCTTGTGTAATAACAGTACAGCAAAAATAAAATATGGTTAGTTTTTTATCAAATGTTAACCAGCTCAAGGTGTGACAGTGTTTGTAAGTAATCATACTAAAACGACGTCATGCCTTGAGGAGGCTTTAGCCTCCGAGGTCAGGCATCTTCAGTATTAAAAAAAGAGGTAGATGCCTAAACGCGTTCGCTTTGCTCTCTTGTGGCAAGACTCTTTCCTTGTTTGTCATGCCTTGAGGAGGCATCTTCCGTATTAAAAAAAGAGGTAGATGCCTAAACGCGTTCGCTTTGCTCTCTTGTGGCATGACTCTTTCCTTGTTTGTCATGCCTTGAGGAGGCTTTAGCCTCCGAGGTCAGGCATCTTCAGTATTAAAAAAAGAGGTAGATGCCTAAATGCGTTCGCTTTGCTCTCTTGTGGCATGACTCTTTCCTTGTTTGTCATGCCTTGAGGAGGCTTTAGCCTCCGAGGTCAGGCATCTTCAATATTAAAAAAGGAAGACACCTAATCTCGCTCGTTCCTCGCTCAAGGTGTGACAAGGTTTATAAAAAATCACACTAAAAATGTCATGCCTTGAGGAGGCTTTAGCCTCCGAGGTCAGGCATCTTCCGTATTATAAAAAGTGGTAGATGCCTAAACGCGTTCGCTTCGCTCTCTTGTGGCATGACTCTTTCCTTGTTTGTCATGCCTTGAGGAGGCTTTAGCCTCCGAGGTCAGGCATCTTCAATATTAAAAAAGGAAGACACCTAATCTCGCTCGTTCCTCGCTCAAGGTGTGACAGTGTTTGTAAGTAATCATACTAAAACGACGTCATGCCTTGAGGAGGCTTTAGCCTCCGAGGTCAGGCATCTTCCATATTAAAAAAAAGGTAGATGCCTAAACGCGTTCGCTTCGCTCTCTTGTGGCATGACTCTTTCCTTGTTTGTCATGCCTTGATCAGGCATCTTCAGTATTATAAAAAGTGGTAGATGCCTAAACGCGTTCGCTTTGCTCTCTTGTGGCATGACTCTTTCCTTGTTTGTCATGCCCTGAGGAGGTGAGAACCTCCGAGGTCAGGCATCTTCAATATTCTAAAATATAATAGATATTATAAACAAACTTCATCATAAAGGTCATTCCATAACGGATTTTTGGCTTCTATTAATTTTATTTTTTCCTTACGAAATGCTTTTTTTAGATATTTCTCTCTGGCGATAGCAATTAACTCATCTTCATGACACTCAAAATAAACAAGCTTCGTAAGACTATACCTTGCAGTAAAGGCAGATTTAAATAAACCTGACTTATGCTCAAAAATTCTTCTTTTTAAATCATTTGTAACACCAATATAAAGCGTAGTATTATTGATATTGGTTAAAATATAAACATACATTGCCTTCATTTTTTTTGCTTCAAAGGATAAGCTTTAAGGTAAGCATTTTCAAAAGTATATCTGATCTGTGTTTAAGAACACATAGTCAAAAATTCTTCTTCCGAAAGAATAGTCACGCCGAGTTCTTTGGCTTTGGAGGCTTTGGATCCGGCATCAGCACCCATAATCACATAATTGGTATTTTTAGAAACCGATCCGGCAACCTTTGCGCCCAAGGAAAGCGCTTTAGCTTTGGCTTCGGCGCGCGTAAGGTGTTCCAGCGTTCCGGTAAAAACAACCGTTTTCCCGGATAATGCGGAAGAATAATCGGTGGTATCAACAAATTCTTCCACTTGCACCTGTTGACGGAGTTCTTGAATTATGCGGCGATTATGTTCTTCGGCAAAAAACTCAACAATGTCTTTGACCATGGCTTCGCCGATACCGTCAATTTCCAAAAGCTTGGCAGTATCAGATTTAAGCATATCTTGTTCAAAAGCTGTAAAAGAGCCGTAGTGCTTGGCAATCAATAGCGAAGTCGCAGCACCCACTTGACGGATACCGAGAGCATAAATAAAACGAGGTAGTGAAATTTTGCGTTTTTCGTTAATGGCATTAAATAAGTTCTCAACCGATTTTTTACCCCAACCTTCGCGCGATTCAAGATAGATTGATCCGTCATCAAGCGCAGAGAAAAGGTCATCGCGCAAACGTTTGTTGCGGCTTTCCAAAGTAAAAATATCAACCGGCGTTTTGATAATACCTTCATTATAAAATTCTTCCATAATTTTGGCACCCAAACCTTCAATGTCAAAAGCCTCGCGAGATACAAAATGTTTGAGCCGTTCTATGGCTTGCGCAGGGCAGGTAAGCCCGCCGGTACAACGACGCACGGCTTCATCTTCTTCACGAATAGCATGAGCCCCGCACATAGGGCAGACATGCGGAAAGATAAATTCTTGCGATTCGACCGGACGTTTTTCCAAGACCACGCCGACAATTTGCGGAATCACATCGCCGGCGCGCTGAATAATCACCGTATCGCCGATACGAATATCTTTGCGCTTAATTTCATCTTCATTGTGAAGAGTGGCGTGAGAGACAATAACGCCGCCGACATTTATGGGTTCCAAATCGGCAACCGGCGTGAGTGCCCCGGTACGTCCGACTTGAATGCGAATATTGTTGATTTTGGTAAAAGCCTGTTCGGCGGGAAATTTATGAGCAATCGCCCAACGTGGCGTGCGCGTCAGAAAACCGAGCCGATTCTGTAAGGCAAGATCATCAACCTTGTAGACAATACCGTCAATATCATAGAGAAGATCGGCGCGTTCTTGTTGCAGATAATTAAAATAATCCATAAGCTCTTGCGAGGTATGGCAAATTCGGTTGTATGGATTGGTTTTGAAGCCCCAATCACGCACTTTTTGCAAAAACTCACTTTGCGATTTCCACGGAATATTTGAAACATCGCCCCAAGTATAAACAAACAAAGAAAGTTTACGTTCTTTGGTGATATTGGCATCAAGCTGGCGTAGTGAACCTGCGGCGGCATTACGCGGATTAGCAAAAACTTTTTTATGTTCCGATTCGTTCTTTGCGTTGAGTTCTAGAAAGTCTGCTTTAGACATATAAACTTCTCCGCGCACTTCCAAAACTTCCGGCACATCTGGAGCAGAAAGAACAAGAGGTAAATCTTTGATAACTTTAAGATTTTCGGTAATATCTTCTCCGGTTTTACCGTCGCCGCGTGTTGCCCCTTTTACAAAGATTCCATTTTCATAGCGTGCAGAAAAAGAAAGCCCGTCAATTTTCGGTTCGGCAGAATAAGTAATTTGATTGTCAGTTTCATAGCCTAAGAAACGGTTGACTGAAGCGGTAAAATCAATGAGTTCGGCTTCAGAAAAAATATCTCCGAGCGAAAGCATCGGAATTTTGTGTTCTACTTTGCCAAATTCGCTTTTAACCGGAGCCCCGATTTTGACCGAAGGACCGTTGATAATTTTGAGTTGAGGAAATTTATTTTCAATTTCTTCATAGCGGCGTTTGAGCGCATCATATTCAGCATCAGTCAAATAAGGATCATCATTTTGATAATAGGCAATATCCGCCTTTGCCATTTCTTCGGCAAGATGATGTAGTTCTGTTTCTGCCTGTGTTTTGGTTAAATTTTCAACATCAATAGTCATCAAATATTCCTTCATCTTCACTTTTGCCCAATATCATAAAGATAAAAAACACAACTTTCCAGACATAAGGTCAATTTTCTCAACAACATAATTTTTAAGCAAAAAAATACAAACCTATTTAATCACAATTTGTAAAAAAAAATTTTAAATCTTTGACAAGAGATAGTGTTTATTTTTAATGTAAAAAAAGCATAATATATTACAGAGTTAAAAATGAAATTTAAACACACACAAGAGTTTTATCAGTTTTTGCTGAAAGCCGAAAATATTAACCGCATAGATGATTTTAAGGAAATCAATATCGGCGGTGTTTCGTATAACTTTTATCTAAAAACCGATTTAGGCGAATTTTTGATGAAGTTATTGCCGGATACACCGGATCAGGAAATTCGTTTTCAAAGATTAAAGAAAACATGGGAAAGCTGTTATCAAATTTTTCCGCTGGAGCAGGAAAATTTTAAGAATTACAAATTATTATTAATGCCGTTTTTCCATGGCCATAAATTAGAATATCAAGATTGTACCCCGGAGGTGATGTCTCGCCTTGCCAAAGCCTATCAGCGTCTTGTACAAAATACACTTCCGGCAGACTGTATTTTAGCTCCGTTGGATTTTGCCGAAATGTATGCAAAAATTGAGCGACGCTTGGCAGATAATCGATTATGGATGAATCACATAATCAATCGTTTTTTCTGGCAGAAGTTCAAAAAAGAATTAAAAATTCCGTCGCAAAATTATCAGCTGATACATGGAGATTTTACGGTCAATAATATCTTAATCGATGAAAACAAAGAAATTCATTTGATTGATTTTGAGGGTTTCCGCCAAGGGTATGATTATGAAGATTGGGGAAGCTTATTATTACAGTTGAGCGGTTATAAAGGATTTTTCGGAAGTTTTAAGCGGTTGTCTTATTTGTTGGAAACATGGAAAAAAGTAAACGCACCGGAAATGGAAGTTGAAAAGAAAATTCCGCAAGCCGTTCAAATGTTTTATTTCTGGACATTGTACAAACGATTGTCAAATCCCAACAAACGACAAATTAGAAAAGATTTGAATCTATTGTTGAGTTTGTGCAAATATTTCAAGCTTGCAAGACAGCTTAAAATGAAAGTTTGGTAAAAGCGAAAACAGAATAAATTTTGGGCTATGTTTTTTTATATTGATTTTTATCCGATTCGTTTTTTTTGAATAAGATAATATATATTTTTTGATTCAATGTTCAATTATTGGTGTAGAATTTTTATAGTTTGTATTTATGGTGGCGCATCATAATACTTTATATCAATAAAAGTGATAAAAAACTCGGGATATTATGCAAAATCTCATTATATTTAGTTTTAATCTGCTATCGTAAAACAGCATAATTTATGATAGGAATAACCAATGAAAAAATTGAAAAAATTTTTAATAAAACTAATTCCCGATAAAAAAGTCAGACACAAAAAGCTAATGGAATTACGTGTTCATGGTACCAATAATAAAATCATTGGTGAAATTCCTCTCAAAACCAGATTAGAGATATATGGGAATAATAATACAATAATATTTGGAAAAAATACCCATGACTTTATCTCTAATATTCATATGGGAGTAAGAAACGCTTATGTGAATAATGCATTGATTAAAATTGGTGATAATTGTACGGCAGGATTAGTGGATATTAGATTGTGTGAAGATGATAGCTTTGTGAGTATCGGAGATAACGGCATGATCTCAGCCAATGTTAAAATTTGGTGTTCTGATTCACACAGTGTTTTTGATAATGAAAATAATATAACCAATTATGGAAAATCTGTTGAAATAGGAGAACACGTTTGGATAGGTATGGATGTAAAGATTGGAAAAAATACCAAAATTTCTTCTAATTCCATAGTTGGCTGGGGAAGTGTTGTTACAAAAAAATTTGAAAAAGAAAATATTATAATTGCCGGAAATCCAGCTAAAATTGTTAAAGAAAATATAAAATGGGACAGAAAAGGTCCTCAGCAGATTTTAAATGAAAACAAAAGTTAAAATGCAATAAAAAAAGAACCCTTAAGCTAAGGGTTCCTTTATGCATATAAAATTCCAACGGACAACTATTTATCAGGAGCAATAATCATCATCATTTGCTTGCCTTCCATTTTGGGTTCCGATTCGACCTTGCAAATCCCTTCCAAATCATCAAGCAAGCGCATCAACACATCTTTACCCATATCGGCAGTATTCATTTCACGACCTTTGTAACGCATGGTAAATTTGACTTTATTGCCTTCGCTTAAGAACTTTTTAGCTTGTTTGACCTTCACTTCATAATCATGAGTATCAATCATAGGGCGAAGTTTTAACTCTTTGATTTCAACCACTTTTTGTTTTTTTTTGGCTTCGGCTTTACGTTTTTGCATTTCATATTTATATTTACCGATATCTAAAATTTTACAAACGGGTGGTGTAGCTTGCGGAGAAATCTCAATCAAATCCAAACCGGCATCTTCTGCGGCGGCAAGAGCTTCTTTTATAGAAACAACACCGCGATTCTCTCCGGTTTCATCAATTAAACGAACTTCTTTTACTTTAATCTCTTCATTAATGCGTGGTCCGTTATCGTCTCGTACTGGCGCATTGGTATTTTCTTTAGGTATTTTCGCCTCCATAAATGTTGTTAACTGCCAAATATAATACAAATGTAATAAATAATGGCAAGTCAAAAGTGATTCTATCAAAAAGATAATATTTTTTTATAAAAAAAACACTGGACTTTAAAAAAATAAAATGTTAATAATTCGTTAAAACAGATGGTTGAAAAGTTCTCCACAAGAAAATACAAAAAATATGAAAAAAGTTATTGACTTTAGGATAACGTAAGACTATAAGGCTGTTTGTCGCTGTGATGAGCGGTGGCGGTTATAGAAGAGAGTAAATAAGAGATTTAAGAGGATACGCAG
>CALXZL010000025.1 GCA_944393215.1 uncultured Alphaproteobacteria bacterium
GATTACCGCGAGAGTCAATAATTTCTCTTGCATGAATATCAACAATAGCACTCATTTTTTTCTCCTAATAAATTATAAATGCACTGGGTATAAAGTGGGGTATTTAAAGCCTAATGTCAAGAGTAAGACTCGATTTTCAAAGAAAATTATTGTCAAATGTGGAAAATATGCTATTGCAAGACCGATTGCAATCGGGTTGTCCATACTGTTGTTGGCATATGAAATTTTTGAGTATATACACATGACCGGAACGGCGCTTTGGGCGCAGAGTGAAGAAAAAAAGAAGGAGACTTACAGTTATTTAGTAAGAATGAGAATCTTTTTTTATATAAATGTACCTTTTGCCTTCGGTGCAACATATGTTTCGGGGAATATTAAGATTATGTTTAACATCATAACCGGAATAGCCCTGGTTTATTGTGTGATATACTATGTTAAGCTTATGATCAGTAAATAAAAAGTATCAAGCCTTGAAGATAAAAAATCTTCGAGGCTTTTGTTTTATAATCAAAGAAAAAATCTTGTATAAAGGAATAATCTTAATTAAAATAACAAAAAACAAAAAGGGAGAGAAGAGATGTTTTCGGAAAAATGGCACAGACGTTTTATGGAAGTGGCTTTTTTGATTGCTTCATGGTCAAAAGATACATCAACCAAAACCGGCGCGGTGGTCGTAGGTCCGGACAGAGAAATCAGAGCCACCGGCTACAACGGCTTGGTCAGAGGTGTGGATGATGATAAGCCGGAACGTATGGAACGCCCGACTAAGTATGATTTTTTTGAACATGCCGAAAGAAACGCCATTTATAATGCCTGCCTGACCGGAACATCATTAAAGGGCTGCATTTTATATGCTACGCACACGCCTTGCACTGATTGCGCTCGCGCCATTATTCAGTCGGGAATAAAAATGGTTGTGACTAATCCTCTGGAAAAAAGAAATGATATCAAAGACAATACTTGGCGCGATAAATTGGAATATTCGCGCCAGATGTTTGAAGAAGCCGGTGTTGAATATATAGAGCTGGAACCTTTAAAATAGAAGATAAAAGATTATATCTTTTCCAAAAACCGAGGGAAAAATGAAAATATTGATAGCAGATGATCATGCTCTTTTTCGAGAGGGTTTAGCTCTTAATTTGGAAGAGCTATCGGAAAATGTTGAAATAAAACAAGCCGAAAACTATAAACAAGCATCAGAGTTTTTAATAAAAGAACCGCAACCGGATCTGGTGATTGTCGATTTAGACATGCCGGACCAAAGTTGGCAGGATGGGCTGTCAATGTTACAACAACAAGCATCAAAGTCGTTATTTGTTATAATGTCAGCCACGGAAAACATAGCGACTATTAAAAAAATTCTATCCATGGGAGTAAAAGGCTATATTCCCAAACGTTCTGATTCAAAAATCATTTTGGCTGCACTGAAATTAATCATGGAAGGAGGCATTTATATTCCGCCGCAATTACTGGCTCAAGAAGAGATTAAAAGTAAAACGGCATCGGTAAAAAGAGATTTAACCGCCAGACAAAAAGAAGTTTTGCAATATATAGCTCAAGGGTTATCAAACAAGCAAATAGCCCATGAAATGGGTGTAAGTGAAGCCACCGTAAAACTGCATATCAATGCCATGCTGAAATATCTGCAAGCCACCAACCGTACCCAAGCATTGGTCAATGCCCAAAAGATGAATCTGCTTTGAGGTCAAGCTAATCAATCATCCGTCATAATCAGGTCAATTTTTTCCTGAATTTCAGTCTCGTCATAAGGTAAGGGTGTATTGAAAACCTCACCGGTCTGCAATTTGGCTTTGACGGCATCAATATCCAATTCTTGCATTTCATCTTCGAGCGTCAAAGCATGTTGCCATTGGAAGCGAGCTTCATTTTTCCGTCCCGCCATCCAATATGCATCCCCGAGATGATCGGAAATAACGGCGTTCGAGGCTTCTAATTCGGAGGCTTTTTCAAGATATTGAACAGCTTGAGAATATTTGCCTAAACGATAAAAAGCCCACCCGAGACTATCGGCAATATTTCCGTCCTGAGGAGCTTGATTATAAGCATCAACAATTAAGCCGAAAGCCTGTTCCGGATTTTTCCCTTGTTTTAGCCAAGAATAACCGAGATAATTCAAGACCATATAATGATTCTGACTCAAAATCAAAGCCTTCAAGAAATCTTTTTCAGCAGCATCCCATTGTTGGTCTTGCTCATAAGAAATTCCGCGTGCATAAAACAATACCCAATGACTGTTTTGAATTTTATCTAAATTTTTAATGGCTTCTGAATAATATTTAATAGCTTCCTTCTGATTTCCGTTGATTCGCAAAACATCACCCAAATCAAGATAAAGCTGAGCATTATCGGAATCCAAAGTAAGAGATTTCATTAAGAGCTCGGCAGCTTGATAATCATTAAGTGCCACTAAATTATTGGCTTTATGCAGTTGAGCAGTGTAATAAGCTTCAGAATTTTTATCAATCATATCATATTGCTCATTTGCTTCGGCAAACATTTCACGGGTTTCCAAAACATCGGCTAAGAGGAGGCGAGCCAAATCATAATCCGGATTTTCAAACAAAGCCAAACTGATAAACATATGAGCCAAATCGGTTCCACTCACGCCAAGTCTAAGTGTGGCGGCAATATTAAAGAAAGCTTCCGACAAACCGATGTTAGCGCCGGTAATCATTTTTTTTGTATTTTGGGGGTTGGCTGCCATGACATTTTGTCTGAGGCGTTTCATCATATCAGCCAAAGATTTGTTATCGGTATATTTGTTAATAAGCGCCACGGCTTTGTCTTTATGTCCGGTTTGGATATAAAAATTACAAATAACTTGCAAAGCCCGGAAAGACATTTCTAATTTTTCTTCTTTGACAATGATCTCATAATCATTCAAAGCGGCATCATTATCATTAAAATATTCATTAATCATACCGGCATGGAAGAGATACAAAGCGCGTAAAGAAGACTCTTTTTTAATAACATCCAAGGCGGCAAGCGCTTTCTTCTTATTACCTTCCCCGACAAAAGACCAAGCCGAGATAAGAGGATTAATAAATTCCTCATAAATTTTTCCGTCAGTTTTACTGAGTGTTTTGCGCACCTCGGCATATTGTTTTAACTTAAACTGATTAGCGGCAATTATAATATAAGCAAAATTGTTTTTGTCACCGGCATCAACAGCTTGTTGAGCATAGACAGCAGCTTCAGAAATACGTCCCTGAGAAGTCAAAATAAGATAGACGTTTGTAAGCAGTTCTTTATTTTGAGGATCTTTTTTTAGGGTTTGTATATAAAAATCGGCAGCAGAATTAAAGTCTTTTCGCAAATGAGCAACGCGTCCGGCAACATAAGATCCGTAAGTATGTTTTCCCGCATTTAGGGCATCGGAAGAAGTAGAAAAAAGATTCGTATCAGAGATATTTGTACGATTCATACAAGAATTAAAAACCAAAACGGCAGCAATCAAAACGGTAAAATATTTCCAACTAGACATGTTTTCTTCCATAAAAGCGACAATACAAATATATTATACAAATTTATTGTTGATACAACAAGATTCTCAAAGATATTACACGTAAACTCTAAATAAATGTTAATTTATGAAATAGAACTTGGCATTTTATGTAATTTAATATAGTTTAAGCAATTATGAAGGAAGAAATGGATATAAAACAAATATTGGATTGGTATATTTTGTCCGGCGTTGAAGAAACGGCTGGAGAGGTACCTTTTGCAAAATTTGAAGCCACACCGCTTGAAGGTAAAAAGTTACCGATTTTAAAAAATGTCCAAGAATCTTCCGTGATGACAAGACAAGCCTCAACGGTTTTATCACAAGCAACACAAGATGCGTGTAAAGATGCCAGAGAAAGATGCCAAACAGTCAATAGTTTGTCAGAATTAAAAGAATTGGTCGAAAATTTTGACGGATGCGCTTTAAAGCTGACAGCCAGCCACACGGTATTCGGAGATGGTGCTGAAGATGCCCGAATTGTTTTTATCGGGGAGGCGCCCGGAGCAGATGAAGATCGGATAGGCAAACCTTTTGTCGGTAGATCCGGACAACTTTTGGATAAAATGTTACAATCGGCTGGCTTGGAGAGAAGCGCTTGCTATATCACCAATATATTGCCGTGGCGTCCCCCCGGAAACCGAACGCCGACAGACGGCGAGGTAGCCGTATGCCTTCCGTTTTTAAAAAGACAAATAGATATCATCCGCCCGGATTATATATTTATTATGGGCGGAAGTGCTGCCAATGCCTTATTGGATATTCAGGATTCGATATCCAGAATGCGCGGTCATTGGATGGAATATACCGATGCAAACGGAAGAAAAATACCTGTGCTTGCCAGTTTTCACCCGGCATATTTATTGCGCAATCCGGGACAGAAGGCAAAGTCATGGGTAGATTTTCTGCGCCTGAAGCAAAAAATGAGTGAAGAAAAAGAATAAAAAATACGAAGGTTGTTATTATTTTCATAATTTGTTGGCAAAATAAAATTACAATGATTAATATATAAAAAAACGCGTTTAACATAAGGAATATTATAATGAGTATTAAAAAGACATTTATTTTGAGTTTGTTTGGAGTGATAGGTGTCACGACGGTTAGTCAGGCGCAAATGAGTAGCTCTGAGGTAATTTATAAAATACATGATGTAAGCCCTGTCAAAGAAAACAACGAGGTCGTATCTTGTGATTTTAGTGTTACGTTTTACAGTAGAGCTCCTCAAATGGTCTCCAATCTTGAGCTGAATTTGTCTTGGGTAGATGAGGTTATAGACAATCAAATCAAAGCGGAAAAACAAGAAAAAGTTTTGGACGCCAACGGAAATGTAGCTGGCTATAGGGGACAATCCAAAACCGAGTCATATACCGCTAAAAAAATCGGTACGGATGTTTCCGTTCCGCCATTGTCTCCGTCTAAACAATTAAGCATAAAAGCAAATATCAAAACGGACAGATGTTTCTTATTGTTGCAAAAACCGATGTTGAGTGTCAGAAAATGTCGTTATGGAAACGGTCAAGCCGAAGAAATGATTGGTATGTGTAACAATCTGTTCCGCTATATATCCCCTGAACAAGGTGACTATTATTCCGAGTTCAAGCCTGTTTCTTATGAACAAGAACAAAAAGAAATAGAAGACAAAGCAAAAAAGGAAAAGGATGAGTTGGAAAATATCTATGAGAATGCTTTATCATCAGTTAAACGCATCAGTGAAACCTTGAATACAATGGAATAAAAAACAAGAAAAGGGGAAGAGAAATGAATAAGTTTTTAAAATTTTCTATCATAAATTTAATATTATGTTGTGTTTCACTTCCTCTTTCTGCGCAATTAATCAATCAAAACAGTGTTAATACAGCGGCAACGGATTCTCAAAACAGTCAAGATTCTGCACCATCTGTATCAGACGAAGATAAAGAAGATTTAGGTATAACGGATGAAGAAGAAAAAGCCATAATTGACCGTTTGAAAAAACAACTGAATCCTCGGATGGAAGATGGTAATTTAGTTTTAAATCCGGTAGATTTAGGCAAAACGGGAGATGGTTCACCGAGAGGTACGGCAGCCTTTATTTCCACCGATTCTGAAAAAGGGACGGAAGACGGAAATATTTTTCTGTTTTACAGCAATTTCAAAATAAGCCGCACGGCAGCAACGGGGTTAGGATGCCGCGTTCGCTTTCATATACTTAACGGTTTGAACAATCGTGTAAGCAACATCAGTGTCAAACTGGTTTGGCCCGGACTGAATACGCCGGTAAGCTTTAATAATGTAAATCCTAATACCGAAAATTATTTTGATTATGCCTTATTCGGAGAAGGTTGCTACAATATGGATAAAATTCCCAATATTGTCGTGAACAGATGTCGCGTCAGAGGGATGAGTCAGGAAGCTTGCGCCAATAGAATTCGTTGGTTGACCAAACGGTAAAAGATGAGAGGTCTGTTTCAAAAATATTTATTCACAATAATATTGAGCCTGTGTTGTTTAAATATCAATCAGGCTCAATGTTCCGATGCCATTATTACCGGCTACGCTTCAGATAAAATATATGAATATTTATCAGTCAGCAAAGACGATATCAAACATTATAAGCATATTTTTAAAGCTTTGGAAAAAGAAGATTTCGAGCAGGCGGATGAGGAAACGGAAGATATTGAAAACGATGTCTTGATGGGACATGTCTTGGCTCAAAAATATCTATCAAAAAAATATAAAAGTTCATATGATGAATTAAAAGAGTGGTTGGAAAAATATGAAGACCACCCGCAATATCAAAGAATAAAAAGATTGGCGACAAGAAAAAATCCCAAAGCCAAGATTACAGGTACCGGTACACAGATAACATATCATCCGAGCATGCCGAATACAAATCTATCTAAGATGAAAGCCGCAGACCGAAATTTTGTTTTGAAAAATTATAAAATTTTTCGCCGAGCCATTAATCGCGGTAAGACCAAGGTTGCGCGCCAAGCTTTAGAAAATAAGCGTTTTAGACTTTTGGTAAAAAATCGCGATTTAGATTCATTGGCAACAACATTGGCAATGAAATATTTGACGGATAATTATAATAAATTGGCATTTGATTGGGGATCAAAATCGGCATTAAGGAGCAAAGATATTTCCGGTTCATGGATAGCAGGAATTGCGGCATGGCGGATGAAACAATATAAAACCGCCTCCACATATTTTGCCAAGACATCCGATTCAAGCAGTCGTGATGAGTGGTTAAAATCAGCCGGAGCATATTGGGCATATCGCGCATATATGAAAATCGGACAAGAAAAAAAAGCCGTTGAATATTTAGGTAAAGCGGCAAAATACAAACGCACGTTTTATGGCATTTTGGCAGCACAAAAATTAGGTCTTCCCATAGAATATAACTGGACGCTATTTTCTTATCTCAACGATTTCAGTCAGGACGATTATGTCAATGAAATCTTGTCTTCTCCGGCAATAAGACGCGCAATTTTGTTATTGCATGCACAACAACAAGAATTGGCGGAAGCTGAGCTCAGATATGATAATAAAAATATGAGCGATAAGCAAAAAGAAGTTTCTTTGTTTATAGCCAATCAATATCAAATGCATGGTTTGGCAATCATGTTATCCAACCAACTGAAAGATGAAGATAATAATATTGCCTATGATGCGCTGGCATATCCGATACCAAGTTGGCAACCCCAAGATGGCTGGAAGGTAGATAAAGCACTTCTTTTGGCTTTAACCAGACAAGAATCTTCTTTTCGCCCACGCGCCAAAAGTCCGGCAGGAGCATCGGGATTAATGCAGTTACTCCCGAGTACGGCAGCGCAGATAATGAATAATAAAAGTTTGCGACGTAATAATTCATTGCTTTTTGAAGCAGAATATAATATGGCAGTCGGACAAAAATATGTCCATTATTTATTGGAAAAGGACTATATCAACGGCAATCTGTTTTATATGATGACGGCATATAATGCCGGACCCGGAAATTTGCTGAAATGGGAAAAGAAAGCCGATTATAACAATGATCCTTTATTGTTTATAGAGGTAATTCCGGCAAGAGAAACAAGATTATATATAGAACGCGTAATGGCAAATTATTGGATATATCAAAGTCGGTTTGAACAAAAATTAACGGGCATTGAAGAGTTAAATAAAGGGCAATGGCCAATGCTTGAAAAAAAATAAAAGCCTTGTAAAAAATCAAGGCTTCTATTTTTGTTTATTTCTTGGCGTCAATAATTTTCAAAGCGTCATCAAGCGTAAGCTCTTTGTCTTTATATTCTTTGGGAATAGCATAGTTGTTTTTGCCCCATTTAAGATAAGGACCGTAACGACCGGAATTAAGCGTAATATCCTTTTTGTCTTTGGGGTGAACGCCCAAAGATTTTCCGACCGGACGCTCAGCCACATTTTGCAAAATCTGCTCGGCACGTTCTAATGTAATGTTGAAAATATTGTCCGCACCGGTTAAGGATTTAGATTTATTTCCTTGCTTGATATAAGGACCGAATTTTCCGATATTCACCTCGATGCCGTTACCGAGTTGTTTGGGTAAGGAGAGGAGAGTAGAGGCTTGCTCAAAAGTAATTTCCTCAGGGGTTAAGTTTTTAGGCAAAGCCACACGTTTGGGTTTTTCGGTCAAAGCCGTGGCATCTTCCCCAAGTTGCAAATAAAAACCATAAGGTCCTTTTTTGAGATAGACATTCAAACCATTAACTTCGCCCAAAGTTTTGTCTTCCGGGTTGGCAGGTTTCGGTGTGTCATTAGCAGCTTCTTCCATGGCATCGGTCAGAGGCTTGGTATATTTGCACTCCGGATAGTTTGAACAACCGATAAAGGCACCGAATTTTCCGAGTTTGATACTAAGCTTACCTTTACCGCATTCGGGACATATACGCGGATCTGAACCGTCTTCGCGCGGCGGAAAGAGGTGATAAGACAACACATCATCAATGGTTTGGATAACTTCGCTGATTTGCAACGGTTGCACGGCAGAAATATTTTTAATGAATTTAGTCCAGAAACCGCCGAGCAATTTTTTCCAATCCATTTCGCCGGCAGAAACATCATCCAAAAATTCTTCGAGTTGTGCCGTAAAATCATATTCAACATATTTTTTGAAATAGTTTTCTAAGAACACGGTAACGATTCGACCGCGGTCTTCGGGAATAAAACGGAGTTTTTCCACACGAACGTATTTACGTTCTTGCAAAACCGAGATGATGCTGGCGTAAGTCGACGGACGACCGATTCCGAGTTCTTCCAATTTTTTCACAAGGCTTGCTTCGGTAAAGCGCGGCGGCGGTGTGGTGAAGTGCTGTTCGGGGGTAATTTCGCCTTTGTCTACTTTTTCACCTTCGGTAACATTCGGTAAAATACGGTTTTCATCATCTTCATCAGAGTCATCTTTGCTTTCTTGATACAGTTTCAAGAAACCGTCAAAGTCAATAACTTGTCCGTTTGCACGCAGCAGAATCAAACCGTCGGCGGAGGTGGCATCAATAACCACGCGGTCAAGAACAGCCGGATTCATTTGGCAGGCAACGGTACGCTTCCAAATAAGTTCATAGAGTTTATAAGCATCGGCATCAAGCTTGCCTTCCAGTTTTTTCGGAGTGTCGGAAACATGAGCCGGACGAATAGCTTCATGCGCTTCTTGAGCGTTTTTAGATTTGGTTTTGTATTCCTTTGGCTGTTTGGGCAGATAAGCCTCGCCAAAATATTTGACAATCGCTTCACGACAAGCGGCAATAGCTTCTTCCGAAAGGTTGACGGCATCGGTACGCATATAAGTAATATGACCGTCTTCATAAAGTTTTTGAGCCACTTGCATGGTTTTTTTGGCGCTGAAACGAAGCTTGCGAGCAGCCTCTTGTTGCAAGGTAGATGTGGTGAAAGGCGGTGCCGGATAACGATTAGCTTTTTTACGTTCCACATTAGAAATGGCAAAATTTTGTGCCTCAATTTTGGCTTTAGCTTCAAGAGCTTTAGCTTCGGTATTGAGGTCAAATTTTTCCAATTTTTTACCGTCCAAATTAACCAGGCGCGATTTAATAACCGCTTTGGAAGAGGTTAAAAGTTCGGCATCAATAGTCCAATATTCTTCGGATTTAAATTTTTCGATTTCGGTTTCGCGGTCGCAGATAAGACGCAAAGCCACGGATTGTACGCGACCGGCAGATTTGGAACCGGGGAGCTTGCGCCACAAAACCGGAGAAAGCGTAAAGCCGACCAAATAGTCTAACGCACGACGAGCCATATAAGCAGAAACCAAATTATCATCAATTTGGCGTGGATTTTTAATGGCTTCGGTAACGGCTTTTTTGGTGATTTCGTGAAAGACCACGCGCTCAATTTTTTTACCGGCAATTTTTTTGCGAGCGGTAAGTTCTTCCAAAATGTGCCATGCAATAGCTTCTCCTTCTCTATCCGGGTCGGATGCGAGGATAATTGTATCGGCATCTTTTAAGGCGGCGATAATATCTTTAAGGCGTTTTTGACCGCCGGTGCTGAGTTCCCAAGTCATGGCAAAATCATTGTCCGGCTGCACCGAACCATCTTTGCTGGGGAGGTCTCGAATATGACCGAAGCTGGCTAAAACCTTATAATCATCACCCAAATATTTATTAATGGTTTTGGCTTTTGCCGGAGACTCAACGATAACTAACTTCAT
>CALXZL010000026.1 GCA_944393215.1 uncultured Alphaproteobacteria bacterium
CAGTTTGATGCGTATCTCCGCCATAAAGGCACAAAAAAAGCACCTCAAAATGAGATGCTTTATAAAATGGCGGAGAGGCAGAGATTCGAACTCTGGGTGGGGTCGCCCCCACGACGGTTTTCAAGACCGCTGCATTAAACCGCTCTGCCACCTCTCCAATGTATTACGATTTCTGAAAAACTTTTTACTCAAAAGATTTGAAAAGGTCAAGAGTTTTTTTCTTGGTATGATAATTTTTTTAATTTTGATTTTTCTTCAAAACTCGATAACATAAAAAACGGAGGTGCCGGATGGATACAAATGAAATGATAGAGGCTTTTTTTGCATTTGTTTACGAAAGACAACTGATATGGCATAAGAGAACCATATTACATCTGCCTGCGCCGTGGACAGAAGATAAAATTTTGCAAACTTATAAATTTTGTAATGTTTATCGACAATTAGATGCCGGCACTTTGGCAATAAGTAAATATCTTCAAGCCGAATATTCTCCCGAACAAAAATTATTTAACATCATTGCATACAGATTTTTTAATCGTCGGAATACGATAGAGCATTTGTTCGGAGGATTCTTAAATCCCCAAACCTTCAATTTTAGTAGTTATGAACAACGATTTGATAAAATAAAACAAAAAGAAAATATTTTTTCCAATGCTTATTTAATATCATCACATCCATATAATCCGAAGTATCGTCCGCAAGAAAAACATATTCAAATTTTGTTAATGCTAAATGATTTAAGAATCCAAATGCCCAATCTGGTAAAAGATTTGAAGGAACATAAGGCACAAGAGGGATTGAGTATCATCCAAAGTTATGTTCACATGGCAGGACCTTTTCTCGCAGGGCAAATCTTGCTTGATGCTACTTATGCCGAAAATATTGTGGATTATACCGCCAATGATTTTTTAGTGGTTGGTCCCGGAGCACATTGGGGATTAAATATTATTTTCAATAAAAAATTATCTCCCCGGGAAGCCGCTGAAAAATGCCGATTTCTATATAAAATTCAGGCAGAAAATTTTGAAAAATTGAAGCAGCAAAAACACAAAAATTGGCTGGATATATGTTGGCAAAATAATCAATATCCGAATTATCCTTATTTATGTTTGCACGATATCCAAAATTCTTTATGCGAATTTCGCAAATATTGGCGTTTGTTGAACGGAGAAAAAGCCAAAAAAAGATATTTTAAATAAAATTAAGGTTTTCTAAAACAATAATCATTAATATTTGAAAATAAATAAATTTATTAGAGGTTTTAAATGCGTCCGTCATACCGATTGTTAAGCCTAACAACCATGATATGGTTGAGTATGTCTGCCTGCGCCACATCGTCAGAAACAGTGCCGGCAGAATATACGCGTTGGCTTGAAAATTTGAAGGAAGAAATGGTAGAACGCGGAATTTCTGAAAAGACAATTAATGAAGTTTATAAGGATAATTATTATAAACCCAATCAAGAAGTTGTAAAAATAGATAGAAAGCAAGCAGAATTTGCCTTAACCTCAACCGAATATTTAAATCGGGTAGTAAACAAAACCAGAGTAGAAACGGCACAAAAAAAATATAAAGAATTATTACCCATATTGAATCCGATTTCAAAAAAATATGGAGTAAAACCACATTACCTGATTGCATTTTGGGGCGTTGAAACCAATTTTGGTCAAAATTTCGGCGGATATGATGTGATAGAAGCTTTAACAACATTAAGTTATGATCAAAGACGACCGAAATTTTTTAGAGAAGAATTATATCAGGCATTAAAAATAATTGATAACTGGCAGATAGATCATAAAAAGATGCAGGGTTCATGGGCAGGTGCAATGGGCAATTTTCAGTTTATGCCTTCAACGTTTAATGCCTATGCCGTGGATTATAATCAAGATAACATGATAGATATCTGGTATTCATTTGAAGATGCGGCGGCATCGGCAGCAAACTATTTATCGCAAATCGGATGGCAAAATAATGCCGAGTGGGGGCAGGAAGTGACTTTGCCGTGGAATTTTGATTTCAAATATAGTGGTCGCAAAAACATCAAAACAGTAAAACAATGGCAAAAAATGGGTGTGAAAGCCGTAAAAGGGCAGAAGTTGCCTGCTGCCGATATTAAAACGGCAATTATAGTACCGGAAGGAAAAAAAGGTAAAGCTTATATGGTGCAAAATAATTTTAATAAGATAATGATGTGGAATCGCTCCGAAAATTATGCGTTGGCAATCGGGATTTTGGCAGACTATATCAAAAGCGGTAAGACATGGCATGCGGTTGAAGAAAATCCGGCAGTCAGATTGAGAACGGACGATATTTTGCAAATTCAAAGTTTGATAAATAAGTTTGGTTGGTTTAATCAAAAATTGGAAGAAGACGGAATGTTAGGCAGCCAAACACGCGAGGCATTAAAACAAGTTCAGGGACACGCCAAAATGACGCAAGACGGTTACCCAGACGCGGTTTTAATAGAGAGAATCAAACAGTATGATCCTGATATCGGGTTTGCAATTCCGGTACCTCCGAAAAAATTACACAAGTAGATGTAAAGCTTCTTTACGAAACGCAAAAATAAGTATAAATTAAGCCCAAGATTTAAGAAAAATAGGAAAGTTTAATGATTTTACGCTCAAGCAAAATAATAAGTATTTCATTGTTGGTAATGTTTTTAGCATCCTGTGCCGGAGATAAGATAGATTTATATTCGCAATCGACGGCAATTAAGGGAACAGGGGGCACATACAAAGTCGGAAAGCCCTATCAAATCGGAGGAAAGTGGTATTATCCGGAAGAAGATTATAACTATGTTGAAACCGGCACGGCATCTTGGTATGGCAAAGATTTTCACTCCAAATATACGGCAAACGGAGAAATTTATGATATGAATACATTGACGGCAGCACACAGAACATTGCCGTTACCTTCCATTGTCCGAGTTACCAATTTGGAAAACGGACGTTCTTTGGTACTGAGAGTTAATGATAGAGGTCCTTTTGCCAAAAACAGAATTATAGATGTTTCCAAAAGAGCTTCACAATTATTAGGATTTCACACTCAAGGAACAACAAAGGTAAAAGTTGAAATATTGGCAGAAGAAAGCAAAGCATTAAAAGCCGCTTTAACCGGGCAAAGCACCAGCAAATATACTTCTGCGAACAATCAATCAAGCGGAAAAATAATAACAGCGCCTAAACCACAAATAAGCTCTTATAATAACTACGCTACAACGGCGTCAAGCAAAGACGTATATTATGTTCAGGCTGGTTCTTTTTCCAATATGAATATGGCTGAAAATTTAAAGAATCAGTTACAAAGATACGGACAAATAAAAATAACACCGGCAGATGTAAACGGAAGTACATTTTATCGTGTCCGAGTTGGACCTTTTACCGAACAGGCAGCAGCCGATACGGCATTATCAAAAATTCATAACGCCGGATTAACGGATGCCAAGTTAATAACCGAATAGAAAGAATTAAGCAAAATAAGGAAAAAAGAAAATGTTGTCAAAAAGCAAGTTATATGTTTCAACCCTGTTAATGTCAGGGGTTATATTTGGACAAGTCACGATGGCACATGCCATTGAAACCAAAGCCAAAAACTTGATTTTGATGGATTATGATACCGGACATTATTTATATCAAAAAGAAGCTCAAAAGATGATACCTCCGGCATCAATGAGCAAATTAATGACCATTTACATAGTTTTTTCCAAATTAAAAGACGGTTCGCTAAGCGAAGACGATATTTTTACCGTTAGTGAAAATGCTTGGAGAAAAGGCGGAGCCGCCAGCGGAAGTTCCACCATGTTTTTAAATATAAAAGAAAAAGTCAGAGTTGGAGATCTGATACAAGGCATAATTATTCAGTCCGGAAATGATGCTTGTATTGTTGCGGCTGAAAACATTGCCGGTTCGGAAGAAGATTTTGCCGTTATGATGAATACGGAAGCCAAAAAACTGGGGATGAATAATTCCTCATTTGTCAACTCGACCGGATGGCCGCATCCGGATCAAAGGATGTCGGTAGAAGATTTGGCAATTCTTGCTCGAGCCATAATCAAAGATTTTCCGGAATATTATCACTTTTTTTCAGAAAAAAACTATACCCACAACAACATCCGTCAAGGCAATCGCAACCCGTTATTATACAGCATGCCTGAAGCAGACGGACTTAAAACCGGACATACGGAAGAAGCCGGATTCTGCCTAACCGGTTCGGCAAAAAGAGGCGATAGAAGATTAATCAGTGTTATGAGCGGTCTTTCATCTAATAAGGAACGCTCGGAAGAAGCCGAAAAAATAATGAACTGGGGTTTTAGAGAATTTGACAATTACAAAGTTTTGAAACAAGGACAAAAAGTTGCCGAGCTTCCTGTATGGATGGGTGAAAGTAAGAGTGTGGATCTATTGGTCAATCAAGATGTTTTAAAAACCATAAAGAAGAGCAAGGCTCCCAAAGTAAAGATGACGGTTGTTTATGACAAGCCTGTCAAAGCACCGATAATGCAAGGAGATAAGTTGGGCTACGTTCGAGTTGAGATTCCGGGACAAAAAGTTGAAGAAATACCATTAATTGCAAGCCAAGAAGTTAAAAAATTGGGTTGGTTTGGTAAGATAGTAGAAAACATCAAATATTTATTGTTTGGAGCAGAATAATGGAGAGCAAAGGACGCTTCATCACCTTTGAAGGCGGAGAAGGGACGGGAAAGTCCACACAGATAAAATTGCTGTCTGAATTTTTGGAAAAAAAAGGAATAGATGTCATAACGAGTAAAGAGCCCGGAGGTACGGAAGTCGGTCAAGATCTGCGCCGAATATTGGTAACCGGAGATAAAGACAAGATGGATGCCGTTGCCGAAGCCTTGTTATATTATGCCGACAGAAGAATCCATGTTACCAAGAAAATATGGCCAGCAATAGAACAAGGTCAATGGGTTTTAAGTGATCGCTTTGCCGATTCTACGGTTGCTTACCAATATTATGGATACAACAAAAGAGTACCGTACCAAACTTTAGAAAATTTGTATAAATTAGCAGTAGGTGATTTTAAGCCGGATTTGACCATTTTGTTAGACATAGATCCGAAGATAGGGTTATCGCGCTCTTTGGCAAAAGCCGGACATATGGCGGTTAAAGAGACCAGACATGAAAGTCGAGAATTGGAATTTCACAACAATTTAAGAGCCGGATATTTGGAGATGGCAAAAAAAGAGCCGGACAGGTTCGTAGTTTTTGCCGCCGACAAAACAATCGAAGCTTTGCACAATGAAATAGTTGCGTGCATTGAAGAAAGGTTTAATCTGAAATAATGACGCAGGCAGAAAACAATAATTGTATTCCGAGAAAAAACGGCTTTCTTTTAGGTTTTGAAAAGGAAGAAAAATTTCTGCTTGACGCGTGGAAAAATAACACCCTGCATAATTCTTGGCTTTTTTCGGGAATAGAGGGAATAGGCAAAGCAACCTTAGCCTATAAATTTGCCCGTTTTATTCTTTATGCGGATGCAAAACAAAAAGGACAATACAGTTCATTAAACATCCCGACAGATTCAAACATATACAATCTGGTTGGAAATAATGCGCATCCCGATTTAAAGGTTATAGAAAGAGATTATACCGATACGGATAAGAAAAAAGTTCTCAAAGCCATTAAGGAAGGAGAACAATTAAGCGATGAAGAGCTGAAAAGCTTAAAAAAATCAGCGGTAATCAGAATAGATGATGTCAGAACAGTAAATGAGTTCTTAAGCAAAAGATCAGGAAATGACGGCTGGAGAATAGTAATAATAGACAGCATAGATGATATGAATACAGCCAGCGCCAATGCTATTTTGAAAATATTGGAAGAACCGCCGCATAAAACCCTGATGTTGTTAATCAGCCACAATCCGAACCGACTTTTGCCGACGATAAAATCACGCTGTGCCAAATTGCAATTACATCCTCTGGAAGCCAACACGGTATCGTCTTTATTAAGGAGATATCGCCCTGAATTATCGGAACCGGAAGTGAAGGAATTAACAGAGCTTTCCTCGGGGAGTATTGGCAAAGCAATTATGTATGCCGATAATAAGGCTTTGGAAATTTATGAAAAATTAAGCAAAATAGTTTATGCCAAAGAAAAATTTGCATTAACGGACGTTCTCGATTTTTGCAATATATACAGTGCGGATGATGAAAATTATACATTAGCGCAAGAATTAATATTAAAATTTATTGCCGAAAATATTCATAAAGCTTCCGATATGGAAGAATTTTCAAAATCCTGGGAAGAAGCCATAAAAACATTTAAGGAAACAGATTCTCTCAATTTGGATAAACGCCAAGCTTTAATGAATATCATAGTAAATTTATGTAAGAGGATATGATATGTTGGTAGATAGTCATTGCCATTTGACATATGATGATTTTTCTGAAGATTTCGATGAAATGATAGCACGCGCCAAAGAAAACGGGGTTACGACAATACTTAATGCCGGCAACAATATTGGCGAAATTGCAGAGCAAATAGAGCTTTCGGAAAAATATCCGTTTATTTATACGGCAGTCGGAGTTCATCCGCATAATGCCAGCGAATATGAAAATATCAAGGCGGAAGATTTTATTAAGCAATCCGAACATAAAAAAATTGTAGCAATCGGAGAGTGCGGTTTGGATTATTATTACGACTATTCTCCCAAAGATGTGCAAATAAAAGTTTTCCAAGAGCAAATCAAAGCGGCGCAAGAAAGCGGACTTCCTTTGATAATTCATACGCGAGATGCCGATGAAGATACCATGGAAATTTTAGATAAGATGTATAAACAAAAGCCGTTTACGGGAGAGCTACATTGTTTTTCTTCAGGAAAAAAATTGGCAGAATATGCTCTTTCCATAGGGTTATATCTTTCTGCTTCCGGCATAATAACCTTTAATAAATCGGCAGATTTAAGGGACATATTTTCGGAAATCCCGTTAGAAAGATTATTAATAGAAACAGATTCTCCATTTTTGGCACCGGTTCCGATGAGAGGTCGCCGAAATGAACCCGCATTTGTTTTGCATACGGCAGAAAAATTGGCACAGTTAAGAGGTCTAAGTCTAGATAAGATAGCAGAGATAACATCAGACAATTTTTTCAGATTATTCCGCAAAGCCAGTGATAAGGGGAGATATGAGTTTTAATGAGTAAGGTCATTATTTTAGGTTCGGGGGCGGCGCCCGGCGTTCCGTCGCTAAGTTGTGGCTGGGGTGATTGTAATCCGAATGATTCTCGAAATATTCGCACCCGTACGGATACCTATGTTGAGATAAATGATACAAAAATTTTAATCGATACCTCACCGGATATTCGCCAGCATTTATTAGATAACAATATCAAGCATTTAGATGCTGTCTTGTATACACATGCACATGCCGATCATTTACATGGAATAGATGATTTAAGAGAAATCACACGAATTCGTTTGGAAGAAGCCTATGAAGAAAACGGTGAAATTGCCTATCATCAAGGAACATACAATTTTGGCGGATTAGATAAAATCGGCGATTTGAGCATTCAGTGTTACGCCGGTAAAGATACGGCAAAAGTTATAAAAAAACGTTTTTCATATTTAATAGATACCTTCTTATCCAAAAAGAAAAACTTTTTTTATACCCCAAGCTATAAATTAAATGAAATAAAGGGCAATCATCCGTTTTATATAAATGATGTTAAAATAACCCCAATCAAACTTTTGGGACATAATATCCCGTCCTTAGGCTATGTTTTCAATGACGGAGAATATGTCCATATTGCAGATTTCAAAGCACTTCCGGCATCAGCCTATGAACAAATAAAAGTTCAGCCAGAGCTTTTGGTTATTCCGTTAACAACGCCGTTTGAACAAAGAGCTCATGCCGGATTTAATGCCGTTATGGAAATTATCAAAAAAATTAATCCCAAGCGTGCAATTATTAACCATATGGCAAGTGAGTGTGATTATAATGCAATCAATGAAAAAACACCGGATTTTGTATTTCCGGCATTTGACGGAATGACAATTAAATGGTAAAGTAAGAAAAAAACAGAGGAAGATATAAAATGTTATGTATTTATCATATAGCCGACCATGATGGCAAAGGATCAGCAGGAATCGTTAAAAGTGTATATCCGGAAATAGAATTTTTTGGACTAAATCATGATATGGAAATTCCTTATGATGAAATACGTAAACATGACAAAATAATAGTTTGCGATATTGCTTTGCCATTAGATTTTATGTTTGAATTGAGCCAAACCAAAGATTTCACATGGATAGACCACCATGTTTCCATTATCAATGAATATGAAGAAGCCGTGAAAAACGGAAAACCTGAGATAAAAGGATTAAGAAGAGTAGGGACGGCAGCCATGTGCCTAACCTGGGAATATTTTTATCCTGATAAGCCTTTGCCGGAAGGGTTAAAGCTGCTGGGTTTAAATGATTTATTCAAGTTAGAAGACAAGAGAGTTCGTCCTTTTGAATATGCAATTCAATCTCTGGGAGTAAACCGTCCGCAAGATGAAATTTGGACAAAATTGATAAATAATGAAATAGATATTGATGAAACCGTCCAAAAAGGGGAGGCAATTTTATCTTGGATAAAAATAAGAAACTATCGTTTAGTTCGTTCCTTGGCGTTTGAGAGTCAATATATGGGTTTGCGTTGCATTTGCGCCAACATGCCGCAAGGCTATTCAGAGTTTTTTGATTCGGTTGAAAATATCAAAGACTATGACATGATGGTCAATTTTTATATGAACAAGAAAAATCAGTGGAATTTATCTTTTTATACGGACAGAGATGATGTTGATGTATCAAAGATAGCGGCAAGTTTTGGCGGCGGCGGACATCAAAAAGCAGCCGGCGCATCAAAGCTGGAAAAGTTGCCGGAATTTTTACTGCAAGGAAAATTATTAGAAAAATAAACAAAACGCCTCGATTGAGAACAATCGGGGCGTTTTTAATAAGCATAATCTTACTTCATAGACAAAGTAAGGTTCAGGTTTTCAGCATTTGATGCTGCTTCTTCCAAAGCCTTTGCTTTGCGAATTTCAATTCGCTCGTTGCTTTCCAAAGATGCTTTTTTGAGTTTCCGTTCCTCAGCCGTATTAAAACGCTGGTCGCGACGATTTTCCAGCCGTTCGGCTTCAGCCGTGTAGCCGTGAGAATCATTTTTTGCGGCAACGGAAATCAAGCTATCCCTTGCGATTTGGTAGCGCAAAGTCTGAAATTCCAATTCGGCAATTTTATTTGCCTTCATGGCTTTTTCTACATCTTCGGGCAAAGTTATTTCTATCAAAGCCGAAGTCTTAATGCCGGTTTTTTGATAGAATATAGAATCAGCATAGGCCGTAATGGCGGCCGGATTGTTCAAAACAACATCAAAAGAATGCACATTTATTGCTGTTTGCACGGAAGCAGCATAGTCTTCTTTATAGTTAATCAAATAAAAGAAAGGGCTTTTCGCACTTCCTTTGATATCAACTGTTAAACACACTCCGCCCTTAACAGCGTGAACTTGTTTTTCCAATCTTCTTACACCGAAATAAAAGGCTGTATACACTATAACTATGCAAATTCCGATAAATGTGTTGGATGCTAAAAATTTAAAAATCTTTTTCATAATGATATATTTTAAGTTAATAAATAATTCGTTTTACAAAAAAGACACATATCATGGTTTGTCTATTGTGTCAATATTTTTTTGAAAAATGAAACTCCACCGGCTAATGCCGGTGGTATCATTTTAGTTCAAGCCAAGCTTGCCCCATATCTTCGCGCCCTTGGT
>CALXZL010000027.1 GCA_944393215.1 uncultured Alphaproteobacteria bacterium
AAAAAAAAGCTCCGCTTTTGCAGAGCTTTTTACTAAATGGTGAGCGCGTCGGGATTCGAACCCGAGACCCTTTGATTAAAAGTCAAATGCTCTACCAGCTGAGCTACGCACCCTTGTTGTTTGCAACGAGCCCATGTATAATTGATAATTAGTACGAAGTCAATATAAAAAATTTAAAATGCTAAAAAATTTTTATTTCATTTTGTAGTATATTTATTAATATTTATATGCTATCATGTTTTCTAAATTGAATATTTTATGAGGTTTATGATGGCTAATGACGTTATAACGGAAAAAGAAAAGAAGTTTAACATTTTGCAAAACGGCGCCGGAGAAATTATGTTTCTTATCAGTATGAGGCTCGGCGGTCCTGAAAATCCACGTATGGTCTTTGACGGGATTAATAGTATTTTGCTTTATCGGAGTCGCGAAAGTGCCGTTATTCTTGAAAATATCAACCCTGATGCAAAAGTTCCTTTGCAAGCCGTCAATGAAGTCTTGGTCGTTGAGCTTGACGGTGAAGAAGTGGCTCGCGAATATATGGTGCCGCTCAGAACCGTTAAAAAAGCCGTTTCAGCTTAATATAAAAAGAACAAATCTCTTCGATTTGTTCTTTTTTTCCGATTCGGATTCTTTTTTATGCTTCCGATTCTTTTGGGCGGGGTTTGCAACCGCAATAATCTTGATTATACAAAGCCAATTCTTTAATTAATTGTTGTCTCAGTTCTTGCATCCCATGCTTTCTGCCTTCTATTTCCACATAGGGCACACCTGTTTCTTCCGATGCTTTTTTTGCGGCTTCGTTGACTTGTGATAAATTTTTATAGCGCGATACCCCTAATACCGAACCAACTTGCGTAAATCCGTGTTCAGAGGCATATTCCATAACCCTTTTTAGTCTTAAATGAAAACATATGCTGCATCGGGCACCTCTTTCCGGTTCCGATTCCAGTCCCTTGGTGGCTTGACACCATTTTTCATTATCATATTCCAACTCAATAAACGGAACTTGATATTCTTGACAAACTCGGGCGTTTTCATCCCTTCTTTTACAATATTCTTCATATGGTCTGATGTTGGGATTATAAAAAACTACCGCAAAGTCCGTTTTTTCTTCCGCAAGCTTCTTTATTACCGCACAGGAACATGGTGCGCAACAGGATAGTAACAATATTTTGTTTGACATTTTTCTCTCCTGTTTGTGTTCTAGCCGATTTTTGTAAAATTTCAATATATTTTAACTCATCTTGAGCTATGATATCCTTATGAAAACGGAATTTATATATTTAATTTATATTTTCTTTGCCGCTCTTCTCGTCTTTATTATTATGACGATTGTTGCGGCTTGTGTTTCTTTTGCCGAAAAAAAGCGTCAAGCCTTTCAAAAAATTGATGAACAAATCCGCAAAGATGTGGATGACGCCATTGCCTTCTTGGAAGATGAAACAGACTTATCTCTCAGTGAAGAAAAACGACAGGCTTTCCAGCTCCTCATTATCACTCGCTTGAAAAAATCTGAACGCAAAAATAAAGATGCTATTAAAAAACTTATCCGCGAAGAAATTTTGCGCCAACAAACCGAAAAAAAAGAGCAGTTGCGTTTGAGCGCCGTCAAACAAATTTTTCGAGATGTATTGACCTCTTTCCGTTTGGAATTTTTCCGAAAAGTCAAAAAAATTATTGCTTCTGCCAAAAATCCTCCCAAAACCAAAAATAGTCGGATTCAAGAGCAACGACGTCGTGAAGCTGAAGAACAACGGCAAAGATCAACCGAGGAACAGCAAGAAAGAAAACGTGCCGAACAAGAAAAACAAAAAAACGAACAAGAGCGCAAAAAAGAAAGCGAAGAACGAATCAAAAATGCACGCGAGAAGGAAGAAGCTCTTGAAAAAGAACGGCAAGAACAAGAAAAAGAGCGCAAAAAACAAGAAGAGGAAGAAAAAAGAAGACAAGAGCAAGAACAGCAGAAACAAAAGCAACAACAGCGGCAAAAACAAAATGAACAGGCTGCCAAAGCCGCTGCCGTCGGCGGGCGCGGCGGAAACGGCGGGCGCTAAATCAGCTCAAAGATTGTATTTTTTCTGCCAACTCCAGCCATGAACTTTCGGCATTTTCCAACATGACTTGCAGAGCTGCATATGATTTTTGCATTTCGGTTATTTTTTGCGAATCGGTTATTTCTATGAATTTTTCTTCCATGCTCTTCTTTTCAGCATTTAATTTTTCCAATGTTTTTTCGATTTTTCTTACTTCTGCTTCCAGTTGTTTGATTTCATTATAATTGTTTTTTTTCACTTCCGGCTTGGCGGGGTTGGAATCAATTTTTTTTGCCGTATTTTTTTCATTGAGCAATGACTCTTTATATTCGTTTAAATCTCCCTGATAAACTTTGCAGGTATGATTTTTGACCAACCATAATTCATCTGCCGCTAATTCAACCAAATGCAAATCATGCGTTATCAAAATAACGGCTCCTTTATATGAATTTAAGGCATCTAATAAAGCATCTCTTCCTTCTATATCCAAATGGTTGGTCGGCTCATCCAAAATTAACAATGCCGGAGATTTACGACTCATGACCGCAAATAATAAACGTGCTTTTTCTCCTCCGGATAGCTTGGATATGGTTGTGGTGGCTTTCTCCTGACTTAAACCGAATCCTGCCAGGTGGGATCTTATTTGTGTTTCCGACGTTTCCGGCATTAAACTTTTTAAATATTCGCAAGCGGTCATGTCAGAGGGTAGCTCTTCTGATTGATGTTGTGCAAAATAGCCGACTTCCAACTTTGATGATTTTATTATTTGTCCCGACATGGGCTGTAATCTTGCCGATAATAGTTTGGCTAATGTTGATTTGCCGTTGCCGTTTGCTCCTAACAAGGCTATTCTGTCTTCATTGCCGATATTTAAATTCAAATTTTTTAAGACAACGCAATCATCATACCCAACACTGACCGAATCCAGCTTAATTAACGGGGATGCCAAATTTTGCGGCTCGGGAAAAATAAATGAGCTTACATATTCATGGCTCAACGGTGGTAAAACCGTCAATTTTTCCAGCATTTTTATTCGGCTCTGTGCTTGTTTGGCTTTTGTGGCTTTGTAGCGGAATCTGTCTATAAAAGATTGCAGATGTTTTCTTTGCTGTTCTTGTTTGGCAATTTGTTTGGCTTGAACTTCTCTTTGTAATGCCCTTGTTGTCTGAAACGTATCATAATTGCCGTTATAAGTGTTTAATTGCTTATTTTCAAAGTGGATAATATGGTTGCATAAATCATTTAAAATAAAACGATCATGACTGATTAAAAGCAAAGTGCCCTTATATTTTTGCAAATGGTTTTCCAGCCATATACCCGCCTCCAAATCCAAATGGTTGGTCGGTTCATCCAAAAGCAAAATATCTGACGGTTGAAATAAGGCTGCCGCCAATGCCAAACGCATCCGCCAGCCTCCGGAAAATTCTTTTATCGGGCGGTGCATATCCTCGTTGCTAAACCCCAAACCGCTTAAAATTGAGGCGGCTCTGCCTTCTGCCGAAGCGGCTCCGATAAAATTTAACCGTTCGTGAATTTCTCCCAACTCGGTCTCTTGTGCCGTTTCAAGCTTTTTTAATAATTCTTCTCTTTCCTTATCTTGTGACAGAACATATGCCAAAACACCCATTTCAATATTTTTCATTTCTTGGCTTACCGTTGCAATTATGGCTTCTTTGGGAAAATTTATTTCTCCTTGTTCGGTCTCATATTCTCCGGTTAAGACACGAAACAAGGTTGATTTTCCGCAGCCGTTTACACCCACAATTCCTACCTTCCAGCCTTCGGCTATGTGTGCCGATGCTTTTTCCAGTAGGGTTTTGGAGCCAATGCGTATGGTTATGTTGTTGACATCTATCATTTTTATTCCTTAAACCTTCTCCTCTTACTATCCTGAATGCGCTATTCTGTCAATCTTATTGAATTTTTCTTGCAACTATCTCTTTTCAATCTTATCATTTTCTTAAATTTAATTTGCCGGAAAGGTTTTATCATGATGAAATGGTTTTCTATTGCTCTGTTTGTTTTTACAATTACTTCCTCTCCTCTTCTTGCTCAAGAGAAAAATGATGATGAAGATATTCATATTCCGATGGCTTATATTGCCATTGACCAAAAATGTATCAATGCTGATATTAATGCCTATAACGCTTGTCTTAAAGACGAATTTATGAAGGTATTGGAAGAAAACTTCACACCGGAACAACAAGCTATTTTAAAGCAACAGCTTGCCGATATTGAAGCTCAAGTTGCCGAAGCCGAACCGGATTTTGATAACCCGGCTAATGAAGGATTGAAGGACAACCCCGAAAAAATTAAAGAATTTAACATCCATAATATGAATTTGATATGGAAACGCCTGTTGGTTGAAACATTAAACAGTTTGGAAGAAAGTCAAAGCATCAATTAAGGATGTTCAACTTAATTAAGCCTCCCGAACGGGAGGCTTTTTTTTAATAAGACTATTCATATATTATTTTCGCACCATATTTAATTTTCGGTTGCAAAAAAAAAAAAACGGTTTATTATAGATAGTATAGGCTTTAGATCTTATTATTTGGAGGTGTGTCATGACTA